>CAYVCQ010000003.1:0-437638 GCA_964450405.1 uncultured Leptospirales bacterium | reverse complement strand
AGGAAGATAAAAAAATGGGCATCGCTGCTTGACATAGTGGGTGTGTGTGCTCCCTTTTTTTGAGCTTTTAGTTAGCTCGAATTCTTCGTTAAGCACTGCATAGTTTACCTCTGCCCGGAATCTGTAGTTTGATTCGCCTACATTAATGTATAGGACACTCTCTGTCAGGGGGAGTGTTGTATAATGTCTCTATGGTCATTTGGTGACTGTCAGATAATGGCTATATGTTTTTAATATATTGGAATAAAGGGTTTGCACTTTTGTGTTTTTAATGGTGGGTATTATAATTTGCTAGGTGCGAGATTGTCTAATGGGATTTTAGTTTTTGATGTGCAAATAAAAATAATATGATTGTAATTTTATAAAGGTTTAATATGAATAAAACAAGAAACTGTTTTGTAAGCTATCATCATGAATATGATCAGGAATATCTTTTAAAGCTTAGAAAAATTAAAACTGGAATGCAAATCGCAGATTATTCGTTGAAAGAAGATATCGGTCATCTTACGGATGAAACTATTTATAAAAAAATAAGAAATAAGATGCGGATTTGTTCTGTAACAATTGTTCTTATAGGTGAAAAAACTGGACATAGGATGTGGATTGATAGAGAGATATGGGCATCACTAAGAGGTTACACCCATCCATATGATTCATCTAAATCATTTAAGCCTAACGGACTACTAGGCATTTTTCTACCTTGTTATAAACACTCAATACCAGACAGATTTCAGGATAATATAGATTCAGGATATGCTGTATGTATGAAGTGGGATAATTTTGAAAGAGATTTTGAAAGTAAAGTGAATTATGCTTATTGGAAGAGGACCAATAATGCTGATAAGATTGATAATTCGAGGGAAAGGCTAGATCGAGATTACATAAGTTTTCTTGGTTTTAAAATTTAGTAGAATTGCCTTTTGGTATTTTTATAAGTGCTTGTAATTTAAAACAATATATACGGAGAATAAATGTATGGTGATTAACAATAATTCGAAGCATAAAGTTTTTATTAGTTATTATCACAAAGATGATGAGCTCTATAGGAATGAGTTCGAACGATTATTTGGCCATCTATTTATTAATAAATCAGTACATGATGGTGATATTGATTCGGATCTAAGTGATGAGTATATAAAAAAAATAATTCAACAGGGCTATATTACTGATTCATCTTTAATTCTTGTTCTTGTCGGTGCTAAAACATATGGCAGAAAACACGTTGATTGGGAAATCTCTGCTGGCTTAAATAAAAAAGTTGGCGGATATTCAGGCCTTATGGGTATTTTACTACCTACATATCCTTTTTTATCAAATGGTAATTACCAATACGATAATATCCCACCACGTCTTGCAGATAATATAAAATCAGGTTATTCCAGCATGTATACATGGTCCGGAGTATGTTCACAGCAATCACTTATTATAAATGCAGTTGAAGATGCTTTTCATGCAAGAGTTGAGCGTTCAGATAAAATTGTTAATACACGAAAACAACTTGATAGAGATTATTCAGCATGATACAATTTTTTTTAAATATTATATTTTGATTTGTGTGAATATAATGGAGTGTTTATGAAATCAGCATACATAATAGCATATCTCGATATCGTTGAATACTCAATAACAGATGAAACTAAACAGGTTCATCGTTTTAAATCCTTACAAAGAGAAATTAATCATATTCTTTATGATGAGATTCTACATGACAACTGCATTCTAATACCAACAGGTGATGGCATGATCGTCGGTATTAAAGAAATCGATTCTGTTACCTATATTAAATCAATTGAGTTGATGATTAGAATATATGAGTGGGCTGAACGTGAGAAAACTGAACTTCGAGGTTCGTTGCATACGGGAAGTGTAAATGTGCTAAAAGATATTAATAAACGTGAAAATCTTATAGGTAACACAATAAACAATGCTGCAAGATTGCTTGGAGGTGCTTCTCGCAATAGTATAATTGTAAGCAAGGATTATCGAGATAATTATCTCAGAAATGAGGATGAAACAATACCCTATACTTTCACGATATGTGATGAAGATACTATTTCTGATAAACACGGTTTTAAATATTGTGTATATTCTGTAATTTTTAGTGATAGAGAAAGTGGAAAGGGATATGGTTCCGATGAAAAAATTGTTAATAAATACAAGACAAACATATATTCAACTGATTATCCCAAAAAAGAAAATCTGGAAAAATCTTTTATTGGAAAAGTAAAAAAAAGCAATGATATTAAGCTAGTTGGTATTTATCATCCGAATACGCCCAGGATATTGGAAGAACTTGAAATAAAAACAAGTGGTAAAGTTGATATTTCTATTTATTATGCATCAGATTCTCTTAAGGACAAAATTTCTGAATTTTTTAATTCAGATGAAGGTAATCTTTCTTTTACTAATAAAATTAAATCGGTAAAAGCAATTAAGGACTGGTATAACTCTCAACCTCATAAAGATAATATTGAATTGAATGTCTATGAATATAATGAATTTCTATCATTTGGTGCATCCTCTTTGAATATTGATAATCCCGGGAAAGGTTTTATTCATATATCGAATTACCTCCAGGGTGTTGTACCTGATAAAACACCTTATATCGAAATGGAGTGGTTAACAGAAAGCAAACCGCCATTATATAAGTTTTACGCAGATTACCTATACAAAACGTTATTTCATAAAGAATTAAAAATAATTGATATGTGCAAATAAACTGATCAATTACAATCACTTAAAATAAATAAACATCAAGTCTGATGTAAATGATGCATAAAATATAAGGAGTCAAACATTGGCCGAGAAGAAACAGAAAAAAGAAAAAGAACAACAAGTTATAGAAGAAGTAAAACCAAAACAGAAAAAAGAAGTAAAACAAAAAGCAATCGAAGAAACCCTGTGGGATTCTGCAAATAAACTTAGAGGCAGTGTAGAACCTGCCGAATATAAACATGTAGTATTAGGGCTGATATTTCTGAAATTCGCCAGCGACAAGTTTGAAGAACACCGCAAGGCAATGATCGCAAAGGGACAGGACAAATATATTGAAATGCCGGACTTCTACGGCCAGGCAAATGTGTTTTATCTCGATGAGACTTCCCGCTGGAGTTATATCATTAAAAACTCGAAGCAAAACGATATTGCTTTGAAGATTGACACTGCCCTGCACAATATTGAAAAAAACAACAAAGCCCTCAAAGGCGCATTGCCCGACAATTACTTTTCCCGTTTAGGTTTAGATATAACAAAACTTTCTTCACTGCTCGATACCATTAACGACATTGATACCATTAAAGACAAAGCTCAGGATATAGTCGGCCGCGTATACGAATACTTCCTTTCCAAATTTGCCCTGGCAGAAGGAAAAGGGAAAGGAGAATTCTATACCCCGAAGAGTATTGTAAACCTGATTGCCGAAATGATTGAGCCGTACAAAGGGATTATCTATGACCCTGCCTGTGGTTCGGGCGGTATGTTTGTACAGTCTATCAAGTTTATCGAAAACCACCACGGGAACAAAAAAGAAATTTCGATTTATGGGCAGGAATATACCAACACCACTTATAAACTGGCAAAGATGAACCTTGCCATTCGTGGTATTTCCGGGAACCTCGGCGAGAAAGCCGCTGACACCTTTGGCGACGATCAGCACAAGGACCTGAAAGCTGATTATATAATGGCAAACCCGCCATTTAACCAGAAAGACTGGCGCGGAGAAAACGAACTGATAACAGACCCACGCTGGCGCGGGTATGAAGTGCCACCTAAAAGCAATGCCAACTACGGATGGATTCTCAATATGGTTTCCAAGCTTTCTGAAAATGGCGTAGCCGGTTTTATTCTTGCCAATGGTGCTTTGAGTGGTGCGGGTGAAGAGTATAAAATCCGCAGAAAGCTTGTTGAGAATAATCTTGTGGAGGCTATTCTGGTGTTGCCAAGAAATTTATTCTACACCACTGACATCAGTGTGACGCTTTGGATTTTAAATAAAAATAAAAAGGCTTAAGATAGAAACATCGGCGATGAAAAACGTCAATACCGGAATCGTGAAAAAGAAATTCTGTTTATGGATCTGCGACAGATGGGTGAACCTTTTGAAAAGAAGTTTACTCAGTTTTCATATGCTGACATACAGAAAATTGCAGGCACATATCACCAGTGGCAAACAAAGAAAATAAAGAACATACCTGAGTTTTGTTATTCTGCAACGTTTGATGAAGTAAGCAAAAAAGATTTTTCTCTTGTGCCAAGCAAATACATTGAATTTGTAAACCGTGATGAAAACATAGATTTTGACGAAAAGATGCAAAGTTTACAGTCAGAATTTGTCGAATTGCTGAAAGCCGAAGCAACTTCAAAAAATGATTTACTAAACGTATTTAAAGAGTTGGGTTATGAGATCAAATTATAAACCACTCGGTAAATATATACAGGAAGTTAATAATCGTGATACAGATTTAACAGTGGACTTGCTTTTAGGTGTCAGTATTCAAAAAAAATTCATCCCTTCCATTGCTAATATTATCGGAACAGATATGTCTACTTACAAAATTGTAAAGAAAAATCAATTTGCTTATGGGCCTGTAACATCAAGAAACGGCGATAAAATTTCTATCGCTCTTTTGGAAGATTATAATGAAGCAATTATATCACAGGCATATACTCCATTTGAAATAAAAGACACTAACGAACTTTCACCGGAATATTTAATGATGTGGTTTCGCAGACCGGAATTTGACAGATATGCCAGGTTTATGAGCCACGGAAGTGCCAGGGAAATATTTGGATGGGAAGAAATGTGTAATACTCTTCTACCCATCCCCTCCATCACTAAACAAAAAGAAATCGTAAAAGAATACAACGTCATTCAAAATCGCATAGCCCTAAACCGGCAACTGATACAAAAACTTGAAGAAACTGCGCAGGCTATTTACAAGCAATGGTTTGTTGATTTTGAATTTCCCGATGAGAACGGTAAACCGTATAAAAGCAATGGTGGGGAGATGGTGGATAGTGAGTTGGGAGAAATTCCGAAGGGATGGGAATGGAAAGAAATTGCATCAATCTGTGAGATTACTTCAAGTAAAAGGATTTTTGAAAACGAATATACAAACGAAGGGATTCCCTTTTATCGAGGAAAAGAAATAACATTAAAGAAAGCAGGTGATGTAATATCAGAACCAATTTTTATATCAAATCAACGATATGCTGAGATTGTAAAATCATATGGGAAACCCGAAGAAGGTGACATACTAATGACAGCAGTTGGAACAATTGGTTCGACTTATATGGTTCAAGATGAAGAATTCTATTTTAAAGATGGAAATGTTATATGGTTTAAGAATTTTTTCAAGAATGGATCTAACTTTTTTCTTTATGATTATATGCAAAGCGGGAATTTTAATTCAACAATTGATGAAATAACAATTGGCTCAACCCAGAATGCAATAACAATTACAACTTTCGGGCAACAAAAAATAGTATTTCCAGACGATAATACATTAAGAAACTATTTGAGCATTAGTCGAAAGTTAAATAAATCACTATCTGTTAAAAAGGCTCAATTGCTATTGCTGAATACCTTAAAAGATTTACTTCTTTCAAAACTTGCAACGGTGGAGGAATAATATGAATCCTAAAGAAAGTCATAGTATAAAATATCTATTACCAAAATCAGATGAATGGATTTCTTTAAAATCTGATACCGGTGAAGAAGCTGATAAAAATATAACAAAACAAAATCAAGAAATACTGAAGCAACAGCTCCTTTCTGCTATGCAAATGCAAAATCTTGTTGTTCTTGCAGGTAGTGGCACTTCTTACGGGTCTGTTGGTGGACCTTCTATGAATGATCTTTGGAATATCTGCACAAAAAAAGATCATAATTATACAGCAGAAACAAAAAGCATCTGCAAGCAGATTAACTATGATATTTCTGTTAAAAGCATAGTAAACATTGAAGAATTTTTATCTCTTTGTGAAGCTCATCTGGCAATTAAAGAAGACAAGACAATTAAAGATTTTGTAGATAATTGTAAACGAAGTATTCTTACGGCTTGCTCATTCGCTAAAACCGATGAAAAACTATCCGGACATTCTACGTTTATTCATAGACTTTCTCGTCGGCGTGTCCGGGATTCCCGATTAAAACTGTTCACCACAAATTACGACACGTGTTTTGAAAAAGCTGCAGGAAACCATGGGATAATTATTATTGATGGCTTTTCATTTACTCAGCCAAGACAGTATGACCCTAGTTTTTTTGATTATGATATTGTTCGACGTACATCCAACTCAACAGCAATAGATAATTATCTTGAAGGTGTCTTCCAGCTCTATAAACTTCATGGTTCGGTAAACTGGCAAAAAGAAGATGGTAAAATAATCGAGAAAGATGCAACACCCCAAGGTGCTTGTATGATTTTTCCCGCCAAAGGAAAATATCAACAATCATATATTCAGCCACATTTAGAATTAATGGCCCGATATCTTGCTGTTTTGAGAGAACCCAATACTTGCATAGTTGTTGTCGGTTTTGGTTTTAATGATGATCACCTTTCAGAACCCCTAATATCTGCAATTAAAACAAATCCTTATTTGAAAGTCATAATTGCTGATTATAACGCAGAGAAAAATATTATAGAAAAAAATACTAACGTAAGCCATTACTGGAAATTATTAAAAGATCTTGGATTTAAAGGTGAAGATATAACTTTTATTAATGCATCTTTTGAAGAGTTTTCATCATTAATTCCTGACCTTCGTTCACTTACTCCTGCTGAAAAAATGGTACATGCCATCAAGGAAATTGCGGGAGACAATAAATGAATATTCAAGAAGAATTTCCGCGAGGTATTTTAAGACCAGAATTACTTATGGGTAATGTAAATACTGTTACAGCAAACGCTGTACATGTTAATCTCACTGATGCTGGAGCGCCTAGTGGTTCATATTATCTTGGGGGTAGATATGGGAAAGGTGAAGTTGGTGAATTTGTAATCATTGAAGGTCAAATTAACCTTGTACTTGGTAGAGTTGTAGAAGTTAAGAAGGATGATGCCTCTATACGTAAGGAAGATGCTCTAGGTAGAATCCAGCTTCTTGGTTCAATTTGCATGGAATCACTTTATGTTACAGCCGGTGTTGAAGCTTATCCTCGTCTGGGTGATCGAGTATATGCGGCTCCTCATAAATTTGTCGCAAAGATTCCTGAATTGATGGAGCGTGAAAATGAGAATACGATAACACTTGAACTTGGCTCAATTGATGTTGCACAGGAAAGTAAAGTACAAATAAAACCTGAAAAACTATTTGGTCGTCATCTTGCAATTTTAGGTTCAACTGGCGGAGGTAAAAGTTGGACAACTGCCAAAATTCTTGAAGAGTGCCTGAAGTACAATTCCAAGATGATACTTTTCGATGCTACGGGAGAATACCGTGATTTTGATAATATATCAATTGAGCACCTCCATCTTGCCGATCCAATAAAACAAGCTGGCAATTCCGAAAAATGCATCCTCCCACCAACAGCATTTCAAGAAAGTGATTTTATTGCATTATTTGAACCATCCGGCAAAGTTCAGGGGCCAAAATTCAAAGAAGCTATTAAAAGTTTAAGGTTGGTAAATTCATGCCCAGACGAATTCCCGAATGGATATATAGAAAAAATCAACCGAAGTAAAGCAAATTACAAGCAGGCACTTGAAACTAAAGGTGTAAAAGCTAAAATAGACGATCCAACCACATCATTTGATGTAACGAAAATTGCCGAACAGATTGAGCAAGAGTGTGTTTACCCTGATGGTTTTACAAATAGACAAAAAGATTATTCAATTTGGGGTGGTGAAGATGGTAATTTTTCACACTGCCTTTCTTTAATTACCCGGATAAATGGGATCTTCACTTCACCGGCCTTCAATTGCGTTTTTAAGGATTCTGATAAGTCTTCGTTAATTTTTAAAATTGAAGACTTTATTCGCACGGAAAAAAAACTATTACGAATAGACCTCAGTGGTATTCCTTTTGAATACAAAGCGCGTGAAATTATAGCTAATGTAATTGGACGCAATTTACTAAATCAAGCCAGAAAAAAAACGTTTGAAATTAAGCCACTTATAATTTTTCTTGATGAAGCACACAACTTTATCGGTAAAAATATTGGAGCTGAAGACACTGTTGCAAAATTGGATGCATTTGAACTTATTGCTAAAGAAGGAAGAAAGTTTGGACTAAATATTTGTTTAGCAACACAACGTCCAAGAGATATTACTGAGGGTGTTTTAAGCCAAATTGGAACAATGATTGTTCATCGTTTAACCAATGACCGAGACCGCGAAGTGGTAGAAAGAGCTTGTGGTGAAATTGATCGTGCAGCATCTGCTTTTTTGCCAAATTTAAAACCGGGAGAAGCCGCAATAATTGGGAATGATTTTCCAATTCCCCTTACTATACAAATAACGCCTCCATTAGTAGAGCCTAAATCTTATGGGCCTAATTATCAAAAAAGTTGGAGAAATATAGAGGATCTGGAAAATTAAATAAATAGATTTAGGAAGCCGGAATAATGAAATTCACAGAAGAAAAATTAGAAAAAGCTTTTATTGAGTTATTAGGACAGGAAGGTTTCCCTCACCACCTGGGTATTGCCATTACACGGCTAGTTGATGAAGTATTGATAGAAAATGATTTACTAAACTACCTGCTTTCCAAATACGAAAGCAAACATCTCACAGTAACCGAAGCAAAATCGATTATTCTTCAATTAAAAACACTACCAGCCAGCGACCTGTACGAAAGCAACAAAACCATTATTCGCTGGCTTTCCGATGGTTTTATTCTGAAACGTGATGACCGCAATCAAAAAGATATTCATATCGAATTGATAGACTACACCGGGCTAGAAGCACAGCTTGCCGCTCCCGATTTAGATACAGTAGTTGCTGAACCAAAGGATAAGTATCCTGAAGATCACAACATTTATAAATTTGTTAATCAACTTGAAATTGTGGGTTCCGAAAAACGCATACCCGATGGGATTGTGTATATCAATGGCCTCCCTTTGGTGGTCTTTGAGTTTAAAAGTGCCATACGGGAAGAAGCCACTGTTTTTGATGCATTTAATCAACTAACAGTCCGCTATCGCAGAGATATTCCAGAACTTTTTAAATATAATGCTTTTTGTATAATCAGCGATGGAGTAAACAATAAGGCCGGTTCATTCTTTGCCCCTTACGAATTTTACTATGCCTGGCGTCGAGTCGCGGGGCTTGCAAAAGATGTAGATGGGATTGATAGTATGTTTACCCTAGTACAGGGAATGTTCAACAAAAACCGTTTGCGTGATATTATACGAAACTTTGTTTATATACCAGACAGCTCAAAGAAAAATGAAAAGATTGTCTGCCGCTATCCACAATATTATGCCGCTAAACGATTATACGACACTATTAAAATTGCTCAAAAACCTGAAGGCAATGGAAAAGGTGGAACTTACTTTGGTGCGACAGGTTGTGGCAAAAGTTTTACCATGCTTTATCTCACCAGATTGTTGATGAAAAGCGAACACTTTGAAAGCCCCACAATTGTCATGATTACTGACCGTACCGATCTGGACGACCAACTATCCGGGCAGTTTACCAACGCTAAAAAATTCATCGGTGACAATACGGTGATAAGTGTTGAGAGCCGTGCACATTTAAGAGAAATGCTTCAAAGTCGTCAAAGCGGCGGTGTTTTCCTCACGACTATCCACAAGTTTACAGAAGACACAGAACTTCTAAGCGACAGAACCAATGTCATTTGTATTTCGGATGAAGCTCACCGTAGCCAGGTAAATCTTGACCAGAAAATTAAAGTAACTGAAAAAGGTGTTACTAAAACATATGGTTTTGCCAAATACCTGCACGACTCTTTACCTAGTGCAACTTTTGTTGGCTTTACAGGCACACCGATTGATGCCACACTCGATGTGTTCGGAAAAGTTGTTGATGCATATACTATGACTGAATCGGTAAAAGATGAAATCACCGTTCGTATTGTTTATGAAGGCAGAGCCGCCAAAGTAGCATTGAAAAACGGCGAATTGGAAAAAATTGAACAATATTACGCAGAAGCAGCTGAAGCAGGCGCCAATAAATATCAGATAGAACAAAGCAAAGAAGAATCTGCCAAAATGAATGCCATTTTAGGCGACCCCAAACGATTAAAGGCCGTAGCTGAAGATTTTGTAATCCATTATGAAAATAGAGTTTCCGAGGGTTCAACTATAAAAGGCAAAGCAATGTTCGTGTGTAGCAGCAGGGAAATTGCTTACGAATTGTATAAGAATATCATTGCCTTGCGGCCTGAATGGAACGAAATTAAAGTAGCTGCTGATAATGAGATATTATCTGAAGAAGAACAGAAGAAAATCAAGCCAATGGAACGTATCAAAATGATTATGACCAGAGGCAAGGACGATGATGAAACGCTATATAATTTATTAGGAACAAAAGAGTATCGCAAAACATTGGATAACGAATTTAAAAATGAAAAATCAAATTTCAAAATCGCTATAATAGTTGATATGTGGCTCACAGGTTTCGATGTACCGTTCCTTGATACTATGTATATCGATAAACCGATAAAACAACACAACCTGATCCAGGCCATTTCACGAGTAAACAGGAAGTTTGAAGGCAAGAACAAAGGTCTGGTAGTGGACTATATTGGCATTAAGAAGCAGATGAATCTTGCTTTAGCAAAATACAATAAAGGTGATGAAGATAATTTCGAAGACATTGCTGAATCTTTAATCATTGTAAGGAATCATTTAGATCTTCTTGCAAAACTGTTTCATACGTTTGACAGCTCCAAATATTTCAACGGTACAACTTTAGAACAATTAAATACTTTGAATATGGCGGCTGAATTTGCACAGAAAACAAAGGAATTAGAAACCCGTTTTATGGGTTTAGTGCAACGATTAAAAGCTGCTTATGATATTTGCGCAGGTAGCGAACAATTGACACAAACTGAAAGAGATTACACTCATTTTTACATGGCAGTCCGATCAATTGTTTTCAAACTTACCAAGGGTACCGCACCCGACACCGCCCAGATGAATGCCCGTGTCCGTGAAATGATAAAAGATGCATTGCAGAGTGACGGCGTTCAGGAAATCTTCAAGTTAGGCGATGAGCAGGAATCCGAGCAGGATCTGTTTGATGAAGATTACCTGGCTAAAATTGATAAAATCAAATTACCTAATACCAAAATTAAACTGCTTCAACAGTTACTTGCAAAAGTTATCGGTGAAATGAAGAAGGTCAACAAAGTTAAAGGTATAGATTTCACTAAAAAAATGCAGGCTCTTGTGAAAATATACAATGAACGGGATGAAAGCGACATTTTAAGAAGTGAAGTATATGAGGAGATGGCGGAGCAATTAACAAATTTAATTTGGGAAGTTCACAGAGAGTTTTCAGCTGGCGACGCATTAGGAATTGACTTTGAAGAAAAAGCCTTCTATGATATTCTGAAAGAACTCTGTATTAAATACGACTTCACTTATCCGGGAGATAAACTGATTGAATTAGCAAAAGCGGTAAAAGAATTGGTTGAAGGGCAGGCTAAATTTCCAGACTGGAACAAAAGAGATGATATAAAATCTGCATTAAAAGTTGGTTTAATCTTGCTGTTAGATGAGTTCGGTTATCCCCCGGTAGAGAGAGATGAAGTATATGTCGAAATATTCGAACAAGCAGAGAACTTTAAGAAGAATCAAAACCTATCAGAATACGGGAATAATTGACTCCCATATTCTGATAAAAAAAATTTCGTAATAAAAACATTATAGAGGTTACAATGATTGTTTTTGTCTTAGGTGCAGGAGCAAGTAAACCTTATGAATATCCAACTGGGTACGAATTAAGAACTAAATTATTAGAATCAAATCGGTTGACAACTATTCCACTCATTGGGCAGCAATTAATTAATAGTTTAAAGGTCAAGACAATAAAAGAAGCCCATCAATTACATGATGAGTTTAAAACTGTTTTTAAAAAAAGTGGACTTGATTCAATAGATCACTTTTTAACGAATAATCCTAAATATGATGAAATCGGTAGAATTCTTATTTCTTCCGTTTTAATCGAATGTGAAAATAATAGTTTTGTAAGGGATCTAGGTGAAAAAGAAAAAGAGAATTGGATGGCATATTTTTATAATATATATTTTTCTCGAATTATTGGTGATGATGGTTTAAAACTGTTGAAAGATAAATCGTTTGATATTACATTTAATTACGATAGATCCTTAGAATACTTTTTATTTTCATCACTTGCTAATATTTATCACGCTTATTTTACTAATAACCCAAAAGATTACGAAAACATCAGGGCAAAAATTAAAATTCATCACATGTATGGATCACTTGGCATGCTGGATTATGAAAAACAAGGGGAGCCAGGTTACAAAGAAATTAAATTACAATCTGGTCCATTACAGTTATATAAAAATATAAACATAATTCACGACAAGGACAGAGAGAGAAGTTCTGCTGTTAGCAGGAGTCTGTTAGAAAACGCAGATACAATTATATTTTTAGGTTTTGGATATGATGAATATAATATTAAGAATCTTGTTAATGGATTTGAACTTAGTGACGTTAAACGGAATGTTGTTGGTTCTGTATATGGTATGTCTAAAGCAGAAATTTCCATAAAAAATGAGCTAATAAGAAAATATTTCGGTAGTGGTAATGCCTTAAATGACGATCATATAAAACTTGGAAGCAAAGAATATTTACGCCATTTCACCCGTTTAATCCCAATATTGGGAAACTGACTTTACAAAGTTAAAATGGATTAAATAAAATGCAACTCCACCCGTTACCCCCTCAACCCGAACTAAACATCCAGGCCCTCGAACGCACCTTGGAACTCTCAAACCTTACGAACAGCTACAAACTCTACTGGTTCGCCGCACTCCTTGATGAAATAAACGCCTGCAGTGCAGAGATAACATTCAGAAGAATGGCTGCCGGAATGATATCAAAGTGCTGGTATTCAGTACTTCAATTTAAACTGAGCCTTGGTACACTGGATATGCTGCACAGGCTGGTTCACTACCTGCACAAAAAGTATAACCTGGATATAGAGATAAACGAAACAGACCTTAAAACATTTCTTTTAGAACTTAAAGATGAAGAATACGAAAAATGCATAGTGGAATTCTGCCGATATGTCCCATATAGATTACTAACCCCGTTCTACCCCGACCAGCTGCACGGGAAACCCGATGCACAGAAGAACAGAATAATTGAAGAACTATCCTGTGTAAATGATACCGCTCTCTACAGAATTAGAAGCAGAGAGTTGAAGATAGAGGTAAACTATAACTGGTTTGAATATCTATACTGCAACATGTCAATAGTAACCGGATGGTACAGATACAGACTAATAGAATATCTCCAGAAAAGAAATCCCAATACACCTTCAGTAATAGACAAAATATCACCACCGCTTACCCGCGATCTAGGGGAGGCCAAAAAGTTCTGGAAAACAATTATATCAGCCGTTGAAAGTCCCCCTCCGGGGGATTTAGGGGGCCATGGGATTGGAAACCGTGAGAGTGTGATCGCAATAAAAGATATCTACACCGGACAACCGGTAAATGAATCCGACATGAGCATAGACCACTTTATCCCCTGGAGCTTTGTACTGCACGACAGGTTATGGAACCTCACCCCGGTATCAAAAAGCATAAACAGCAGAAAAAGCGATCTACTGCCGCCGCTAGAACGGTACCTTGACAGTTTTATAAATCTGCAGTACACAGCACTAACAACCGCAATAAATCTAGGATACAAAAAAAACAAACTGGAGGATTACCTGATGCTAGGTGAAGGAATAGACCTCACGGCAAATATAGACAAATCAAAATTCAAAGAACTGATAACAAACACAATAACCCCGCTGCACCGCATAGCACAGAATCAGGGATTCGGACTATGGACTGTCTGAACAATAGATAAAAAATAACACACAAAGCCCCCACAACACACTCTCCAGTCTTTCAGGCTGGAGAGGGTGGGCCAGTGCAGCGTCGCCCGGGTGAGGCGCAAAACACTGCACCGACTCCTCTCATCAAACAAAGTATACAAAACAACAACCACAAAAAAGAAAAGCCGGCAAGGAAGCCGGCTGCCTGATCTTCAGCTGAACAGGATGTTCATCTGAAGATCCTACAGAAAGTAAACTGCCACAGCAAGACAAGGCCCTCCGCCGTCGAGGAGCCGCGGGGTACGCGTAGGGGGATGCGGCTATCCCCCTCGCAAAAGTTTGTTATAACAATAAGTCTGAATCCTGATTAAACGATTAAAAAATCAATCTGATGCAGTAAAATTAAATATCCATAAATTGCCGGTTACAAAAAAACAGTAAAAGATGACGCGACAAAATCCTGATAATCCTTAAATCCAGTGAATCCTAGTTCAGGCAAAAGAAATACCCCTTATAAAAAATTTAAAAAAATAAAAAAAGTTTTATCACACCGGCTCCCTCAGACGTATTAATATATAACAAAACATAAAGATACTTGACTCGATTATGATATAGTGTTTAAACTATAAATGAGTTTCATTAGGAGGTAGTTATGATTTTACATGGTGTATATGAAAACGGTAATATTAAAGTTAAAGGAAAGAATCTTCCTATGATAAAAACAGAAGTTGAAATAATTATTAAAGATAAACCCTGGCAGAAAAAGATAAAAAAAGCAAAAATTAAAGGTGAGCCTGTATCTGAAACAATAGTAAAGTCCAGGTATGAAGAATGAATCTTTTTATTGATACATCTACGCTTGTTAAACGTTATGTGGAGGAAAAAAATTCTGATATAGTTGATGAGTTATTTCTAAAAGCAGATTCAGTTGAAGTTTCTTCTATAACAAGGATTGAACTTAATTCCGCATTTGCCAGAAGACTTGCCGATAAATCTATCGATAAAAAATCGTATGAAATGGCATTAGCAGAGTTTAATAATGAGTTGGTATTTTTTAATATAATCACTTTTAGCGGCAGCGTTGAAGCCGAAGCGGTAAATTTAATCAGAAAATATCAAATGAAGACTCTTGATGGTGTCCAGCTCGCGTCAGCAAGGTTGAGCGGCAGAGATTCATTCGTAACATCAGATAAAAGATTATATGAGATAGCTGTGAAAGAACTACCTGTTGAATGTATTTATGTATAAATGATTGTATCGATAAGTTTTATATCAATTGCAATATAGGAAGCAAATGAGAACAGATAATATAATTAAAAGAGAAGGATTCAATGCGCTTGCAGGGAAACTTGACCCGGTTGAACTTGAAAGATTTATAGTATTATTAAACAGGGAAAAGTTTGATTATACCAAATGGCGGAAAGATCTTTTTGAAAATATGACGATCGAACAGATATCTGAAGAAGCTGAAAATTGTTCATCGGGTTTAGATAAAAAATAAGCAGCAGCAAAATCGATCGATACGCCAAAACAAACATAATATCAAAACCACCACTAAAAAGAAAAGCCGGCAAGGAAGCCGGCTGCCTGATCTTCAGCTGAACAGGATGTTCATCTGAAGATCCTACTGAAAGTATACTGCCACAGCAAGACAAGGCCCTCCGCCGTCGAGGAGCCGCGGGGTTCGCGAAGGGGTGGGCGGCTCCACCCCTTGCAAAAAGTTTGGTATACACCCGGCATACAATAAAAAAATAAAAATTAAAAGAAAGCCTGAACCGCAGATAAACGCAGATTTAAATGATGTATTATGATGTAATATTTCTAAATCAGCGTAATCAGACAAATAAAATATTAATAAACAAAAAAAGTTTTATCACGCAATCCCTCTCGAACGTATTAATAAATAACAAATCTTAAAGATACTTGACTAGAATTATATTGGAGGTTAAAATTATGTATGTTGTCAGGAGGAAAGGGGTGAATACTATCAGGATTTTTCAAAAAATTGAATCTAGTGATCTTCACATAGAAGGATTGGATAAATATATAGGTAAAGATGCCGAAATAACTATTTTGATAGATGATTTATCAGATAACGATAGGGAATCAAAAAAGAAAAAGGCGGATGAATTTATATCAAATTATTCCGGTAAAGTTGCAAAATGGAACAGGGAAGAACTCTATGACAGATAGGATATTTATTGATACGAATATCATGGTTTATACCCTTGATAGTGAGAGTGTAACTAAGCAAAAGAGATACTTGATCAATTTTATTCAGATCAGAATTACCGGATAAGCACACAAGTTGTTCAGGAATTCTGCAGCGTAGTATTGAAAAAGATTTTACCGTCTATACCCGAAAAAAACTTTTAGAATTTATTTCGACTCTGCCGTTAGATCAGGTCGCCGTCATTGATATGAATACCATCACGAGATCTTTAACCATTAAAGAAGAGTATAAGTATTCATTATGGGATAGTCTTATTATTGCGGCAGCGGAACTCTCAGGATGTAATGTACTCTATACCGAAGATATGAGTAATAATCAGGTAATCGGTAATTTGAAAATTGTTAATCCTTTTTTATAAAAAACTATTCCACTGACTCCCCACAGCAAACATCATAAAACAAAACCACCACTAAAAAGAAAAGCCGGCAGGGAAGCCGGCTGCCTGATCTTCAGCTGAACAGGATGTTCATCTGAAGATCCAACTGAAAGTAAACTGCCACAGCAAGACAAGGCCCTCAGCCGTCGAGGAGCCGCGGGGGGCGCGAAGGGGTGGGCGGCTCCACCCCTTGCAAAAAGTTTGGTATACACCCGGCATACAATAAAAAAATAAAAATTAAAAGAAAGCCTGAACCGCAGATAAACGCAGATTTAAATGATGTATTATGATGTAATATTTCTAAATCAGCGTAATCAGACAAATAAAATATTAATAAACAAAAAAAGTTTTATCACGCAATCCCTCTCGAACGTATTAATAATTACAAAGTATAAAGATACTTGACTTAATCTTTATTGAATAATATTATTATAAGTAATTCAGGAGTATTGTAATGAATATGATAAAAAAAATACCTTCTCTTTATAGAGAAGATCTTGAAGCCGCGATAGTGATACTCCGCAAATATGGAGTTTCTGAAATATATTTATTCGGTTCACTGGCTGATGGTACTTATCATGAAAATTCTGATATAGATATCGCTGTTAAGGGTTTAAAACCTGAGTTATTTCTAAAAGCATATGCTGATTTAAGTTTTAATATAAATAAAAATGTAGATCTGCTGAATATGGACACACAGGAAAGGTTTACGGAAATGCTTTATAACTCAAAGGAGCTAATTCGTGTTGCCTGAGGATATAAAAAATAAAATTAAGTTTGAAATAGACGAAATAGATCGGGAATTTATATCATATAAATTACTGTTCGATTTGATTAAATTAAGAACACCTGATCTTGTAGAAATGACTGCTCTTGCATCAGTTCTGCATTCGTTTTACAATGGAGTCTAAAATATATTTCTTTTAATTGCGAAGAAGGTAGATAAAAACATACCTTCTGGTTTGAAGTGACATAATGAATTACTTAAACAGATGACAATAAAAAACCAATACAGACCGGAAGTAATAGATAATGATACATTTGAGGTTCTAAAAGATTATTTGTTATTCAGACATTTTATCAGGCATTTGTACAAATGGAGATTAAATTGGGATGAGTTTAAACATATTTCTCTAGATGCTGAAGACAGCTGGAATAAAACAAAGGCTAAATTGATAGAATTTATTTCTGAATAAATCAGTAACACCAACACCTTAAATCCACCATCATGGGGATGAGCAAAATAAACACTGTTACTATCCCGCTCAACATGAATTGAAACAAAACCACCACAAAAAAGAAAAGCCGGCACGACGCCGGCTGCCTGATCTTCAGCTGAACAGGATGTTCATCTGAAGATCCTACTGAAAGTATACTACCACAGTAAGACAAGGCCCTCCGCCGTCGAGGAGACGGCGGGTACGCGTAGGGGTGGCCGGCTCCACCCCTCGCAAAAGTCCGGTATAGATAAAATATACAACATCACATAAATATAATGTCCACTATCGCTAAGTGGGATGCGGCTATCCCCCTTGCAAAAGTTTGATACACGCCCGGTATACTTCTTGACACAAATCAAATCAAATACCATCAATCTTTCATACAAAAAAACAAACATGGAATCCTTTATGAAAAAAGTACTCATAATACTGACAACACTGATATCCCTTGTAAGTGGAGCATTGTATTCAGCAGAATTAAAAAATATAGAAAGTGAAAAACTATATGCGTATATGATTCTGCTTTTCAATGAGAATCCCCATTATGTTAAACAATTCGAAAATGTACCGATTACATCTGCCGATCTCAACGATGAGGTTTTTAATCAGACAAGATATATAAAATACATGAACACTGTTAGTGATAAAAAAATTAAGTCACTTGCAGAAGAACTTCTGAATGTTTACAAAAATATAAATTCCTATAGCAGTGAAAATCTTTCAGCAATAGAAGCTGCTCTTGAAAAAGAAAACATACTGGCGAAATTTACATCTAAAAAAGAGATGAGCTCGTCATGTTTTGACTACATTATATATGGAAGACGTGAAAAACTAACCGGCAAATCTCTTCTATTTAATGATGAATCTGATTACTATAATATAATCCCGTTGTATAAATATGATGATCTTAGTTCAAGCTGCGTTACTTTTTATGATCACTGCATTTATATTAAAAGTGAAGAGATAATGTATGACCAGATAACATTTCTCGATATTCTTTCCGGAAAAAACAGTATACAGGGATATCTTGGAGTTCCCCTGAATGACAATATACGAAGAGCTGTCCGTAAGGCTTACGCTGAAAAAAAATGTACATTGAATAGTGTCCGAAAATCCGCCGAAAGCCTGCTGCTGGGGATGCAGATAGCAAAGGACAAATTAAAAATTGATAAACCGGAATTAGTAAGAGCTTTTGGAATATCATCAGTGATATATGATTCGCCATATGAAGGTTTAATACCGTTATTTGCATATCTGCAGTATCACAAAAAAACAGAATACAATATCGCCGGAAAAAGCTTTTTAAAATTTGCATCAGATAAAACCGGAGATAAATCTATACCTGATTATCCGTCAGTTTTATGTTCAATGACAAAGGAAGAGCTGAAAAGTATTGCGACTGATTACCATTTGTATTTAATGAAGAATTATAAATTGTATTAAAATGTATCATCCTTGACAAAAATTTATTATAAATTCAATTAACCAGTATGTGGTTAATGCTTGCATTCATCTCTGCTTCCCTGCTGGGGTTTTATGATGTTTTCAAAAAACAGTCATTAAATGGTAATGCAGTAATTCCGGTATTGTTTTTAAATACGCTATTCTCCAGTCTGATTTTTTTACCATTCATACTTCTTTCAATATTACATCCTGACATCTTAAATCAGACAATCTTCTTTGTCCCCCCAGCGGGCCTGGAAGTTCATAAATATATAATTCTGAAATCATGCATTGTCCTTGGCTCATGGCTATTCGGTTATTTTGGTATGAAACATCTCCCGCTGACAATTGTCGGTCCAATCAATGCCACACGTCCTGTCATGGTGCTGATGGGGGCATTACTTATTTTTGGTGAACGTCTTAATTTGTATCAGTGGACCGGTGTACTCATGGCTGTGATTTCATTTTTTATGCTGAGTAAAAGCGGTAAGAATGAGGGGATTGACTTCAGGCGTGACAAGTGGATTTATTTTATTGTCCTGGCGGGGGTACTTGGTGCTGCCAGCGGATTATATGATAAGTATCTAATAGCACCTGCAGATCATGGCGGAATCGGGCTTGATCGCATGATTGTACAGTCCTGGTATAATATTTATCAGTTCATTATGATGGGTGTAGTTCTATTAATACTATGGTACCCTAATCGTAAAAAAACAACAGCCTTTCACTGGAGCTGGTTCATCATAAGTATAAGTATATTTCTCTGCGCTGCTGATTTTGTTTATTTCTACTCACTGAGTCTCGACGGAGCCATGATTTCCATTATAAGCATGATACGCCGCAGCAGCGTAATGGTATCGTTCTTCTTCGGCGGCATAGTTTTACGGGAAAAAAATCTAAAAAGTAAATTCCTAGATCTAATACTGCTTTTTATAAGTATGGTATTCCTATACATAGGTTCAAAATAAATCTCTATACAGAAATTTTTGTAAAATAAAACCACCACTAAAAAGAAAAGCCGTCAAGGAAGCCGGCTGCCTGCACTGCAGCTGAACAGGATGTTCATCTGCGGTGCCTACTGAAAGTATACTGCCGCCGCAAGACAAGGCCCTCCGCCGTCGAGGAGACGGGGGGTACGCGTAGGGGTGGCCGGCCCCACCCTCGCAAAAGTTTGGTACACACCCGGTATACAATAAAAAGAATCCCCCCGGCGGGTACGCCGACCCCCTTGGGTAAGGAAAGGGGGTTAAGAGTTTGGTGTATACACCATGAGTTTCATCAAAACCATCCCCCCCTTTCTTCATCCAAGGGGGGTTAGGGGGGATCCCCTCGCAAAAGTTAAGTAACACAAAAAGTATCATTTGACAAAAAAAATAGCAACCAGCAACCTAGCAAACTATCAAAAAAAATTCAAATGGAAAACCCCAATGTCAAAAGAACATATAATAAAAAAACTATTAGAAGAAAATGTCGAACCAAACATAAAATATCACACCCCATTGCCGGATGATATCTCCCCATGGTATGTC
Source organism: uncultured Leptospirales bacterium (assembly GCA_964450405.1). Lineage (GTDB taxonomy): Bacteria > Spirochaetota > UBA4802 > UBA4802 > UBA5550 > WRGT01. The sequence continues at coordinate 416,852 of CAYVCQ010000003.1, read as the reverse complement.
TATACAAGAAACAGCGGCTACAGGGTACTATGTGTCCTACGTAAAGATATCTTAAACGATATGACAGAGTCTGATTACCGCGACAGGCTGATGTCTGCACCGGTTAAAACTGTACTCCGGGGATATGCAATACAGAACGGCTTTGTAGTCATTGATTCTGAATATAACTCTGAAACGGGATTTGTTACAGAACCGGAAGACAGGGAGTTTGATGCTGATCTGGAAAGTACTAAGTATGCATTAACAGTGGGGGAGCTTTATCACCCCGGCATGACCAGCTGGCCGGAGGCTGTTGAATATAATTATTTTAAAGATAATCACGAACTTAGATTTATTTTAAAAAGTCCCTCAAGATACGTTATTGAGGTTATACGCAAAATGCCGGTGCAGCTGGGGCTATTTACAGAGGATGATATTATCCTTCTTGTATATAAGTTCACGGACTACAAAAGGCACCTGGTACCGGTAAATGGATATTCACCATTCTCAATTCATCTGGTCCCGGATAATTTGCGGACTATTCCTGTGATGCCGGCAGATATCGACTTTAAAGCGCAGCTGCATATTCATCTTATAGATGCAGATACCGGAATCCTTCTGGCTGCCAGAACTCTGATACTTTCAGCGGAGTTCACTGCTGCACTCTGTTCTGCAATTATTGACCAGAGTTGTAAGCCTTCAGCATCTGATTATAACGAACGTCTGCTGGAATTAGACGGCAGACATCCTGATAACGAGAGCCTGATGAATAATTGCAAAATAAAAACTGCAGGATAGTATAGTATGTATCTCACATCAGATACTTCCTTTTAAAATCCTCCAGCAGTTCATTAAGCTTTTCATGAGTTTCTTTTCCTATGCCGTTCTCCTCGAGTTCTCCGAATGATCTGATAATTTTTTCCTGTTTTAAAGGCGGTATCTTCATATCGGCGATCGGTAAAAGAACTGAATTTTCGTTCCTTATGTTATATCTCAGCAGAGAGGTATATCCTCGTGCTGATTTGATAAACTCATCCCTTTTTATCGGAGTAACAGATACCGAATCCTCCATCTGCAGAAGATATTCCCGTAACGTCTCATGCTGGTCCAGCATCATTCCAATTGGGCCATTCTCCCTGTGAATTCCCGATTCCTCCATTGCAGGATATAGAATACATTCCTCCTTGCAGTGATGGTAACTGTTTACGAAAAGCTTTAAAAATTGAATCTGTGCAGTTATATCTTCAACCGGAATAACATTTCCGGATTCTATGCGATGAGAAATTTCATCAAGAACTCTCAATGAAACTTTAATAGTTTCATGTTCCTTTATCAGTTCAGTGCTTGCATATTGCATATTATCCTCCATATTCAAAGATATTAATTGGTAAACATGGATTTTGTTTTGATACAAAAAGTCACAGATAAAAATTATGATGTTTTTCTACGCTGCAGACAGTGACTGATGGAGAAAAATACCTCCGGTTTATGAGTAGTTACTGCAAAAACTATCTTTTAAACTAAAAAACAGTTGTAAAAAAGCATTCAAAGATATATACTTGTCATATGTCTAGTATAATTAAAAAACCCGATACCCGTGAAAAACTTGAGATTCTCTCGCAGGACTCCCAATACGATCTTGCATGCGCATGCGGAACAAAAAATCCAGATGAGCATAGAACCCGCTCTAACGATGACAGGTGGATATACCCCGTGATTATGCCCGACGGGAGGCAGACTTTTCTATTTAAAACGCTTGTGTCAAACTCCTGTGTAAATGACTGCAGATACTGTCCGCTTCGTGCTGGTAATGACAGCCGCAGGTGCTCTCTCACAAAGGAGGAGATAGTTCGCGCCTTTCTTAACTACTATAGAACGGGTACCGTATCGGGACTTTTTCTTACAAGCGGAGTAAACGGCACACCTGACAGAACGATGCAGACAATAAACGACATCGCTTCCATTCTCCGGAAGAAAGAGGAGTTCAAAGGATATCTTCATCTGAAGGTAATCCCCGGTGCATCCGATGCTGCTATTGAGGAGACTATATCACTTGCAAGTGCTGTATCGGTAAACATTGAAACTCCCGGCGAGGAGAATTTTAAAGTGCTGACTAAAGGGAAAGATTACCTCAGTGATGTTATAAGGCCGATAAAGCTTATCAGCCGTCTCACTGCAAGAGGTGAACGGTTCAGCAGGGTAAAGCAGACAACTCAGTTTGTAGTGGGAGCATCGGGAGAATCGGACAACGAAATTATAAAATATACATGGGGTCTTTACCGCCGTTTGAAACTCTCCCGGGTTTACTTCAGCGCATACCAGAGAGGTACAGGGGACAGTGATCTTCCCGGCGAGAACTCAAAGTATACAAACCGCGAAATGCTCATCCGTGAACACCGGCTCTATCAGACAGACTGGCTGTTGCGTAAATACGGTTTTACAGACACTGAAATCCCCCTTGATTCAAGCGGCAATCTTGATCTGGAAATAGATCCTAAAGAAGCATGGGCCAGACTCAATCCGGAGATGTTTCCGCTCAACATCAATAAAGCAGATACACTCCAGTTGTTAAGAGTACCCGGCTTTGGACATGTCACCGTTGATCTTGTTGCCAGAATACGAAAAGAGAGAAAAATCCGCTCACTGGAAGATCTTGGTAAAATTGGAAGCAGGCTGGAGAAGGCCCGCAGTTATATTGAATTCGGATTGTAAAATATATTTCCCGAATTTAATCCATCCGGTATTTCATCCTTGACAGAGAATTTACACTGTTCAACAAATCTATCAGTTCCAAAAAAAGCAATACAAACATAATCTGTAAAATGCCGGAATTATAAAATTTACGATGACTAATCTGCAGACAGATCCGCTGGAGGATGCCGCATAATGAGATTGAGAATAGCTGAACCTGAAATAGATAAAGAGAATCCCTTTCTAAATGATAAACTGAACAGAGAGCAAAGTGCAATAGTATTGACTCAGCTATTTCATAATATTGATGGGCCCTTTGTGTTAAGCCTTAATTCACCATGGGGTACAGGTAAAACAACATTTATAAAAATGTTCAGACAGCATCTTTTAAATAATGGATTCCCGGCTATTTACTTTAATGCATGGGAGACAGACTATCAGGATAATCCTTTAATCGCATTTATTGGCGAGATCAACTCCGGGATTGATGAATTGAAAAAACAGGGCTTTGAAATCGAAAGGGCCAGAAAAGTGTTTAAAAAATTTAAGAGAATCGGTAAGGATATACTGAAAAAAACAATTCCCATTGCGATAAAAACTGACAATCTTAAGCCCCTGGATATTGACAAGGTAGCAGAGGAGGCTTTCTCCGATTTTATTTCAGGGCTGCTTGAAAACCAGATAAAGAATTATTCGGCAACGAAGGATCAGGTAAAGAGATTCAAAGAGCAGTTAAGGGAGCTTGCCGAAGGACTTCAAAAGAATGATGCCGGCCATGATCAGAAATCCAGACCATTGATTTTCTTTATTGATGAGCTGGACCGCTGCAGGCCCGAACATGCTATTCAGGTTCTTGAGAAGCTTAAACATTTCTTTGATGTTGATGGCGTAATTTTTGTACTTGGCATTGATATGGAACAGATGGGACATTCTGTTAAAACCGTTTTCGGGCATAATATGAAGGAGCGGAACTTCCTTAGAAGATTTATTGATCTTGAATATAATATCCCGGCTGACAATCAGATCAATGAATTATACTGCAGGTATTTATCCGCTGAAACTGCTGTAACTGAATTATTAAATAAAAACAGTGACGCAGGAGATTTATCGGCGGAATTACAGTATTCCGGAATTTTAATGGCTTTGACTTTTTCATTGTCATTGAGTGATCTTAACGTTCTGTTTAACTCGGTGTATCTTGTTTTTTTAACATACGAAAATTTAAAGAGAGAGACCGTTGCATTAACGGTGATTTTAATTGCATTAAAAATGCGCCATGTTAAGTTATTTAACCAGATTATAAACAAAGAGAGATCTGTTTTCTATGTAATTAATGAACTCAATAAAATAAAAAAGGATAATAATACTGTTAAAGAATATGATAAATATTTTCTGGAAAGAAAACTGATTTCGTTAAATCTGAAGAAAATCTCAGAGGATGAGTATCAGAAACAATTGCATACAGGTTCGATTGCCAGCCAGAATGAATTAAGCGGTATATATAAAGTTCTAAAAGATAAAAACAGGTTTCATGAGAATGAAATATTTACCGAGGAATTTATAAGGAAAATCAAGCTGCTGGATTCTTTTAATTTTATTGAAGAAAGTTAATGAATTAACTGCATTGAAAGAGATAATATCTGGATTGCCCTTTGCAGAAGTTCCAAAGTGATAATGATCAGGTTTTTTTGTTAATTCCCACTACACGGTTCCGTCCGGTCTCCTTGGCCTGATATAAAGCGGAGTCGGCTCTGCTGATGAATTCCTCTGCAGTTTCGTCGTGATGATAAACAGTTACTCCAAAGCTGCATGTTACATTTTTTACATCGGGAAATTCAAAGTCTTTAATGGCTTTTCTTAAATGGTCTGCCATTGCTGCGGCTTCGCGAAGTGTTGTGGATTCGATTAGAACAAGGAACTCTTCGCCTCCCCATCGTGCAAAAATATCGGTACTTCTTATTGTTGTTGTTGTAAGAGATGCAAGTGATTTTAGAACTTCATCCCCTGTGTTGTGACCGTATGTGTCATTTATCTTCTTGAAGTGATCTATATCAAAAAATACTATGCTTAGCGGCTGATTAAGATGCTGGGAATTTTTTATTCCACGGTCAAGCAGTTCAAGGAAACGGCGTCGGTTGTATATACGGGTGAGTGGATCATAATTAGCCCTGTTTTCAAATTCCTTAGACCGCTTCTCCAGCGCTGTAACATCTGAAAATTCAACAACAAACATATCGGACTCAATGGAAAGGGGCCGGAACTTCATTGAAAAAAAATGAATATTTTGAGATCCCTCCTGTTTAAAAGCTATCAGGCGGTACTGTCCCTCGGCCATATCCGCTGTGACATTTTCAAGCCACATTGTTTTTGCGTCTTCAGGCTTCATGTATCCTTCCATCTCGACTGTCATTTCAGAAATGCGCTCATAGTTTTTATGCATATCATCAATGGAATAGAAACCGAAAAAATGGAGAAAGGTTATATTAACTTCATATATTTTTTTTCTGTCCGCAACAATAATCATGTTATCCTGTGAATCAAGAATAGATTGAAGGTATCTTCTCTGATCCATAAGCTGTGCCTGGGTTTTCTTTAAATCTGAGATGTCCTCTCCCATGCACTGGTATTCGGCAGTTTTTCCCTCAGGATCAAATATCCCCTGAATTGTCCATAATTGCCATTTCTGTCCGTCGCTCGATTTGGTTTTTATTTCGAAAGAAGCGACGGGTTTTTCCGGTGTGACGCTGTTGACAAAATTTAAAAAAGTTTCGTGGTTGCTCTTGGGCATAAGGTTCAGGATGTTCTCCCCGAGGAGTGAGATTCTTTCGCTTTCGAAATATTTGCAGAAAAAATCATTTATAAATGAAACCATATATTCTTCAGGGAAGAAACGGACAATCAGGATCGGAGAGTTCTCTATAAGACCTCTGTATCTTGCTTCGGATAGTTCCAGTGCAAGAAGGGCTCTGTCTTTTTCCTTTCGTTCCTCATAGTGGCTAATTGCATTGTTGACCATGATTGTGAGAGTTTCTGAAAAGTCTTTTTCTGAAAGACGTTTTTTTGAGATATAGTCATAAGCCCCTGCCTTCATAATAGCAGTTGCCAGTTCCTCATCCCCCTGTCCCGTAAGCATAATAACAGGTATGTTTATATTTTCTTCCTTCAGCAGACCCATAAGCTCCAGACCTGTGACGTCTGCCATATAGTAATCCATAAGAATACAGTCAATCTGATTGTTGTGGAGTATATCCAGTGCTGATGAACGGTTTTCAGCTTCGAAAATCTTTAACATATCAATGAGTTTAAGCATACGAGTTAGTGAACGCAGTATAAAACGGTCATCATCAACTATGAGAAGATTAACAGGCTTTATCATTGATTATTTCCTGTGCAGGGATGATGCAGATTTATTTGTTTAATCATTTTATACCTGCATTCCGCAGAGGTATCTGCTTTTGTCAGCCATAATCATAAACCTGCCTGAGAATAAGATTAAGTTAAAAAAAGTACTTTTTTTAACTTAATGTAGTTTATTGTGCGCTTTTTCTGCTGTCAATTCTTTTGTTAATATTTTAATTTTCACCGACTGCAGATTGATTATAGGCAATATGTAAAATTCAATTTCCGGTGCTTTTTATGTTTACAAAAAAAATGTTCTGATGCTTAATAATAATCAGGAGACGTGTTCAATCTATGAAAATAACATCAAACATATATCAGGTGGGGGGACCGGGTATCTCCAATTCCTCCGATGCTGCTGTTTATCTTATTTCAGCAGGTAAAGAATCAGCACTGATCGATTCCGGTACAGGTAAGGGGAACAAGGGGATTATTGATAATATAAAAAATTCCGGCACTGGTTTGTCTGATATAAAATATCTTTTTCTTACACACTGTCACTATGATCACACAGGAGGCGCTGCGAAGATACGTGAACTTACCGGCTGCAGTATCGTGGCGCATGAACTCGATGCGAAGTATTTAGAAAGAGGGGATTCCGAGGTAACTGCCGCTTCATGGTACGGAACTTACATTGATCCGATGAAAGTTGATATAAAAGTATCCGGGAACAGCAGAGTTTTTATTGCCGGAGGAATTGATGTAAATTTTTATCATACACCCGGACACTCTCCCGGTTCATCTGTTCTTACCATGTTGTCCGATGGACAGCTGGTTCTTTTCGGGCAGGATGTACATGGACCTCTTGACAGCTCTCTGCTTTCCAGCAAAAAAGATTACCAGGCTTCACTTGAGTTTATGCTTTCACTAAACTGCGACATTCTATGCGAGGGGCATTTCGGGGTATTTAAAGGCAGGGAGAAGGTTAGGAAATTTATTGAATCATACCTGTAGAATTCAATTTTTGTAATTGTTCACAAACTACATCAGTTTGCAAATTGATTAGACCTTGTCATTTCGAACGTATGTGAGAAATCTTAAAATCTACTGCCGGAATCAGATTTCTCAGCCGCTATCGCTTTTTCGAAATGACAGATTTTTAATAGTTTATTCCGGTTATCTATAATGGAGGTTTAATCATGAAAAAAATATTACTAATATTTGTGCTAAGCGGATTAATGTGTGCCGGATCAATTGTATCTAAGAAGGACACTCCGCTAATCGGAGTATGGACTTATAACAGCTGCACAATAAAAAACACATCTGTCACCGGAACCGCTGAATTCATGAGTGACGGTACTCTTATTTTGAATATAATGGCCCGCGATGATTATCCTGTTAAGAACAATCTTAGCGGAAGGTATAAATATTCTGTCAAGGGTGACAGACTTGTAACGGATTATAAGGGCGGATATGGAATAAATGATTACTTTTTTATTAAAGGTGAATATCTCTATTTTTCCGGGAATAGTATAAGCAGCGTAATTGATGACACGGAAAACCGGAACTTCAACTGGAGTTACAGGCTGAAGAGAGGTAAAAGTGATTACAGTTTATAAAATATGTATAAGTTTTCTTAAGCAGATAAATTTTACTCACCGGATAAAACAATATTGTTCTTGCAGACACAGGATAATTATTCAAAAATGGCGAAGTTTGATTTTATTTATCGGGGGTGTCTATGCATTGCGAAAACTGTAATGGAAAAGTTTTTGTAAAAACATTATACAATTATAATGAATGCAAAAGATGCGGAAGAATTAATTACGATAATGAGCATGCAAGGGACAAATCCGGTGCTGCCGGTGAGATGTACTTTGCAATTGGCGCGGTTGCGGTTGTATTTGTAATTGCGGCGCTTATTCTGATTTTCTTTACAGCTTCAGGCAAAAGAGAGAGTGCGAAGTCTGCAGGATCTGATATGAATATATCTGCCCCAAAAAAATAAATCTTCAAATCTTTGTTTGAAAGCCCGCTCCTGAAAATAATAACCGCCTATATAAAGCTTTTTGAATAATAATTTACTTGCGCAATAACCTGTGATGAAAAGATAATTACAATTATGAAAATATTTGATAATGAAAATATACAGAAAATAGCAGACAATATATATCTGGTCATTGCTCCACTGAATGGTCAATTCCCCTATTGCCACGGGTTTCTTTTTACCGGCGAAGAAAATATTCTCATTGATGCAGGTGCCGATGAGAATATTTTAAGTAAAATCGACAATGAGATCGGCATTGATACACTTGTGATTTCTCACTCTCACCCCGATCATATCCGGCGCTGGAAAGCACTGGATCACCGGAGAATTCTTATCCCTGCTGAAACACCAGATGCAGCATTCAATATCGGACAGCTGGGTGAACGTTTTACCGGTACCAGAGAAAGGGGCCTTCACTGGGCGGAGGTTTTCGGAAGAGAGTTTGGTGTTACAGCAATCAGGAAACCTGACGGACGATTTTCCGGCGGAGAAATATTTGATAATGGAACTTCACGTATTGAGGCGATTCATTCTCCCGGTCACCTTGAAGATCACTACTGTTTTTTTGAACATGTAACAGGAACCCTTATAACAACAGATATAGATTTTACAACATTCGGGCCATGGTATGGTAATCCGGAGAGCAGGATTAAACTATTTAAAGAAAGCATCCGCAGGGTGATGTCGCTGCCGTACAGCAGGGTATGTACATCTCATAAGATGCCGCATGAGGGTGATGCATCGTCACGGTTTAATGCGTTCTTAATGGCATTCGATCGTCAGAAAGGGGAGGTGTATGATTCTCTCGGTTCAGGAAAAACTCTCGATGAAATCACAAAGGCATCACCAATATATTACAACAAGTTTATGGACCCGGTGCTGCAGTATGCCTTTGAAGAGCATATGGTAAGTGAAAATCTTGAAATTCTTATTGAAGAGGGTGCGGTTGTTGAGGATGATGGACGGTATATCCCGGTAAATAATATAAGAAAAAATGAATAATACGCTTGTTCTCTTAAATTAAAAGTGATATTGTAAATATTTAAAAAAGCATAAGGATTATGGAACTTTTGATAACAGTTAACATGAAAATATTTAAATCTATGAAAGGCATTTTGCCGGTATCTGGGAATGTTCATAGAATAGTACTGGTTATATGTACAGTTGTAGTTTTCGTTTTACCGGTAAATGGAGCATCGGAAAATAAAAATGAAATTGTGTTAAAAGCAGTTTTTTCTGAAGATCTTAAACCCTGGAGCTATGTGAAAGATGGAAAAATTGAAGGTGTTTACCCTGCTATAATAAGTGAACTTGCAAAAGAGTTAAATATAAAAGCTGAGTTCAAATCTTATCCAATAAAAAGATGTGAAGTACTCATGGAGCAGGGTGAAGCGGATTTGATGATTGGTATAAAAGATACACAGCAGCGGAAGAAATATATTGAATTCTTAAAGACGCCGTACCGGTTAAGTTCGGCAAAGGTTTTTTATACCAGAACCGGTGATAAAGGTAAGTTAAAGAGATTTAAAGATCTGTATAATCTTACTGTAGGTGTAGAACTGGGAACGAAGTATTTTCCTGAATTTGACAATGATCATAAAATTGTAAAAGAATATGTGAGCAATGAAGAACAGAATTTTTATAAGCTAATTGCCCGTCGTATTGATGTTCTTATCATTCCCGAAGATCGTGGTGAATTTCTTATTTCAACACTCAACATGCGTGATAAGATAGAAAAGGCATCATACAGGTTTTCCGATGGTTCGCCCAGATATATAGGGATCTCGAAAAAATCGCCTTTTATAAAAGATATAAAAAAGTTTGATGCAGCGATGAAGAAACTTGCAGGCAATGGAACGCTTGAAAAACTTTACATGAAGAATTTCTTTGATAAATATAATATAAATGTAAACAGTTTCCGCTGGCGTTAGCTGCTCTCAATAATATCGTTGATAATTATCCCTGCAGCCATGAGTCCAAAAATCCCCGGCATAAATGAAATACTCCCCTGAAGTCTTTTCCCCATTCCTGATTCCGGCTCCCGGACTTTGTTGAGGTTCTCCGTGGAATAGATACATCTTACCCCTGAGTAAATTCCTGATTCTTTAAGTTTTTTCCGTACTATTCTTGCAAGAGGGCAGTATTCGGTTCTGCTTATATCAGCTACTCTGATTTTTGATGAATCGAGCCGGCTCCCTGCTCCCATTGAGGATACCGATGGTATTTTCCTTTTTAAAAATTCGGTTATAAGAGATGTTTTAGCGTCGATTTCGTCTATTGCATCAATTCCATACAGAAAGTTTTTCTTTGGAATAAAACTGCTTATATTCTCCCGGGTGAGGTGTTCGCTGATGGTGATTATTTCAAGTTCGGGGTTGATATCTCTAAGTCTTTTAAGGCAGACTTCTGTCTTCAGTTCACCCATTGTTGAATCAAGTGCAAGTATCTGCCGGTTTATGTTAGATGGAGTTACACGGTCGTAATCGGCAATTATCATTGATCCGACACCGGCTCTGGCAATTGCTTCAGCTGCATATCCTCCAACTCCGCCCAGACCGATTACGGCAACGGTTGATCTGCGGAGTTTATAGAGATTCTCTTCGCCGATTAGTATTTCAGTTCTAGTTAAGTCTATCATAGTTTTAATCCAAATAATTTTTCTGCGTTGGCAGTTGTTGTTTCAGCTATTCTCTCTTCGGGCACTTCAAGTATTTCGGATGCGGCTTTAAGATTGATTAAAATATTTGACGGAACATTCGGTTTCAAAGTATTCACCGGAGGTATATCGGGTGAGTCAGTTTCAAGAAGAAAATAGTCCGGATAGATACGTTTAAGTACATCGCTTCTTTTTCTGCTGTTTTTATATGTGAGAGTTCCGCCCATAGAGAAGAATAATCCTTTTTTTATCAGAATTTCGGTAAGCTCAAGACTCCCCGAGTAAGCGTGAATTAAACCTCCACGCCGCGGAATTCCTATGCGGTTTATGGTTTCAATCAGTTCATTGAAAGCACCGCGGCAGTGAATGATAACCGGAATATCTGAATCAACCGCATATTGAAGCTGCAGTTCAAATATTTCGCGCTGCAGTTCAAACGCCGGATTTTCAATCTTCATATCCAGGCCGATCTCTCCTATTGCGACGGCTCCCATACCTGATGCTCTTTCGAGCTTAAACATGATGTCGCGGTCTTCCTCCGACACATACCACGGGTGGACCCCGATGGTAAACTCCACCTGGCTGAACCTGTCATGAAGATATTTAGATCTTTCCCATTCGCTGCAGGTTACAGAAGATGTAACAAGTTTAACTATACCCGATTTAACTGCGTCATTGATTATTATATCGATGTTGTCATTAAACTCCGGTGCCTCGAGATGGCAATGTGAATCGATAAGTTTCAGCTTAGTATATCTCCCCTTTGAGCTTGTCTGTTATACCTTTATTTTCAATATATATTTCAGCATCACCCATCGATATAAAGAACCGGTTCTTTCCATCCATATCAAAATCAGTTGCAAATGCTGCAAAGTGCTTACCGCAGACAATGAGCATCTCCCTTTCAGGGAATATACTGAATAGATATTTCAGCTGAGCGATCTCGCCGGCATCCATATCATTAATCAGCCTGTAGTCAAAGATTACATTTGTCTTGGAAATTGTAGAAAGAAAAGCGCTGGTGAAAACTTTCTTTCTCTCAAGTATGGCGTTTTCAGATTTCAGTGTAAAACGGAATGTTATATAAGTGGCTTTGCCCTGACGTTCAACAATAATATTATTAACTTCATTTTTCGCCATCATATTTCTTTTGTGTCTTGCGTGAACGATGGACGATCTGCATTTACCGGAGAGTATTAGTTCATCGCAGTCTTTAGATATGTAGTCGACCACTCCGAGTTTCATAGCAAGGAGAATATCATCCTTTTTTGTTTTTGAAGTGTACATTATAACCGGGATATTTTTTGTAAATTCATCTTTCTTCAGTTCCTTTAAAACATCATATCCGTCAATATCGGGTAAAACAACATCGAGTATAATGAGATCAGGATTACCTGTCTTTGCAAGTTCAAGACCATCTTTTCCAGTTATTGCTGTTATTATGTTGTGCCCGTCTTTTTGAAGAATGTCAGAAGTTACCTTCAGAATAAGTTTTGAATCATCTATTATCAGTATCAGACCCTGAATTTTTTCATCGAAGTTCAGGTCTGCAGGTGCGGGCAGATCCTTTTTCGGCTGATCCTTTTTCATTATATCCACTGCAAGTCTGTTCACTGTGCGGAGAACATGATCGTCGGAAAATGGTTTTACAATAAAGCATGAGGCTCCCTTGTTTATTCCTTCAAGTATCATTCTCTCCTGACTGTTTGCGCTTACTATAATGATCTTTGCATCGGGGTAGTTTTTTATGATTTCAACAGTTGCGTCAATGCCGTTCATCCCCGGCATATTTATATCCATGGTTACTATGTCTGGTTTAAATGCCCGGTATTTATCCAGGGCCTGGTCTCCAGTTTCGCATTCGCAGACAACTGTATGTCCTGCCCTTGTTAGAACATCGGTAAGTTTTTTTCTTATCAGTTTTGAATCATCAACGAGCATCAGTCTTGCCATGAAATTTCACCCTGAATGTTGCTTTAATTTATTGAAAACTTTAAGTTGAAGGAACCCTGTGGCGGCTTTCAAGATACTGTAGGCCCTAACCGCAGAAATATAATGTTTACGGATTCCATCCGGATATTATATATACTCTACTCTCCAATGATTTTCACCAGTATTCTCTTAGGTCTGCGTCCGTCAAATTCAGCGTAATATATCTCTTCCCATGGTCCGAAATCAAGCTTGCCATTTGTAACTGCAACAACTACCTCTCTCCCCATAATGGTCCGTTTTATATGCGCGTCCCCATTATCTTCTCCGGTGTTATTGTGTCTGTATCTGCTCACAGGTTCGTGAGGAGCTAGGCCCTCCAGAAAGTCATCAAAGTCTTTTATCAATCCGCTTTCTGCATCATTGATATAAACACTTGCGGTAATATGCATTGCGTTAACCAGGCAGAGTCCCTCTTTTATTCCACTCTTTGTTAACTCGCTCTTAATATCCTGAGTTATATTTATATACTCTCTTCTAGTCTTTGTATTTAATGTAAGGTATGCTGTATGAGATTTCAACTTTTTACCTCTAAATGGATGGATTAAGTATTATTTATATAGTTTTAAACATGTGATTATAAATCTAATACTATGTATAAATAAGCTTAAATATGTTTAATATATTTATCATCCTCGCGGATGCGGGAATCCAGAGTATTTAGAAAAATGGGAGATTGTCCTAAAAGTCTGATATTTTCGTGTTTGTCATTCCGGTTTTGCAGCTTCAATTTTTGCAAATACCGGAATCTCCTGATGGAATTAGTAGTATGAGATTCCGGTATTTCGTTTCACTACAACCGGAATGACAGCTTACGGACTTTTGGTGCAACTCCGACATGCTGAATACTTTTTACTTTGCTATGTTCGCAAGGATATGAGTCAATCTAAAGATCCAGTTCTCTCAGCTATCGTATATCCAGCGCCATTGCTATCAGTTCGACGGGATGAAGTACTTTATATCTTGTGTTCATCTCTATCTGCATTTTGCATGTTTCGCAGTCTGTAATGACAAATTCCGGTACGGCTTTATCTATCAGAGAGAAAAGACTTTTTCCTATAGATTGAGAAATCATGTAGTTCTCAGTTTTAAATCCGTAAGTTCCGGCAATACCGCAGCACTCCGAGTTCAGAACCACAAGCTCAAGTCCGGGAATCTTCTTTAAAACACCGAGAGTGTACATTACTCCCCCCATCCGTTCAAGGTGACATGGCGAATGATAGGCCGCGCGTATTCCAAGCGGTTTCATTTTAGGGACATTCCCCGAAAGAAACTCATTGTATATGAACTTGGTGACAAACTCTACTCTGTCGGCAATTCCGGAATTGTCCAGTTCAAGAAAACTCTGATATTCATTTTTAAGAGCGAATGTGCAGCTCGATGACGTTGCAACAATTTTTGATTCAGTATCATTCTTTTGTAGTGATGCAATATTATATTTTGCGTTTTTCTTTGCCTTCTCAATATATCCGTTAGCAATAAGGGGAACTCCGCAGCACTTTTCTTTTTTCATAATAACACCAAAGCCAAGCGCGTTCATTACTTTTACGAAATCTCTGCCAAGTTTGTTGTTGTTATAATTAACATAGCAGCCGTGGAAATATATAATTTTCTTTTTAAAATCGCTCTGGCTCCATCTTAATTCTTTCTTGAATATTTTTCTAAAAGTGGTGCTCTCATATTTGGGGAAAACTGTTCTGAATGGTATTTTCAGAAAGACATGCATAAAGACTCGAGTCAATGCAAGTCCAATCATGAAATTCGCTATTTTACCGAAGATTGTGGCAATGCCGCCGACAAAATCAGTTCTGCTCATGAAAAAATCTCTAGGTCTGAACCAGTGAATTTTCAGATAATTCCACTTGGCATTTTGAATCAGTTCGGCAATTTTCACATCGGAGGGGCAGGCGATTTCGCATCTCTTGCAGTTTGTACAGTACTTCAATGAGGAATCGACCAGCTCCGGATTTTTGATTCGCAATCTCTCCGCGTCGGGGCCTGACGCTTTTGGCCCCGGGAAAAGATGCGTTGCCTGGGATACCGGGCAGTACATGCTGCACACTGTGCATTTAATGCAATGGTCAAAACTTATATTTTCGATCTTAATCATTCTTAATTTCCTTGATTATTCTTTCTGCGCATTTAAATCCTGTAGATACGGCAACACCACCTCCGCTTCCCTCGCTGACCGGATTATAACCCGAGAGAACTGATCCGGCGCAGAATAAATTTTTTACAGATTTACCGCTTTCAGAAACGGGATTGAATCTGCTGTCTGTCTCCACTCCGAAACCGAGAAAGGGGTGACTTTTTGAATCAAAGAAGCTGTCGTTATACCATTTACTTCTTTTATTCTCTCCCTTAACCTTTAGACCAAAAAGCGGCTCAGAAATGCTGTCGAAACCAGCAGTTAAACCGCCGCTGAAAAAACTCCCCGTGGTAAGGACATAAAACTTTGACTTCACCGGAATATTACCGGAATTCCTTGTAGTAAGAAACTCCACCTGGTTGTTTTTGATAGATCCGGATACTACACGTTCACCGGCAATATATTCTCCGCCCAGATTTATAAAACTGTTCTTCAGCGCGTGATCGAGTCTAAGACCAAGAATTGACGGAGGGAGAGACGGGATCTCATAGATGAATTTCCCTGTCATATCCTCAAGCTTTTTCCTGATCGCCTTGTAATTGTTTATTCCTATAAATGCCGGAAGAGATACGGCTGTTGCTCCGCCGGATGCTTTCTTTATCTCCTCTGCAATTCGCGGGAGATATCTTTCAGTCTCAAAAATACGGGCAATATCTACCGATCTGAATTCGTGCAGATTTTTTTCAGTATTCATATAATATGGAAGAGATATATTCCCCAGAACTATTTCTGTATCTTTGAACAGGGAATTTTTCTTAAGATTGGCCGCGGTCTGCTCGGGATAGTAGTCCCTGAATCCCTTGAAGTTAAGAATTGCTATTTTCTCGTGTTTATTTACTATATCAGTTACCCTTGCGCTGAAGACACTCTCCTGAGAGAGATAAGTAGGCTTCAATGTACCCAGAGTAGTTATATGAAAGTGATTGAAGTCGTCGTTATGATTCAGAGTTATACCTTCAGCCGAGAGTATCTCTGTTATAAAGTCGATTCCTCCGCGAATACCGGGTATTCCTGCCTTTGCGTATGGATGAGTATCATTTTCTTTTACCAGTGTTTTAAGGTAGTCGAAGGGCTTTTTAATTATTTCACCCCTGGTTGTGTATCCTGCTATATCAATTGATCCCGATGAAAAATGAAGCGAGTTCATCCCGCCGGAAATTATAGCCGTATGCAGACCATTGGAAACACACTTAATTCCGCATGTAAGTCCCGCAAGTCCCCCTCCGATAATCAGACAATCATAATTCACTTCTATTTCCCCTTTTTCGCTTTGCTTTTTTCTGCTGGTTTTTTCGCAGGTGCTGATTTTTTAATGCTCTGGCCCGGCTTTGTTTTTTTAGCAACAACCTGAGTATTCATTTCTTTTGCTTTAGCTTTTTTCTCTTTCAGGTTAGCCTTCATCTCTTCCATGTGCGACATTCCGAAAAGTCCCTGATAAATCCAGTATGTGAATTCAGCTTCTCTGAGTCCGTCACCCCAGAGTACAGGCTTCATACCTTTCCATCGCTCTTCAAGAAAATCTCTTAGAAGTTCAACTGATTCTCCCGGTGTGGATCCGCCGTATTCCTGCATAAGTCCCGAGGCTCTATATGCGCAGAGTTCACCCTGGCAGGGGCCCATGCCGATTCTTGTTCTTCTCCGGAGGTCTACAAGGTCCTTCACTTCAAGTTTTTTTATTGCGTATTCTATTTCACCCTCTGTTACCATTTCGCATTCACAGATAACACGGTAGTTCTTTTTCTCTTTTGTCATTATACTATGAAGTCTCTGGCCGTGTCTGTAAAGGGTTGATCCCACTACTGAATCGGGAATTCCTGTAAAATCTTTGATTCTCGATTTTCTCGGTATCTTCTTTTCTGAACCGGGGAGAGGAACCAGATGAGTGGTGCATTCCTTTTTTATTCCGAGTTTTTCGCATGCAAGATCAGCAGTTTTCTCCGCCATAAGCCTGTATGTCATAAGTTTTCCGCCGGCAATGGTAATCATTCCGTCAAGTCCGTCTCTTTCATTATGATCAAGCAGCGCTATTCCACGGCTGATATTTCTACCCTGGGTCTCCCCCGAAACTGCCAGCAGAGGTCTTACTCCGCAGTATGCTCTGAGTGCCCGTGTGTGCCGGACATTCGGTATAAGCATCTCGCCGTCACTGAGCAGTATTGATATCTCCTCATCATCTACAGTGAGTTCATTTATTTTATCATATGATATCTCTTTGGATGTTGTACCTATAAGCGAGACTGTATCTCCTGGAACAATAATATCTCCATCCGCGGGTGGTCTGCATCTGTTAACAACGACGTTATTAATTCTATAGTCGATAATCAGCATCGATCCCTTGGATGGAAACATCTTGATCTCGATGCCGGCCATGGCGCATAACTCCTGTCCCCATACACCTGAAGCATTGATAACCAGATCTCCATACACCTCGGATTTATTTCCTCTTATATCTGTGCACTCAACTCCGGTAATTCTGGCACCGCTTTTTTTAACGCCGGTTACCTTTGTGTGAGTCAATATAGTCGTTCCGCGCTCCTTTGCATCGAGTATATTTGCAGAGGAGAGTCTGAATGGATCTATTGTTCCGTCTGGAACAACAAGCGCCGAGAGAATATTCGGATTGAGGTTTGGTTCCATTTCCAGCGCCTTCCGGATACTTATCTCTTTCGTTTCAATTCCAGCATATTTACATCCTTCAATAAGACTTCTGTGATATGCCGGATCATCTTCCGGAAGAGTTACAAAGAGTCCGCCGGTATCCTCAACACAATGGCTTGCGATATTTTTTAATATTTTGTTTTCTCTTATACATTCACTGGCGGACTCATGGTCTTTGACGGCATATCGTGCTCCTGAGTGGAGCAGTCCATGATTTCTTCCGGTTGTTCCTGAAGCGATATCATTTTTTTCTATAAGGACGCAGAGTAAGCCTCTCATGGAGAGATCCCGAGCAATTCCTGCTCCGGTAGCGCCGCCCCCTATAATTATTACATCTGTTTCAATTCTATTCATTTTTATACAATTCCCCGGGTTTTTTTAAGGATGAATTATTAGTAACTGAAGCAGTTAACCGCTGAATTCGTTTTTTTTTTGTCATTTCGAAGAAGCTGGTAAAAAGTTCTATGAAACAATGGCATTTGCGACTGAGAAATCTGTTCTTTGAAAAATCAGATTTCTCTCCCATAAAAAAGAAAGGGTTCGAAATGCATGTATTGAGCTTGTCGAAATAACATGGTTTTTAAACGATTTGTTAACTACTAAGCTGATTAAAAAACAGCGAGCTGTAGTATGTCAAATATTATATCTGTTTGATTGGAATAAAAAACGTAAATACTTAGAAACCGGCAGTGAAAATGCTCTCCGCCGCGCCTTCGGCGCAGCGGAAATATTATACAACTGGTTTACAGGTATTTACAAACG
Source organism: uncultured Leptospirales bacterium (assembly GCA_964450405.1). GTDB lineage: Bacteria > Spirochaetota > UBA4802 > UBA4802 > UBA5550 > WRGT01. Next base: position 398,582 of record CAYVCQ010000003.1, on the reverse strand, counting down.
AACTTCAATAATAAATACTAAAAAAATTGACATTTTTTTCGTTACTGGCATTCTTGCTCCAGCAGGTAAAAAATGAACCTTTTAAATAAGATAAATTCCTCGTCAGACCTTAAAAAACTCTCACTCGATGAGATGAATCAGCTGGCTGAAGAGGTAAGATGCTATATGCTCGATGTGATTTCCGGAAGCGGAGGTCACCTCGCTTCATCATTGGGGGTAGTTGAGCTTACAATTGCTCTTCATTATGTTTTTAATACACCTGTAGATAAAATAATCTGGGATGTGGGCCACCAGACATATTCCCATAAAATACTTACAGGCAGACGTGAGGAGTTCAGGAAAATAAGGAGCTACGGAGGGATAAGCGGTTTCCCCAAGAGAAATGAATCTCCATATGATCCCTATGATGTTGGACACAGCAGTACAAGTATATCCCTTGCAGTGGGAGAGGCTGTCGGCCGTGATCTTAACGGTAAGAATTATAAAGTCGTCGCAGTAATTGGTGACGGTTCTCTTACAGGGGGGATGGCTTTTGAGGCTCTGAACCATATCGGCCATATAGGGAACGATGTAATTGTAATACTTAACGATAACGAGCATTCAATCTCTGAGAATGTTGGAGCTCTTTCTACATATTTAACCGAGATGATCTCGCGCAGTTTCTATAACAGATTCCGTAAAAAATCGATGCAGATGATAAAGAGCATACCCTGGCTCGGAGATTATATTTTCCGTTTTATGTTTAAAGTATTCTCTTCATTTAAAGGGTTTATTATACCGGGGCAGCTATTTGAAGATCTGGGTTTGCGGTATTTCGGTCCGGTTGATGGTCATAATATTCCCAAACTCGTGGAGATCCTCGACAGAGTAAAAGATATTAATTCAGGTCCAAAGATAATTCATGTAATTACAAAGAAGGGCAAGGGATTTCATCCTGCTGAAAGTGATCCCTGCAGTTTTCATGGGACCGGTCCATTTGAACGGGAGTCCGGAGAGAGAGCATCTAAAAGCGGCGGAGAGGCGTACTCTTCAGTTGCAGGTAGAACTCTTGCTGTTATCGGAAAGAGAGATCAGAAGGTCGTGGCAGTAACAGCTGCGATGAAGGAGGGGACAGGTCTTACCGCTTTTGAAAAGGTGGCCCCTGCTAGAGTTTTCGACGTGGGCATTGCCGAACAGCACGCAGTTACATTTTCCTCAGCTCTTGCTTCAACCGGTCTTAAACCATTTGTTCCTATTTACTCTACATTTCTTCAGCGTGCCTATGATCAGATGGTTCATGATACTGCAATTATGAAACTTCCGGTTAGATTCCTCATCGATAGAGCCGGTGTGGTCGGGGATGACGGTGAAACACACCATGGCTTGTTTGATATATCTATGATAAGAAATATTCCTGAATTTGAATTCTTTGCCCCGTCAAACGGCGAAGAACTTCGTGATTTAATATATTACGCATGGAAGCATTCATCGGGACCCGTTGCCATAAGATATCCAAGGGGAAGTTCACATACCGAGAATCTTAACGTTAAAGAACATAATGAGTTTACTCCCGGTAAAATTAAAATTCTTACAAAGGGTGATGATGCAGCTGTTTTTGCACTGGGTGATATGGTGCAGATTGCCCTTGATGCTGAGATGATCCTGAGAAAAAAAGGGATAGCACTTACCGTAGTGAATATTCTGTCAATAAAGCCGCTTGATGTTGCAGGGATAGAAAAAGTTATTAAAAGATGCGGAAAATTTGCTATTATTGAGAATGGTTTTTCTTCAGGGGGAGTCGGGGAGTATATTTATTCAAGTATAGATTCATCTCTCTGCACCGGGCGTCTTTTTAATGGCGGATTCCCGGAAAAATTTATAGGTCATGGAACTGTAAATGAATTATTCAGGGAAAACCGGCTCGATGCGCAGTCTATTGCAGAAAGAATTGAAAAGGGATTATCCAGAAAAAGAACGAAGAAGGGAGTGAAGCGGAAGTAATAAATATTTTTTTGTTTTGACAATATTAAGCTGAAGTATAAAAAATGACTGGTCAGTCAGTTTTTGTAACATTATTTATTCTCAGCAGTCTAATTGTTATTAAATATAAAAAGTGGTGGAAATGATAGATCTCACAGAAAAAATTACACAGGACCTCCTGTGTTTTCACAAGAACGGATTGATTGATCTCAATAGAGGCAGACCCGGAACTGAAACACAGATGGAATACTACTACGCACATCTTCCTCTTGCAGTAATTGATGCTGTCTTTTCAAAAGGTCAGGCATATAGTGCAACTGTGAAAGTTGTAAACAATTATTGTAATCACTATAAAATGCAGAGAAACAGAATTTCTGATTCATTTCCTGAAATATCAGAGCAGGAATCGATCTCTCAATTTTTAAAAAAGTTTCTGTATGAGGGTGAACATAGTTTCAGGACTGAAATTTTCAGGAGCAGTGAGCCTGCAGGCTCAGGGATGACACATAAATCCAAAGCGATGGCTGTTCATGATTTTGCAGGTCTGCTTCAGGAAAGAGGGATAGAATACTTTCAGGATATTGAAAAAATTATATACGACACAACATTTGCAGAAAATGCTAAGAAGCTTACATCGATGACTGATAACGGCCTGAATTATTTTTTTATGCTTGCCGGTACCGATACTGCAGCAAGACCTGTGCGGTTAACCATAGATTTTATAAATGGTTTAAGCACTAATGATATAAGCTGTGAATATTCAGCTGATATTGTTAATGAAGTTTGTATTAAACTGAAATCTGAATTCAGCGGAATAACTCCCCGTATGCTTGGTTTTTTAATCTGGGAATATATGAGACTTACCCGATTTGATATGCCGAACTAACTGCTCTTAAACTTTTACTTCTAACTAAAATCAATTAATTCTATTATCTTTAATATCATCGCTTCTAAAAGAGGTATTATGTTGTTACATCTGCAGTCTTTTCTACGGGAAATTATGAAATTGAGGCTATTGAAATTCTGTATAACTGTACATAAAGAACAAAGTGCAGTAAAACAAAATTTTAGTTTCTTTTCGAGTTAAAATTCTTGACGTTGAGAGTATATCGAAAGTATAAGTTATTAAGATCAGCGATAATTCCAGAGGGAGAAAAAATGTCAGATCCATACCCGTCGTACTCATCAGATTTTTCTGTAAAACAGTTATATAAAGGTTTATTCCACAGGATTGATTAAATAATCTATAATTCAACCTGCGGCATAAATTATGCTATTAAAAGAAGGTTGAACCATGAAAAAAATATTTTTTTACACTTTTCAAATATTTCCCCGGCATAGAAAAAGAACAGAACCATCCCCGATTAATTTTGATAATATTAACAAAAGTATCTATTATTATTCAGACAAACAGTATCCGCCTTCGTGAACTGAGTTTTTAATTATTTCATTAAAATGCAGTTTAAAAAAATTAACCACCTTCCAGGGGATTTTGTATGGGAATAATAAGCAGAATTAAATCCGGTATGCAGAACAACGCCGCACTGAACGCTAAAAAAGAGGCTATGCTTCGTTTTAGAGAAATCTGCATGTTATCTGAAGATGAATCTCTGCTGAAACTAGAGAGCGGAATTCAGGGTATAGATAGTGAGGAGGCTGAAAACCGGATTGAAGAACACGGACAGAATCTTTTTATTGTAAAGGAAAAATACAGCTTCTTTAAAGATATATATGACAGACTAAAGAATCCTCTTGTAATTCAGCTTCTGGTTATTTGCGGTATATCTCTCTATATGAAGGATTACCGTTCTTCAGGGGTTGTCGGCTGCATGATTCTGCTGAGTGTTTTTCTCTCATATTTCCAGGAAAGGAAATCGAGCAAAGCTTCGGAAAAGCTCCAGAAGATGATTCAGACAATTGTGATTGTTGTACGCGGGAACAATGAAATGCAGATAGCAATTGAGGATATAGTGCCGGGAGATATAGTTATTCTCACTGCCGGTTCGATTATACCTGCGGATGTAAGAATTATCTTTGCCAAGGATTTTTTCGTCAGCCAGTCATCCTTTACCGGTGAATCTATGCCGGTTGAAAAATATTCCGTAGTAACATCTTCAGAGAGCAAGGATATCCTTGAATTTGAAAATGCATGCTTCCAGGGAAGTAATGTTATAAGCGGATCGGCTAAGGCTCTAGTGGTAAACACCGGGACATTCACTGTACTCGGCTCCATATCGCAGGAGCTTTCCTCTGCCAAGGGAGCAACCAGCTTTGATGAAGGTATAGCATCATTCGTCTGGTTAATGGTCCGGTTTATGATGGTGATGGTGAGTGCGACCTTCATGATAGTGGGGCTCTCGAGGCATAATTGGGGAGAGGCTCTGCTTTTTGGTGTTTCTGTCGCAGTTGGGCTTACCCCTGAAATGCTCCCGATGATAATAACCGTTTGCCTTTCAAAGGGTGCGGTTACCATGTCAAAGAAAAAGGTAATAGTTAAAAAGCTCAAGGCAATACAGAATTTAGGTGCAATGAATATACTCTGTACGGACAAGACCGGAACGCTCACCCAGGATAATATAATTCTTGAGAGGCATGTGGATGTTGCCGGGAGGCCGAGCGAGGATGTTCTGGAATATGCCTATATGAACAGCTATTATCAGACCGGTCTCCGGAATCTGCTGGATAAGGCTATACTGGCGCATAATGAACTTGATGTTGAAAGAGACTGCCGCAAGGTTGATGAGATACCATTCGATTTTACAAGAAAAAGAATGTCAGTTATTATAGATCACGAGGACCGGCATATGCTTATATGCAAGGGTGCTGTTGAGGATGTTTACAGTGTCTGTGACAGGTATCAGGTGGATGATGATATATATCCTCTTATTGATATGGTAAAGAATGATCTTCTTGAGGACTATTACGAGCTCAGTGCCCAGGGTTACCGGATACTGGCAATTGCATATAACGAATTCGGCAAGGATAAGGAGGTATTTTCTTCTGCTGATGAAAACAATCTGATACTGCTCGGTTACGTCGCATTTTTTGACCCTCCGAAAGACTCAGCAGCAAGGGCGCTTATTGCACTGAAAAAATCCGGTGTTGAAGTAAAAATACTCACAGGGGATAATGAGCTTGTAACAAAAAAAGTCTGTCATGATGTTCATCTCGAAGTGACGAAAATTTTCACAGGGAAGCAGCTTGCCGATATGGACGAAGAGACATTCCGTAAAGCCATTAACGAAGGAAATGTCTTCGCAAAGCTTACGCCTTCCCAGAAGGAGAAAATTATCCGGACACTCCGTGAAATGGGTAATGTTGTAGGTTTCCTCGGTGACGGGATAAATGATGCGCCTGCGATGAAGGCAGCCGATGTAGGTATATCTGTAGACACTGCTGTTGATATTGCTAAGGAATCAGCCGATATAATTCTGCTTGAGAGAAGCCTTATGGTTCTGGAAGACGGGATCATCGAAGGAAGGAAAACATTCGCCAATATTATAAAATATATTAAGATGGGTGCAAGTTCGAATTTTGGTAATATGTTCAGCGTTGTGGGCGGGAGTTATTTTCTTCCGTTTTTACCAATGGCGCCTATACAGGTGCTTATAAATAATCTTCTGTATGATGTATCTCAGGTGGGAATACCCTCAGATAATGTTGATGATGAATTTATAGAAAAGCCTCACCAGTGGGATATAGGCTTCATTAGAAAGTTTATGACATTCATCGGACCAATGAGTTCAATATTTGATTATGCGACTTTCTTTCTGATGCTCTATTTTTTTAATTGTATACTGTTTAAAGATCCCGGAACAGATGCTGCGGCAAAGAGTTACTATGAAGCTCTCTTTCATACCGGCTGGTTTGTCGAATCACTTATGACTCAGACATTGATTGTGCATATTATAAGAACAAATAAAATTCCTTTTTTCCAGAGCAGGGCGAGTTTCTTTATGACATTGATGACCCTGTCAGTCATGACATGCGCAGTGATACTTCCATATTCCCCTGCCGCAGGATTTCTAGGACTTGTACCTCTACCATGGACCTTCTGGCCATGGATTGCAGGATTCCTTGTAACATATGGTGTCATGACGCATTTCGTTAAAACATGGTTTTACAGAAGATTTGGAGGTGTTGCATGAGAAGTTTACTCGATGCATTACAGGAGGGAAGACTTGTTGAGCTTCCCGTAAACGATAAAGACCAGGTGCTTGAATATGTGGCGCTCCTGATAGAGGCAATACCTGACATAGGGACAAAGAATGATATCGTAAAAGAGGTGCTGGAACGGGAGGTCGCTTCCAATACCGGAATTGGAAAAGGTGTTGCATGTCCACATGCACGTTCCAAGGCCGAGGGTGAGCTTCTCTGTGCTGTTGGATGGTCACCGGAAGGAATAGATTATGGATCAATAGATGGAGAAAAGGTTCATCTTGTTGTTATGTATTATATTCCCGATTCACAGAGAAATGTTTATCTCAAAGAGATATCAGGTCTTGCAAAGGCGATAAAAGAGAGTGAGACCATTGGCTCTTTCAAAGATCTTTCGGATATACAATCCGTCAGGCACAGGCTTCTCGACTGGGTCGAAATTGCCATCAATAAGGCCGGGCCTGATGCTAAAGCTAGAATGATAAAACTTGATGTCAAGCAGGCTGTTGTTGAGAGTATTGAAACTCCGGGAATACCAGCAATTGCCGGAAGAAAGCTTAATATAATACCATTCTCTCTTCTTGTAATAAATAATGATAAATTTATTGCACTTTCACATAACACGGATTTTGTTGAAGTTATAGAAAAAGGTGGAGAGATCTTTCATCTTTTGACTGGAAGTGATCACTTTGAGTGGGAAGGATATCAGATTCTTGTTAATGCCTCTAAGCAGTATTCAATGAATCGTGTGTTATATGACGGAGTAGCAGTGAAATAATTTTGTATAACTCCCCTCCCGCGAAGAAGGAGAGTTATACTTTCAATTAAGGGGTTATTTTATCAATAATATCAGTCTGATAATTCTTTCTATTGAAACACTTTTTTTAACACAAAGATCTCATTTATAGTTTACAAATTTAATATAATCTAAAATTGTAAAAAAACAAGTTTTTATTGTAATATTAATTAAAATTCAATAATTTATATTTATATAAAAAACAGCCGTTGATACCGTTAATAATATTATGATGAATTGTTAATGCTCCGGAAGGAGAAGTTCAAAATTTAAATTGTGTTCAGTCTGGCAGTAAAATAGTCTTAAGTTTTAATAATTGAGGGAGTCTTTTATATAATGAAATCCAGATTTTTTATTTTAATATTATTATGTTCATTTATTTCCATCTCCAATCTATCCTGGGGAGATTTATCCAGAGAGGCTGAATCTCAGATAAGTTTTAAAGAAGTCTGGGGTTATCTGATGAGAGGAGAGGAGAAATATTTTGTAAAAGATGCACCGATTACGGATATTTTCTACTTCAGTGCAGCTGTAAATGAAAAGGGGAGAATCAGTACATCTGTGAATCCTCCATTCAGTCCGGCTTTTGCAGGAGGTAAGCAGCGCATTCATCTTGTCATATCAGATCTTTCAAATCCATCAAGAATGCATTTATGTCTTCAGAAAAAATATGGAGTAAGATACCATCTGTTAAAAGATATCGTAGAAGTTGCTAGAAAATTTGACGGTATTCAGATTGATTTTGAAGCAGTGGAAAACAGAGATGCGCGTGCATTTATAATTTTTTTACGTGATTTAAAAAAAGAACTTCCTGCAGGTAAAACGCTGAGTGTTGCAATACCGGCTAAACGCGTTGATGTTGATGATGCTTATGATTATGGAGTTATTTCCAGAATTGCAAATCGTGTTCTTGTAATGGCATATGATCAGCACTGGAGTACAAGCGAACCTGGTCCTGTAGCGTCGTTAAAGTGGTGCAAAGAGGTCGCTCTCTATGCTTCAAAAAACATCTCCAGAAAAAAACTTATAATGGGACTTCCACTCTATGGGAGAGAGTGGGGCGATCGGGGCTACAGCCGTTCATTAAGATGGAATCAGGTGAATGAGCTTATGGAGAGAGATGATGCCGTTATAGAATACTCTCTCGAAGAAGGATTTAAAGTAATGTTTAACGAAAATTTGAAAAGTACATTGTATTTTGATGATATAAAAGCAACAAGACAGAAGCTGACCATGTACAGCGATTACACTGCAGGTGTCGGATTCTGGAGACTCGGCATGGAGAATGAAGGTCTGTGGAGTATAATCCGTGTTTCCGGCGGAGGTTGAGGGTTATTGGGTCGCTATGCGAAATTTGCCGCATGCCCGAAAGAGGAACCTCGGGGGCGGGCAAATTTGCTGCGAAAGTGCAGGAGTCCACATCAGCTTCATCCACAACTCTTCCCGTCTGACGAACTCACCGTAAGTTCCTGTGGCCGCTTCGATCTCCGCTTTTGAATTTTGAACTTTCAGATATCTTTTTCTGCTGCGGTTACTTATGATAAACATGCCACCTGCTGTCGCAGTAGGCATGTTATAAATTCTTGACTGTGTTTCGGGATAGACTTTTCATTGTTAATATTATAAATTAATAATCATAGTTGCAGGGTCTTACGATAAGATTCATTATGATCCTTTAACTCCAGAAAGTGGGTCTGAAACTCTCTGTGTGTTATCGAAGTTTCCAAATGTTTAACTCAATTCAAATCTTAATGTTTTGTGAAGTCACCCGAGCGATTTAGGGGGCTGTTGAGATACGGGTAATGATTAGTTTCGGTGACATTGGGAAATCGAGTTCAATAAACTAAAATCGGTAGAAAAAAATGAAGATATCAGAATCAAAAAAAAAATTAAAAATTATAGCGATCTGGTTTGCAATCAATACAGTTCTTGGATTAGTTCTTTCAGTAATGATCAATTTCAATTCCACATTACCCTATTGCAAAATATTAGCCGTATCTGAGATCAATTCTCATATAATATCTTTTTTTTCTGCATCTGCAGGATATTATTTCGGGCATAAGTTCAAAAATAGACCGGTTCTTCCTGCCTTTGTTTTTACTCTTATCGGAGTTTATCCATCATCTCTTATTGGGATATTGATCTGTTTATTTATAACTTCAAAGATCATAATTATGCATAAGAACTACATTCCCGGAACTCTGGTACTATCACTTGTTCTTACTTCTGTAATTACGCTAATAACAACAGTTATCGAACGTCTCCTTGCTGACAAAAATGAACTTCAGGTGAATCTTGACAACGCTATAAAAAATGATAAATCTAAGAACCGCACAAACGCTGACAAAATATCAGTGAAAGAAAAAGATAATTATTTTACAATTGATTTGGTAAAGATTATATATATATCCGCTCACGGGAAAAAAACCGTTATACATACTGAAAAGCGTGATTACGAAGTTTCACAGCTTATAAAAGAGATTGAGGCAAAACTTGATTCTTCAAACTTTATACGCGTGCATAAACAGTTCATTTTGAATGTAAATTATATTTTGCGCATACAGTACAATTCAGGTGGAGGATATCTTGCATATCTGAAAGATGAAGATGAAAACACTATCCCCGTGGGGCGCACATATATATCAGTTTTAAAAGAAAAGATGAATATTTAAAGAATATTTAAAAAGTAGCGTTCATTCCCTGCTAATGCATTTGATTCCCTCCTCTATTGACATGTAATAAAATTTCTGGTAAAAATTTTTAAACAAAAGCTGTTTACAATTGAATTAGATTACTCAGTCGCCATCGTTTCTTCGAAATGATAGATTCTGAACTATTTTATATGTGAAATACAATGACAGAATGAGAATGTTGATGAATAAAATTTATATTTCAACAGCAATACTAATAATTTTTACTACTTTATCATTTGCAATAAATATCGGGGGGGGCGCGCCCTCTTTTAAATTATCTGATGGTGATGGAAATATTCTCAACTCGGAGACTTTAAAAGGAAAAATTATAGTAGGATTTTATGACAGCAGGAATACCGGCGATAAAAATATGGAACTCCAGGCGAAACTTAATGAATTTTATAAAGAGAATAAGACTTATACTACCGGTGCAGTAGTGAAACTAGCTGTTGTTGACGGGAGTCCTGCAAATTTAGCATCGAGATTTATCTGGAATAAAAAACTTCGGCTGAAATCTATTGAAAAAAAAATTACGATCTATGGAGATTGGGATGGATCAATGAAACAGTCATTCGGATTTATTGAAGATGAATCCAATTTTTTCATAATAGATGTAAATGGAAAAATAAGATTTTCTAAAACGGGAAAAATTCCATTATCTGATTACGCGCAGGTTAAGGATCTATTGATCAATCTGACCATGGAAGGTATTAAAAAAAAGAGAAAACCGGGGAATAAAAAATGAGATTATTAAAAAGAGTTCTATTTGCAGTATTACCTTTTGCGGTTTATACGGTTTTCAATTCGCTGATGAGTCCGTTTTTTATGGATGATCCGCAATTTGCAAAATTAGTCTCACTTGTCAGTTTAATAATTCTTGCTTCGATTATGGGGATTCAGTGGCTGATGAAAGACAGGTTGTATTTTCCTACGGCGATTTTTGTCGCAATGGCAGGAGTTACAGTATTGTTATATCTAATTCCAGAGGTAGAGTATAGAAGAATTGTAAGTGAAAATGTGATGATAAACATTATTCTAAGTCGACCTCAGTTTGTTCTATATGGTTCTCTTTTTCTGATGGCGTCGGTTCCGCAACTTACAGGGGTGAAGCCTTTTACTGTTTATTTCGCAGCGCATGGTGTCCCTGAGCCTTTTCGTGAAACCGCACTCTTCAAAAAAGTAAACAATTACATTAGCAGTTACTGGGCGGTTCTTTTCGCTTTATGTTTTACAGCTCAGTTTATTCCGCAGCTTGAGTTTCAGATCGCTGTTCCTCTGGTAGTACAGTTGCTTATCGGATTGCCGGGGACAATATTTCTAAAAAAATATCTCATACCAAAGTTTGGAAGCGCTGGCGGTGAAGAGAGTAATGATTTTCTAAAGACGGCTTATGACGCAGTTGCAGGAATGCCTTATGTTTTTAATAAAAAAGCTGCAGAGGGACTTAATCTGGTTTATCAGTTTATAATTTCAGGTGATGAAGAGTTTGAAGGTTATATCGGAATTGAAAGCGGTGAATGTGTTTATAATGATGGCAGGCATCCGTCGCCAACGCTTACTATGAAATCGTCGGCGGAAGTTTGGTTAAAAATCGCTAAAAATCAGATTCCCGGGCAGGACGCATTTTTAAAAGGATTATTCACAATGGAAGGTGATCTCGGTTCGTCTCTTCTTCTGGATTCAATATTTAAATCGGGAAATCAGAAAACAGAGTTAAAAAAAGATAAGAATAATGGCAAAAGCAAGGGGCTTGATGATATAAGCTTCAAAAAAAAATATTACAAAATGAATCCGGGAAGCATTAAAAAAGTTGTGGCAATAGTCGGTAGTCCGCGTGATACGAAAACAAGTAAAACCGATATTATAACTCAGGCTTTTTTGAAAGGGTGTTGTAATGCCGGCGCGGAGGTCGAAACTGTTTATCTGGCTCAGAAAAATATTAATCACTGTATAGGGTGCTATACATGTTGGACAAAAACTCCCGGTGTCTGTGTATTTAAAGATGATGTTGCGGATATTATGATGAAAGCTGAAAACGCTGATCTTGTGGTTTACGCATCCCCTCTTTATCATTTTGGTATAATTTCAATTTTAAAAAAATATATAGAGAGAACTCTTCCAAAGATTAAGCCTTATCTTGTAGAAAGGGGTGATGGAGAAACAACTCATCCTGCAAGAGAGGGGTATAACGAGGATACATTTGCGGTGATAATAGGAGTATGCGGATTCCCCGAGGTAAGTCACTTTGGCGCCTACTCAGCAAATTTTCATTATATTGCAAATGCAGGGGGAGAGCATGGGATTAACATTGTTGCAGAATTATATCGTCCCTATAGTGAAGTGCTTGGTAATCCTTTTTATCAGGTAGAGAGCAAAAGGGTTCTTGAAGCAACTATAAAAGCCGGCGAACAGGTTGTTAAAGAGGGATTCATTGATCAAAAATTGTCTGAAGAGATAGGAAGAGTGAATCTTGACAGAAATGCGGAAAGAGAAACTGCGAACACTAATTGGGATATTTGTATTGAGAAAAAAATCACAATGTCTCAGCTTCAGCAGTCTTTAATTAATGGAGAGACTTTTTGAAATGATGTTTTGGATTCGGTAAACATTGAAGGAAATATGTAGCAAGAGATGGAAACCGGGGTAATGCCAACGGGGCCATCACCTGTTCACCGCCAATGTCATTAAATTTAATTTAAGCAGGTCTTATTGAATACTTTTTGTCAAGAATGATACATTTTGACATTCCGATAATTTTTAATCTGTCCCGTTAATTCCAGCGAGTAGTTTTAAGCTTGCTGTGTGTTATCGAAGTTCATATATAGAGTTGAAGCTGCAAAACCGGAATGACAAATGCTGAAATTGCATACTTAAACCCAGCCTACTGTCATACCGGAATCCTTCTTAATAATTTCGATACATCTTTTCTGCAGCAGACGGTCAATCTCACATGAAACAAAGCCGGAATCTCTTCCTGTATTTTCCTGTATATATTGAGAAAATTTGCTGATTAAATCCTCCGTTGTCACTGATCCTGCGCCGCTGAATCTTTCCACAAGTCGTTTCTCTATAAGCTCCATATTGAAATTGTAGAGTTCCGTTTTCCTGAGCATCAGGTCATCTTTTTCCGGGATGGTTTCACCATTTTCTTTTTTAGCTGCAGCATCTTTCATGTAATTTTTCAGTGATTCGTAAAAACCATGAACCATTTCATCTATTCTTTCCGGCGATATCCCGCCAGTACTGCATACAGACTGGTTCGCATCATAAAGATTCCAATCGTCAGTGAGTATATTTATTCCGTATTCTTCGTATTTTTCTCTTAATTCGGTTCCGGGGAACGGTGCAAGAATATGTATTCCGAAATCCATGTTTAGCTCCCTGGCAAAATTAATTGTATTCATAACTGTTTCTTCAGTTTCACCGGGGAGTCCAAGTATGTATGATGCGAATGGCAAAATTCCTACTTTTCTGCAAAGTTCAGATGCTATGCGGCACTTGTCCAGAGTGATCTTTTTCTTAACCCGGTCTAGTATCTCCTGGTTGCCGCTTTCAATTCCGAAACAGAGAGTAGTGCATCCCGCCTCTTTAAGTTTTTCAAGAAGATCTTCGGAGATTGTATCCACACGGGCAAAGGCAGTCCAGGCTTGAGTAATTCCTCTTGAAATAATCTCGTCGCAGATAGCCATGCATCTTTTTTTATTTGAGGTGAACAGGTCATCAGATATATTTATCTGTCCGAATCCCATCCCTGAGAGTAATTCAAACTCATCTACAACTCTTTCAACATCATAATGCCTGACACGGCTTCCAACCATTTTTCTTCCGAGACAGAATATGCAGGAGTGAGGACATCCCCTTGAGGTTATCATGTTTATCGGCAGATCCATCGCTTTATATTTTGAAAGAGCCACAAGATCTCTTGCGGGGTATGGAAGAATATTTATATCTTCTATTAGTTCTCTATCTGGTGTATGATGAACTTTTCCGTCAGAGATGTGGGAGATTCCCCTGACCCCGGATATCTCTCCACCTTCGGCGATCGTGCTTAAAAGTTCGGTAAAGGTTATTTCACCTTCACCTCTAACTATGAAATCTACTACACCGGAATTTAGTATACCGCTTGAATCAAAGGTTGCATGTGGTCCACCCATAACTGTGATGATTCCCGGTGCTGCCGATCTGTAGCCTTTCAAAATGGAAAGAGATTTTTTTACGGTCATTGATACTGCCGTTGCACCCACTACATCCGGCTTAAATTCTTCAATTATAGTTTTAAACCGTTCATCGGAACAATCTTCAATTATGTAATCTTCAATCCTGACTTCATAACCTTTCTCTATAAGGTAGGCCGCAAGAGACATCAGGCCGAATGAAGGAGACGGGTGTTCTTCGAAAGGGTATGGCGGATTTATAAGGAGTATCTTTTTAATAACAGTATTCTTTTTTTTCAATGGTAAATCCTTTGCGGTATCAATTTTTAAGCATTATTGACAATATGAGGTTTTTGTAAAGTGAATTTTTTTGGGCAACTTTTCTAATAATAAACTGGATTTTCCGTTTAAGCTTGAAATAAAAAAGAGAAAACAGTATATTGTACTATGTAATTCAACGGAGGTGTAATCTTAATGAATAAAGAGAGAATGCCTGTTTTGTTCATCGGTCATGGTTCACCGATGAATGCGATACATAATAATGATTTTACATCAGATTTGAAGAGGCTTGCCGGCAGGATACCGCATCCCGTTGCAATACTGGTAATTTCAGCACACTGGCTGACACGCGGTACAAGAATAACATCTGGTATAGATCCTGAGCAGATATATGATTTTTACGGTTTTCCCGATGAGCTATATGCGGTAAAATATCAGCCGCCGGGCTCTCCCCGAATAGCCGCGCTGGTGTCAGAGTCTGTAAAAGGTTTAACAGTTACACACGATGAAGACCGGGGAATAGATCATGCTGCCTGGGCAGTTTTAAAACATATATATCCTGAAGCGGAAATTCCGGTACTGGAATTGAGTCTCGATATGAATATATCTCCTGAACAGCATTACAAAGCAGGAAAACTATTATCCGGATTAAGAGATAAGGGTCTGCTCATTGTTGGAAGCGGGAATATTGTTCATAATCTGGCAGTTATGGATTACTATGAAGGGGTTGAACCTCAGGATTGGGCTGTTGAATTTGATGAGAGAGTGAAAAAGAATCTTATTGAAGGTAATCACAGTGAACTTTTTGAGTATGAGAAATGGGGGAAAATTTCGAAATACGCAGTTCCGACGGATGAACATTATATTCCAATGCTATATGCTGCGGCACTCCGGCAGGATGGTGAACAGCTTGAATTTATACATGAGGCAATTCATCATGGATCAATCTCGATGAGAAGTTTCATTATCAATTAGAACTGACAGGAATTGTACATTATATAAATTGATATTTCCATGGCCTTTTCTTATGGATATGATTTTTTAGTTATTCCCCCGGCATTTTTTAACAAATCGAAAAAATTGTTGATTTTATTATACAGATTTTTTATATGTTTTTTCTACTTAGTAAGATCAGCCGGTTTCAATATTTTGAGATGCGGGCGGGCCGATTCGGCAGCAGGGATAAATCCTGTGGGACTTAGGTTCAGCAGGATTTTTGTTTTTATAATCCGCTGAATTATAAATTTTATAATATGGTGAAATTTATGGGTCTTGATCATACAGCAGTACAGGAAAAAAAACGCGTAGCTCTCATCTCTGTCTTTGCGGCTGTCTTTCTTACAGGTTCAAAACTGGTTGTCGGATTACTTACAGGAAGTCTTGGTATTCTCTCCGAAGCTCTTCACTCCTGCCTTGATCTGGTTGCAGCAATAATTACATATTTCTCAGTGAGAATATCTGATAAGCCGGCAGATGAAGATCATCATTTTGGACATGGCAAGGTTGAGAATCTCTCAGCCCTTTTGGAGACTTTTCTTCTTCTCATTACAAGCGTATGGATTATCTATGAGGCTGTGCATAGACTGCTAACTGGACATGTTAAGATTGAGGTCACTATCTGGAGTTATGTCGTTGTGATTGGTTCAATTGTTATAGACTTCTCAAGATCGCGTGCTCTGATGAAGGCTGCAAAGACGCACAATAGTCAGGCGCTTGAAGCAGATGCGATACATTTCTCAACTGATATATGGAGTTCCTCGGTAGTTCTTCTTGGTCTAATCTGTTCTAATTTCGGATTCTATTATGCTGACCCTGTAGCGGCACTGTTCGTTGCAGTTATAGTTATCTATGTCTGTTTTACTCTCGGCAAAAAGGCTATTGATATGCTTCTTGACAGGGCTCCGGCTGACTATGTTGAAATTGTTGAAAATATTGCAAAGTGTGTCCCGGGGCTGACCTCGGTTCACGATATAAGGGCACGGATGGCTGGAGCCGATGTATTTCTGGAAGTATGTGTTCATTTAAATCCATCATCAACTCTTGAAGAGGCACACCGGATTTCACATAAATTTGAAGAGATGATCCACGAAAAAATCAGCAGATGCAATGTACACATTCATCAGGAGCCTGAGGAGTGTGATTCTGATCTGGAAGAAATAAAAGGAATTATATGAATAGAAGTTTTCTAACAGGTTACATCTGGCTTTCAATTGCAGCTTCAATAGCAACGCTGCTGCTTAAAACCGGAGCATGGTACCTTACAGGGTCGGTAGGTCTTCTTTCAGATGCGATAGAATCTATCATTAATCTCGTTGCGGCAATAATGGCTATGGTTATGATGCGCATAGCGCTGCTCCCTCCTGATAAGAATCATAAATTCGGGCATGGTAAGGCGGAGTATTTTTCAAGCCTGGTTGAAGGTGTGCTTATAATGGTCGCTGCCGTGGCGATAGGCTGGACTTCTGTGGAAAGGTTTCTAAATCCCAGACCCATCGATCAGCTTGGTGTTGGTCTTTTTGTTTCACTCATCGCGACTATTGTAAATTTTACAGTAGCGAGGATTTTATTGTCAGCAGGTAAAAAGCACCGCTCCATTACACTTGAAGCTGATGCTCATCACCTGATGACCGATGTCTGGACTTCAATCGCAGTAATCGGCGGAGTTGGTGCAGTTGGAATAACAGGCTGGCTTAAGCTTGATTCTATTGTGGCATTTGCCGTTGCCTTAAATATATGCTGGACTGCTTTTTCTATAATAAAACGTTCAGTAGAGGGGCTCATGGATTCATCTCTCTCTCAGCAGGAGCAGGAGACTATTGAAAAAGTACTTTCTGAATATCGGAAGCAGGGTATTCAATTCCATGCGCTTCTGACAAGGCAGGGGGCTGCCCGAAGATTTGTTTCTATGCATGTGCTTGTCCCGGGCAAAATGACGGTACATGACGCTCATCATATAGCAGATACTATTGAAAAAGATATCCGTAAAGCACTACCTGACACTGTGGTATTTACTCATGTTGAGCCTGTCGATGACGAGATCTCTCTTGATGATATTCAGCTGGATCATTGAGTATTCCTATGATAAACCTCATTGCATCCTACGGGTATATGATAATTGCAGCGGGGACATTCTTTGAAGGTGAAACTATTCTTCTTGTAGCCGCTTTTCTCGCACATCAGAATTATTTAAAGATAGATTTTGTAATTCTCGCGGCATTTTCCGGAAGTTTTTTCGGTGATCAGCTTTATTATTTTATCGGGAGAACGAAAAGCGGATTTGTAGAAAAGAAGTTCAGTAAATCTAAAAAACGTATTGAACGGTTTCAGCTCCTTCTTAAAAAATATGATATATTAGTTATACTGAGTTTCCGTTTTATTTACGGTTTAAGAACTATCGCGCCATTTGCTATCGGAATGTCAGGTATTCCTGTATTGAAATTTTTTATTCTAAATCTCGTAAGTGCTTTATTGTGGGCAATTTCAATCGGGCTGCTGGGGTATTATTTTGGACATACTGTTGAAATTATTGTCGGGGATATAAAAAAAATTGAAATTTTAATTTCAGCAGCGGTTGTATTGATTATAATTGTTTATATAATACGAAGAATTGTCATAAGAAGAAATCTGAATAAATCATTATAAAAAGGATATTAAATGGGTATTAAAATTGAATTCCCTAAACCGTATAAACATCAGCACCCTCAGATAAGAAACGTTAATGATATCCTTGAAGAAAAAATAACTCTGGGGCAGAAAGTTGCCGACACTGTTGCCCGTACTTTGGGGTCGTGGAGATTTATAATTATACAATCCATAATTATTACATCATGGATTGTGCTGAATGCTGTATTTCATAAGTCATGGGATCCTTATCCGTTTATACTGCTTAATCTATTCCTGTCTCTGCAGGCAGCCTATGCTGCTCCGGTACTTATGATGAGCCAGAATCGGGTTTCAGAAAAAGACCGGATTGAGGCACACAATGACTATCAGCTTGACGTTAAGTCTGAAGAAGAGATAAAGATTATAATGAAACATCTTGAAGCGCAGGATATTGCAATCAATAGAATTCTTGAAATACTCGAAGATAAAAAATAAAAAGTTAAACTCCAGCATTTTAAAACAGTTTTAACAAAGACTGACAATATTGAAGGAGGCATCACTTGCAATTATTACCTCGAATTATTTTTAACCGGCAAAGTGTGGCTAAAGAGAATATGACACCGTTTAGTCGATCCCTGATATTCGGTCTTTCAATAATTTTTGTGATGCTGCTGGGATATATTGATTTTATAACCGGATATGAAATTTCACTCACAATTTTTTATTTGCTGCCGATCACACTGCTCGCATGGTATTCAGGCAGGAATTCGGCATTTTTCATGTCATTCCTCAGTGTAATTATATGGTTTGCAGCTGATTTTAAATCGGGTGAATACTCTAAGCATTTTTATATTTTCATATGGGATACTGTTGTAGGATTATGTTATTATCTGCTGATATCATACTTCTTGTCTACAATCAGAAAATTATATGAGTATGAAAAAAGTCTTGCCCGCAGTGACGTTCTAACCGGTGCTGTTAACAGGAGATACTTCTACACTCTTGCATCAAGTGAAATTTACCGCGCTCACCGATTTCATAGACCGCTTTCTCTTGCGTTTCTTGATATAGATAATTTTAAAACAATTAATGATACATTAGGCCACGACATCGGTGATGATTTACTTGCAGCTGTTGCCGGTGCAATAAATGAAAACCTGAGAATATCCGATGTTCTGGCCCGCCTTGGGGGAGATGAGTTTGCAATTCTGCTCCCCGAAACGGGGGAGGAACATGTGCGAGAAGTAATTACTAAAGTAAAGGAAGTTTTAACAAAGGTTGTGCAGAGAAACAATTGGCCTGTTTCTTTCAGCATCGGAGTGGTAACGTCTGCAGTGTGCGACTTTAATATTGATGAGATGATCAAAACCGCTGATAAGATAATGTATTCAGTTAAGAAAAAAGGAAAAGATGGAATTAAATATCATTCAATGGAAAAATGATCTCGAGTGTTACGACCTGATGAATTATATTCAATGTAATTTCCCTGAAGGCGGGAATCCTCCTGTTTAAAAAATGATGGATCTCCGCATCCGCAAGGATGATAAATTGATTTAGAATAATGCCGGTGTACTAGTCCGATACAATCCGGTTAATAATTAGAAGAGTTTTAGAATGTCTGTTGTTTAAATATGTTATAGAGAGATTTTTATGAAAATACCATATATTGCCGGAATTATTTTTTTTCTGATCACAATGACGTCTTGTGCCGGTCCGCACTCTGCAGCTGATACCGTATCATCAGCATATCCTCCCGGATATTATGAAGATGATCCCCTTCCGGATAAGACTGTTTACCTTACATTTGATGACGGACCTTCAGAATGGACCGATGAAATACTGAATATTTTAAAAAAGGAGAATGTAAAAGGTACATTTTTTTTATGTGGTGACTGGGCTCCTCATTCAACAAAGGAAAACAGTGATTTTAAAAAGTTTAAAACTACACTGATTCGAATGATAAAAGATGGGCATGCCCTTGGTAATCACAGCCTCGATCATAAAGATCTTACAAGGCTCAGCCCGGAAAAAATTGCCCTTGAGTTTGATGAAAATCAGGCGCTTCTTGATAAGGAATTAGGCAAAGATTCTTTAAAGCTGACACTAATCAGGCCGCCATTCGGCGCGCCATGGTTTTCTATATATTCCGAGGCAGCCAAGGTGAAGGTCGGTGATGTGATTAAATCCCGCGGTGCGGTAATTATGTGGTCAAAAAATTTTGATTCAGGTGATTCAAAAAGCTGGGTCAAGGGTGATTGGTATAAAGAAACACCGAAAACGGATGTTGACAATGCAGAATTCCGAAAGAGGATGCACTGGATATATGAGAGGGTGATCTCCCGGGCAGATGGCAAGGGTATCGTCATACTTTTTCATGATACACATCTGACAACAATGGAAATTCTTCCTCAGGTTATAGAGAAGCTTAAGAGCTCGGGATATAAATTTGCCACAGCTGAAGAGTTAATTAAATGGAAGTACAGGAAAGGGAGTGCCGAGCTTATTCGAAATGTCAAGTGATGCAAGTTTGAAATAACTGATTATTAATGTAACGAATGTCTTGAATTAAGCATCATATTCCGGATAATGATTATGATTTTGACAAAGGTAAAGAATAATGAAAAGGACTGTATTTAAATTTATACTTCCCCTTTCAGGTGCGGTAATCTTATCGGTAGCACTTGTATTTTTATACAAAGAACTGGGGAACTACCATCTTGGAGAGATTATACAGAAACTGATAGAATTTCCAAAGGGGAGACTTCTTGCTGCGGTTCTGGTGACTGCACTATCCTATTTTGCAGTTACATTTTATGATCTGCTGGCCTTCAGGTATATTAAACAGAAGCTGGCATATTCACGAATATTTTTTACTTCTCTAGTGTCATATATATTCGGGAATAATATCGGGATGTCTGTTCTGAGCAGCGGTACAGTGAGGTTCCGCTTTTACAGTGCAGCAGGGATCTCATCTCTGGATATTGTTAAGATAATAACATTTACTGCCACGACATTCTGGATAGGTATTATTTCACTTGCGGGAATTGTTTTTGTAATTGAGCCAGTGACTATTCCGGCGATTCTGCATATTCCATTTGTTTCTTTAAGGCCATTCGGTGCGTTACTTCTCTGTATCGTGGCTTTATACATTACATTAACTGTATTTTATAAAAAAACATTTTATTTTAAAGAATGGGAGATAGAGATACCTGACTGGAAAATTGGTCTGGGCCAGATTGCGGTTTCATTTATTGACTGGTCTATAGCCGGTCTTGTTCTTTATTTTCTTCTGCCTGATACTATTCATCTTTCATATATCGCATTTATACCGGTTTTTTTACTGGCACAGATATCGGGGCTTATAAGTCATGTTCCTGGAGGGGTTGGTGTATTTGAAACTGTAATTATGCTGATGCTTTCGGGGCAGGGTGGGACATCTGATATTTTCAGTTCTCTGATACTTTATCGTTTTGTTTATTATCTCTGTCCATTTGCAGTAGGTCTTGTTTTGTTTATAACTGCAGAAATATCCGTGACGCTCGGAGCAGTGAAGAAAGCAGCTTCATTTGCTCTAAAATGGGCTCCATTGATTTTCCCCGGGGTATTGGCAATTCTTATATTTATAAGCGGAGCAGTAATACTGCTTTCAACTGCTCTTCCAAATATCGGAGAGAGAATGACATGGCTTAACTATATCTTCCCGGTTCATGTGATGGAGGTTTCTCATTTTTTTACCGCACTTTCCGGAGCCGGTCTGCTCTTTCTTTCATCAAGAATTCAGAAGAGACTCTACAGTGCTTATTACATGACGATTATTCTTCTTGTCTCCGGAATAATTTTTCTAATGCTGAGCGGATTGAATTATGAAGAGGTTACGGCTCTTGTAATTGCACTGGCTTTATTCTATCCATGCCGTAAGTTTTTCTATAGAAGAGCATCGTTATTTGACCAGTCATTTTCACCTGCATGGGGAGCGGCAATTGCCACTGTTATTACAATAACAATATGGTTTGGTCTTTTTGCATATAAACATATTCCGTATTCGCATGGTCTCTGGAGCAGCTTCGGTCTTTTAAATGATACTTCCAGATTCATGAGGGGCTTTGCCGGAGTATTTTTGTTTTTTTCAATTTTATCTCTCATTCTTTTTTTGAGGCCCGCACGTGTCAGACCATCGCTGCCTTCCGGACAGGATATAGAAATTGTTAAATCAATAATTGACCGGTCAGGATCTCCAGATGGTAATCTTGCTTTGCTTGGTGATAAATATATTTTTTTTAATATGGAAAAAACAGCATTTATTATGTACGGGATTCAGGGGAAGAGCTGGATTGTACTGGGAGATCCCATCGGCTGCAAAGATGACATCCCCGAAATAATTTGGGATTTCAGAGAGGAAAGTTATAAGGAGGATGCAAATCTGGTTTTCTTCGAAGTTGCATCGGAGTATCTTCCTGTATATATCGAAACCGGAATGAATATTCTTAAAATCGGAGAGGCAGCTCATATCGATCTGCTGAATTTTAATATACAGGGAAGTGACAACAGGGGATTAAGACATTCCTTAAATAAAACTGCAAAAGAGAATTATGTATTTGAGATTATTCCTGCAGAAAATGTACAGGATCTGATTGCTGAGCTTAAAACTGTTTCTGATAATTGGCTTGGAGAAAAGAATACAAAAGAAAAACAGTTTTCAATCGGTTTTTTTGATGAAGCATATCTCAAAAATTTTCCAATGGCAATTGTTAAAAAGGAAAACAGGATAGTTGCATTTGCTAACATGATGTACACTTCGGATAAAGGTGAGTTGACAATTGATCTGATGCGTCATCACTCTTCTGCTCCCGGCGGGATTATGGATTTTCTATTCCTGAATATTATGCTCTGGGGTAAAGAAAACGGGTTTAAAGATTTTAATTTGGGATCTGTACCTCTTTCGGGTCTTGTGAATAAACCGCTTGCGCCATTATGGAACAGGATAGGAGCTGTCATCTTTGGTTATAGCGAAAAGTTTTATAATTTCCAGGGCCTTCGAAGTTATAAGAATAAGTTTCATCCGGATTGGCAATCACGTTATCTGGTTTACTCTAAACCTCTGGCATTGCCAAGATCCCTGATTGATATTGCTATACTTGTAAGCGGAGGATTAAAGGGGGTTGTTTCAAAATGAAAAAGTTTGTCGTGCCAATGATTTTTATAATGTTTCTGTTTATGATAACTTCGGAAGCGTCTACTATGCCTGTGAAAGATTTTCCATCTAAATCCGGCAGTAATACGCTTGCTGTTTTTTTTTCCGGGGATGGAGGGTGGCTCAGGATAGACCAGGTGATAGCGGAAAATCTGGCATTGAAGGGGATTCACGTTATTGGTGTTGACTCTAGAAAATATTTCAATGTCAAAAGAACTCCAGATGAAACTGCACAGGATGTCCGGTATCTTATTGATACTTATTCTGATAAATTGAACAGTAGAAGAGTCATCCTTATAGGTTATTCATTCGGCGCGGATGTTATACCTTTTATAGTTAACCGTCTTTCGAAGTATCCGGATACAAGTCTTGAGGGTGCTGTAATGATAAGTATTGCAGGTGATACGACATTTGAAGTAAGTGAAGATGAATGGTCCGGTAAAATTAAAGGCGAGTTTAAAACTCTCCCTGAAATTTCCCGCGTTAAGAATGTACCGCTCCTGTTTATAGGTGGGTGTGATGATAAAACTTCAATTACACAGGAAATTGATAAGATTAAATATGATGTGATAGTTACCGAGGGCGGGCACCACTTCGCAGGCAACTACAAATATCTGGCAGGAATTATTATTAAGTGGTGCAGCAGATAATGAACAGAAGGAATGTAAAAAATATTTTATCCATGAATAAATTATTGATGTTCCGTTTTACATCAGAGAGTGAGAAATAATCATATAATGAAAAAACATATAATAATTTTCTTTCTGATAATGTTTATGTGCGCCGCTGCGGTTATTGCAGAAATTACCTCAGTGAATGAGGTCCCCGCCATAGCGGGGGAGGATACACTTGCAATTTTCATTTCTGGAGATGGCGGCTGGAGAAAGATCGATCAGGACATTTCAACGACACTTGCTTCACAGGGGATCTATGTAATCGGAGTCAATTCGATGAAATATTTCTGGAAAAAGAAAACACCTGAACAGTCCGCTGAAGATATTAGTGTCCTGATAAATTCATATATTTATAAAACAAAATGTAAAAGGGTTATACTTATCGGTTATTCATTCGGTGCGGATGTAATTCCGTTTATAATAAACCGTCTTCCTGAAAAAACGCGTCTATATCTTGCCGGAGCTGTTTTGCTTGGCATCTCCACTGATTCCACCTTTGAAGTGAGTGCCGGAGAGTGGCTTGGACGGACCAGGGGAAAGTATATAACATTACCTGAAGTATTAAAGATCAGTTCCCTGCCGCTTCTCTTTGTTGAAGGGAAGAGTGATGATCATGCCGTTGTTCACAATCTTGATAAGAAAAAGTATGATATAGTTTTTCTTGAAGGGGGACACCATTTTGATGGTGACTATAATAAGTTGGCATGGGTTATAATAAACTGGAATAATAAAATCAGAAAAAATAAATGATTCTGTTTTTATATACCAAGAAATACAATAAATATTCCTGTAGCTGCCATTACAAGCATTCCGGTAAAAAATATAATATCAGCAGCCAGTTCAAGATACGCGTGATTGTCCCATCTTAATGAAAGATATGATATAAATGCCGAGATTATAAAAAATAGAGCATCTATTGATAAAACTTCATCCATATAGGTTCCGGCATCTTTTTTTGTTATTATAAAAAGTGATATTACGGTAATACAAACGCCAATCATCGTGGTGGAACCATTAAATATAATTGGCGAAATATTTCTTTTATTTCTATTGTTCATTTAATCAGGTCATCTCCTTTGTTATACAAAATCATATTTAATCATTTTTAGAATGAGTAACTTATTTTTCTGTATCCAGAATATCATTATCATCATTGTTGAAAAGGATTTTTTTTTATCTTTGAATATTTATGCTTTTCAAAAGCTTACTTTGGATTAAGGTTAATATCTTAAATCACCTCCTGAATTACTTGACGTAAAACGCAATATTTACACTATAGTAATAATTCAAAAATCAATTAAAAGGAATAATTATCAGATCATGAATTTTATAAAAAATCAATTTGAAAACATAAATCGCATTGCTGCAGTAATGTTGATTATTTTTACTATGCAGAGTCTTACGACAGAGAACGTGGCAGTTTCTCAGGAGGTAGTAAAGCCTGTTGCTGTGACAGCAAAAATGATGATGCGTGCGTTGTATATTCCGAATTCAAAGAGCCGTAATATGGATTTTATAAAATCTGTTGTTACAAAAGGTAAACCTCTTGGTATCAATATGCTGGTAATTGATGTTCACACTTCCGGTAACAGCAAGCTGAAGATTAACAGCAAAGTTATTGAGTTCTTGAAGAATGAAAAAATTTATCTTACCGCACGTGTTGTATGTTTTCAGGATGGTCTTAATCAGCTCCCGGTCCCAGCGGCAAAAATTAAGGGATTATCGGAACTTATTGCAGCAGCCGCAGATTCGGGGTTTGATGAGGTTCAGCTGGATTATATCCGCTTTCAGGATGACGGGATCCCATACCCTCTTAAAAAAAAGTATGCTGTTATCGAGGAAATTCTTAAAAATTTCAGAAAGATTACAGATGATCGCAAGGTAAAGATGTCTGCTGATTTATTCGGAAGAATTGTATATAACCAGAATGACATGATAGGGCAGAAGATGGAGATCTTTATGCCTCACATGGATGTACTCTATCCAATGCTGTATCCAAGCCACTACACCGGTGACAAACAGAGAATGGGAAATCCCGGCGAAACGGTGAAGGAGGGAACTCTTAAAGGACTTAAACGCGTTGAAGGAAAGAACGTTGCTATACAGCCCTGGATACAGGCGTTCCCCTATAACATACAGTATGCGAAGGTTAAGCTTGATCAGTATGTTCTGCTTCAGATAAAAGGTGTTGAAGAGACCGGCGCCAGAGGCTGGGTTGCATGGAATCCCAATGGCGACTATACATCAGTGTTCAGTGCTTTGAGCATGAATATCACTAAGGCTGTTTCGAAAAGATAGTAGGACGTAGCGCCACCTCTGCCCCAACTGTCGCGATGCGACATCTCCCCCATGAATGGGAGGAGAGGTGATAGTAAATATTTCGTATTACCCATTCCCCATTCATGGGGAATGGTGCCCGAAGGGCAGAAAGGGGCGGGTATTTGTCTGGCGGTTTTTATTAAAAAAATATCTGGATTTCTGGTATAAAAAACTTAATGAGGATAAAAAAATAAATGGATTATCATAAATTATATTCTGAAAAACTTACTACTGCAGATCAGGCTGTGAAAGTGGTCTCCTCGGGTGATGTTGTAGATTACGGTTCATTCAACGGTAAACCGGTGCAATGCGATATAGCTCTTTCGAAAAGGGCGCCGGAATTGAGAGGGGTGAGTATTTATGCAGCAGTAACAGTTCCGCCTGTTCCGGAAGTTTCGACATTCCCGGATAGTTTTATTTATATCGACTGGCATTGGTCAAAGCTTACCCGCCTCCTTCAGTTTAAAGGTGAGCCGTATTATTCTCCTATGCTTTATCAGAGAGCACCGTTTTATCACAGGCATAATAAACCACGCTCATATAGATCGTCAAACTACCTCGATCCTGCTGCAGCAAAGTCTGTAAAGGTTGTGGCGATTATTCAGACTGGTCCAATGGACAGGTTTGGATATTTTAACTTTGGTCCTCAGTGCTCTCATACCTGCGCCTGTATTGATACAGCGGATTTTGTAATTATTGAAGTTAATAAAAATCAGCCAAACTGTCTTGGAGTTGAAAATTCGGTTCATATTTCAAAGATAAACTATATCGTTGAAGCACCTGATGACCAGAAACTTTTCTGTGTTCCAGCTGCTGCTCACTCTGATGTAGACAGTCAGATAGCAAAACATATTATGAATTATATAAGTGACGGCTGTTGTATCCAGCTTGGAATCGGTTCAATGCCTAATTTGATAGGTGAAATGATAGCCGAATCAGATTTAAAAAATCTCGGCGGTCATACTGAAATGTTTGTTGATGCATTCGTTAAGATGATTGAAGCGGGCCGGATGAATGGAAGCAAAAAAAATATAGATCATAATCTCTGCGCATATACCTTTGCACTTGGAAGCCAGTACATGTATGATTTCATCAATAATAATCCGGGACTGATGGCTGCTCCTGTTGATTACACAAATAGTGATGAAGTAATTGGTAAGATAGATAATTTTGTAAGTATCAATAATGCTTTACAGATAGATCTCTATTCGCAGGTTAATGCAGAATGTCTTGTCAAAGATGGAGTGGCACAGCAGGTTTCCGGAAATGGAGGTATGCTGGATTTTGTCATGGGTGCACATAAGTCATATAGAGGGAAAAGCTTTATCTGCTTCTCATCAACTTATACAGATAGTAATGGTGAAGTGAATTCGCGGATTCTCCCCACATTTGAAGCAGGTACAATTGTAACAGTGCCGCGTCAGTCGGTTGATTTTATCGCAACCGAGTATGGAGCAGTAAAGCTGGCCGCATGTCCCACATGGATGCGTGCTGAGAAACTGATAAGCATAGCGCATCCTGATTTCCGTGATGGTCTGATTAAAGATGCAGAACGGATGAAAATCTGGAGACGCAGTAATAAAATTTAATATAATCATCGAAAACTAAAAGCAATATCTATTCGTTTATTGTTATCATAAAACTGAAATAGATATTTAAAAAAGTTGAATAATCTGTATTTAATTAACTGATACCGGTGTCTATGAATTACAATATCGAAGCCATACACAACGATTTGCTGAAGCATGTAACAGAGAAAAAACTTAAAGAGATAAGCGTCGATGTTATAGGCAGGTACAAGGCTAAAGATTTAAACTCACTTCTGCGTTATGCTGATATTCTTGAGTTTGATGCTTCAGGTATGAATATCAGCCGGCTATTTGCCAGGGTGATTCAGAATTATCATCCTGATAAGACGGCTTTGATTCTAAGTTCTATTGAAGAAAACTTTAAAGCAGAAAAGATTGACGAACTCATACGTCTTCAAAGAGTTTATACCTTCAGTAAATCTAAATTATCTCCCGTCAGTAAAAAATATGATATAGATGTTGAAGAGACTTATTCATACAGCGAAGACTACTTCGGCTACAGTGAAAAAGAAACTCCCGGTGATGACAGAACTGAAGAATTTGAATTTGAGGATATCTATGATGATATCAATCCATGTGAGTACGGATTTCTTGAGGCGATTAACAAAATGGTTTTTGGAGGGATTGACGATTCGATTACTGCCCATGATCTGAATAATATTGAGGGTGAGCTCGACCTTTCAGATTCAGATATCTTTGACCTGAAAGGTGTTGAACAGTGCAGGAATATCACTATACTGAATCTTTCGGGGAATCATATTGAAAAAATTGATCGTCTATCAGGGTTAGAGATGCTGGAATGTCTATATCTATCTGATAACGATATAGAATCTATTGCATGCATTGCAGATCTTCAGAATTTAAAAGAGCTTGATATTTCTTTCAACAATATTGAGGATATATCGGTTCTCCTGAAACTCGGTGATCTGATATATGTTAACTTGATTGAAAATCCGGTTAAGGATAAAAAAATAATACAGGAACTTGAAGAACGGGGTGTGATTGTAATTTACTAAGTTTAGTAAATTACTAAATCCCCCGGCCTGCGGCCACCCCCTTTGTTAAAGAGGGTTTTTTACTTTCAGTTTTAGTGGAAGAATAAAATTTAATTAAAATGTTTTTCCTCAATAACCTCTTTTAATAAAGGGGGCGGGGGGATTTCAAATATTAAAACAGTTCAAGTTGCAAAAGGAAATATTAATTATGCATATATTATTCAAAATAAAAAACTATTTCAAAAGAGATTATATCCCGGACTTTGAAACTCTCCGATTCCTCCGTTACATCGGGCCGGGACTTCTTGTTACTGTCGGATTTATTGATCCGGGGAACTGGGCATCAAATATCGCAGCCGGATCAGATTATGGATACACTCTGCTCTGGATGGTTACTCTCTCGACAATCATGCTTGTTATTCTGCAGCATAATGTCGCACACCTGGGGATTGCATCCGGTCTTTGTCTCTCCGAGGCAGCATCTTTTCATACACCTCCATGGATTGCAAATGGTGCACTTATTACTGCCATGTTTGCAGCGGTATCCACTGCACTTGCCGAAATACTCGGCGCTGCCATAGGGCTTAATATGCTTTTCAAAATACCGCTGATTGCCGGAACAATTATCGCTACTATTATGGTTCTGATATTTTTATTTACAAACTCATATACGCGTCTTGAAAAGTTTATAATAGGATTTGTTTCTATAATTGGATTGTCATTTTTATATGAGCTGACTTTAGTAAATGTAGACTGGAATGCCGCAGCAAGCGGATGGGTTACCCCGTCTATCCCATTAGGTTCAATGCCGATAATCATGAGTGTACTCGGTGCGGTGGTGATGCCCCACAATCTCTTTCTTCATTCAGAAATAATCCAGAGCAGGCAATGGAATCTTGAAAATGACAAAGTGATAAAGAAACAGCTTGACTTTGAATTTATGGATACTCTGTTTTCAATGGGTGTCGGCTGGGCAATCAACAGTGCAATAATTATTCTTGCTGCCGCAGCGTTCTATACACATAAAGTAAATGTCTCTGAACTTCAGCAGGCAGGAACGATGCTTGCTCCGATAGCCGGAAATATGGCATCAATAGTATTCGGTATAGCTCTTCTCTTTGCTGGAATCTCCTCCAGTGTAACTGCCGGGATGGCTGGAGGATCTATTTTTGCCGGTATATTCAAAGAGCCGTATGATATAAAAGATAAACATTCGCGAATAGGTGTTGCTATAACTTTAATTTCCGCAGCGCTGATAATTTTTTTAATTCGCAATCCTTTCAAAGGATTGATTTTATCACAGATGTTTTTAAGTATACAACTGCCTATAACAATATTTCTGCAGATATATCTTACTTCCTCAAAAAAGGTTATGGGTAAATATGCAAACGGTAAATTTACTTTAACAATGCTGTTGATCATAGGTTCTATTGTGTCGGGTTTGAATATTATGCTGCTGATAAGTTATATAAAATAGTTGACTTGAAAAATTAAAATGACTCTAATATAAAAATGAACGGATCAGAAAGAAAAAAAATACTTCTCGTCGAAGACAGCATGATTACCGCACTTTCGGAAGAGGCCATGCTTATAAATAACGGTTATGATGTCATTACCGTACCAGATGGTGAATCCGCTGTAGAAATTGCATTAAAAGATTTAACAATAGATCTGATATTGATGGATATTGATCTTGGCCGTGGTATTGACGGACCGACAGCCGCGGATCTGATTTTGAAACATAGAGACATTCCTATAGTTTTTCTTACCTCTCATTCTGAAAGTGAAATTGTCGATAAAGTAAGATCAATCACCAGATATGGATTTGTTGTAAAAAATTCCGGTGACTTTGTTCTCCTCTCTTCTCTTGAAATGGCCTTTGAACTTTTTGGAGCCCATACAAATACTAAGGATAGTGAAACAAATTTCCGGCAGCTTGCAGAGAATATAAACGAGGCATTCTGGCTCAGCGATGCTTTAATGAGTAAAATACTTTATATAAGTCCGGCATGCTGGGATATGTGGGGACTCGATTCAAGTGTAAAACATAATGATCACTGGATATTCATGAAAAGTATACACCCGGAGGATCTGCCGGGAATGATTGCTGCGCAGAAACTGCTTCTGGAAAAAGGGGAACTTTTCAACGGTGAGTTTAGAATACTCTGCGGTGAAGGTGTGATAAAATGGATTCGGGGGAGAGCTTATCCTGTGTATAGTCATTCCGGTGAGCTGGTAAGATTTGCCGGTGTTGCTGAGGATATCACCCTTCGTAAATCGGCTGAAGAGGCGTTGTTGAGAAGTGAAGCAAAATTCAGATCGTACATCGCAAATGCCCCCATAGCTGTTT
Organism: uncultured Leptospirales bacterium; assembly: GCA_964450405.1. Taxonomy (GTDB): domain Bacteria; phylum Spirochaetota; class UBA4802; order UBA4802; family UBA5550; genus WRGT01. The sequence continues at coordinate 367,822 of CAYVCQ010000003.1, read as the reverse complement.
TTATAATGGATAATAAGGGGAGATACGTTGAGGTTAATACATTAGCACTGAAAAGTATGGGCTATAGCGAGGAAGAACTTTTTAAATTAAATGTGAGAGATGTAGTTGATCCGTTAAACAGTGAAGTTGCGGCAAACCATTTTGCCGAGGTGTTAAAAGAGGGTAGAACTCAGGGTGATATTTTATTCAGGAAAAAGGATGGTTCAATTCTGTGGGCTCAGGTTAATGCTGTCAAGCTTAGTGAAGACCGCGTCATGGCATTCTGCCAGGATATAACCACAAGGAAAAAAGCCGAGGTGATTCTTTATAAAAGTGAAGAGAGAATGAGGAACATCTTTGACAATCTTCCAATTGGTATTTTTCAATCAACAGTAGAAGGAAAGTTTGTTTACATTAATCCTATCATTCCTGAAATTCTGGGATATGATTCTATTCAGGAGTTTGTAGAGATAGTAAATGGTTCGTCAATTGTCGAGGCTCTGTACGTTGATCCTCAGATAAGAGATAAAGTTCTTGATGAGATAATCTCAAAACCTGGAAGCTGGACAGTTTACGATAACAGGTTTAGAAGAAAAGATGGAGCCATCGTTGATGTAGTTATGGGTTCATGTGAAAGACCAGATCCGGTGAATGGTGAAATATCTTTATATGGATATGCAATCGATGTTACCGGGAAAAAAAATGCAGAAAAAGAAATAAAGCGTCTTCTTTTTGAAAAAGAGCTTCTTCTGAAAGAGGTTCATCACAGGATAAAGAATAATATGTCTGCCGTTTCAGCTTTGTTATATCTCCAGTCGGCATCAGTCACTGATCCGGCGGCACTCTCGGCGCTGGAGGATGGATGTAACCGCATAACGAGTATGATGCTGATCTATGATAAACTTTATATGACCGGAGATTATAAGAATATAGATTTAACCGGATATATCTCAGATCTTGTAGATGAAATAGCTTCAACTTTTAATGTAAAGGGCCGGAGTATAAATATAATAAAGGATATAGCAGATTTCAGCATGGACTCTCAGCAGATTTTTCCTTTAGGAATAATAATTAACGAGATAATCACCAATGCGTTTAAGTATGCTTTTCCCGGAAGAAGTGACGGAGTTATTTTTATTTCACTTAAACATTCCGGAAATAAATTGAAACTGATTGTAAGGGATAATGGTATAGGGATTTCCGATTCATTCGATATTAAAAATACCGAGGGTTTTGGACTCAGTCTTGTGAATATACTTGTAGAGCAGATGAACGGGTTACTTGAAATAACAAATAAAGGCGGAACTGAGTATAGTATTATTATGGAAGTCTGAAGAATTAGTAATTCAGGTTCGCATGAGATAAAGTGAACCTGAATTACTTTTAATACGGATTAATCCTTATAAGTTGTAATGAATCGCAAAGAATAGAAACATCACCACAGTACCACAAATTGCAGAAGCAATAGCTAGATTAATATTTTTTCCTAAATCATCATCACTCCCTTTTAAATTAAAAATAATAGTAAGAATAGTGAATAGAAGCACACCTATAAGACCTTTGCCTGTCCAGTGATGACCTGTTAAACTCACCAGAAAGCTTTTAAAAGGAGCGCTGAATTCAGTGACAATTACCATTATAACCATGACTACTGCGTAAATTGAAAAAGCTTTTAATGCTGATGCTGCGAGTTTATTTTTCATATTCCGCCTCCTGGAGCGCCAAGAATTGCCCTTACTGAACCGGAGACAAATGAACCCATTGCTGCCATTAGAAAAACCATTAGAAAGATCATAAGAGTAAGATATGCAACTTTTTTAGCAGTTGCATCATCAAGATCGTTCCATGATTCAAGCTTTAAAAATAGAAGAAAAGCAGCAACTGCAAGAAAGGGGATAAAAAGAAAAATGTGCTCTTTGGCTTCAATGATTACCTTGTGAGCCCATTTAAAATTACTGGCCTCTGCAATAAGAACAGGTTTTACAACGGTGCCGTAATGCTTAAGATAATAATATCCCCCTGCACACCACGAGAATACGACAGAAATTGCACCAAGCGTTGAAGCAATTTTAGCTCTTCGTAGTCCGCCGTCTTTCCTGTTAAATGTTTCAACAGAAACCCAGAGAAAGCATAAACCGGCGAACTCCCCGAGACCAATGTGGATAATAACTAGAATAATAAAAAAATCCATAGTACCTCCTTTTAATTTAAGTATTTTAAATATAGCTAAAAGAAGGGAAAAACAATTTTTTATTTAAAAAATGAAATTTTTTTTATATATAGTGAAATTAAATATTTCTGCTATTCCAGTAAAAGTAACATCCCAGTAACTTTTCTCTAAAAATTTTTCTTTTCTTAAACTTTATGGTCTTATCTAATATCAAAAGTTTAAAGAATTTCTATAAAAGTATGAATGATTGATTGATATTTAAGGACTTCCGGTAATTCGATTTTTTAATAATGTTTTGATATACTACTATAAGGATTTTTAAAATGAAAAGAATACATATACTCCAGCACGAAAAATACGAAACTCCCGGCTGCATAGATCACTGGATAAAATCAAAATCATACAATTGTACTGTTGCTGAACTTTACGAGAGAGCAGTTCTCCCCGATGTTTCTGCCTTTGACTGGCTTATCGTAATGGGCGGATCCATGAGTGTACACGACACTGATAAATTTCCATGGCTTGCTGATGAAAAAAAATTCATTAAAAATGCTGTTGATGCAGGTAAAGTTGCCATCGGAATTTGTCTCGGTTCACAACTTATAGCTGAAGTGTTAGGGAGTAAAGTGTATCAGAATCACCAGAAGGAGATCGGCTGGTTTCCGGTAAGTCGGAATATTGCTGCGGGTGATTCTTTTATGCTAAAAAGATTTTCAGACATGGAAACTGTATTTCACTGGCATGGAGATACCTTCGATATACCTGAAGGTGCTAAACACTGTTTTACTTCAGATGCATGCAGGAATCAGTGTTTCATTTATAATGAAAGAATCCTCGGGCTGCAGTTTCATCTTGAGGTAACGGAGGATCTTCTTGAAGGGATGCTGGCGGGGGGAGCAGGTGAGATTGTACCTTCGCAGTATATACAAAGTGCAGATGAAATAAAAGATGGATCTGTTCACATCAAAAGAAATAATGAACTGATGTTTTCAATATTGGATGAACTGGATAAACTTTCCGTGTGATTAATGTAAGATGTTAAATGTGAGAAAATTTTATATTATCTCGTGAATTATAATTACTTTTATATATTTTTGGAAAAGGTTTCTTAAAGTTAATAACTGTAGATCCCCGCATACGCGAGGATGACAGATTTATCAAAAAGAATGTTTTTAATTCGAACGTAAACTGTTATAATAAAAACTATTCTCCAATCATCTCTATAATCAGAACTTTAACATCATCAAGTGACGGCTTCATGATCATCTCTCCTTTGACTTCAACAACCGGGAAAAGAGTTGTATTGCCGTATCCAAGAGCTGCAAGGCGAGAACTCATGTCGAAATATGATGCATTACCCAGTTTATTCAACTGTCTAATCGTGAAGGGTATACTCTCCTTTGTCATCTGGTTGAGAAGTGTTTTTCCGCTGCCGGATCCGTCGTCATAGAAAATAATATCAGATTTATTTACTTTATTTTTTACTGAATAAAAGTCTGATCTAAGAGATTTATTTTTCTGTGGCCGCCATTTAGGATCACGGATTTTCTTCTCACTGCGATCGGTAATTTTCTCTCCGGAGAGGGCTTTTTTTATATCATTAAACTTCGGTTTCATGAGAATCTGTCCCTTGATGTCAAGTACCGGGAAATATGCCGTGGTTGTAAAACCGGCATTGTCCAGTTTGGCAAACATCTCATCCTGATTTGTACCTGAAATTTCCACATCCCGATATACAAAGGTTATATTCTGTTCCTGAAGCCACTGCATAGTTTCTTTGCAGAATCCGCACTTGTCGTTGCCGTACACTATTATATCCGGAGAGGGCGCGGCATGTAATGGAACTAATCCGCCTATCACAATAGTCATAGACAGTAAAAATATATTAAGTATTTTCCAGGTATATTCCATATTCAGATTTGCTGGCATAATTAAACTCCTTTATAAAACTAAACTATAGCTATTACAAGTTAATATAAAAAGTCAAATTTTTCAATTCAAAAATATATCTGGACTATTTAGAATTATTATATAGTTTTTATAATGTGTTGTGAATTCCATTTCTCTCCCCTGAATCCCCGGGAGGGTGTCATAAAAGATTGCTTTACAAATATATCCTAACTGGTTATAAGATAATAGTAAATATTAAAATATAATCTCTGAATATAATGTTAAGCATACATGAATAATGATGGTTGATTTGTTAAATGCTTTGCCCCCTCCGGGGGTGCGGGGGCCGGATGCTGCATGAGACGTGAGAACAAATCAGTTTTGTAAATGATGTACGTGGGATTCTAAGGTGGAACAAAAAATGAAATTTAAAAATATATTAGATAAACTCACCAGAGTAAATCAGTTCACTACGGGAATTGGTAATACTGATCTGCAGTTAATGGCATTAAAAATGATATCGGATACCGTGGTGATTACTGATATCAAGGGAAAGATCTTATGGGTAAATGATTCTTTTCAGAAGCTCACCGCATATAGCCCGGATGAGGCTGTGGGGAGTAAAATCGGTGTGCTGCTTAAATCAGGGAAACATAAGGATCAGTTTTATCAGGATTTATGGGATACTGCACTCTCCGGCAGAATCTGGAAAGGCGTTATTACCAATAAAAGAAAAAACGGATCTTTATATTTCGAGGCGCAGACAATAACTCCGATTGCCGGACGAAATGGAAGAATAGTAAACTTTATCATTTTTAAAAAAGACATTACGGAAAAGCTTACGGCTAAGGAAACATTAATGGATAGCGAGCTGAGATGGCAGTTCGCCCTTGAGGGTGCCGGTGACGGGCTGTGGGATTGGGATTTAAAAACCGGGAAAGTGTTTTTCTCAAAGCAGTGGAAAGATATGTTCGGATACAGTGACGATGAAGTTGATGATACTCTCGATTCATGGAGGAAAAAGATTCACCCCGAAGATCTGGAGAGATGCTATGGTGATCTCAAAAAACATTTTGATGGAGAAACGGAAGTTTATCAGAATGAACATCGGATACTATGTAAAGATGACACATATAAATGGATTCTCGATAGAGGGAATGTCGTTTCATGGAGCAACGATGGTAGACCGCTGCGTGTCATTGGAACTCATACTGATATCTCAGACAGAAAGAATGCAGAAGAGGCACTTCGACAGAAAAGTGAAGAGATGGAACGTTTCTTTACTGTGGCGCTTGATCTTCTCTGTATTGCCGATATAGATGGAAATATAATCCGGGTCAACAGGGCCTGGGAGAGAACCCTTGGATATTCCATGGATGAACTTGAAGGACAGAATCTGCTTAATTTTGTACATCCCGATGATCTTCATTCCACGAAACTCTCCCTTGCGGCTTTAGCGGATCAGCTTCCAATTATGAATCATACGAACAGGTATCGTACCAGTGAAGGTGACTATAGATGCATTGAATGGCGTTCATATCCATCGGGAGAATATATATATGCCGCCGCCAGAGATATTACTGATAGAATAAATTATGAGTACGAGCTGAATAAACTTGCCGAGAGATTAACTCTTGCAACTGAATCTGCAAAAATAGGTATATGGGACTGGTATTTAACAACGGGTGAGCTGATTTGGGACAAGCAGATGTATGAGCTTTACGGATTGAATGAGGAGATAACCGAAGATCTATCCGGTGCATGGAACAATACAATTCACCCGGAAGACCGTGAATATATAAAAAATATTTTCATTGATGGAGTAAAGAATCTCAGTGTATTTCAGGCAAATTTCAGAATATTCCGGCCCGATGGCACTCTTCACTATCTCGAGGGGCATGCACTTGTGATAAGGGAGGAAAACAACCGGGCCGTCAGAATTACAGGAGTAAACCGGGATGTTACTGAAAGAAAAATAATGGAGGAGAAACTGGTAACTCTATCTACTACAGATCCGTTAACCATGGCGTACAACAGGCGTTATCTTCTCCATGTGCTTGAATCTGAAATAAGCAGAGCGGTAAGGTATAGTGCCGTTTTCTCTTTGATTATGTTTGATATAGATCATTTTAAGAATGTTAATGATACCTATGGTCACGATGCGGGTGATGAAATTCTTAAAGGTATTGTTGAGATGATGCAGAAACGTATAAGGAAGAATGATGTTCTTGCAAGATGGGGAGGGGAGGAATTTATGATTTTCCTTTCAGGAACCGGTTTTGATAATGCCAGAGGTTTTGCTGATAAGTTAATTGTTGAACTAAGAGAAATGCAGTTTGCTCTTTCAGGTAGGATCACCGCCAGTTTCGGAGTAACGGAATACAAACCGGGAGACACAAATGATTCAGTGTTAAAACGTGTTGATGAGCTTGTATATCTTGCAAAAAACGAAGGACGTAACTGTGTCAGAAGTGGATAAAACTGCTATAATATAAAAAAACCCGGCATTTGCCGGGTTTTTTACAGGTTTTAAATATAACTTATTATTTATATTACAGAGACCTGAACTGCTCTTGGTCCTCTGTCAGTTTTTTCGATGTCAAATTGTACGTTTGCACCCTCTTTAAGAGTTTTGAAACCTTCACCAAGAATACTTGAGTGATGTACGAAATAATCCTGTCCGTCTGTTGCTGAGATGAATCCAAAACCTTTTTGGTCGTTAAACCATTTTACTGTTCCTTGAGACATAGTTGAGCTCCTGAGTGTTTAATATGGGTTACCCCTGTTGATCGAATGGAAATTACTGCCAGAAAACTACCTTGAGGTAATGAAACCAGAAGAATTTACAAATCGAGTCTAACTTAGTCTGTTATAAATGTTGAGTAAAATTTGTCAATACTTTGTTTGTAAAAAGAGTTTTTTTATTTTTTTTTATGAAAAAAGTTATCCCCTGTAAATTCTGTTTCTCCCTTCAGTTTTAGCTTTATACAGAGCAGAGTCAGCTCTGGCAAGAATAGAATCAAGGGTATCTCCTTTTTTGAATCCGGAGACTCCGCAGCTTATTGTAATATCACATTTATCTGTTTCTCTATTGTCATGTTTTTTAAAGAATTCACTAGCTTCAACCTGTTTTCTAATTCGCTCAGCTGCTATTATTGCATTGTCTTCATCTCCATGTGTGAGAATAATAAACTCATCCCCCCCCCATCTTACAAGAACATCGGTAAGACGCATTCCGCTTCTTGCTATGTCGGCGATAGTTTTAATAGATGAATCTCCTGTTATATGACCCATAGTGTCATTTATATTTTTAAAATGATCAATATCAAAAATTATAAGTGAAAACGGAGTTCCGTTTCTATTATAATTATAAACAGATTTTCTAAATTGCAGATCAAACTCCATTCTGTTGTTTGCACCTGTAAGTTCGTCTGTTACAGCCATATGTTCAAGTCTGCCCTGGTAATGATTGATAACAAAACTACAGATAACAACTACTCCAAAAGAGACTATAATACCTACAAGGAGGTTTATCAGGATATTTTGTATGGTATTGCCCAACTTTGAATTCTCATCAATTTCGACAAATAAAAAACAGTTGAATTCAGGAATATATTCCACCGTGAGAAGAATATTTTCCTTATTTCTTTGAAATTCATACATGGCGGAATTTGATTTTGATGAAAGAATTGTATCGGCAATATCTTTTATCCCTTTAAGCTTATGAATATCTGCCTGTTCAGCTAATTTTTCGTTCGGGTGGACCTGTATTATTCCATTAGCGTCAGTGATGTAAACTATACTTCCGTAAATGTCTTTATATGTTTTTAAAAGGGGTGTAATTGAGTTCATTTTAGGAACGACGCCTGGAACACTAATATACTTTGCTTTCATTTCGGTGTAAATATTATCCCTTGTAAGGGGGAGAAGTCTGCTGACAATATTTTCTCTGATTGATTTCCGTGATGCAGTATAATTCAAATAGCTGGATATGGCTAATCCGGAAAGAAGTATTATTGTAAGGATTAAAAGCAGCTTAATTTTGATTGATAGCTTACCGCTTGTGAGAAGTTTTGATAACATATATTTATCCGTTGATATTTAGATTTTTATTAAAAAAATATTTTACTAAAAATAATCAGTCTGTCAAACTCGTGCAGCAGGTATCTATTTAATGAGTAAAGTGAATTCCCGGATTTAATGAGTCTGATCTGACATTATGCATTTTAAGCATTTGTCATTCCGGTATTACATTGCACTTAAGCCGGTATGACGGTAAGTAAACTTTCAGGTCAAACCGGATGATTACTATATTAACGTTTTTATTAAATTAAGTAAAGAAGGATTTGTTATATGAAATTAAAATGTTTAATAATTATTTTTTTCTGGTTTTCATTGGAAGTTTCTTATGCAAAGGAGTTATCAATATATCATTATTCTTTCCAGGAAAACATTCAAACTTTTATTTTCGGAGATAATGTCCGTGTCCGGAAAGAGCCGGATTCAAAAAATGAAAATGTAATAGATATCCTGAGTGCAGGTGATAATATTCTGATTATTAAAAAAACTGATAAGTTTATGGTTGTCGATGGATATAAAGAGAACTGGTATAAAATCAGTTATAAAAAAAATAACAAAAATTCGACAGGATATGTTTGGGGAGGATTGTTCTCTATTGCATATTCGGTCAAGGGGGAAAAAATATTTCTTGCCGGGATAAAAAAATATAGTCCCGATTCAGGCTTTACCGCAGAGTGCAGACTTGTGGAGAAGGGTAAAATTCTCTCTTCGGTTGCATTTTCTCCTCATTATCTCCCGGATGGAATTAACGAGGGTGTCTATGGATATACAGTGTCATCAGAGCTCAAAGACGGGATGGGACTGAAGGGAGTTGAGAATACTTTCAGAATTTATTTTAATTATGAAGCCTGCGGTTACCCCAGAGGAAACATATGGATAGGATATGGCAATGACAGGCTTTGTTATATAGGTAAAGACAGCAGCGTTTCCGAGGCTGGAGTTTTTCATGTCGAGGAGAAGTATATTTTTCCGGCAGATAACAAAGCGTTGAAAGATTCAGTGATTCTTGTAAATGAGAGTTATGATTTTGATGAAAGTAAAAACGATTACAAACTTGTTGAAAAAAAAGAGACAAAGTTTGCATGGAAAAATATGAAGCTTGAATTGCAGAAATAATTTTTTTTCATGGCTGTGCTTATTAAGAATAATTCAGGCTATTTAGAATTTCCGTTTGCAATAAATTTAGAAATAGTTTTAACAAGATAGTCCATGTTTACAGGTTTTGATATATAGTCATCAAGTCCTGCTGCTGAAATATTTTTTCTATCCTCCGGCATTGTATAGGCGGTAAGGGCTATTATCGGCGTTGTTGATTTATCACCATATCGCTCTCTGTTGCGTATATTTTTTGTCGCTTCAATTCCATCCATTTCCGGCATTTGTATATCCATCAATATACAATCGGGTTTTTCTGTATCAAGAATTTTTAAAGCTTCAATGCCATTTTCTGCTTCCAGGATTCTGTAGCCTGACTTTTCAAGAATTCTTTTCAGTGCAAGGCGGTTGATTCTCTCATCTTCTGCAACAAGTATAGTGCATTGATTCCCGCAATTGTTTAATTTACCATTTGTTACGGGTTTAATTACAATGGGCTGATTTTCGGGGAGCTTCACCATGATAGAACATTCTACAGATGTTCCTTTCCCGGGTGTACTGTCAATTCTGATTGTTCCATTCATCAGGTTTACAATATGTTTTACAAGTGTAAGTCCAAGTCCGGCGCCTTGAAATGTTCTTCTGTAGGATTTTTCACCCTGTTTAAATGGTTCAAAGATCTGATTCTTCATTTCTTCGGCAATACCGACTCCGGTATCAATAACTGAAATTATTATATTTAATGCTCCGTATAAGGAGACTTCTTCTGCGCTAATATTTACAGTTATAGTTCCGGTTTTTGTAAATTTCACAGCGTTCGATACCAGGTTTACAAGTATCTGTCTTATTCTGATTTCATCACCAATTACTTCATCGGGAGTTCCATCGTTTATTTTCATCAAAAGGATGACGCCCCTTTCTTCACATTCCGACGCATATCTCTCATTGATGAAGCTGAAAATATCTTTAAGGCTGAAAGTTGTTTCATTTAAAATAAGTTTATCTGATTCGACTCTTGAGAGATCAAGAATATCATTTAAAAGCCTCGTTAATCTCATCCCGGATTTAATTGCTATACTGATATAATTAGATTGTTCTTCGTTGACCCCCGTGGTCTGCACAAGCTGGAGCATCCCGAGTATACCATTCAGCGGAGTCCGGACTTCGTGACTCATATTGGCGAGAAAATCGCTTTTAATACTGCTTGCAGATTCCGCCATTTCCTTCGCAGAGAGAATGGCCTCTTCGTATTTTTTTCTTACTGTATTGTCTTCAATGATTCCCATTCCTCCGGTTATTGTTCCATCGGCAAGTTTAATAGGAGTAAATGTCTCTCTAATGTGCGTGGATTTGAGGGCAGTTGTAGATTCATAGAGGCCCTCATAGTATCCCGGTTCACCTTTAATGGCGGATTTTACCAGATCTACAATCCTGGTATCGGGGAGCTGCAGCAGATTAAGACCTATAAGTTTCTCTTTGGATGAGCCTATGATTTTTACAAAACTGTCATTGCATGAGGTTATCTCACCCCTGGTGTTGAAGTGATATATTCCAAGAGGAGCATTTTCGATGATAAGCCTTGATCTTTCCTCGCTTTCAAGCAGTGCCTTTTCTGAAAATTTATGTCTTTCCAGTTCTTCAGAGAGTCTGGCAGTTTGTGCTTTTATTTTTTTATCCAGTGACCATGACCAGATTGATATCATCAGGTACATAAAAAGCAGCGCAAGGATTAAAGATAAAATCATATGCACCACTGTGAAGCTGCTTTTCTCATCATTTATTACGCTGAACCATTTATCATATATTGTTTTGTATTTCCCGTTCATTTTAAGAATGCGAAGACCCTCATTTAATCCTGGAATAAGTTTATCATTATTTTTTAGCGTTACAAAATGATATCTTTCAGGTGGGAGCGGATCTCCGGCTGGAGTGAGATTTTCTATTCCATATTTTTTTATAAGATAAAGAGCAAGGTATTTGTTTAAAAGTGCGAATGAATTTCTTTTTTCAGATATGTATGAAATCGTTTCGATGAGTCTGTTTGTTTCTATAATTTCCTTTCCGGGAAATTTTTTTTTAATATATTCTGCTGCAAAGCTGCCCTTTTGAGCAACAGGTTTAAGTTCTTCAATTTTGTGAAGTTCGAAGTTTTCAAAATCTGCGGCATTTATAAAAAAAGAGTATCTGAATTCATGATATGGTGCTGAAAAACTATAAATTTTTAATCTTTCATCGCAGTATACAGTTCCCATGATAAAATCTATTTGTCCTGATTGAAGCTCTTTACGGATATCTTCTAATTTGCCAAGTTTTATTTCTGCTTCCCAGCCCATCTCCTCTGCAATAGCTTTTGCAAGTTCAACGGAAAATCCTGCAGGGTTGCCATTTTTATCTATAAATGCATATGGGGGTATCTCTGAATCGCCTCCAAAGATTACTTTTTTAGCGGGGACTGTCACTGTATTTGCTTTTGTTGTTATATTGAAGATGAACAGTATTAAAATTACTAATGATAAAATTGCAGAGAATTTAGTAAAATTTATCGAAAAGCAGGTTATCCTCTTTATGGCACGTCCCTGTCTGAACATTTTATTCCTCAAATTTTATTCATCTCTTCAGGTGGTTTTTAAATTTTCTGTAATAGCAAACGACTTTTAAAAAAGGAAATAATTTATAAATAAAGTCTTTTAAATCTAAAGACATACTGTTTCATATTCAATATACATGAATTCAGTCAATTTTTCAATTAAATAATCTGATTGTTCTTTTTTTTAGGCATTAACATAAGGAAGGGTATATTTCAGATGAACATAAAAAACTTAATTTGAGAAAGGAATCAATGTAAATCTCAGTTTACTAAATTATATCTTCTATCATGTAATATTTTTCAGTGCCGGAATTCTCTTTAATAACAGCGCCGATTTTATTCCCGAGTATCTGAGAGCCTATTCCGGAGAAAATGGATAATTTTTTACTATTAAGATCTGAATCGTCGGGGAAAACCAGGGAATATTCCTCTCTCATTCCATTGCCGATATTTCTTAAAACAATCTTTGAGTTTATTGTTACTATATTTTCTTTTATTTTTTTTGCATCAACAGGTTTAGACTTTAAAATCTGCTGTTTTAAAGTCTCAATAAGTTTTTTTTCGGACTCGTCCTGAATATGGTAGTTATCAAAAAGAGTAAATAGTTTTTCACAATCACATTTTGAGAATACTCTGTCGCGATTCATTAACACAGCCTCCATAAACATGGGATAATATGAATGGTCTATTCTTCTATATGTAATATTTATTTGTCAAATTCTTTATAAAAATCCGACAAATTTTTATTTATGACAAACTATTTTAGACGGGAATCGCATTATTGATCAAAAAGCAAAGGGTAATGTTGTGCCCCCGCGCCTACGGAGCGTGGGAAATAAATTTCACTGCCGCTTTAAAGCAGGTAATAATATGATTTTAATTTTAACCGCCATCGAGATATTTCTTTATCTTCGCATTTATTGCGTCTGGTATTTTCACTCCCAGTGATTTTATTCTGGTAAGATATTTATCAAATGAGGTGGAGTGGCTTGTGGTTGTCATAAAAATCTTAAAGTATGATCTTACAGATCCTTCGACCTCTTTTCTGTACTCTATTTTGGCGTTTAGTAGGTCCTCAACCGGCGCGATGACTCTATAATTAACAGGTCTGCACATTGCTCTGTGAAGAACAAATCTCTGTGTAATCTCACATTCAAAATTTTCAGTAGTGATGCTTTTTTCAACAACATTAAGATTGATGCAGTCTATAAGCTGATATGAATATTTTCCCTCCAGATAGCGGTCCAGAAGTTCAATAGTGCTTTTGAATTTTTCGCTCTCAAGACATTCTCCGGTGTATACATTTTCAATTCTAAGATATAAAATTATATCGATATCAGAGCTTAAGCTGGATAGTCCCATGTTGAGCGATCCGACAATATCAAAGGCGATCTCCCCGTGCTCATTGGTGATTTGTTCAAGAACAACTTCCAGCTCCTGCATCCTTGTCTCGGACTCTTTGGTCTGATATTGTCTGAAGAAATTTCTTATATCAAGGAAAAGTTCAATTTCAGGAATGTGCGAATATTTCTCTGTTTTAATGTCAAAGTTCTGCTGAAGTTGAAGGGATTCATAACGGTCAGGATCTATTATCTCTTCAACGAATTTATCATTTTCCCGAAGATAATCTGCAATAGGATATATATTATTGTTAACAAATTTCTGGAACTGAACACGGGTGATTTTTTTATCAAAATCATCGAGTGTAATTTCGTAGAAAAATCCCCCCTCTGATACTTCTCCTTTTGTTGTTGTTACTTCTCCGAAATTTGACGGATTAAGATAGAGCTTACCTTCACTCTGGTAAACACCCCAGTCTTCGTGTATATGCCCCGTAAGACATGCCTTAACTCTGCTGTTTTCGCAGTATGTGCGGAGAGCCGGTGATCCCGAGGGACCCTTCCACGAAAGTCTGTCATGAATCCCGTGTGCCGGCTGGTGGGATACTATAAAGTCAGGTTTGACGGCCTTGAAAAACAGATACATCTCATTGTTCTTATCCGGTATCTTTATTCCGGCATGGTATCGCACTATATATCTTTCAGGAATTCCCGCTGACCAGATATCCGCTCCGCCGTATCCTGCGAATTTTATTCCATCTATTTCGTGCCACTGCATATGAAGATCTCTTTCGTGAAGCGCAGTAAAGCGGAGATTCATGTCATAATTTCCAGGCAGAACAAATATCCGGGAATTGCTTTTTATAGACAGAATGTTTTCAAGCACTTTGTATTTCTGCTGCATTACGCGGCGCGCCCTTATTGTATACTGCTGATATTCAAATGCCTGCTGATGTATTTCAGCATCGATTGTGGGATCATCAATAAGTGAGTCTACGAAATCCTCCAGTATCTCGCTGCTCCTCTCCATTTTACGTCTAAGTCCGTTGAAGTGAGTCTGCAGCTCGTGATAGTTTATTGCCGAGTCCAGATTGTAGAAGGGGATGTCAATAAGATCTCCTGCAATGATATATACATCAGCTACAGTTTCGAGAAGAAGATCATATACTCTGCTGAATGATCCATGTATATCTGTGAGATAGATTATTTTCATTCCGATTATTCTTTCTGGTATTTTTAATGGTTACAATATTCAAATAATTTAGTCTTAAAAAATCAAATTGTCAATTATAATAAATCTGTCTGAACCTTGATTTAAGGATTATTGTATTTTCATGATTGAAGATAGAGTTGCAATAATATCATGAAAATCCTTTAATCAGGCGAATCACGGTTCAGACAAGAAAATATTGTGGACTTTTTCAACAATCAGAATTTATTATAATTATTATCAGTAATCAGTTTTAAATAAAGGATTCACGATTTAAGAGTATATAAACTGTAGTGTGTTCATGTTTTATCAGGAATTATATAGATTTCAATAGGAGGAGCGGGGTGGAATATTTTAAAAGGTTATATTCAGCAATAGAGGGGATCTTCTGGCTGAAGCAGCTTAAGAATAAGAAAAAGATGTCTCTGGGGAGTATTCTGGAGAAACAGGCTGCAAAATATAAGGATAAACCTCTAATTCTTTTTGAAGATAGAGAAATTTCATACACTGAATTTAATGAAACAGCAAACAGGTATTCTCATCTTTTCCAGAAAAGAGGATTTATCAAAGGGGATACCGTCGCTGTACTGATGGAGAACAGACCTGAGTTTTTAATAGTTCATGCCGGTCTTGCCAAGATCGGAGTTATTCCTGCTCTTGTTAATACTAATATTAAGGGAAAAACGCTCGCTCATGCAATAAACATTGCCGATGCAAGAGCTCTTGTTATCGGAGCTGAGTACCTGAGTGAGTATTTAAAAATTAAAAATGAGATAAAGCTTAAGAAGCCGGGTAGTATCTTTGTAGAAACTGAAAACAACCATATAAAGATTCCCGCAGGGGTTGAGGAGCTTAAGGGGCTTTTAGATAAGGAGCCTGTTTCTAATCCCTCTATTTTTACTCCGGTGGATTCCAAGGATACTCTTGAGTATATATATACTTCAGGTACAACTGGTCTTCCTAAAGCTACTGAGTTAAAACATCAGAAATGGCTTCAGCTTGGTTATGCTTCGGGAGGATTCGCTCTAAGGTCAATTCCTGAGGATATCCAGTATCTGTGCCTCCCTCTGTATCATAACAGCGGAATAAATATTGCATGGTCAGCTACTCTTGTTCATGGCGGGACAATAGCGTTAAGAAGAAAGTTCTCTGCCGGAAGTTTCTGGGATGATATAAGAAAATACAAAGCGACACTTTTTATTTATATAGGTGAATTATGCAGATATCTGAACAACCAGCCCCCAAAAGAGAATGATTCAGACAATACCTTGAAATATATTCTCGGTAACGGTATGAGAGGGGACTACTGGGTGGAGTTTCAGAAGAGATTCGGTATAAAGAAAATAATAGAAGTCTATGGCGCTACTGAAGGTGTGGGAGCTGTCGCTAATCTGAAGGGAGTTCCCGGTATGATTGGAAAGCTCACTGTTGGCGGTATACGGATGGGTGAAGTTGTTAAATATGATATAGAAAATGAGAAGATCATCAGAGATTCAAGAGGAGCCGCTGTAAAGTGTCAGCTTGATGAGACAGGTCTATTCCTTGCAGCAATAAATGATATCAATCCATTTTCAGGATATAAGAATAATAAAAATGCCACAAGTTCAAAAATAATAGAAGATGTATTTAAAAAAGGGGACAGATATTTTATAAGCGGGGATCTTTTTAAAATTCATAAGAACGGGTATGTTTCATTTGTGGACAGGCTTGGTGATACTTTTAAGTGGAAGGGCGAGGTCGTTTCGACTAATGAGGTTTCTGATGTAATCAGCAGATTCGGCGCATTTGAAGATTGTAATGTATATGGAGTTACGGTAAAAAAGACAGAGGGCCGTGCAGGTATGGCTGCTCTTACTATGCTGCCTGGTGAGAAACTTGATCTGAATAGTTTCGCTTCATATGTTGTGGATAACCTTGCAGTGTATGCCAGACCGTATTTCATAAGAATAAGTAAAGAGATGGATGCCACAGCAAGTTTTAAACAGATAAAATCCAATCTCCAGAAAGATGGATTCAATCCCGGAGTTATTAAGGACCCTCTATATTTTCTTAATCCGGAAAAATGCAAGTATATAAAAATTACAAAAAATATTTATGATGATATAGAGAAGGGTGTTTACAGATTTTAAGGTTACTATAAAGAGCATGGGCTTGCAACCCCTTGTCCTCTATCGAAGCATACCCGCCTCTTCCGCCCCTTGGGCACCTTCCCCATGGAGAGATGGGGAAGGGTTGTTGTTCACATAAAGTGTAATATTATCAATATGCAAAATTTTTCACAAAATTTTCTCCTGTATATTCTCCCCCATTTTTTATGGGGGAGATGGCCAGCGGCCAGAGGGGGCGCATTATATTCCTTGACAGAAACAGTTCTCATCTGAATTTCTACAAGTATGGACCCGATTCATTCTGTTGCAATAATTAACTCCGGAGTTTTATATGAGAGTAAAACGGCTTAAGAAAATCCTTTCAGAAAAACAAAGCTTCCCCTATTTGATTACAGATCTTAATAATATAAAGTATCTCACCGGTTTTTCAGGATCAAACGCCTTTCTTGTTATTGATGAAAAAAAATCGTATTTCATCTCTGATTCCAGATATGAGGAGTATGTTAAATCTCTCCTTCCTTCAAATTTTGAATTTATTTTACAGGATGCGGGTACTGCCGATGCACTGAAGGTCTGCTTTGTTAAAATTCAGAAGAAGACCCTTTTTGTTGAGTCCCATAGTATGACACTATCTCAGCATTCTTCATTTAAAAAAAGTCTTAAAGGTATAAAGATTATCCCCATGGAAGATGATCCGGTTAATTTTATCCGCATGGTTAAAGATGATGGGGAGATTTCTATTCTGAGAGAAGCTGCGGAAATAACCGACAACTGTTTTAACCATCTTTTAAAATACATAAAGCCCGGAATGACAGAGTGGGATATTGCCGTTGAGATTGAGATGTATTATAAAAAGAACGGTTGCACGGCATGTTCTTTTGATCCGATTGTAGCTTCAGGCGCAGGATCCTCAATGCCGCATTATATGCCATCGATGAGTAAAAAAATTGCCCATGGTGAGATTTTACTGATTGACATGGGGTGCAAGTATAAAGGTTATAATTCGGACTTGACAAGAACTGTATTTCTGGGGAAAATTGATAAAACTCTCAGCGAGATATACAATATTGTGTATGAAGCGCAGGGTAAAGCTCTCAGTGCAGTCAAAGCAGGTTATGATACTCAGAAGCTTGACAACGTTGCCCGGTCTGTTATTACTGATTACGGTTACGGTGAAAATTTCGGGCATGGCCTTGGTCATGGTGTCGGCATCGAAATTCATGAAATGCCCGCTGTGAAGAAAAACAGCAGCATTAAATTAAAAAAAAATATGGTTATTACTATCGAACCGGGAATATATATCCCGGGACTTGGCGGCGTCAGGATTGAAGATATGGTTCTTGTAACAGCCGGGGGATGTGAAGTTCTGACAAAATGTTCCAAAGAATTAATAGTTATTTAAGGGGTTTTTATGGTTTCAGTTAATGATTTAAAAAAGGGGCTTGTCCTCAAGCTTGATGGCGATCTCTTTTCAGTTATCGAGTATCAGCATGTAAAACCGGCGCGTGGTGCTGCTTTTGTAAGAGTAAAAATGAGAAATGTCAGAAGGGGAACTGTAGTAGATAAAACCTTCAGAGGCGGAGAAAAAATTGAGGACGTTAAGCTTGTAAAAAGACCAATGCAGTATCTCTATGAAGAGGGCGAGGATCTTGTCTTTATGGACACTGAATCCTATGAGCAGGAGTCAATCCCGAAAAAAGCTATTGGTGACGCGCTGATGTTTTTAAAAGAAGAGGATATCGTTGAGATAGCAATGTACGAGGGAGAGGCTGTAACTGTTGAACCCCCTCAGTTTGTTGTACTTAAAGTGACTTATGCTGAACCGGGACTAAAAGGAGACACTGCAACAAATGTACTTAAACCTGTTACGGTAGAAACCGGAGCGGAGATAAGGGTGCCGATCTTTGTTAATGAAGGCGATTTTATCAAAATCAACACACAGACAAAAGAATATGTAGAAAGGACCAAACAGCCATAATATGGAATTTCCGGGAAAATTAGCTGAACTAATAAGTGAGAGTCCGGGTAAAACGGTCGGTGCTATTGCCGGCCTGATTCTCGGTATTCTTGTTCTGGTATTCGGCGTTTTAAAAATACTGGTGATTATTATTTTTATACTTCTTGGGGTAATAATAGGGAAGATGGTTGATGACAGATCCTCTGTTGTTGAAAGTATCATGAATATCTTCAGAAGAAGATAATGTCGGCTGAATTTAATAAATGAAGCAGTCAAGGGATAAAAATACCTTTCAATATCTCCACGAAGCTTACAGATCTTTTCAGAAAAAGAATTATACCAACGCAATAATTATACTTGAGCAGACAAAAGATTCCGGCCATGAAGATTACTATGCACTTTTTCTTCAGGCGGTTTCTCTGCTTTATTCAAATAATTTTCCTGCTGCTAATAATGTGATGGAGAAGATTCAGAGAGTGAATCCTTCATATACGCCCTTTGTTCAGCTTAAATCCTTTCTTGCACTTAAATCTTCCGTAAGCCGTGAGGCTGCGTTATCGGCATATATCTCGGCTTTGGAAAAAAACTCCTCGGATAAACTGTTGAGGAAAGGACTTCGTGCAGTTGAGGAGTCTTCCGATTTTTACAAGTATCAGAAAGAGGCAAAAATCTCAGATCTTGTTTTTATTCCAAAACCTGGAAAAAAAGATTCATCGAAGGAGGCAATTTTCAGGTCTGAACGTTTCCTTCGAAGAGTTGATATCAGCCGGGGGAGAAACAGGTTTTTAGATCTTAATCCGGTTTTTATCGCGGTTTTTCTTTTTGTGGTTATCTCAGCATGTGCAGTTGCAGCTGTATATTTTTATAGAGGAAGTCTTAATTTCAGAAGTAATCCTGACGCAGTTAAACTCGACAATGATAGTTTAAATAAAATTGATATGGTTGATATTAGCGGATCGGGTTACGGAATTATAAATAGAATCAATCAGGATAAAACACCGGAATTTTACCCTACGGGTGATGTTTTACTGAGTGATTTTAATGAAGCAAGAACGCTGATGAAAAAGGGTTTACTCAACAAGGCGATAGTTATACTCAACAAAATAGTAAACAGCAATGCAAGTTTCCCTGTTAAAGAGAAGAGCGATTTTCTGATACGTTTTATAATGGAATCAAATGATAGAATTTATGAAGAGATAGATCTTAAGCAGATAAATGAAAAACCATATCTATTTCGCGGCAGTGCAGTAAAGTTTACCGGCAAGGCTGCAAATGTAAAAGATGTTAAGAACGGAACAGCCTTTTCTGTTATGATAGGCTACGACGGGAATAATTTTAAAGGAGTTTGTGAAGTTTATGACCCTGCAAAAAGTGTCGTTGCCAGTGGTGATATTGTAGAAGTTCAGGGCCTATTTATATTAAATATAGGAAAGAGCGGATCCCCTTACATCTCTGCGGAGAAAGTTATGGTTGTGTCGAAGAATGGCGGTTGAGGCATAAATTTTTTATACTTTATCGCCCGGCCCCCGCACCCCCGGAGGGGGCAAAGATCGATGTTATCGATTGTAAATTCTTATTTAAATAATTCTTTGTTGCCAAATTCGTGGAAGTGGCAGTTATTTCTTCGCGGAAATAATCCAGTGTGAAATTATCTTCTTTGTATCTCCAATAATTGTTCTCTCCATCCATCCGTAGCTGAATTTCGTAAATATACTGAATATATCTTTCAATTCATCCTCGTTGAAAAAAGATACAACAGTACCAGTTAAATCATCAAGTCCGGTTCTCCATGTATTGTTCCCAAGATGAGTACCGGTTTTAAGATATGTATCGTTATCACTTCGGAGAGTTGCAAAGAGTGATCCGCCATGATTAATTATTCTATGTACTTCGGCAAGCATTGAGCGCATCTCATCTTTTGGCGAGTAGTGAAGCGATCCCCACGCAACTGCAATATCGAAGGTATTTTCCCTGAAAGGAAGATTTTTATTGTCGCAGTTTATTACAAGAGGAAAGCCTGCATCCCGGCAGATACCTAGAGCGTTAAGACTGTAGTCAGATCCATAAACCTCTGTTATCCCTGAATCTTCAAGAAGCGCCATGTGTCTTCCGCTTCCGCATCCGATATCTATTGCATTTATTTTTTTCTCACTTTCTGTCTTTTTTACTTCTCCGGCTATCAATCTTACCAGATTCTCATCGGGATAGGAGAGGACAGATTTATTTTTTTTATAGTGGCTGTTCCATTCATTTTTTTTCATCGGATGATTTGCTTTCCTTTTTTATTACTATATTCATCTCTCTCTCGGCGACATCAACGCTTTCGATTGCCTGCTGAACAGTTTTTCCCGAAGCGATAATTACACCAATACGGTCATGATTTGTTAAAGGCAGAGTTGTTTTTTCTCCAATATGTTTAAAAATTCTGGTGAAAATAATGTCGTCCATATTTTTTACTGCATCTGTACTGCACGATGTAAGAATTCCATCTGTGCCTGTAATATATTTAACAGCAATTGCATTGTTGACAGTCGTTTTCAATGGAGCTTTGTATTCAGATGATGATGCAGCTTTTATAGCGTTACCGAGATGACTGTATCCGGTAGCAGCCGGGATCATTATATCAGGAATAAACTCCCCGCCAAATTCGGGTACTGCTTCCAGCAGATAAATGTTTTCATCTTTATCTACAATAAATTCCATAATAAGAGGTGCAGTATGTATGTTAAATGCGGCAGTTATTTTCTGCCCCGTTTCGATTGTGCTGTTTATCAAATGCTGGTGTTTAGATGGAGCAGTGTGAAGTAGATCTGCAAAATGAGGCACTGGGGTTGTCTTTTTGTCGCTCATCAGAATGTGATAGTATTTTTTTTCGTGAATCAGTCCGGCACATATTATTTCTTCTCCATCTACAAACTGTTCAAAGATAAAATCCTGTACAGGGTGATGTTTTGCAAATTTCTCCAGCTCGGCGGAGTTTTTTATAAGTATAACATCCATTTTCGCATGACCTGTCTGCGGTTTAATAATAACAGGAAAGACATTGTCTTTTAAAGCGGATATTTTTGTTTTAGAAGTAATATTTATTGAGACAGGTGTTGATATACCGCTCTCGCTATAAACCTTTTTTGTAATCTTTTTATTAAGAAATTTTTTACTGTCATCAAGCGGTAGAAAAGGGAGGCCGAACTTTTCGCAAAGATATGCTGTTGTTATAATTGCATTCCCGTATGATTTTGTCATAATTGCTGAAATTTTACCATCAACCAGCATTTCACGTAATTTTATATAGATGCTTTCGTAATCTTCAATAGATTCCTGTATTTTAAGATCGCAATGATAAAAACCGGGTGCGGATGCATTCATGTCAACGGCAATAACCTGGAAACCCCTTCTTTTTGCTTCTTTTATTAAAGGGATCTGATTGACTCCGGCACCGATTGAAACAAAATAATTATTGATAATTCGCTTCTTTTTCCAGAACATTTTCAACCCCGTAAAATAATTTAGGCTCTATTGCAATCCATATAGAAACTTTTTTAGTATTTATCTTATATACAATTTAATAGCAATACAAATTTTATCTGATTCACAGAATGTTGAGCAACTCTCATCTGCATGGGCTTTTTAAAGAACCATCATTCTTAGATAGATTAATCGGGTACTATTTTTAAAAGTTTTGAATATGCGGATGTTAATAAAAAAAGGGCAAATATTAAATTGCCCCTTTTTATTAACATAAAAACTGTTAAAAAAATTACTTGTGACAGTCAGATCCTGCACATGTTTTAATTTTAGCAAGAGCGGTACCGTTAAATTTTTTACCGTCAGTCTGACCCTTTTTCTTTTCAATTTTCAGATCTCCTGAATGGCAGTAAGCGCAATTAACTTTTTTACCATCTTTTGACAAATCCTTGTGTTTGGCAGAAATTTTAACATTGGAAAATGCCGCTGATGAAAACATCATTAATACCAGTAAAATGCTGAGTCTTTTAATCATAAACCCCTCCATGTAAATTTTTTTTAGTGCTATAAATAATATAAAATCATGATTTGCAGAATGATGAGTAAACAAGCTTCTGTACATCATCACAGCTAACTATCTTTTTATATACAGGACAATCTCTGCATGTAGGGAAGGGATCAATACATTTTTCTTCCGTTGCCCAGCATGGTTTTGTACTTATATTATACGCCTTACATAAAGTTCCATGTTTGGAACCGCACTTTCTAAGTTTAAAACATGGAATAAAAGCAAGAAGCCTTCTTATTCCTTCGAAATTTAGACCCTCTTCCTGTATCATTTTTTTTATACATTTTACTTTTTCAAGCTCAAGGTCGGAGTATAATCTTCTTCCTGTGGGGGTTTTATGTGTGATTATAAGTCCTTCAGTTTCATATAACCTGAGAGTGTGAACTGAAATTCCCAGTTTAGCTGAAGCTACACCGATAGTGTACACAGGCTCATAGAAGTCTCTTGAGTCCCGATTTACTTCCGGATTATAATCACATTCATCATTTACGATATTCATTTTATGATTTGGACCTGTTCCCTATTAAACCAATTATTTTAAATTATTTGAACAAATCAACGACTTTTTTAAATAAAATTAAAGTGTATCTTATTAATTAATTTCATTAAATACATGTACTTCTTGCTCTCACCCGACCTTCAGGTTCTGGCAGGTGAGGGCAGGAAGTATGTAATTTTTGGTTATAATGTAGTTTGATAAAAATCGTTAAACTTCCAGGTTCTCACAAACAATCTCCGTGAGATATTTAACTTCTACATCAAGACCATATCCGCTTTTAATTACCTGAAGCTGAGTCACGCAGTTTTCGCAGGCAGATACAACTACTTTTGCGCCGGTTTTAACAATCTGTTCTTTTTTCGGTTTACCGGTTTTAATCCGGAACTCCTCATTGTCCAGAGCTCCAAGTCCTCCGCCTCCGCCGCAGCACCAGTTATGTTCACGAGTTGGAGTCATCTCTCTGTAATCGGTAGCGATATGTTTTAATACATCACGCGGTTCTTCGAATACTCCGCCATTTCTTCCGAGCTGGCATGGATCATGATATGTAACAGCATCAGTGACTGAATCTTTCTTTAGTTTAATTTTTCCATTTTCCATGTACCGGTGAATTACTTCGACAATGCTTGAAACTTTAAACGGGAGTTTCCCCATGAGGCTGTGGAGGATTCTATAAGCGGTTCCGCATTCCACCATAACGACTTCTTTTACATTAAGCGCTATGGCCTCTTTAATTATACGCTGCGCAATAAACTCTGCCTTTTCAGGATCTCCTGCAAAGAAACCGAAATTTACCCCTTCGAAGAAACTCAAGGTCCAGTTCTCCTTTGCGGCGTTAAATATTACTGCTGGATTGACTATTGAGTGAGCACCCGCAAGGCCGACATACATAATATCCGCGTTCATTTTTTCCATTGGAATAAGATTTTCTGAAGAAGGTAGTCCGAGTTTCTGCTGTACAGTTTTTTCAAGATCTCTTATTACGTTGAGGAAACCCTCTTTAAACTCATCGATGCTTTTACCTTTTTCAACAGCTGCATCGGCAAGCATTACAAGATCTTCCGGAGCTGTACCGTTTGCAACAAGGAGATGTTTGGCTACACCCATCATCATCCCGGTATCGATACCGAAGGGGCAGTTCACTACACATCTTCTGCATCCGGTACATGACCATGCGGCTTCATAAAGTTCATCCATCACCTTGTCACTGAATCCCACAGCATCGGTGAGATACGGGAATAGAATACCAGAAGGGCGTGTATATCTTTTATATAGTTTGCGCAATACCTCCGCGCGACCTACGGGCGAAAATTCTTTTTTTGGAATTCCATTGTAGGCATGACATGTATCGTAACATAATCCGCAGCGTGTACAGGTGTCGACGTAATATCTCATCGGCCTGTTCAGACGGGATTTGAGGATTGTTTTAAGTTCTTTAACTTTTGCTTTTTCCATTGTCTACCTCCTCTTTAGATTTAATGAAAGAAATGTGAATACCATATGTATCATCTTGGAGAAGGGGAGCATAATAAGAACAAGATTTGCAAGAAAAATGTGAAGGGCAACAAGTACATAATGCGGCGATAGACTTATACCCTCAGGGATCATCGGTTTAAATGCTAAAAGGCTGCTAAGGTACTCCCTGTACAGATCGGCATTGACACCGAATTGCGCCATACCATAGCGCTCACCCATATGGAGATGTGTCCCGATTACAGAAGTAAGAAAAAGTAACAGCAGTATAAAGAAATCTTCCGGTACAGATATCTCTCTCCATGGAGATTTGAATCTCCTGAACAGGAAATATAGTATTGATATAATTATTGTAATTCCTACAAATCCGGCACCAAGAAAAACATCATGGTGGATGATCTGGATAATTTTAAATTCTTTAATCAGTTCAAGATGACCAATGAACAGAAGTGCCATTGCGATATGAAAGGTTATAATAAAGAACCAGAAAACCTTTGCCTTTCTCCATGCGGCGGGTACGAGCAACGCCTCTGCTGTAACGCCGATAGGCCGTGGCAGCTTTTGAGGATAAGTTGCCAGCGATCCCTTGAATTTTTTTGAAAAGAGTACAACAATCAGTTTGAACAATGTTCCGCCGATCAGAACTGCAAAGGCGAGATATACCATATGTACCATGACATAATAATAAATTTTAGGCCACATAATAATTTCCTCTTACAGATTATTTTATTTTTTTAATATAGAAAACAGTTACAGAATCGTTTTTCTCTGTTGCTACAATTTCGTTTCCTGTGCTTTTGGCCCAGGCTGGAAAATCGGCATGTGCTCCGGGATCTGTTGTCTCCGCGGCAAGAATCTGACCCACCTGCATTTTCTTAATCTGCTGGCTTACTTTTATAACAGGCATAGGGCATGCCACACCTTTGAGGTCCATGTTGATATCTGCTTTAATTTCTGTACTCATTTTATTACTCCTTTAGTTTTTATTTTGTTTTTTAAAATTTCATTTTATTGAAAAACATTTTTAAATTTGCCACAGAGGCACAGAGTCACAGAGAAAGGCGAGGGGAGTTTTAAAAGAGTAATCAAATCCCTCTCTTTTTATTACCGGTCCTCATAAAATGGAGATTGCAGATACTCCCTGAATCACCGTAAATCCCTCTGTGTCTCTGAGCCTCCGTGGTGAAAAATTTTTTAAATTTGCCACAGAGGCACAGAGTCACAGAGAAAGGCGAGGGGAGTTTTAAAAGAGTAATCAAATCCCTCTCTTTTTATTACCGGTGCTCATAAAATGGATATTGCCGATACTCCATGAATCACCGTAAATCCCTCTGTGTCTCTGTGCCTCCGTGGCAAATATCTTTTCTTAAATAAACAGCTGAATCTTGCTGTCACCAGCTTCTTCCAGGAACTTCGCAACTCCGACAAATTCTCTTCCCGGATAATCGATCATCTCTTCCTGTTTAAATCCCATAAGGTCCATTGACATATCGCAGATATAAATCTTAGCTTCCATTTCGATGGCCATAGCTCTTAACTCTTCAAGTGATGCGACATTCTTTTTCTTCATAAGATGTTTCATCATCCCGGTTCCCATGCCGCCCATGTGCATTTTTGAAAGAGTTACTTTGTTTGCACCTTTTGGCAGCATAAATCCGAACATCTTTCCGAAGATATCCTTTCCTCTGCCTTTCTTCTTTTTGTCTCTTAAAGAGGGTGTTGCCCAGAATGTAAAAAACATTACAACTTCAAGACCCATTGCCAACGCTCCAGTAGCTATGATAAATGCAGCAAGAAGCTTGTCCAGGTCGCCGCTGAAGACAACCATTGAGAGTTTGTTTTTTCTTTCGTCACGTACCTGATTCATTTCACTCTGAAGTGATTCGATAACTTTTTGAACATCCATAATATACTCCTGTATAAAAATATTGATCAGACACATACCGGATTATTGGCTTTCCGGTTTTAATAGTAGTGAGCCGAATTGATTCTTTCCCGTAAAATAAGTAATTATATGAAGAGAATCAAAATTATTTATAAGCCTAAGAGAATAAATATCGTTTATCTATTACATATAATCTAGAGTAAACAATATAGATTATATGTAATTGTCAACTGTTTTATTTACTATTTTAGAAAATAGTGTAATTCTGTTGTATAATTTGATTGTTTTTTAGAAATATTATGAAGATCTTAATGAGGCTGCAAAAACTGCAAAGAAACCTGGTTAACATTTGAGTAGAATATTTAGATTAAAGAGTTTATTTTAAATATTTTCTTAATATCTGATTGAGTTTTCCATTTTTTTTGATTTTTTTCAGGCCATCGTCAAATGCTTTAACGGTGTCCGGAGATACCGATTTTTTACTGAACATGGCATGAATTGGTTCTGTTGTTAAAGTAAGAGGTGTTTTATCAACTTTAGTTAAAAGACCCATTTTTTTCATCCGGGCTATTCCAACAAAGGGATCTATAAGGAAGGCATCTACTCTTCCCCCTTCAAGTTTTTTTAAGTTTGTTTCGTCATCTTTAGCTTCCTCTATAAGTTCTTTAAATCTGGGATTCTTCATAGCCTCGTCAAATTTCTTTCCGTAAAAGTATCCCCGCACTGTCCCGAGTTTTAAATTATATTTGATGAGGTCTTCAAGTCTTCTGATTTTAAACTTACTATTTCCACCTTTCTTGAGGAATAGTGAAAATGATTCTTCTCTGTAAGGCTGAGAAAAACTGGCGTATATTTCTCTTTCCGGAAGCTTTGATGCTCCCATCACAACACTTATACTTCCATCTTCAACAGAAAGGAGCATTCTTTTCCATGGCATTTCTATGAATTCTACCTGGCAGCCTGCTTCAGTAAAGGCCGCATTTATAATATCAAGATCTATTCCTGTGTAATTACCACGGCTGTCTTTAAACTGATAAGGTTCATATGGCTCCCATCCTGCGGAAACTTTGCATATTGGATATAATGAAACCGCGAATGTAGTTGTAAAGATGAAGGCTGCCAATATAATCATTAGTTTTTTCATAATGGAACTCCTTGTTTATACCTCTTGTGAAATGCTGATATCTGTTCAAAAAACGTAGACAATTTTTCCTTACCGCGCTTTCGGCACGAGGGAAGAATATTTCACTCCGTTTATGAGTAGTAATAAAAATTAAAAAACAAATTTCATTTTTTAAGTATAGATTTAATTTTTTGAGAAAGCTGTACAAGTGAATATGGTTTCTCAATAAAATCGTCAGCTCCTGCTTTTTTAACATTATCTATAAGTTCATTTGAATATAAACCAGATGTCATCAATACCGGCAAAGAAGGGTTGATTTGTTTAAGCTCTACCAATGTTTCATAACCTGATTTTTCAGGCATCATCATATCGCACAAAACAGCGTTAATCTGAGTTTTCCTTTCATTATACATTGAAAGTCCTGTTATTCCGTTTTCTGCGATTAGTACCTTGTAACCGCACTCTTCCAGCATGGCCATTGCATAGTTTCTGATAACTTCCTCATCCTCAATCACAAGAATTGTACCTTCGCCTGTGCATACTACGGGAATTTCGGTTTCACTGAATGATTCATCCGATTCGGATACCGGAATGTAAACTGAAAAAAGCGTTCCTGTTCCTTCTTCGGAGTAAACATCAATAAAACCTTTATGAGCTCTGATTACTGAATACACAACGGAGAGTCCAAGGCCTGTTCCTTTAACAGATGTTTTTGTTTTTGTTGTAAAAAACGGATCGTAGATTTTTGAGATAGTGCTGCTGTCCATCCCGACACCCGTGTCTCTGATATATAATCTCCAGTACATACCTTCCGCAGATTCTGGATGAGAATCCAGGAAAAAACGGTCGGCAAAAATTTTTGTAATTCCAATTTCAAGAACTCCGCCCTGTTGTTCGCTTTCCTTTCTCATGATTGTCATTGAATGTGAGGCATTGATACATAGATTGAGAAGCGATTGCTGAATCTGTGGTCCATTTATCATAGCATACGCTTTTTCATGATACTCTTTGATAGTAAATGAAATTGATTTGTCGAATGATTTCATGCAGACATTCGCGACATTGAGCATAACTTCATTTAAGTCGAGGTGATGTATTTCAAAACCTATCTGCTTACGGGAGAGGCTCAGCAGCTGAGATACCAGTCCAGCGCCATTTTCACAACTGTTTTCTACTAAAGCAAGGTCTTTGTCAAATTGGGCTAGAGTATCGACTTTTCCCTTTGCTATTCTGTATCGGAGAAGAGAAACCGTGCCTATTATTCCGCCGAGAATATTGTTGAAATCATGTGCAATTCCAC
The DNA here is from genome assembly GCA_964450405.1 of uncultured Leptospirales bacterium. Classification (GTDB taxonomy): domain Bacteria; phylum Spirochaetota; class UBA4802; order UBA4802; family UBA5550; genus WRGT01. Next base: position 339,093 of record CAYVCQ010000003.1, on the reverse strand, counting down.
CGGCAAGGAGTCCTATGCTTTCAAGTTTCTGGCTTTGCCTGATCTGTTCATCTTTTTTTTCAAGTTCTGAAATATCATCGATGCGGAGAACAATTGTTTTTTTTGTATTAGTTTTAAGGGGAAAAATAAAAATATTGAAAAGCTTGTCGTCATACCCGATAATTTTTATCCGGTAAAGAGAGAAAGGTTTATCAGATTCGATTATATTTTTGATGTTCCATAGATATGATGACAGTTCCGGTTTGATATCTTTAAGGTACTTATTTTTAGCTTCATCAATGTTTTGTCCTGTAAGTTTTTCGGCGAGTCTGTTCCATTCAAGAACTCTGCCTTCCAGATCAAGCTGGATTATTATTGAAGGCATAAATTCTATAATCGATTTGACTGAGTCAATGCTCTCTTTTACGGTGTACATCATGTTGTTGAAATCCTCTGCGAGTATTCCAATTTCATCATCGCTCACAACTGTAATGCTGTTGGTCATGTCTCCATGTGAAATTTTATCAACTACTACCAGCATCTCATTTAAAGGTTTCAGCACTCTGGCGGAAATAATTCTTATACTTTGAAGAGTGATTGAGAATATTACAGCAAATAAACCTATGAGCTTTAAAATAATAATAAATACTGTCCGCTTATATTCATCACTTGTTGCAACCAGTTCTATCTCTCCGATCTTCAGATTATTCTTAAAGATTTCAGTCTTTATCGGTAACTCGAGGGAATTCACTTTTTTATCATTCAGATTCAGGAGAATAGATCCATTATTATCAGTTATCTTAATTTGAGCTATCTCAGGAAGTTCATAAAACGCGGCACTTGCTTTTCGTAATCCTTCTTCATCGTAATTCCAGAGGTATTCCGTATTGCTGAGAACCAGTAGCTCGGAGTATTTTTTTGAGTTTTTAAGGAGAATCTGCTTATTCCGGAGGTTCTGATCAATCAGCAGGTAGAGAGTGAAAATTGCAAAACATACAAATATCACCAGACCGGCTGAAATCGAAAATTTCTGCCGGAGATTTAACTTTTTTTTATATGTGTTTATAAGTTGAAAAACAATTCTTGATAACCTCATGGGCATAAATACATAACCTCGTGAAACAATCTTTAAATCATTATAGTGGTATTTGCCTATCGATTTAACCATACTTAATAGTTCATTAAAAAGCAAATTAATTATACAATGTCGTATGGCTATACAAGTAACTGCTTAAAACAGGTTATATTTTACTCACATCGGAACTGTGGAGATGGCGGCATAAATTTCCCTGACAGTTTTTGAATTGTTCAGGATATAGTTTAGAAATCTTATGAAGTTTTCAAAAATTAATTCTTGTCAAAATAGTTGTATCATTTACAGAGATGTACTGTTAAAAGAGGATAATCAATTTTATGATTTAAGCGGGATTTAATGTTACCTGATATTTCAAATGCCTTTATATTATTCGGCGGCGGGCTTGCTTTTCTCGTTGCCCTGGTGCAGCTTGTTCAGGCTAGAAGCAGAATTAAAAATATTCTACTGTTTGTAATTTTTACAAGTCTTGCAGTTATACAGGTTCAGGGATATGCCATTTCAACAACCCACGTTGAAGGAACCGGCATTGGAATGATAATTTTTCTGCAGGCAAAATTTATTCTTGGCCCTTCAATTTATATTTTCTATTTATCTGTCTTTAATAAGGATTACGGGTTTTCATCAAAAGAGTATATTCATTTTATTCCCTTTGTCCTTATTTCTCTGGTTGTGCTGATTGTTCTGCTCCCTCCAGACTACAGATCCGGTTTTTTATCTATTCCATATGATTTTATAATAAAAAATTCTGTTATTGTATATCTTCACTCTTTCGGATTTGCTCTGATTCTGGGTTATGTTCTGGCAATTTTTTCAAAACTTGAGGTTGTGAAAACCCTGCGGGATTCCAACAGGAACAGATTACTCGTAGTGGCAATTACGGTAATTACTATTTTGTTTCTTATTACCGCAATGATAATTATTTCTATGGTTACCGGGCACAGCTTCTTCGCTAAAGGGGCAATGGGGCTAACTACACTTTTTGTTATATACTGGTTTGTAATTTCACAAATTTATCCGGATATATTTCTCTCTGCGCCTGTCAAAAATAAAAATATAACAAGGATAGATTCACTTCTTCAGGGAATCAATACAGAGAAGCTTGAAGCTGATCTGGCAGAACTACTTATTAAAGAAAAATTATATTGCGATGAGGATTTATCTTTAAAACGTCTGTCTGATCTGCTGGGAGTACAGCCACAGGAACTTTCTGTATATCTGAATCATCATCTTCAGATGAATTTTAACGCATATCTTAACAAATACAGAGTTGATGAAGCAATTGTTCTGATGAAGGAGGATAAGGAGCGCTCTCTCCTATCAATTGCCTTTGCCGTGGGATTTAATTCAAAATCAGTTTTCTACGATACATTTACAAAACAAACCGGATTATCTCCGGCCCGCTACAGAAAAACGTTTATTTCTCCGGAATAAAGTCCGGAATAATTTATCCGGTCGATTTAAAATCAGAAACAGTTTATGGTATAATCAGCTAAATTTCAAAGGCAGCGCTTTATGCGCTGATGGAGAAGTAGATTTAAAAAAAGTCACTCTCCGGACAGAGCGACTTAGCTAAGCCGGCCCCCCCAACCCCCCGAGGGGGACTTGAAGATAGTATTGCAGGAGTTTGATTTTCTAACATTGGGTACGGGGGTTGTAGGGGATTGTGGATCGTTAGATTCACATTTAATGTTTATTAAAAATTATTTTCAGGAGTTATATGTAATGAGTAAAAAAAATGTTCTCGGAATTGATATCGGTTCAATTTCTATATCAGTTGTTGAGATGTCCAGGGAAAATGAAATTTTAAAAAGCGGTTACTGCTTTCATGAAGGGCATGTTAAGGAGACGCTTTGTAGAATGCTTGAAAGTTTTAATCTTGATGAAATAGGTGCGCTATCACTGACTTCATCCTCCCCCGATATTTTTAAGTCGGGTGTGAGATTTGATTCCAGAATATCTGTAATATCAGCTGCAAAACATATACATCGGGAAACCGGTTCTATTCTTATTATCGGCGGAGAGAAGTTTGGACTTGCCATGTTTGATGAGAATGGCGATTACAGAAATTATAAATCAAATACATCCTGCGCAGCAGGCACCGGGAGTTTTCTTGAACAGCAGGCAAAGAGACTGAATCTTTCCGATATCCAGAAATTCAGTGATATAGCCGGAAGTAATAGCGGTAATATTCCGAAGATTGCATCACGATGTGCGGTTTTTGCAAAAACTGATCTTATTCATGCGCAGCAGGAGGGTTACTCTCTGGCAGAAATCTGCGATGGTCTCTGCCATGGACTTGCAAGAAGTGTAGCAGATACACTTTTCGGAAATGAAAATGCAGTTGAACCGATAGTTATGGCTGGCGGTGTTTCTAAAAATGCAGCAGTTGTCAGGCATCTATCCTCTATCATCGGGAAGGAGATCACCGTAGATGAAAATTCGCATATCTTCGGCGCAATAGGTTGTGTTCTTCTATACCTTGAGGGAGTTAAAGACGGCTCGGTGAAGGATGAAGAGCTGGTGTGCAGTTCTATTGATGATCTTTTTGTCCTTCATAAGAAAGAGAAGAGTTATCACTATGAACCTCTCACACTTAAGCTTTCAGAGTACCCTGATTTTAAAAGTTTTGATAGTTACGAATATAAATCTAAGCACTTTCCAATGGCAACACCGGTAGAGGTTGATATATATAGTGATCTCCCGGCGGGCAGTCTGCTACCTGTTTATATGGGGATTGATATAGGGTCAACCAGTACAAAGGCTGCCATCGTTGATGCAGATGGCGAGGTTGTGGCGGGATTATATACCCGTACTGCCGGAAGACCAATTGAAGCTGTGCAGACAATTTTTGAAGCTATTGATGATCTTGCAGCATCTTTCGAATTTCTCGGAGTGGGGACAACAGGTTCCGGCAGAAAATTTATCGGAAAAATTATCGGATCGGACTCAGCTCTTGATGAGATCACAGCACACGCAAGAGCCGCGTACCAGCTTGATCACGATGTGGATACGATAATTGAGATTGGCGGGCAGGATGCGAAGTTTACAACTCTGAAGAACGGTATGGTGACATTTTCAATTATGAATAATGTCTGTGCGGCCGGTACAGGAAGTTTTATTGAAGAGCAGGCGGGTAAGCTGTCATGCCCGCTTTCTGATTATGCAGGGAGAGCCTCGGGGCTTCCGGCTCCGCTTTCGAGCGACAGGTGTACTGTTTTTATGGAGAGAGATTTGAACCACTACCTCAGTGAGAATTACACGACGAACGAAGTCCTTGCTTCGGTCCTTCATTCAGTTAGAGAAAACTATCTGACAAAGGTTGCCATTGAGAAAAATATCGGAGAAAAGATATTCTTTCAGGGTGCAACTGCAAAAAATATAGCGCTTGTCGCTGCATTTGAACAACGCCTTGGTAAACCGATTATGGTTTCAAAGTATTGTCACCTCACCGGTGCGCTTGGCGCCGCCCTTACTCTGATTGATCAGAGCTTTATAGGCTCATCATTCCGCGGGATTGAGATATACAAACAGAATATCCCTGTAAAGAGTGAGGTCTGTGAGCTCTGCAATAACAGCTGTAAGATTAAGATTGCAGCTGTTAGCGAAGAATCTGTCGCTTTCGGTTTTCTATGCGGAAGGGATTATGAAACTAAAAAGTTTGTGAATCAGAACAGTTCAGGCTTTGATCTTTTAAAGGAAAGGAAAAGTGTACTTGCAGTTAAACCTCTGAAAGAGTACCGGCATGAATTTACAGTTGGTATTCCTTCGGCTCTTCATCTTTTTGATGAGATGCATCTTTGGAAGGAGTTCTTCAGCCGTCTGGGAGTAAAAACAATAACCAGTGAAAACTACAAAGATGGAATTAAAGAGGGGAAGAAAATTTCAGGATCAGAGTTCTGTGCTCCAATGTCGGAGATGCATGGGCATGTTTTATATCTTTCCGGAAAAGCAGATTATACATTTCTTCCTGTATATCTCGAGCAGAAAGGTGGAGATAACGGCAGCAGAAGAACTTACTGTTATTACACGCAGTATCTCTCTCCGGTAATCAATGCTTGCGATTCAATCCCGGGCAGAGATAGAATTCTTTCACCTCTTATACGTTCACAGGGCGGGACTATTGGTGTAAAACTTCAGTTGTTTAAAATGCTTAAATCAATTTCAGGAAGCAGTATTAGTTTTATGCAGGTTTCATCTGCCTATGATGCTGCTGTGAAAAGTTTTAATGGAACAAAAAGGAAACTTACATCAATATACGAAAAGAATAGAATAACTGAAGATGTAAATGTTGTGCTGGTAGGGAGACCATATACTGTACTCTCTCCATCGATGAATAAGGGAATTCCTGAGCTTATAGGTAAACTTGGCGCTAAGGTATTTTTTCAGGATATGATAACATCGGAAAATATTGATATGGGAGGTTCGGAGACACTGCTTGCGTCGCTGCATTGGAACTATGCGGCATCGATTCTTGAAAGCGCGGAGATTGCCGCAAAAACCGAGGGTCTTTATCCTGTACTGATAACTTCGTTTAAGTGTACACCAGATGCATATTCCGTTGAGTATTTTAAAAAGATACTTGATTCACATAACAAACCGTATCTGATACTTCAGCTGGATGAACACGATTCTAATGTAGGTTACGAAACCCGTATAGAGGCTGGAATACGGTCATTCAGAAATCATTTAAGCAGTGGAGAAAAACAGCTCACTGCAGACTTCCTGGCGGTTAATCCTGAAGTTATAAGAAAGAATATCGGACTAAAAGGAAAGACACTTCTTGTGCCGCGATGGGATTCAATCCTTGGTGATTTTATGTCTGCACTTCTTCAACATGAGGGCATTGATGCACGAATGGTTGACGAAAGCCATGAATCGATACAGCGAAGTCTGAGTCATAATACAGGGCAGTGTATCCCTCTTAATATTATGATCCAGAATTGTGCGGAGTACGTGGCCAAACATAATCTCGATCCTGCTAAAACAGTAATGTGGAATATAGATTCAAAAATTTCCTGTAACCTCGGGATGTTTTCTTATTACAGTAAAACCCTTCTGGAATCCATGGGGGGAGGGCTGGAAAAGATGGAGGTCTATGCGGGGTCGATAACTCTTACAGATATTTCGTACAGGGCAGCTCTTAATATGTATTTAGCATCGATGTTTTCAGGGATGCTGCGCCGCATGGGATGCCATGTGCGTCCATATGAAAATGTTCCAGGTACAACTGATAGAGTTCTGGAGATGTCAATTCCGATTATTTCCCGGGCATTCAGGACAGGTGAGTCGAAAGAGAAGGCCCTTGACACAGTGATTAAACTTTTTGAAGAAATTGAGATATGCAGGACGGATCGTCCGAAGGTTGCCATATTCGGAGATCTTTATGCAAGAGATAATGATATCTTAAATCAGAATGTAATTTCTGTAATTGAGAAGAACGGCGGTGAGGTAATAACAACGCCGTATAGTGAACTGATAAAACTCATTGCCGAACCGTATATAAAGAAATGGTTTAAAGAAGGGAACTATGTCGAGGCTCTTACTTCAAAAATTCTGAAGCAGGCAATAGTACTTTTTGAAAACAAATACTATCCATACTTTAACAGGATATTAAAATGGAAAACGGATGTTGCACTTCCTCCTGTTGAACATGTTCTTGAGAAATTTAATATGAAGATTGAACATACAGGTGAGTCGATGGAAAATGCACTGAAGATATATTCTTTAATGATGCATCACCCTGATCTCAAACTGTTTGTTCAGACTAACCCTGCATTCTGTTGCCCATCACTTGTTACTGAAGCAATGTCGCATCATATTGAATCAATCACAGGTATACCGATTGTTACCATCGAATATGATGGAACAGGCGGATTTAAAAATGATGATATTATCCCGTATCTCAAATACCCGCGGAATTCAGTAGAAGATGGAAGTACATCGATGGAAGGAGTTGCTTAGGAGAATGTGCGCTTCATAATCTAAATCTTTACTCTACAGCCCCCGCACCCTGGAGGGGGCAAAGCTTTTATTTGGAGTATGGAATGTTTAAATTTTTTATAATTGTACAGATCACATTTGGATAATTCCTTGCCCCCTCCGGGGGTGCGGGGGCTACACGAATGTCTAGAGTGGTATGACTTTTTTAATCCACACTCTTCAGTTCCCATTCTTTCAGCATTACTTCATATGGCACAGTGACAGGTCTCGGGCGTGGTCTGTATGCTTTAGGAGATTCAGATGGAAGTTTTCCAGGTCTGTTAATCCAGTACTCCCTAGACATTTCTTTATTCAGTTTTGGAGAGTATGATTTCATCTTAAGTGAACCCATCATTTCATCCTGCTGTTTTGCCAGCATATCCATGGCTTGTTGAGGAGTATATTCTCCCTTGATCGCCTTTGCTATATTCTTCCACCAGAGAGGAGCCATTCCCGGATAATATGGTACATTGCGTCCGCTTCCGGTCCATTTTTTTTCATCGGATGATCTATAGAATTCTATAAGTCCGCCGTATTCATCAATATGTTTGGTGAGATATGCAGAATGTATTGTGGATTTTCTTATGGGAGTTCCGCCGACAAGAAATTTTTTCAGAGTAACTGTTTTTGATACACAGAATTGCGCCCAGAGCCAGGCTGCTGCACGTTTTTTCCCCGAGGTGGAAACAGGAATTGTCCATGAACCTGGATCCTGGTAGCCTATCTTCATTCCCTTATCCCAATATCTGCCGTGTGGAGTAGGGGCTACTCTCCATAACGGTTTTCCATACTTGTCGCACACCGGACTCCCTGCAGTATGATACCTTTGATCGGAGAGCCATGTTACGTACTGAAAAATCTGCTGTGCAATATCACCTCTGGAACTTACCGGCCCGGAGTCGGCCCATTCCCACTTGAGAGCCTCGGGAGGTGCATACTTTTTCAGCCACTCGAGATATTTTTCCAGAGCATATACTCCCGCCGGACCGTTTACCTCTCCGCCTCTTGTTACAGATGAACCTACGGGGATTCTGTTCTCAACACGTATTCCCCACTCATCAACGGGTATCCCATTTGGTAATCCTGCATCGCCTACACCTGCTATCGAGAGCCATGCATCGGTAAATCTCCATCCAAGTGCTGCGGATGGTTTTCCGTAATCAAGATGACCGTAAACTTTCCGTCCGTCAATTCTCGTGTTAGTGAAAAACTCAGCAATATCTTCATATGCAGCCCAGTTTACAGGAACACCGAGTTCATATCCATATTTTTCCCTGAATTTATTTTTTAAATCCTCACGGGAGAACCAGTCGTATCTGAACCAGTAGAGATTGACAAACTGCTGGTCGGGGAGCTGCAGTATATTTCCGTCATAATCCTGACCGAATTCTATATTAAGAAAATCGTTTAAATCGAGATATGGATTAGTATAATTTTTGCCTTCATTCTGCATGTAATCAGTCAGATTCAGAATAGCCCCGCTTCTGAGGTGCCATCCGATCTGATCTGCATCATTGACATATATGTCATAATGGAATTTTTTATTTTCAACCTGGTCCATTAATCTCTCTACAAGAACACCCTCCGGGATTATATCGTGGATTACCTTTATACCTGTTATTTCATGAAAAGCCTTCGCAAGAACACGGCTCTCCCAGTAATGAGTTTCAATATCTTCGGCAGTAGAAAGAATTTCCACATCCCGAAGATTTATTGAGGCATCTCGGAACCATGCTAATTCCTGTGTTATATCTTCATCGGATAGTACTGATGGGTGAAAAATCCCCGCCCATTTATCAATAACAGAATCGCTATCTGTATTTTGTTTTTTCTCACAGGATAATAGTATCAATCCTGTGAAAGATAAAGATATAATGATGATTATAATGCGGGTAAACTTTGTCCGGAAATCCATATAGTTTTCTTATCCTTTTATTTATCATGATTAAAAAAATCTTTAAATATTCGGGTGTGTGCCATATCTTTAAAGAATATAACAATATTTTAATTAAACAAATAATTTTTCTATGTAATTTGCAAAATCATGTGCTGAAAAAAAAGAATATGATGTGGGTATTCACGTATAAATCTGTACAGGATATGATTTCCGCATATGGGTAACAGCAAAGGATACGAAATCTATAATAGTTTTACAAAATACTAAGTTTTTTATTGCTGAGAAATCCTTAAAGCCAGCTGCCAGAATGCTTTTGCGACCCTGTTGTATCCAGTGGAATTAAGATGACCGCCATCGGAAGAATATGCCGGATACATTGCTTCATACCCCCCTTGAATGATGGGATTTCCGGCAGGATCGTGACTTTCAATATCTGCAAGATCGAAGAGAATTTTATTATTATTTCTGCAGTAGTTGCGGACCAGAGAGTTATACAAATCTCTGTTTGCATCACCGGTAGTCTGAAGAGGCATAGTCCACCATACAAAAATTTTCGATGGAAAGAGCGATTCGAGAGTTTCCATATGACCGCGTACATGGGCAAATAGTGCAGCCATGTCGCCGCCGTTATCAATATAGCAGAATTTAAACATAAGCGATGTATAAAGGGAAGGATTTGGAGTATTTGATGTAAGATTATTGTAAAATAGATCAATTTTATCACCGCTGATTGCAAAGTTGCCTCTTGCATTGAAGACAAAATTTGTACGGGAATACCGGGAATCTGAAAGAGCAAGCGCATCAAGACCGCTGCTGATATTGCCTCCAACTGAAGCGTGCTCAAAATAGATTTTTTCATTCCTGGCTGATATTATTTCCGGGTCTGACATTGTTTTGTCAACTGATGTATGGTCTATTGTCTGAAAAGAGGATCCATCGCCTACAATGTTGTTGCAGTTTAATACAGGGGAAATTGAGAGAGTCAGGATAAAAATTATATGATATTTAAAAAACTTCATGTTTCCTCTTTTGTCGAATAATAATATGTTAAGTCTCATATTTATAATTAATAATCTGATAAGAGGTCTATATTAGTGCATTAAAAAATCAACGAAAAAAATAATTTTGTGCTGTTCAATGAGCCCGAAATATTATAAATAGCTGATACTAAAGGTATAGTTAATGTTCTGAATTTAGAGGAATTTGATGTGCTTATTTGAAGCACCGAACTCAATTAAATAAATACTGAAAAAATTTAGAGAATTAAAAGTCTGATAGATTTAAAATAATTATTTCATTTACACAAAAGAGGTAAATTCATGAAAGAATCTGAACTGGTAATAATTGGACAGGGTCCGGCGGGTTTGTCTGCCGGGATATATACGTCACGCGCAGGGATTGAAACCACTATACTTGGATTTGAACCTAAGATAGCCGGTGATTATGACATTGATAATTATTTTGGATTTCCTGAAACAATATCGGGTAAAGAGCTCGTAGAAAGGGGATTGAAACAGGTGAAGCGTTTTGGTGCTTCAATTGATTGTGATAGAGCAATCGGTATTCATTTTGATGATACCGGGAAATATATTGTTAAAACTGAAAATGGTGAATATCTCACATCTTCTATTATTCTTGCCACAGGCGTGTCTCATAAAAAACCGAAAATCCCGGGAATAGATAAATACGACGGGAAGGGTATCTCCTACTGTGTCAGTTGTGACGGTTTTTTCTTCAAAGGAAAAAAAGTCCTTGTTGCAGGTGAAGGTTTGTATGCGGCGAATCAGGCACTGGAGCTTGTGAATTACACCCCGAACGTTTCTGTCTGCACACTGGGGGCAAAGAGTTCTATTACCGATGAATTTATGAAACAACTTTCCGCCCTGAATATCGAAGTGATGGAGAAGGGTATAACATCACTTCATGGCGAGATGAATCTGGATAAAGTAACTTTTTCAGATGGTTCAGAAATGGATGCATCTGGTATTTTTATTGCGTTGGGTGACGCATCTTCAGTGGATTTTGCTAAGAGTCTCGGCATTATCACAGAGGGTAATTTCATTCAGGTTGACAGGGAGATGAAGACAAACGCACCGGGTATATTTGCCGCAGGAGATTGCACCGGAGGTTTTCTACAGATAAGTGTTGCCGTTGGCGAGGGTGCAATTGCCGGAAGATCGGCAATTCAATATGTGAGGGATAATCGGGCAGTGAAGTAAAGGGGAATTGTGATGTTTTGTCATCCCGGCTGAAGCTGTAGTAAAATTCCTGCGATCAAAGGAAGAGCTTCGTTAATCCCTCATTGAAGGTATTATATAAAAATATTATTGATATTTATATGAACTTAAAGTATGAGATTCCGGTATTTGCTTGAATTGAAGATGCAAAACCGGAATGACAAAAGAAAATCTACCTGCTCTGTAATTTTGTCATTATGCCGTCCTGTGTAAACTCCATCTCAAATCTGACTTCTGATGTTTTAAAAAACTTTTTCAGGTAAAGCGGAATAATCCCGTTACTATTTTCATCAAGTCTTATAATGGGGAAGTTTTCACTTCCGTAGACGCTGTTTTTTGTTTCACCGGTTTTTCTATCTATTGTATAATCTCCGCCCAGTGGACATACAGGTTTAAATCCGAAATTTCTGTATGTAAGTTCCGGAATATCTCTGCTATCCGCACCGGGGTAGATTAAGCTCATGAGTTTTATGGTGCCAAGATTTCTCTTGCTTTTCTGCAGACCGTTCTCGATCATTCCTGTGCGGTATAAATCCTTTTCCAGAACCATCTCCGAAGGCCTGTAGACAATGGCTGCATTTCGTTTTACAGAATCATTTTTTGGGCCTGGTTTAAGATCGAGTATCTCTTTTATGTATTTCTCACTAGTCGCAATATGGAGAACATTATCTTTTTCTGCGAGATAAAGTCTGATGATAAGGGAGCTGAATAGTGTGGTTTTTACAACACGGATTTCTGTTTTATTATAGTTGAATATGTAATTTTCATTCTGAACAAAATTATTCACATTGTTACGTTCTATAAGCCTATTGATTATAGAGGTAATGAAAATCATCCCCTCTTTTGGTTTTTTTACCGGGATGGCAATTCTAACCGGGTGAAACATCGACCATGCGAGTAGTCCAGTGAGTACCTCCGATGAACGGATAATATTTCCTGTGATAAACTCTGACGCAATTGCCGAATCGAAATCTGCAAAGGGTAGAGCATCCGCCATGTGAAACTGAATTTCGCCGGTGAAAATATCTTCAACCGATGAAGCCGGCTTTGCCAGGGAGATATCGTTCAAACCGGAGAGTGTCAGGTAACTGTTTATAAGAAGAGGATTGATTTTAAATGCGATGCTGAGTGTGTCGCCTTTAACTTTGCTGTCGGGGTGAAGATCAATCGATGCGCCACCTGCTGTACCCGAGAGAAGTGTGTAAATTGAATTATTTGTTGTTGGGATAATACATGCTTCGATAGATATTCCGGGATCGGTTTTTATTCGTAACCCGATGGGATTAAAATAATTTTTTCCTGAATTGTTGCCCGATTCTGCAGATTTTTTATACTCCTCCGCTTCACGTCTTGAAACATTTCCGGTTTCAAGCTCAATTAAAGGAATCATAAAACCTGTTTTTCCATAAATATTGCTTTTAGCTGAAAACGAATCAGGAATTATACTGAGTCCGTTGAACCTTGTTGAGTCGAGTCCGCCAGGTTTGCTTACAGCTTCAATAATGCCGAGAACTTCGGAGGGGGAATATGCCTGTTCGCCGGTAATTTTTTTATAAAATAACTTTAAGTCATAAATAAAATCGTCGATGCTCTGACCCTGTTTTTTCTTTTTCTTACTTTTTGTTTTTGGAGGTGCAGAGGAGAGTGCAGTTCTGAATGAGTTCCAGTTTGAGAGATCGTTTGGCTCAAGTTTAACTGCTCTGTCGTAAAAACGGCTTTGTTTAAGTGACTCAAGTTCCTTTTTGCGCGGATCAGTAAGTGACGGTCCCCCGGCTGAGTTCATAACCTCTTCAATTGACACAGGTATACTGTCCGTAAGCTGGAAATGAAATATCATATACTTTTGCAGTACAGAGATCTTCATCGCCTCGTACATTCTTCTGGCTTCTTTTATTTTCAGCTGCGGAGATGTCAAATGACGCATAAATTTTTCTGAAAGATAGATGAATCCGTCTTCATTATCTCTGCCTGCAGGATAAATAGACCGGAAATATCTGTAATCCATGGCATCAGAAAGAGGTGTGAGCTTTCCGGAAAAAGTATCTATAACCTTTTCAGCTGCAGTAATAGAGTTGGAGATAATTACTGTTCCGTCAGATAAAGTTAAGAATAATGACCATATCTTCCTGTCATCTGTATATATGTGACTCCCTTTATATTCCGAGATAATTATTTCTTTTTCTTTAGCAGAATACTTTTCTTTGATATATTTTCTCATTCCTGTAATTTCAGGGGTCAGAGCATACTTTGTAGCTGGCCGTATAATCAGAGTTATATCACTTCCTTCTATGATAAAAGGGTCAGAGCCTGTAATTACTATTTCAGAGATTGCATTTGAATAAAATGCAGACAGTTCCGGGATTTCCCGTAGAGCAAGTTGAGTCATAAGTTTTTCTTTGATTAAAAAGTCCACCGAGGTTTCAGAGAAACGTGTATAAAGCGCTCCGCCTGTTTCGTTTATAAAGTTGAAAAAACTTAATGCCTTTAATGCGCTGTTAAAATGTATGTAATAAAATTCTGCCGGGGAGTATTTATCCAGAGGATAGATCTTGTAATCTTTATTTTTCATTTTTTTTTCAAATGGATATGATTCAATCCCGGAAACAGTAAGTGAAGAAGGATTAATGTCCCTCATTCCTTCATCTGCAGGTCTTATACCTTCGAGCTGCAGTGAGTCTTTGAGAGAAAGTCCACCCGAGAATAGGGAATAAAGATCAAGATCATTTCCTCGTAAATTAAGTCGGTCTATATCATCAAATGAATTGCTTTTGTATTTTACCGGCCGTATATGTGCAGATTTTTCAAGGTGCTGCAGTATCTCGCTGCAGTAACCAAGATGATCTCCTCCTGATGATTCAATTTCATACAGTTTGTCAGCTATCTCCTGCCTCTTTTGTTTAGTGATTTCACTATGCGAAACTGCAGCATGAAAAATCAAACCGGTTAAAAAAAGTATTACAATTATTTGTTTTTTCTTATTCATGTTATTATCCTGATCGGGAGAGGGTATAAGTAAATGTGAAACACGAAATCAGATATTTCTTTAATTCTGAAATATCCCGGTAGAAATTTTGGATTTCAATAAGTGATTCGTTTATAATGATTTTAGTTAAATTCTCTCTTTTTTTATGTCAAGATGAAAAAATGGGCGTATTTTGATAATAAATTTTGTTGCCTCAGGAATCTTTTGTAAACTCGGGTGTAATGTGCTGCTCTATTTTTATAGCTAAAAATTTTTTTAGGATATAAAATATTTAAAGGAGCCGGTTCTGGAAAATAAAGATCAAAATCTGATACTGAATTGCATTGTTAGTATTACTGAGAGCAGAGATCTGGAGATTCTTGAATTGAGTCTGCTGCAGACTATTTTTGAAGTAATCGAATGCAGGAAAATTTTCCTAATGAAATTAAATCTGGATTCATCGGATATAGTATGTAGAGCATCCTATGATTCATCAGGTTTTTCAGATACATTTAATGAACCCGATATAAATAAGGCACTTTTTGATTCAGGCATAAAAGAGGCATGTGCAACTGGAATGATGCAGACCGGTTCAATTGGCGAATTAAATTATTTTATATATCCGGTTGCAGTTCTTAATAAAAATGTAGCCTTTATTGTCGTGGAGAATTCATTTTATAAAGAACAGGATTTAAATATTCTCGAGTCCCTGATTAAAATTTATCAGAATTATGTTTCAGTTCTAGTTGATAATCAACGTGATACTCTTACCGGTCTGCTAAATAGAAAAACATTTGATGATAAAATAATGAAACTGGTTGAATTGAAAAAGGATGAAACATTTCTTAAAGATCAGGATAATGAGAGAAGAAGATCCTCCGGTGAACGCTTCTGGCTTGGTATATTCGACATAGATTTTTTTAAACGAATTAATGATAATTTCGGCCATGTTTTTGGTGATGAAGTTCTTATTCTGATATCCCGTATTATACAGGAACTTTTCAGATCTGAGGATCTGAAGTTCCGTTATGGCGGAGAGGAGTTTATAACAGTTGTGAAGGCTGAAAGTACAGAATCCGCATTTGAAATTTTTGAAAGATTCAGAAAAAAAGTAGAATCATACAGTTTCCCTCAGGTTGGAAAAGTTACGGTTAGCACAGGAATTGTTGAGATAACAGGATTTGAAATGCCGACTGCTTTTGTAGGTTCAGCAGATAAAGCTCTTTACTACGCTAAAGAACATGGAAGAAATATGACCTGTATTTACTCTGAATTGCTCAGAGATGGACTCATAGGTTCGAGTGTGCATGAAAGTAGAGTTATTTATTTTGATGAGTGATTGAATGATGAACACGAAAACGAAAAGGGGCTCTGACCCCTGGAAATTCAAATAAAGGGTCAGAGCCTTAATCGTTCATAGTGAAATGCCGGGATTATTTGAAATTTTACCCGGATCGGAACTTTCCTTGAGATCTTTTATCCACGAATCAGATTTATCTTTTGAAACACCAAGAAATGCAGAGTCCCTGGATGTCTGATCGGAAATATACTTTTCATGAAAAGATGAAGCCTTAACAATATTAGAATTGGCATAGCAGTAAACACATCCATGGGGACAGCTGTCGTATATTCCGATATCGGTACTCTCGGTACATCCGCACTCCTTCCGCGTGGGACGGGCTTTAAATCTTGAGAGATCTTTGTCTGATATTGATGACAAAATACTTCCGTCTATGCAGTGACCCTTTTTAATGATATCACTGATGAGATAATCTCCGCAGCATGAAAATAGCTGTATATTGAAACTCTCTGCTATTATTGAAAGCCTTTTCGCCAGATTAATTCTTTCCGGTATCTCAAAATCAACGATATAGATTCCTGTCCGGATAGAAAAATCTTTAAAACTTCTTTCTACCTTTCCATAATTTGTTGGAAAACTTATATAACATCTTTTTACAGAACCGGAGAGTGATCTGCATAGTTTTGTAAATTTATCAATATGATAATCAATGCCGGTAATGCCGGAGATAAGTATCGGATCATATCTCCAGTTTATACAGTCAGGTGAAAATATACTGCTCAAATACTTTATTGAATCCACTGATTCACTTTCAGAAGGTGAGTGCGGTTCAAATATTTCCGGAAGTCCCGTGATTGTATAATTAAAAAAGAGAGTATAGCCGTTATCTTTAAGGGTCAGAGCATTATTAGTAAACGGAGTGAAATTTTTTGACCAGAGAACTATGGAGGCGACATCCATTTTTTTTAATGATACAATATTTTTTTTATTGTTAAAAGGATTAATATATCCGGCAAAACCTTCTGCAATGCGGTTCATAAACCAGTCCCCATAAAATGCAGGGATATCAGTTCTTCTTGATGCTGAGATGATTTTCATAAATTTTGCCCTCATCCGACAGAATATATCTGCCAGATGAGGGAAGTTTTTTATTCCCTGTACATGTCTTCAATCTGCAGATTGTATTTCTGACCGATTGCTTTACGTTTCAGTTTCATTGTAGGTGTAAGTTCTCCACCCTCCTGAGTAAGTTCAGTAGTAAGAAGGGTGAACTTTTTGATCTGTTCAACACGTCCGAGGGATTCAGTTCGTTTTGCAATAATCTCCTCGTATAATTTAATAATTTCAGGTTTCTTTACAAGATCCTCTTTTGAACTGTATGTTATGCCGTTCTTTTTACAGTAATCATCAAGAATAATAAAGTTCGGAACAATAAGTGCAGAGATATACTTTTTCCCTTCACCGATTGTAACAAACTGCTCTACAAAAAGCTCATCTCCCATAAGAACTTCTATCTGCTGTGGAGATATATTTTTTCCGCCTGCAGTAATTATCAGGTCTTTTATTCTATCTGTGATTTTAATATAGGTGAGCATATCGCCATGTTTTTCTTCGGTAATGAGTTCTCCGACATCCTGAGTTTTGAACCAGCCGTCTGAAGTAAAGCATGCTTTTGTCTCTTCCGGTTTCTTGTAGTATCCGCTCATGCACATTCCACCCTTGAGCTGGATTTCTCCCTCTTCGGATAATCTTGCTTCAACCATGCCGATCATCGGGCCGCAATATGCAGGTTTGCCGGTATCTCTGTATCCCACACATACCGGGAAAAACTCGGTGAGTCCGAAACCCTGAATTATATTGATGCCGAATGCCTGAAAAAACTCGTTGATATCCGGAGCAAAAGCAGCTCCCCCTATATGATAAACATTACATCTTTCAGTTCCAAGCTTGGCCCGGACTTTGCTGAAGATAAGTTTATCGGCCAGTTTGTACTTGAATCCGCTCTGACCCTTTCCAGTTGCAAGTTTTTTTCTGTACTCCTCAATCCCGACTTTTGTAGCCCAGGCGAATAGATTTTTCTTTATTGGAGAAGCGGTTTTCATTCCTTCGTGGATTGTGCCATAAACTTTTTCCCATATTCGCGGAACGCTTGTCATACAGTGCGGTTTTACATGAGCCATTACATCGAGAAACTGTTTAGGATCCGGGCAGTAGGCAATTCTTATTCCAACACTCATACATCCATAAGACCACATTCTTTCAAACACGTGACTGAGGGGGAGAATCGCAAGAGATACTGTATCCGGACCAGTCTCCGGGTATCTCATGACAGAGGGGTAAATTCCGTTCATGAAACTCTTGTGTGTATGCACTGCACCTTTAGGTTTTCCTGTTGTACCGGATGTGTATATAATTGTTAATATGTCATCGGGTTGAACGTTTTTTAATCTGCTGTTAAGTTCATCGTCATTGGTAAGTTTTTTTCCATTAGCGATAAGATTATCAAGGTGAATACTATCACTCCCTTCGATCTTTGTATCACTGTCAAAGGCAACAATCAGTTTAAGAGATTTGCACTCTTTTATAATCAGTTTAGCCTTATTGTACTGATCCTGATCGCCTGTAAAAATAATTTTTACTTCGGCGTCATTTACAATGTATTCGGCCTCATCTTTCGAATTTGTAGCATAAATAGGGACTGACACCGCCCTTGTTGCTAGAATTCCAAGGTCAGACATTGCCCATTCAGCTCTGTTTTGCGAGAATATTCCGCACATTTCACCTGGTTGAAGATTCATATCAATCAGAGCTTTGGCAATTGCTTTTGTTTTATCACCAAGATCGCTCCATTTTATGGATTCCCATTCACCTTTTTTGTTTCTCTGGGTCAGAGCATCATGGTCTTTGAATTGCTCTGCCTTTTTAAGCATCATATAGGCAAGGGTTTTGTTTTCTATAAGATAGTTTTCAAAATCTTTCTGCCAGTTTCTTTTTGATTCGTTAAGCGGCTGCAGCATAACTTCCTCCGGATTATCTAATTCTATATATATTTTAAGGCAGTCTTAACAGGATTTTAAGTCAAATCAAATTTTGTAATTCTGTTCGTTTTTTTGAACATGGTTCAACGGCGGGGCGGTAAGAGGCTCTGACCCCTTTTTCATGAATTTTAAAAAAAAGAAGCTCTGACCCAAAAATATTTTAAAAAGTAATCCCGGCAAACGTATATAGATTAAACGTTTTAAATGGAGAGAACGATGCCGAGACCGCAAAGAAAAATTATTCAAGGGGTAACATATCACTGCTTTACCAGATGTCACGGGAAAAGGAACCTGTTTCATAGCAGTTATGTCAGAAAATATTTTATAGAAGCGATAATCATGTGTCAGGAAAAGTATGATTTTGAACTAATCGCAGCGGAACCTGTGGGAAATCATATTCATCTTCTTATAAAAACAGTTGAAAATAAGGAAACAATATCCTGCATAATGCAGTATATTAAATCGCGGATAGCTGAAAAATACAACAGAGCAACAGGTGCGATAGGGCCTTTCTGGAACGAAAGATTTGGTTCAACAATAATTGAAGATTCCGATAGTCCGGAAAATTATTTATTGTGGCTTTTGTGGTATATCGGATATAATCCTGTAAGGAAAAGGTTATCCCGGGATCCGCGGGAGAATTATATTGGATTCATAAATTTATATCTTCATAAGGATTATGAGGTCGAAATAAAAATTACTCTTCACGAGTACTTTTTAAAACTGGGGCATACATTCGAGGAATGTGTTAAGAAATTTTTATTTTATGAAGAGTATTATCTGAAAAGAATTGCGGTTTATTTTTAAAAATAAATAGAGAGGGTCAGACCCTTATCTCTAAAAAGAAAATCTTATATTGTTTGTCATTTGAAAAATAGATAAAAGTTTAAGTTGGTAAAAAAAATGGTATTAAGAATAGATCATGTTTCAATCGCAGTAAACGATTACGCTAAAGCCAATTCGTTCTTCACTAAAATCCTTGGCCTTATTCCGGGGGGTGCCGGGAAAGACGATTCTTCTAGGTATATGTTCCAGATATTTTCAGCAGGTGACCTTTCGCGCTTAGAACTAATCGCTCCGACTGGTGGTAAAAGTTTTCTCGACAATTTTCTGAAAGATCGCGAAGGGGGAGTGCATCATGTTACTTTTCAGGTTCAGGATATAGTCGCAACAAGAAGGTATCTTGATGCAGAAAAAATTCCTTACTTTGGATTTAATGATAAATGTGAAAACTGGAAGGAGTTGTTTATTCACCCCTCTGTCGCTTTTGGTGTACTTCTGCAATTCTCGGAATTTAATCCCTCAGAGTGGCTAAATGAATCTGAGTCTATTACAGACAACAAAAGATGGGATATCCGGAAGGAGGGAGATATGGCTCTTCTCTCAATCGCTCATCCAGGCGGTGGAAAGGTTGATGCGAAATTTTCTGGCGAGGAAATAGATCGATTTATTGAAGATTTATTAAAAATACGGGGTCAAATGTAGGAGGCTGTTTGAAATCTGACAAATTATAAGAGTAGGTTTTCCATAAATTGTGATTCAGATATGACAATTGGAGTTTGATGAAGGTTTGCACAGCATCAGAATTTATTAAGAAGTGAAGTAGAAGAAGCTGAATTTTTGAGATTAAAATAACCTCCCGATAAGAAATGGCAGTGCTGTTTCTACTCGAAGAATCCTCTCTCCCAGTGATACCGGTTTGAATCCGATATTCATTAAAGCAGTAATCTCATAAGGGATAAAACCGCCTTCAGGACCAATCGCCAGTGTAACTCCCGTCTTCATTTCGCGGGGACATGAAATCTCTGCAGATGGGTGTGCTGCCAGTGCCAGACCCCCTTTAATAATTGAAGGGAGTTCATCTTCAACAAATGGTTTAAAACGTTTTCTAATCTGAATAGATGGGAGAATGGTATCTTTACCCTGTTCGAGACCGGTAATCATCTGATTGTAAAGATTGGCTTCCTCAAGCATGGGACTCTCCCAGTAGCTTTTCTCCACTCTCCAGGTCTTGATAATATATATTTCTTTAATCCCCATTGCTGTAGCATGCTGAAGAACTCTATTTAAAACCTTAGGTCTCGGCATAGCAAGTATCAGTTTAAGCGGGAGAGGTGGAGGCGGATCTTCATGCATATTCAGGGTCAGAGCGAGTTTACTATCACTTATCTCTGAAACTGTTCCCTCTCCTGTAAGCCCATTAAGAATACCGATTTTAAGAGTGTCCCCCGGTAATGGTTTGATAAAAGAAAGAATATGTTCAAGTTTTTTGCCGTTTATTTCAGCTTGTCCGTTAATTATGTCTTCAGAATTAAGAACAATTAAATTCATATTTTTCCTTTACTTTCAATTCTTAAGATTTGAGGATCGATGGGCTCTGACCCTTTTCTATTTATAAACAAAAAAACAGTGTCAGAGCCCCAAGATAAATATCAACAAGTACAAATACCTACATTTTCTTTCCGATTATCAGAAATATAGAAAATCTCCTCATACTGCCGTTATCACCGGGTTTTTCTAGCTCGGCCGCAGTAAAATCGGACACTTCAGTAAAACCCTGGTTTTTGAATAATAATTTCATATCGACGCGGTTAAATCCTTTATGGAAAACACCATCGTTGTTATCGTGGAATTTCCCTTCATCGGGATCAAGATCGGCGATGCAGAGATAGCCTCCAGGTTTGAGTATTTCATGGAACTGTTTAATCAGAGGAGCCGGATCTTTAATATGATGCATCGTCATACTGCTTGTGACTATATCGTATCTTCCAGTGAGTCTCTCACCGTTTTCAATATTTATATACAATGTATTAAGCTTTGTGAGTTTCTGTGCATTTTTTTTTGAATTAAGAACATCAAGCATTCCAGAGGAACTGTCGGCTCCGGTTACAGAGTGAACCAGCGGCAATAGTCGAATGGAGAGCAGACCTGTGCCGCAGCCGAAATCCAGAACATCCAAATCCTTCGAAAGCTTCAGATTTTTCTCTATAGATTTAAAGACTGATTCGGCCATTTTTATACGCCCTGGATTTTCGTCCCAAGTTGCAGCATCTTTGTTGAAATCCCTTTTTTCTACGTTCATAGTACGTTCCTTTTATATATTTTTCTTTTGGGGTCAGAGCCTATTAAATTTAAAATTGATTGTACAATTATTAAGCTTTATATATCAAATAGTTTTTTAAATATATAGTTAATCTGATTTCAATAGAGAAAATTTATTGCATACAATATAGAAGAAGGATTTAATGTCCTGTCATCAGACTTCTAAGGTGCTGTCAATTCTATACTTTTCTAAGGCGGATGAATCTTCATCTGTTGGAACTATTTGAAATCAAACTAACCGGAGCTGGTTATGAGGTATTTTTTTAAAATATTGTTCATTCTAATAATTTTAATTCCCGGGGTGAGTTTTGCAGCGGAAAAATCTCTCACTGAAGACAGGGGTATTAAAACTATATCAATCGATTCAAAAGACATTGAAGGAAAGCTTAAAGCAGGAGTCATACTTGGCTATCCATGGGGGATAACTGTCGGTTACAGGTTCTCTAATTTTTTTGAACTCAACGGTGTTATTGGAAGTGACTATGATAACTTTACTATGGGAATTAACGGTCTTTTTACTCTCATAAATCTTAAGATATATAATGAAACATTTCCTTTTTCTGTTGGACCTACAGTGTATTCACATTTCGGGCATCATGACGGGGATCATAATTATTACAATAAACATAACCATGATAGTGATGAAGAATATACAAAAATGGACCTTCTTGGAATCGCACGACTTGAATACAGTTTTAAAAAGATTCCGCTTAATCTGTTTATTGAAGGGGGATTTGGACTTCAGGTCTATAAGTTTGCAGATACTGCAGGTTCGTTCGGAATCGGTGTGAGATATATTTTTTAATAGTAATTAAAATGTTTGAAACTACCTATGCGATACCTACTAAACTTGAAGAGGAATATTCCAATAAGCTGATCAGTATTGGTATTACCTCCTTCTGCTTTGAAAAAATTTCAGGAATTCTCCTGCTTAAAATATACTCCGGCTTTGCTGAACCATTTCCTGAGATTAACAGTAATTATCTTGTGAGAGTATTAGAAATACAGGATTCTGACTGGAAGAATAAATGGGCTGAGGGCTACACCGGTCACGAACTTACTGAGGATATATTCGTTCTTCCGCCAGGGGTCAGACCACCGGAAAAAGAATACAGGTTTATTATACAGATTGATCCCGAGGACTCCTTTGGTGATGGACATCATCCGACAACCAGACTATGTGGAATACTTCTCGAGCAGGTTCTGGAGAAGTATTTACTGCACAAGGAAATATCTTTCATAGATATCGGTACCGGCTCCGGTGTACTCGCAATTCAGGCTGCACTAATGGGAGTAAACGATATTGAGCTCTTTGATTATGATAAAGATTCAATATTAAAAGCAGATAAAAATTTGAGTTTGAATGGAATTTCAAGGGTCAGAGCCTCTCTTAATGATCTATACACTTTTACTTCAGAAAAAAAATATGATATAATAACAGCAAATCTTCTATCAAGAATAATCGAAGATAATATTGAGCGGCTTAAAACACTTCTTAAACCTAAAGGTTTTCTCATATTGAGTGGTATAAGCAGCAGATGGGGGGATGATATGGTAAAGTTATTTGAAATTTCCGGTTTAAAGGTGATTTTACATAAAAAGCTTGAAGACTGGGAGGGTTTAGTCGTATCATTAAGTTCTAAAGTTTAGGGGTCAGAGCCCCGGTTTTTATCAGTATGTCAGACGCACTAATTTTGCATTCAATCAGGCTCTGACCCTTCGTTATGTATGTTATTATAAATAAGGATAAAAAGCAAATGATAGCTGAAAATATTATATTTTTCGGAGCGTGTCTCTGCTTTCTCACTGCAGCGGGACAGCTTGTGTTAAAAATTAAAAAGAGAGAGAATTATAATCTCTTTCTGCTTTTTAGTCTTCTTGGCATTATACTTCTTCAGTTTCATTCAATGGTTACATTCTCTGTGCTCACATATCCTGGATATATGTACTTTCATCCGACAGTTTTGTTTATCTTCTGCCCAATACTTTATTATGCTTATTATATAGTTTCGTTCCCTGATTCCGGAGTTCCCCGGAGGTATGCTCTATACTTTATTCCGGCACTCATATCAGCTTCAGCAGACGTATATTTGTTTGTCTATAATAACAGCTCAGCAGGAGAATTAGCAGGAAAGTTTCTCAGCGGAGAGAATTCAGCAAATGTGATGTTATTTAAAATATTTGCAGTTGGATCTATCGGGCAGATCCTTGTTTATCACTTCTGGCTGATAAAGGTTCTTGTGCCTTCATTGAAAGGGAATAATGAAAAGAATAATATTATTTATATAACTTTTACTGTATCATTTCTATCGGCAATTTCTTCTGCAACGGCAATTCCCGGGTACATTTTTGGAGATGTGAATTACATCCGGTATAGTGCTCTTTTTATTGCCATATGTGTCATTATTACAAATCTTACCGGGGTACGATATCCTGACTTTCTGCAGATGTTATCAATGAAAGTTAAGCGTGGTATTTACTCCCGCTCTCTTCTTAAGGGGATTGATGTTGATGGTCTGATGCAGGAGCTTGAAAGGCTCATGACTGAAGAGAAGATTTACAGAGATGAAGTGATCAGCTTAGCAGATACAGCAGTAAGATTAGGCATTACACATCATCAGCTTTCACAGCTTCTTAATGAAAGACTCAGTATGAATTTTAAAACATATATTAATTCATACCGGATTGAAGAAGCTAAAAAACTTTTAATTGACTATCCCGATAGGACAGTGCTGACAATTGCATACGAGGTCGGCTTTAATTCAAAATCTTCTTTCTATGAATTCTTTATAAAAATTACCGGGATAACACCGGTCGAATATCGAAAAACCTACCACTTTATAATAAAATAGTCTGATTTATAAAAAAATCACCCTGTAAATAATTAAAGTTGTTTTATGCCGAAGTTTCAAGTATATTAAAAAAAGGTGTAAATGTAAGAATTAATATGTTTTTATATTTGATGTATTTCATTATTACTCAAAGACCAGAGGCATTTTTCTTAAATGCAGACAATGCGCGACGGAGTTCATTTTCTCCACCGGTTTATGAGTAATCTCTATATTCCCGATTCAAGTAGTCCGGATATGGTGTAAAATTAAAAAGGCGGATGTAAAGTATGATAAAAATTTTAAGTAATATGAAGTCTAAAACTTTATCGCATTTTACGGATGTTGATTTCATTCTACAGAAAAAAGCCAATGCGCTATATAATTTTAATTTATCAATTATAATCATCATTTCTATACTCCTTTTTATTATGACCATTGCAGCTCCGGAGAAGGTATTCATCGTCGGACCGGTAATTATTATTATAATTATCGGTCTTTTGATCTCAACTGTTTTTATTGGATATGGATTCTATACAGTAGCTTCTTCACTGACATCTCTTATTATAGTTTTACTTCTTCTGGCAGGGCTTTACAGCAGAGCTTTCAAGTTTCCCGATACAGTTTACAGTACAAACTTCTACTTCCTTATGGCTGCTGCTGTTGTCAGTTCTCTTTTTAATTCCAGAAGATTTGTGCTTACACTTACATTTTTTATAATTGTAAACAATGTTGTGTTATTCTTTATAATTAAAGACAATCTTTCAACAGAGGCACGGCACATAGCCGCGAACGGATGTATTTATAGTATTTGTGCGCTTATTGTTATATCTGTTATTACTCAGATTTTGTATGGAATTTTTCAATCAACAATCAACAGAATGAATGAAGAGATGGAGAAGAATAAATCACAGTTTGATCTTCTTCAAAAGATATTTAATTCGGGGCAGGATACATCCACACAGTTGTCGTGGCTGGCGGGTGATCTTTCTAACACTTCTGAAACGTTTTCTTCAAACGCTCAGAGTCAGGCGGCATCTTTAGAAGAGATTACTGCAACGATAGAAGAGATAAATTCCGGTATGGATAGTATGCTGAATGCTTCACATACGCAGAATGAAGATCTTTCCGAGCTTATAAATGATATGAAGAATTTATCCGGAATTATAACAGAAGTTGGAAAAATAACCGGATCAACTTTTGAACTTACTGATAATATTTCGAAACAGGTTATCTCCGGAGATGACTCACTTAAGAAAATGAACTCAAGTCTTGATCTCATTTTTAAAAGTGCTGAAGATATAGATAGTATTGTTCATATCATTGATGATATCTCCGACAGAATAAATCTTCTCTCTCTTAATGCTGCAATTGAGGCAGCCCGTGCCGGGGATTCGGGTAGGGGATTTGCCGTTGTTGCCGATGAAATTTCAAAGCTTGCAGATCAGACCGCTTCGAGTATTAAAGAGATAGATAATCTGATTAAAGCAACAAGTTCTGAATTAAAGAAAGGTAAGGAAGATGTAACTGATGTTACTGAAAAAATAACTTCAGTAGTTGCAAGTGTAAATGAAATAGTTACGATGATGAAACAGATTTATAAAAATGTAAAGACTCAGCAGGGAGTTAACGATGTTGTAAACGGACGTCTTACTAACGTTGACAGTGAATCTGGAAAAATACGGATGGGGATTGATGAACAGAATCTGGCGATAAATGAAATTCTTAAATCTGTAGGTGAAATAAACTATACAGTTCAGTCCGCGGCAGTGGATTCCGAGAACATGGCCAAGAATGCAAAAAAGATTTCACTTCTTTCAACCGAACTTGAAGATATAATTCATTCGAAAGTTTAGCCGGGAATTACTAATAAGTGAATATGTTTCAGAAAATTCTAAATTCCCGGATGGAGAATAAACGGAAGTTATATCCCGATACCTTCAAAGAAGAATTAAATTACCAGTGCGGAAGGATTCTGTCTTTTGCGTCCTTTGCCACTTTAGCCTGGTTTTTATATATTCCCCTTGATATAAAATTATATCCGGGGGAACCTCTTATTCTTTGGCTTCGTCTAGGTTTTCCGGCAGTTGGTCTTCTGATTTTAATCCTAAGATTTTTTAAATCTATGCATATGCATAGCCATTTATTGCTTACCCTTTTCGGGGCATATATGGTATTTTCAAAGGCTATTCTTACGGCTTTAACAAAAGGTGATCCGGCATATATCGGGGGTTATCTTTTTCTGCTGACATTAATCGCTGTTTCACCTTTGCAGAAAAGAGCCGCATACTCAATTCTTTATTTATCACTTACTTTTTTTTTCAGTATAGCTTATTTCTATGGTATGGACTTTAGAGATCTTCATTCATTATATGGTTTTACCGGAATTTTCAGTGTTACTTTAGTAGTATCATGTTTTATATTTATTCTGGATAATATACGCTACGACAGCTGGTTCAAATCCCGGCAGCTTGAGAAAAGGAATAATGAAATTGAAGAGGAATTAAAGATTGCCCGCATACTGCAGCAAAAACTTCTTCCTGGTAATACTCCAGGTTTATCAGGCTATAAATTTTATTCAACATATATACCGGTGGATGAAGTCGGTGGAGATTTTTATGACTTCAGAGATGAAGGTAATTTTATTGAAATATTTATAACTGATGTTTCCGGACACGGTCTTGTTTCTGCATTTATATCGATGATTGTGAAGACGGCGCTGGATGGAATTGATGAAAGAAATTCATGCCCCGCTGTATTATACAGGTTAAATGATGTACTATGCAAGTCTTCGGTTAATTCGAATTATATGACCTCTGTATTCTGCATAGTAGATACCGAAACAAATATAATGAAATTTTCAAATGCCGGACATATCCCCCCGCTTATTTACAGAAAAAGCTGTGACAGCTTTTTTGAGATTAATGCCGTCGGTAAGCCTCTAGGGCTGCTGGAAAATCTTCATCTTGAAGAAGGGGAGATTCAGCTTGAGAAAGGTGACAGAGTTATATTCTATACAGATGGTGTTACCGAATGTTCTAATTCAGATAAACAGCTTTACGGTGAACTTATGTTCAAGGATTTTATTAGAAGAAATTCTGCTGTAAATCAGGATGTATTTGCAAAGGAGCTGATAAAAGAATTAAAAGCTTTTAATATGAAAAATGAATTTGATGATGATTTATGCCTGCTCGTATTCGATGTTCTTCACGATTAAAAAAGCATTATTTATATGATTATATATTTATTTCCCCCTCCTTATCAAGCCTGAAAAGATTCCTTAAAAAATTGTAATTCCCTATACTAACTGGAAAATAGCTTACAACTACTTTTTATAGATATAAATTATATCATAATATGTCTATTTCTCTGCTAAAAAAACCTGAGTTTTAAAAAAAAGAGTCCGGATATATCTTTCCGGTCGAAGTCTTTGAATTTTATGATAATAATACCACATCATAGAACAAATTATATTAAGGTTAAATAATCTTATGGATCAGATACTTATCACTATCAAATTTTACTCCGGGATCGAAAAGGAGATAAAAATTACTGATTATGACATGGGTAAGGGTGTTGTTTATCCTGTGAAACCGGGGATCCGTCTGAGAAGAATATTAAAAAATGCAGGTCTTAAAAAACTATCACGATTCTGCTATTTCTCCGGAGGTGAAAGGATATCTGTATGGAAAAAGCTTAATGAAACATCAGAAGTTTCATGTCTCAGGATTTCGGGAGGGGGATGATAAATCCGCCAGTATTACGTTCTTTATTTTTCAGATATTAAGAATATCTGAAAATGATCTCTAATAATTACATCAGAAAATTTTCAGGTAATTATTGGGCAAAATACATATAAAATGACAAGTCTTTAGTCTGTTACAAAAATTCATGATTTTTGAAAGATTCAAATTCGAACTTTCAAAAGTTTGTAAAAAAAGGAGATTTAAAATGCAGGAGATTATCGGTACAAGCAACAAGATTCTGGAAATTGATCTTACTAAGAGAAATTTCAAGGTATACAATGTAAATCCTCGCGACACAAAACTTTACATTGGCGGAAAAGGGCAGGCACTGAAGCTGTTGTATGACAGAATGGAGCCAGGGACTGATCCATTGGGTGAGGATAATATCATCGCGGTTACCACAGGTGTACTTATGGGGACAGGTGCTCCATGTTCAGGACGGTTTGCAGCTGTGACAAAGTCACCTCTAACTGGAATTATGACGGCATGTTCATGCGGAGGGTCCTTCGGTATGGCACTGAAGACTTCCGGCTGGGATGGTATTCTTGTAAAGGGTAAGTCGAAGACACCTGTTTATTTATATATAGATTCAAAAGGTGTTGAGTTTAGAGATGCAAAAAAAATATGGGGTCTTGATACAAAAAAAGCGCAGGCTGCAATTGACAAAGACAGCGGAGGAATACTGGCAATCGGACCTGCTGGTGAAAACCTGGTGAGATTTGCCAACGTTGCTTCGGGACATAGGTTTCTCGGGCGTGGCGGTATCGGGGCGGTAATGGGATCAAAAAATCTGAAGGCTATATCTGCAAAGGGTGGAGAATTCAAAATTGTCCCGGTTAATAAAAAGAAATTTGATAAAGCGAAAAAGAAGGCTACGGACTATATCAATAGAAATGATATCACCGGCGGCACATATAGAAATTTCGGAACTAACGCTAATGTAAATTTAAGCAATGCGGGGGGGATTCTTCCTGTTAAAAATTTTACCGGCGGATCACACGGTGAGGCACACAAAATTTCCGGCGAAGCGATGGCTGAGAGATTTAAAACTACATACAGTACATGTAAGCCCTGTACAATTCTCTGCGGACACAAAGGAAACATCAACGGAGAGATAAGACAGATTCCGGAATATGAAACAATAGGTCTTATGGGTTCTAATCTTGAGATTTTTGATCCTGTAAAAATCTCCGACTGGAATGAGATCTGTTCACTCATGGGGATGGATACAATTACAGCAGGGGGAACTCTTGCATGGGCCATGGAGGCAGGAGAAAAGGGCTTGTTTAAAACTTCACTTAAGTTCGGTTCACCTGATGGTGTTTCCGAAATGCTTAAGGATATAGCTCATCTAAAAGGTGCCGGCAAGGACCTTGCAATGGGTTCAAGATTCTGCTCAAAGAAATACGGCGGGGAGGATTTCGCCATACAGGTTAAGGGAATGGAGATGCCTGCCTACGATCCAAGAGGATCATTCGGACAGGGGCTCGCATACGCTGTTGCCAATAGAGGTGCATGTCACGTTGCAAACTCTGTATTTGCACTTGAAGTGTACATGGATCTGATCGAACCTTATACATACAGAAGCAAAGCGTCTCTTGTAAAATTTCAGGAGGATGCAATATCTTCAGTAAATTCTCTTCAGACATGTCTGTTCACCGCATTCCCTTATCAGCTTGAGACGCCTCTTCTTAAACTATCTCCGAATTTTGTACTAAAGATTTTAATGACAGCAATGGCGGCTGTGGCAGTGAGATTTATTGATATAAGTCTCTGGCCTGAATTCTGGTCATCTATAACCGGACAGAGGATGGGGATCACGTCATTCCTTCGTGCAGGAGCAAGAATACAGGTTCTTGAAAGACTGATGAATACAAATGAAGGAATTTCGAGAAAGGATGATACTCTCCCAGCAAGGCTGCTTACTGAAGCAAGGAAGTGCGATACTAAAGAGAGAATGATTCCTCTAGAGAAAATGCTCAATAGATATTATATGGTAAGGGGATACGACAAAAACGGAATACCCAAGCCGAGAACATTAAGAAGACTTAAAATAACTAAAGAATCAGCAGGAGCGTAGAAATGCACATACCCGATTATTTTGAATTCTACAATAAAACGAAGGTAAATTCAGGGAGGGCGGCGCTTGAAAATCTCCCATATGAACTTGAGAGTATGAATGCGGTTAAACCGCTTGTAATTACGGATAAAAAATCCGCAAAGAATGGAGTAGTAAAGGCATTCGTAAAATCTTTCTACAACTCCGGTGTTACCATTGGCGCGATTTATGATGAAGTTCCCGGATATGCCTCAACAGCGCTTTTAAGGAATCTCTCTAAACTGTTTCGAGACAGAGGTTGTGATTCGATAATTGCCATTGGCGGTGATGCAGCTGCTTCTGCCGCAAAGGGATTGAATATTCTGGTATCCAACAAGTCTGAAGATCTGCTGATGTTTGAAAAGATGAGTAACAGTGCGCCTTTAAAACCGTTTATCTTTATTCCGACATCAGAGGCACGCGGAACCGAAACTTCAAATGAGGCGGTAATTGATTCGCGCATTTATAAATCAGATGATCTTTTTCCCGATCTTGTGCTGATAGACAGCAGAATGCATAAGTGGAACGATAAAAAAGATACAGCCTCTTCAGCGATGCTTGCTCTTGCTCAGGCAATAGAAGCCTGCACATTCAGTGAGTCTAATCCTGTAAATGATGCATTTGCATATGCTTCAATTGAAATGGTTTATGAAAACATTTCCGGAGCGCTTAAGTGTAGCTTCAATAAAAAAGAAAAAGCAGGTTTTATAAACGGTGTGGCGATTTCCGGAATTGTTTACTCTAACGCACCTGAGGGTCTGGCGCGCGCGATCGGTTTTGAGATGGAGAAGATGACAGGTCATCATGCAGGACTCTGTGCGGGACTTGTGCTTCCCTATGCGCTTGATTACAAATTCCGTTTTGAGAAAACCGGGATTAGGGGCGAACTGCTTCTCCCGCTTGCCGGAATAGAAAATTTCTGTTCAGTCCACGAAAGTGAAAGAGCAGAGAAGAGTGTAGAGCTTCTTTATCTTATGATTGATAATCTGGAAGGAACAATTCCCGGAAGAATTAAAGATCTTAATATACCTATGTATATGATAAAAAAGATAGCTGAGGCAGCTGAGGCTAGAGGCGGAAGCAAATACAGTAAAGGAGCGGCTCTTAAAATACTTGAGCATGCTTATGAGGGAATACCATTTAAAGGGGGGAAATCTAAATGAATGTAAACAAGTTTCCTGAGATAAAGCCGAAGGGTAAGTTGATTAAGAAAATATATGTTGCAGTTATGCTCTGGATAGTCGGGCGTGCAATACAGGCCGCAGCAAAGGTAGACCGTGAAGTGAAAGAGGAGTTTGCAGGTCTTAGAGATGATTTTGCTGTTAAACTCTGGGTGGCTCCAGATGGTCCGGCGATGATTATCGGTAAGGATAAGAAAGGTGTTGTAAAGTATATGGGTTGGAATTCCAAAGGGAAGAAGTTAACTCTTGATATGAAGATTAAAAATCTTGAAGGTGCAATTCTGGTATTTACATTCCAGGAGGGTACATGTGAAGCATTCTGTAATGACCGTTTTATCGTTTCCGGTGATCTTCCCGATGCTTGTACATTTGTAAGGATACTTAATCTTATAGAGGTATATCTTCTTCCAAAAATTATTACATCGCTTGCTGTGAAAAGATATCCAAAATGGTCACAGATGAATCCGGTGAGAAAGTATATTGGTAGAGCCCTTATTTATATAAGAGCATTTACATTTTGAATTTGAATATATGGTAATCATTCGGCAGCTGCGATGTCACACTGAGCTTGTCGAAGTGTAGTGATTCAACAAAGATAATTATAAGGAGTTAAATATGCATATACCGGGATATTATGAATTCTGTAACAGGGTAAAGGTGGTTTCAGGGCATAAAGCGCTCGATCAGCTCCCTGAAATGCTGAAGAGCCTTAAGTCTTCAAGGCCTATGATTGTAACAGATAAGGGTGTTATGGGCGCGGGACTTATTGATCCTGTAAAAAAATCCTTGGGAACAAAACTAAAAGCAGGAGCATACTACGATAATGTACCTGCTGACTCAGATGTAAAATGTGTACTTGAAATAGCAAAATTATACAGATCATCAAAATGTGATTCAATCATCGCGGTGGGCGGAGGGTCGGTTCTCGATACTGCAAAGGGTGTAAACATCCTGGTGTCGGAAAACTCGGATAACCTCATGGATTTCACCGGATCCGGCGCTCTGAAACGTCCGCTTAAACCTCTCATTGCTGTACCAACAACATCCGGTACCGGTTCAGAGATGACACTGGTTGCGGTAATAGCAGATCATTCGCGTAATGTGAAGATGCTATTCCCGTCTCTTTTCCTTCTGCCGAACATGGCGATACTGGACTCGCGTATGACTAAAACTCTTCCTCCATTCCTTACTGCTCCCACTGCAATGGATGCAATGACTCATGCATTTGAAGCTTATACATGCTTAGCTAAAAATCCCCTGAGTGATGTGACGGCTGTCATGGGGATACAGCTTATAAGTCAGAATGTACTTGCCGCAATTGCAAAGCCTGGAGATCTGAAGGCGAGACTTGCTCTTGCAAATGGTTCCGCGTTGGCCGGGATGAGTTTCTCAAATTCAACTGTCGGTATGGTCCATGCTCTGGGGCATTCCGTTGGCGCCATCAGCCATGTGGCACACGGTACATGTATGAGTATTCTCCTTCCTTACGGGCTGGAATATAATCTTCATAAAACAGGGCATCTCACTGCCGAGCTTCTTTTCCCTCTTGCAGGTGACGAGGTGTATAGCCGTACCCCTGTAGCAGAGAGGCCGATGAAAACCATTGCATATCTTCGTGAACTAAACAAGGATTTGCAGAAGGCTACCGGCGGCAAACACTTTACCTGTCTTAAAGAGATAGTTGATAGAAACGGCAAAATGATGGTGCCTAAAGAGATACTTCCCGAGATTGCAAAACTCTCACTTAATGACGGAGCGATAGTATTTAATCCTGAAGAGCTGGATTATCATGATATACTGATGGTTCTTGAGCATGCATGGGAGGGGACTCCACTTAATCTTAAAAAGATACGAAAAGGAAAAAAATCGAGTAAAATTAAGATTTAAAAAGCAATGGAACTGTCTCAAAAGTTTGCACTTTAAGCATTTGTGATTCCGCTTTTGCAGCCTCAATTCCTGCAAATAACGGAATCCCCTGATTAAATCAGGCGTGTGAGATGCCGGAATTATGTTTCATTTCAGCCGGCATGGCAGTGACTAAACTTTTAGGGTAGCCCCAATATAATGTGATAAATAAAAAACCGGATGATTATATCTCCGGTTTTTTATTTATCAGTAATTAAAGTATTTTGGAGTAATATTAAAGAGTTTAATTACCGATAGTGAAATATATGAAAACCCGCGTTATTAAAATTGCAATATTTATTATTTTTACCTTAACGGTGGTTATTTCCTGTGGAGATGATTCTGCAAAAATTTTTCCTGTAAGTGAAGTGACTGTTAAAAATGAAGCTGCAGGTAAACTTATTCTTGCAATGGGTGATTACGATTATCCTCCTTTTGAATATAACGATAAAAACGGAAATCCGGCAGGCTTCAACATTGATATTTTGCGAAGTGCAGCTTCGGTAATGAATTTAAATATTGAGATAAAACTGGGCCCATGGAAAGAGGTTCGCGAAAAGCTGGAGAAGGGTGAGATTGATATTCTTGCCGGAATGTTTAAGTCGCCTGAACGGGATAAATTGGTAGATTTTACAATTCCACATTTTATTTCTACATATGTAATATTCACAAGAGATGATACGAATATAGATAGTGTTGTTGATTTAAGAGGGAAGGCGGTAATCGTAGAAGATGGTGATATGGGGCATGATTTTATTGTTCAAAACGGTACCGCTGGAAAGATTATCGCAAAAAAAAGCTGGCCCGAAACTCTTACCGCTCTATCTCGCGGAGAGGGTGATTGTGCGATTGTTGCTTATCTGCAGGGATTAATTCAGATTGATAAACTTGGAATAAAGAATCTTCATACATCCGGTAAATCCATTATTCAAAAAAGTTACTGCATTGCAGTTAAGGAAGGTGATGCGGCACTTCTTGCAAAGCTTAACGAAGGGTTGAATATAATTAAAATATCCGGTCAATATGACAGGATATACGAAAAATGGTTTGGAATATATGAAACAAAAAATTTATTAAATCATTCATATATACGATTAATAATAATCCCCTTTGTATTTCTACTGCTTATATTGTCAGGTGTTTATGCCTGGAGCAGACTTCTTCAGAAAAAAGTTAAAGTCAAGACTGATGCTCTTAATTCGGAGCTTGATCATAGTAATAAGATAAAAATCGAACTTCAGGAATCACTTGCAGAGCTGGCAAAATCAAAAGATGAGATACTGCATTCGAAAAATGAAGCGGAAAAATCAAGTGAAGCAAAATCATTTTTTCTTGCCGGTGTAAGTCACGAGCTACGGACTCCGCTTAACGGGATTCTTGGAATGACAAATTTGTTATATGGCACCGAATTATCAAAAGAACAGAAGAGTCTTCTTGATATGCTCAAAGCTTCGGCGGATAATCTTTTCAGACTTATGGCGGATCTTCTTGAATTCTCAAGAGTTGCATCCGGGAAATTCAGATTTGAAATAGCCCCTGTAAATATCGGTGAATTAGTTGTTAATACAGCCTCTGTAATAAAAATGCTCGCTGAAGAAAAAGGTCTGACTTTTGAAGTAAATAATTCTGCAGCAGATGTAACTCTGCTAATTGATAAAGACAGGTTGGGTCAGGTGTTGTTTAATCTTGCAGGGAATGCTGTGAAGTATACTAATACCGGCGGAGTTAAGCTGTTTATTTCATATGATGGTGTTCTTAAGATATCGGTGATAGATACCGGAATTGGAATGGATAGTGATGCAGTACGTGAAATATTTAATCCTTTCATGCAGATATTCACTGAGGGTGCTGCAAAGAATAAAGGTCTAGGGCTTGGACTTGCAATTGTAAAACTGATAGTGGATACATTCGGAGGAAGCATCAATGTGGAAAGTTCACCTGATACCGGAAGCAGATTTACTGTGTGTATACCATGCAGAGAACTTGAATTGAACGGTAATGCTTCTTCTGAAATCAAAGAAAAAAATCCAAATACACATGCTGATGTAGAAGTTGATAATCTTTCTGTACTCATTACAGAAGATGACCAGATAAACAGAGTTTATCTGGAACGTATTCTGCAGAAAAAAGGGTGGCAGATTGAGACAACCGATAATGGTGCGGATGCAGTGGAGAGAACTAAGAAGAAGCATTATGATATAATTTTAATGGATCTTAATCTTCCGGGAATGGATGGACTCGCCGCTGCAGAAAATATAAAGTTATTTGAAGAGACTCATGGACTTCCGCATTCCGCGATCATTGCTGTAACAGCTCATGCATACCCGGAGGACATGGCAAAATGCAGAGATGCAGGTATGGACGGTTATCTCTCCAAACCTTTCAGCAGTAAAAGACTTATTGAAGAAATACAACGCGTTCTGGGTATTTCGGTTAACAACTCCTGATATATTGACATAGAATTCAAACCTGCTTAAATCATAAAAATCAAACTATATCTAATATTAAAAAAGCAAAATTTAAGTGATTATATTAAAAATGACCTT
Organism: uncultured Leptospirales bacterium; assembly: GCA_964450405.1. GTDB lineage: Bacteria > Spirochaetota > UBA4802 > UBA4802 > UBA5550 > WRGT01. The sequence goes on along the minus strand of CAYVCQ010000003.1, from coordinate 303,199 downwards.
GACTTTTAAATTTTAAATGACTAACTGGGTATATCAATTATCAAGCCATGTGCATTTAATGGAGAAAAGCGAAAATGAATATTTACGTAGGTAATCTTTCTTACAAGATGACGGATGAAGATCTTGGAAATTTGTTCAATACTTTCGGTTCAGTGTCAGAAAGCAAAATTGTTATCGACAGAGAAACCGGTCGTTCAAAAGGATTTGGATTTGTTGAAATGCCTAATCAGGCTGAAGGTGATGAAGCAATCAAACAACTCGATGGTAAAGAGATCGAAGGGAGAAGCATTAAAGTAAATGTTGCTAAACCTAAAGAAGATAAACCACGTAGAAGTCAGCGATATTAATAAACTGAATTCCTGCTCTTGTTAAAGTACCGTTTTGGAAGGATTGCTTTAGTTCCGGAACGGTATTTTAATTCTGTAAAAATGACACATTAATGCTGCATTAAGGATCTAAAATTGGCCAGAAATAACTACCAGTACGAGAAGCGTCAGAAAGATATAGCAAAAAAGAAAAAGCAGGATGAAAAACGCCTGAGAAAGTTAAATAAAACTTCAGATACCGATGAAGAAAATTCAGAGAATATCAATGAAGATATTGAAAATGAATTAGATGATGATTCAGAAAATGCTGAAAGCGAAGATGATACAAAAAGTAAAAAAGCAGACGAAGATATTTAATAGAAATCCCCTCAGGTGAATTAACCTGTTCTTGTCTCCGATCGTTCAGGAATTGTCCCAAAATATATTGCTGCGAAATTTAATAAATACAATTATAAGATTGAATCGCTTTCAAAGCAGCGTTGTCGATATTGCAGTTAACCAAATGATAAGTACAATCTTTGTTATTTCGAAGAAGCGATGCGACAGGGAAATCTGAATTTTTCAGTAAATTTGAAATTTATCACTGTAGTTTAACTTGAGCCTGGCTAAGGGTTCGAAATGACAACTGGTTTTTTATTTAATCCTTAAATTAAATATTTGCGACTGAAAGATTTTAAATTCGATATAAATACAGTAAATGAAATTTTTTAAATACGGCCTGGTAAATGAAAAAGTTGAGACTCGATATTTTTTTAACTGAACATGAACTCTCCCGGTCAGTTGAGAATGCAAAAAAAGAGATAATTTCCGGTTGGGTGAAGGTCAATGGAGAAACTCTCCGTGATCCGTCCAGGAAAATAACCGGCAATGAAATAATAACAATTGAGAGACCTGGAGGTAAGTTTGTAAGCCGTGGAGGTGAAAAGCTGCAGCATGCTCTCAATTTGTTTAAGGTCGATCTTAAGGGGTTTGTAGCGTTGGACCTGGGAGCTTCAACTGGAGGTTTTACAGACTGTATGTTAAAATCCGGAGCTGTAAAAGTATATGCTCTGGATGTGGGTTACAACCAGCTCGACTATTCACTAAGAATCGATCCGCGGGTTGTTGTTATGGAAAAAATACATGCAAAAGATTTACAAAAAGAAATGTTTTCTGATCATATGGATTTTTTTACAGCAGATCTCTCCTTTATTTCTATTCTTAAAATTCTTCCGGCGGTGTACAATACGTTTGATAAAATCAGCGGGATTATTCTTGTAAAACCACAGTTTGAAGCGGAAGAATCCCAGCATGAAAAAGGTGTTGTCCGCAATCCGGAAGATCATAAAAAGATTCTCGAAAGAGTTGCCTCGGGTATAATTGAAATCGGATTCAAGATTGATGGAATTACATACTCTCCGATAAAAGGCCCTGCGGGGAATATTGAGTTTTTATTTTTAATAAGTAAAAATGACACGTCCAGAGAGCATAAAGTTCCGGAAAATAACCTTATTACCGGAATATTTGATATAGTCGAAACTGCACATAACACTCTTTAATGTAAAAAAAAATCAATTTTAAATTTTTCTTGTTGCTTATTTTTAGCTGATTTTTTACAAAATATCAGCTAAATATATATAAAAAGTGTGCCGGTTCAAAACCATAGTTTTTTAAAATTAACATGACTATTTCAGAGTTTCCAGAGGGAGCTGCCCGAGCAGATGGTTTGGTATATTCACTGAATCGATCAGTAAAGGGAGCTTCAGGATTGTATTATATAAGGAAACTCTGATATAATAATATTTTGATTATAATAATCAACAGGAGAGATCAATGAAAATATTAGCTTTAAATTGCGGAAGTTCCTCTTTGAAATACCAGCTGTTTGACTGGGAAAAGAAAGAAGTTGTGGCGGTCGGTATTGTTGAAAGAATAGGGATTGAAGGTTCATTTATCAAACATGAGGTTCCGGCTAAAGACAAAGAGATCAAGACAGAAACAGCTATTCCTGATCATAAAGTGGGTATCCAGCTTGTACTTGATGCTTTAGTTAAAGGTGATGGCGCATGTATAACAGGTATGTCTGAAATTGCAGCTGTCGGTCACAGAGTTGTTCATGGTGGAGAAAAATTTAATCACAGTGTACTTATTGATGATAAGGTAATTGATGCTATCAAAGCAGTTTCACATCTTGCTCCTCTTCACAATCCGGCAAATCTTATCGGTATTGAAGCGGCTATGGAATCACTTCCAGGATGTCCTCAGGTTGCTATTTTTGACACAGCTTTCCATCAGACAATGCCTAGCCATGCATTTATGTATCCGGTTCCTCACGAATGGTATGACAAATTTGCTGTAAGAAGATACGGTTTCCACGGAACAAGTCATCTCTATGTTTCAAAAAGAGCTGCAGATCTTCTTGGTAAAAACGCAAAAGATTGTAATATCGTTACAATGCACATTGGTAACGGAGTTTCATGTGCTGCAATCAGAGGCGGTATAAGTGTTGATACTTCAATGGGTCTTACTCCACTTGAAGGTGCAGTAATGGGAACAAGATGCGGTGATATTGACCCTGCAATTCCGATGTTCATGCAGAATGAACTTGGTGTAGGTCCAAAAGAAATGGACACAATGCTTAATAAAAAATCAGGACTTCTTGGAATTACCGGGAAATTTACTGATAGACGTGATATTCTTTCCGGTGCTGAATCCGGTGACGAAAAATGTAAGCTTGCAGTTGACATGGAATGCTATAAACTGAGAAAAATCCTCGGTTCATACGCTGCTGCACTTGGTCATGTAGATGCAATCGTATTTACAGCTGGTGTTGGTGAAAATGCAGGAGATATCAGACAGCAGGTTCTTGAAGGTCTTGATTGTCTTGGAATATCAATAGACAAAGAGAAAAATCTTGGTACAAGATCTAAGCATGGTGAAACTCTTATTTCTAAAGCTGATTCAAAAATCAAAGTTTTCGTTATTCCAACAAACGAAGAACTTGTATTCGTTGAAGATGTTGTGGGAATTCTCGACAAATCATATGATGATCACATGGTTTACAAATACACTTTTTTAAAGAAATAGTATTGATTGATGATCTCTGACCGCTGAATTGCGGAACGGATCATCTATATATTAAAAAAGAGGTTCTTCCGAAAGGAGGGCCTCTTTTTTTTATTTTTAAATTTCATTGATGAATTATAGTTGACCTGTCAGCAAAATTGAATAAAATATTGTTAGATGGTGTAACATTGATAGGTTAATTTGGTATAATTACTAAATAACTGCAAACCGGTATCAACTCATTCAGGATAGAACGATGAAACTAAAGAATAAGATTGTCCTTCTCTTAATGCTGGCTTTATCGCAGGGTGCTTATGCCTTTGATATGACTGATATTGTCGCGTATCCTGTTCCGTTTAATCCTCAGAAAAAAACACTTACAATCGGTTATCCCGTCGGATCTCCTTTAACATTTACTTCAAAGACAATTAGAGTCTCTATTTATGATATTAATGGAGACTTGGTTATTGAAAGATCACGATCAGCCAATCCGCTAATCTGGAATGGGAGAAACAGTAGTGGAAGGTTTGTAAAACCTGGGCTCTATATACTTAAAATTGAAATTGATGATGATAACGGTGATTACGGAAAAAAAATGATTCGTATCCTCGTAGATTACTAGAGTTGGAATATTTATGAAATTAAAAATATCAGCTATTATAATATTACTATTTGCAGCGGTGAACTGCTTTGCTGAAAATGCAGGAAGCAGGGGATCTTATACACGCGGAGGTTGGGCAGGCGCAAGATATGCAGCCTCGGGGATGACGGGAGAGGTTCTTGCAGATGATGTTTTTTCGATTTACTGGAATCCTGCAGGTTTAACTGAACTCCGCATTAAAAAAAAGCTGACAGAGAATCAGATTACAGAAAAAGCAAAACAGGGAAACGTAAATGATATAACAGAAGAGGATCTTCTGAATTTTTCAGAGGGTGGTGCAAGTCAGCTGTTCTTTAATGTGGGAGCATCTTATACTAAGCTTGATATTGAAAGAGATGCAGGTTTTGCAGGATGCGCATTTAATTTGTTTAAGGGTGTAATAGGTACAGGGCTTTACTCAATAAACTCCTCTGATATTGAAACGAGAAACGATACCGGTGTACTTACAGGGCATCAGAATTATTCCGGCTCAACAGGATTTCTCTCTTATGCAATGCAATGGAGTATAATTTCATTCGGTTTATCTGCAAAGGGCTATTATGAGAAAATAGGTGAATCGACATATTCCGGTGCCGGTGCAGATGCCGGTTTGCAGATATTTATTCTCCCTTTTCTTAAACTGGGGGTAATGGTTAGAGATGCCGGGGGATTTTTAAAGCCGCAAAATGCCCCTGATTCAGAGGACAGGTATGATTTTTTTAAACCGCAAATCAAGACAGGTATTGCATTTTTAACTGATTCCGGTCTAAAAATTGCTGTGTCGGGATCAAAGGATCTTGAACAGTCTGGTTTTGAATATGGAGCGGGAGTAGAATATGAAGTCTCTAAATTTCTTTCTGTGAATACTGGTATTTCTGATAACTTTTTTTCAGCAGGGTTTACCCTTAAGCTAATTAATATGGATATTTCCTACGCTATAAATGTTGATAAAATTGATTATGGATATAATAATACTGTTTCACTTGCATTACTCTTCTGATGAACAGCATCAATAAAACACGTATTATGGGTATTCTGAATGTTACTCCGGATTCTTTTTATGACGGCGGGGTGCATAACAATATAGAAAAAGCCTTCTCTCACGCGATGAAAATGTTTGAAGATGGTGCTGATATTATTGATGTAGGCGGAGAGTCCACAAGGCCGGGAGCTGAACAGGTTAGCATTAATGAAGAGATAGATAGAGTAGTTCCGGTTATTGAAAGATTAATTAAGGAGATTCCGGTACCGGTTTCAATTGATACAACAAAATCAATAGTGGCCATCGAAGCGGTAAAGGCCGGAGCCTCAATAATAAATGATATCAGCGGTCTCACCTTCGATCCTGCAATTATTAAGGCTGCAGCGGATTATAAAACCGGACTTATAATTAATCATATTAAGGGTAAGCCGGCTGATATGCAGAAAAATACCGGGTATAATGATATTATTAAAGATATACTTGATTTTTTAATTATATCAATAGATAATGCATTAAGGCATGGCGTTTCTGGAGAGAAGATAGTAATTGATCCAGGTATAGGTTTCGGGAAGAGTATTGAGCAGAATTATATTATTTTGAATAATATATTAAAATTCAAAGAATCCGGTTATCCCGTACTGATAGGTCTTTCCAGAAAGTCACTGATCGGTAAATTATATACAGATGAAGAAGATAGACTCCCCGCAACTATTGCTCTGAATGCAATTGCAGTGAATAATGGAGCGGATATCATCAGAGTGCATGACGTGAAGGCTAACAGACTTGCTATGGACAGCATAGATTTTTTAAAGAGGACAGCGTCTGAATAGATGAATGAATTAATTGGCAATATGACCGTATCGGTAGCATCTTTCTGGGGTTTCTTCAGAAATGTTGTTGATGTGCTGATTGTGGCTTATATTTTCTACTGGACATATAATTTTCTGACTAATACCCGGGCTGTTCAACTATTAAAAGGTGTAATTATAATCTTTATAGTTGCGGTTGTTGCAGGTATTCTTCATCTGGATACACTTGATTGGCTTATTAAAAATATTACCCAATCTCTGGTGATAGCAGTTATTATTTTGTTTCAGCCTGAACTAAGGCGGCTGATTACCAGATTCGGTCAGAAAAACTGGCTGGTTAATGAAGAAAGTTCGGAATCCTTCCAGCTCGATGAGCTTGTAAATGCAGTTTTTTCCATGGCTGATGAGAAGGTCGGTTCTCTCATTGTAATAGAGAGAAATACCGGCTTAAAAAGTTTTGTCGAATCGGGCGTGGTTGTCGATTCAGGCATTTCAGAGGAACTGATCAGGACAATATTTTTTCCACTCACACCGCTTCACGACGGGGCTTTGATAATTCAGGAGGGGAGAATTGCCGGAGCTGCATGTTATCTCCCGTTGAGTGATTCTAAGCAGATAAAAAAACATCATGGCGCCAGACATAGAGCCGGGCTCGGTATTGCAGAAGAGACAGATGCACTTGTGATTGTAACCTCAGAAGAGCGGGGAGAGATTTCACTAATGGTAAACGGGAAGATGATCCCGGCAATCAATGATAGTGATCTCAAGAATATGATAATCTTCTTTATGAATCCTAAAACTGCATATGAGGAGACATACAATATTTAAATGAAAAGATATATTGAAATATTTGTTAAAATTATTGAAAATAGAAATTTTATTCCTAAGGTGGTGAGTATTATACTTGCTGTTATTCTTTGGGCCTGGTTATCAAACGAAAAGAGCGGTGATGTGCGTTTTAAACTTCCAGTAACATTTACCGGTCTTCAGGAAAATCTTGTTGTTTCAAAAATATCTCACAAAGTTGTTGTAGTTGAAGTTCAAGGCAATAAAGATGATTTAAAAAGTATAAGTTCAAAGAACATCAAACTTGTAGTGGATTTGTCAAATGCAGAGCTTGGAGATTATAAGGCTTACAAAATACAGTATCAGAAGATAGATTTTACAGAAGATTTCAAAATCGGGATTTATCCTGAGGAAGTTAAAATACTTATTGAGAAAAAAACAGAGAGAAATGTAAAGATAATACCCCGATATACCGGTTCAGCTGGTAAAGGATTCATGGTCGGGAAAATCAGAGTCAATCCTGAATATGCTAAAGTATCAGGGCCGGGTTCTATTGTACATAACATATCAGTTCTCTATACCGAAGAAATACCGGTAGATGATAAAAATGCTGCATTCCATCAGGATGCGAAGATTGAGAAATTGGCCGAAGAAGGAATTGAGTATAGTTTATCGAAAGTGGCCGCTTCAATTCCTGTTCTAAGCTATTCAGAAATTACATCGTTAGAAATACCAGTTACAATAAGAAATAAGCGGAAAAATTTTAAATATACTTTGAGTAATGCCAGAGTAAAAATAAATGTTATTGTTCCTGAAAATAAAAATATAAATATAAATGACCGTTCATTTTCAGCTTATATAGATGCAGATGAAATCGAGATAGATGACGAGGAATTTGTAAAACATGGCAGAGTTGAAGTTAAAAATTTTGTCCATGTTACTGGAGATTCTCCTGAAAATGATGCCGGAATTCTTTCCACTATTCCGGATAGTATCGGAATAGTTGTAACAAAAGAATGATAAGTAGCCTATATTTAATGACTTCCCAATTAACTTATTCAATTCCCGGAGATGATAAAGATGGGTGCAATTTTTAGACTTTTGTTTTTTATTTTTATTGGATATATTGTATTGAAGCTCCTTAAGCTTATTTTTCAGGTAGGCAAAACTGCTGGAGAGTTCAATCGAAGAGTAGATGAAATGAATCAATCAAAAAAAACATCAAATGCCGGAAAGAAAGGTGATGTTATAGAACTTGATAAAAATCAGTATAAAGTTGAGTGAATATTATAAATGAATAAATCTGCACTTTTACTTCTATCTCTTTTGTTGATTGTATCCTGCGGAAAACTTAAGGGCGAGTTTGCTTTTCAGACACCTGAGGATAAATCATACAAAATAAATCAGAGCAGATTTGAATTTGATTCTGCAAAAGAGATTAAGTGGATTTATAAATTTCATTCAATACCGCGTTCTAAAATAAAAATCGGAGTAATTATATTAAAAAAAGAATTCGGGTGGATAGATATTTTAACCACTACAGATTATATTGATCCAGCAAAGAGTATTGTCTACGGTACACTTAAAGGATTAGAACCTGGTGATTATAAGATTGTACTGGTAGAAGTTGCTAACGGAGAGAGTAAAGCGATCGATGAAATTGAAGTTTATATCTATTCAGATGAGGAAGTACTGGATTAAACTTATTTACCCTGCTTATTTACTGAATCGATCACATCGTTTATTTTATTTTTCTGCTTCTGAATCTCTTTAAGTTCTTTCCCGCCTTTGTTTAAATAATTCTGCAGAGTATCATCAATTTTTTCGCCTCTGTAATTCATGTATCCCAAATATAATACAAGAGCAATTATTAAAATTACAATTATTTTTAGCAGACGTTTAAGTATTGAATAAATAATAAGAGAAGTCAGCAGGATTGCAATGGCCAATAAAACTTTATTTGATGTTAAAGATTGTAAAATTGATTCCACTAGATGGTCCTGCCATTTAAAGATTTTAATAATAGTTAATACAAGATCGGTATATACTGTAATATAATAAAATAGTTATATCTGCTGATTATTTCTTGCAATGATTTTTTTATTATTAACTATTGTCTATAAATTAAAAAGTTTTTAACTGCTTATTGTATCTGGTTAAAAAACTGGTAGTGAAATTTGTTTCGCCCGTCACATAGGTGCGTGGGAAATCGTAGCTACCTGCAGTATTTAACAATCATTGTTTTTTTTTGATTGATCTGTTCAAAAATGGAATTTTGTTTAATCTGTCATTTCTAAGAAGCGATAGTGTCTGTTAAAATTAAAATTTCTTACAGAAGTTTATAATGAGCCTGCTGAAGAGTTAGAAATGATAAGGTTTTGTTAAACATTCAATTCTGTAGTGGCGATTTTATATGTTTTTATGGCGGAGGAGTTAATGGAATTTAAAAAAGCTCTGAAAAAAGCAACTTTCCTCGATCCATTCAACAATTTCTTACCGGGAGGTCGTGAGTGCGAGATAAGAACAGATCCTCTTACCGGTAGAAACACAAGGATACTTTTTTTCCCTGAAAGAACACTTCCTGAACCTGATCTTGAACTTATAAAGAAAAAAGATATAGGCTTTTGTCCATTCTGCAGAGAGAATATTGAAAAAATTACACCAAAATTTAATCCTGAATTATTCAGCAAAGAGAGATACCATATAGGTGAAGCGGTATGTTTTCCCAATGCATTTCCTTATGATGAAAATGGTGCTGTAACTGTGATGACTAATAAACATCTTGTGCTTATCAATGAATTCTCATCGGATATGATGAAGGATGCATTTTCCTGCTCTGTTGAATTTCTTTCTGATATAAAATTGAATCAGCCCGATGCTGTATATCAGTCAATTAACTGGAACTATCTGCCTGTAGCGGGTAGTTCAATCGTTCATCCTCATCTGCAAATTACTGCTTCGTCAATACCGTCTAATTATTATTCGGACGTATTGAGAACAATGAAAATTTCAGGAGAAAATATATTCAAGGATCTGGTTGATTCGGAAATTTCAGAGAATGAAAGATTTATTTCACGTGGTGATTATTTTTCATGGATGATAGCCTTTGCTCCCGCGGGAATTTTTGATATGATAGCGGTATCTCATGATTATTTTGAACCTGCAGATCTTAAAGACCACAGACTCGAAGAGCTGATAAATGGAATACTTAAAACCATAAAATTTATTAAATCTAATAATATTATAAGCTTTAACATCTCACTATTTTTTTTACCGGGAAATCGTGGTTTTATTCCTCATATGAGAATATGCCCGAGGACAAATGTCCCGCCGCTTGATACAAGTGAGATAAATTATATGAAGATGCTTCACAATGAGCCGATGTCAACAATGAAGCCGGAGCTTGTAGCATTGGCGATTAAAAATTTCTGGGATATAGTTTAATATTCCAACAACTGAATATTAAACTAAGTTTCAGGAGCAGAGTTTCATCTGTGTAATGTTATAAAATTATAAATAAAAAATAATTCCGCTCCGTGCCTGAATACTTTTACCTAAATATAGGTTTCCTGCAACCCATCCATTACTTTTAGCGTCACATTCAAGAAAAAACTCAATATTCTTTTCACTAATAGGTATGGACAAACCGGTTCCCGCAAGTCCTCCCAGTTCTCCATCATTTTCTCTGAACCTCTGATTTTCCGGCTGGATATATAATTCAGCTTTATAATCAGTATAAATCTTTTTTTCAAATATTGTTAAGGGATATCTTTTTATTGCAATTCCTATTCCTGGAAAGTAATGGCTTTCATTATTGAAGCAGTGAAATGATGTCTCCAGATTAAAATCATTTTTTTTATAAAGCAGAGAAAGTATTATATCATTTCCGAATGAGGTCAAATGGTGAATCATCATGAAATTAAATTGAGAAGTACTGCCTGAAGTATCATCAAAATTAAATGCTTTAATACCGAAAAGCTGAGGTGATATAAAATTCAGAAGTGTAAGCTTTCCTGTTTTTTTCAGATATTTTTTTTCTCTACTTGTAAGATCAGAATACTTGATATACCTGTCAATCCCTGTTCCCGAAGGGTGTATTCCTCTTGCGGCATAGGATTCATCAGGTCTGCTTAAATCGTATATCCATGCGGTGAAGTCGAGACCGGTGAAATCACGTTTTTTAATAGATGTTCCATCTTCTATATTTAATTCATCGGTGAGGGTGTCGGCATCCTTTGTACCGCACATTATTACATAGTATGATGAGTTAAAAAGTGTAACCCACATCTGCAGAAGTTCATAGTGTAAAGGTCTGCCGTTAAAGAAAGAGTCGCGGCGGTATTCTCTTGTAAGCTCTATTTCAGCTTCATTTCCAGCTTCGGAAAGTCTTATCATGTCGGGATTGTGATGCTCTTTAAGATATGCAAGATCTTCATCTCTAACATGGCTAACGGCAATTGTTTCTGCGAATATATCAAGATTATAAACATCGTTAAAGCTTTCAATTCCATACTGTCCCATAACCGCTCTGTGCCACTCCTCATGTACCCATGCCGGACCGCCCGGGAGTATAAATAAAAAATAATCCCAAACCGCAAGTGTGAAAATACGGAGGCAGTTTCTGTCATCAGAGAATAAGTCATATATGAACTGGTGCGAAGCCTTTGATATGTCAGCTGTGATGTACAGTGATTGACTCATTCCAGGGAAGGAACTGTCATTTGTGAAATTGTATGGAGCTTCGATAATGGGGTATTTGATAGCTGTTTTTCCTGTCTTTTCAGCTTGCGAGGATAAGCTCATGGATAGAAGAATAATAACAATAAAAGATAAATGAATAATTTTTTGCATAAGAAAACTTACTGAGTTGTTAAAAAAGTTCAACTTATTTTTTAGGGTCTGAACAAATAAAATTCCGATGAGCTGCTATCACTATAAAAAAGCTGCCCCGTAGAGCAGCTTTTTTATAGTTAATTATAATTAATGATTACTTAACTGCTACTCTAATATTTTCCAGATTGATTTTGTAACCACCGGAAACAGTAACATATCCTTTATGTTTATCGGACATGTCTGTTATCTTTGCCATAAACCAGTTCCATGCAAGTGCTTGTGATTTATCTTCCGGAGAAAAGTAAACTTCACCATCAGCTCTTTCAAACGCAATTATTATAAGGCCAATCTTAAGTTCTTTTTCTGTGGCAATTCTTGTTTTATAACTGAATTTAGTCCAGATCTGTTCTCCTGAAGATATTATCATGTACTCCCCTTCATTTTTGGTCTTTGCAGATGGAGGAGTGACTACCTTTGCAGTTTGTACATAAATCCAGCCGGTTCCTTTGAAAGCCTCTTTAGAAATAAATATTACATCACTATCAATAAAGTGATCGTCACCGGTGGATCCACCGCTGTATTTATTTTTGCTCTTTGAACTTTTATCCTGAATGTTTGAATTATCATTGCCTGAATTATCTTTATTTGATCCGGATGTATTCAGTGCTGTATTGGTCAGAGAATCAACCATGCTGCCGCCTATGAGATTTCTTGAGTCTCCGCTGCATGAAACAAATGCTATGCATGTAATTGCAAGTATTGATGCTTTTAATATTTTACCGAACATTCAAATTCCTCCGTTCTATAATTTTGAAATTTTGTGAATAATGTTGATATATCACTTTTATTGCAACATATTTTTTTCATGATGTAATGGAATCATTTTATTTTTATGATTCTTTCGCAGTGCCGGATTTGTTTTATAGTATGATGAGAGAGAGTAGTGGAATAATCAGGAGTGAACTCGAAAGGTTAAAATAAAAAAGGGCAATCAAAAATTGCCCTTTTTCTGCTTAGCGGGGGAGGGACTCGAACCCCCCACACCACGGATATGAGCCGTGTGCTCTAACCTACTGAGCTACCCCGCCGGGTTTTTTATTAGCGCGGGTAGGACTTGAACCTACGACCTTTGGGTTATGAGCCCAACGAGCTGCCAACTGCTCCACCGCGCGATCTGTAAGCAACCTAAATACAGGACCAATATGTGTCAACATTTTTTAATAATAAATAAAAATTAAAACAATATTTTTCCATTAAGTTGTCATGTTCGCTTTATTGCAGTTTTTTTATAGTTGATTAACACTGAAGTGCTATCGTGTAGCTGGTAATAATAAAGAATTTCATATATATAACTGCTTATAAGCAGGTGATAAAATTGCTTTCCTCAGCGCCTTCGTAGTGGAGAAAACAGAATTAACTGATTTTGAGCTTTTTTAATAATATGTATTTATTGATATACAAAATTATTTTAAATAAGTGAAAACTAATTGACCACATCACTAAATAATTTCACAATTATAAGAGGAGAAGATATATGGTCAATCCTGTTAAATTTTTAAGAAATCGAAAAGTAGGGTTAGCGCTTGGAAGCGGCGGAGCTAAGGGGCTGTCACATATTGCTGTTATTGAATATCTGGAGAATATGAAGATACCGATCGATATGATTTCCGGATCCAGTATAGGTGCAGTGATTGGAGCAGTTTATCTTTGCGGAAATTTAGGGAAGCTGAAAGATGATGTGCTCTCATTTTCAAAAAAAGAGCTTTTGTCAATTGCAGATATAACTCTTCCGAAGTCAGGTCTTTTAAAAGGAAACAATTTTATAACTTTTCTTACAAAATATATACCTGCTGATGCGAAAATTGAAAATCTGTCTAAGCCTCTCGCCATTGTGGCAACAGATTATTATACAGGGAAGGCAATTATCTTTAGAAAAGGTAGTGTTCTTGAAGCTATAAGAGCCAGTATATCTATACCTGGAGTTTTTGTTCCTGTTACATACGGAAATACATTTCTGCTCGATGGCGGTGTTGCCAATCCGCTGCCTATTGATGTGGTAAAAGAGATGGGTGCCGGGCTGGTAATCGCTGTTAATCTGCATCCCGGGCTTAAGGTTTCAGAAATAAAAAAGTATGTCAAGAAGGGTGCAGCAAAGATAGGAATAAAAATTTTTCACGAAGATATTCAGTATGCCGATGATAAGCAGGGTGTATCGGTAAAAGAGAATAAAAAAAATTCCCCGGGCTGGTTTAAAAGTATAGACCAGTGGCTGAATCGTGAAAAAGAAAGAGATTTTCATCCCAGTATCTTTGAGGTTCTTTCTCAGTCGATTGATATAATGGAATATGTTAACACGCTGAATATGCTGAAGTATCATACACCGAATGTTCTGATAGAGCCGGACCTGCTTCAAACGGGAACTCTTGATTTTCATAATGCAGCGAGCATAATAACCGTGGGATATGCCGCAGCAGCAGATAAGAAGTTTGAACTTATCAGAAAGATTAAATTCTGGATTTAAATAACTCATACAACTTTTGAAAGACTGCGGAGAATCGGATATGCCGACAGTCTTTAAGTTAATATTAAACTTTACCGGATATAAAATGAATAAACTGAAACTGTTTTTAAAAGATTACTATTTTGTTTTCTCAGCCCTTTTAATATTTCTCTCATTTCCTTCATATGATTTAGTTCTATTGAAGTTTTTCCCGGTTATCGCCTGGTTTTCATTTGTTCCTCTTTTTTCTTATGTTTCGGGTAAATCCATGAGAGATGTCTTTTTTGCAGTATTTATTACGGGTCTTATCGGCAACCTTTTGACCTATGGCTGGATAGGAAACTTCGGTGCGAAAGTCCCTGGAGGATATTTTGTAGTTCTCTTATTTTTAATGCCTGCACTTACAGCATTCCTGGCAATAAAGATTACTGTTTCTGAGTATCTCTCACGGAAATTTCCACGTTATAAAATTTTTATTTATCCATCGGTGTGGATAACAATTGATTATGTTCAGTCAATCGGTTTTCTCGCATTTCCATGGACATATATAGGATATTCTCAATATACCTTTACACCGTTTATCCAGATGGCTTCCGTAACAGGAATTCTTGGTTTGAATTTCATCATAATAATGTTTAATATAATTCTATCGGAGTATATGCAGTCATTTAAAGACGGCGTTACAGGAATTAAAGATTTTTTAAAAAATTCATACTTCGCCAGACTGGCGGGCATATCACTGCTTATAGTTATTATTTCAATTTCTGGTTTTATCCGACTCTCCAATAAATCTCAGGAAGCCGAAGGTAAAGTCTTAAAAGTGGCGCTGGTTCAGTCATGTATATCTCCATGGGATAACTGGTCTGCAAATAGATATTTTTACCTCTCTGAGCTTATACGTTATACAAAGGAATCTCTCCGCGAAAATCCGGATTTTATTATATGGTCAGAGTCGGCTACTCTTGAACTTATTTCGTTCAGAGCAATGACAGGAGATAAGGACGGATTTGATGAGCAGCTTTTAAGCTTTGTTAAAGAAACCGGTAAACCTCTCCTGACAGGTGAGATCGGGATTGTTGTTAAAAAAAATACGGATTCTCTAAGGTATTATCCTCAAAATAACGCTGTGCTTATAAGCGGTGCCGGAGAAGTCGTTCAGTCTTATCCTAAAATGATATTGGTTCCATTTGGAGAATGGTTTCCATATGACAAGTGGCTTGTTCCAATAAAACGTCTTGTCGAGAGTTTCGGGGGGTCGGATTTTGTTCCAGGGAAACATCAGGAATTATTCAAAATTGATGGTTTAAAGTTCGGTTCTCTTATATGCTATGAGGGTGTTTTTTTTAGATTCTGCAGGGACTATAGAAGAATGGGCGCTGATTTTATGGTCACTATCACAAATGATGGCTGGACAGATGCATATAACGGGCACTATCAGCATTATTCTGCTTCAGTATTCCGTGCTGTGGAAAATGGTATATGGATGGTAAGAGCGGGGAATACCGGAGTTACTTCAATTATCGATCCTAATGGAAGAGTTGTGAAAACGATTCCGATTCTTAAAAAAGGATTTATGAATGGTGAAATAGATACATCAAAGAACATTAAAACATTCTACTCGGCTTATGGAGATCTTGTGCTTTATGCTGCGATGCTCTTTATTGTGACTATATTATCAAAGCTTGCCTACAATTATCTGCAGACTAAAAGAGCAAAAGTATAATTTTACATAAATTGGTTTTGATCACACCCTCGATTCCTCTCTCTCTTAAAAAAAGAGGCGGGAGGGTTTGAGGGATGTGGAATGAATATTTTAAAACATTTTAAAATCTGCTACATTATCTATCCGACTAAATAAAAGGCTTTACAAAAAAAAAGCTTCCTTATAAATTCTATGTAAGTATTGTCAATCTTTTCATCGATTTTAAAATTTTAAAAGTAAAAGTCAAAAACTGATGGTTGCGTAGACCTTCGTATCAACTGCTCCCTCCGGGAGTGCGGAGGCTGTTTTGAGTAATTGATTATGACTTTCGAAAGGGGTATTTTTTTAAAAAGAATCTGGCGTTGTTTTTTAACAAATTTTCAATCTATTTTAGTCTGGAACAATATAGCATAAATAAACCGGCTTGATCTGATAATATTTTTAGTCCGCAATTTTTGCGTTAGTTAAAAAGTGTTTTTCTGCAGAGACCGTTTTATTTCTGGTGTAAATAATAGTTTCATTACAAACAATACAATGGATGAGATAACACAGGAGGTTCTTAAATGTTAAGAGAGTATAAGACTGGTGAGATCCGTAACGTAGCAATTATTGGACATGGTGGAACAGGTAAATCAACACTGCTTGAATCGATGCTGTTTGTAAGCAATCAGGTTGAAAAAATGGGTAATGTTGACAGCGGCACATTATGCTCTGATTATGAAGATGATGAGAAGGAAAAGAAAATTTCAATAAAAACATCTCTTGCTTTTGTTGAATTTGATGATGTAAAAATTAATATAATAGATACTCCGGGAACCGCAGATTTTGTCGGCGAGGCGCATGCCGCTCTTCAGACTGTTGAAACAGCAATTCTTGTTGTTGATTCAGTTGATGGAGTTCAGATTGAAACAGAAAAAGCCTGGAGATATCTTGTTGAACATAATATTCCAAGAATTGTTTTTGTCAATAAAATGGATAAAGAAAGAGCAAATTACGACAAAGTAATTGAAAATCTTAAAACCAGTCTTGGTGTTAAGGTAGCCTCTTTATGTATCCCCAATGGAGAGGGCGAAACTTTTAAAGGTGTTGTAGATATTATACAGATGAAGTTATATACACCAAAGGGTGACGGCAGAGATGTAACTATCAGTGAAATACCTGATGAATTGAAAGAACTTGCAGAACTTGAAAGGCTCAATCTTATAGAACTTGGAGCTGAAGGAACGGATGAACTTATAGAAAAATTTCTCGCAGGTGAAACATTAACCGAAGAAGAGATCAGATATGGAATCCGTGTACAACTTACAGCCGGTAAACTGACTCCGGTTATCTGCGGGTCTTCACTGAAGATTAAAGGTATTAAAAACCTTATACGCGTAATCAAAAACTATACTCCTCCTCCGGTAATTGGAAAGTCATATAAAGGACATGAGCAGTTCCATCCTGAAAAAGAAGTTACAGTCAAGATGGATGAGGCAGGGCCTCTAAAAGCTGTAGTTTGGAAAACCGCAATAGATCAGTACGCCGGAAGATTCAACTATGTGAAAGTTATAGCGGGAACTATGACTCCGGAATCTGAGGTTTTTAATACTACTAAAAATGTTAAAGAAAGAATCGCGAAAATTTACACAATGGTTGGACATAAACAGGTTGAAATGTCTAAAATAGTTACAGGGGATATTGGAGTTCTCGTTAAGCTTGATAAAACTACAACTCTCGATACTTTGTCGGATCCTAAAACTCCAGTCGTACTGCCAATTATACAGCTGCCGCAGCCTGTTTTCTCATATGCTGTTGAAGCTGCAAAAAGAGGAGAGGAGGATAAGATCGGTCAGTTCCTGAACAAAATGGCTGAAGAAAATCCAACTATAAAATACGGATTTAATGCCAACACCTCTGAGTCTGTATTGTCAGGTATGGGTGAGATGCAGCTTAATATCATCCTTAAAAATTTAAAAGAAAAGCTTAAGCTTGATGTTCATACTAAAATTCCACGGGTGGCATATAAGGAAACTATTACTAAGAAGGCTGAGGCACAGTATAAACACAAAAAGCAGTCGGGTGGACATGGTCAGTATGGAGAAGTCCATATTCGCATCAAGCCTCTTGAGAGAGGGAAAGGATTTGAGTTTGTTGACAGTATTGTCGGAGGAGTAGTTCCAAGGCAGTATATTCCGGGTGTTGAAAAGGGTCTAAGAGAGGGTCTGGAAGAGGGAGTTCTTGCCAAGTTTCATGTTGAGGATGTCTGGGTTGAGCTTTTTTACGGATCGTATCATGATGTAGATTCATCGGAAATGGCATTTAAAATTGCCGCCCGAACTGCTTTTAAAATGGCGATGGAACAGGCTGGACCGCAAATTCTTGAACCGGTTATGAATGTAAAAATTATGGCTGATAAAGAATTTATGGGTGATATAATGAGTGATATCACAAGCAGAAGAGGGCGTGTTCTCGGGATGGACAGTAATGAAAATGCATCGGTCACTATGCAGATAGTTAAGGCACAGGTACCTCAGGCTGAAATGCTGAGATACAGCACTGACCTTAGAGCAATGACCAGCGGAAAAGCAACATTTGAAATGGATTTCTCTCATTATGATCCAATATCCGGCAGAGACGCGGATAAAATAATCGAGGAAAGAAAGAAATTTCTTGAAGAAGAAGCTAATAAATAATTATATTCAGGATTAAAAAAAAGAGGGTGCGGTATATTTAATATTGCACCCTCTTTTTTTTTAAATTATAACAATAATCTATTACTAAACTTAAATTGCTGTTCGCTGGGAAGATAGGCTGATTTCCGGAGTACTTGAAAATTCCGCGGCATTATGCTTTCCCCCCTGCATGGTTGCCGGGAAAATGCAATTTACCTGATGTTTTTTAAGTAGATGCCGAATTTACTTATTCATAATACGGATGATTATGTATGTTATTAACTGTAACAATTTTTAATTACTTATACATAAATCTTATTGCATATAATGATTATTGAAATAAGAATAGCAGTTGGAGATCTTTTGTAGATGTTACCTGGGTTTAGATCGCTTGTAAGTTTTTTTTATGAGTGATCTTCTTAAAATAATAGAAAATTATGAGCTGATTATTGTGACTGAAAGATATAAAATTAATTTATCCCTGCTGCTGATAATATCATTTTTTCTGCATATAGTTTTTATGACTTCGTTTTTTCTTCCGGACTCCACTGGATTGTCTTCATATCTGAATAGAGAAAAAAAAGATAATTCTCTTTTTTCAGGTAGAGATATAATTGTAAATGCAAACCAGGATGATAAAAGAGATATTAATAATCAGACACTGCTATCAGATAGGGATTCTACCGCTAAAGGTTTTATCACCAGGGAACATGGTGACCGGTGGCTTAATAATTCGCTTGAATTTAAACTGAGGAAGGGGTCAAAACAACAGAACTCCGGATCTGAAAGTTCATCATCTGGAGAAAAATCACGTGTTTCAAATAATGATTCTGAAATTGTTTTAAGAATGTATAAAAGCGGAAGCAAGGCAACTTCGGGTAGTGACGGCATGTTTAATGATGTGGCTATACCTGATAAAAACAGCGTCACTCTTAAAAATGCAATCTATTACAGTAACAGCGGAATGTTCTCTTTCAATACCGCTAAATTTAAAAACTTTGCATATTTTAAAAGTATGAAAGATAGAATAGCATCAAACTGGTATCCGCCGTTACTTGCAAATGCATCGCTCGGGGGATATAATGCTGCTACAGGAAGTTACACTCCGGGAAGTGTAAGAATAATGGCTATTCCCCCACAGCTTGTTAAATTATATTTTCTTATGAATCGAAATGGAGATATACAGAAAGTAGAGATTATCGATTCCTATGGAAACAGTCCTCTTGATGAATCATGTCTTGATGCTATACGGTTATCTAAAACTTTCGGTAAAGTTCCTGAAGATATTAAGGGGGAGTTTATACTTATTCCTTTTATATTCGGATATTATACGCAGTAAGGGAGTGGTTATTGATTTATCTTCTCACCATGCGGCCGCTTGCATCAACGGCCCCCTGTCCCCCGGAGGGGGCACGCAAGAGGAAAAGATAAGAATAAAACTAACAGCGATATAACTGATGTACCCGGTGCCCCCTCCGGGGGATAGGGGGCAGGAAGGTTTGTATTAAAATAAAAAACATTATGGTTTATTTTTTTTAAAGCCCACCTCTGGGGGTTGGGTGGCGGTTGAGATGTGTACACAAGCCCCGTTCGGGGCTTGTGGTTTCTGTAATTCTATATCTTCAGATCCTTCAGCGTCATATCCGATAAAATTTTATTTCTCTGACTGTTAAGCTTGTTGAAAATATCAATTATATCTCCTTGTTCAAGTTTCTTTTTCATCTTGGATGGAGGTATTGTTATCTTCGCTTCATTGATAAGGTTAAAAAGATCGATGAGTTTAATGTTTGATGAAGACTTTGTCGGAAGATATCCTCCATCTTTGTCTGTAACTATCAGATTTTCTGCAGTGAAGAGTTTAATGAAGTGGTCAAGATCAACTGTATGGTTACGTGCTTTTTTAAGAAGTTCTGAATGTTTTGTGTTTCCCGCATCCGATTCAAAATTGAAATATATAGCCTGAAGAACTGACAGCCCATAGTACATATTTACTTTTCTTGAATCTTCAAATACATGTTTAAGACTTGCATAGGTTTCCGGATGCATCATTGTGTACGAAACCTCAGCACCATATAGTATTATTAATGTTGAAGTGTATATCATAAGAAGGAATAACGGTATCGATGCAAGCGCTCCATATATAGCGAATGTTCCGCTTGCGAAGGCTTTGACGTAAACAATAAATAGAAGTATAAAAATTACCCATACTGCACCGGTAAAAGCTGCTCCTATTGCTGAATAACGGAATGGAACTTTGGTGTTTGGAATTGTTGAATAAGCCATAAGGAAAAATACCCAGATGAAGAGGAATGGAGCAAAAAAGTTTATAAGCATGGCGAATATACTTTTACCGGATTTACCCTGCCATGTTTTTCCATTGTCAACAGATTTCTGAATAATTCCGCCGTTTCCAATTGCCCATAGAGCACCGGATGCATTAAAGAGTTTATTGATTTTATATGCAGGGAGTGTGTCGCTTTTCCAGCTGGATCCTCCGTTTTCAGTGTGAATAATTATTCCGTTCTCTCCGGCAATAAATCCTTCATTGTTACTCAAAAACAGAATTGCATAGTAATTGTATTCTTTGAATTTACCAGGAATCCATGTTGCTCCGCCGTCTGTGCTGTGAAGTATAACGCCGTCGTTTCCAGCCATCCAGATGTTGTTTTTATCTGTAAAAAACGCGGAGTTTAGATCAACGAGTTTGTTTTTCCTTTTAGCTTCAGCGATGGTCTGTAATGTCCAGGTGGTGCCGGAATCAGTTGAGTAGAGGATTCTACCCTTGTTCCCTGTAATTATCGCAGTGGTATCTTTGAAAGAGATTGAATTGAAATTGAGAGATACATCTTTTGTATCGAATACTTTCCAGTCTTTTCCGCCATTTTCAGTGCTCAGGATTACTCCGCTATCTGCTGAAATAAATCCTTTCTGACTATTAATCATATGTATATCATTGAAAGTAAAATCGCCCCATTTTGAAATAGACCAGATCTTACCTTTATCTTTAGTGTAGAGTATAATACCCTTTGTTCCAACAGCCCAGCCTTCATTGTTGACAAACTGAATATCTTTGAACTCCTCTTTCATCAGAGTTAAAAAATCAATTTTGGAATCATCTTCTGTAAACTGGTTGTCGGAAAATTTGTAGTTATATATTTTCTGGTTTTCATAATCAAAGTTTGTTTCGTCGGTTGGAACAAACTTTGTTTTACTCATATCGGTATTAAGCAGAGAGCCTTTGTTTCCCACTACCCATATTTTATCTCCGGAAAGGTAGACGGAGTTGTAGTTTGACGATGAGAAAACATCTGAGAGTTTAGTCGCAACGGTTGTTCCGGCAATGAGCATAACAGGACCGAGGGTCAGAGCAGCCCAGTAGTACATTATTTTCTGGAAAAATGATCTTCCCTGTTTAACACTCCAGATTTGATTTAACGATTTTTCAAGAGCTCTGAGAGTGGCGGTAGCTGTGAATAATACTAATAGTGCACCGATTCCTCCGATTGTTTTTGCGTTATCAATAAGTCCGGAGATAGCTTCAAAAATAAAGTCTATATTCAGTTTTATACTATGTTCAGTCATGAAAAGAGATATATCCCGGAAGAGATCCTCTTTTTTATTCTCTACTCCCGAAAAAATAGATATAAAAGTTAAAACCACAGTAAGCGTAGGTATGAGAGAAACAATTACAGTATATGCAATGGCTGAGGCCTGTGTAAGACAGTCATCAAGCATAAATTTACGTGTAGCAACGATAAAGACTTTTACGGTAGTAATAAGTCTATTGTAAACAGTGCTTTCAAAGGAATATCCTTCATATATCTGTCTGCCGATTTTAATTGTTTTTTCAATAATTGAAAGTTTCTTTTTCTTATCGCCGGTTTTTGTTTTTCTTGTAAAGGGGAACATCATGGCCTCGCTAGATTTAAAGTTGGTTTTACTATTATGTATTTTTTAAAATGTATGTTTAATAGTAATATTATCATTTTTATATTCATTGTCAAGTATTATCAGTAAAATGTCGGGATCGCAGATGACCGCGGATTAGGGTGATTTTGCAGATTTTCTGTCTCTGATATTCCGGAATTTTGTAAAAAGTTCTAACCTGAATCTCAATCTGCGGAATCAGCGGTCCGGTTCACTTCTACATAATTGTATTTTTTAAGTAATAATTATACAATAATGAAATATTCGGTAATTTTGCAGATGTTAAAAAAATTAATAAATATATTTTTTTTTAAAAAACTGTCTCATCCTGCTGCAAATTATTCTACTTTTGATCTTGTTTTAAGTGATAACTCTACTAAACATTACAAACATGTTAACTTCATCCGTCTCTATCCTGTGTTATTAAAGCTGGCACGCATCATGCATTATAACGTTCTGTATAAGGCTTTAAAAAATTATTTAATAATTCTTTCGGAGGTTGTATGAGAACAAAAGTATTCACACTTATTATTATAAGTTTAATGCTTTTCACTGGAGTTTCATTATTTGCCGAGACTGCACCGGTAAAAACTGAGGTTGTTGTAAGAACGGTTGACCCTGCAGGATCAAACACCGGGAATGCCGGTGATGTCACTGCTGCAAAAAAAGGTGAGCCCACACTAAGCGAAGTCGCAGCTGAAGTGGGACACACAAAAGTTGCACTTAATCTATTGTGGGTTTTAATTGCGGCTTTTCTTGTTATGTTTATGCAGGCGGGATTTGCACTGGTTGAAGGTGGTTTAACCAGAGCGAAGAATGTGGCGCACACAATGTCGATGAATTTTATGATTTATCCATTAGGGATGCTTGGCTTTTATCTCTGCGGATTTGCTCTGATGTTCGGTGGTGTAGGGGCGCTTGGAACTCTTGGAGGCTATGATGGCTTATCCGGTGAGTTTGCTATTTCTCTTTTTGGTAAAGATTTCGGACTTTTCGGTACTAAGGGTTTTATGCTCACAGGTGTATATGACGTCGCGATATTCGGTTTGTTTATTTTTCAGATGGTGTTTATGGATACAACTGCAACTATTCCAACAGGTTCAATGGCTGAGAGATGGAAATTCTCTTCATTTTTTATCTACGGAATATTTGTAGGAACAATAATATATCCTATATACGGCAACTGGGTATGGGGCGGAGGATGGCTGGCATCTCTTGGTAAAAACTTTGCTCTTGGTCATGGTCATGTTGACTTTGCAGGATCATCTGTTGTTCACTTAACCGGTGGTGTACTTGCTTTTGTCGGTGCTAAAATGCTCGGCCCGCGTATCGGGAAGTATAATGCCGATGGTACACCTAATGCTATACCGGGTCACAATATACCATGGGCAATTATAGGAACATTTATTCTTGCTTTCGGATGGTTCGGATTCAACGCGGGATCAACTCTTGCTGCTACAGACTTACGTATGAGTGTGGTTGCTGTTAATACAATGCTGGCTTCCGGTGCAGGTGCGATAGTATCAGCGCTGTGGATGTGGGGTGTTAGAGGTAATAAACCTGATCCAAGTATGATGTGTAACGGTATGCTCGCGGGACTTGTAGCTATAACAGCACCATGTGCATTTGTAGGCTCAGGATCTGCAGTAATTATTGGAACTATTGCCGGTGTAATAGTAATTGAAGCGGCATTCTTTATTGAAAGAAAACTTAAAGTAGATGATCCGGTCGGTGCTATTGCTGTTCATGGTGTTAACGGATTGTGGGGATGTCTTGCGCTGGGAATATTTGCTGATGGTACTTATGGTGACGGCTGGAATGGAGTCCCCGGAACAGTTAAAGGTCTGTTGTATGGTGATTCATCACAGTTTATTGCACAGTCAATCGGTGTTTTATCAAATATAGTATACGTTGCTGTTATAGGTTATATTGTATTTAAACTTGTAGAAGTTACTATCGGTAACAGGGTACCAGCTTCTTGTGAAGTAGATGGACTTGATATTCCGGAGATGGGTGTAAATGGATATTGCGGTGTTAAACTTGATAAATATTCAGAAAGCCCTGTATCACGAAAAAGTTCAAAAGCCGTTTAGTAATAGGAGAAAGGTGATAATATGAAAAAAATTGAAGCGATTATACGAATTGAAAAACTCGATGAAGTCCTTGATGCATTGGAAAGTATAGGTGAATCGGGATTGATGGTGACAGAAATCAAGGGGCATGGTAAACAGAAAGGCCTAATGCAGCAGTGGCGTGGTGAAGAGTATAAATTAGGTCTTGTCAACAAGGTGAAGCTTGAAATGGTTGTCAAGGATAAAGAAGTGGCAAAAATTAAAGAGGCAATTATAAGTTCGGCTAAAACCGGAGAGATTGGAGATGGAAAAATCTTTGTGTATACAATAGATGACGCAATCAAGATCAGAACCGGTGAAACCGGAGATAGCGCTCTTTAATTAAAAAATCTAAAGAACGTAGTGAGAGTTCTGTGAAATTACGGGACTCTCACTAAAGTTTAAATTTAACCCGCCTGGTAAAATCCAGCTTAACCTGCATTATTAATTCATTTTTACTGTTAAATTTTGACATTATTCACATTTTCACTGCATAATAGCCGGAGAAAATTACAATTTTGTTAAATAGTACCCATTTGAAGAACTCCTGCTGAAAAAAATTTGTTTAAAACAACCCTATTATTACTATTGTGTATTATTTGAAATTTCAGCAGATGCGAAATTGTTTAAGCATCGGCAGGTAAAGGACTTTAAATGGATCTGATTAACGACAGACAGATTGGATTACTTGAGAAAATCGGAAGAGTTTTTATCGATAACAGCAGTGATATAAATCTTCTTATGTCCAATGTATTCAGTATTATAGTTACATATTATAATATTGAACGTGGTATGATAAGTATTTATCACAAAGATGAGGGTGAGATTTTCGTCGATATTCATCATGGATATAGTGATGAAGAGGTTACCAGAGGGATTTATAAGCCCGGTGAGGGGATAATCGGGACTGTTGTAAAAACCGGAAATCCATACATCGTTATGGATATAATGAATGAACCGAAGTTCTTAAACAGGACTGGCGCATATAGAAACACCACTGCAAATAAAATATCGTTCATCTGTGTGCCCGTTAAACTTAATTCCGCTGTAATTGGAACAATTTCGGTAGATATAATTAATAATTATGGAAGAGATCTTTCTGAAGAGTATCACGCTCTTACCACGGTTTCGATTATGATTGCCCAGGCGGTTAACAGCAGGATTGAATCCATTGCAAGAGAAAAGATATTAAAAGAAGAAAATGAAATTCTCCGTAAAAAAATATCGATCAGCACTGTGCAGGGTAGACTTATCGGTAAGTCCAGCGAGATGAAAGATGTTTATGAGAAAATAATCATGGTTTCCGGTACTGATACTACGGTTCTGATTCTAGGGGAGAGCGGTACCGGGAAGGAACTCATTGCAGATGCTATACATCAGAACAGTAAAAGAGCCGCCGGGCCCTTTGTGAAGGTCAATGTTGCGGCTTTGCCGAAGAGTCTTATTGAGGCTGAACTTTTCGGATACGAAAAGGGAGCATTTACCGGCGCTGATAAGATGAAGAAGGGGAGATTTGAACTGGCCCATGGCGGAACAATTTTCCTGGATGAGATTGGTGATCTTGATATATCCCTGCAGGTTCATTTACTTCGAGTTATTCAGGAGAAGAGCATAGAACGGGTCGGAGGCTCGGAAACTATTCCTGTTGATGTAAGGATTATTGCTGCAACACATCAGAATCTGGAAGAGAAGATAAAAAACAATGAATTCAGAGAGGATCTCTATTATAGAATAAATGTGTTTCCTATACTCTCACCGAGGCTTCGCGATAGAAAATCGGACATTGTGCTGCTTGCCGATTACTTTCTTGAATTATACAACACTAAGGCAGAAAAGAGAATAAATAGAATAAGTACAGATGCAATAGATCTTCTAGTTGCGTATCACTGGCCCGGCAATGTCAGGGAGCTTGAAAACTGTATGGAGCGGGCGGTAATACTCTGCAGTGAAGATGTTATAAGAAACTATCATCTCCCTCCATCTCTTCAGATATTCAGTGAAAAAACCGGTCTTGGTACTCTTGAAGAAAGGACTGATCTTTTCGAGAGAGAGCTGATCATTGATGTTCTGAAAATAACTAACGGAAATGTATCTGCGGCGGCAGGCAAGCTGGGTACTACAAAAAGAATTCTTGGTTATAAAATAGAAAAGCTCGGTATTGATTTTAAAAGTTTTAAAAATAGTGAAGAGTAGATTTAGCAGATTTTAATTTAATCTTTAAAAAATTACCTTAGAATAATACATACTTTTCAAAATACCCCCGGCCGAAGGCCGGGGGTATTTTGTTTAATAATTTAATTAGTTTAAATAACAATTCTCTGAAGTAGAGCTTGCAATTCCTTCACTTGTTGGCATTGCCCGGGGGTTTGAGGCAGACTTCGAAGTATAACCAATTTCCAAATCAACATAATTGTAGTTTTAGTTTGTAAAATTAAACAATTACGTAGAATGTTGAACTATCGCCTTCATTATATACATCTATTAATTCACAATAAAATATTGTGCATCTCTTATTATTTACAAACTTCGTTTTAAAATTGGCTTTTTTACTCTACATAACTTTGCCATTGTTAACTTTCTGCATTAAAACACACACTTTAAATTTTATTAAAGCATCTCATTCCAACTGGCACGCTTTGTGCTTTGTATATATACAGCAGCAATTAAATAAAGAAGGAGAGATACTGATGAGGAAGATAGCGATTTACGGCAAAGGGGGAATCGGGAAGTCCACTACAACACAGAACACCGTAGCCGCTCTTGCAGAGATGGGGAAATCGGTTATGATTGTTGGATGTGATCCGAAGGCGGATTCGACCAGGCTTATACTTGGGGGTCTTGTACAGCAGACTGTGCTTGATACACTGAGATCGGAAGGTGAAGACCTGGTTCTTGAAGATGTTGTTAAGCCTGGATTTAAATCTGTAAAATGTGTCGAGTCTGGAGGTCCGGAGCCAGGAGTAGGATGCGCGGGGCGCGGGATAATCACGTCAATCAATCTGCTGGAGCAGCTGGGTGCGTATTCGGGTGATAATGAACTGGATTATGTTTTCTATGATGTTCTTGGAGATGTTGTCTGCGGCGGGTTTGCAATGCCGATCCGTGACGGTAAAGCAGAGGAGATTTATATCGTTGTGTCGGGTGAGATGATGGCGATGTACGCGGCGAATAATATATGTAAAGGTATTGTTAAATTCGCAGAATCGGGAGTTGTTCGACTTGGCGGCCTTATCTGCAACAGCAGAAATGTAGACAACGAAAAAGATTTAATTCAGGCGCTTGCGGACAAGCTTGGAACACAGATGATACACTTTGTTCCAAGAGACAATTTTGTACAGCGGGCGGAGATAAACAGGAAAACTGTAATTGAATTTGATCCATCTGTAAACCAGGCGGAGGAGTACAGAAAGCTCTGCAGAGCCATTGACGCCAATACTAATTTCGTTGTACCGACTCCTCTTACAACTGATGAGTTGGAAGCGCTGCTGATACAATACGGCATTGGCCTGTGATAACTAATAAAGCGAGGATAAAACTATGATAATGATACGTGCGATAATAAGACCGGAAAAAGTGGATGCTGTAATGGAAAAACTTATGGCTGAGGGTTTTCCTTCTGTAACAAAAATGAGTGTTTCCGGTAGAGGCAAGCAGCGTGGTGTAAAAATCGGCGATGTGACTTATGATGAAATCCCGAAGGAGATGCTGATGTTTGTTGTGCCTGATAGCGACAGGGACTTTGTAATTAAAAGTGTAATCAGCGCTGCGAAGACCGGCGAGAAGGGGGCTTTCGGTGATGGAAAGATATTCGTTTCTCCCGTAGAGGAAGTTTATACAGTAAGCTCCGGAATAAAAGAGACATCAGGGGTCGTACAGGGAGCTGCCGTATGAAAGAGGTAATGGCCGTCATAAGAATGAATATGATGAATAAAACCAAAAAAGCTCTTACTGATGCCGGGATATCCTCAATGCATGCCCGTGAGTGTCTTGGCCGTGGAAAGGGACTTGTTGATTTTAATGTACTTCGCGGAGCGGAGCAGGGATATGAAGAGGCTATTTCTCTGCTTGGCAATAGCCAGCGTCTTGTCCCGAAAAGAATGATTTCGATGATAGTACCTGATGATCTTGTAGATAAGATTGTTTCAACAGTTATTGAAACTAATCAGACAGGGAAATCCGGCGACGGTAAGATATTTATAATGCCGGTAACAGAATCATACCGGGTCCGCACCGGGGAGAGGGGAAATGATACGCTTGATGAAGTATAAAAAGCCTTATTATGAGAAAACAGTAATTGCAGGAGCTGAATTATGAGCAAGACAAGTTATATACCAGTGAAGGAAATAAACGCGGCCAGTGTCAGGGAGTCTATTCTGAGTAAATACCCTGCGAAAGTTGCAAAGAAGCGCGGGAAACAGCTGATTTTAAACAGAGTTGAAAATGGAGATAATGTGCCGGAGATTATGGCTAATGCACGTACTATCCCGGGGATACTCACCATGCGCGGCTGTGCTTATGCAGGATGCAAGGGTGTTGTACTGGGGCCAACCAGGGACATTCTTCAGATTACTCATGGTCCCATAGGCTGCGGTTTCTACAGCTGGCTAACAAGAAGAAATCAGACAAGACCTAAAACATTGGAAGATACAAATTTTATGACATACGCCATGTCTACGGATCTCCAGGAAGAGGAGATAATTTTTGGCGGAGAAAAGAAACTGAAGAAAGCAATTGAAGAGGCTATTGAACTTTTTCATCCAAAAGCTATAGGTATTTTTTCTACATGTCCCGTGGGGCTTATCGGGGATGATGTTCATGCCGTAGCCCGCGAGATGGAGGCGAAATACCCTGAAGTGAATATTTTCGGTTTTTCTTGTGAGGGTTATAAAGGTGTAAGTCAATCTGCCGGACATCATGTTGCTAACAATAAAGTTTTTACCGATGTTGTCGGACAGGTTGAGATGAGAAAAGAGGGGAAGTATATAGTAAATATTCTCGGCGAGTATAATATAGGCGGAGATGCTTTTGAGATAGAACGAATTATGGATCTGTGCGGGATAACGCTTCATTCGACATTCAGCGGAAATTCGGTTTATGAGGAGTTCGCAAGCGCGCAGAATGCTGATCTCAATGTTGTCATGTGTCACCGTTCAATCAATTATATGGCCGAGATGATGGAGAAGAAGTATGGTATTCCCTGGTTCAAGGTAAATTTTGTAGGAGCTGATGCTACGGCAAAATCTCTTAGAAAGATGGCTGTGTATTTTGGTGATGCTGAACTTATAGAAAGAGTTGAGAAAGTAATAGAGGCGGAACTTGTAGCCGTTATGAAAGCTCAGAAAGAGGTAAGTCCGAGATGTGAAGGAAAAAGAGCAATGTTGTTTGTGGGAGGTTCGCGGGCTCATCACTACCAGGAGCTTTTCAAAGAGATAGGGATGGAGACAATCTCAGCAGGATATGAATTTGCACATCGTGATGACTATGAGGGTCGAAAGGTTTTACCCGGTATAGTTATTGATGCTGATTCAAGAAATATCGAAGAGCTGAAAATTACTGCAGATGATAAGCTTTATCGTCCAAGAAAAAGTGAGAAGGAGATGGGAGAGCTTGAATCAAAAGGATTCACCTTTAATGATTACAACGGGATGATGTCAGAAATGAAGGATAATTCTCTGATCATAGATGACTTGAATCATTATGAAACTGAAATTCTCATCGAAAAATACAAGCCGGATATTTTCTGCGCGGGTATCAAAGAGAAATACGTTGTTCAGAAGGGCGGAATCCCTATGAAACAGCTTCATAGCTATGATTATAGCGGTCCTTACGCAGGATTCATCGGTGCAGTAAATTTTTATTACGAGATAGACCGTATGGTTAATACAAAAATATTCAGTCTGGTGAAAGCTCCATGGCAGAAGAATCCGGAACTTACCGGAAGCTATAACTGGAACAAATAGGAGGAAAAAATGCTGCTCAGACATACAACAGAAAAAATTACGGAGCGCAGCGCACTTACGATTAATCCGGCTAAAACATGCCAGCCCGTGGGTGCCATGTATGCGGCGCTGGGAATAAACGGGTGCATGCCTCACAGTCATGGATCTCAAGGGTGCTGCTCTTATCACAGAAGCGCGCTCACAAGGCATTACAAAGAACCTGTAATGGCCACAACAAGTTCATTTACTGAAGGTGCATCGGTTTTCGGCGGACAGGCGAATCTTCTGGAATCTGTTCAGAATATTTTTGCCATGTATGATCCGGAGATTATTGCCGTTCATACTACATGTCTCTCCGAGGTTATTGGAGATGATCTCAACCAGATCATACAGAAGGCAAAAGCCGATGGAAAAATTCCCGTCGGTAAAACTGTGATTCATACAAATACGCCAAGTTTTAAAGGGTCTCATGTCACGGGGTTTTCAAATATGACTGCGTCGATGGTTCAGTATTTCTCTGAAAGCAGCGGAACAAAGTCTAATAGAATTAATATAATACCCGGTTTCGTTGAGCCCTCTGACATGTCTGAAATCAAGCGGCTCGCGTCGGAGATGGGTGTTGCATTTACAATGTTCCCGGATACATCAGGCGTTGTGAACAGTCCCATGGATGGAAAATTTCATATGTATCCGAAGGGTGGTGCTTCAGCGGAATGTATTAAAAACGCCGGTGATAGCAGTTTGACAATTGCTCTTGGAGGTGTCGCATCCTCGCATGGAGCTAAGGCACTGGATACAAAATGTAAAGTTCCCTTTGAAATTCTGGAACTCCCCATCGGACTAAAGGCAACAGATCTGTTTATTGATCTGATGAGAAGAAAGGCCGGAGGTCAGGTTTCCGATTTAATTATGGAGGAACGGGGCCAGCTTCTCGACGTGATGACAGATATGCATCAGTATTTTTACAGAAAAAAAGCGGCTCTGATGGGTGATCCGGATCAGCTTGAATCAATAGTCGGGTTCCTTTCAGATCTCGATATGCAGATAACTTGCGTTGTAACGGGAACTCCTGCAGGGGCGAAATTTGAAAACAGGATCAAAGAACTAGCAGGTAATAACACTATAGTTAAGTCGGGTGCCTCTGCTGATATGTTTTATTTTCATCAGCTGATAAAAAATGACAAACCGGATATTATTTTCGGGAACACATACGCCAAGTATATTGCCCGTGATGAGGATATTCCTCTGATAAGAACCGGGTTTCCTATTTACGACAGGGTGGGACACCAGTATTTCCCTCTTGTTGGATATAAAGGCGGACTGAGACTTCTTGAAAAGATTCTTGAAGCGTTTCTTGACCGTCAGGATAGAGATGCCGCGGAAGAAAGCTTTGAGCTTGTTATGTAAGAGTACGATTAAAGCTAACTGTCATTCCGGTTTTGCAGCTTCAGTTTTTGGTGCAAACATGATGTTTGCCTGCCGGCATGAACAGGACGTTCAAAAAAAGCCGGCCAAATACCGGAATCTCCTTTATAAAGCATTAACTGTGAGATTCCGGCATTGCGCTATCGCTCCAGCCGGAATGACAAAGAACTAATTCAATCGTAAAATGCTATAGTTTAAAAAGAGGAATGATATGATTACGGTTCTCGATGGAAGAAAAAAACAGGTTATTGAAAATGGAGCAGGCGATGCTATAATCGAATGCGGGAAGAAAAGCCTTGCAGGCTCAGTAAGTCAGCGTGCCTGTGTTTTCTGCGGTTCACGTGTTGTACTCTATCCGGTAGCTGATGCTCTTCATCTGGTTCACGGACCGTTGGGCTGCGCCGCGTACACATGGGATATCCGCGGATCACTTTCATCAGGTCCGGAACTTCACAGGATGAGTTTCTCCACTGATCTTCGAGAAGAGGACGTGATCTATGGTGGGGAAAAGAAACTTGGGGCGGCTTTACGGGAGCTTATTGATGAGTATAAACCTAAGGCCGCTTTTGTTTATTCAACCTGTATAGTGGGACTTATCGGTGATGATGTTCAGGCTGTGTGCCGTAAGGTCTCATCTGAAAAAAGGATACCGGTAATTCCGGTTCATTCCGAGGGATTTCGCGGAACTAAAAAGGACGGTTATAGCGCGGCCTGTGATGCGCTCTCAACTCTCGTGGGGACTTCCGCTGAATCGAATACTGATGGGTTTTCTATTAACATTCTTGGTGATTTTAATATCGCAGGTGAAACATGGATTATCAGAAAATACTACGAAGAGATGGGCGTGCGTGTAATTTCATGTATAACCGGAGACGGACGGGTTGATGATATAAAGCGCGCGCACCATGCTTCACTTAATGTAGTACAGTGTTCGGGTTCAATGATGAATCTTGCGAAGTCGATGACCAGGGATTTTGGTGTACCGTTTATCCGGGTTTCATATTTCGGTCTGGAGGATATGTCGCAGGCCCTATATGATGTTGCTGGACATTCAGACTCGGAAGAAATGATGAAGATTGCAGAGAAGATTGTAACACGTGAAGTCGGGCTGATCTATCCCGAACTGAAAAAAATAAAAGATGATCTGGCAGGGAAAAGCGCAGCTGTCTATGTCGGAGGATCGTTCAAGGCCTTCTCAATGGTCAAGGCTCTGCGTCATATTGGAATGTCTGTTGCGGTTGTCGGCTCACAGACCGGTTCTCCGGAAGATTATGAATATCTGAAAGAGATATGTGATGATGGAACAATTATTGTTGATGATACCAATCCTCTTGAGCTGTCAAGATTTATGGATGAGAAAGGGGTTGATCTGCTCATCGGAGGAGTGAAGGAACGGCCAATTGCATATAAAATGGGAGTGGCATTTTGTGATCATAACCATGAAAGAAAAATTCCTCTGGCAGGGTTTGAAGGGATGCTTCATTTCGCAAGAGAAGTCCATGCCTCGGTTATGAGTCCGGTATGGAGATTTTCGCCGGCATATAAAGCCAGGAAGGTGAATCATGAATAGATTGTCGCCATCTGCTAAAACAAATTTTACTTCAACAAGAAATGCCTGTGCCTTATGCGCACCTCTTGGCGCGGCGCTGGCTTTCAGAGGAATTGAAAACTGCATACCTTTGGTTCATGGATCACAGGGGTGTTCAACATATATCAGACGTTACATTATAAGTCATTTTAGAGAACCGGTTGATATAGCTTCATCGAATTTCAGTGAGGAATCTGCCGTTTTCGGAGGCGGAGAAAATCTGAAAACTGCACTTGATAATATTATAAGACAATATAAGCCGTCGCTTGTTGGAGTTGCCTCAACGTGTCTCTCTGAAACAATAGGGGATGATGTTCCCATGGCATTGAAAGAGTATGCTAAATCGGGAAAAGGTTCTGATACAACTATTGTTCAGGTGTCAACGCCGAGTTACAAGGGTACTCACGCCGAGGGTTTCAGAGCTGCTGTAAAAAGTACTGTTGAAGCTATCGCTGAGGGCGGAGAGAGTCATGGCGGAGTGAATATCTTTCCTCCGATTATTTCCCCGGAAGATATACGTCATCTGAAAGAGATAATGACTGATTTTGGAATCACAGGGACAATCCTTCCGGACTATTCTGAATCACTTGATGGAGCAGTCTGGGATAGCTACATAAAACTTCCCGAGGGTGGAACCACTGTGGATTCAATACGTCGAATGGGTAGTGCGGCTGCATCAATTGATATCGGTTCTAATGTACACGAAGAGCTAAGTGCAGGTATGTATCTGTCTTCAAAATTCGGTGTTAATCTTTACAATACAGGTCTTCCGCTTGGGATAGATGCTAATGATAATTTCTTCTCTATTATGTGCACTGTGAGCCGGAATCCTATACCTGAAAAATATTTGAAGGAGAGGGGACGGCTTGCTGATGCCTATATTGATGCGCATAAGTATCTTGCCGGAAAAAAAGCTGTTGTATATGGCGAGCCGGATCTGGCTTCGGGAATAGCGGGATTTCTCAGTGAAACAGGAATAGAAACAGTTCTCTGTGCCACAGGTTCACGCGGGATGTCTGCCGGATTCAGCACCGGTCTCACGGAGCTGCCAGGACTAAAATGCAGAATTGCAGATGATACAGATTTTGTAACAATGCTCGAACTTTGCAATGAGCTTAAACCGGATATAATTATCGGGAACAGCAAGGGGTATTATGTTTCAAAACAGCTGGGGATTCCACTTGTAAGGGCAGGATTTCCGGTACACGACAGGTTCGGCGGACAGAGACTTATGCACACCGGATACAGGGGCACACAGCAGCTGTTTGACCGCATAGTAAACGCATTGATGGAGTATAAACAGAATTCAAGCAATATAGGCTACAGTTACATATAGGAGAGTACAATATGAATTTCAGGGAACATCCATGTTTTAGTGAGAACGCGCAGCATACTACAGGAAGAATACATCTACCCGTTGCTCCGAATTGCAATGTGCAGTGCAATTTCTGTAATAGAAAATTCGACTGCGTAAATGAATCGAGGCCGGGAGTGACCAGCCGCATATTAACTCCAAGACAGGCGGCAGATTATCTTGAAAAAGTTATAGAGAAAATACCATCTATTGCGGTTATGGGAATTGCCGGACCGGGAGATCCGCTTGCCAATGCGGAGGAGACACTTGAAACATTCCGTCTTGTCAAAGAACGTTTCCCTGACCTTCATCTATGTATGGCCACAAATGGTCTTGAGCTTGAAAAGTATGCAGATGATATTATTTCAATCGGAGTAAATCATCTTACAGTTACAGTCAATGCGGTAGATCCCGGGATAGGCAGCCTGATATATTCATGGGTTCGCTTTAATAAAAAACCGAGGAGAGGTGTTGAGGGAGCTGAGATTATGATTGAAAACCAGAGGAAGGGGATATCGAAAATTAAGCAGTCAGATCTTATCGTAAAGATTAATACAGTGGTTATAGCAGGTGTAAATGATAATCATGTGGTGGATATCTCAAAAGAAATGTCTCTGCTGGGAGCAGATGTACATAACTGTATCCCTTTATATAATGTGGAAGGGACACTTTTCGAAGGACTTCCTTCGGTCACAGCGTCAGAAATGAAAAGTATAAGAGAATCAGCTTCTATGCACTTGAAACAGATTAGTCACTGTAAAAGATGCAGAGCCGATGCAGCAGGTATGATTGGAGAATCAAATCCGGAAGAAATTGTAAAACTTCTCAGCGATGCATCCAGCTGGACATATGACTCTGACAGACCATTTGTTGCAGTTGCAAGCCGTGAGGGAGTTTTTGTAAACCAGCATCTTGGCGAAACAAAAGAGCTCTGGATCTATAAGTCAGTCGATGGAAAATCTCAACTTGTAGAAAAAAGAAAAACACCTCCATCTGGTGGAGGAAGTGAGCGCTGGAGTGAAATGGCTAAAATATTAAACGATTGTAAAGCTGTCCTTGTGAGCGGCTCCGGAAAGTCGCCTGTTGAAGAACTCCAGGCTCACAACATCAGAGTTGTGACTATGGAGGGTTTTGCAGATGAGGGGATGAGTGCAATATTTTCTGGTAAAAACGTGCCGCCGATACTTTTGCGTACTCCGGGAAAATGCGGTGCCGGGAGTTCATGCGGCGGAACCGGAATGGGGTGCGGTTGAGGAGTGGTTTAAATAAAAGTGCAGGGCGGGTGAAAAAATCTCCCCTGAGTGGCTGTAGCAAAAGTCCGATAATTTCGTATTTGTCATTCCGGTTTTGCAGCATCCAATCTTGCAAATACCGGAATCTTCCGTATGAGATTCCGGCATTTCGTTTCACTACAGCCGGAATGACAGCAAGCGGATTTTTGGAGTAGCACTAATAATAATAAAAGGAGAACTAAAATGAAAAAGCCGGAACATCACATCTTTGTATGCGGAAGTTTTCGCGTATCGGGAGAACCTCAGGGTATATGTCACAAAAAAGGATCAATGGGTCTTCTGCCGTATCTTGAAAATGAATTATCAGACAGGGGACTTTCAAATGTTTCAGTTTCCAGCACAGGTTGTTTAAAAGTGTGCGACCGCGGTCCGGCAATGGTTATATATCCCGGAAACTGGTGGTATGGAGGTATTGAAAGTGAGTCAGTGATAGATGAAATTTTAGATGCTCTTGAAGCTGGCAAGCCCGCTGAGCAGTATATGCTGGATTAGCGCTGATATGATACCGGGAGTTGAATTATTGCCGTTTTATGTAAGCCTGAAGCTTGCATTTATAACAACTGTTATACTGCTTGTTGCAGGCATACCTGCGGCCCTTGCTCTGGTTTATTTGAATTTTAGAGGGAAGATGATCGCTGAAATTTTTATAACGCTCCCAATGGTACTACCTCCGACTGTACTGGGGTTCTACCTATTGATTATCTTCTCTCCAAAGTACGGATTCGGAAGAGCCATGTTTGAACTTACGGGAGTTGAACTTCTGTTTTCATTTACAGGACTGGTGGCGGCATCATGTATCCATGCAATGCCGTATATGATCCAGCCTGTTAAAGACGGCATAGCTTCACTTAATATTTCTCTTATAGAAGCATCATACACTTTGGGGAAGTCACGTTTTTCAACCTTTTTGCATGTAATACTTCCAAATATAAAAAATTCAGTATTTACCGGAATTCTTATGACCTTCGTACATGTAACCGGAGAATTCGGCGTAGTGCTGATGATCGGTGGTTCAATCCCCGGAAAAACAAGAGTGGCATCAATAGCGCTCTATGAAAAAGTAGAAATGATGAAGTTTGAAGAAGCTAATATCTATGCCATTATACTCGTTATTATAAGTATTGTTATGATTGCAGCGCTGCAGATACTCGGGAAAAAAACAAAAGGAGTTTTATGATGTTAAAAATTCAAATAAATAAAAATCTCGTTTCATCAGATGGTAGTATGAGTCTTAAAACCGATTTTAATATAGAGCATAAGTCTTTTGTAGCGATAACAGGTGTCTCGGGAAGCGGTAAGACGACTCTGCTTAGATGTCTGGCGGGTCTTACAGAACCGGATTCAGGTTATATACTCAGCAATGATGTAGTCTGGTATGATTCAGTAATTAAAAAATCCATGCCTGTTAGAAAAAGAAAGATCGGATTCGTATTTCAGGATTACGCACTGTTTCCGAATATGACTTTTCGTGAAAATATATTATACGCATGCGGTGACAGAATCCGGACAGATGGATTTATTAAAATGGCTCAGCTGGAGGGTATTTCCGGTCTTTATCCTGATAAACTTTCAAGTGGACAGAAGCAGCGTTGTGCATTGATCCGCGCTGTTTCAAGAGGACCTGAAATTCTTTTACTCGATGAGCCGTTTTCGGCGCTTGACGTAGAGACAAAAAAAGTATTTCACAGCGAACTGCTGAAGTGGAGAGATCTTCTCGGTCTCACGATTATAATGGTTTCTCATGATCGTGCTGAGGTTGTAAAACTTGCAGAAAGGGTTGTGCAATTGAAAAACGGAGTCATTGAAAGTGATGTCTCTCATAAAAGTAATTGTTTTGGCAGAATAGCAGCATTAGAAGCTGCCGCAAGGAGAGTGTCATGAAGGAGGGTGTTATGAATGAAAGCGTCATGAATGTTGGTGTCGAAACGAATGACTCAAAGAAATATAAAAATTCAACCTGGGATGATTTTTATTCCTATGGTGTTATGTATATGTCCATTGTAGAAAAATCGGCTGCGCGTAGGGATCATTTCACTCCTGTGTTAATTTACAACATGTCTGCAATAGCAATAGAGAAGCTGATTATGGGAGTCCTGATTCAGAATGGCACTCTGCCGTTTTGCCATACTCTTTCCGGGATGGCTGAGTTTTCAAAAAACATTATAGGTTTTGATGAAGGCCTTGTCAATGACATGAACGTAATGGACAGCATGCAGATGATCTGTTCCGAGGATGACATTTCATCTAAGATTCCGGAGATTGAAGATGTACCTTTTTTTATTAATGTGATGAAACGTATATATCAACAAACAGAATTATATCTGAAGTCAGTGGAATAAAATGACCTCATCGCAGAAAAAAATTATTATACTCGATACAACTCTGCGTGATGGAGATCAGTCGCCTGGTTTTTCTCTGGGACTCAAAGAAAAGATTATTATGGCGGGGCATCTTGAGAAGATGGGAGTTGATATTATTGAGGCGGGATTTCCAGCATCATCATCAGGACAGTTTGCAGCTGTGCAGAGGATTGCCGAATCACTGGAGATATCCGCGATATCAGCTATGGCCAGAGCCAGGTATGATGATATAAAAAAAGCAGGCGAAGCAATACGAAACGCTAAAATACGATATATTCATACTTCTATCGCCACTTCGCCTATACATAGAAGATTAAAACTCCGGAAAAGCAGAAGTGAAATAATAAGAATTGCAGTTGATGCAGTGGAGAGTGCGGCTCATTTTGCCGACTTTGTAGAGATTGGCGCAGAAGATGCAACGCGGACTGAGCCTGAGTTTTTATCAGAATTCTGTACGATGGTAACCGATGCCGGAGCCGATGTTGTAAATATTGCCGATACAGTCGGGTATATTCAGCCCGGTGAATTTTTTAATCTTATACAAAGGTTATACGAAGAAGTAGATGCTTTCAGTAGCGGTAAAGCCCGCATAAGTGTGCACTGTCACAATGATCTCGGTCTTGCTGCTGCAAATACTTTGTCGGGGCTCTCGGCGGGAGCCAGGCAGGCGGAGGTTACACTGCTTGGTGTGGGGGAAAGAGGGGGAAACAGCCCTCTTGAAGAATTGGCCGCGGTATTTATAACAAGACCTGATTATTACAGAAATATGAAGACTTCATTAAATATGGAACATTTTTCGGAATCAGTCAGAGATCTAAGTATATTCACAGGGATTTCCATTCATCCAAATAAACCGGTTGCTGGAAGAAATGCATTTTCGCACAGTTCTGGAGTTCATCAGAATGGAATGGTGCTTTCGACTTCAACATATTCTATTCTTTCTCCGGATGATTTCGGATATTCTCCACATAGATTTGTCCTTTCCCGTCATTCAGGAATTAGCGGTTTTAATGCAAGAATAAAGGATCTTACCGGGGATGGTATGCTGATGTCGGGGGATATCGAGCTGATGGATGAATTCAAATTGCTGGCTGATAAAAAAAATTCAGTAAGTGGCTCTGATATATTGACTCTTCTATTTGAAGAGGGTCTGGTGAACAGTAATATATGGTATTTGAATTCATATTATTATTCAAAACAGAATTTGAAAGAAAAAAATCATTCGGTAACAATCGAGATAACATCAATTAAAGGGGGATTTAAGAAATCTTTTTCATCGGAAAATACAAAATGGGATGCGGTAATCAGAGCACTGAAAGAATTGTTCAGAATTCAGCTGAATATAATTCAATACTCTTTTTCAGGGTCAGGCGGTTCTTCGGGGCATGCGGAATCATTTTTTATTACTGCGGAACATGAAAGTATTATATATTCAGATGAATCATATGGAAAGGACTCCATGGTTCTCTTTATTGAAAGTTATCTCAATATTATAAATCAGATCTCTGCAAAATATAATCTGACTGCATTATGATGTTTAATTTAGAGGATCGATATGGATATAATAATAAGAAAAGCTGTGATGTCTGATATAGAGACACTTACGGTCCTGCTGGCGGAACTTTTTTCAATTGAAGATGACTTTGAGATTGATCCGGCAAAACAAAAAAAAGCACTTAGTATTATTATCTGCGGTGAAAATGGAGGAACAATCTTCGTATCAGAAACCGGATCGCATATTATCGGGATGGTAAATCTGCAAAAAGTAGTGTCAACTGCCGCTGGCGGATTATCGGTTCTTCTTGAAGATCTCTATGTTAAACCGGAATTCCGTAACAAAGGAATAGGAAAGATGCTTTTGGATCAGGCGGCTGATTGGGGTAGAGACCAAAATGCTTTAAGAATTCAACTCGCAGCAGATTTGAGAAATAAACAGGCAATTTCTTTTTATGAAAGGCAAAATTTTAAAATAAGCAGAATGACTCTTCACTATAAATCCATTTCATAGAAATTGTATTTAGAGATCTGGTTTTACATTTAAAACATAAATGTATAAAATAATATTTGAAATGAAACATTATTGTGAATGTGTATAAAGTAAAAGAGGGTGCACTGTAATTAAAGTTACAAAAATGTATAATAATTAAATTACATACTATCGCCGATCATACTTCGTAATAAATAAAATTTCACGCTACAAAAATGTAACACCAAATTTCGGTGTTGTTAAAAATTTACAAAAATGAAACATCGATCATCAATTTTAATTGATTAAATTTAAAGGCCGATATTCCGTGGATTAATTTATTAAATATATCGGGGCAGCATTATGAATATAACAGTTGTTAGGTCATTAAAATTATTTGTTATGTACTGTTCAACAAGTTTCAATTATGATGAGTTAAATGCTTCCATAAATGTCGGTGCCGGTGATGAGCTTAAACTTATAGCACTTCCCTGCTCGGGTAAGGTTGATCTGCTCTATTTAGTGAAAGCTTTCGAGAAGGGAGCTGACGGTCTGGTGCTTCTTACCTGTCCAGCTTCTAAATGTCATAATCTTGAAGGGAATCTTCGTGCATTGAAAAGAGCCGAGGGTGTAAATTCAATAATAGAAGAAACCGGTCTTGGAAAAGAAAGAATGACCGTTATTGCTCTAAAAAGAGACGGCGTTGCCGGAGTTGTTTCTGAAATAGCGGAGTTCAGCAGTAAGTTAAGACTTATGAATGTTAATCCAGCCGGAGTGACCGTTGCTGAGACCGCAGCAGCATCCTGCTAATTAATTTTTAAAAATAATTTATGATGAAAAATCCTGAGTGGGACTCTCCGTTGAGATTTCATGAAGTAATAGATTGATCATCTATGAGGTTTTTGTTTTTGATGTGTGCAGCATTTATGGGGCCGGGTTATAGTGACCGGCTTCATCTTCCTCCTGCGAGCGCGAAGCGTCCGCATATAAAAAGTTCTGGTGAATAGATTATGAAAAAAGAAAAAAAATTCGCTGATCAGATAAAAGATAAAGATTTTATGGTCACAGCGGAATATCTTCCCGGTGCGGAATCAGATTTGAAGCATTTCAATTCCATCATCGATTACCTGAAACAGGTTCCAACAGCGGTAAATGTATCGGATAACCCATTTGGTGTATCTATGTCAAGTTTAGCTTCTTCACTGCACTTGATGCAGGCCGGTATTGAACCTGTTTTTCAGATGGTTACACGTGATAGAAACCGTATTGCTATGCAGTCCGATATCCTTGGAGCATCATCACTTGGCATAGGAAATATGCTCTGCCTTTCGGGGTATCATCAGGTTCTCACTGACAGTAATGAGTCTGCAAATGTCTATGATATCGATTCCACTCAGCTTTTAGCAATGACTGATAAAATGCGCAATTGTGGTGAGCTTCTTAACGGAACAAAAATAAATGGATCTTTCAGTATGATTACGGGTGCAGTTGCCAATCCCTTTATGAAGCCTATGGAACTGAATATTCTCCGGCTGTCACAGAAGGCTGAAGCAGGTGCAGGATTTATTCAGACACATGCAGTATTCGATGTCGATGGGTTTGCCGCATGGATGTCGGCGGCAAAAGAAGCTGGAGTTACTGATAAGGCTGCCGTTCTGGCTGGAATACTCCCCCTTGAAAGCGCTGAAGAGGCCGAAACTCTGAGAGATAAATATACAGACTTTAACATTCCTGATTCTATAATCGAAAGATTAAGATCAGCAGGAAGCGCCGAGGCACAGAAAAAAGAGGGTGTTGCTATCTGTGTTGAGATAATCGGAAAAATAAAAAATATAAACGGTTTAAGAGGAATACATATTCTGTCGGGGGGGAAGGAACATCTCCTGCCTGAAATTCTTTCAGCCTCCGGATTATCCGGTAAATGATAAAATGGAAACCTGGAGATAATTTATGCCGGAAAAATATCATATAGAAACAAAACCTGTCCCTCCACGACGACCGAGAATCGGTAAATTCGGCATCATCGATTGGAGAGAAGATTGCGCAAGATGTCATAACTGTGTTAAGAAAGCCTGTGTTTATGATAGACACAGAGACGAAGTTAAATATATCAGAAATATGGAAGATGTGGACGCTCTGTTTTTTGATTGTATGGGATGCTTCTCATGCGTTCAGGATTGTACAAAAAATCTGCTTCGTCTGTCGATCAATCCTGAGTATACGAAACTCGGGAATGACTACTGGACACCGCAGATAATTCAGACAACATGGCTTCAGGCTGAAACTGCGAAGATCCCGGTATCCGGAGCAGGTTACGGCGGAAAATATTCCGGTTACGGTTTTGATTCCATGTGGACCGATATGTCGGAGATTGTAAGGCCCACAAGAGATGGAATTCACGGGCGGGAGTATATCAGCACTGCCACCGATATTGGTAAGAAGAATTCATTTCTGGTGATGAAAGATGGCGAACTCTGTACCGATATCCCTCCGATAATTTCAACGCCGATGCCTATGATAGTTGATATGATGCCGTCAAATTATGATCTGCCGATGCTTGATGCGATTTTAATTGAATCAGTTTACAGAACTGAGTTAATCGTTCTTATGAATTCGAAGAAATGGCCTTTACCATTAAATGATGATAAAGACAGAGATAAATATCTTCCTCATATAGCGTTTTATTTTTCTGCCGATGCTCCGTTAATTCCTGCAGAGATACTGAAAAAAACTGTATTTGCTGAAATTGAAAATTCCGGTGATATACAGAGCCGCATTAAAGAACTGAAACGGATAAATCCCGATATCGTTGTTTCTATAAGAGTTGAACTCGACAATGATGGTGTAAACCGGGCTGTGAAACTCTCTGAAAGTGATGTTGAAGTCATTCATATAGCTGCCGATACCAACGGCAGACAGACCGGTGCTGCAAATCCTCAGCATATAAAAGATATGATTCGCGCAGTTCATAAGGCAATGATTGAAAACGGAAAAAGAGATGATATAACTCTTATCGCAGGGGGTGGTATTGCACTCCCGGAACATATGGCGAAGGGGCTTCTCTGCGGTACAGATCTTGTATCGATTGAGCTGCCTCTTCTTGTTTCTCTTGAGTGCAAACTCTGCGGAGAGTGTGCAGGTGAAAAAGCATGTCCTGCGAAAATTAAAGAAGCGGGCTTTGACTACAGCGTGGGCCGTATGACAAATCTGATTGCGGCATGGCACGATCAGATGGTTGAACTTATGGGAGCCATGGGGATAAGAGACGCAAGAAGACTGCGCGGAGATGTGGGACGCGCAATGTTTTTTGAACAACTGGAGGAGGAAACCTTTGGAAAACTTTTTGGTACACGAAAACAGGCTTAATTCAATAATTCCTGAGAATACTCTTAAAACCAGGACTATACAACATACAGAAGCCAGAACAATACGGCCTGTGCCTCCGCGATACAGGAATGAGCTTGGTAAATATATCACTTCACGCGATGAAGAGAAATGCATAAGATGCGGTAAGTGCGCGGAGATTTGTC
This sequence comes from uncultured Leptospirales bacterium, assembly GCA_964450405.1. Classification (GTDB taxonomy): domain Bacteria; phylum Spirochaetota; class UBA4802; order UBA4802; family UBA5550; genus WRGT01. Next base: position 259,430 of record CAYVCQ010000003.1, on the reverse strand, counting down.
CTCAGGGTGTTCATGTTCTGAAGCCGGGATATAAATATTTTCTTGAGCCGAAAGATCACCTCTGCTTCGGAATAAAATGCGAAGAGAAAGGATGTTATTGTGTTACAGCCTGTCCAAAAAACGCACTGAAAGTTGAAATAAATCCGATGATGGAGGTCCTTGGCGATTACAGATGGACCCCGGAGATGATACTTGCCACGTGGAAGATGGCCGAAACCGGAGATGTTCCATCGGATGATTATGGACTTGAATATGAAACAGGGAATTCCGGCGGAGGATTTGATCGTATTAGATTCAAGTTTCCGGATAAACCGGCCAGACAATTAAAAGAAGAGGATATTGATACATCTCTTGAACTTAACCGTAAAAATGACGGCAGACCTAATATAAAGATTGATGTTCCATGGTATGGCGGAGGGATGTCATTCGGATCGGTAAGCAATACAACTCAGCTTTCAAAGGCACGCGCCGCAGTTGCATGGAACACCTTTACCTGTACAGGTGAAGGTGGCTACATGGAGAGGATGCGTCCATATGATGATCACGTGATCACACAGGTTGCAACGGGTCTCTTCGGAATTAGAGAAGAAACTATTCAGCGTGTTCCGATCGTTGAGTTTAAATATGCACAGGGGGCAAAGCCGGGTCTTGGCGGTCACCTCCTGGGGGATAAAAATACTGCCGCAGTTGCCATGATGCGTGGAACTGTTGTAGGCATTCCGCTATTTTCTCCGTTTCCATTCCATAGTGTTTATTCTATTGAAGATCACATGAAGCAGATAGACTGGATCAAACATATAAACAGACGCGCTCTTATCTCTAGTAAAGTATCAACACCAAATGATGTTGATATGGTTGCCGTGGGGAGTTATTCTGCCGGAACACATATTATCCATCTTGACGGAGGATACGGCGGTACTGGAGCTGCTCCGGAGATTGCTAAAAAGAATATTGCAATGCCTATAGAATATGCAATTCCTAAAGTTCACAACTTTCTTGTAGCAGAGGGAGTCCGTGAAGGTGTTACGCTAATTGCAAGCGGCGGGATACGTAATCCCTACGACATGGCTAAGGCCATTGCGCTTGGAGCAGACGGCATCGTAGTTGGAACAATGGAGATGATTGCCCTGGGTTGTGTTCGATGCGGCAGATGCTCAGCGGGACGGGGGTGCCCGAGATGTATTGCCACAACTGATAAACGGCTGGCCCCGAAGATTGATCTTGAGTGGGGTGCGCAGAGACTTATAAATACATACAACGCATGGAGAAATGAACTGGTACGCATTCTTGTGAGGCTCGGACTTGGAAGTGTTGCCGAACTAAGAGGAAGATCCGATCTTCTTATGCATCTCGACTATAACAATGACCTGGAGCATAACCATGAAAAGTAACATGAAAAACGACATGGTGGATATAATACTCGATTCAAAAAAACGTCTTCTTGCAGATGTTGAATTCCCTTCTGTTGTAAGAAAGGCCGAGGAGGAAGGGGGCTGCGGAGTAGTAGGTTTCTGCTGCAGCGAACCTGTTGCTGGAAAGCATATATATGAACCTTCGAAGCAGATGCATAACAGAGGAAACGGAAAAGGGGGCGGAATTGCCGCAGTGGGTTTTGTTCCGGAGCAGCTTGGTGTAACTAAAGAGATTCTTGAAGATTACTATATGCTTCACATTGCGCTGCTGGTGCCCGGTGTAAAAGAGAGTGTGGAGAATGAATTTATAAAACCATTCTTTAATATCGCTTCATCTGCAATGCTTGATAAGGTTGATGACTGGACAACGGTTCCGGGACTTGAAGTGCTCCCTCCGGATGTTTGCCGCTACTTTGTACGTGTTAAAGATGATATACTTGATAAATTTATCTCGGAAAATAAATTCGAAAAACTTGAACGCCGTGAAGCGGAAGATGAATTTTTAAATCAGAACAGTTTTAAACTCAACCAGGTCAATTATGCTGCACATGGAGACAAGAAGGCCTTTGTTCTATCTCATGGCAGAAATATAATGATTCTTAAAGTTGTCGGTTTTGCAGAGGCAATTGTTGACTACTATAAAATAAGGGAGCTCAAGGCGCATACTTGGATCGCGCATCAGCGTTTCCCCACCAAGGGACGGGTATGGCATCCGGCTGGAGCTCATCCATTTACAGGTGTAAACATGGCTCTTGTGCATAACGGAGACTTTGCGAATTATCATTCGGTTACAGAACATCTCCTGCAGAGAAATATATATCCGCAGTTCCTTACAGATACTGAAGTTTCGGCGCTGCTCTTTGATCTCATGAACAGAACATACCATTACTCACTGGAGCATATTATTGAAGCATTTGCTCCGACATCGGAACTTGACTTTGACAGACTTCCGGAAGAGAAGAAGAAATTATACAGGGCGATTCAGGCTACTCATGTTCACGGTTCACCTGACGGTCCATGGTTCTTTATTATAACAAGGAATGTACCGGAGAAGAAACAATTTCAGCTTCTGGGGATTACTGATACAGCAATGCTTCGTCCGCAGGTTTTTGCATTTTGTGACGGAGAAGTTCAGGTAGGGCTCATTGGATCTGAAAAACAGGCAATAGATGCGACGCTTGTAAGTCTCTCAAAAGATGATCCAAGGATATGTCCGGTTGCTGAAAAGTATTGGAACGCGCGCGGAGGAAGTCACACAGACGGTGGTGCGTTTATATTTAATATCTCGGAAGAAAACGGAAAGATGAGAATTACCTGCACCGACAAGTTCGGTACCCCGGTAAATCTTCCGGTAGATGGTGAAGCCTGTGATTTCACTTCTGAAACATATATTACGCATAAATTAAGCAGTGAAATTGAAGATAGAATAAAACAGTACAGCGAGAAAGATTCTGTTTCTCTCTATGAATATATAAAGAAGACAATTACATCATTAAGTTATGATGATTTCCGTGCAGTTCTTCGTATGATAACTGATAATGCTCATGATACTTTGAAGATAGAAATAGCGATTGAGACATTTTCCATGTTGAATGACATGAAGTTTCCCGTTGGTACAAAAAAACGGAGTCACATAATTCATCTTGTAAGGACTGAGCTTACCAGACTCTTTAAATCCCTCCCATATCTTGATGATAATGAAACTCAAAACAGATACAGACTCATTGATCTTGCATCAAGGGATACGCTTAGAGCTCCGGGACAGAATGAAGGCATACTTGTAATTAACGCAGCTGACTTTCCTCCTGAAGGTGATAAAAGCGACGCGTCTCTTCTTATGGATGCATATATGATGGGATGGAAACGTTTCATATCATTCGCATGTACAGGTCAGAGATATATCGGAAACGGTCTGGGGCCCGATACAGATGATGTGGTAATAGATGTATACGACAGCTGCGGAGATTATCTTGCATCCGGGATTGACGGTATGACCATAACTGTTCACAACAATGCACAGGATCAGTTGGGACAGATAATTAAACGCGGAAAACTTGTAATATATGGCGATGTAGGCCAGACTTTTCTCTATGGAGCGAAGGGCGGGGATATATATGTTATGGGGAACGCAGCAGGCCGGCCTCTTATAAATTCAGTTGGAAGACCGAGAGTTATAATAAACGGTACCTGTCTCGACTTTCTCGGAGAATCATTCATGGCAGGAGATCCTCATAACAATGGAGGATTTGTAATTCTTAACGGAACAAAGTTTGACGATGAAGGGAATGTTGAACTTCTGGATGAACCTTATCCTGGAAGCAATATCTTCTCACTCGCTTCGGGAGGAGCCGTGTATCTTCGCGATCCTCATAAAACACTTGTTCATCAGCAGCTGAACGGCGGTGTTGTTGAAGCTATTACCAAAAAGGACTGGGAGCTTATTCTGCCTTATCTTGAGGAAAATCAGCGTTTATTCAATATCAAAGTGAATGAACTTCTGATGGTTAACGGTGTGGAGCAGAATCCATTAAGGGTTTTCCGGAAAGTTGTGCCTGTTTCAATGGCCCGAAAGGCGGATGCCGGTGCTGAAGATATTTATGAAGATGAATTTCTTGAAGAAGAAGTTCTGTATACGAAGGAACCGGCTGCTGTGGGCTAAAGAAAAGATTGAATTTGTATTATTGGGTATTCCGGTATTTTAAAAAAAATCAATCTTTGTCATACCGGCTGTAGTGAAACGGAATGCCGGTATCTCATACGACAGATTTAGTAAGGAGATTCCGGTATTTGCATGAATGGAAGATGCAAAACCGGAATGACAGAATCGGGAGCATCAGTTTTCAGAATAGGCTTTGAACTTGAACAATTCAATGGAGAATACTATGACCATAAAAATAAAGAGCGAAACATCGGGGATGAGTTTACTTGAACAAATTAAGATCGACTCCGGTGTAAATATAAACCTCTGTCTTCAGTGCAGAAAATGTTCTAATGGATGTCCTGCGGCTGAATTTACCGGTGCGTCACCATCTGAGATAATAAGAAAACTTCAGATCGGTGCGGATAAAGATATACTCAATGATGAATTTATCTGGGTTTGCGCTTCATGCGAAACTTGTTTTGCGCGATGCCCTATGAAGATTAACATGGCGGGAGTTGTTGATTCACTGAGAATTAAAGCTTCTGCAGAGAAAGCGAAAACTCCTTCAGGAAATATGCCGCTGATAAACAGGCTGCTTCTGGGGACTATGAAAACTTTTGGACGCACCTATGATCTTGGTGCTATGGTTCTTTATAAGGCAGGTTCATTCTCATACTTCAGGGATGCCGGTAAATTTCCAATGATTCTAAAGAAAGGGAAAATCGCATTACTTCCGACAACTCATGGAGATAAGAAAGCAGTAAAGCAGATATTTAAAAATATTGAAAAGATGAGGAAACACTAAAGATGAAATACGCGTACTATCCGGGATGTTCTGCTGAGTCAACAGCACGCGATCAATATACATCAACTATTGCCGTTTCGCGTTCTTTGGGGATTGAACTTGTTGAACCTGAGGGTTGGACATGCTGTGGTTCAACTCCTGCGCATCAGGTCGATCATGATCTGGCTGTTTCACTGTCGGTTACAAATCTGCAGAAAGTGAAAGATATGGGTCTTGATATGGTGGTGAGCTGTGCTTCCTGCTACAGCAGAATGAAGGCTGCTAATCATGCAGTGGCATCTGATCCTGAAACAAGAAAACGCATAGCTGAGATCACAGGTAAAGACTACGATGGGACAGTCCGTGTAAGGCACTTTATCGAAGTGATACTTGAAGATATGGGGATAGCAAAATTTAAAAAATCTTTAACATCTTCATTAAATGGAATGAAAGTGGCATCGTATTACGGATGCCTTCTTGTACGTCCGAACGAGATTACAGGTTTCGATGATCCTGAAAATCCGGTATATATGGATAATTTAGTAAAAGCTATGGGTGGAGAGAGTCTCGATTGGCCGCATAAAACTGAATGCTGCGGCGCGGCTCTGACACTGACAAGACCTGAAATAGTTGTTAAACTGTCAGGTTCAATAGTCGGCATGGCTGAGGGTTATGGGGCGGAGTGTCTTGCAGTAGCATGCCCCATGTGTCAGATAAATCTTGATATGAGACAGAGCGATATCAAGTCACAGACCGGCAAAGATTACAAAATGCCAGTCATGTATATAACACAGTTAATGGGACTCTGTCTCGGAATTTCAAAGAATGATCTTGGTCTCAGCAGGCTTATCAATTCGCCTGAAAAGATTGTGACAGGGGTGGTTAGTCATGCTTAAGGAAAAGATTAAGAAAACCGGTGCGGTACTGGTTCAGGGCGGAGGTATTGCGGGAGTACAGGCTTCACTCGACCTTGCGAATTCGGGATTTAAAGTTCATCTTGTTGAGAACAGTTCCGCAATCGGCGGAATGATGGCGCATCTTGATAAAACATTCCCTACCGGGGATTGCGCCACATGTATTGTTTCACCCAAACTGGTTGAGTGCGCAAGAAACCTCAATATTGAGATACATACACTCTCCGAGCTTGAAACTCTAGATGGTGAAGCAGGAAACTTTAATGCGAAAATCAGGAAATCACCGAGATATATAGATGAAAAAATCTGCAATGATTGCGGTGACTGTACAAAGGCATGCCCTGTTGAAGTTAGTGACAGATTTAACCGGGGCATGGGAAAACGAAAGGCAGTACAGAAATATAATGCACAGGCGATACCGAATAAACCGGCTATACTGAAGCTGGGCCACGCACCATGTAAGGTAACATGTCCGGCTAATATTAATGTTCAGGGATACATTCAGCTTATTAAAAAAGGTGAATATGTAAAGGCTGTAAATATGATCAGGGAGAGAAATCCTCTCTCTGCAATATGCGGACGTGTTTGCCCTGCGCCTTGTGAAGGTGCATGTACAAGATCAAACTATGACTCTGCTGTTGCAATACGCCAGCTTAAGCGCTTCGCATCTGATCAGGAGATGGAACTTGTTAAGTCCGGTAAATTAAACCTCCCGATGGAAAAAACAGCAGCATCCGATGCAAAGAAAGTTGCCGTAGTAGGTGCCGGTCCCGCGGGACTGACATGCGCTGCCGATCTTGCTGACCGTGGCTTTGCCGTTACCGTTTTTGAAGCGGGGAGCAGAGCAGGTGGAATGCTTATATGGGGTATCCCGGAGTACAGACTGCCAAGGGATATACTTGACTATGAAGTTGAACTCATCAGAAGAAAGGGTGTGAAATTTGTTTTTAATTACCGTGCAGGAAAAGATGCATCTATCGTTGATATTAAGAAAGATTACGATGCTGTTTTCATAAGCGCCGGAGCACATGGCGGAAGAAGACTCGGTATTGACGGCGAAGATCTTAAAGGTGTAGATTCAGGAGTCGATTTTTTAAGAGAGAACGGTATATCGGGAAGTAAACCTCATGTTGGAGAGAATGTTGTAGTAATCGGCGGAGGGAACGTTGCTGTTGACGTTGCCCGTACTGCGCTAAGACTCGGAGCAAAGAGAGTCGAGCTTGTATCTCTGGAAAAACATGGTGAGATGCCGGCCTATGAAGACGAAATAAAAGCCACAATAGATGAAGGTATAGTAATAAGAAACGGATGGGGACCGAACCGTATAATCGGAAGCGGATCCGTTTCAGAAATAGAATTAAAAGAGTGTACACAGGTTCTTGATGAAAACGGAAAGTTCAAACCTGTTTATAATACAAATAATCTTACTACAATAAAAACAGATCAGATTATAGTCGCCATCGGCCAGATGGTGGAGACTGATATATTAAAGGACAGCTGCATTGACACAGAATTCGGATGTCTGGCCGCTGACGATATTACCCTTGAAACGACAGAGAAAGGCGTTTTTGCAGGAGGCGATAACGTTTCCGGACCTGCAAGTGTAATTGAAGCAGTTGCTGCCGGTAAACGTGCCGCGGAATCAATTGAAAGATTTGTAAACGGAAAAGAAATGTTAACAAACCGTTTTGAATCATCAATTAAACCTGTTCCGGAAGAACTCCTTCCTGATAAATCTGATGTAATTAAATCGCAGAGAGCAGTTGCCTCGGAGCTCTCTGTAAAAGAGAGACTACTGAACTTCAAAGAAGTCGAATCGGCCTTCTCCATAGAGCAGGCTCTCTCAGAAGCAGAGCGATGTCTAAACTGCGCGCTATGTTCAGAATGTAATGAGTGTGTAAGCGCCTGCGACAAACAGGCTGTCCGTCACGATATGAAAGATGAGATAACAGAACTCGATGTCGGTTCAGTAATTCTTACACCAGGTTTTAAAGAATTTGATGCATCCAGAAAAGGTGAGTTCGGTTACGGCCGTTATAAAAACGTTATTACCAGTGTTCAGTTTGAAAGGATGCTTTCTGCGGCGGGTCCATTCGGCGGACATGTGCTGCGTTTGTCTGATGGAAAAGAAGCGAAACGCATAGCATTTATTCAGTGCGTCGGATCACGGGACTCAAAATGCGGGAATGAGTACTGTTCGTCAATCTGCTGTATGGCCACAACAAAGCAGGCATTGGTAGCAGATGAGCATATCAGCGGAATGGATGCAAAAATATTCTACATGGACATACGCGCATATGGAAAAGACTTTGACCAGTACTATGAGCGCGCAAAGGGGAAAGAGAATATTGAATACATAAAAGGTATCCCCTCCCGTGCGGTACAGGTGCCTGGATCCATGGATGTCAGACTGAAATATATGGATGAAAATTTTAAATATATTGAAGATGATTTTGATCTTGTTGTTCTTGCTGTAGGAATGGAGCCTAAATCCGAGGCTGCTGAAAGCATGGCAAGAATCGGTGTGAGCCTTAATGAGTATGGTTTCGCCGGGAAAAGCAGACTGACACCGCTTGAAACATCACGTGACGGTGTGTTTATTGCGGGATCATTTCAGGAGCCGAAGGATATTCCTGAAACCGTAACTCAGGCAAGCGCTGCGGCTTCGATGTCAATGGAGATCCTTAATCAGGTGAGGAATACTCTCACTTTTGGTAAAACATATCCCGTTGAACACGATATAACAGATGAAGAACCACGTATCGGAGTCTTTGTATGCCATTGTGGTATAAATATTGCATCAACTGTTGATGTTGAAAAAGTAACAGCAGCAGTTGCGGCCGAGAATGACGTCGTCATTGCAACTCATACGATGTATACCTGTTCCGATTCAAGTTTAACAGATATAAAAAAATGCATAAAGGATAACAGACTCAACAGAGTTGTTGTTGCGTCATGTACTCCTAGAACACATGAAGATCTCTTCAGGGATACTCTTCGGGAAGCAGGATTGAATCAGTACATGTTTGAACTTGCAAATATCAGGGATCAGTGCTCATGGGTACACGCAAAAGAACCGGAGCTGGCCACAGAAAAAGCGATACAGCTGGTAAAAATGTCCATTGCCCGATCACGGGTACTTAAGCCTCTAATCGGCGAATCCCTTGCTATCAATCAGGGCGGACTTGTAATTGGCGGAGGATTAAGCGGAATGACAGCTGCTCTCTCACTGGCTGAACAGGGATTTAAAGTTTCACTTATCGAGAAGAATGCAATTCTTGGAGGAAACCTTGGGGATATTCACAGCACTCTCGAGAATGAGGATATCAGCACTTTTATGTCTGAACTCACTTCAAAAATAGAGACACACAGAAATATAGATGTTTATCTAAACAGTGAAGTTGTTAAACTTAACGGTCACATTGGTAAGTTTGCTGCCACTGTAAACCAGAAAGGTGTAACAAACGGGAAGGGCAGAGAGATTAACTGCGGTGCCATAGTGGTTGCTACGGGGGGTGAGCCTGCTTCAACTGCTGATTTCCTTTTCGGTAAATCAGAAAATGTTATAACACAACTTGATCTGGAAAAACAGCTCAGTGAAAAAAGTTTCGCCGGTAAGAATATTGCCGGAAAAGATAAAACTATAGTAATGATTCAATGCGCCGGCTCTCGCAACAGTGAGCGGCAGTACTGCAGCAGAATGTGCTGTTCAATGGCGATTAAAAATGCGCTGAGAATTAAGAAAGAGAATCCCGATACGAATATCTATGTTCTGTACCGCGATATCAGAACTTACGGATTCAGAGAAAAATACTACATGGAAGCCCGTAAAGCCGGCGTGGTATTCATCAGATACGACGAGAAAAATCCGCCTGTAGTCTCTGGAGATGCTAAACTTCTTATTAATCTAAAAAGCCCTGATATTCGCGATATAGTAGAGATCGAGGCTGATAATGTAATACTCAGTACCGGTATAGATGCTCCGGCAGGGAACAGGGCAATGTCGGATATGCTTAAACTGCAGCTCAATTCAGACGGATTTTTTCTTGAGGCCCATGTTAAATTGAGACCGGTTGATTTTGCAACAGAGGGTATCTATCTCTGCGGGCTTGCACACTCCCCGAAGATGATTGATGAAAATATATCTCAGGCACGCGCAGCTGCATCCCGTGCGGCAACGGTGCTTTCAAAGACAATGCTCGAGGTTGGGGCGGTTGTGTCGGAGGTTAATCAGGATAAGTGCATATCATGTATGACATGCGTCCACGCCTGCCCATATGGAGCACCATTTGCAAATATCGATGGGAAGGGTGAGATTGCCGCTGCTAAATGTATGGGATGCGGAATCTGCGCATCAGAGTGTCCCGCAAGAGCAATTAAGCTTAATCATTTTGAAACAGAGCAGTTTACTGTAATGCTTGAAAATCTGATAGAGGGACTTACTGAGAGTACTGTTTCCAAAGGGGTCTAAAGGGGCCGAGCTCCTTAACAAGCTCCCGCAGGAGCTGCATCGCAATAAATTTGTGAGGAATATAATGAGTAACGAAAATTTTGAACCGGTAATAATAGCATTCTGCTGCCAGTACTGTTCGTATTCAGCAGCGGATCTTGCCGGTTCCATGAGACTGCAATATCCGCCCAATGTAAGAATTGTCCGGACACCATGTACCGGAAGACTGGAAGTCAATTTCTTCATGAAGGCATTCGAAAAAGGTGCTGATGGTATACTTGTTGCAGGATGTCTTGAAGGCGGATGTCACTTCACAGAAGGGAACTTTCTTGCAAAGGGGAGAGTCGGGTACACTCAGACAATTCTCTATGAGGCCGGACTTGAAGAGGAACGTATAAGAATGATCAATATCTCTGCCGCTATGGCCAGACCATTTGTTGATCAGATAAATGATATGATTGAAACAGTAAAAAAACTCGGGCCTAATCCTCTATCAGGAAAGGTCAATGCAGAGACAATGAAAGTGAAAGAGGAGATAGAGGTATGATAGTAGCGCAGAGAAAAAGCATTCCCGAACTGACAGAGATGCTTGATGGCCATAAAAAAATACTGGTACTGGGCTGCGGTACCTGTGTAACGGTATGTCTTGCCGGCGGTGAACGTGAAGTGAGTATAATCTCATCAGCCCTCCGCATATCTTCTAATCTGAAGAACATGGGATTTGAGGTTGAAGAACTCACTATTGAAAGACAGTGCGACAATATTTTTATAGAAAAAGCAGCCGATGCCATTTCAAGAAACGATGTAGTGCTTTCGCTGGGATGCGGTGCAGGTGTTCAGGCAATGGCGGAGAGATTCGATAAACCGGTATACGCAGGTCTTGATACGGAATTTATCGGTATCCTTGAAGAGAGAGCAACATGGACCGAGAAGTGCATATCATGCGGAAAGTGTGTACTCCATATGTATGGCGGAATTTGCCCCATAACAAGATGCGCCAAACATATGCTAAACGGACCGTGCAGCGGTTCAAAAGAGGACAGGTGCGAAGTGAGACCTGACCGTCCATGCGCATGGCAGCTGATCTACAACAGGCTTAAAACAATCGGCGAGCTGGATAAGCTTAAAACGATAAAAGCACCGAAAAACTGGAGCTACAGCCTTCACGGCGGATCAAGAATGATTATAAGAGAAGATCATAGAATTTAAAAAAATTCCGTTTTTAAATTGACAAAAATGTACCAGATTGGAGTGTTAATCAAAATATATTATATAAAGGATGTGAATTTCTATGACAAGCCCATTAGAGGTTGAGGTTAATGGCGACATCGAGAAAGCGTTTAAGAATCTGAAGAAAAAAATGGCATTCGAAGGCATCTTCAAAGAACTCAAGCGAAGAAGATATTATGAAAAACCTAGCGAAGAGAAGAAACGTAAAAAAGAAGAAGCTGAAAGACGTCGAATCAAAAAGATGAGAAGAATGCAGGTTCAGAACTCAAGAACGAAAAAGACTGGTCGCGGAGCCGGAAAAGAATAATAGGCAGTAGAAAATTCTCAGTAAAAAGGCTGTTCCAAATGGGCAGCCTTTTTTTATGTCCATTTATAAGTAAATTATTCGAGAAATCCGATGTTTATTGATAACTATGTCTGCAAAAATGAATTGCTGTAAAATCAATTTTTATAAATCAGAAAGAGCTCGCAACACCAGCAGTAAATTGAACATTCTCTTCAAATTCCGGATAAACAAAAAATGTAACCTTATTCTCATTATTGTCTGATTTATGATATCTTTGGTTGTATTCTTTTTCTGCTGAAACAAGCTGCATCGGCTGTGACCATATTTGTAATTCTCCAGAGAGAAAACATTCGCAGAAAATTATTAAAGCTTCGCGATTTGGGTTTTTGCCGTAATCTTTCATTGTTTTACGATATTCATATCCCACAATAAATGCTGCTGCAGAAGAAGTAACGACGTTAATTGAATGAGCAATCCATGAACGGCCGAAAACTTCAAGTGTTGATCCATCTTCAAGATAGTCTTCGGCCTTTTTTAGTTTTACGGCTTTTTCAGCATAAGTTCTATCAGGCATATCATCGAGAAAATAAGGTGCATACATGCTCACCATGGGCGCAACGATATTCCCTATAGTAGCGATTGTTGAACCGATGGCAATAACATTGTTGGTAACCTTATCTGCTTTATTATTAGTTTTCGCGGCTATATAATAGAAATATGCCGAGGAGCCGCCATTAAATGCCGTCCAGCCGCATGTCCAGAATGTTGCATAAAATTTTTCTTCATTCATCTGATTCTGAATAAAGTTTAATCGTTCTGTTATATCTTTATCATCTGATGCAGTAACAGATTGAGCATAAGTGTTTGTGAATAAAATGAATAAGAATAAAACTGCAATTGAATATTTATGCAAATTGGTTTCCTTTGAAAAATTTTTAAAAGAGAGCAGAATTTACCGTTAAAGGCGCTAACGTATATTCATTACAGCAAGAAATCCGTCATGAACCGCCTGAAGTATTGTCGCAGGCCTGATGCTGTCACCGATGATTGAGAATGGGATGCCCGTTTCTTCGAGTTTTTCCGCAATCTTTTTTATTGAGCGTGAACCGGCGGCATTGATAATGCTGTCGAAATGTAATTCGCAGAGTTCTCCATCTTTTTCATAACGGACGGTATTATCTCTAACCGATGAAACCTTCGCTCCGGTAATTATCTTAACATCGTAATTACTGATGTTTCCCATTATAATCCACTTTGTAGATTTACCTACATCTTTGCCGACTTTCGGAAGCATTTCGAAAATAGTTATATCTTTTGTACCCTTACTCATTAGCTCATGAAGCCGCTCGTCACTTTCGGCTCTGTATTTAAAAAGGAAGTATAAAGTATCGGCATCAATGGTGCCTTTTTCGGCCAGAAACTCGGCAGTTTCAAGACCCACTGCTCCACCGCCGATTATAGCAATTTTTTTACCCAGTTCCGGATCGTTTTCCAGAACATCCCAGGCAGAAATAATATTTTTATCTGACATTCCGTCTATCGGAGGGACCGATGCCTCGGCACCCTCAGCTGCTATGATATAATCAGGTTTTGTTTTTTGTATAAGATCGAGGGTAACTTCAGTTTCGAGATGGAGATTAACTTCATAGTTGCCCAGCATCGTATCATAAAAACGGATAAGTTCAAGAAGTTCATGTTTATGCGGAGGTGTCCCGGCGATCCACAGCTGGCCGCCAATACTGCTTTTCTTTTCGTACAAGTCTACGGTGTGTCCTGCCTCGGCTGCACGGTATGCAGCCTCGAGTCCTCCGGGTCCCGAACCAATAACCATTACTCTTTTTGGAGAATCAGTGTGAGGTATATTTCTCTCTCCCTCAAAACCGGCGCGCGCATTGGCAAGACATATGACCTGACGCCCGTTAAATAATTCATCTGTACAGCCCTGAGAGCATGCAACACATGGACGGATTTCCTCTACGAATCCACCTTGAGCTTTCTTCGGCCAGAATGGATCGGCAATAAGGACCCGTCCCAGATTGACCATGTCGGCAAATCCGTCTTTCAGCAGCTGCTCTGCAAGATGAGGATCTGGAATTCTGTTAGATGCGATAACAGGTATAGATACAGCTTCTTTTACCGCTCTGGCCAGGTAGGAAAAGCCTCCACGTGGAAGATTCATTGCAAGCTGGGGTACTTGCGATTCGTGCCAGCCTCCTGTTACACTAATGGCATCAATACCGGCCTCTTCATATATTTTAGCGATTAGCGGCATTTCACTGCCTGTATTGCTCCCGGGAACAAAATCATTTCCCGCCATGCGGATAGTGATGGGGTAATCAGGGCCGAGTCGTTTACGCATTTTTTCTATCAGTTCACGGGCGAAACGTGTCCTGTTCTCAAATGATCCGCCGTACTGATCTGTTCTGATATTTTTAAGAGGTGAGAGGAACTGGGAGATCAGATAACCAGCTGATCCTAGAAGTTCAATGCCATCAAATCCTGCTTCTTTTGCACGTTCCGCTCCTGTTATATAAGACTCCTGGACAGTGAGAATATCATCAATTGTCATTTCTCTCGGGGTTCCTTTGGAATACTTTGAGTATATTGCAGAGGGCGCAATGTTCTGTTTTCCGTCCATTAGAATGGAGTAAGAATATGCACCAGCGTGATAGAGCTGCATCCAGGCACGTGCACCTTTATTTTTTATTGCTGATGCGAGAATTCTGAAAGCAGGAATTGATTCATCTTTTTCTATCGATGGAGAAAAAACTCCCACACCTGTATTGTCAAAGAGAACCGGGCCCACTGTGATTATGCCGGCGCCGCCTTCGGCTCTTTCTCTATAATAGTTCAGATACCGGTCATTGAGCGTTCTGTCAGTTGAATATGAGAGAGCCAGAGACGGGTATACAATCCTGTTTTTTATTGTAAGGGTGTTTATCTGTATAGGTTCAAATAATTTTTCAAACATGAAATGCTCCTGCTTATTTTTGTATTAGAATCATTTATAATTCAGCGGTAAAATTTCCTGACACCGCGAGGAATTAGCGGGTGGAACTTTGATTACCTGCTGTTTTTGAGTTGTAACTTAGTTTATGATGCTTCATCATCTTTCTCTTTTTCCGTAGTCAGTTCATTTTCTTTTTCTACAGCCGGCATTAGAAGTTTTTCATTGTCACTTTTTTGAGGTTGAGAATTTTGAGTTTGAGAACCCTTAGGTGTTAGTGAGATAAACTTTGTTAAATTTTCTGTAATCATATCAGAAGAGAGTTCAGTGTCAAGAAGAGAGATAGAGAAAATCTCTTCAAAATGTTCTTTATTGCGTTTCAGTTCATCGATAAAAAAATTAATTTCCGGATTTTCTGTTATAAGCAGATTCATTGCCCCGTGAGGATTCTTGCCGAGGCCGAATTCTCTTTCGAATTCATCACCCTTCGTTAACAGAATGAAATTGCCTTTGAGGTTTTTACACTCTTTCCCCTTGCTGAGAATAACGTAGGCAATGAGAAATGTTTTAAAAATCTTGAGCATTCCGGGATCTTTGACCGGTCCCGGTCCGATATCTATCTGGCTGTCCATAATAATTGCACGGGGAAATCCGTTTTCATTTATAAATTTGAGGAGTGCAGTTCTGATAAAAGCGGTTTTCTGTGACTTTGCAATGCCGGCTTTCATCAATGATATAGTAGTAAGCGCCGGATAGTCTGATACAAGATCAAGATTCAGACTATTTAGTGCGATTTTAATCGGCGATGTTATCCGTGGCTTTTCAGTTATCAGAATTACCTTGTTCGACATTTCTATCGGCATATTCATTCCCCTTCTATGCAGTTCATTCAACTAAACTATTATATAATTTTGCAAAAGACAAGTTTTAATAAATATTTATTTTTTCAGGGTCTAGCTGAAGACTATAGATTTTCCCCTACGCCTGCAGCGGAGATATAAAATTTATTTTTAGATTAAAAAACTATGTTGTGATATTTATCCTGTCAATGATTTCCTGGGTCAGAGAATCTGTATTATACTCTTTCTTAAGCTGATCAAATGGAATAATAAATCTGCAGCCCTCTTTATATCGGCTGCAGCCATATGCAGCACGCCCTTTTATCATATTTCCTGTGCCGCATTTTCTGCATCGTAAAACTGTATCTATAACCGGAGACGAAGATGTTTTATTTTCTGTAGATTTCGGAGATTCATCCTCTTTTACAATGTTAAGTAACGGCGTATGATTTGCATTGAGTGTGAGATAACCCTTTACTTTTTTATTATTTAATATAAATCCGGTTATATCGGCTGTTTTACCTTTTTCTATAAGACCAAAGATCTGCTTCTCTGTAAGTTTCTTCCCCTCTATCTCGAAATTGATTCTGAAAGTGCACCCTGTTTTATATGCGCTGCATCCGTAGGCGGCTTTTCCTTTTATTATTGTTCCGGTTTTGCAGATGGGGCAGCGGGGAGTTAGAGTTTTTGATTGGGGTTCGTCTTTTGTTTTAGCCGCATTGATCTGCTTTTTTACGTTTGATGCGCTATCAGGTGAAGTTGCGGTTTTCCCGGTAGATGGAGACTTTTTAGCACTGTTTCCGGTCTTCTTTCCGGATGCTTTTTTTTCTGCAAGATGTATCATTTTTCCGGTTTCTTTCTTAACGTCGGAGACCAGCGATTCTACCATGGTTTTCATTTCTAAAAGAAAGTCCGATGACTGATATTCTCCACGTTCAATACGGCGGAGTTTTCCCTCCCAGAGTCCAGTGAGTTCAACCGACTTGAGAAGTTCGTTTTCAATCGTGTCTATGAGCTGTATTCCCGTCAGTGTAGCAATAATATTCTTTTTTTCGCGTATTATATAACTTCGTTTAAATAGTGTTTCAATAATTCCTGCTCTTGTTGAAGGGCGTCCTATTCCATTCTCTTTCATTGCATCGCGTATTTCATCATCATCAGACCATTTTCCTGCAGTCTCCATCGCACGGAGCAGTGTTGCTTCAGTGTGGTGTCTCGGAGGCTTTGTCTCCTTCTCGAAAACTTTAGGATCGTGAGGCCCCGACTCACCCTTTACAAATTCCGGTATGATCTGGGCTTCCTCATCATCCTCTTTCTTTTCCTGTTTAGGGTAAAGAATCCGCCAGCCATCTTCAATGATCTGTCTACCGGTAGCTTTGAACTTGAACTCGGCAGACTCACCCAGTGCTGTTGTATTTGAAACTATACAGTCGGGATAGAATACAGCTATGAAACGCCTTGCTATTGTATCATAAACTTTTTCATCGTTTAATGATAGATTTTGGGGATTTACCCCTGTCGGTATGATAGCATGGTGATCTGTAACTTTAGAGTCATCGAAAACCTTTTTACTTTTCTGAATGGGACCGGTCATAAGAGGTTCAACTTCTTTTGAGTATGATTTAAGTCCTCTCAGAATACCTGTAACTTTAGGATAAACATCTGAAGGGAGAAACCGTGTGTCAACTCTCGGGTAAGTGACAAATTTCTTTTCATAAAGATTCTGTACTATCTTTAATGTATTGTCGGCGGTAAAACCGAACTTCTTATTGCACTCCACTTGTAAAGAAGTAAGATCAAACAGCGGAGGAGGGGGCTCCGTTCCTCTTTTCTTGGTAAAAGATGTAATAGTGAAATCGTGCTCTTTAATTCTATCGAGAATTATAGCTGCGGCATCCTCGCTTGCAAATTTTCCCTCTGCAGCTGTGAATAGAACATCTCTGTATATTGTTTTGAGCTCCCAGTATTTTTCAGGAACAAAATTTTCGATTTCATAAAATCTTTTTACAATAAGAGCAAGTGTCGGAGTCTGAACTCTCCCTATTGAGAGAACGCCTTTACCGTTGGCATACTTAAGAGTATAAAGTCTTGTTGCATTCATTCCCAGGAGCCAGTCGCCAATAGCCCGGGAGTTTCCAGCTTCATAGAGGAGATCATAATCACTGCCGTTTTTGATATTCGTAAAACCTTCCCGTATCGCCTCCTCTGTAAGAGACGATATCCAGAGCCTTTTGATCGGCCTGCTGCATCCGGCTTTTTTCAGAACCCAGCGCTGTATAAGCTCACCTTCGATCCCTGCGTCACCGCAGTTTATCACTTCATCACAGTCATTTACCAGAGATTTAATTATTTTGAATTGCTTTCCAACACCGGAATTTGAAATAAGTTTTATATCAAATTTTTCAGGGAGCATCGGGAGAGTTGAAAGATTCCATCTTTTCCATTCGGCTGTGTAATCATCAGGCTCGTTAAGCGTGCAGAGATGGCCGAATGTCCAGGTTACCCTGTATCCGTTACCTTCGAAGTAGCCGTCTTTTCGGGAGTTCGCACCAAGAATCAGTGCAATCTCTTTGGCAACGCTCGGTTTTTCCGCAATACATACTTTCAAAATATTTAAATCCTCAGTAGTGATTCACAAGCATTTGATTATGTCGTATTTGTATTTTAATGCAGGAAATAAGTCAAGATAAAGATTTATAAACTCACCCCCCGGCCCCCTCTCTTTATAAGAAAAAGAGGGGCGCGGCAGAGCCGGGGGTGAGTTAAAATTATTTCTTGACTTAACCCTTTAACGTGAAGATAATTAAATATCTTCATATGAGGTATATATGATTGCCGGAGCAATATTATTCACTGGTTTCTGTCTTATTGCCTGTATTGCGGCATTTGTATTCCTTGTGAGGACAACAGCTTCAGTTGACAGGGTGAATAGATGACAGATAAAAATCTCAGTCTCTTTAAGGGGCTCGATGAAAAAATAACTCCTCTTGCCGAGAGATGCAGACCTGCATTTATCGATCAGTACATCGGTCAGGAACATCTTACTGCAAAGGGTAAAATTATACGTTCGGCAATAGACGGCGGCAGAGCATTTTCCATTATACTCTGGGGGGATCCCGGCACTGGAAAGACAACTCTCGCAAAAATAATAGCGGTACACTGCGGGATGGAGTACCATTACTTGAGCGCAGTATCATCAGGTGTAGCCGATGTACGTAAAGTAATAGTTTCCGGAGAGAGAAACCGGGAGATGGGGAAGCAGACTCTTCTGTTCCTCGATGAAATACACAGGTTCAATAAGGCACAGCAGGATGCGGTACTCGGAGCGGTGGAGTCCGGAGATATTGTGCTGATCGGCGCAACTACAGAGAATCCATCTTTCAGTGTTATATCGCCGCTTTTATCGCGCGCAAGAGTGATGAAACTCAACCGTCTCTCTGAAAAAAGCCTTGAAACGATTCTTGAAAATGCCATAAGTTCGGACCATTTGCTTAAAGACGGTAATATAAGATTTGAAGACGGTGTAAAAGAAAACCTTGTATTGCTTGGGAACGGTGACGCAAGGAGAATGCTGAACATTCTGGAAGTATCCTTTATGCTCTCCGGAGATGGTCTGATTACCGAAAAAGCAGTAAGAGAAGCCTTCGAGAGTACAGTTCTATACTATGACAGAAAAGGGGACCGGCATTACGATACAATCTCTGCATTTATCAAATCTCTCAGAGGCTCTGACCCCGATGCGGCTGTATACTATATGTCCAGAATGATAATGGCCGGAGAGGATCCGGAATTTATTGCCCGCAGAATGGTAATTCTCGCATCAGAGGATATAGGGAATGCATCCCCTGCGGCGCTTAATCTGGCTGTTTCAACCATGATGGCGGTGAAGAACATCGGAATGCCCGAGTCTGAAATTATACTTTCACAGTGTGCAATTTTTCTCGCCACAGCTCCTAAGAGCAACGCATCATACATGGCGATTAAAAAAGCAAAGGATGCGGCACTATCGGGAGATTATGAGATTCCTCTGCATATACGGAATGCTCCAACCGGATTGATGAAGAAAATGAATTACGGAAAGGATTACCAGTATCCTCATGACTTCGAATATAATTTTGTGCACGACACATATCTCCCCGAAGAGCTGAAAGATACCACATTCTACAATCCCACAGAAAACGGCAGCGAAAAGTCAATCAAAGAGAGACTGATGTCGCTCTGGCCGGAGAGATACCGTAAATAATACAAAATGCCCTCACCCTCGCATTGCTTACGCTGGCTCTCCCTCTCCCAGTCGTTGCGCGGGAGAGGGTTAAGAAAAATCAATACCCTCGCCCGTGCGGAGCCTGGGAGAGGGTGCATGAACGACAGCTATATGCGGGTGAGGGCACGCAGTTTATCGCTCAATTAAATCATATGCGCAATAACCAAAACTAATCTCCTATAGCACACCCTTCGTCAGGCTCAGGGTGACAAAGTATATGTCAGGCTGTGTCTGTCGTTGTCAT
Source organism: uncultured Leptospirales bacterium (assembly GCA_964450405.1). GTDB lineage: Bacteria > Spirochaetota > UBA4802 > UBA4802 > UBA5550 > WRGT01. Next base: position 239,419 of record CAYVCQ010000003.1, on the reverse strand, counting down.
ATAAACGAAATGTCAGGCTGAGCCTGTCGAAGCCTGTTTTATATTATATAAAAAAAATTATTCTTCCCGCAATACCAGAAAAACACTTGATTACCTATGCCATGTTAAATAATTGGATTATTATGTTTTTTTGGAGTATAAATGAAAGAAATCACAAGCAGTCAGAAGAGAAAGCTTAAGTCGCTTGCGCATAAGCTTAAACCGGTCGTACTTATCGGACAGAAGGGTATAACAGAGAGTCTTGTCAAGGCAGTGGATAAAGCATTGGAGGACCATGAACTTATAAAAGTAAAATTCATTGATCTCAAGGATGAGAAGGTTGAATTGCTTGAAAAGGTAATCAGTGATACAAAATCGTTCCTTGTTAATCTTATAGGAAACACTGCGATTATCTACAGAGAGAATCCTGAACTTCCTAAAGATGAAAAAATTAGAATTTGATGTGACTATACAAAAGTAAATTGGCTGTCATACCGGCTGTAGAGAAACGGAATGCCGGTATCTCACACAACTGATTTTATGAGATTCCGGTATTTGCAAATTGATGACGCAAAACCGGAATGACAAAAAGCATTTAAGAAATAAAATGTTTACAGGAGTTAGATATGAAAAAATACAATGTTGTAATTCTCGGAGCGCTTGGTGCCGTTGGAAATGAATTCAGAAAAATTCTGCTTCAGCGTAATTTTCCCATCGATAAGATTAAGTTTCTAGATCTTACAGATGTAGGAACAGAGGTAAAGTTCGGAGATAGAATGGTAACAGTTGAAGCTCCGGGAGATGATTCCTTTAAAGGATATGATATTGCTCTCTTCTCGGCCGGTGCCGATGTAAGTTTGAAAGTTGCAAAACAGGCGGCCGCTTCCGGCTGTATAGTTATAGATAACAGTTCTGCATGGAGGATGGACCCGGAGATTCCGCTTGTTGTACCGGAGGTAAATCCTCATGATGTTGAGTGGCACAAAGGAATTATTGCAAATCCGAACTGCTCAACAATTCAGATGCTTCTCCCTCTTAAGCTTATTCATGACGCGGTAAAGATTAAACGACTTGTTATCAGTACATATCAGGCTGTATCGGGCACTGGAATTAAAGCGATAGATGAGTGCCGTAATCAGGCACTTGAGGTTTCACAGGGCAGGTCTGTATCAAAAATAGATGTGTATCCTCACCAGATTGCGTTTAATGCTCTCCCGCAGATCGATGATTTTATTGAAAACGGATATACTAAAGAAGAGATGAAAATGGTTCATGAGACCAGAAAAATAATGGGTGATAACTCTATTCGGGTAACTGCAACAGCTGTTAGAATCCCTGTAATATATGGTCATTCTGAATCTATAAATATTGAGACAGAGAAGAAAATTACACCGGCTGAGGTCAAAACTCTTCTTAAGGGTAAGCCGGGTATAACACTTGTTGATGATCCTTCGAAGAAACAATATCCGATGCCGATAGATGCAGCCGGTCATGATGACGTTTTTGTCGGAAGAATCAGAGAGGATGAATCGATCGAAAACGGCATAAACATGTGGGTTGTATCGGATAATATCCGTAAAGGCGCAGCTCTTAATACAATTCAGATAGCTGAACTTCTGATAGAGAAGGGACTGGTTTAGGGATAAACCAGTCTTAAAACGTATTTCACACTTGCCGCCCAATCCGCCCGCCGGGCACCTCCCCCATGATGAGATGGTGGAGGGAGTTTGGGAAAACTCCGTTTTTTAATTTCAACTAAATTCAATATTCCACTCTCCTCCCTTTCACCAGGGGGGAGATGTCACACAGAGACAGAGGGGGCGGGGTGTAGCAGTTATGTAAAATAAGATGCTTTCTTCCCGATTTCTATTGATTTAAACCTTATTTCAACTTTATTCATAGGTAACATCATTCGATTATGATTATCTCATCTTTATATTTCTAAATTATTATTTTTTTATGCCGAAAATATATAAGATAGGCAAATAACGTTTGTTGAGAGAAAATTATGAGAAAAGTAATATTATATTTTGATCCTGCTGCTCAGTCAATTCTTGTTAAGAAAACCTTAGAGAATGGTGAGGTTAAAGCAGCTCTCTCAACCAGGCATAATTTTGTTTCCGAGAATGAAATAGTAGCTAGAATTGTTGATGTTAAAACAGATGAAGAAATAGAGTCCCGTATAGATGAAGGATATACTTATCACCAGGTACGGGATTATTTTAATTTTAGTATAGGTTCAGGTGTACATTTTGATGAACAATCAAAATGTTATAAAGCTTCATATTATGGATTTGTTGTATTAAAAGAATCGAAATTAATGCTGCTGTCCCCCCTGGTATTTTCAAAGGATAAAGTAAGAGCATTTTATAATGTTGTACCTACTCAATTTGGTAATCTGCCCTCTTATAATGAGATTGTTGAGTTTCTTCATGGGGAAAAGGTTGTCGCAGTTGTTAACGGGGAGAAATATAAAAAACAGATTGAGGCTATTGATTTATCGCATCCTCATTTAACCAGAGTTGTTGTTGCAGAGGGGAGAGATCCGATAGATGGTTATGATGAATATTTTGAAACACTTTTAAGTTTTGAAAAACAGGCTGGTAAGATTCTCTCCGACGGGCGAATGGATTATAAAGAGGTTGGTTCAATCATTCAGGTTCAGAAGAATCAGGAGATTCTTCAGAGTATTCCCGGTGTTAAACCTGAGAATGGATATGATATTTTTGGTGAAAAGGTTCCTGCTGTTAAAATAGAAAAAAACGGTTATAAAAAAGGTGATAATCTTCTTCAGTCCGGTTTCGATAAGACAATCTATGTAGCTGGAATTGACGGATGTATAAGTGTAGATAATAAAAAAGTTAATGTGTTGCCAGTAGCAATAATCAGTGGAGATGTGGGTCTTGACTCCGGAAATATTATATTTAATGGAACAGTGCATGTGACGGGTTCTGTCCTCCCGGGATTTAAAGTTCAGGCCGACAGTGATATAATTGTTGATAAGGATGTTGAGGATGCGCAGCTTACTGCAGGTGGAGATATAACAGTAAAACTTGGAGTTGTAGGTAAAGAGGCTGTTAAACTTATCGCTAAGGGGAATATCACTGCAAGGTTTATGCAGAATGTAAAAGTTGAAGCGGGTAAAAATGTTACTGTGGATGATTCAATTGTTAACTGCGATATTGTTTCATATGGTGTAGTTGCTGTCACCGGGAAAGTCGGGAAAATTATCGGCGGAAAAGTTGCAGCTCTCAATGAGATAAGGGCTCACACAATCGGTACTCCGAATGAAACACAGACAATACTTACCGTGGGTAGAAATTTTATTCTTGAAGATCAGATTAACAAAAAAAGAACCGAAATAATAATGGTAAAAGAAAGGATGGAGGAAGTCACCACATCAATGAAGATGCAGTTTGGTGAGGAGATATTTAAAAATCCGAAGGAATATATCAAAATACTCCCTGCAATGAAAAAGAAAACATGTCTTCTGCTCTTAAATGATCTTGGATCTGCTACGTCGTCCTGGAAAAAACTTGTAGAGGAAGCAAAGGCAATCGAAGAAAAAATGAAATTTGACAAAGAACCGGTTATAATCGTCACAAATAAGGTCTATCCGGGAGTGGTTGTAAACGTTAAGAAAAGCGTAAAAAAAATTGAGCATATTGTTGAAAATGTAAAATTCTACGAAGACCAGCTTGATAAAACTGTAAGGTTTGTCGCAGCTACTTAAAGATTATTAATTGAATTTTTCGTTTTATTGGAAGCATTAAAAAGTCTAATGAAGCGGAAAATTAAAAAAAATAAAAGTGTAACTTCCTCGTTTTTTTTTCTACAGAATATAGAATTATTGACACATCTCTTTGAATATTGCTTATGTATCCAATTATATCACAGATGTCACATTTATTATAAATCGGTGAAGTAAATAGGGAAATTATGGGGGTCTAAGGGACGTAGTCTCTTTAAAAAGGTTCCCGCAGGGGTCAATGCAGTCACAGAGTTGTGACAGTCATGAAGTTTTCCGAATGTTGTAAAAATCTGAAAAATAATTTTAGGAGAAAAGTTATGAGTATGCCGGGAATGGGTGAATTAGTAATAATATTTTTAATAGTACTGGTGCTTTTTGGAGCGGGAAAAATTCCGAAAATTGCTAAAGATGTTGGAAGCGGAATCAGGGATTTCAAAAAGGCTATGAATGGCGAATTAGACGAAGACAAAAAAGATAAAAACAGTTAATGATAAAGCATAGCGATTATTTAAAAAATAAACAAGATGCTGTTTTGGATAATGGCTCCATGACTCCGGAAGTTTTCGATTTTTATATGGAAATTTTTCATTCTCAGGAGGAGTTTACTTCACAGATCGGTAATTCAGGTGCTTACTTAAAAAATCTCAAGGAGGATTCTTTTCCGGTATTATCTGCAGATGATATAAATTTAGAGGATGATATGAAGTCTCTTCTATTTAATCTTACTGTTAAATTAACAGATGTCATCTCTAAATTAAACGCCGGGATGGATTTTTCATTATTAAAAGAAAATTTTAAAAATGATGCTGATATTCTTCTTCGTGCTTTGCTTAAACAGGATTTTTCTTTTCTTGAGAAGAAAGGAGTAGATAACCGGCTTGCTCTTGATGAGTTTATTTTTGTAATACATAATGTTTTTAAACCCTTCATAGCAGCACTTCGAAAAAAAGCAGATAGAAAACCTGATAAAGAAGAGTGGCTTGAAAGCTCCTGTCCATTCTGCGGATATCTTCCCGATATGAGCAAGATTGTTGAGTCAAAAGAAAATCAAAGGCATCTCCACTGTGCAATCTGTGAAAATGAATGGGAATTCCCAAGGCTGGTCTGTCCGGCCTGCGGATGTAACGAACAGACAAAACATGGTTTTTTTGAATTTGAAGATAACAATATTTATAGAATTTACTATTGTGATGAATGCAAGCATTATATAAAGAATGTAAGAATTCCCAAGCTTAAAGAAGAATCATCTTTCGATCTGGCGGTTGAGGATATAATAACCAGTTTTCTCGATGCCTCGATGATAGATAAAGGGTATAAGAGAATCTGATCCGGTTATGCTTTGATGAATAAAGTTGAAGAAATATTTTCTTTGCTTTATAAAGCCTACGGAAAACAGGGCTGGTGGCCGATTTTCAGCAGTGAAAAAGATTTATGTGTATATGGTTCTGGCGCCCCGGTAAATGACATCGACAGGTTCGAAATCATAATCGGGGCGATTCTTACTCAGAATGTCGCATGGAAAAATGTTGAAAAAGCTCTTGGAGCTTTAAAAAAAAATAAAATTCTCTCACCCTTGAAACTCTATAAAGCGGATCATGAGCTCATAGCATCCTGCATTAAACCCACCGGTTATTTTAATCAGAAGACAATTAAAATTAAAAATTTCCTTAACTGGTTTAAGAAAATCAATTATTCTTTCGATGAACTGAAAAAGATTAAAACAGATAAATTGAGGAAAATACTGCTGGAAATTAATGGAGTGGGACCGGAAACAGCTGATTCAATCCTGCTTTATGCTTTAAATCGAAAAATATTTGTAATTGATGCATATACCAAAAGAATTTTTTCACGTTTGAATCTTATATCGATTGATGACAGTTACGATTCGGTTCAGGAGTTATTCCATAGTGATTTCAATGGAACTTTAAAAAAATACAATGAATATCATGCTCTGATTGTAGCTCATGGTAAAGATATCTGCAAAAACAAACCTTTGTGTACTGCATGCTGTTTGAACGGAATGTGTACTTATCATAGTGAAAATCAAATTCACGGATTATAGCTCCTAACCCCTAAGTGGCAGTCAGATTTAGTTTATATTATTGTTTAAGATTTAAAAGGATAGAAAAAGCTATTCTGAAAAATCCTGTATTCACTTTCAATTAATTACTCTTGACTTTTAATAAAAACTGTTTTATAATAACTCTTTGATAATCGAAAAAAGAGGCCCTCTATGACTAAAAGAGAATATTTAACAGAAACTGCAGAATGGAAACAACTCTCTGCGCATTTTAAAAAAATGCAGAGCATGCATATACGAGATCTTTTTACAAATGATCCTCAAAGAGGAAAAAAATTCTGCATTGAAAGCTCAGGTCTTTTATTCGATTACTCTAAAAACAGAATAACAGAAGAAACAATGGATCTTCTCTTAAAACTTGCCGAAAAATGTTCACTCAAAGAGAAAATTGAGAGAATGTTCAACGGTGAAAAGATAAATGAAACGGAAAACAGGGCAGTTCTGCATGTTGCTCTCCGGAACAGAAGCGGAAAACCGGTAATGCTCGATGGCGTTGATGTTATGCCCGATGTTCTGAATGTTATAGATAAAATGAAAAATATCTCCGATAGATTACGAAGATCTGAATGGAAAGGATATTCCGGCAAGCCTATAAAAAATATTATAAATATAGGCATCGGAGGATCTGATCTCGGGCCGGTAATGGTCTGTGAAGCTCTTAAATTCTATTCCGACAGAAATCTAAAGGTAAGATTTGTATCCAATATAGACTGCACTCACATCAAAGAATCAATTATAGATCTAAATCCCGAGGAGACTCTTTTCATAGTAGCATCTAAAACTTTTACTACAGCTGAGACTCTGACAAATGCCTTTACTGCAAAAAAATGGATAACTGATTTTTTTGGATCAGATAAATCTGTGGCAAATCATTTTATAGCTCTTTCTACCAATAAAGCAGATGTTGTGAAGTTTGGAATAGATCCGGCAAATATGCTGGAATTCTGGGATTGGGTAGGGGGGAGATATTCGCTCACCTCGGCCATCGGTCTATCAATTATGATATCAATCGGCTATGAAAATTTTGTAAAATTTCTCGAGGGTTTTAATGAAATGGATAACCATTTCAGAAATACTTCTTTCGAAAAGAATATACCGGTGCTTATGGCTCTGCTAGGAATCTGGTATAATAACTTTTTTGGATGTGATACATCTGCAGTTCTTCCTTATGAACAGTATATGCACAGGTTCACGGCATATCTTCAGCAGGGTGATATGGAGTCTAACGGAAAGTCCGTTACAAAAGATGGTTTAAAAGTTAACTATTCAACGGGCCCTATAATATGGGGAGAGCCTGGGACAAACGGGCAGCATGCATTTTATCAGCTGATGCATCAGGGAACTAAACTCATTCCGGCAGATTTAATAGGCTTTGTCAATCCCCTTCATGGAGAGCGGGATCACCATAATAAATTAATTGCTAATATGATTGCACAGGCTGAGGCATTTGCATTCGGTAAAACATCTGAAGAGGTAATTAAAGAGGGAGTTGAAGAGAGACTTGTTCCATATAAAACTTTTGACGGCAACAGACCGACAAATGTAATAATGTCCGACAGGCTGACTCCTGAGATTCTTGGTAAAATTATAGCTGCATATGAACACAAAATATTTACTCAAGGGGTAATCTGGAATGTTTTTTCCTTTGATCAGTGGGGAGTCGAATTAGGGAAGGTACTAGCCGGGAAGGTTTTGAAAGAACTTGAAGATAAAAATGTAACAACTGCCAGTCATGATTCCTCTACTAATGGATTGATCGAATATTACAGGAGCAGATGTGTTGAATAAAAAAATTAATAGTAATACGGAAGCTGCTGCTGATATTGCTGATGATTATCTTGAAAAAATACGAAAATATGAGATCTTCCGCCAGGAGGCAAATCATGTACGTGAAAAAGATAAAAGGCTGATCAGAGATCTTTTTAAAAGTTTCAGTCATCGTGATCTAATGGTGGGAATTGGTTTTCAGAGAGCCTATGGTTCAATTATATCCGGCGATTATTTTGACCTTTTTAAGCTGTCAGATAATAATTTTCTTTTTGTTTTTGCGGATATAAGCGGTCATGGTCTTCCTGCTTATACAACTCTTATAAGGCTCCGTTCAGCGGTAATTCTTGCAGTTAAAGAGATGGAAGGGATACATGATAGAACCGGTATTATAGATTATGCATATCTTATCAAAAGCATTGCAATGAAGTTTACGGATATAATGGATATGTCAAATTCTAATGATTTTGCTTCTGTTAACTTTGTTTTTGTAGAGGATAAAAACGGTTCGTTGAAACTCAGATTTTTTAACAGGAGTATGCATTTTCCGATAATTGTTCGAAGGAATAAAAACGGAATAGAGTCATTTAATCTTAATAACAAATATGATATATGGAAACCGGAAAAGGGTTATCTTCTGGGGAGTGATATAAAAAGTCTTATAAGTCTCGAATCATATTATCATACTCCAGAGTGCTGTTTTGAAATATTTCAGGGTGATATGATTTTCTTTTTTACAGATGGTATAACTGAAGCCTTTGATTTTGAAACTGAAAAAAAACAATATGGAGAGGAAAGGCTTGAACAGAAACTGATTGAATTGTCTGATTTCCCCCCTCAGCTTGTAATCAACAGTATATTTGATTCTGTATATGAATTTATTGGAAAGCATGAATATCAGAAAGATGATATGACCGCCGTACTTATTGACCTTCCGGTTAGACAGGGATAATTTTATTCAAAACAGCATTTTTATTGAATATGCCTTATACATTATTTACACAGAGTTTACAGAAAGATTCTTTTATTTATAATAATTTCTTGACAGCCCGCTGATTTTTTTACGAATTCTAATATTGTATTATTTAAATAATTTTTGTTAGTAATTAATACTCAACAGCCCCCGCACCCCGGTCGGGGGCAAGTATTTTGCTTTACCCCCGTCCGGGGTGCGGGGGCCGGTGATGGGAACGTTTTTCATCAAGATCAATTGCATTAATCAAAAAGAGGAAACCATGAAAAATATTCTTCAAAAAATAAAAGATCTTACTTTGACGCATGACAAGATTTCTCCTGAAATTATTAAGGAGAAAAATATTAAACTGGGGCTTCGTAATCCCGATGGTTCAGGTGTAATTGTTGGAATAACAACAAAGGGAAGAGTTATCGGTTATGAGATGGTCCCTGATAAAAATTCTGAAACAGGAAAAAAAGTAAAACCGATAGAAGGCAAGCTATATTATTGCGGTTATGATGTTGATGATATTATAGAATATAATGAAAAGCATAAAAGATTCGGTTTTGAAGAGGTAATTTATCTTCTGCTTACAAATGTTCTTCCGGGGAATGCCGATCTTAAAAGCTTCAGCACAGCCCTGCATAAAAAATCCAAACTTTCTAATATTGAAAGACGTATTATAATAGAAGAGGTGGAGAATTTTAATCAGATGTATGCGCTGCATAGTGTTGTATCTCATTTGAGCAGATGTGATAAGAATCCGGATTCTACTAATATTGCCGACGTAAGCGAGCAGTGTATAAATATTATTGCAAAAGCGCCGGTAATTGTGGCAAATAACTACAATGTGTACAAATACCGTAAAGGCGATGATTTGAGACTTGCAAGATCAAGGGATAAACTTTCAATTGCCGAAAATTTTCTTTATATGCTTACCGGTGAGATGCCAGATCTTGAAGATGCATTGATATTTGATGCATGCCTGATTATGCATGCAGAGCATGGCGGCGGTAATAATTCTACTTTTACTGTAAGAACGGTTTCTTCAAGCGGTGCAAATACCTATATGGCAATTGCAGCTGGTGTGGCTTCATTAAGCGGGCAGTTTCATGGCGGAGCAAATGAATCTGTTATGTTTATGATGAAACAGTGTCAGAAGGAAGTAAAGGATTGGAAAAACGAAAATGAAGTTAGAAAATATCTGAATAAAGTTCTCGATAAAAAAGCCGGAGACGGGAATGGTAAAATATATGGTCTTGGTCATGCGGTGTACACTTTGTCAGATCCAAGAACAAAAATATTAAAGCGATATGCCAAAACTCTTGCTGAGAAGAATAATAAAATGGATCTTTTTAATCTATTCGAAATGGTTGAGAAGATCGGACCAGAACTTGTTCAGGAGAGGAAAGGGAACAAGGTATGTGTTAATGTGGATTTTTATTCAGGTCTTGTATATAAATTTCTCGGGATACCTGAGGCTCTATATACTCCGATTTTTGCAATGGCAAGAGTAGCCGGCTGGTCTGCTCATAGACTGGAGCAGATGGTGCAGGGTAAAATTATCAGACCTGCTTATATTTCTCCAAACTACGAAATACTTGAGTATAAAGATTTAAATAAGAGATAACTTTTTTGTTATATATAAATAAGAAACCCCGCCATTGGCGGGGTTTCTTATTACTTGATTCTATTTGCTAACTAGGCATTGAGGTAAAAACACCTCTGGGGTCTACTTCTCTTCTGAGAATATCAATAATATCCTGAGTCGGAACGGGTGTTACCGGTATCTCACCTGAAGGTTTAAGAAGCTCAAATCCGCTTGCAAGCTGTGCAAGTTCCGGTGATACTCCGGGATGAAGAGAGTGTATCCTCATTCTTTTACTTTCAGGCTCAAAGTCGTATGTTCCAGCGGAAGTTATTACTGCTATTGGTCCTCCTCCTACAAGTCCGGCTTCTTTGCGTGAGTTTCCCCCTGTCATAAATCCGGGAGATGTAACGAAGTCAACATTCTTAACAAACTTTTGAGGACTCTGCAGTCCAACAAGCACAAGAGTTTTAGCCAGTGATGACAGGTCGTTATTACCTCCTGAGCCGGTAAGTCTGTTTTTATAGTTGTGGAAATCTCCCCCTATCATGTGGGTATTTACATTTCCATACATGTCAAGCTGTGCATATCCAAGGAAAGCTTTATCAACATAACCGTTGTAAAGCTGTCCGAATGAGTATGCCATTTCAAGAATCATTGGTGATTTTCTCCATGTGGCCGGACCTCCAACTGACCAGGGCATTGCTCCCGGTATAGGATTCTGCGCACCTGACTCATAAACCATAGTCATATTAGGAGCGTGTGTTTTTTTTGCAAGAATCCCTGCAACCATGGGGAGTCCTGTTCCTATATATACAACTTCTCCATCATTTATCTGCTGAGCGAGAACATAAGCAATCATTTCTAAAGGATTAGCCGGTCTCTGATCGTTCATTTTATTTCCTCCATTGTTATATACTGGTTAAATTAGTATGAGAGATCTTCAGGATTAGGATCGTCTCTTGTCCATTCCTTGTAGTTGAAATCAACTCCCTCATCTTCATTATCATATTCTTCAGCTTTGGTTAATCTTTTTGCATTTACCATCCATTTTGATCCGCCAAGCAGCTTGTCTATAATATCAAACTGATCTTTGCATCCCACGATAAAGGTTTCATAGAATTCATCCATTTTACCCTCTTCGTAGGTCCAGTATCTGAGGGCTTTTTCCCACATTCTTCTGGGCCAGTAGTAGAGGCCTGGCATGGAACCGATAAGAGCGCCATAGGGCATTTCCACCACGGCATCAACATATACAAATGGGATAACGACACCCTTGTTATCATTTCTGAATGCCCCTGGAGGAACAATCTCTTCAGCAGTAATGATTACTTTTCTTGCAGCAGCTGCAATTGCGGCATCATTAACAATTGGTCCGTAAATTTTTGCATTTCCGAATTTGTCCGCCTGATGGACATGAATGATGGTAACATCGGGATATAGAGCCGGGACGAAAACACATGGATCTTTTTCTGTTTTCATCGGATTATCAACCTGTTTTACAAACGGATTATATTTTAAAATGTCAGATCCTAGCAGCTGTTTTGAGTACATACCGGGAACTCCAAGCTGAGCAGCCTTAAAACCCTGGGCCATGGATCCGTGACTCCATTCGGAAAGAATTTTGGTTTTTCCGGACTTAACGTTACGCGACATGTTCCGGTCTGTGCCTCTCATCTCTGCGCCGACATATGACCAGTGTGAATGAGTAACAGTTCCAAAGTTTGTCATGTAGCTCTGGTTTGTAGATGGTGATCCGATATTCTGAAGTCCCTTTATACCCTGACGTATAATTTCAAAATATGCGGCTATCGGTGTTCTTACGTAGGCAAAACCGGTATCAGTTAAGATGTCTCCATCTTTTACATATTCCCCGATAGCCTCCTTGAGTGAAAGTCTCTTGTCTATTGCTGCGTGACTTTTTTTTGCATGAGCATCTCTTGCAGAATCAAAATCAAGCAGCCTGTCGAGAAGATGAGTTTCTTTTTCGTCAATTCGAAGATTGGCGAGTACCTCTTTGTTGTAGTTGAACTTTCCCATTACTTCCTCCTTCATACAGTATGGTAAGCATTTTAAGTTTTTTATGTTTTTGTTTGAATATCGAAAAGCTTCCGTCCAGACGTCTTTTTACTGTACAAAAACACTTAAAATATGTAAATAAAATAATGTATATATATGGCAAAAAAATGAGTATATATTGGAAAAATGTTAATTAGTTAAACATAAAAGAAGATTTGTAGTGGAAAAATGGAGTTTATTGAGATATTTGTGGTTAGTAAATGTACATTTCTAATTTAAATGTGTTTATAATATTTACTTTAATCAGTATGGACAATCCTAGGATTGTCCATACTGAAAGGACTAGCCGATATATAAAGCCTTTGAAGAAAAGTCCGGATCGCTGGTGGTGTTGAGTCCGAGTTTGCGGAGTCCTGCAGCATCTCCCGGAGTGGGCATATGTGTAAGATGAACTTCGCATCCTGATAATTCCTTTAGTTTGATCACTGCGGCATCTGCACTGGGATTACCTGCAGCACCGATTGCAAGGGCAATAAGAGTTTCCTCCAGATCAAGGCTTATGGGTGTGCCGTTAAGTATATTCTCTTTGAAATTCATTAACGAAGTAAGAATAAATGGAGCGAGCAGGTCGATCTCCTGCGGTATGCCGGCAAGTTTTTTTACTGCGTTCAGGACAAGACTTGATGTCGCATGGAGCAGCGGTGAATTGTATCCTGTTACTATCTCTCCCGACGGCAGCTGCAGTGCTGCACCGCTGAATACTCCTTTATTTCCTTTCTGTTTTTCTTTTGCAGTTTCAGCAGCATTGCGCGCATGTTCAACAACAGGTCTATCCTCTGCTTTAAGTCCCGTATCCTTCATCAGAACTTCAACCCGTTCCACTGTATCTCTGTCGCATAAACCCATTGCATATTCACATGAATACCGGAAGTATCTTCTTATTATCTCCTGATGTGAAGCATAGCGTACCTTCTCATCGTTTATTATTGCAAAACCAGCTCTGTTTACACCCATATCTGTTGGGGATTTGTAGTACGATGGCGCCTCGGTAATTTTTTCAAGTATTCTCTGCAGAAGAGGGAATGCTTCAATGTCGCGGTTGTAGTTTACTGTTTTTTCATTGAATGCCTCAAGATGAAAATGATCTATCATGTTTACATCTTTCATTTCAGCTGTGGCTGATTCATAGGCAGTGTTTACCGGATGTTTTAATGGAAGATTCCATATCGGGAATGTTTCAAATTTGGAATATGTTGCATTTATTCCGCGTTTATGTTCATGATAAAGTTGTGAAAGACATGTGGCGAGTTTTCCGCTTCCAGGTCCGGGACCTGTTACAACCACTATAGGTCTTTCTGTCTCAATATATTTATTGGCTCCGTAACCTTCTTCACTTACTATGAGATCAACATCAGTCGGATAACCCTTTGTGAATTTATGTGTGTATACTTTAACACCGCGTCTTTCAAGCTTATTCAGAAAAGATTGAGCTCCGGGCTGTTCTGAATATCTTGTAATTACGACTGCGCTAACATGTATTCCCCATTTGCCGAAATCATCAATTGTTTTCAGTGTATCAACATCGTATGTAATACCGAAATCTGCACGCATCTTTTTCCGTTCGATATCTATTGCACAGATGCACATTATAACTTCCACAGAATCTTTCATTCCTGCGAGAAGTTTCATTTTTACATTAGGATCAAAACCGGGCAGGACACGGGAAGCATGGTAATCGAAGAGTATTTTACCTCCGAACTCCAGATATAGTTTATCAAATCTGGAATCGCGTACACGGCCAAGAATAGCTTCGGTCTGCTCTTTCAGATATAGTTCATTATCAAATCCGGCATGGTTCATGAGATGCTCCTTTTTATGTATGGACAATCATAGTATTGTCCATACAAATTAGAATTAATGATTATTTTTGATTATGTCGGATAAAGGGAGATTTTGTCAAGGAAAACATGTATGGTCAACTGTTCGGGATTGTAGGGACAAATGTCTGGGTGTGTAGGGACAATCCTAGGATTGTCCCTGCACACCCAGAAAATCCAGAACGCCATTTATAAATGTAAGGGGGTGTACCGGGCATCCGGGGATATAAAGATCCGGTTTGATTTTTTCGACAAAATCTCTACTGAGTTCTGAAGATCCGTCGAAAACTCCTCCGCTGATTGCACATGCTCCCATGGAAATAACAATTCTTTCGGGAGTAGTGCAATAATATGCATCGTGGAGTGCCATACTCATGTTTCCGGTAATCGGACCTGTGATTATTATACCGTCAGCATGTTTCGGTGAGGCGACTATTTCTATTCCGAATCTCCCCATGTCGAAGTTCACATTTGAACAGGCGGCAAGCTCCATCTCGCAGGCACTGCATCCGCCCGCTGAGACCGATCTTAATTTTAAAGATCTTCCGAATAGTTTATGTATACTTTTTCGTGCATCTATGGCAGTTTTACTGAACCCGCTGTAATCATAGTCAGCTGAAATTATAAGTTTCTCTCTATTATCGGATGAAATTTTATGTAATGTTGAAAATTCTATGCAGTTATCGGAACACAGCCTTTGACACTCGCCGCAGAAAGTACATCTTCCGAGATCTATTCTGACGGGAGAAATTTCAATTGCACCGCTCGGGCAGGAGTCTCTGCAGAGGCCGCATTTGCTGCAGTTGTTTGCGACTTTCGGGAATCCTCTGAATGGAGCTTTTACCTCCGCATTCCGGATATTAGAAATATATTGTTTCCGCTGAATTATTCTTGTTCTGATTAGATTGATCATGCCCGGTTCTCCTAGAGATCATGTCCGCAATATGATAAGTTGAAACTTTTGTTGCAGAGAGGAAAGTCTGATATGCCATTATTGCGCAGTGCAAGTGCAAGGCCGTACCAGTTGTTGAATGAGGGATCTTTGATTTTGTATCTTATCAGATTCCCTTTGTCATCTGTCACTGCAGCATGTGCAATTTCACCACGCCATCCCTCAGTCATTGAAATGGCAAGGGTGTTTACTGGAAGTCTGTTTTCTGCTGGAGTAAAAATTAAGTTGTCGCTAATTATTCCAAGCTGTTCCCGTATGTAGTTGAATGAGTGAATCATCTCAACATAACGGATGTAGCATCTGGAGAAAACGTCTCCTTTCTCTAGAACAATTTTTCTTGCGGGATATTGTTTGTACATACCGGATGGGTAATCTGTACGAATATCGATATGCACACCCGATGCTCTTGCAGCAGGGCCGACCATTCCGATGAGCTTTGCCGTATGAGTATCTACTATGCCGGTTCCTTCAAGTCTTGTCAGTACCGATGGCTGTTCAAGCATTGAAAGAGGTATAAGTTTTTCAATTTTTTTCTGAACAAAATTTATATTATTCAGAATCTGCCCGGATATTTCCGGAGTAATATTGTAATTTACTCCGCCGACTCGAATAAGTCCCATGCCGAATCTGCTGCCGCATATTGCAAGAGTTGTATTAATTATAACTGTACGTAGCGCTCCGAAGGTTGAGCTTCCCATGAGAAACCCGATATCATTAAACACTGCAGCAAGGTCTCCAATATGAACTGCGACACGTTCAAGTTCAAGTGTAATGGCACGGATTTTCATCGCGGTCTGTGGAATATCTGTACCGGTGATAGTTTCCATCAGAGTTGCATAGGTGGATGAATGTGCAACAGCGCTGTCTCCTGCGATCTTTTCAGCTATCTGCGGAAAAAAAATATTTGTTCCGGATGAAGAGTTTATTTTATTGATAAGTAATCTTTCTATACCACGGTGCTGGTATCCCAGCTGAATTTCAAGATGGAAGACATCCTCGCCGTGACACATAAATCTGAAATGTCCCGGCTCTATTACTCCTGCATGAACCGGACCCACGGCAACCTCGTGCAGTTCATCACCTTCCATAGAATAAAATGGATATTGTTCTATTGTACCGGTTCTGGTTTTGTGATCTTTGCTGTATCTAACCGGTTTAAGCCATGGATGTCCTTCGGGTATAATTCCTGTCTCTTCAAAGAATTCGCGTTCGAAGAGATGAAGTGATGGAATATCCTGAGTGAGTGATATGTATGTTTTTATATCTCTGCTGAATTTTACTGAAGTTATAAATAATCTTGATATTGTATCATCTCCAAGTATTATGTATAGATTTGTAATATCTCCCAGGGGAACTCCGAAGAATGCAATAACTCTTTTCTCCTCTATAATTACTTTATTTATTATATCGGCTCTCAGATCGTCCATTGACACGCATGGGATATCTTCAGTTTTAATCGGAGCGCTGCAGTTGAATTTCTTCCAGTTCATAACTCCTCCCTTATTTAATGCCGATCATTGATACAGCATCGTTCAGAATTTTCATAACCGGACCGGGGATGTAAACTCCCAGAATAAGAAGAAGAGTAATAAATATTATTTGAGGAAGATAAAGGAGAATCCCGTCATAAAAATGCTCTCCCGGTTTATTGTCATCATTTCCAAAGAGCATTCTGAATATTGTTTTAGCCATACCGTAAAGTATGATTGTCAGTAAAAGAAGAAATATCACAGTAAGGATGATCCGTCCCTGACCGATCATCTCACGTACAATCATAAACTCTGAAATAAAAAGAGGGAAAGGGGGGAGTGCAGCAATGCTGACAAATGAAAGCAGCCAGAGAGTTCCGGTCTTGTAATCATTGTGCATAAGACTATTGATCTTTCCTGATTCTTTTGTTTTGTAGCGGTGAAGGATATTTCCCGCAGTGAGGAAGAACGATGCCTTCGTGAGCGAATGTCCGATCATGTGAAGAAAAGCTGCAAAAACTCCGGGACCGCCGATACAGATACCAATTGCAATGATCCCCATATTTTCGATTGAGGAGTATGCCAGCATCTTCTTGTAGTTCTTTATTTTCAGTATAAATGCCGCACTGAACACCAGTGATAAAACTCCCATGATAAGAAGAATATTTCTGGCAAAGAGAAGATCATCAGCAGCAATCATAATCTTGTAAACTCTCAGTATTCCCAGGAACGCAAGATTAAGAAGCGTTCCGGACAGCATAGCTGACATCGGAGACGGTGCTTCTGAATGCGCATCGGGGAGCCATGAATGCATCGGTGCAAGTCCCATCTTTGTGCCGTACCCGAGAACGATAAATAGAAATCCGATATTTATCCAGAATGTATCAATATTTTTTGCATTAAGATAAAGGTTGCTGTAGAATAATTCCTCGACGCTGCCGCCGACACCTTTTGATATAAATATTATACCAACAAATGCGAAGGAGATTCCTATAGTACAGATGAAGATATATTTCCATGCTGCATCAAGTGCCTCATCTGTTTTGTCAAAGTAAATAAGAAAAGCAGTTGCAAGAGTGGTAGCCTCAAGGAACACCCAATTGAGTCCCAGGTGCTGGCTGAGGATAAAACCGTTCATTGATCCGACAAAAAGCATAAGTGAGATATAGTAGGTGGTCTGTTTTTTAACGGGAACACCGGAATCTTTAAAGTATGTTATATTGCTTAGGGAAATCCCGAAGTAGAGTATCGCTGTCACTAAAATAAAAATAATATTAAGTGAATCCACCATGAAGTACGGTTCCATGTCCGATGGTCTTTGTATTGTAAAAGAAACTGCAATGATCAGATATATTGCAGAGTATAGAGTTGTGATACTCCTGTTGAGGAAATCTGATTTAAGCAGAAATAGTATTACCGCAGCTGCGGGAGGGAAAACTATCAGGAATCCAATCATAGCTTCTCACTCTCTTTTTCATGTATTGCATTGACAAAGATTCCAAGAAGGAAAATCCCCACAAAAAGATCGAGCATTACTCCAAGGTCTACGATGATCGGCATCTCTCCCGCCATGGATAATGAGAGTAAAAATATTCCGTTCTCAAAAATCATATAACCGAGAACATGTGTGATAACTTTTTTACGGTTTACTATAATGAACATCGCCGCAAGCATTGTCGCTATGGAGAGACCGAAATGTAGAGGCCGTATATCGTGAGCCACACCGGAGACCCAGAAAGAGATGAACAACCCCGCAACATAAATCCCCGTTGTAATAAGAATAGAGTAGAAGTTGGATAAATACGGCTGAAGCTCCCGCGTGATTTCATTTTTCCGGACTATATACATTAAAAACATAGGCATGATAATTGTTTTCATCCCCAGTGTTTCAAGCACCATAATTATAAAGTGAGTAATATCAATGTTTCTGAACTCGATAACGCTCATAAGAAAAAGAATAAATCCCTGTAGAGCAATCATTTTGATATACTCTTCAATACGGCTTACTGCTGAAATAATAAGCATTGTGATACAGAAAAAAATGATAAGTATTTCCATTTAACGTCTCCCTCCGTAATAATAAAGGAGTATGATGAACATCACCATGAGCGACATACCGACAATTGTGAATACGAAATCGGGGACTCTCACTATTCGGAATCTTGCGGTGAGCATTTCAACTGTTCCCGTGGTGACTGCAGCTGCAATAAATCCCGCGGCATACCATGCGCAATGCAGCAGGGGACCGGCACTGTATGGAATAATAAAGTTAAGTATCAGACTTGAAAGTACTAGCATCTTCATTGCGGATGAGTACTGAATCAGTGCAAGTGACGGACCGGAGTTGTCCAGAACCATTACCTCGTGGATCATTGTAAGTTCAAGGTGAGTATTCGGATCATCAATCGGTATGCGGCTCCCTTCGACAAGAAGAATAATAAACAGTATTATCACAATTAGTACTACTATAAGCAGGCTCAGTTCCGATCCTGCGTGGTAGAGTCCGAAGAGATTTTCGAAGGAGTTGATCTCTCCGAAAATTGATATTGATCCAAGAATAATAAAAAATGCCGGTTCAGGAATACTCGTAAAAAAAGCCTCTCTGCTTGCTCCCATTCCTTCGAAACTGCTGCCGGTGTCGAGTGCTCCTATTATGCTGAAAAATTTACCAAGAGCTAGAATGTATGCAAATAGAATAAAACTGCCCTCAAAACTTATAACTGCTTTATGCTCGATGACAGGTAGAAGAAGTCCGGCGAAGATTACTGATGAAAGTGAAATTACAGGAAAAAAAAAGAAAACTCCTGAAGTGACATTGCTTATTACTTCACCTTTTTTCATCAGTTTAATAAAATCGTAATAAGGCTGGAATATTGAAGCTCCCTTTCTCCCGCCCCAGAAAGCTTTGGTTTTATTTATAATCCCGATAAAGAGAAAAGGGAAAGTAATAATTATAACTATATTCAATGCTTTAATAATAATTGTTAAATTCATATTACCTCACTTGATCCATATAATCCAGATAAAGGTAACGGTGATAAAAAAGATGACATATATCACATACTGCTGTGTTGTTCTACTCTGAATGACTGAGACCAGGTTAAAGAATTTATCTATCAGTTTTTTTATAACATATATTACCAGGATATCTGTTATATCGAAATTTTCAGTTTTTATAGATGATTTGCCGGGAAAGATACCTTCAGGTTTAACCAGATCTTTTTTATGAATCAGAAACGGTTTAGTAACATTGACTGTGTCAGCCGAGAAGGATGATGCCGTGTACTGCATACGCGGTGTTCCACCCTGATACCCGCAGTCCCATGTCTTGAAGTGCTCAACAGTTTCTCTTCGATAGATCATCACTCTTAAAAGAGTTATTGAAACCAGTATACCCGTAAAGACAAACATTGCCGTTGAAAGACCTGATGCAAGTGAGATAACTCTGCTGAACTCCCATGTAACATCAGTTTTTAGAAGAAGTGTTGTTATGCCCGATGTAAAGCCGATTACTTTCTGCGGCAGAAGACCGGCCAGAAGCATAAGAGCTGCGATAATAACCATGGGGATAACCGTGCTTCGGGATTCTTTGTAGTGATCAATTTCTGAACCGCGCGAACTTCCAAGAAAGATAATTCCCGATGACTTTGTGAAGGCGATAACTGCAATCGCACCGATCAGTGCCAGCAGCGAAAATCCGGCAATCATTGTGACAAAGAGAACCGGAGAGGTTTTTATACCGCTGATCATCGAGTAGTAGATAAAAAATTCACTGATAAAACCGTTCAGCGGAGGAAGTCCGGAAATTGCAACCGATGCGAATATAAAGAGAGAGGCTGTGTATGGAAGTTTTTTTATTATTCCACCCATGGTCTCCATATTTTTCGAATGAGTGTTGAGGTACACACTCCCCGCCGCAAGGAAGAGAAGTGTTTTAAAAAGTGAGTGATTAATTATATGAAGAACAGCTCCGGTAAAACCAAGCAGTGCCATATATTTATTCCCGAAGGCCATTCCGAGTATTCCAACAGATATTGCCATTCCGATTAGACCAATATTCTCTATACTGGAATAAGCCAGCTGCTTTTTCATATCTCGCTCATTCATTGCATATATAATTCCGAAGAGCGCGGTGTATGCTGATATTGCCAGCAGTATAAAACCTATTGTTTTCGACGCATTGTCTATAAGGGTCAGGAATCTTAAGATTCCGTAAATGCCGGTCTTAATCATAAGTCCCGACATAAGAGCAGATACATGTGACGGTGCCGCCGGGTGGGCCTTCGGCAGCCAGGCGTGAAACGGGAAGAAGCCCGCCTTTGTGCCGAAGCCGATAAATAAAATACAAAAAAGAAGATCTGCAAGACTTTTACTCGAATTGAGAACCACTCTGAAATCATCAAAGGTGTTTCCGCCTGATCTGAATGAAAGATATGCAAAGGCGGAAATAATGAAAACAACTCCGACATGCATTGCAACAAGATAATTGATCGCTGCATCATAAACTTCGCTCTTTTCATTTTCGAATGAAACAAGAAAAAATGATGATAGAGACATTATCTCCCATAGAACAAGAAACATAATGGAATTTGTAACGGTAACAACAAGCATCATAGAAGATATAAGGAGAGAGAGGCATATGTAGTGAAGCTTCTCCTTTTTTCCGTTATTGTAATGTTTCAGATATCCGCCTGAGTAGATTGAAACAAGCAGATAAATTACGGAGAATATAAAAACAAATAGTGCTGATAATGAATCCATAACAAAACGTGTTTCACCGAATGGGAAGTTCATATAAAATGTAATTTCAGAAGCAGATTTTCCCGTAAGAGAGAGTAAGGATACGTAAGCAGTTAATGTTGCTCCGGGAATGGAAAAGATTACTGATACTGCAGGTTTATATCTGAAATTAACAAATTCAGAAACTATACCTCCGGCAATTAAGATTACTATACCGGCAAAAAAGAGTTCCATGAAGTTACTCCCTGATCCATTCTATATCTTTTCTTTTCATATATTCAATTATTGAAAGTGTATCGGCTCTGCTCTTCAGAAGATTCATAAATTCATCACTCTGGCAAAGAAATGAAATTTTAGAGAGCATTTCAAGATGACGCTTGGGGTTCGCGCTTAAAACTATAAATAGAGTATGAACATTCTCTCCGTCAAGGGCGCCGTAATCTATTTCATTTGTAAGAAAGCAGATGGAGAGGCTTTCATTGTCAACATCAGTTATGATCGGGTTTCTCGGATGCGGAATTGCAATACCTTTCCCAAGGGCAGTGGGCATCATATTCTCCCTCTCTAAAAGAGATTCCAGAAGCACACTTCGATGAACTGTTTCAGGGATAGCCATCCTGTTGACGCAGTTGTTTATTATCTCGGCTACAGTTTTTCCTTCAATGCCGTAGTAAATTCCGCCATGTTCAAGGAAACCGGTAAGACTGACGTGGAGTTTTCCGGCGCTGAGTTCTATTATCCTCTCCGAGAGGTTAAGATTATCCTTAAGCTTGTTGTTGATAATCCATTCGTTTATTTCTGATTCGCTGAACCTGTACTGCCCGCCGATTTTATAAGAGGGAATTTTTCCCTGCTCAATCCATGATTTAACGGTTTTTTCCGGAAGCTGCAGCAGTTCGACAATGTCTTTCAGTTTAAGATTCAAGTTATTTCTCCGGGAATAGTGTTCATTTATATCTTCGGCAACTAAATGATATATTATGAAAAAACATATGTCAAGGAAGTTGTTTGGGGAGGAGGGGGATTTTGTCTGAAACAGGCTCTGACCCCTTGTCTGAACCTTGATTTATAGGATTCAGGGATTTTCATGATTTAGTGAAAGTTCACCTGCTGTAAATCAGGAAAATCCTTTAATCATGCGAATCATGGTTCAGACAATCTTCCAATAAGCCCGCCCGGGCCTACCTATTACAATTAATACACTAAAATTACTTTATATGCATGTATTATTATTGACTTTTTGCACAAATCGAAAAAAATATAGTATTGCAAAAAAAAGTTCAAATTCCCTGGGGAATTTTTTCCTGTTTTTTCTACTATATTATATAACCCGATGGTAAATGAGTGAAACTGAAAGATAAGCTTTCTGATTCCGGAACTGACCGGTTCGTCGAAAACTATGACTCGTATTATTCAATAGTATTTAATTCAATTTACTCACGGGTTAGTAATTATCATGATGCTGAGGATATATGCCAGGAGGTTTTTATACGGTTATATGATAATATGGCTGAGGTTGAAAATCCGCGAAAATGGCTTTTCGGATGTTTAAAAATAGTTGTATTTGATTATTATAAGTTAAAGAAGAAAAAAGATGTCGATGTAGATAAACTCTTTGATGACATCGGAATGGGATATGTAAACGGTTTTAGAGATTCAAGGATAATGATCAAACAGGTGATATATGATATATGCAATGAGAGCGGGGATCGTGACGCGTCGCTCTTTGAACTTGTCGCGGTTTATAATTATTCATATGTACAGGCTGCTAAACATCTGAATTTAAGTTATAAGCAGACGGTTTACAGATACGGCGTATTTTCAGAGCGTGTAGTTGAGAAGCTGAAAGAAAAAGGGATAAATAATATAGAGGATCTGCTGTGAGAGATACAGGAATGATATATCAGCTTCTGAAAAAGTATGACCTTGTACTCCCGGTATTGCCGAGTGAGCAGAGGAGGATTTACCGCTCAAAAAGAAGAACTCTTTCAGTTATACTTGGTAGGAATGAAAGCAGCACCTTTATGACAACAGCTGCGGTACGGTTTTACTATATGATGAGAAGTATGGGGATGCAGGCAACACTTGCATCGGGGGCAAGAGCTGCTGTATTTGCCTCTGTTTTGGCAGTTCTGGTTGTTGCCGGGAGTTCAGTACTGATACTGCAGAACTTTATATATAACCAGGGAATGATTGCAGTAAATGACATGCAGCAGCATGGAGTGATTGCCGCTGCGGGAGACCTGAGGATAACACGCGATGGTGTAGAGATAGCATCTCCAAAGGCTCCGGATATGATAAGAGCGGGTGATGAGATTATAACAGGTGAATCTTCAGCGCTATTCCAGTTTGAAAATGGAACAGTTGTAAAGATTCTTAAACAGAGTACTGTTCATGTTTTATCTCTTGGTAATAACTTCCAGTTTGATTTAAGGAGCGGAGGTATACTGTCGAGAGTACAGAATCTCAAATCAGGTTCAGTTTATGAAGTTCGTACTCCCGATTCAATTGTTACAGTTAAGGGAACAGAATTCGGCGTGCAATATGAAAGCGGAAAGACAAAGGTATTTGTAACACACGGAACAGTTCATGTGAAGTATGCTCCGGACAGTTCGGAGTATGATGTAGAAGAGGGTAATTCAACCGAGGTAAATTCAGATAAAAAAAAGTCGTCAATCACTGAAGAGGAAACTCTCATAATGAAGGGATTTGCCGATCTTCAGTATGTGGAATCTATAAGCACAAAGAGTCCTGAGGAACTTGGTGAGATTAAGAATAAGCTTACAGCCTCGGATGAAGCGGGACAGCCGGCAAAGATGACTCTTGCCGAGCTTAAATTAAAGTATGGGAAACTCGATGAAGTAATACTTTATAACGGTAGAAGATATACCGGAGTAATTATTTCACGCGGTAGTGTATATAAGATTCTTACTCCGGGCGGTGTTTCAACAGTTTCCGCCAAGAGTGTAAAGGGGTCAAGAGTAGTTCAATAGTCTTTAGGGTATAGTTTTTCGGGATGGATGGGTTTAGTCCCTGATAACCGGCAATAATATTTACAAAAGAGGTTTAATATGAAGTTCAATATGAAAAAAGTTTACGCTGCGGTTTTATCAATGATGGTAATCTCGCTGATTTCCGGGTCGTGCCAGAAGAGCAGTCCTGTCGCTAAGGTGGATGCAGTTGTCTCTTTCTTTTCAGGCACAGCAACAATTCAGAGTCTCAACTCACAGCCTCGTCTTATTGTGATGAAGGATATTGTAAAAGATGGAGATATAATTGAAACAGGTGATAAATCTTCAGTGATAGTTCAAGTGGGTGAAGAACTCCTTGTACGATTTGAAGCAAACACAAAGGTTTCTGTTACATCAATAACAGATATAGCTAAACGCGTAATTACACTTGATAAGGGGAAAGTTCTCTCCAGTGTTACAAAGCTTAAAAAAGGGAACGAGTATTTTGTCAAAACTCCAACTGCAGTTGCCTCCGTCAGAGGAACAGAATTTCTTACAGATTTTAACGAGGGGAAAACCGTCGTAGCTGTAGGTAAAGGAAAAGTAAGTGTTATAAAAAGCGAAACACAGGAAGAGAAACTTGTTGATCTTGGAAACAGTGTAGTGGTTACAGACAAAGTTGAAATGAGGGAGTTAAACAAGGTTGAAACTCTTGAGCTTAAGAAACTGGAAAGTACACCGGTTGTGAAAGATCTGCAGAACATGACACAGGAAGAACTGAATAAAAACTTTGAGCAGTCTGTAAAAAGTGATGAAGAGATTAATGTTGAGATAGATAAACTATCAGGTATGACACTGGATGACCTCCGGTTAAAATTCAAACGAATTGATGTTATAACAATGTACAACGGAAGAGTTATCAAGGGTGTAATAGTGGACCGCAGCAAAACTCTGAAAATATTAACTCCAGGCGGAATAGTAACAGTTCCCGCCAAGAATGTAAAGAGAACCGGGGTGATGTAGATATCACTCCCCTCCGGGAAAACGGCCCCCTAAATCCCCCGGAGGGGGACTTAAAAGATTTTGATATTAAAAATAATGTGTAAAATGAAATATTTTGGGAGATCATCTTGAAGTCCCCCTTCGGGGGATTAGGGGGCGGGTGATTTGAATAAATTTCAGTGTTAAATATAGAACTCACATCTCACATCATAAAATATATATAACTCAAATGGCCATTCTCAAAATCAAAAACTCAGGAAGCTTTATGAAACTTAAAACATTTATCATTTCGGTGATTCTTGCCCTTACACTTACGGCTCCTCTCTCTGCGGAGTTTGTTTTTATCAATGATGGCTCGATTATTCAGGGTACTATTGTCGGAGATACAGCAGGCGCAATAACATTTACTACTAAGAGCGGAGAAACAAAGGTTATACCAAGAAATAAAATAATGAGGATACTCTACACCGAGTTTTATATGGGTAAGATCTTTGTTAATAAAATTGATGGTTCGGTACTTGAAGTGTATATGGTGGATGAGGATACCAATACATACACATTTAGAAAGGATATAACTAAACCGATTGAGTTTGTATTAAAGAGGGAGGAAGTTCTCTTTACCACACGGACAAATCCCGTGGGACTCACAGGGAAAGCGCAAAGCGAGACTATCGAAATCGAGTGGAAGGCTCCGTACACACCTGTTAGTAAATACAAAGTTTATATAAAGAGCAACAAAGAGTACAAGCTCTACAGTGAGCCATGGGGGAAGAGTGAGACACTTAAAGGGCTAAAGAGCAATACAGATTATAAGATCAAGGTAACAGCAATTGATAAAGATGGCATTGAGTCTATGCCGAGTAATGAGATAAAGGTGACAACGCTTAATATTCCACCAGATCCGCCTAAAAAGATAAAAGTAAAGCGTGTAGTGGAAAAGAATAATAAAAAGATGAGTGTTAATCTATCATGGACAAAAACCAATGATGTAGATGGAAAAATAAAAAGCTATAAGATCTACCAGTTAGACAGGAAAGAGGCTTATGCAGCATATACCAATAGTTATGAAGTTAAGAATCTTGATCCGGATGACACATATTTCTTTTATCTGACTGCAGTTGACGATTTTAATATGGAGTCCAAAAAGAGCAGACGGGTCAGCACATATGATTATGCCGGATATAACTTAACAGTGCAGCCGAATTTTATTGTACCCTTTGGAACATTTAAAAAAGTACATAAATACGGCTACGGCGGACTTATCTCAGGAAGCCGTTCAAATACATTCTTTGAAGATTTTGAAGTTGGAGTATCGCTTGGCTATTGGCAGTACAAGGGTGTAACAACCGAAACTGCCGTAGTCGATTATTCCATGATGGTACCACTGATCTTTACCTCCGGGTACCGGTTTAATGTTGCAGATATTTTTTATGTTATACCGCATATCGGGCTGGGTGGAAGTTATAACTATGTGGAATACCAGGCTGAACCGGAGCTCTATACTGGTTATGGGCTTACAATGGAAAAGAGAAGCAAGTGGTCCATCGAACCGATTGTTCTAGGCGGAGTTAACTTTGAATATGATATAACACATAGATTTTATATCATGGCAGGTGGAGATTTCGGGATGATTATAGAGATGAGCGGAGTTATTCCGTTTGCAACAGCGACGTTTGGGGCGGGGATGAGGTTTTAGATACTATGAATAAATTGAAAAGTTTAATATTAGTTTTGTGCATGCTTTTTGCGGTTTCATGTATGGATATGTATAGTGATGTGGCGGATGGTTTCGGGGATGCAAAAGAGGTTTATGTTGAAACAATAGCCGGTTCATATCCAACTGTTGTCAATGGTTTTATAGATAGTACTGGGACTGCTGCTCAATTTAATGAACCATTTGATATTGCAACTGATGGTGTAAATCTTTACATAGTGGACACCTCAAATAATAGAATCAGAAAAATGGTTATTTCGACAGGAGTAGTTACAACAATAGCCGGTTCAGGAGCTAGCACATTCTTAGATGGTACTGGAACTGCCGCGACTTTTAATAATCCCAGGGGCATAACCACGGATGGAACTAACCTTTATGTTTCGGATAGCTATAATCATGCAATAAGAAAAGTAGTAATCTCTACTGGGGCAGTTACTACTATTGCAGGTGCATACCCCACTGCAACAAGTGGTCTACTCGATGGTATAGGAACAGCAGCTAGATTTAATATACCGCGTGGTATTGTTTATTCAAACTCATGTTTATATGTTGTTGAAATAAATAATCACTCAATAAGAAAAATAGTATTATCAAGTGGTGCAGTTACTACTATTGCCGGTTCATACCCCACTGCAACAGGTGGTTTTATCGATGGTACTGGAACAGCGTCAAGATTTGAATCACCGATTGGTATAGCATCGGATGGATCTAATCTTTATGTGTCGGATACAAATAATCATGCAATAAGGAAGATTGTATTATCAAGTGGAGTAGTTACTACAATAGCCGGTTCTTATCCAACACCGAGTTTCGGTTTATTAGACGGTATAGGGACATCAGCAAGGTTTAATCAACCTACTTATTGTACCTATTCGAATGGTTTTCTTTTTTTATGCGAAGGTCCTAGTCATGCTGTTAGGCAAATTGAAATATCATGTATGAAAGTTACTACAATAGCTGGTTCATATCCGACAGTAATTAATGGTTTTATTGATGGTGCATCTTATGTCTCAAGATTTAATTATCCAAGAGGAATAACAACTGACGGTACAAATCTTTATGTGGCTGATACTTTAAATAGTGCAATAAGGAAAATTTATAAAAAATAGTCTTTGTGCCTTTTATTGTTGGATAATAAAAATGTTTTTAGAGGTATTTTAATGAAAAAAATAAAAAGTATAATATTAATTCTAAGCATGATCTTTGCAGTTTCATGTATGGATATGTATAATGATGTCGCGGAAGAGTTTGTAAGTTATAATCTTCGGGATAGGGGTCCGGCAGGTGGATTGATTTTTTATATAAATCCAAATTATAAACAAGATGGTTGGAAATACCTAGAAGCTGCGCCAATCGATCAAAACAGTGGTATATCAGTAGTGTGGAGTAATATTCAAGGAACAGCAATTGGTATTAGTGCTCAAAATACATTACCGGGTACTGGAATGAAAAATACAGTTGCAATAATAAATCAATCAGGACACACGAATAGCGCAGCAAAAATTTGCAGAGATTATCGAGGTGGAGGATTCAGCGACTGGTACCTACCTTCTAAAGAAGAGTTGTGGTATATGTGTTGGAATCTTAGGGGCGTTCAGCATTCGGGTCCACCGGCCAATATAACAACTAACAATCCTGATGTGCCAAATGTGCCAGGAGGAGGGGTCGGAGGATTTCAACTGTTTGGTTATTGGAGTTCAACTGAAAATAATAACAGCACAGCTTGGTATCTTGAGTTTAGCAATGGTTACAAAGATTTAGCTAATACTAAAAATGGGTCATCAATAATAAGAGCGATAAGGGCATTTTGAATAGTTACTGATTAATATCTGTTGCTGCAGTCACTATTATAAAAAAATCTTCGTGCCCTTAGTGGTAAAATTTATTTTCTAAACCACGAAGAGTTCGCCGGGCATGAACGGAAAGATTCAGCTCAATAAAAAA
This sequence comes from uncultured Leptospirales bacterium, assembly GCA_964450405.1. Taxonomy (GTDB): domain Bacteria; phylum Spirochaetota; class UBA4802; order UBA4802; family UBA5550; genus WRGT01. The sequence continues at coordinate 210,631 of CAYVCQ010000003.1, read as the reverse complement.
TTTTCCTGGGAAGCCCGAATGCAACACAAAATATTCAGAAGATTACTAACAGTAGCAGCTGTATCCATAATCTTCACCACACTTTCAGAACTCCCCCTTTCGGCTGAAGCAGTATACCTGAAAGATGGATCGGTAATCTACGGAACGATAGTATCCACCAATGCAGCCTCCTTTACTCTGCGTTTAAGCGATAACAAAATTAAGCAGATTTTGCGTGGTGATATAAATAATATACTCTTTGTAGATGAAAAAAATAAAACAGTAATTGCACTTGATGGCGAGCCCGGAACAGACAGGGTTTCTATAACCTGGCCGGCACCGTATGATGGTGTAAAAAAGTATAATGTCTATATAAGGAAAAACAGATCCGAAAAATACGAACTGGCCGATACCACGGGGTGGAGGTCTGTTACAGTTAAAAATCTCACAAGCAAAACAGATTATTATCTAATGGTAAGAAGCATCGACAGCGACAATCATGAATCCATTGCGGGTAATGAACTTAAAATAACAACAAAGAATATGGTCCCGGAGAAACCGGTAATTACATCCGCGGATGATACAGCTGACGGCGGAAGAAAATATTTGTGGAACGCGTCAACTGACCCGGACGGAAAGGTTGAGAAGTACAGGATTTATGACGCAAAAAATGACAAGCGCGAGATGATTGCAGAGGTTCGGAAGACGGAGTATGTTTTGAAAAATGCTTTGAGTTATGATAAGATTGAACTTGTTGCGGTTGATGATAGTGGAGATGAGTCGGGCGTAGTGAATGAAAGAGTTAAGGATATTCAATGGAATACATATTTAGGATTCTCACCAGGATTGATTATACCGCTTGGAAAAAAGGGAGAGATGTACAATATAGGGTATGGCGGGATGCTTACGCTTACGGAGAGAAAACTATTTATCGAACAGTTTGAGGTGGGGATAAGCGCCGGATTCTACTACGCAACGGGTAAAGATCTTCTTAAAGAGAACAAGCCGAAATATCTCGATTATATGATTATTCCAATACTTATAAATACAGGATACCGTATAGAGCTGCCGTATAGTTTTTCTGTTATTCCAACGCTGTCATTAGGCGCTGCTTATGCCGAGATGAAATATATAAAAAATGATTCGAATACATTTCAAGAGGTGGAGAAAAAAGTAAGTACTATAGATCCTGCTGTCAAGTGCGGACTTGGCGTGGAGTATAAAATAAATGAATCTATTTCAATGTCTATATCGGGTGAATATGGGGTGTTCATTGAGACTGGTGAAACTATTGATTTTCTAGTTGCTGATATAGGGATTTATTACAAATTTTAGTGTTTTAAAATAAGGAACCAATGATGAAAAAAATAATATTTATTATATCGATTTTAAGTTTCAGCATACTCTCCTGTTCCAATGTGTGGAATGATTTGTATGACGAAAATGCCGGTGGACTTGTTATGGTATATATCCCAAGCGGGACATTCAGTCGGGATGGCGGGACTGTCAATATAAGTATGGTATCGCCGTTTTATATGAGCGATCGGGAGGTTACCCGTGCACAGTTTGTGGCCGTAACAGGAATTACTGATCCAAGCGATATAAGCTATTCCACCGGAACAGATAATCCTGTGCAAATGGTAAATTTCTACCACGCCATGGTATTTTGCAACCGATTAAGCATAATGTATGGGAAAACCCCTGTGTACACCATCGGCGGTAGCACTAATCCATCAGACTGGATTGCCGCAAATGGAGGAGTTGTCCCTGTGGGGGCTAATAATGCAACCTGGGATGCCGCTGTTGCCGACTTCAATGTAAACGGCTACCGCCTCCCCACAGAGATGGAGTGGATGTGGGTTGCCATGGGTGGCGCCAGCGGTTCGGGATATACGGCTCCAACATATTTAACTGGTTTTGGAAAGCTTTTTGCGGGAAGCAATTCAATTTTGACTAACGGTAGCGGTGGGACCAATCTTATTGGAGATTATGCATGGTACGATGTAAACTCCGGTGATAGCGGCGGTTCTGTAAATCCGAAAACGCATACTGCCGTTACCAAGCTCCCTAATGAACTTGGATTATACGATATGAGCGGAAATGTATGGGAGTGGTGCTGGGATAAATGGGATGGGTCTTCAGCATATCCGGGGGGATTACTAACGGATTACTGCAGCTCAGTGGGCATATCACGCGTTGTACACGGTGGCAGTTTTGCCGACACACCCACTTACATGACAGTGGCTAATCGGTTCCAGGCCCAACCTCGTTCGCAGAATTACCGCTTTGGATTCCGAGTTGTTCATCGCTAAGTTCTGCACAAAATTTTCTGAATTAAGATTTATATGATTTCAGGATTATAGGATTTTGTGACAGTAAAATTTTTTGTGCAGACTGTGATTCACCTGGTTAAAAGATTTTCACGATTAAATAGAGAATTATTTTTATTATATACGGAATGCTGTTAATCAATTAAATTTCGTATTCAAAAGTATTGTCCACATTTTGTTTATTGCAAATGAAAAAGGCCGATAGTCTAATCCTGGAAATCTATTGAATCATAGAAATCGTGTTCAGACAGGTGACTCAATGAAGATTATTTTTAAAACTACCTCTTCAATTTCTCAATCTCCTCAACAGACAATCCGGTAACCTCAGATATTTTCTTATCCGGCATTTTCTCTTTTATTAAAGCTCTGGCAGTCTCAACAGCTTTTTTATATTTACCCTGTTCGATACCTTTTTCGATACCTTTTTCGATTCCTTGCTCAAATTGAACTTTGTCACGTTTCTTTAATGTTGTAGAAAGCATATCTTTTACCTCTTCAATTTCTATAATACTGTTTTCTATCTCATCAGATATTTCGTCATTTCCGTAAAAGAAATGTTTGATCCATTTTCTGAAAAGTCTCAGTTCCTCGGGTCTTTCTTTTTCTATGAGTGAGACAATACGTCTAATTTCCCCTGATACATCTTTCATCTCGGAATTTTCCAGATAAAATACAGCAGAAAGAACATTTTTAATTCCAAGAAGTGTTTCCTTGGGAAGTTCATTCTCGGCAATTTTGTAATACCTGAAAGCCGGAATGTATATTTCAGGAATACTTTTATCAACAAGGTTACTGAAGTCAACCGGCGCTGTCCACTTTTTTTCACCGTTATAAAGCATCACTGGAAAAACCGCAGGAAGTTTTTTAATCTTTTTTGCAGAAACCAGATATTCATAAAACTCGGTAATGTATCTTAACATTCGCAGCGACATAAATTTATCAACAGATGATTGAAATTCGATAAGAAGATATATAAAAATCCCCTCACCTTTAAAATTTATTCTATAAATAATATCCAATTCTCTGTTAATAAATTCCTCAGTGACAAAACTTTTGTCGAGCCGTTCAAGAGTTTCATAGTCAAGATCTTTTACCCATGGTTCGGTAACAAAGTTTAAAAGAAGTTCTTTAACTATTACCGGATTTGAAAAGAGTTTCTTGTAACCTGAATCATGGGAGTTATATTTTTTTGTCATAGATTCACCTCTATATAGATACGTTTGCCGGAGCAGGTAGAGGTAAATTTTTTTGATTTGGAGAAATTTTATTCATGAATCAGTGAAGGTTAACTCTCTCAACATCAGGTAAATTCTTTAATCCTGCGAATCAAGGTTCAGACAGCTGATTCATCGAAGTTAAAATTTCACAATCTGTCACATTGTCTGAACAGAATTTCGGGGATTAAAAAGATTTCCACGATTAAACAGAGAATTTTTTTTAATATATATACTGAATGCTGTAGATCAATTAAATTTCGTATTTAAAATATTATGCACATTTTGTTCACTGCAGTAGAACGAGGTTGGTAGTCTAATCCCGGTAATCTATTGAATCATAGAAATCGTGTTCTGACAGGTGACTTAGTGAAGATAACTTTTCGAATATCTTTTTGTCCGAACCTCAAATCCCCTCATAAAAAAGAGCAAAAATCCATTGACAGAAAACGCCTCTTTTCATTAAAAATTAATTGCGATTTATTAAATAATTTTTGAAAAATTAAAAAAATTCAAAAATTCATGGGGAATTTTAAGCGGTTTTTTCTACTACATATACAAGATATTTTACCTCTTCAAACGATATTTATTGATTTTAAGGAAAGAATAATGGATTTTAAAGTGTTCAAAAAGCTGCTGATTACATTCACGGCAGTTTTAATTTTTACGTCTATATCAGAACTGCCGCTCTTTTCAGAATATGTTTTCTTGAAAGATGGTGCGATACTTGATGGTGCTATTGCTTCAGATTCCGCTGAATCAGTTACACTCCGATTAAAGGATAATAAGGTCAGAGTGATCCCGCGTAATACTATAATGAGGATTCTCTATACCGAACTCTACATGGGAAAGGTCTACGTTCAGAAAACCGACGGTAAAAATGTAATCTGCTACATGGTTGATGAAGACCGTGAAACTTATACATTCAGGAAGGAGCTATTCAATCCGGAAGAGTTTAGTATTAAACGCGACCAGGTTCTTTTTATGGCAAGGGGTAATCCCACGGGCCTTGAAGTTGATGGAGAGGTGGAGATTGATCGGGTTGCACTTAAGTGGAATCCGCCGTATAATCCTGTAAAAAAATATCGGATCAATATTAAAAAGTCCAGTGATAAACTGTTTAAGCCGGCCGGAGAAACAGGCAGCAAAAGCATAACACTGAAAGATCTGAAGAGCAATACAAAGTATCAGATCAATGTAACTGCCATTGATGACGCAGGGGATGAATCGCTCCCCAGTAATGAGCTGACTATAACTACAAAGAATGTCGCTCCCGATAAGCCGTTAATAGAAAGTGTGGAAAAGCTTCCTGCAGGTGGATATAAAATAAGGTGGAAGGAATCAATTGATTCTGATGGCAGGATTGCAGGTTACAGAGTATATAGAAAAGCTGACGGTAAGATGAATCAGATTATAGAAACAAAAAAATTGGAATATGCAATTCCCTCAAATGAGAAAATTGAAGGTATATATATATCAACATTTGACGACCTGAAAGCCGAGTCCGATCTTTCAAGAGTTTATCTTGAAAAAGGGTCGATAAACGGCATCAGTATAAGTCCTGCTTATCTCTATCCCATGGGGAAGCTGAGTGATATGTCCAACTTCGGATTTGGTGTAACCTTTAAATCTGAATTTTCAAATTATTTATTTTCAAATTTAGAACTTTCAGCGGAGCTGTCGGTCTTTTATCTTCCCGGGAAAAGCGGATTTATCGAATCGGAAAGCAAGGTAAACTTTCTTCTGTTTGTTCCGGTTATGGCCACAGTGGGATATGCATTTTATCCAATAAGTGATTTAGCAGTTATTCCAGTTGTTTCAGCCGGCGGATTATATCTGCAGTATGATTATAACTATTTCGATATTCCATCATCTAAAAAGAAAAACATATCAAAGGGGGAGGTTGATCCTATTGTTGGAGCGGGACTTAACCTTCGATATAGCTTAACGAAGGATTATTATCTAACCATGGCCGTGGACTACAGAATGTTTTTTGAAGAAAAAAACAGTTACAGTTATCTCACTGCGGCAATCGGGGCCGGGATGAGGTTTTAGTTTAGCATAATTATATTAATGAAGTACTCGCACAATCGCGCTTGAGACATTTATACAATTACTGTCACCCTGAGCCAGTCGAAGGGGGGTTTGTTACAACACTGTCATGCTGAGCCTGTCGAAGCATATATTTAAATAAAAAGTATCTCTGTTTAAACTCAGAGATATGCGTAAAACGTAAATATTTGAGGTTTAAAATGAAAAAAATATATCTTCTATTAATACTCTGTTCGTCATTATCCTGCTACAATGGGCTTGGAGATATGTATGATGATCTGGGGATGAAGGTGCCAATCTGCGTAAATCTCAGTGCTGCTGCAAGTGGTGACGGCAGGGGATGGGGAAAGGCGTATAAAACAATTCAGGAAGCTGTTGATGCTGCGAATAGCGGTGATGAGATCTGGGTAGCTAATCCTTCCGGTATAGATAGTTTAAATGTTATTATTAACAAATCTGTCACTCTCTATGGAGGATTTAACGGGACAGAGAGCAAAAGGGATGAGAGAAATCTTTCTAATAAAACGGTAATTAAAGGAATTAACGGTACTAATGCTATTCAGATAACAGCCAATGGTGTAGTGGTTGATGGTTTTGAATTAAATAATTTTAATAATTCTAATGGAATATTGATTAATACACCAGGATGCTCTGCATCAATATACAATACAGATTTTATTAGTATAATTAATACCACTAGAGCTGCAATATTATTAAACCGTGCAGGGATAGAAATTTCAAAATGCAGTTTTGTTTCTAATATTGCTTCCTCCGGCAATGGTGGGGCAATTAAGTCAACCAACAATGATACGGATAATATTACCATAACTATAAAAGATTCAATATTTAAAAAAAATACTGCCAGTACAAGTGGAGGTGCCTGTTATTTTCAATATGTTGATAATCTTAAAATTTTAGGCTGCACATTCGGTGTTGATGGTTCACTTGCTGATGCCAATACGGCTGGTTCTGGTGGTGCATTATTTGTCGAGAATACCAATACGATAATTTCTGATTCTTTTTTTTATAATAATAGTAGCACTACTCTTAATGGTGGTTCGATAGTAAACGCATCAACCACTACTGGAAATATGCAAATAAATAACTGCTCATTCTCTGATAATAGCTCAAATGTAAATGGCGGTGCAATATATTCCAGTGGTGATATAACTATTAGTAATTCAAATATTACAGACAATACAGCTCAATACGGTGGCGGAATTTGCCTTGATGGTGCATCAAAAACATTTTCAATTTCAAATAGCAGTATTGCTTACAACCATTCAACACTTAGTACTGGTGGTGGTGGCGGGATTGGCGTTTTTAATGGAGATTGTATAATAACGGGATCGACTATAAGCAATAATGATGCAGTTAACAATGGCGGAGGTGTATATGTTAATCCTGGTACATCTACAGCAGCTTTTCTTTCTGTTACAAATTCCAGATTTATTTCTAATACTGTACAAAACACCAATGGCGGTGCAATTTCGTTCCATCCTTATAATAACTCCAAACCGTTAATTATAAAATCATGTCGGTTTGAAAATAATACAGCACCTCATGCTACAAATGGAGTAGGTGGCGCAGTCTGGTTAAACTCAAGCGCTTCAGGGAGTTTTATAGTAAACTCGCATTTTTATAATAACAGTTCAGGTTCATTAGGTGGTGCTCTTTATTTGATTAACTCGCAAAATCCAGCACTTACAAATCTTACTTTTTGTTCAAATCAGACATCAACAAATGGTGGTGCAATTTATGGAGCATCATTTTCGTATACAATAAATAACAGTGTATTTTATAATAATATTCATTCAGGTCCAGCGGCAGATAATGTTGCTATATCCAGCGGGACTTTTACATTAAACAATAGTTTTGCTAACGGCGGATTTTATAGCGGTGGATCGCCAATGGTCCCAGGTGGTGCCGGTTCTATTACTAACGATTCATCTAATCCTTTTATATCTACCGTTAGCACCAGCGCTAGTTTTCTTTATCCTGCTGCTGTAATTGTGGATCGTGGTGATGGTACTGCACCCGGACTTAGTCTAGTCAGTACTGACCTTGCAGGCAATCCAAGAAAAAACGGTATCGTAGATATCGGGGCTTACGAAAGACAGTAGGAAATTTATCCGCGAAGAAGCGAAATTATCATTTTAAATATATTTTCAGTCATGCTGAAAATATATTTAGCATCGTCAATATCTGGAGTTCCGAAAGGTAACAATCCAATATCTATCGGATATCTAGAATCTATATAGATTTTATCAATCGGTATAAGGGTCTCTTCCTCAATTTGACATGAATTCTTTACTTCAATAGGAAAAAGATTATAAAGTTTTATCAGGGAGTGTGTTTTAGGAATTGCAACAACGAATTCTTCAAGAATTGCTTTGAGGGATTTTTCTATAGTCTGCTGGCAGTGAAAAGCTACAATTTGTGCCAGATCTGCCTCCTAAAGAAGCTTTTCTGCCGTTTTAAAGTCTGCCTTTGCAAAATTCAGCCAGCTTTCTGTTCTCAGTTTCATGCTATGTGGCGGCCTTTTGTAGCCACTTCATTTACAAAAGAAGAACCGGTATGCAGAAGCTCATCCCATTCATCGCTTGTATAGACCAGTATATCGAGAGGTGTTACCCTTTCAATATCTAAAAGCAATTTAGATATTTTAATTCTTCGATCAAGGATTTCACATATTTTTTTGCGATTCCCTTTTCATCAAGAATCAGAATCAGATCAATATCACTATCTTCATCCGGATTTCCATACGCATGACTGCCGAACAGGATTAATTCTTTGACCCTGTAATTTGCCTTTATTCTATCGGTTATCTCCTGCTCGATTAATCTGGTGATCATTTGTTTCCCTTTTAATTTATGCTTAAAACTATATTAAAATTACTCCTGAATCAGGTTTTTGTCAATAATATTATTAAGAAGGGTTCGATTCACTTAACACCCTTCCTCTTCTTAATCTTCCCCTTCTGCTTCTTCTTAAACTCATCAATAAACTCCTTCGAAGAAACATACTTATCCGCAAAGGTAACAACAAAAGATTCCTGATACTTTGGCGGAATAAATGTCAATGGCCACATATGTTTTACGATTATATCTTTTTCAATATCGTTTAGATCAAAGTGTTTCATCGCATTGCCAAGTGCAATCTTCGGGTGTTCAAGTCCATGGAACTTCTCCTTTGCAAGTTCCGGCTCACTGTGGTTTCTCCAGTCGTAGAGAAAAAAATCGTGAAGAAGACCTCCTCTAGCTGCTGATCTGTAATCGAGCTTCAGAAACTTACAGATTCTGTACGAAACATAGGATACAATTTTTGCGTGTTCGTAAATCGAGGAGTTGTGGTGAAAAAAATTCTGGAGTTCTTTAAATGTTTTGTGTTCAAGAATATCTGCTACAATACTGGTGTACTCATGTTCCAGAATCTGTCCATTGTGAAGAATGGTATCTATTGTCTCGGTAAGTTTACCCTTCATATTGTTTACTTTCAGTTTGATGTTTTCACTGAGATTTCTATTCAGGTGTCTGTTCAGATCCGGGAAAGCCTCAAGTATTCTTTTAAATGAAGAGATTATTTTCTGTGCATCTATGCTGCTCAGTGTTGAATACTTTTCGAATAAGTATGCAAGATCTCTTCTGAATCTGTTAAGTGAAGCAACAGAATAACTTGTGTCTGTAATAAAATATGCAGTAATACATGCCGAAATAATCGTGGAATTACTGAAACTCAGTTTGTAAACCTGTGAAGATATAAATGGATGAAGAAGATGTGAAACTCCAATCGCAAGAACACCCCATCCGAGAGAGAAGATTAGACTTATCTTTCCTTTGAAGTTGATTCTCATATCTGAATAATCCCATAGTTTAAGCTTGAAGAAATATTCAAAAACCTCTCCGGTAATAAATTCAATTATAGAAAGAACAATAGTGTAAATAATAAACTGGCTGATCAATGGCATCGGATGAATAAACTTCTGTAAAAGGATAATAAAGAGGGCGCCGATTCCGTAAACCGGGACAAAGGGGCCAAAGAGGAAACCGGGATTGATAAATCTTCTTCTGGTAAAGGATCTGTAAATTACTTCTATAATCCATCCAATGAAGGAATATATTGCAAAAAATAAAATTATTAGTAAATAGTCCATTAGGCTCCGGCAAATGTGTTGTAAATTTATTTTTAAAATTAAAGTTCCCTTTCGCAAGGGGACGAAATATTCAGCTTCAATAATATAATTATTAATCACATCGATGTTACAAAAAAATTATTCTGAGCTTAAATATTTTTCAAGATATTCCGTTAGATCACGGATGTTTCTTTTTATCATTGCTTTGAATTCAATTGGAATATTCTGATCAAGAACAACCCTGTAGTAGTTTATTGCATCTCTGACATGTCTATGCTTAATATAGTCATCGGCTTTTTCAAGCATTGGTTTGTATTTGTAAAAAGAGTACTCGAGAATATTCTTTTCCCGTGAAAGACTGAATTCGTCAGGGAGTTTTTTAAAGTCGTAGCTCACCTTCAGAATAGGCAGCTCCTTTTTCTTGATCCTGTCTGCTTTTATAAATTTTTTATAAAAGTCCTGTTCAGCTTTCATCTTGCCGTCAAGAATTGAATCATTTATTGACAGCTCCTGATCCTCTTTTTGGATATCTCCAATTATTTCGAAAGCGGAATCATCATTCTTATTTTTTTCATCTTTTAGTATTTTTTCAAATATATCTTCATCGGTGAGTGTGCTGTCATCCTTAACCTTTCCAATTTCACTTACCAGATCAAAGGCGTTCGGATCTTCTTCAGCGTCGATGTGCCGCTCTATCTCTTTTTCTTTTTCAGTTTTAAGTATCTCCTCAGCAGTCAGTTCATCCTGTTTTGTTTCCGGTGCCGGCTTGTCATCAAATCCGTAAATTTTGTCATTGAGTAAATTTTCAGCTTCAATAGATGTAAGATCTTCATCTGAAACTTCATCAGGAATATCAAAAACTTTCTCCATTTCATGTTCGGCTTTTTCCTCTTCAAAACGCTGATTGATCTTGTCGAGAATATCAAGCACCGGCTTGGGATCAAAATGCATGGGGGTCGAAGAATCAAATTTGGCTTCGGCAAGTGCCGGCTGAGTTTTTGATTCTGGAATGTTAAAACTGGAAATATCTTCAATTTTATTGTGAAGGCTGTCCAGTGAATGTTTTAGTCCCGAGAGGTTGTCTATCTCCTTCCTTATATCTTTAAGTAGTTCATTGTTTTCCGGGGAGTGGTCATTTGCTGAAAGTTCAGACTCTTTCATTTCGCGGAGTTTATTAAGCTCCTTAAGTGTATTGTGCCGTTCTTCCGAGAGTTCCTCGAAGCGTTCTTTCAGAGCGCTGAATTCATGCTGCAGATTTGAGAACTGAGCGTAATCATCAAGTTCAAATTTATCCTCCGGTTTAGATTTCAGCAGGTCTATATCACTTTTAAGTGTTCCGAGTTCCTTGGATATCTGTTCTGAAAGTTTCTGAATTATCTCATCTGTATTGATAAAACTTTTTTCAGGCATCCCGATGTTTATTGTCTGAGGTACCGGGCCGTCAATTCTAAGGCGGAGTTCTCCGCCTTGTTGTTGACCCGAAGAGGCCGAATCAACTCTCTTTCTGAAATCCTCTTCTCTTCTATGTCTAAAATGATTAAGGTAATTTATATTGCTTTCAATTTTACTTCTGATATCATTATCCAGAATACGTTCCTTTACACCTTTGAAAAGTGAAACAGCCGTCTCAATATCTCCTCTTTTAGCGTAAATTTCTGAATTTATCAGCGCACGTTTATAAAGCTTAAATCTTGAACCATCTGCAATTATATCATTAGCAGGGAATGGAAGCTGAATCTGACCGCCGATATCCTCTCTTTCTCCTGCACTTTCAGATGAGATGTCATCTCCTCTTCTCTCGGCAGGAAACTCTTTTTCAATAGCTCTATCTGCAGATCTTCTTCTGAGGATTTTTTCCGGTTCATCTATATCTTCTTTTTCAGGAGCAGGCTTAATGACGGCAGTAGTGTCAGTTTTATTGCTGAAAATTGCCCATGCAAGAATCATCAGTATGGTAATGAGTATAATTATCAGTATAATATTCATAATTTCAGTTAGTTACCCTGGCTATCTCTTATATTTTCGGTATAATACACTTTTTTTTCAAAATAATTATAGACATGATAGATTATATTGTAAATTTTTGCAAAGATAATACGTATCTACTCAAAAACTGGCAGAAAAATTTATTTCCCCCGCGCCGCAGGCGCGGGGGAAACCATGATTATCTGAGGTTTAAGAGCAGTTACGATAATATTAATAAATATAAACAGAGGGTGAACTAAATGACACAAAAAATAAACAAAGATATGACTTTTGGCGAATTGATTGCCAAGTATCCTGAAGCTGCTCCTATTCTGGGAAATCATGGGCTTCATTGTATAGGATGTCATATGAGCGTTTCAGAGACTATAGAGCAGGGGATGAGAGCCCATGGTATGGATAATGCCGCACTGGACAAACTTATCACCGAATTGAATCAGAAAGCCGGAGTCTAATTTTTAGTTATCTGAAATTTATGGCAGGCTTTAATAAACATTGTCTTTAAGTATTAGGATTCTGTCTTACTGACCCTGCCGAATGGTACTCGCGTAAAAGTATATGCTTCGACAGGCTCAGCATGACATTTTGTTACAAAGCTTATTGTTTAAAAAATTTTTGGATATACAAGTGTGCAAATTGATAAGATATATGTTTTTATCTGATACTGATAGTCATTCCCGTGCAGACGGGAATCTATTTCTTATTTCATACTTATGTTTGTTAGCTTAAAAATGGATCTCCGCCTTCGCGGAGATGACAAAATTGTTTAATTCAATCGTAAAATTCTATAGATATCTGATTTTTTCTTTAGTTATATCCCTTCAAATACTCAGTGAACCAGTTAAGCAGTTAGAACTATAAGCGATTTTTTTATTGCAATTATAGATTCAGCGTTTACAAATATTTCCGTATCACTTCTGAATATATCCTCCTCTTGTGCACCTGCAGTATTTATCGATATTTTCCATTTTTTACCAGATGGTGATTTCGGAATTTTAAAAGTCAGATCTTCCTCGGTTGAGTTGAATATCATATAAAAATCGGAATCTCTGCTGTATGATGATTCTTCAGCATATTGTCCGTTTATCATCAGGGCAATAACCGGCTCTTCAATATCCCATTCAGGGGTTGCAATCTCAGTACCATGCCATGAGATATCCTCTGTTGTATAATTTTCACCCTTTGTGCCGGTGAAAAATACCAGGGATCTTAAAATTGGATGAATTTTCCTGAATTCAATCATTTTCTTTGTAAATTCAAAGATCTCTCTGTTGGTGTTAAGGAAATCCCAGTTGACCCATGATATTTCATTATCCTGACAGTATGAGTTATTATTCCCCTTCTGGGTTCTTCTGAATTCGTCACCGGATAAAAGCATCGGCACTCCAAGTGAAAGAAAGAGTGTTGCTATGAGATTTTTAATCATTCTGATTCTTAATCTTTCAATTTCCGGAGGTGCACCTAATCCTTCATAACCGCAGTTGAAGCTGGAGTTGTTATTTTCACCGTCACGGTTATCTTCTCCATTTTCAATATTATGTTTTTCATTGAAACTTACAAGATCACTTAGAGTAAAACCATCGTGACATGTGATAAAATTAATACTCCTGCATGGAGTTGTGGTGTTATATAAATCGGAACTTCCCGTTATTCGTGTTGCAAATTCGCCCTTGACATCTTTATCGCCACGCCAGAACCTTCTTACGTCATCTCTGAATCTTCCATTCCATTCAGCCCAGCGTCCCGGGAATTTCCCAACCTGATACGCGCCGCCCGCATCCCAGGCTTCGGCGATTATCTTTGCGTTTCTTAAGATCGGATCCTCTTCTATCCATTCAATCAATGGAGGATTACTCAGCATCTCGCCTTTCTGGTCTCTTCCAAGGATAGAGGCAAGGTCAAAACGGAAACCATCCACACCCATCTCTATAAACCAGTAACGGAGAGAGTCAACAATCAGCTGTCTCACATGCGGATGGTTGCAGTTTACAGTATTACCGCAGCCGGAGAAATTCTTATATCGTGATTTATCGTTATCAAGAATATAGTAAATTGAATTATCTATGCCGCGGAATGAAAGTGTCGGTCCTCTATGGTCACCTTCATGTGTGTGGTTAAATACAACATCAAGAATGACTTCAATACCGGCATTATTAAATTCACGCACCATGTCCCGGAATTCCTGAACCTGTTCACCTGTCGATCCGCTTGATGAATATTTTGATTTGGGTGCAAAAAAAGCAATGGTGCTGTATCCCCAGAAATTCTTCAGTCTTTCACCCGTTAGCGGATTGGTGTTGATATTTTCAAATTCATCAAATTCATGAATAGGGAGTAGTTCCACTGCATTAATCCCGAGTTCTTTAAGATATGGTATCTTTTCTGTAAGACCTCTGAAAGTGCCTGCAGCTGATACACCCGATGATTTGTCGGCGGTATATCCCTTAACATGAAGTTCATATATAATCAGATCGTTTTCCGGTATTCTGATCGGATTTCTCTGAACCTCGTTTCTGCCATTTAAAACAATATTTTTGGGAACATGGCTGGTGCTGTCTTCTGTGGAGAATGACTCAGACTCGTGTTCAGCATCGAGAATAACTCCACGTGCTTTTGTTAAATCCCACTTGAAATTTCCGGTTAATGCACGCGCATAGGGATCAATAAGCAGTTTATGTTTATTGAATCTGTGTCCCTTAGCCGGACTGTATTCGCCATCAATTCTATATCCGTAAACCTGTCCATTGCCGATACCCTCAATCCAGATATGCCAGATATCTCCGGTTTTATTGAATAACGGATCCAGATCAAAAACTGTATATTCTGCATACTGGTCGGAAGAATGAAAGAGTAGTAGTTCCACAGAGGTTGCATATCTGCTGAATATGGCAAACTGTACTCCATCATTGATTATGTTCGCTCCAAAAGGGTAGGGTAGTCCCGGAGCTGTTCTCAGATTTAAATATTTATTCATCTATCACTGTTGCTTTTACAATTATTTTAATCATTTTATGATTCGGATCATTTGTAAACACCTGTATTGTTTTTAAAATTTCACCTGTTTTCATATCAGTGTGAAGTTCAATTTCAAGTTTTCCGCTGCCGCCGGCAGGGATCTCCTTATCAGAAAGGAGAGTTCCAGTGCAGCCTCAACCGGCCTTGATTCTATCAATAATTAGAGTCGATTTACCTATATTTTTGAAAATGAAAGTATGTTTGAGAGTTGATTCTGTTTTAACTTTGCCGAAATCGTAAATTGTTTCATCAAAAACAATGGCCGATTTCGCATCGCAGGATATTACAGGTAATAAAATTAAAAGTAAAATACTGAAAATAATTTTTTTCATTTTCTAAATCCTTTATTCATTATAGATATAATAGTAAGTGCTCATAAACTATCGGTGAATTTGCTCTCCGCCGGGCTGAAGTCACAGCAGAGACAGAATACCATTGGTTTATGGGCAGTTACAAATAATATAATTAGTTATAGGTGTGATTTTAGTTTTTAGTCAAATAATTTAATAAGATTATGAATTTTTATTATAATTAAGTTTTAAAAGGAGTAAAAATGATATGCTCTGAGCTTGAAAAGAATATAAATAAGAATTTTTAAAATTCTTTATAAAAATACCGTCTCGCTTTTTAATAAAAATATAATTTTTTTCTATTTTATTAAAAAAACAGTAATGCATTTTAGCAAATTGACGATAAATAAGTGATTGATAATAAATTACACTCCTACTGTAATTTTACCAGGTGAAAGGCCTTTGCGGATTGCGCTATCCGCAAAGGCCTTTTTACTATTCAGGCAGAATCATTCAGAATTATCATATCTTAACAATTAAAAATATTGTTTTACAAATATACTGTTGTCTGAATGAATCTTATAGTTAATTTTTATCTGTAAAAGGTGCTTTAGAGTTATTAATGCAAACTGTATCTGCTTAAGAAATCTGAAAAAATTTTATTTCCCCGCGCCATAAGAACGGTGAAATATATAAGGTTTCTTATTACTACCGGAAACTCGATGATATAAAAATTTGTTGTTGATATTAGTATTTTTATATGATTTCTTGAGCTTTATATATATGGGATAATATGATATTTGTAATTAATGAACAGAATCCACAGCCCCGGCTTATAAGCAAGACAATTGATATCCTAAAAGAAGGTGGCGTTATAATTTTTCCCACTGATACTGTTTATGCATATGGATGTGATATTAAAGATAAAAGAGCAATTGAAAGAATATACAGATTAAAAAAGATGGAGAAACAGAAACCGTTAAGTTTTATTTTCACAGATATTTCTTCAATAAATTCATATGCAAGAAATATCTCTGACGAAGCTTATAAAATTATGAGAAAAGCCTTTCCAGGTCCATATACTTTTATATTTAAGGCATCAAAGCTTGTTCCTAAAGTAGTGGTAACTAATCAGAAAACCGTTGGAGTAAGGATTCCTGATAATAATATTGCTATAGAAATTGTGAAAGCTCTCGGAAGACCGCTTCTTGCAACAAGTGTGAGTAGTTTAAGCGGAAATTATATAGTTGAACCTAAAGATCTTGAAAAAATTTATAGAAATGAAGTTGATCTTGTTATAGACTGCGGTCCAAAACAATCATCTCCGTCAACAGTTATAGATATGTCAGAAGATACATTCCGTATTGTAAGAAAAGGAAAGGGCGAAATATTCTTTACATGAGGAGTACTTTGTATTTTCCTGTAAATAGTTCTAAATATTGAGAGGTGCAAAATGTCTGAAGGAGTTTTAGGTTTTCTCAGAGTGGTAAAGGCGGTTGTTCTGTATGTAGGGCTTGGTGCAATTGTTGCTTTTATTTTTTACAATTTAAAAAAGAGAGACCTTTTCGGCGGTTATATCGGGGGTCTTGTAGTCGGAGTAATCGGTGCACTAATTGGCGGGCTGGTTCTTGATACTCTGTTTTATGACAAAATTGTCACTTTGCTTGAATTTTTATCACGCGGAGCAGGAATTAATCTCATAGCAGGTTTTATCGGCGCTTATATAGCATTATATATAATGAACAAATTAAATCACAACAGAGAGAGAAAGAAGTATTAATTATAAAAAGGCATTATTCACTATGAAAAAAATTCATGGAATGTATATTTATCTAACCATTCTGATAATTATAACTTCTGTTAATAATTCTTTTTCTGCTGTAAGGCGAATCCTTGGGCCAAATATGACTATTTCCTGGGCTTCGACATATCTTGCAATTGAATCCGGTTCAATTACTGTACAGAATAATCCAACATGGAACTCGGCCTTAGCTCCTGGAGGGTTCTTTGATTATCTTACAACACCTTATATTTCAATAAGAACCAACTGGTTCTTTTACCCGACTTCAATAAACAACAATATCCGGGATTTCAATGATACTAACGGGCAGATTCCCCTCCATGAAGTCGGGTTTTCAGTATTGAGACATTTTGATTTTGCGCCGATTAATCCCTGGTTCGGTGCCGGACCATTTATGCAGTTTGCTTCACCTGATGATATAAACTCATACATTCTTCATGCTGTTTTATCCCTTGGATTTGATTGTGAGGTAAGCGAGGGTGTATTTTTTTGTCCGGAACTAATGGGGGGTATAGGTGCCAGGCTTATCAGCAGGGGTTCAGATAAGAATGTAAAAATAGATGTTCCTACGGGTAGGGGCTTTTCCAGCAGCGGTATTGTTATTTTCTTGAAAATCGGTGTTGGTAAAGCATTTTAGAGTAAAACTTTATTGCAAGTGGTGAATATGAAAAGAAAACATTTATTTAAAATATCAATTATTCTCATTTTAAGTTTTGTCTCCTGTGTAAGCAATCCGACTTTTTTTAACAAAGCTTCAGTAGACAGGAGCACGGCGAAAATCGCAGTGCTTCCATTTAGAGATTACAACAACTCCGAGGGGAATAACAATAATTCCGGTGAACTTGTCAGAAGTGTTTTTGAATCTAAACTTATGTTGAAGGGGTTTAATGTAATAGGAATAGAGAAGACATCTTCTTCTGTCGATTATTCTGTTTTAAAAAAAAGTGAGTTTCCCGGAAAATGGATTATTGAAACAGGTAAGACTCTGGATGCTGATTATATGATCTTCGGCTCTATTCATGATTACAGGACATTTGAAAATCTCACCTCATTTTTATATATATTTTCATGGCTTGAAAGTACTTCAACTGTTGGTGTTACTGCCAGAATGATTTCCTGTAAAACAGGTGATGTAATATGGTCAGGGTCTTTTACAAGGTCGGCTTTTACTTTCAGTGATGCAGCTAATGAAGCAGTTAATGCCCTTATCCGTACTATTAAATTGAAAGCTAATGAAAAGTAATACTATTACCGGGGTTTTTTAAAAGTATAGAAAGTTGTGACGATATAAAACAATAAATCCCGCTAAAGGCGGGATTTATTGTTTTATAAATATGAGGTTATAAATTATTGCTTTTTATGCAGCAAACATATCCACGGACTTAACTTCTGAAATCGGAATGCTCTGGCGGTTGTGGTAATTGTCCATAGTTACTATCATATCATCTATTATCTCGCGGTTCTTGTAGAGCTCAACTTCTTTCCCGTCATTTAAAATTACTACAATATCAAGTCCTTTTATTTCAAGGTATTTCTCAAGTAATTCCCTGAATGATTTACTCTTTGTTTTTGTTTCTTTCATTAGTTAACTCCGATGATAAATTATGTCCCATTTAGTTTATCGGCAATAACGGTTTTTACATAATCATTTTTTTATAGTAGAAGATGAATACTTAAAAATAATGTACAATTTTTACTAAACAACTCTTCAATTACATGTAATGCACTTTTTTAACTTAAAACTTTGAAGGATTTATTCTGCAAGAAAGAAAAAATGTTGCAGTGAGTAAATAGAGTTTATAATGGAGTAATCAGCAGCAGCAGTAATTTTTTTCTGCAGTTAATTTAACCGGAGAATGTTATTTCTAAAATAGAATCATCACTTCTAAATCTTGGATATATGGATATTCTTTCATATCAGAATACTCCTGTACATAAAATCGACCCCAGGGCCAAGCTGATTACTTCATTATTTTTTATTTTAACTGTTGTTTCATTCGGGAAGTATCAAATATCAATGCTTGTTCCATTTGTAATTTTTCCGATATACCTTCTCACTGCGGGCAATATTCCTGTAATTTATATTCTTAAGAAAATATTATATGTTTCGCCATTTGCCCTGATGATAGGGATTTTTAATCCGCTTTTTGATAAAAGTATTATGATTTACATTGGGAGCATCGGCATTTCCGGCGGATGGATCTCTTTTATCTCAATAATGATAAGGTTTGCATTAACAGTATCTACAGCTCTGGCACTCATTGCGTGTACGGGCTTCAATAACATCTGTTTTGCATTAAATAGGCTGGGGGCGCCGAAAATCTTTGCAGTTCAGCTTCTTTTTCTATACCGGTATATCTTTGTACTGGCAGAAGAGGCGGCAAGGATGGTGCGTGCAAGAAATTTGAGATCATTTGATGGAAAAGGACGCGGGATTAAAAGTTATGGACCGCTGCTTGGTAATCTTCTTCTAAGAACTATCAACAGGGCAGAGAGAATTCATATGGCTATGGTTTCCAGAGGATTTGATGGGAATATCAGAATTATGAATAGATATAAATCCGGTTACAAAGAAGTATTTTTTGTGCTGATATGGGCATTATTATTTTTATTGTTCCGATTTGTCAATATTCCGCAAGCTGCGGGTAATTTTGTAACGGGGTTATTTTTATGAGTCATCATATAGTTGAAGCTAAAGAGCTGGCATATACTTATCCTGATGGAAACAGGGCTTTAAAAAATATCTCATTTCTTATTACTCACGGTGAATCAGTTGCTATCGTAGGTGCAAATGGTGCAGGGAAGTCTACTCTGCTCATGCATCTAAACGGACATCTTCTGCCGGGTCAAGGATCTTTAAGAATTGGAGATTTTCCTCTTACGAAAGAGACAGTTCATAATATAAGACGTTCAGTGGGGATGGTATTTCAGGATTCCGATGATCAGCTGTTTATGCCTACTGTATATGATGATGTAGCCTTCGGTCCCCTTAACATGGGGCTCACTATTGATATCGTTGAGGAGAGGGTCAGGGAAACTCTTGAAATGGTTGGAGTTCTTCATTTAATCAGTCGTCCGACACATAGGCTATCCGGAGGTGAAAAACGAGCTGTAGCAATTGCTACTGTGCTCTCAATGTCTCCTGATATTCTGGTGATGGACGAGCCAACTTCAAATCTTGATCCAAAGGCCAGACGAAGATTGATAGAGCTTCTAAAAAGTTTTAATCATACAAAAATTATTGCTACTCATGACCTCGATATGGCAATGGATCTTTGCGAAAGAACAATTATTGTTAAAGATGGAGAGATAGCAGCGGACGGAAAATCCATTGAAATCCTGAATAACGGATTACTTCTATCTGAAAGTAACCTCGAAAAGCCGCTCCGCTTTCAGGGGTGTCCTGTCTGTGGAGTGTGAAAGTTTCTGTAGAATAGATTACATAATAAATGAAATCAATTCTGAGATAGAACTCCATCTTTTATTATAACTTCGGCGTTACCATTAACTTTAATTGTAGATCCTGTGTTTTTTATTGTAATCGTTGCGCCATTTGGAGCGCCCCCCATTACCGTAGTGCTGCTTCCGATTGAAGTGTGAGTTGTTCCATACTCTTCAATCGAAATATCATAAGATACTGAATCTTTGTTAACCAGATCCGCTGCAAAAAGATTTACAGCTGCAATAACAAATAAAACAACAAAAAGTTTTTTCATACCGGTACCTCCTTTCATATTTATAATACAATTGGAGAAAAAAAACAAGTCCGGCCGTAAATTTTATAAAGTAAAAGTGAAATATCGATAGTTGTGTTTTAGCGGGGAAGACGAATATTCCGGCTGATTTCCAAATTTTGAACTTCAGCCGGAATGAGTTTATTTAGTATTTCTTTTTACGTCGTGTATCCGTTCCCGGTTTTCCGGTAAAGTTTCTATCACGCGGGGTCTTATCTCTATCGGGTCTTGGTCTATCCGATGATCCTTCTCTTCTTGGTCGGTCACGATCAGGTTTACCACCTTTAGAGTCATTGGCTCTCTGGACAATAGTTTTTCTTTCCCCTTCTTTGTTGTTGAAGCTTTTAAGAATTAATTCTGCGTCTTCAAAGGGTACTGTTAAGAATGAAAAGCTATCCATAACTTTAACATCGTTGATGCTGCCGGCCTTAACTGTAGTTTCATTTGTAATCATTTTAATAAGCGATCTTGTTGAGATGCCGTCTTTAATGCCAAGTGAAACAAATAGTCTGGATGTCCCTTTTCTATCTACGGATACTTCGTTTATGTTCTTGTATTGTTTTTCGCTCAGCTGATCCTGGAATGAATATTTAAGAATTGCTGCGAGTACTTCAACGGGATCGTTATCCTTAAGTATTCCCTCAGCTGTTTTTAAATATTCGGTGTGAGTTTTCTCTTCAATTATCTTGAATAATTCGGCCTGTATTCTTGATTTTTTAATTTTAATTATATCCGATGCACCGGGTATTTTTTCTTTTCTTATTGTGGTTTTTGCAATTTTTTGTATGAACATAAGTTTACGGTATTCATCAGAACTTATAAATGTAATAGCAATTCCTTTTTTTCCGGCACGCCCTGTTCTTCCTATTCTATGGACATACGCCTCAGGGTCTTGCGGGAGAGAGTAGTTGATTACATGAGAAAGATTATTTACGTCAATTCCACGAGCGGCAACATCTGTCGCAACAAGAATACTGGTTCTTCTTTTTTTGAATTTCTCAAGAGTACGTTCCCTTTGATGCTGAGAGAGGTCGCCATGAATACCTTCGGCGCTGTAACCACGATCAACGAGCTTGTTTACAAGCTCATCTACAGCGACCTTGGTTCTGCAGAATACAAGTCCATAGAAATCAATTTCCATGTCTATTATACGGCTGAGTGACTCAACCTTGTCAGAATTTGAAACTTCAAAATATATCTGATCAGTTAGTTCTGCTGTAAGCTGAAGATTCTTTGTAATAACAGTCTTAAACTCTTTCATGTGTTTTTTGGCAATTTTTAATATGCTGTCATGCATTGTTGCCGAGAACAAAAGTGTTTTTCTGTTGGGATTTGTCTTTCTGAGAATCTCTTCAACCTCGTCGATGAATCCCATATTAAGCATTTCATCGGCTTCATCAAGTACAACATATGATACATCTGCAAGATCTATACTTTTTCTTTTTATATGGTCATTGATTCTGCCGGGAGTTCCTACAACTATATCCACTCCGCTGTTTAGTTTACGTATCTGATCTATGATGGATTGACCGCCATACACCGGTATAATCTGCAGTCTTTTTTTACCTTTAAATGAGTTAAGCTCCTCGGAAACCTGGATTGCAAGTTCGCGGGTAGGGACTAGTATAAGTGCCTGTACTTTTTTTGTTCCTGTGTAGTTAATGCGTTCAAGAATGGGGAGCCCGAATGCGGCTGTTTTACCGGTACCTGTCTGCGCCTGTCCAACTATATCTACTTCTTCCTTAAGCAGTATCGGAATAATTTTTTCCTGAATTTCAGTAGGTTCTTCAAAACCCTTCTTTTTCAGCTCTTTGAGTATTTCTTCTGAGAGTCCGAGATCTTTAAATTTTTCTAAGTTCATCTATTCTTCCTATTTTATAATATGTCCATGAGAATATAAGGGCTTTAAAATACAATAAGTTTTTTAATATAAAAAAAAGTGTCTTATATGATGTAAAATACCAGTGATTTCAGAAGGAAAGTAGAAAAAAATGATTTTATGATAAGATTTATAAAAATAATGGATTACCCGGATTAAATATAGGAATGA
The DNA here is from genome assembly GCA_964450405.1 of uncultured Leptospirales bacterium. Lineage (GTDB taxonomy): Bacteria > Spirochaetota > UBA4802 > UBA4802 > UBA5550 > WRGT01. Next base: position 188,051 of record CAYVCQ010000003.1, on the reverse strand, counting down.
ATTATAATATGTAATATTTAGATAATAAGCAGTCCGGTTGTCACATTAAACGGAGAATCAGTATTGATTTAAATAAGTAATCAACAAATAAAATCCGGTGAGTAAAAATCTCACCGGAATATCTATTTAAAAAATTTAAAAACTGAAAAATGTAGTGATATAATAAGTGGCCATGGAAATTCCAGCTGCAGCCGGGATGGTGATTACCCATGCCCAGACTATTCGTCCAGCAACACCCCATTTAACAGCTGAGAGCCGTTTAAGAGAACCTACACCAACAATTGCTCCGGTTATTGTATGAGTTGTACTTACAGGAACTCCTAAAAAAGAAGCAACAAAAAGTGTAATTGCTCCACCTGTCTCTGCACAAAAGCCGTCAACGGGTCTAAGTTTGGTAATTTTATTGCCCATAGTTTTAACAATTCTCCATCCTCCGGAGAGAGTACCTAGAGCTATCGCACCATTACAGGTAATTACAACCCAGAATGGGACATGGAAAGTTGGCCCAAGAAGTCCCTGGCTGAATAATAGTATTGCAATTATTCCCATAGTTTTCTGTGCGTCGTTACCGCCATGTCCTAAACTGTATGCCGCCGCTGAAACTAGCTGACCTTTTCTGAAGAATGAATCAACATTTCGGGGTGTACTGTTTTTGAAAATACGGTAGACCAGAATTCCGATGATAATTCCCAGGAGCATACCTAATGTTGGTGAAATTATTATAAATGCCAAAGTTTTAAAAAGTCCGGATGGAACTATTGCTCCGAACCCTGCTTTTGTCACAGCAGACCCTACCAGGCCACCCATTAATGCGTGAGAAGAACTTGATGGAATTCCAAACCACCAGGTTACAAGATTCCATATACAAGCACCAACAAGTGTTGCAAAGATAATATGTGTATCGACTATTTTTACATCAATAATACCTTTACCGATAGTGTCTGCAACGTGAAGTTTGAAAAAGAAGAAAGCAATAAAATTAAAAAAAGCAGCCCACATTACAGCATATCGGGGAGACAGCACTCTTGTCGCAACCACAGTCGCAATAGAATTAGCGGCATCATGGAAACCATTTAAAAAATCGAAAAAAAGTGCAAGAGCAATAAGTAAGAGTATAGTAGTAGTCAAAATTTTACCTCCATATATAACAATTATCTCACACTTTACTAGTTGTTCTTAACTGTAATGGAATAGATTGTTTTTCCCACGTGATCACAAATGTCAATTGTGTTCTCGGCAGTTTCATATATCTCTTTCCATTTTAATATGTGGATAGGATCAGGATTTTTTTCGAATAGATCGCTGATAGCAGAATCTCTCAGCTGGTCACCGAGGTTTTCAAGTCTGTTTACATCACTGCAGTAAATCTGAACACGTGAATAGTTTTTTGAGAATTCAAGATTTTTTATGGCGTCAGATAAAGAAAGGGCAGACTGTTCTATGAGAACAGCAAACTGTTTTAAAATTGCATCCGGTTTTGTCAGTTTGTATAGTCTCATTCTCTTTGTTATTGCATTTATCGAATCGACTACATTATCTATTGCATTTGAAAGTTCGTAAATATCCTCTCTGTCGAAAGGTGTTATGAAAGTTTTGTTAAGCATTACTGATACTTCTCTGCTTATAATATCTCCCTCATGTTCTATCCTGTGCATTGAAGCAATGGTATCTTCGTTAAAATTACCTGTTGTAACAAGTTCATTGAAATATTTTGCTGCCGCGAGCATGTTGTCGCCCTGCTGGTTGAAAAGTTTGAAAAATTTCATTTCTTTCTGAATAAGCATTTAGTTACTCCTTTCTGTTTTTTAATACTTCTAAAATTAAAATACATGTTTGAAACAAATATTATAATGAACGAGGTAAGAATTTAATCGATTGGCATTTCTCAGCGGGAAGGAAGAAGGGAGAAATTTGAGCGATTTTATTCTTACGCATTATTATTTCTTTTTTATAAAATACTTATATATAAGGAAGATTGCAAATACAATGAAAACTACAAGAAAAAAAATAGATAGATCTTTATAGTATCTTTTCAATAATTCCTGTTGTGTATATAAAAAATAACCTAAAGCTGCAAGTATACTGTTCCAGATTGCAGAACCGGCAGCAGTATAAAAAATAAAGTCCCTTAGATTCATCTGCGCTACACCTGCTGGTATTGAAATAAGATGTCGGACTCCCGGGACAAGTCTTCCGATGAATGTTGAGCTTTTACCGTATTTGATGAAGAATGTTTCGGCTTTCTCCATATGTTCTTTATTGATAAACATCATGTGTGCAATTTTTGTGTCAACAAGAGTGTAAATTATTTTTCTTCCAAGATATTTTGCAAGGAAGTAGTTAATAAGTGCCCCGAATATACAACCTACAGTTGAAAACAGTATTACTAAAAATATATTCATCTCCCCTTGAGCTGCTTTCCATGCTGCGGGTGGGACTACAAGTTCCGATGGTACAGGAATAAATGTACTTTCAAGAGTCATAAGGAATAGTACGCTGTAATAGTTTATATTCTGCATATAGAGGCTGATTAAGCCGGTAATGTAATTTCCCAACATATTATATTCTCCATTTCTGACACTTTTATTCAGAGCGGTGTAATTGCAAGAAAATTTAGATTTTTTTTTATAAAGATTTTATAAAGATTTATTCAGGTTATGGAAAGCATCTGATGAATTATTTAAGGGTCTAACTGTGGTTATCTTTACGAGTGAGTCAGTTCGAAAAAAAGGCCGCCTTTGCAGGCAGCCTTTTCCGGTTAAACTATATGATAATTTAAAACTATTTCTTTACCGCGTCTGCAGGGATTCTCATAGAGTAGAAAGATCTCCATACGAATATTACTGCGATTACAAATAATGGAGCTGCGATGTATGGGCCCCAGTTAGTTGTACCGGTAGCTTTAGCATGAACAGTCATCTCTATTGCAATCTCTGTAGCAAGAAGACCAAAAAGTGTAGAGAACTTGATGATCGGGTTTAGAGATACAGAAGTTGTATCTTTGAACGGGTCACCAACAGTGTCACCGATAACTGCAGCAGCATGTAAAGGTGTGTTTTTCTCTTTCATGTCTACTTCAACAAGCTTCTTAGCATTGTCCCAAGAACCGCCGGCATTAGCCATGTATATAGCCTGGAAAAGACCGAATGTTGCTATTGATACAAGATAAGCAACAAAGAAGTTCGGATCAACAAAAGCAAAGCAGAGTGTGAATGCCATAAGGGCTATGAATATATTCCACATACCTTTCTGTGCATACTGTGTACAGATTCTAACAACTTCTATTGAATCGTTTCTGTCAGCTTCTTTCTTGTTCAAATCCATATTGTTTTTGATATACTCAACTGCACTGTATGCACCAGTTGTAACTGCCTGCATTGAAGCACCGCTGAACCAGAAGATTATCGCTCCACCCATTATAAGTCCGATAAGAACCGGAGCCTGTGTAAGGTCTGCGCTGAATAATCCCTGTTTTTTAAGAAGAAGGATGATTGAGAAAATCATTGTTGTAGAACCAACAACCGCTGTACCGATAAGAACAGGTTTTGCAGTAGCTTTAAAAGTGTTACCAGCTGAATCATTAGCTTCAAGTGCGTGTTTACCACCTTCGAAGTCAGGCTTAAATCCGAAATCTTTTTCTATCTCTGCGCTGATTCCTTTGATCGACTCTATCTGTGAAAGCTCAAAAACTGACTGAGCGTTATCTGTAACAGGACCATAACTGTCAACAGCAATGTTTACAGGTCCCATACATAGGAAACCGAATGCAACAAGACCGAAAGCGAATACTGACTGATATGTTATAACTGCTTCAGGAATGTGTACGCTTATCAGTGAAGCAACAGTCATAAGACCTGCAATAAGTGTTCCTGTGTAGAATGCGCTGAAGTTACCTGCTACTAAACCGGAAAGGATAGTAAGAGATGCTCCGCCTTCTCTTGAAGCTATTACTATTTCATGAACGTGTTTTGATTTTGAGCTTGTGAAAGCCTTTGTGAATTCAGGAATAAGAACCGCAGCAATGTTACCGCATCCGATTATCGCAGCTAACTGCCACCATACATGAGGATATGCAACACCTGCTATTGTAAGATCGCTCATCAGGAAGTAACTCATAATGAATGAAGTAGAGATACAAAGTGTAGCAGCGATCCAGATTAGTCTCATCAGAGGCTCTTCGAAATCGAATTCTTTAAGGTTTTTATATTTTCTTTCTGAAATAAACTGGTTAATGAAGTATGAAAGTCCTGACATGAAGTCCATAAGGAAACGCATTGCGAATATCCATACAATCAGTTTTCCCTGAATTGCCTGGTTGGTTACCATGTCGCCTTTTGTTACTGCAAGTGTTATGAAAGAGATAAGAGCAACTCCTGTAACACCATAAGTTTCAAAACCGTCAGCTGTTGGTCCTACGCTGTCTCCAGCATTGTCTCCTGTACAGTCTGCAATAACACCAGGGTTACGGGGATCATCTTCTTTTACGTTGAAAACTATTTTCATCAAGTCAGATCCGATGTCTGCTATCTTTGTGAAGATACCGCCTGCAATTCTAAGAGCAGAAGCAGCAAGAGACTCACCAATAGCAAAACCGAGGAAGCAATATCCAACTATATCTCTTGGAACAGCTAGAAGGATGATAACCATCATTATAAGCTCAAGAGAGATAAGGAAAAGACCAACGCTCATTCCTGCGCGAAGAGGAATGTTAACAACATCCCATGGTTTTCCTCTGAGAGATGCGAAAGCTGTACGTGCATTTGCATATGTGTTTATTCTTATTCCGTACCATGCAACAGTATATGAACCGAGCATACCGATAACAGAGAATAAAAGAACAAGAGCAAGAGTACCTACTGACTGTCCTTTAAGTGCAAGAAAATAGAATGCCATTGCAGAACCGATGAAAGCAAAAAGCATAAGTAGGAATTTTCCCTGCTGGATAAGATATGTTTTACATGTTGCATAAATTATATCCGCGATATCAAGCATTGATTTGTGTGACTCATATTTTTTAACCTGATAGCTTAGATATAAGCTGATTCCCAATGTACCGGCAATAATGCATGCTCCATACATAAGAAGATTGAACGGTGTGATGCCGCCGAGTAGTGTATATGGCGCACCATTGTGCAGGTCGGGAATTGCAAGATCTGCTTCGCTTGCGAAAGATGATACTGTATTAAACAATAACACTCCCAACATTAATGAAACTTTTTTGAAAATTTTCATACTGGTTGACCTCTAACCTTTTTTTTAAAGAATGATCCGGCTGCTTTTCATGCTTTATTTTATTTAAGAAACATTGCTGGTCGGATTGTACCATAATGCAATGCTGCTTTCAATATTTAAGCAATCTGCCTGATGCCGGTTTTTAAATTTTGAATAAAGAGTTTTCCCTTTATTTACAAAATTTGACTTAAAACAAACTTGCCGCTGCCGTTTTAACTGAAATCAATTTTCCGCTGGTTGATGCAGCTTTTCAGAAGATTATGATTTCTTTTTTATTTAACACGGTGCGTGTCAGTAATTGAGTAAATATAGCATTGACTATAATCAAGGTAAAACGGGAATAATCGATTAGTTTTCATCAATAATTCTTTCATTATAATCTTCGCTAAAATTTTTTAGGCAGGTTATAGGTGACTTAAATGTAAGTGTCATTTTCTATCCTGCTCTATTCCAAATAAAAAAATGGTACTTTTTTTAATTACAAGGGGTTTATTTATCGCTATGATGTCAATAAAAAAATCGGGTATAAAATTGAACAGACATAATTAATTTCTTGTTTATGAAATGTTTTTTTGAGAGGGCAGGAAAGCAAAACTCTTCCCCATTATGTATAAATAACTATATCTGGTATTGACCCTATAAAAGCAATAATTTTTTGAAATCAGACAAAAATATAATTATTGTTAAATGGAAGAGTTGAATCATTTGAGAAAAAGTATCTGCTCACAAACCAGTGGTAAAATTTCTTCCCTATTGGCCATCAGTGCGGGGGAAATCAGAATTATTTAGGGCTTGTTAGTAGTTATAAAAACAGATTATTAAAAAAACAATTTAAGGATGGAAACTATGGCAACCAGAGGAAACGGTTTTGATATAATACTTCAGGCTTTTCATTGGAATCTGGTCAAGACAAGCGGCGAGGGAACAATAGATGGTTCAGATAAATCATGGTTTCATATACTTCGCGACATGTCTGATAAAATTGCTGCTGCAGGATTTACCGTGGTTTATCTCCCTCCGCTATGGCGTGATGATTCCTCATGGGAACAAAACGGCAGAAGAGGAGGCGGAGAGGGTTATTTCTGGCACGATTTTGATCTGGATTCGCGTTATGGAACAAAGGGTGAACTTAAAGAGCTGATATCAGTTCTTCATTCAAAACAAATAAAGGTAATCGCGGATCTTGTTACCAATCACCGGGATGGAAACAGGATGGAAAAAGATATATGGACTTATCCCGGTCCCTGCTGGGCTAGGGGGGGAGGTGATGAAGGTGGATCTTTTATGGATGGTAAATTTGATCTGAATCTATCAGATCCTGTTGTTCATAAGCGGATACGGGATGCCATGGATGAGCTTATGGATGATTATGGAATTGACGGCTGGAGATGGGATTACGTTTGGGGTTACGAGGTTCACGAGGTTGTCAGCTGGATTAAGAGTACAGACCGGGAGGAGTATCTTTCAATCGGAGAGTACTGGCAGGATTCTCCTTATATGACAAATGATCCCATGGTAAACAGATACGGCGCAGATGAGGCTGCACGGATACTCGGATGGGCAAAGGAGAGCGATGGATGCGCATTTGATATAATACTTAAAAGAGAGATACAGACTGCAAACCCTGCACGACTCAAGTACGGGCTTAATGCAAGAGGTAATGCAGCAGAAAGAAGCTCTGTTGTTACATTTATAGATAATCATGATATGGGGGCATCCCCATTCTCAACCGCAAACGGCTGGGGACAGCAGTGCTGGCCATGTCCTCCATTTTATAAATCGAAGGCATACTCATTTATAATGACTATGCCGGGAACACCATGCATATACTGGCCCGATTTCTTTGACTGGGGTCTGGGCGAGGAGATAACGGCACTCGCAGCAATAAGAAAAAAATGTGGCATTTCATCATCTTCGGAGTGGATAGATCTCTGTGACAATTATACAGGATTTGCCGGCATTGTAAAGAATGACAAAGGCGTTGAGGCTCTTGCTGTTTCAATCGGATCAGATTACGAAGGCCCCGGTGCAGGATGGGAAATTGGTTATCAGAAAAAAGGGGAATATACTGTGTGGATCAAAATATAAAGAGCCCAGTTAAATAAAAGGGGTTGTCGAAAAAGTCTAATATTTTGTATTTGTCATTCCGGTTTTGCAGCTTCAATTATTGCGATGCCGGCGACCGCAGGAAAATCTTCGATAATCTCCTTATTAAACCAGATGCATGAGATACCGGCATTACGTTACACTTCAGCCGGTATGACTGCGAGCAAACTTTTAGATCAGCCCATTTCAGGTTATTTCAGAATTTAAACTTATTTTTTAATAAAGTAAAAACTCTTTTGTCGCATCATTGCTGGTTTTTGTTAAGCTCCCTCTGATAGGCCTTCCAGCCCGGGCACCACTTCGTGTGCCAGCGCCATATCTTAGACATAATGCTATTCGGATTTTTCTCTGCTTTTAAACGCATTGAGCATGTTTCACATTTAGATCCCATAATAATTCCTCCGGCAACATAATTAAAGATATATTTTGTGATAATCTCAGATATTATTCAGATGTTCAATTCTTTTTTAAAATAAATAACTTGACCATCTGAATTTACATGTATGATTTTAGTTTCTTATTTATATGAAAAAAGAAATTATACATTTTGCGCATGCAAACGGATTTCCCGGCGGGAGCTACAACGGGCTGCTTTCTCATTTTACCGATGAGTTTAAAGTGATTGCAATAGATCGTCTGGGCCATAATGCAAAATTTCCGGTCAACAATAACTGGTCTAATCTTGCTGAAGAACTGATTGTTAATATAGAAGAAAAGGCTGATTCACCGGTAATCGGTATTGGTCACTCTCTTGGCAGTATTCTTACTTTTATGGCTGCTTACAAAAGACCTGATCTCTTTAAATGCGTAATTATGCTCGACCCGCCTTTTTTCTGGGGTTACGCCGGAAGACTTTTTTATCTCCTGAAATTAACCGGCCTTGCAGACAGGTTTACTCCTGCGGGTAAATCACGTGGAAGAAAAAGAACCTGGAGAGACATGGATGACGTAAAAAGTTATTTTCATAGCAGAGAACTCTTCCGTGCATTCGATCCCAGGTCTCTGGAGTATTATATCAAACATGGAGTAAAGGAGTCTGATGGTGTATATTCTCTTCGATATGAAGTACACAAAGAGGTAAAAATATTTCAGACTATGCCGGATAATATAAGCTCATACAAAAATAAACTTAGTGTGCCAGGATCAATTATTTATGGAGAGACCAGTCATGCTGTACATAAAAGATCTCTTTTAAAATTTGTAGAAAGACATCATTTTAATCTTCATACTTCACCCGGTGGGCATCTATTCCCGCTTGAAAAACCTGATGCGGCAGCCTACGTAATATTAAAAGAAATACACCAGCTCACGGATTATTATACCTGCTTAAAATAATATACATACTTATAAAATATGTATAGATTAAATAATATTATTTTTAAAAACTTAATTCTAATATAAATCAAGCCACTTTATTAAGTAATTACTAAATGGTAATTCTTTCAAAAAAGTGCTTGATATTGTGATCTAGGATTAATACTATTATAGATTTTATTATAAGTTATTATATGTGGAGATTGACATGGCAATTCCAGTAAGAAATCAGCTTGCACTTATACTTGATAGTGAAAAACCTGAAGCAGTTTTAAATGAAGTTCAGTCAATTTTCTGTTACAGTTATAAAGTTGAATCTTTCGAAAAAATAGAAAACGTTTTTAATCATATATGTGCCCTTTTTGCAGGAAATTTTAAGGGCTATAAAGGATGTAATACTGAATATCATGATCTGAAACATACAATGGATGCATTCCTTGCAACTGCAAGGCTTATTGATGGTAAAAATTTATCCTCTGCAATTTTCAGTGAGAGTAAAGCTGTGGACCTTCTTCTTGCAGCATTACTTCATGACACCGGTTATATTCAGATAGACTCCGACACAGCGGGAACCGGTGCTAAGTATACAGCAGTGCATGTTAAGAGGAGTATTGAATTCACAGAAAAAAATTCGGATATTCTTCAGCTCTCAGAAGATCAAATTTCAGAGATCTCATCTTTCATTGCTTGCACCGGGATGAAAACAGATTATATATCAACACTCTCAGGAGAGGCTCTTATAGGGGGGAGTATTCTAGGTACAGCAGATCTCATCGGCCAGATGTCTGACCGTGCGTATCTTGAAAAACTTCTTTTTCTCTATTATGAGTTTAATGAAGCAGGTATGGAGGGGTTCGATACCACATTTGACATATTAAGGAAAACACTGTCATTTTTTGAGTCAACGATGGATCGCCTTGATAACACATTAATGAAAAGCTATGAACTGGTTCAGAATCATTTCAGATCACGATATGATGTGGATGAAAATCTGTACATGACAGCAATAGAAAAACAGATGAATTATCTGAAAACTATTATAAATGATGAGAGCACTAATTTCAGGAATAAGCTTAAAAGACTAAACGTAGAAGAAATAGAAGGACGTTATCGAACACATCCGCATTGATTTTTTATGAAAAATTTTAATCTTTAAAAAGTTCGCGTATTTTTTTTGAGAGCTGAATTATTGAATATGGTTTTTCTATGAAGTCCTTAGCGCCCGCTTTTTTAACACTCTCAATAAGATCATTTGAATACAATCCGGAGGTCATCAAAACCGGCAGATGAGGATTTATCTGTTTTAGTTCAACTAATGTCTCGTGTCCAGATTTTCCGGGCATAACCATGTCGAGCATAACTGCATGAATCTCGGATTTTTTTTCACTATACAGGGATAGTCCCTTAGTTCCGTTTTCAGCGGCGACTACATTATATCCGCATTCTTCCAGCATGGCACTTGTATAGTTTCTTATTACATCATCGTCATCAATTATCAGCACAGTGCCCTCACCTGTGCAAACTTCCGGAATTACTATCTCATCTGAAATATCGTCTGATTTTGAAACCGGTATATATAATGAAAATATTGTACCTATGCCCACTTCAGAGTACACATCTATAAAACCTCTGTGAGCTTTGATCACAGAATAAACAACGGAGAGTCCAAGGCCGGTTCCCTTGACGGAAGTTTTTGTTTTAGTTGTAAAGAAAGGATCATATATCTTTGAAATTGTAGAGCTGTCCATTCCGATACCTGTATCTCTTACATATAATCGCCAGTATTCACCCTCTGATGATTCGGGATGTGAATCGAGAAAAAATCTGTCGGCGAATATTTTTACAATACCGATTTCGAGATTTCCGCCTTGAGGATCATTTTCTTTTCTCATAATGGTCATTGAGTGTGAAGCATTAATGCAGAGATTAAGTAAGGATTGCTGAATCTGTGGTCCGTTGATCATGGCATAGGCTCTTATCGGAGATTCCTTAAGAGTAAATGTAATGGATTTATCAAAGGATTTCATGCAGATGTTTGATACGTTCATCATCACTTCATTTATATCAAGCTTATGCAGTTCAAGATCTATCTCTTTACGGGACAGGCTCAATAACTGGGAGACGATTCCTGCGCCGTTTTCACAGCTGTTCTCAACCAGCGCGAGATCCTTATCTAATTCGGAGGAATTCTCAACTTTTCCCTTTGCAATTCTGTATCGTAGAAGAGAAATAGTTCCGATTATACCACCGAGAATGTTGTTAAAATCATGCGCTATACCCCCGGCGAGAAGTCCTATGCTTTCAAGTTTCTGACTCTGCCTGATCTGTTCATCTTTTTTTTCAAGTTCAGAGATATCATCAATCCGGAGAACTATAGTTTTCCTCGTTTCAGTTTTTAGAAGAAAAATAAAGATATTGAATAATTTATCGTCATACTCTGCGAGTTTTATACGATAGAGTGAAAGGGTTTTTTCAGTTTCTATTAATTTATCGATATTCCACAAATATGCAGATAATTCCGGTTTGATATCTTTCAGAAATTTATTTTTTGCTTCATCGATGCTTAGGCCGGTGAGCTTCTCAGCCATTTTATTCCATTCGAGTATTCTTCCATCAGTGTCCAGCTGAATAATTATTGAAGGCATGAATTCAATAATCGCTTTGATCGAAGTTATGTTTTCTTTTATTTGAAGCATCAGGTTGTTGAAATCTCCCGATAGCCTTCCAAGTTCGTCATCTCTATTTAAAATAAGGTTTCTGCTGAAATTTCCCTTCGCTATGCCGGTACCGAACTCAGTGAGCTGGCCAATGGGAATTATAATTCTCCTGTGTATGTAAAGGTAAAGAGCCGAGCATAATAGAATAATTATAACTGAAGTTAATATCATAATATTACGGAAGAATGATGCGCTTTTGTATAATTCATCAGAATTAATTACTGCTACAATTTTCCATTGCTGATCAGGAGAGTTGTAAAATTTAGCTATTTTATCAACTCCGTCATAGTGATATTTTATTGGTGTATTTATTTTTTTTTCGAAGTCGAGAAATTCGATTATACCAAGATCTTTAATATTCCGCAAGTTGAGTTCCGGTTTTTTAGGATGAGCAATGATTCTTCCGTCGTTTTCAATTAAAACCAGATATCCTGATTCTCCAATTCGGATTGAATTTATTATATTTGTTAATCGTTCAAGTGAAATATCAATCCCTGCTACAAACAGCAGATCACCTTTATTATCATAAAATGATTTTACAACAGCTGTAACAAAATTACCTGTTACGGAAAGATATGATTTAGCAATAGCTGTTTTGCCTAGAAATGACTCCCCATCCTTATACCAGGGCCTTGAACGCGGATCATAACCTGAAATCAGATTGTATTCTCCGCTTGTGACAAATCCTCCGTATCTCGTACCGATAAAAAGCTCAAGATAATCCGGGTGTGTATTCTCAATGTACTTCAATTGGCGGTATATGTTTTTTTCAATTGCAGATCTATTGATTTTTTTTAAATCGTTTACGCCTTCCCTGTCCATGTATGTATTAAGAGAATACGCATCTATATTTTTTAACATTGGGTGATTGCACAGCATGTTGAGATTCATCCCGATATTATCAATGAAGATTGATATTGATTCATTGATCTGTGCAAGTTCTGCATCTATTCTTCGGATATGATCTTTTTCAGCGCGTGATGATAAAAAAGAACTGACAATAATAGTTGTGAATAGCAGCGGGAGTATTACTATTAGTAATGAGGCTCCCAATATTTTGCTTTTGATACTTTTAAATTTAAACAAAGAAAAAACTCCTTATGGATTAACTTTGCTAAAGTAAAATATAAATAATTCTTGTTTTTAGTATATTGAAATATGGAGTAAAAGTCAACGTCGTGTTTTGAATAAACTAATTGCAATTATTAAAGGTGGTTAAAAAATGTACTTTATGCAGTTTGTAATGATGGTAAACGGAATTTATTTAATTAATTAGAAACTATTTAGCTGCAAAAATTTCTTTATATTAGAGAACTATAATACAATAAAATGGATAATAGTTAATATGAATCAGGAAAAAATATATGATATTGAAAAGAGAATTGCAGAACTGAAATTTCTTGAAAGAGATTTAATAAAAGAGAGAGATGTTGAACGTTTAAAATCTCTTAATAAATCGGAGAAATCTGATATCATAGAAAAAGTTAAAAAAGATTTTTTTATAACTTCCTTAAAAGTGGCGGATAAAGACATCATTGTAAATTCGTTCCCGTCGAAGTTTAATGGAAGAAATGATGAAGAGTTTATGTCAGAGGTTAAGGTCGAAATAAGATTTAAACCTTCAGATATAAATTCACATTACAATGAGCTGTCTATCAATGTTTATCTGAATAGTGGTTTCCAGGTAGAGGAAGTACAAAGTCTGGAAAAGTCTATTATGGATAGATTGATTGAAATCAGAAAAGATGTTGAAGAATTGAAAGAATCGAAAAAGACTTTAAAACAGAATAATTGAAGGTAAACATGTCATATCTAAATTTAATAGCAACTTCCGCGTTCGGATTGGAATCTGTTGTTGTTCATGAATTGAAAAAGATTGGAGTTGAAAAAACTGATGTCGAGAACGGCCGGATTAATTTCCAGGGTGATTATGCAACGGTAGTAAAATCAAACTTGTGGCTTAGGTGTGCCGACAGGGTTCTTATAAAGCTGGCCACATTTAAAGCGTATGATTTTGAGCAGCTGTTTCAGGGTGCTCTTGCTGTTGAATGGGAAAATTTTATTCCGGTTAATGGTAAAATGCATGTAATAGGTAAAGCTGTAAATTCCACTCTTCATAGTGTCCCGGATTGTCAGGCAATAGTTAAAAAAGCTATTGTAGAATCTATGAAGAGAAAATATAAACAGGACTGGTTTGATGAATCAGGTCCGACATACAGGATAGAAATCTCAATGCTGAAAGATGTCGCAACATTGACGCTTGATACATCAGGGGCTGGTCTTCATAAAAGGGGTTATCGTGAATCACAGGGAGAGGCTCCTCTGAAGGAGACACTCGCTGCAGGACTGATAGATTTAAGCAGATGGAAACCGGATAGAGTTTTTGCAGATCCGATGTGCGGATCGGGGACAATCCCGATCGAAGCGGCTATGAGGGGAAAAAATATTGCACCGGGATTAATCCGAAATTTTTCATCCGAGGAATGGCCCGAAATAGAATCATCTTTATGGAAGACTCATCGTGAAGAGGCTGAAGATCTCATAAATAAAAATCAGATTGAAATTCATGCATCTGATATTGATAAAAGAGTGCTGAGCGCTGCGGTCAGCAATGCCGAAAAGGCCAGAGTGGGGGATAGTATAATATTTCAAAAAAAACCTTTAAGTGAATTCAGCAGCAGTAAAAAATACGGATGCATTGTCTGCAATCCTCCATATGGAGAAAGAATGCAGAACGAGAGAGAGGTACAGGACTTATACCGTGAGATGGGTCAGGTTTTTTCTAAGCTCGATTCATGGTCATATTTTATCATGACATCTTATGAAGATTTCGAGAGATCATTCGGTAAAAAATCTGACAAGAACAGAAAGCTTTATAACGGAAAGATCAAAACACACCTGTATCAGTATCTCGGTGAGTTGCCTGCGAAGACTCCGCGAAATAAAGAGATATAGGCGACAATAAGGATTATCTGCGCAGCCCCCGCACCCCCGAAGGGGGCAATACACAATACTTGCTTCATCCAGAGGGCGGGGACTGTTTTTGGTTTGTGGTCTTTTTTGCTTTGAAAGATAGAGCGTGTTGCTATTTAGTAGGTTTTTATTTTACTTTCTTAAAATAATTCTCCACTGCTTTAAAAAACAGTTTGTGTCCTTCCGCATTTATATGAAGTTCGTCAATACTTAAATTGTTAATATCAAGTTCCGGCTTTATTGGATCAATCAGAGTAATATTATCAAAAGCTGCAGCAGCTTCGTCAAAAATTCTGTTGGCGCGGTCAATATTCTGTTTTATATATGGACTCTTCATCACAAAAAGATCTGTTGGTCTCAGTATTTTAAAAATTGCAAGTCTGACTTTAAGTTTTCTGCATCTTTCAGCAAAGCTGAATATATTGTTTCTGAATTGCTCCGGAGATACATCTGTAAATTCAGGATTTCTCCCTCTCTTTTCTTTTATAGCTTTTACATAATCGTTTCTGATTTTTACCGGGAGATATTGATTTATAAATTTCTGTTCAAATCCGTTTTTTTTGAAAAGTCTCGGTGCACTTTCTGCAAGACCCATCTGCAGAATTACTCTATCAGGCGTATATAATTCAAGCAGATCAAAACCTCCGCCACCTTCCTGAACAAGCCTCATTGAAGTTGATCCGCGGGCAGGTCTATCTATAACATCAAAATCACTGAATTTTTTTTTAAATAGATATATCCATGTCTCTTCATATTTTATTTCCTGTCTCGGCATTGAAACAGAATCGGTAATTATCATTATACGTTCACTTTTTTTCATGAAATTCTAATTACCTGCAATCTCTTCAACAAGTGCGGAGAAGAGTGTAATAACATCTGCACCGGTTTTTCTGAGTTTCTGGCTGAGCTGTGTTGCAATAACTCTGGTTATGTTGAGTCCTACTTCCGGATACTGGTCTCCGAACTTGATAAAATTATCTCTTTTCAGCACAAGGCATTCACAGTCCGTTTTTGCCTCAACTGTAGCAGATCTTTTATCGCTGTCAATTAGGGCAAGTTCTCCTACGTATAAGCCTCCCATGTTTGCATTTAGTGAGGTTACTACGTACTTTTCATTCTGCATTGTCTTTTTAATAATATCAATTTCACCATTAAGAATTATGAAGAGCTCATCCCCCTGTTCCCCTTCATTTATAATAGAGGCTCCTTTCTTAAAGTTTCTGACTTCACAAAGCGAGACAATAGTTTTTATTATTTCCTCATTATCTGAATACTTTTTAAAAAAAGGTATCTGGATTAATTTTTTTTCTATATCCTCATTTTCTCTGGTACCCATGGTCAGCAGCCTCTCCCTTCAATAATAATTGCTTTACTATGTTTTCCGATTACATAATCCGGTGAAGGATTTATTACAGGTTTGTTCGCAGTCATAGTTTTTACGGATTTCAGACTGTCAACCAGCATTGAAATATCCGGAGTTTTCTGTGCCTGCTCAATAGCTTCCATTTTTCTGGCATGAAAATTTCCGGTATTTTCCAGAACTCCGATAAGTATGGTGCTATTCTGATTTTTGAAATATGCATATAGATCGGAATACTTTTTCCCGATTAGATCTTTCGGCGGTATAACTGTTTTTAGTTCAACGCCGGTAGTTGTGTCAAGCAGCTCGCTGATTACATGAGATATGCCGCTTCCGGTTGAAGCGTTTGCAATTAAAGACCGGCTGTATTCTGTTGTTAATATAACTTCATCGCAATTTGCCGACACAAGATATCTTTCAAATTTTGTATCAAGAATTTCTGCTGCTGCATATATCGTTTTGGACATGGCTTTAACAGTGATTATTGTCATTACGGTTCTTGAATCAACCTCCTGCACAGATCCGATGACGAGTCTATCCGCCAGGACAAGTATTTTTTTTGCATGTTTAAGGTTTCCCTTGTTCAGTACAGCTTCATCAACATAATCTCCATGGATATAGCTGATGCCTGAAAGTGCAGGTTCGGATCTCAGCATCTCAATCTCTTCCGGATTCGCTGTATTTATTATTACAATTTCCTGGGGAATGAATTCCTTGTTCTTGGCGATTATTTCTTTAAGAACCTTTCCCATATCTCTTTTCCATCCGCAGATGATGAAATGATTTTTCATTTTAACTGCTTTCAAACCTCTTTCCTCCTTAAGCTGCTTCTCGACGAGTATTGATGCGATATTACCAGTAACAACACCGGCCAGTGTAATACCAAAAAACATTAGAAGTATACCTGAAATTCTTCCAGCAACACTGACCGGATAAAAATCTCCATAACCGGTTGTTGTGGATGTAACAAAAGCCCACCAGATAGAATCATTTAAACTGAGGATATTTTTTTTGTTATCTGGATCTTCAACTTTTACACCATTTACGATTTTGTATATTACATGTTTTTTTTCGAAATAATATGTGATACTGGAAAATGTAAAAAGTATAACAATTCCTAGTATAAGAATTTTTACAAACATACTTGAAGTTGTTCTATGGAAATAATATTTGATGGTTTTATTTTCGAAAAGTAGTTTAAATGTCTGTATGATTTTCATGTAAATAACCGGTTCCGGAATATAATATTTATTATATAATTACTCAATCACAGAGTCGTTTAATTTCCGGTAAAGATATTTTTGCCGGAGTTAAGAGTTCTTTCTCTGTTTTTTAAGAAAATACCTATTATATAATAATCGTTCATTCAGAGTATAAGTATTATCATTATTTGCCAGGATTTTAAAGAATTTTAAATATTTTGTTTATGTTTTTATTTATTGTATTACTTGCCTTTCAATCGTGATGCAGCAAAACGAAAAACAAATTTAATAATCTTCAATAACAACTGATGTTTTATCATTGAAAGGATTTGATCTTAATGCAAGAGAATATAGAAAAGGGTATTCGTTTTTTATATGAGCCATGTATAAAATCCATTCTTTAATAATCCCATGATAAGCTCTTTTAATATCAATATTAAGGTGAGCTAAATCTGCCTGAGGGATATTTGTTAAATCTTGTCTTAGGGCCAGTTCATCTGATAAATGGCAGACTCCAAGAAGTGTATCGGTGAAAGAATCGTGTTCGGAGAGATTGGAATTTTCCAGAAGGTTAAGTATAAAAATCCGTTTACTGTCAAGAAACACTTTCAAATTCTCAATCCTTTCCTGTGTTACATTAACTGTTACAGGTGTTGTATTTATCCATTTTTCTGCCTTATTATAGTCTTTGGCATCCCAGCGGGGTGTAATTCCGAGTTTAATTTTCAGTTCATCTCTGTTGGCTGTTAACTCAAGAAAATGTTTCAGTAATTCATTGCCCAGTTCATTATAAAAAATACCGATTGCAACATATACTCTTTTAAGTAAACTGATCCGTTGTTGTCTCTTCAACAGGCGATCTATTACAAATGATACTATTAATACCTGGATAGGTACAAAAGAGAGGTCCTGCAGAAAGTAGAAATATGTATCTGATTCATGATGAAATAGATAAATCTGCAAAGAATATGATGTAATAGATAGCATAAGAAGAATAATTGCTGTAATAATGTACCATTTTAAATCGCTGTTTTTTTTCATAATTATCTGACAATAAAGTATTTTTTAAAATTTTCATGGAGTTTACTGTAAAATGATTGATGTTCTTTGTCGCCTATACGGCCAAAATAATAAACCAGGAGCTGGGCTGCTTTTATAATAAATACATTCAGTTCTTTACCTTTCATTCCTTTTACAATTTCAGAATTGCCCTCTTTTACCATCTCCCGGCCAAGATTTATATGACGCATATAGCAGCTGATCTGATTCTTAAGTTCTTCAGGATGGTCTCTGAATTGGATATCAATCTTCATCGAATCCAGACTGCCGCTAAGCAGAAAATATTTTTTTATACTTACAATGGACGATGAAATTAAGGATTTTTTATATGCATTTTTCAATCTCTCATTAATGAGATCAAATGCTTTCAATTTCTTGGTGTTTGATTCAGGGAATTCACCAGTTACATTTTTATAAAGGTTAAATGTAATTTTTTGAACATCCATGCAATCCTGATCGGAAGATAGAATTGCTGTTAATTTTTTAAATGTTTCCGGATTTCTTTCCAGTATTTTAATGTAAAGTTCTATGCCCTTAATTGCTTCTGAAAAAATTGAAACATTTTTTGATTTAAAATCGTGGAGAGATATAAGTTTCATGGCCTCAACAATCATTGACGACTGCGCGGTTAATAATAACGCGTCCATATCGGGAGAAAAATCTGCAGATGTTCTTTTCTGTATTGAAAAATCCTGTTCAATGGACTCTTCTTCGGAAGTTAAACCTTCATCGAATTTAACTTCATTTTGTAAATCGTTATCAGGCATGTCACTTGTAAGTGAATCTTCCTTAAACGGGTCTTCCTTGCTTTCAGGTTTATCATCGAATAGAAAAAAATCATCACCGGATTCGGGAAGATCATCATCCATTAGAGAGTCAAAATCATATTTATCTGAATCTGGCATGGTAATATCTATCAGTTTTCAATTATATCATAAACTAGATTGAAGGAAATCAGGCATGGGAATACTGATCTGAGCGGCATACCGGATGTAACTTCAATGAGGAAGCTGTCTTTTACTTCACTGTAGTCCCAGCCATTCTCTTTGACAACCATTGAGCCGGCATATTCCATTGTGTCTGCATCGTAAAGTTTTACTTCTTTGATTTGTGTTTGATTCATAAAAAAACCTTTTCTATCTATATTTATAAGTCTAAAATAACATCTGTTCTTATTTTTTCTTTAAATGGTCAGGATTAAAGTGCAATAAGATAGGTTATGTTATTTTACCATTTATTAATTTATAGTTTAATAAATCCTTCTTTTTTTCAACTTATTTTTTTATTAAAATTTTTAAAGTGAAAACCGGTATTCTGAGGAATATCACGGTTCTGTTTTCAGTGAGTTTCCGGCAAATTTATTTACTTGGATTTACCGGAAAAATTAATTGAAAATTTTATTTCAGTATATTAAAATTTTATTCACCTTCTCTGTCGTAAATGTGTTATATTAGAGATATAACACATTTACGACAGAGGGTTCTTCATCAGGCATTTGGTGTTAGGATTTGAGTAAATTGCAGCTTGTTTTTTTTTGATTATCAATCAATTATATTTTTAAAGTTGGTATTATATGTTTATTAAACCTAATATTGAAAAAATTAAAAATGCAGGTCAGATTGATAGATTAGTACAGCTTTTAAAACATCGCAATTCTCAAACAAGGGAAGATGCTTTAATCGCACTATTTGATCTCTCCGGAACAGATAAAGATATTCTTGGTAAGATGCGAATTGCACTTTCTGATAAAGATACAAAGGTCAGGAACAGAGCTGCTCTTATTTTTGCAAGATTTGGTGATACAGAGATAGTCGATAATCTGAATGATATAATATTTCATGGCACATTAAACGAACAGATTGAAGTACTCCGCCTGCTTCCACATTATTACAGCAAAGAGAATGAAAAAATAACCCAGATACTTGCCATAGCATTGAAAGACAAAAAGCCTTCAATTCAGATTGAAGCAATCAGGTCTATAGGTGAAATGGAAATTGAAACAATGGCATTTTATCTTATGGATTTTGTAAATCATAGTGTAGCAAAATTCAGACTGGAAACAGTAATAGCCCTTGGAAGAGTTAAGAATCCAATAGGAGTAGATGTACTTATCGGAGCGCTGACTGATTCCAGCCCTGAGGTACGTAAGGTGGCAGAGGAATCTTTAAAAAAAATAGGTTCCGATAGAGCTCTCGGTGCACTTAGAGATGCGCCATTTATGCTTATGGTTAAGAATATGAATGAAAGTGTGTCGAAGAGGTTAACCACTGTAATCAACATCGGCAAACAGAAAAAAGAGTATGGGCTCCAGCTCCTCCATAAAGCATGTTATGATGAATATAAGAATGTGAGAATTGAAGCGATTAAATCAATGGCAATATTAAAAGACAACTCATCAATGGCTACTCTAATAGACCTATTTTCCGATAAGTATTATGATGTAAGAATTGAGTCTATAAGGGCTCTGGCAAGATTTAATTCGACAACTGCACTTAATGCTTTGAAAAGTGCAATGAGTGATCCAAATACAAATGTAAAGCTTGAGGCAAAAAAAGCTTATGCTTCATTAAGTTCCAAGATGAATGTTCTGGATAACAGAGAGTCTTAATATATTATTTAAAATATTAGAAAAAACATACCTATTATAAGCTTACAGTATTATTTTTCTTGACTCACCTCTGATTATGTATTAAATTATTAGTAAGAGTGAAAATTCTATTAACTTTTCTGTTGATAATGTCGGTTAATACAAAGTGAGTATTTAATATAATTGAATGATAATAACAATATTACTCATAGCTTTGTTTCTTTCTTTTTTAGGGCATATTATTTCGTTAGTTACATATGTAACAAGAAGAACTGAGAAGTCTTTAAATGCATTTATTAAAACTACCATAAGTAATATTACGCTGGCAGGCGCATGTATAGTTTTATTCATGTCCAGACCGGATATGTTACACGATGTAGACGTAGGAAAAATAACATGGATAATGTCCGGCTTTCTAATGTTTACAACACTTGGCGTAAAAATAAAAATTTTTGTTAAGATTTATAAAAGAGCAAAGAATCCTGATAATTATCATCTTAATTTTTTTGGAAAGAAGGTTCTTCACTCCTCAGTTGTGAGTAAAATGGAGATGGGAATCTTTTTCGGGACCATGCCTTTCTTTCTGATGTCGGGCGCATATTTTATTGCAAAATTAGCTAATTTTTTTTTATACAAACATCTTTAACTTTTTGGTACAAATTTGTCATATTGTTTAGAAACACTCTTTGAGTGTAAAAAATAGATGGAGGAATATCATGGCGTTCATTAATTACAAGGCAAAAGAAAATTCTTCAAAATGCGCATCCTGCAAATTGAATTTCATCAATGTCGGTAAAATTGGTGACAAAGGTTATATACATTATCTTAACCTGGATGATAAGCTTAATAAAGCAATTGTTAAATCTGCCCAGGGTGCAATGTGGGCAGCTTGTAAAGTATGTCCCAACAGAAAGGATTTTGAAAAAATGTATGGTGTTGAACCCGTAAAATATTATTCAGCAGCGATGACAAAATAAATCTGAGATTGACCTGCAGGATACGTATCTAATGTAATATTTATCCTGCAGTCTTCTCTTTTATTTTTCTGCATTGTATTGAATATTTTCTGTAGTGGTTATCTGCTGAATATCTCCCGTTAAAAATATTCTTCATTTTGATTTCTCTCTTCATAGATTTTATTATTTTCAAAATTTTAAAAAATTATTAATTTCAATATATCAGTTAATCTATGAGTGATAGATATAAAATTGACGGTAGTTTCTAACTTATCATCTTTTTTTGTTGAAATTCCAGATTTTTCAGTTATTATAAAATTATAAAGGAGTATTATATGCCGAAAATATTAACTCATGATGAAAAGGTTGTATTAATAGGAATATGTAAATACATCATCAATACCGATGGTATTGTTACACCTTCCGAACTTGACACTATGAATCAGATTGCGGAAGAGATAGGATTTGAAGACTATCAGAAAACATTTGATGAAGCGGATTCAGTAATAACATCAATTGAATTACTTCAGGAAAAAATTGATGGTTTAAAGAAAAGCAGTAATAAACAGAGAATTTTAAAATATGCGATACAACTTTCAAGAGCAGACGCATGTATTAAAAATGATGAGATGGATATTATTGTTTATGCGGCTGATTCGTGGGATTTCGACATAAAAACATTAATGAAATAATTAAAAACATTCAGGAGAAGTTAAATGCCTTTTATGATTAAAAATCTTGGAGAGAGAAAGATAATATCACCTCTTCTGGAGAAATTCAAACTTAATGCAATGAATTTTGTACGTGATGAAAAGAGAATGCTTTTTAATGTTATGCTTGAGAAAGGGGATACATCAAAGATTGATGTTGAGCATACTTTTGAACTGGCTGGCCCTCGGGAATATTTGTATTTCAAACCTGAGGAGACGAAGTCAGCCATAGTAACCTGTGGAGGTTTATGTCCGGGATTGAATGATGTTATAAGGTCCATAGTTATGGAATCATGGTACAGATATGGATCAACAAATATTCTTGGAATAAAATATGGCTACAGCGGTTTAAAAAAAGATACAAAATTTGCTCCGATAATATTAACTCCGGAAGTTGTACGATCAATTCATATGGAGGGCGGGTCGATACTTGGATCATCCCGGGGCGGTACTGATGATCTTGAAATGCTAGTTGATACTCTTGAAAGGCTTAAAATCAATATTCTGTACGCAATCGGCGGAGATGGGACACTAAAGGGCGCTCATAACATAGCTTTGATTGCTGAAAAAAGAAAGCTTAATCTTGTTGTTGTTGGTATACCAAAAACAATTGATAATGATATAAGTTTTATTCAGAGATCGTTCGGATTCGAAACGGCATTTTCAAAAGCTGTTGAAGCGATTGTTTCGGCTCATGTTGAAGCTAAGGGTGCAATTAATGGCATTGGTCTTGTAAAATTAATGGGAAGAAACTCCGGTTTTATAGCAGCTAATGCGACGATGGCAATGAATGACGTAAATTATGTGTTTGTTCCGGAAGTACCATTTGAATTAGATGGTGAAAATGGACTTCTGAAAGATCTTGAAAAACGGCTTGAGGGAAGGCAGCATGCAGTAATATGTGTAGCTGAGGGTGCCGGACAGGATCTTATTCTGAAGGATGCAGTCTGTCATGATAAAGATGCTTCGGGAAATGTAAAACTTAAAGATATCGGTGTTTACATGAAAGAAAAGATTGAAGAGCATTTTAAATCGCGTAAAATTGAGATTAATTTAAAATATATAGATCCAAGTTATATGATCAGAAGTGCACCTGCAGTTCCGAATGATTCAATTTTCTGCGCTCAGCTTGGGCAGTATGCGGTTCATGCTGCTATGGCGGGTAAAACCGATCTTGTTATTGGACAATGGAATAACAATTACACTCATGTTCCAATTGATCTGGCTGTTTCAATAAAGAAATGCATATCCCCCAATGGCAGATTCTGGTTTTCTGTATTAGACGCTACCGGTCAGCCTGAAAAGATGGTAAATTAAAAATACTAATTCCATAAATATATGGGCCTGACCTAGATAGTGTCAGGTCCGCTTACTTTTTTAAAAATTTTTGAAATACAATACAGCCCGCTGCAAAATCAATTAAATATTGAAATAACTTTTTTTTACTATATACTGAAGTTATGGATACAATAGATAAACAGCGAATTCATTTTTTAAATGATTATGATTTCCGGAAAGGAAACTATGTTCTTTACTGGATGCAGACAGCTCAGAGAGTGCAATACAATCATGCTCTTGTATTTGCTGCCAGTCTTGCCAATAAGTTAAATCTTCCGCTGCTTGTTTTTTTTGGACTATCTGAAAATTATCCAGGAGCAAATCTACGGCATTTCAACTTTATGCTTGAGGGGCTTGAGGAGACATCGTTAGAGTTAAAGAAAAAAAATATTAAAATGGTTGTATGGCTAATCGATCCTGTTGAAGGAGCAATTAACCTTGCGGATAAAGCTGCAGCAGTTGTAACAGATTTCGGGTATCTAAAGAAATCCGAAGAATGGATTTGCAGGGCAGCCCGTGAGATCAAAACCGGATTTGCAGCTGTAGAGTCTAATGTTATAGTTCCTGTAAGGGTCGCATCTATTAAGGAGGAGTATTCTGCAGGGACTTTCAGACCCGGAATGATGAAGCTAATTAATTTATATTTAAATAAAGTTCCGGATGTTAAGGTGATTCACTCATCTCTCGATCTTAAAATAAAAGGGATCAATTTAAATACGCCTGAATCTATTCTGGATGAAATGAATATCGATAAGTCTGTTCCGCCTGTTGACTGGATTAAGGGTGGAAACTCAAAGGCTGTAAGGATGCTGAATAGTTTTATAAAGAAAAAACTTGATGAATATCCTGAGAAAAGAAATCATCCTTCATTGGATTTTTCATCACACATGAGTCCTTATCTTCACTTCGGTCAGATATCTCCGGTATTCATAGCGAAGAAAATTCTTGAAACGCAATCTCCCGGACGGGATGTGTTTCTTGAGGAACTTATCGTCAGAAGAGAGTTGAGTTTCAATTTTATTTATTACAATAAAAATTATGATAGTACTGAATCTCTCCCCGCCTGGGTGATGAAAACACTAATAAAACATGAATCAGATCATCGGGAATATATTTATTCAAAAATTGAATTTGAAAAATCAAAAACTCATGATGTTTACTGGAACGCTGCTCAGAATGAACTTGTTACAACCGGCAAAATGCATAATTATATGCGAATGTATTGGGGAAAAAAGATAATTGAGTGGACAGAGGGACCGGATATCGCCTTTGAATATATGGTTTACCTTAATAACAAGTATGCCCTTGACGGAGGGGATCCTAACAGTTATGCTGGAATAGCCTGGTGTATGGGAAAACATGATAGGCCCTGGATGGAGAGGCCGATTTTTGGAATGATAAGATATATGAATGACAAAGGCCTTGAGAGAAAATTTGATATGGATCTTTACTTAAAAAAATATGGAAGCAAAAATTGATTTTTTTTTCTTTACTTTAATCTGCCTCTAATTTAAAAAAAATTATAATAATAGCACAGGATTGAATATGTCTGCGTTTGAAGAGATAAACCGTATACTCGCTGAAATTAAAAACCCGGAAGATATAGAAAAATTTCTAAATGAGATTCTTACTGAAAATGAAAGAAAAGATTTATCTTTAAGATGGGATTTGATGAGAAAACTTCATGAAGGTATTCCGCAAAGAACAATATCATCGGAGCTTGGAATAAGTTTGTGCAAAATTACAAGAGGATCAAAAATTCTAAAATCTGAAGATTCTATTATAACCAGGATTTTAAACGGCCAGTTTAAATAAACGGTGCACAAGGAGTGAAGCCCCCCCGAGTGCACTATCGATAACTGATTATTTAGTTCCGAATAATCTATCCCCTGCATCACCAAGTCCCGGAATTATATACTTGTTCTGATCAAGATGTTCATCAATATTACCAATAAAAATCTGAACTTCAGGGTGAGCCTCTTCAACTACTTTTATTCCTTCAGGCGCAGCAATAATTGATACAAGAACAATATTATTAAATCCTTTATTTTTTAAAAGATCAATTGTTGCAACAACGGATCCTCCAGTTGCAAGCATCGGATCTATTAAAAATACAAGGGGATTTTTTACATCTTCGGGAAGTTTACTGTAATATTCAACCGGTTGTTTTGTGTCATGGTCCCGGTACATTCCTACAAATCCAACTCGAGCATTGGGGACAAGTGTGAGAATACCGTCGAGCATGCCGACTCCTGCACGGAGAATTGGCACAACAACAATTTCATTTTTCATTCTCTTCCCGGTCATTTTACACATCGGGGTCTGGATTTCATAATCTTCTATTTCAATATTCTTTAACGCTTCATAGCATATAAGCATTGTAATTTCATTAGCAAGTTCTCTGAATTCTTTATGCTTGGTCTCCTGATCACGCAGGGCAGTTAGCTTATGTTTTAGAAACGGGTGATTTATTTCGTGATGCATGCTTAACCTCATTTTTTATTAATTTTTTTTAATTCAGGAGAATCCCATTTGCAGCCCTTATACCAGAGGCCCATGCGCCGGTAATGCCTCTGCTTGTTCCAGCGCCGTCACCAATCATATAGATATTTTCTTTTGCTTTGAAATATTTGTCTATAAAGTCAGGCCGGATAGCATAAGTTTTAATTTCAGGATAATAGATGATTGTTGACGGGTGGAGTATCCCTGGAATAATTGTATCAAGAAGTTTCATTGACCTCCATATATCCCGTAGAATCTTTGATGGAACAGCAAGGCTCAGATCTCCCGGAGTTGCATTAACGAGAGTAGGTTTGAAAGAGTACAGATCATCGTTAAATGTTTCTTTTTTAGATCTCTTACCAAGTCTGAAGTCTCCGATTCTCTGCATCATCGGCTGTCCACCTGAAAGCTGCATGGCCATCTGACCAAGGATTTCCGCGAATTGATGTCCGCTTACTACAGGGTCTGTCAGTGTTATTGTTTTGAGCATCGCAAAGTTTACAAGACCATTTGGTTCCTTATCGGTGGAATATGCATGTCCATTTACAGAATAATACTTTTCGTATTTCTCTTTAACAATATATGCAGAACCTGAATTGGTACAGAAAGTCCTTACTTTTCCAGGGAAGATAAATTTAGGGTCATAATAATCTTTGACAATAGAATAGTATTCTTCTTTTGCTTCGATTCGAACTCCCACATCAACTATGTTATCCGAATAGTTGATATTAAGAGATGTAATTATTTTCTGAAGCCATGTATAGCCGGCTCTGCCTGGAGCGAGTATCAGATCTTTAAATTTTACTTTATCACCGGTACTAAGGAAAATAGTTCTGTTGTCATAATCTATATCAGTCATTTCTGTTTCGAGAGCAACTGTCACACCTGAATTTCTAAGCTGCGCGATAAGATCGGCAATAAGAATTTTTGATTTATCAGTCCCGACATGGGCCTGTTTGATATTGAGAAGTTTTACACCAAGATTTTCTGCTCTTTTTACATAAACTCCAAGATTTCTCTGCTGTACATAATCCGGCTTAAGATGTTCCGCAACTTTGCCGAGAAGTTCTTCCGCTTCATTTTCATTCCAATGTTCTGTTGAGAATCCAACAGGATATGTATAATTCTGTTTGCAGTCATTTCGAAGTCCGCCAGAGCTTATTTTGGATTTTTCAAGTAGGAGTATTGATTTACCGGAATTTTCAGCAACATGGAATGCTGCGCCAAGACCTGCAGGGCCGGAACCGATGATTATTACATCATAACTTTCATTCATTTGTATGACCTGATATAATTTATATAAACTGTAATTTTATTAGTAAGTCTATAATCACATTATTATTGTTTATATAACGAGTCTATTAATTTTTTAAAATAATTCATTTTATTGAGCAGAATCTTTATTGTAGGTGTCGTGCAGGAATTGTTTTATTTCTTTAGGATCTTTTGAGATAATACCGTCGCAACCTGCATTAAGCAGTTCCTGATTACTGTCGACAGATGAAGATATTGAATAAATTTTTACATCAACTTTATATCTTCTTAGTTTCTGCACCATTGCTGCTCCTGTATTAATACCGGCAAGATAGAAATCAACAAGAACTACTCCGATATCCTCATGTCCCAAAATCTGAAAACCATCGGAAACTGTAGGTGCAAGAAATACGGTGAAGCCATCTTTCTCTAGTAAATTTTTCAGCATTTTCTGTTCAATTTTAGAGTCATCAACAACAAGTATATTTTTTCTGTTTTTCATTAATACAATATAATATAAAAAAAACAAATGTGTTATAATTTTTTCATCAAAGAAGATTGTAACTACTAATAAACCGGTTGAGAAATGTGTTTCCTCTCAGCGTTCGGCGCCGAGGAGGGAAGATGTATAATTATCTGCGGTTTTAAAACCTTAAATCATGTTTCTGAAATTACTGTTGATCGGATTATTAAATATTAAATAGCATCTGAAATCATTGACATTGATCTCTTTAAGAGTTATATTGCATGTGCTATTTATTCAGTAATGATAAAATTCCGAATATGCGAGTATGGCAATTGAATACTTACAAAAAACCGAAGATGTGTATATCTCTCAAATTACTTACTTTTTCTATTATAACTCTTATTATTTTCTGCGGGAAGAATTCTTTTTCAGCGGATTCTATAACAGTTTTAGCTGATGATAATTATCCGCCATATATTTTTCGTGATGATTCCGGCAGGCTAAAAGGGATTATTATTGATCAGTGGGACTTATGGAGTATGAAAACTGGTGTTAAGGTCAATATTAAAGCCACGGACTGGAGTAATGCTCTTAAGCTCATGGAGGATGGAAAAGGAGATGTAATAGATACAATTTTTTATACAGCTGAACGTGCAAAAAAATATGATTTCACTCCGGCATATGCTGAACTTGAAGTTCCGGTATTCTTTGATGATAGTTTAACCGGTATTGACAGTATCGAATCTCTATCGGGCTACATTGTTGGTGTAAAAGATGGAGATGCATGTATAGATGTTCTTCAATCACATGGTATCACATCTATGAAAAAGTATCCGAACTATGAATCGATAGTTAAAGATGCCGCAGCAGGAAAAATACATGTTTTCTGTGCAGATAAACCTCCAGCGTTATATTATATTTTCAAATATAAAGCAGAAAACGATTTCCGGTATTCTTTAACTCTTAATACCGGTCAATTTCACAGGGCGGTAAAGAAGAGTGATAATTCACTTATTAATATTGTTAATGAGGGATTTAATAAAATATCAGATAGTGAATACAGAGAGATTGACCGTAAATGGTTTGGAAGTGAGATAAATTTTCACCGGTACGAAAAGGATATTAAAAATACAATTATAGGGATAGCAATCTTTGCAGTTTTCATGATTTTATTAAGTCTTTATCTGAAAATTAAAATCAGGATTAAAACCGCGGAGCTTAAAGAAACAGTTTCCAGGCTGAAAAGTTCTGAAGAGAAAAATCGGGCTCTTCTTCTTGCGAATCCCGATCATTTATTTATTTTTGATACAGATTATAATTTTATAGATTATAAGGGTGAGATAAATGCTGACTTATATGCAGAACCTTCAGATTTTATCGGTAAAAATATAGCTGAAATACTCCCGCCTGAACTTTCTGAGCTTACAATTAGAAAAATTGATCAAGTTAAAAAAACCGGCTTAATGCAGTCCTATGAGTATTACCTGGATATTAATGGTGAAAAAGCATTTTTTGATTCACGACTTGTAGGTTTCGGCGAGAATCAATTTCTTGCAATTGTACGTAATATTTCAGAAAAGAAAAAAAGAGATGATGATGCAATCCGTTCCCACAAACTTGAATCTCTGGGTATATTTGCCGGAGGGATAGCGCATGATTTTAATAATATTCTCTCAGCTATGGTGGGATGTATATCACTGGCAAGATTAAAAATTGATAATAAAGAAAAAGCATTTCTATTTCTTGAAGAAGCTGAAAAAGCAGGTTTGAGAGCAAGACGCCTTACGGAACAACTCCTTGCATTTTCAAAGGGAGGGACTCCTGTAAAACAAATTACAGATTTAAAAGATGTTGTGATGGAGTCTGCTGACTTTATTATGAGCGGTTCAACAACGGCTCTGAAATATAATATCGAAACGGACATTTCAAAAGCAGACATCGATAAAGGACAGATCGCTCAGGTAATTCAGAATATCATTCTTAATGCATCTCAGTCGATGCCATCCGGCGGTGTAACCACTATCTCGATAAGGAATGAATTTTTGAAAGAGGGAAATCATATAGCGCTACCTGAAGGGGATTATATAGCTGTGGAAATCAAGGATGAGGGGAGTGGAATCGAGAATAAGAATTTAAAAAAAATTTTTGATCCGTATTTTACTACTAAGATGGATGGCAGCGGATTAGGTCTAACAATTTGTCACACTATTATTAAGAGACATGACGGCGCTATAGACGTTAAGTCCAAATCGGGGAAAGGTTCAGTATTTACTATCTACCTTCCTGCATGCTCGGATACAAAATCAGAAATTGAAAACATCCAAGTGCCGCGGAATAACCGAAGTTTGAATAACATCTCAATAATTATTATGGATGATGAACCTCAATTGCGTTTCATCATGAAGGAGGTGCTTGAAGACGAAGGAGCAAAAATATATCTCGTTTCTAATGGCAGTGAGGCAATTGATCTTTTTGAAAAAATGTCTGATTCCGGTCATCCCGTAGATTTAATTATTGCCGATTTAACTATTCCGGGAGGAATGGGCGGGATGGAGGCCATTCGGATAATCCGAGAGTTGGGAGTTTCTTTTAAAGCAATCGTAATATCCGGTTACAGTAATGACCCGGTGATGTCTGACTATAAGAATTACGGTTTTGATGCTTTTATTGCTAAGCCCTTTACTTCTGAAAATCTATTGTCCATTGTAAAAAAAATTTTATAAAACGTATGATTTTATAATAGGTTATTTCAAGGTGTCTCTAACTGATTTTTTTACTCCAGCCAGAACAAGTTCATAAGAGTGATCTATCATCAAATGAATTTCTTTATCAGGAATACGGCCGTCAATTATAACGGTGTTCCAATGTTTTTTATTCATATGATATCCAGGTGTTACCTGCGAGTATTGAGCTCTCAAATTCAGAGCCAGGTCAGGTTCGCATTTCAAATTTACACGGAGTTCTTCCGAGTATATATCTGTCAGTGCAAATATTTTACCGAAGACTTTAAATGTTAGAGTGCTTAAATCGAAGGGGAAGTCTTCTTCAACGCCTTTTTTTAACATGCAGTACTTTCTTAAATCTTCAAGCTTTATCATGAGAATTAACCCCCGGATTGAAGTTGGTAAAGATTGTAAAAAGCAGCCCTGCAGTTTGTAGAACTGCAAGATTAATAAATACGATAATGTAGGATAACTCTCCATATCCTGAAAGAGAATCTATAATTATCCCTGAAATAACCGGTATGCCGAAAGATAATGGAAAAATAATAATTGCCGAGATAGCAAAGTAATCTGTTGCATCATCGAGTCCTGAAAGTAGTTTTACTGCAGGAGCATTTGCAGATTGATTTACTCCTCGTGATATTCCCAGTATAAAACTGACAATAAGAAACAACGGGAGTGTGTTTGAAAATATCAGTAATATGGTTCCTGATGCTGCGGCTCCTCTGGCGATAATAAACTTAGTTTTTAAATCGAAAAAGTCCATCCATCCGAGTATAATATTTGTCAGTACTCCGGCTATATAAATGAAGGCAACAAAAAGACCTGCAGCGATTTCTTTTTCAATCCCTTTAAATTCTACAGCGTAGTTTGCATAAAATGATAGTACAGCTATCGTTGCATATGCTTCAGTTGTTCCTGCAAGATAGCGTAGAAAATTTTTATTGTACATAATATTTTTAGCAGATGCCGTCATCGTTTTCAAATTGTGAGGCTGGACAATGTGGGAGGAGGTCTCCTCAATAGATTCATGTACGATAAGAAAAAAGAAAGATCCGATGAAAAACATAATTCCCACTGAAATAAATATAAAAGAGGCGCTTTCGATTGAGAATGAGTATTTTTCAACGCTTTTAAATATGAAGAAACTTCCTATCAATCTTGCAAATATCTGAGTTGTCATCATAATTGAATTTGCTTTTAAAGTATTATGCGGAGAGAATATTTTAACAATAAAATTCTGCCACAATGGGAGTGTTATCCCTAGTGTGATTGCAAATACAACATAAGTTATCATAAATACTGTGATACGCTGAGATCCCGGTATAAAGGGGAGAGTCAGTCCGAATAAAAAAAATGGTATGCTTGCAGCCATGTGAGCAAGTATAACCGCTCTTTTTTTTCTAACAAGGTGAGAAGTCATCCATGCGGACATTATTGAAAAGAGCATAATACCTGTGGCAAGTATTGATGGTACAAGGCCTACGGTTTTATTTGATGCACCAATCTGTCTTAGAAATATCTGTAAAAATGCTGATTCAAAAAGAACAGGAATTGCAAGTCCCCAGAAAAATTCTGCAGATGATAATCCCGCTGTATTGCGGATAAAATAATTATCAATTGTTCTATAAGTCGGGATTTGCTGTTTCATTTATCCGGCCTGTTTAAATTACTTTGAGAAAATTACAAAATTGAAATTCATGAAGCATGTTTGTTCCTTCATATATCTTTTTGCAATAAATTTATGCATGTGAAAATAATATTTTCAATTTTGAACTTATAATGGAGGTAGACTTTTTACTTCAGTGAGGCGTAGGTGTGTGTGCAGCGTTATTAAACTTTTTTTATAGTAAAAATTACGATTCATAAATTAAAGTATAAATTGACTGTGCAAGTTTTTCGAGAGTATATGGTTTCTGTATAAATCCGTTGATTCCGTAACTCAATGCAATATCCACCCGTTCATCCTGTCTGAAACCGGAGGATAAAAGAACTTTGATGTCCGGATTTATTTTTTTCATTTCAATGTACGCTTTCTCTCCTGACTTTCTCGGCATTACAAGATCCATGAGAACTGCAGTGATTTCATCTTTATTCTGAGCATACATCTCTACACCGGTAACTCCATCGCTGGCGGTTAAAACTTTATAGCCGCATTTCTTCAGGATTGAACTTGCCGTTGACCTCACAAGATCTTCGTCATCTACAACCAGAATTGTTCCTTCGCCTTTCGGAAGCGAAAACTTTTTCTTTTTTACAGCGGCTGCTTCACTGACTGTTAAAACAGGGAGATATACATTAAACGTAGAGCCAATACCTGTTTCGGAATATACCTCAATAAAGCCGTCAAATTGATGGACAATATTATAAACCATTGAAAGTCCAAGTCCTGTTCCTCTTCCTTTCTCTTTAGTGCTATAAAAAGGAAGGAAAATTTTTGCAAGAGTGTTGTCGTCAATTCCTACCCCGGAATCACCTACTGAAAGTTTCCAGTATTCAATCTCTCTAGCTTCACTTCTAGTGCTGCAGAAATGTTTATCAGCTGCTATTTTTTCAACTGACAGTACAAGTCTTCCTCCCTGCTGTGCGTTTTCCTGGCGCATGAAAGTCATTGCATGGCTTGCATTAACACAAAGATTCAATAATATCTGTTCCAGCTGAGTGGCATCGGCATATACAAAAATATCACCTTCGGGAATATCAATGATTATCTCTATTGATTTATCAAATGTATTTGAACATATCTTTTTTATGTGATTTATTGTTAGTGATAGATCCACAGAAGAATATGATGTATTTTCTTTATGTGCGAGTGTAAGTAACTGCTGCACCATGTCAGCCGCCCTATGGCTGGACTGATCTATAGTTTCAATAAAGTGCATAAATTCTTCAGGTTCCCATTTATGCTCATGCTGCATATCATATTTAATGATTGATACAGTCCCAATGATACCGCTTAGAATGTTGTTAAAATCATGAGCCAGTCCGCCTGCTAATGTTCCGATAGTTTCCATTTTTTGAGATTGCGCAAGAGTGTCTTCGAGAGCAAGTTTTTCTGTTACATCACGGATACTGCCTCTTAAACCTGAAAGTTTATTGTTTTCATCATATATGATAACAGTGCTGTTTTCTCCAAAAATAAATCCTTTATCCTTTTTAAGAATTTTATATGTTGAAAAATGTTTTTTTGCGGGAGGGATAGTCCCATTCATAAAATCTTCAACAAGCTTATTGTAATCTTTAGGTTCAAGAAGGGTTTTTATATGTAATCCGTTTTTAATGTCATCCTCATTGTATCCGGTTATAGAATAACCCGCTTTGTTGAGGTAGGTGATAACAAATTTTCTATCAGTTTCGAAAATAATATCAGGGAGCATATCAGTTAATTCACGATATTTTTTTTCTGAATTTATAATGATATCTCTGGTCTTCATCAAATCAGAGGTCATCATATTAAATTCTTTTGATATAAAACCAAGCTCATCGTTTGACGATACCGGGATTTCATAACTAAGATTTCCGTTATGTATTTCTCTTATACCGTCAAATAATCGCAATAGTGGTTTGGAAAGATTGGTATAAACTACAAAAACAAGGATTAAAATAGATGATATAGCGGTTCCAATAATATAAAATGTAGTTTTAGCTATGAGTGCATTCATTGAGTCCTTAATATCCTGAGTGTAAAGACTCGAACAGACTATCCAGTCCCATTTCCAGAAATATTTTGCATAAGTGATTTGTGGTTCAAATATTGCCGGGCTGTATTTTGATTCCCATGTATAATTTACAAAAGTTTCATTATCGCGTTGTGAATTGTAAACTATATCCCGGAAAAGGAAGATGCCATTTATATCTTTAACATTCAGCATGCTCATTCCTTCAAGTTCCGGTTTAAGGGGGTGCATAATCATTGTGCCGTTACCATCTAGAATAAAGAAATATTCCGTTTTATCATACCGCATTTCACGTACTATGTCTATAATATTCTTTTTGGCTTCATCAAGATTTGCAGGTATATTCGAGCTGCTGTTGACGCCGTTTGGTACGCTTTTACCGTAGAAATTCAATCGTAGGGTAGTTTCATGATGATCCATTATTGATATAATAGAATTGACGACAGCTTTTAATTTACCTTTTCTTTCTTCATTTTTTTCTTTGGCTAGATAGGGGAGAATAGAAAAGTAGACCATAATTGAAAATACGAGTACTATCAGAATCCCGACAATATTAATTTTTTTCTGTA
Source organism: uncultured Leptospirales bacterium (assembly GCA_964450405.1). Taxonomy (GTDB): domain Bacteria; phylum Spirochaetota; class UBA4802; order UBA4802; family UBA5550; genus WRGT01. The sequence goes on along the minus strand of CAYVCQ010000003.1, from coordinate 153,306 downwards.
TTGATAAATCGTTAAATCTTATTCTAATAGGTGTCAAAAGATTTTTCATCTACCTGCCGTGTAATAAACATTTTTGATTAAAGGTAGCCGGAAAAAATCTTCTGTTAATTCAGATGGCTATTCCTTTTAAATAATGTAAAAGACATAGTTCTATGATAACATAATAATGTATTTTTTCATAATATAAAACTGTAATAAACCAAATTTTTTTAAAACATTTTAATTGCTATGTAATAAAAAAACCACTGAATCACTTCAGTGGTTTTTTTTCTTTGGGCGCTACAGGGATCGAACCTGTGACCCTCTGCTTGTAAGGCAGATGCTCTCCCAGCTGAGCTAAGCGCCCTAATTTATCTCTTTTTCAGTGATCTTGCTTGCTTTAAATCCGATTTTGTTTTTCGCAGGTACATCAATTGTTTTACCTGCAATCGGGGACTTAATTTTTCTTTTTTCCTGTGTTGTCTGGTAAAAAGTTCCAAATCCTCTTATCTCAACGTCTTTGCCACTCTGTACTTCGTTTGTAATTTTGTCTATAAAAAAATTTATAACTATTTCAACATTTTTTTTTGTAAAACCAGTTCTCACGCTAATGAGTTCGATTATTTCGGTTTTGTTCAAAAAAATTCCTTAAGCAGTTTTAGTTAGTGCTGCAATTGCTGAATTAACTTTTCTAGCCAGTCTTGATTTTTTTCTTGCAGCCGTTGATTTTTTTATAATACCTTTGCTCGCAGCTGTGTCAATTATTTTTATAAATGCTTTGTAAGAATCCTGAATAACTGCCGCATCTTTATTATCCTTCAATTCAGTTGCCTTACCGATTTTCTTTGCTGCGGTTCTTATTGTAGACTTAACCTGAGAGTTTTTCACTCTACGTTTTTCGTTTGTGATGTCTCTTTTTTTCTGCTGTTTTATATTTGCCAACTCAGTTACCTTCACTTCTCATTTAAATTCAATTTAGTACGGGGGCAAATATGTTTCCATACTGCAAAACTGTCAAGCAAAAACAAAAACTTTTTTTAAAAATACACTTTTATTCGCTGAATAACACATTAAAAAGATCATTGGAGTAATAAAAAATTCTTACTTGGGCAGATTTTTCATCAATAATCTTTTTATAAAGAAGAACTTTTGTTTTACCTTTCTTAAAAGTATGAACTATATATGGTTTTTGTTCTTCAGTTGATATCTCTGAATATTTTTCTTTAAGTGTTTTTATAAGATCATTCGTTTTAATCTTGTCTATGTTTCCCCATTCTTCGGATACAGAATAAAGTTTTTCATTGAAAAAACAATAATCTGTTTCAGGTTTACCCTGCGCTCTTATAATTAGGATAGGAGTTCTTTCTTCGGGATTCATCGAGCTGAAAAAATCGATTATCTTGTTGCTGTATCCCGGTTTGTCCTCAGGTCTGAATGTTGAGCAGTTGTTAATCTTCAAACCTGAAAAATCAGTTCTGGAAATTCCCCAGAGTTTTTCATACTCCGCTGAAAACAGTGGTAAAGCTGAAATAATTGTAAATATTGCTGAAATGAATATTTTTTTTACCATATCATATTATCTATTGTATCTTGTATATTCTCTGGACGTAACCATTCATACAAAGACTCTTTAGTATGATTAAAAATCAATCAATAATTTAGAGTTATTACTCAATGATGCAAAAATGTTAACTAAAGCTGTTATTGAAAAAATTTAAAATTTGTTTAAATACAATTGATATTAATAAATTTTTAATGTAAATATATTCTATAAAAAACGCTTGTATAGAGGTGTTAAGCGCCTGGTTTGACCAGGTGTTGATTAAGGTAGATTTATCTGAATCAAATAATGAATCAATAAAGAATAAATTGTATCATCAGGTAAAAGATATGAAAACTAAAACTATTTACTTGTTGTTCCTTATGATAATGAATTTGTATGCATATGGTAATGAAGCCGGATATGCTGTTCTTACGCTAAATGGTTCCGTCAATCCTATTATTTCAGAGTATATTTCGGATACAATAAAAAAGGCTTCAGATGACGGGAACAAATTTATTGTATTACAGATAGATACTCCCGGCGGTCTTATGGACTCGATGAGAGAAATAATCAAGGCAATCCTTACTTCCAAAATACCCGTAGTTGTTTATACTTTCCCAAAAGGTGCTCAGGCAGCATCAGCCGGTGGATTTATTATGCTGGCATCGCATGTTGCAGCTATGGCTCCAGGGACTGAAATCGGTGCTATGCATCCCGTGAGTCCCATGCTTGACTTTATGAATAAAGACAGCGACGGCGGTCCGGCAGGTGTAATGGAAAAAAAAGTTCTGAATGATACAATTGCATACGCAAGAAGTCTCGCACAGAAAAGAGGCAGAAATGCTGACTGGGCAGAAGAAGCCGTAAGTAAAGCTGTTTCCAATAGCTATTTAGAAGCTTATAAGGCTGGTATTATAGATATTGTCGCAGAGGATATGGATGATCTTATGCGCAAGCTGGACGGAAGGAAAATAAATCTAAATGGTTCCTCTTTTGTTTTCAGGACAAGATCTTTAATTGTAAATAAATATGAAATGACCTGGAAACAAAGAGTTGTAAACAGGTTTGCTGACCCGCAGATGATTTTCCTGTTTTTTATAATTGCCGTTGCAGGTATAGGAATGGAGATGAAAAATCCGGGTATGATTGTGCCTGGAACAATCGGTGTTACTGCTTTGGTATTGTTTCTTTTAGGAATCAGAATAATTCCGATTAATGGGATTGGTCTGGTTCTTGTGATACTTGCATTTATTTTATTTATTCTTGAATTAAAATTACAAAGTTTCGGTTTTTTAACCGCAGGAGGTGTTGTGTCATTTTTTATAGGCGCAACAATTCTCTTTGATTCACCTCTTCCGGGGGGAGGAATTCCTCTTACTTCAATTATTTCCATGATCGCAGTAGTTCTGGCTTTTGTTTTCATTGTTGTAAGAGCTGTTATCAATGTGCATAAAACTAAGGTCACAACTGGAAGAGAGGGTATGATCGGAGAGACTGGAGTTGCTATGGAAGATTTTTCCAAGAAAGGCAAAGTTTCCATTCATGGTGAGATATGGAATGCTGAGACTGAGACAGATGTCAGACGGGATGATTCTGTAGTTGTGGAAGATGTGCATGGAATGGTATTAAAAGTTAAAATAAAAAACTGATCTTAAAGGAGGTCTTTAATGCTTGGTCATGATTTAGGTTTTATACCTACACTGATTTTTTTCATATTGCTGGTTCTTATTCCTTCAATTAAGATTATTAAGGAATATGAAAGAGCAGTTATCTTTAGACTTGGCCGGCTGCTAGTTGTGCCGAAGGGACCTAAGGGGCCCGGTATTATTATTGTAATACCGTTTATCGATAAGTTTATAAGAGTAAATCTCAGACTGGTTGCGCTGGATGTTCCTCCGCAGGATATTATCACCAAGGATAATGTTTCTGTAAAAGTAAATGCGGTAATTTACTTCAGGGTCGTTGAGCCGAACAAGGCAATTACAGAAGTTGATGATTTCCTTTATGCTACGTCACAGCTTTCACAGACAACTCTTCGAAGTATTCTTGGCAATTCAGAGCTGGATGATCTTTTAAGCAATAGGGAGCATATAAATCAGGAACTGCAGACAGTTCTGGATAACCGGACAGACCCATGGGGAATAAAAGTTTCTGCGGTTGAGGTTAAACATGTTGATCTTCCTCAGGAGATGCAGAGGGCAATGGCAAAACAGGCAGAGGCAGAACGGGAGAGAAGAGCTAAGGTTATTGCTGCAGAGGGTGAGTATCAGGCTGCGCACAAAATTGTTGAAGCGGCAGCTTTGATGGAGAAGCATCCTATTTCAATTCAGCTTAGATATCTCCAGACATTGAGAGAAATTGCAACGGAAAATAATTCGACCACGCTTTTTCCGATACCAATTGATCTTCTTGAAGGATTTATGAGAAAAAAATAATATGATAATTTTAAAAAATTGATCAAATTGTTTATTCGCTGTCATACCGGCTGTAGTGTAACGAAATGCCGGTATCTCATACAACTGATTCTATCAGGAGATTCCGGTATTTGCATGAATTGAAGCGGCAAAACCGGAATGACAAATCTTTGAAATCCATACTTATGGGATAGGTCTTTTTTATAGCATTATAAGAAATCTTCCGCAGTAGGTGCAGATTTGAATTCCATCCCTATCCTGAAGTTTGATTATATTTACTGGAGGAATACCCATGTGACAGCCGGTACAGCTGTTTTTTTCTATAACAGCAAAAGGGTTGTTTTTCTTTTTTACCATTCTTTCATAATATGTCAATAAGCGGTTATCGATCAGTTTTTTCAGATCTTCAATTTTCTGAACTATATTTGCAGGTGATTTTAATTGTCTATCAAGTTCATAGAGCCTGTCAAGCCTGATCATAAGATCGAGATCAGACGATGGAACACCTGTCAGTTCACTTTCATTTGCGCTGTATGAGTCCTGGCTGGTGAGAGCGTTAAAGTATGTTTCGCATTTTTCCTGCAGAAAGTCAAAAAGCTCTTCAGCAGTTGGAGTACCGTTTAGAAAGGCATCATTATCTCTATTGTTAAAAATCCTCGCCATCATTCCAATGAAATAGAGGTATTGTGTACTTTGCGTTGTAGGGAACAGGCTGAGCATAATATATTTTACAGGTTTATTGTCCAGAGATTGATAATCAATAGATTCATCACAGATTCCGATTACTGAAATAAATTTTGAAACTGAATCAGTCCTTGCGTGAGGAATAGCAAGTCTATTGCCAATCCCGGTATTCTCAAGTGATTCTCTATGCACAACCTGTGCGTAATATCTGTCTTTGTTTTCAATCAGTCCCAGGTTCTGGAGTTCTGCAACCAGCTCTTTTAGTGCAGGCTGTTTTTCAGAGGAGGATAATCGTATTACCTGATTTTTCGGGAAGAATTTTTCTAGATTCATGGAATCTCCATTTTGTAGAGCAAAAGGTACGTCTTAGCAGGATGACCTCTGTTCAACTGTAGTTATTAGTACATACTGAATCCTCGCTTTGTGATGTCAAGGGATTTAGAAAAATTATTGTATATATACTATATTCCTGGCTGGCAAAGGTTTATTCACAGGGATTAATTGTTCTTTACATTGCTGAAGCTTAATGTTATTTTCATATTCAAATCCGCTTTAAATTGCTGCCGTTTACAGGTGCTTAGGGAAATGAAGATAGAAATGATGATAAGAAGTATTGAATCTGATGAAATAGCCGAAGCAGAAACATTCATCAGGAAAGTGTTTGATGAATCTGTCGCAGAGGAATATTCTGAAGATGGTATAAGACATTTTTATCAAATAGTGAGAGAGGGATCAATCAAAGAAAGATTTTTAAATGGCAGTGTTATCTTTGTAGCAAAAACCAATAATAAAATATCGGGTTATATTGAAATAATAAACTTAAATCATATATTTCTTCTTTTTGTCAGAAGAGAATTTCAGAAGAAAGGAATTGCCAGAAAACTTATTGAAACTTCTCTGAAATTTTTAATGGATATTAATCCCGATTTACAGAAGTTAACTGTAAATTCGACCTCCTCTGCAATAACAGTATATGAAAAACTTGGATTCAAAAAGATAGCGGACTATCAGTTTAAAAACGGGATTCTTTCTTTTCCAATGAGATTTGACATCAGATAGTATAACATTAGAAAAGATCACCAGCTGAAAAACTGATTGTGAAATGAATTTTTCATCGTCACCAGCCTGGGTTAAGCATAGGTAATTTCAGTTTTTGAGCAGGTGAAAAATAGTCTGAAATCGGTAATCTAAAGTTCTGGACAGAAAAATATACCTGCTCATAAATTGTCTTATATAAATATAACAAATTACAAACTTGTTGTAAAATTATTAAGCCGTGCCTACAGCGCGGCTGAGTCACACTTTCTCGTGTTTTTGAGCAGGTACTATAAAAATGTATTGGATTTCTATTAATGATTGAAGCAAAAGTAAAACGATATTTTGAAGAGGCAAAAATTACTGTCAGCGAAAAACAGATACGACAGTTCTCTCTTTACTATAAGCTGGTAATTGAAAATAATGATGATAATGATCTTACTCGAATAAAGGGAGAAGATCAGTTTGTCGTTAAACACTTTATAGATTCAGTATATTATACAAAATTTTTAACACTTCCTGAGTCTATTGTGGATATTGGAACAGGCGCCGGATTCCCGGGGATACCTCTGAAGATAATGAATCCCGATATTCATCTTATTCTTGCAGAGCAGAGAAGTAGAAGGGTAGAATTTCTCAAACTTGCAGTGAGTGAGCTTAAACTGACAAATGTGGAATTTTATGCTCATAAAGTGACTGAAAAATCTTTTTTTAATGTCAAAGGTGTTGTCACAAGAGCTCTTGAGGATGCGCCTGAGACTCTAAGCAGGGTTGAACACTTTCTTCCAGAGGGTGGTGTAGTTATCTTTCTCAAGGGGCCTGATGCCTCGGGTGATATTCTATCTCTCTCTGAAAGTAACAGAAAAAATTACACACTTGATTTAGATAAAAGCTATACGCTTCCCGGTACTGATTTTTCAAGAAGAATTCTTCTGTTCAGAAAAGGGAAAGATACATTCAGGAAAATATATAAAGTAATGAAAAATGAAATTGATACACCGGGAGTTGCAATTACTTCGGAGGATAACAAGTTTTATAAAGAGATTAAAAGGCTTACATCTGGTGACGGGATAAAGAAAATCGGAGCTGTTGCAATCGCAGGTAAAAAAATTATTTCTGATTTTCTTGAGAAAAACGAATTCTCTGATCTTAAGCTTTTACTCCCGGATGATTATTCCGAAACATCTAAAGACTTTGATTTAATTATTTCAAAATTTCAGGCAAGCGGCTCTCTCTTTATTCTTAAAAAAGCCCTATATAACGAGCTTGATGTCTCACTTGGGAAAACTCCAATTCTTATTGCCCCCCTTCCGGAAATAAAGGAGTGGGATGGCGCGGTAGATCATGGCTGCACTCCGGTAATTCCATTTCAGGATCCGGCAAATGTCGGGTCTGCCGTAAGGTCGGCTGCTGGTTTCGGTGTTGCAAAAATTATTCTCACTTCAGATGCAGCAAATCCTTTTCATCCTAAATCGATACGGGCTTCATCGGGTGCAGTTTTTGAAATGGAATTTATGCGCGGGCCATCTTTAAATGAAATATTTTCAATCACAGAAAAATCCGGCATTGAAATACTTGCGCTGGATAGAAGAGGTAAAAATATTTCCGAAGTTGAGTTCCCCTCAAGCTTCATACTTATACCCGGAATTGAGGGCCCGGGACTCCCTGAGGTTTTCATAAGCAAAAGTGTTTCTATTCCATTATCAGATAAGATCGAGTCACTTAATGCATCAGTCGCTCTATCTATATTCATGTATGAGTGGAATAAAAAAATAAATTGACATTGAGCATTATTTATTAAAAAGCTTCAGTAATAATTTTAAAACTTTTTGTTATAGAAAAGGCAATAATCCCCGCCGCCTTCGGCGGCGGGGAGATGTAATATTTTTGTTACACTAAAATGCAAGTTCATGAATTCAAATTAAAAACAATTTAAAAATATGAAAGGAGAAAAAAATGTCATTGAAATCTAAAATAAGAACTATTCCCGATTTCCCTAAGAAGGGGATTATGTTCAGAGATATCACTACTCTTATAAAAGATGCAGCAGGATTTAAAGAGGTAACTGATAAATTTACCTCAAGATATAAAACTATGCAGATTGATTATGTTGTGGGAATTGAAGCAAGAGGATTTATCATCGGCGGCGCACTTGCCTACACTCTCGGGAAAGGTTTTATCCCAGTTAGAAAACCCGGCAAGCTTCCATATGAGTCTCTCTCGTATGAATATGAACTTGAATATGGTGTCAGTACGCTTGAGATTCATACAGACGCAATTAAAAAAGGGGACCGGATCCTTATTGTTGATGATCTTCTTGCTACTGGCGGAACCGCAATGGCAGCTGCAAAACTTGTTGAACAGCTTGGCGGAGTTGTAGTTGAGATGGCATTTATTGTTGATCTCCCTGAAGTAGGTGGAAGAGAAAATCTCGAAGAGAACGGATACAAAATGTTTCATCTTGTTGAGTTTGAAGGTGAATGAAAATTTTAACGAGAGGCGGGAGTGCAGAGCTTCTGCCTGTTCAAGTTATAAAGTGCTGATTTTAAAGGGAGATTGAAAATGAAAAAAACATTTTCCATATTTTTGTTTCTTCTGGCGATAATATCTTCCCCGGATCTTATGGGTGAATCCTCATTTATCTCTGAAACTGAAAACATATCTCCTTTAAAAAAACCTGAAAATTCAATAGCACATGAACTTCAGAATACATTTCATAATATTTACAATCAATACAAAGATTCCGTCGTGTTTATAAGTACTGAAAAAACAATAAGTATGAAGGGATTTAATCCGTTTATGGATGATCCTGTATTCCGGGGATTTTTTGGACTTAAAGAAAATGCTCCTAAGGCGAGAAAAGCCCGTGGACTCGGTACAGGTTTTATAATATCGAGTGATGGATATATCTGTACTAATCATCATGTTGTTCAGAATGTTGATACAGTTACGGTTACCGTTGCAGATAAATCTTATGAGGCTGAAATTATCGGATCTGATCAGGTGTCGGATATCGCTCTTCTGAAAATAAAAGGGAAGGGTAGTTTCAAACCTGTATATTTTGGAAATTCAGAAGAAGTAAAGGTGGGAGATTTTGTTTTAGCGATAGGGAATCCCTTTGGTCTTGATAAAACATTTACATCTGGAGTTGTAAGCGGAAAAGGGAGACGTCAGCTTGACGAAACCGGAAATTCCCACATTCAGACAGATGCTGCAATCAATCAGGGTAATTCAGGAGGACCTCTCATAAACCTTGATGGTGAGGTTATTGGTGTTAACAGAGCTATATATTCAAGTACCGGCGGGAATATCGGCATTGGATTTGCTATTCCGATTAATTCTGCAAAAGAAACGTTAATTGAACTTAAAAAATATGGTAAAGTTAAACGCGGTTACATTGGAGTAGGGATGTCTCCATCATTTACTGAAGAGATTGCTAAAAAGCTTGGACTTCAGAATAATGAGGGAGTGCTTGTAGGAAACGTCGTAAAAGATAGTCCTGCTGCAAAAGCCGGTATCAAAGAGGGTGATGTTATCCTGATGATTGATAATAAAATTATTAAAGATGGAATATTTCTGTTACAGGAAATAAATTCCCGAAAAATCGGCACATCAATTAAAATTACTCTATGGAGAAATAGAACTTCGGTAAATATTCCGTTAACGATAAAAGAAAGGCCTTAGATCGAAATATAGGAAGATGCTTCAAAAGTGAGATATTTTTATATTTGTCATTCCGGTTTTGCAGCATCCATTTTTGCAAATACCGGAATCTCCTGATGGAATCTGTAGTATGAGATTCCGGCATTTCGTTTCACTACAGCCGGAATGACAGCGACCGGACTTTTAGGTCAGTCTCTTTTTTATCACTAATTCTGAATTTTAAAGTTCTGCAACATTTTCATCAACTTCATTTTCGTCATCTGAATAATTGTTATCTTTTTTCAAACTGAAATCTGTTTTAACCGTCCTGGAATTTTCATTCATTAAACCTTGGTCTGAGTTTTCTTTGTCGCTCCCTTCGGTTGAATCATCTTCAATATTGGTATCGGGAGTATCGCTTTTTTTGTATTTGTACATCATCTCTTTTGTACTCATTTCTTTCCATTGTTTTGCACGTTCAATATATTTTCCGTTTGGATAATTATCTATATATGTTTGAAATTCTCTTGAGGCAAGATCGTAATTCTTTGCCATAAAATAGGAGTATCCGATTTTTATATAAGCATCCTGATCTTTATGGTAATAATCATTTGTGAGTACTCTTCTTAAATAAGATATAGCATTATCATACTGTTTTAATGCGAAGTATGATTCACCAATCCAATAAAGAGAGTTCTCTGTTTTTGAACTTCCGGGGAACTGAGTTATATATTTTTTAAAATAGGAAATCGCAGGATAGTATTTACCTTTTCTGAAGTTTACAATTCCGCTTTCATATAATTGTTTTGTGTAAGAGTTGGTGACATCAGCTGTATAATTACTGAAGTTTGAATAATATTTTAGAAAATGATCATATAGTTCGTATGCCTGTCCATCCTGGCCCATGCGTTTATATGTTCTTGCTTTGCCAAGTATAGCCTCTTCATTATTACCATTTTCTGCAAGAGCAAGGTCAAACATTCTTTTTGATTTCTGGAATTCTCCACCTTTCAAATATGAATGTCCAAGTTCAGTATAAATTCTGCTTCTGAAATCCTTATTGTCGCTGTTATTGAGAAGACCCATAAGTGTGTGAATTCCCTCTTCATCGTAACGCTTCATTATCTTAAGTCTTGCGATACGTGCATTGATCTCTTTTTCCATCTCGGGGGTTAGCTTCTGTGTTCCTTTTAAAAGATATACATATTTGAGAAACGCTAATCTGTTAAGATTAAGTTTTTCGTAACTTTCAGCTATATAAAAATAAGCTTCCTGAGATGAGTTAGTGTTCGGATATTTTGCAATTATTCTGGTGAAGATATCTATAGCTTTATTTATTGATTCTTTATCATTTCTTTCAAATGACATTTTTGCCTCTACAATAAGCTCCTTAGCTTCTCTTTCGGGTTTTACAAAAGAATCATAATATGCTATTAGTCCTATGCCCAGAAAGATAAAAATGATCCCAACTGATATCCACTTTTTCATTTATTTTCTCTCCTGAAATTCTTTATTGATATAATACGGTTTAAAAACATAAAAGCTCAAAAACCAGCGGTATGTTGTCTCCTGCGCGCCTTCGGCTTGAGGGAGAGTAGTTTCATCACCGATTTATTAGCTGTTACTAAAAAACATAGTTTTGGATTCTCATTGTTTCAATCTTACTATTGCAAATTCAAACCAGAACTTTGTTTCTTCCGGGAAATTAGTCTTAACATCTTCATTATTGAGAAGTTTAATACTTTTATTATATTCATGAAGCTCAATATATGTTTTTGCAAGAAAAAGTTTTACTTTCGACTGATCGTATTTATTGTCGGAAGTTTTACTGAATTTTTTCAGCTCTTTTAGAGCCAGACCATATTTACCTTTATAATATGTATTGCGGATAATAGAGTCAAGTCCGTCGTTCTGATAATTAACGGTCTCTTTTTCCGTGATTTTTTCCTTTTTTTCAGCAATGAAATCAGATTCCCTGTCAATTGGTGAAGGGATAATATTGATTCCCTTTGTAATCTTTATAATCTCATTCTCATTTCTGCACAAAACACCGTAATAAAATGTACCTGGAGCTGGAGAATTTACTATAAATTTCCCGGCTTTTATATTCTCTGTTCCGACTATGTCATCATTCATAATTGCTGATGAATCGGAAGGAATTTTCAGTGATTTGAATATTGAAACAAGTTCATTGCCGGTATTGCCGCTATAGCTCCATCGTAAAATAATTTTTTTGTCTGCAACTTCATGGTTAATTGCGTTAACTTTATAGGGGAGGGTTATTATTAAGGGCATTTTAGTATAGTTTGAGTCTGTATCAAAGTTGATGTCAACTGTGCCGTCACTATATCTTGAAAAGACAGCGTAACAGTATTTTCCGGGAGGCAATTCTTTGTCTGTATATAATAAGGTTTTGTTGTCGACGATCTGGATAAGTTTGGAGAATTTTAATTTAAGAAGTGAGTTTATTATTTCATCAGATCTGTAAATTTCGTAGCCCTTAAGTTCCTTTACGGTTCTGGATTCAGATTTCTCCCATTTGATAATTATTGAATTTTTTTCACCTATAAAAGCACCCACATTTAATGGTGTAGTTAGAGTTTTTCCCTTTAGATATATTCCATTTGATGTAAAATTCTGGTCGATTTTGGGATTAAAATATTCTATACCATTTTTATCTGTAATTGTTACTGCATAAAAATAGCTTCCGTAGTCGGGTATATTTTTATCAGCATACTCTGTTTTTTCTATTACTCCGATTTTTTCAGCAACCCCAAGTTCTCCGCCGGATGAAATGGCACTTCTGCTTCTATAGATATTAAATTTTTCACTGCTGCCGCTTCCTTTTTTCCAGCTTATTAGAATTGAATTGTCATCAGATACATCAGCCCGAATTGCCTGAACTGATTCAGGTTCAATAAATATTGAAACCGGTTCCCCTGTGTAATTAGTATTTTTTATAATATCAATTTTTCGTTTAAGTAGAAAATCCTTGGCAATAATAATGTAGTAATACTTTTTCCCCTGCTGAATATCGCGGTCGATCAGAATTCCATCCTGGCCGGAAATAAATGTTCCAATTAGCTTTGCCTGCAGAACATCTTCGGTTGTTGCCATCTCCTTCTCGCTTCGTCCCACATAGAAATCACCCTGATACTGTTTATCCATTTTCCAGGTAATTTTAACTGAATCATTTGAGAACTTGATCCTTTCAGCCTTTATGTCAAATGCAATGTGCGGAAGAGGGAGAGCAGTCTGCGTCGATGCGCCACTCTTAAAGAAAAGAATCAATGTGATAAGGAGGAGATGTTTTACCGCAAATTTATTCAGCATTGCCTTATTCTTATAGTATATTTTTTTTTATTATCGGTAATATTTGCAGATTTCTTGAGAAAAATTCTACCGTAATTTTTTTAATTTAAAATTGTTCAATGCTTCAATATATAGCTTGACTTAAGTGTCTTGTAAATTTTTTAGTTTTAATTATAATAATTACAGTAATTGTTTTATTCAACTGATATATTAAAAATATTATGACAGAATTCGAATTTAAAATACGCCAGAGGGACATTGAGACATTAATTGATTTAATCAGGAAAAATAACCCTGATTCTGATCTTGAAATTGTTAAAAAGGCTTATGATGTCGCCTACAAAGCACATGACGGACAGATGCGTCTGTCAGGTGAACCGTATATAATACACCCCCTTGAAGTTGCAATAACGCTTGCTCTGCTCCGCCTTGATACAACAACCATTTGTGCCGCCCTGCTTCATGATGTTGTTGAAGATACTGAACATTCCATGGATTATCTGGCCAGAGAGTTTAATGATGAAGTTGCAATGCTTGTTGATGGTGTAACAAAGATATCTTCTCTGAAAAACCGTTCAAAATCTCACGCTCAGGCCGAAACTCTCAGAAAAATGCTTCTTGCAACTATAAACGACATCAGAGTAATAATAATAAAACTAGCAGATAAACTTCATAATATGCGCACCCTTATGTTTCAGCCGGAACATAAACAGCAGAGGATTGCTAAAGAGACTCTGGATATATATGCGCCCATAGCGCGAAGGCTTGGTATATCAAGGCTTGCTACAGAACTTGAGGATCTTTCTTTTCATATTTTATACAAAGAAGAATTTAATGAAATAAAAAGTAAAATTGCTCAAAGAGAATCTGAAGTTGAAGTTTATCTTGAAAATATAAGAAATCTGATAAACTTTAAACTGGGAGAACTGGGGATAAAAGTTGAAATTAAAGGGAGAGCAAAAAGTTTTTATTCAATATATAGAAAAATGGTTTTGAGTAACAAAACTTTTGATGATATCTATGATGTAAGAGGGATACGGCTTCTTGCTGATGAGATGAAAGACTGCTATGCAATTCTCGGAGTTATACATTCTATATGGTCACCTATTGAAGGAAGATTTAAAGATTACATTGCGGTTCCAAAATCAAACATGTATCAGTCGCTTCATACTTCAGTTATAGGTCCGGAGGGGCTTCCACTTGAGGTTCAGATAAGAACCAGAGAGATGGATGCAACCGCGGAAATGGGAATAGCGGCGCATTGGATCTATAAAGATGGTGAAAAACATCAGAAAAGCAATTATAAGAATTTATCGATACTAAATAGTCTTAATAATATAAATATCGATTCAATGAACACAAGGGATTTTGTCTCCACTGTAAAGATGGATCTCTACGAGGATGAGATATTTGTTTTTACACCAAGAGGAGAAATAATTAAACTTCCCTCCGGAGCAACACCGTTGGATTTTGCCTATGCAATTCACACTGAAGTTGGAAACAGATGTTCCGGTGCAAAAGTAAACAACAAGCTTATACCTCTGAGAACAAAATTAAAAAGCGGTGAAATAATTGAGATTATAACTTCAAAAAATGCACATCCGGTAGAAGCATGGATGAAGCTCGTAAAATCCGGAAATGCAAGATATAAAATCAGGAACTGGCTTAAAAAGCATAACGATGAATTTGCTAAATCCGAAGAAGAGATAAAAAGAAAAGAAGAGAAGAAAAAAGACGTTAAAAAAGCTAGTGTGTCTATACCGGAAGAGGAGCAGATACGGGTTAAAAACTTCAGCAAAGGGAGTAAAATTGGTATAAGTATTGAGGGAAATAATAATGTACTGATTAAACTTGCCCAGTGTTGTCAGCCCATCCCCGGGGATGAGGTTAACGGCTTTATAACACGCGGAAGAGGAATAACGATACATAAAAAATCCTGTCCATCTCTGGAAAGACTAAGCGGAGAAAAAGAACGATTTATCAGTATTATCTGGGAAAAAGATGACAAGAACAGATATCCGATCAAAATGACAGTAGAATCCATTGATAGACCAAATCTTCTGAAAGATGTGACTGATGAAATTTCACTGGCAAAATCAAACATACTGAAAGTGGAAGCTCAATCAATAGGGAGCGGAAAAGCAGTGCTGAAGTTTATTCTTGAAGTAATGAGTAATGAACATCTGCAGGAGATAATCAAGCGTATCAATAAAATTAAAAGTGTGACAAATGTTTATAAAATTAATGAAAAGGTAGTTTTGAAGTAGTGAATATAATTCTTGGATCTGGTTCACCAAGAAGAAAAACTATCCTCGAAGGTATCTTTGGAGATGTTCAGATTGTTTTACCTTCAGTTGATGAGAGTCTTCTTGAAAACGAAAATGCAACAGACTATACATGTAGAATTACCAATTTAAAAATGGATGCAGTACTTTCCGGTTTAAATCTTTCTGATAAAAGCTGTGTAATAACTTCCGATACTATTGTTTCTATAGATGGAAAAATTCTCGGCAAGCCCGCATCAGAGGATGAGGCAGTTTCAATGCTGAGTCTGCTTTCCGGAAAAGAGCATTTTGTACTAACCGGGTTATGTGTAGTCTTAAAATACGGGATTAAAACTAACAGACATTATAATTGTGAAAAAACCTCTGTAAAATTTAAGATACTAAGTGATGAAATAATAAAGAAATATCTGAATCTGGTAAATTATAGTGATAAAGCCGGATCATATGCAATACAGGATCATGGAGATCTGCTTGTTGATGAAGTGAATGGATCAATGACCAATGTCATAGGTTTTCCACTGAGTCTTTTTTATAAAATGATAACCGCTAGTGATGTTCCGGAAGAGTTTTTTAAATAATATTTAATCTGTTATTGATAAATAATTTAACGGACGGAGAAAATTGCTCTTCAGATAGATTCAGCTTATATTTAACGATGTGGAAAATGTAGTTTTTATCACGGAAATACATATTATTCTATACTATATTACAAAAATACATTATATTGTAAATAGAACATTCTGTGAGGCTATATTTTACGGGAAAATCATGGGGTGAGACAATTTAAAACTCCGGTGAGATTTGTTATGTTTCAAAATGGAGTTTTCGCGATTTCTTTATAATTACTATCAGGCTGGTGATTTATGGCTAAAAGAAAGAAGGTTATTATTGATAAAGGTTTTCAGCTGAGAACTGCTTTTTCTATTCTTGGAGTTGTGGCAGTTATTTCTCTGATAATTCTATCTTCTATTGCTGCAAGCGTTGTTTATAACAATGAGAAAATAAATAATATATATCAGATTGAAGATAGTATTTTTCAGCTTATGCAGACTACAAGCATTTCCGGTCAGCCTGATGATGGTTATAAAACTACAATTGATATGCTGACCAAGCGACATGATAATAATCTTAATAATATCAATAAAATTGCCCAGTTTAACAAATACCTTCTTGTTTCAATGATAATCTGTGTAATTGTCCAGGGTTTTATTTTGTTTGTAATGATCATAAGAATTACTCATAGAATATCAGGTCCTATATATGTAATGTCTAAATACATTAAAGAAATCATCAATGGGGAGTTCCCCGAACCGCGTCCTCTTCGAGATAAGGATGAATTGAAAAAATTCTATGGATTATTTGTCGATCTGGTTGATTCAATAAAGGATAAACATAAATAATTTTTTCCGCATTGGTCAGGCTCATCTGATCTATTTTTACTGGTGATTAATTCAGACCTGAACTCCCTATTTTCACCTGCAGCGCGGAGCGCAGCAGGCGAAGCACCTGTTATTGACAATAAATAATTATGAAATATTATTTTGTGTTTGACCAATTTATTTAAATTTTTTTTATTATAGAAAATTTAAAATCGGAAAATTTATGTATAAAAAAATAGTCTCTGCATCTTTACTCTCACTGTTAATGGTTTTCGGAATATTTTGTTCTTTTTTTAGTAAAAAGGGAAGCGACATAACACTGGAGAGCCACTCATATTTTAAAACAGAAGAAAACTATATAAACTACTTGAAAGAAAAAGTTGAATTTAAAACTGTTAAATTAAATTATATCACCGTCCGGAAGGGTGATAATTTCTGGAAAATTGCCAGGGATTATAAAATAAATATTGATACACTTATTGGTATAAATATTTTCTGGGAGGATCTCAGGGCGAAGAAATCTCAAACTGTAATTGTACCATCTGAATCCGGTACAATTGAGTTTGTAAACAATCCGGGAGATGCGGCTGCACTTGCTGAACTGCATGGTGTTCTGCCTGGAGATATAGAAGTTCAAAAGCTCCCTTTTTTATATTCGATGTATTCCGGATTTATAGGTAATCGCGCACCAATTGTTGTTTTTATAAAAGATGCAAGGCCAAGAACTGACAATATGACTGCGAATCTTGCAGGACAATTTAAATTGCGCCAGATGTTCAGGTCACCTCTCGGCGGGAGACTGAGCTCATTTTTCGGGAACAGGAAACACCCGATTTTCAGAGATACAAGATTTCACAATGGTCTTGACATAGCATCTCCATATGGAACATTTATTGGAGCAGCCCGCGAGGGAGTTGTTGTCAGCACCGGCTGGAACGGCGGTTACGGAAAGGCTGTTATTATTCAGCATGATAACGGATACAAGACCATGTACGGTCATATGTCTGCAATATTTGCAAAACAGGGTGAAAGAGTAAAGGCTGGAAAAGTTCTGGGAAGAGTGGGTTCTACCGGATTATCAACAGGTCCTCATCTTCATTTTACTCTCTGGCATAATGATAAATTATTAAATCCAATGGATGTTTTGTGGTAAACTGATGGAAAAATACGAATTTATAATAGAGAAGGCGAGAGATCTCGCCAGGATGATTGAAAATCATGAAATTACAGTAAAGTACAGGGACAGTCTTGAGAAGATGAAGCGTGATGTCGCTGCTCAGAGGTTACTGGCTGAACTTATAAGAATAGGGGGAGAGATTAACAATCTCGAAGGGACAGAGGCGGAGATATCAACCGGTAAAGCTGAACTTGAAATTCTCAAAGATGAATTTGATAAAAATGCAACTGTTAAAGACCATATACTTGCCCAGAGGGAATATCTGGACTTTATAAAAATAGTTCAGGAAAGAATTAAGAATCCTGAAAGATAGTCCCCAACCCCCGGTCGACTTTTCTCCACATCTTTATGTGGAGAAAAAATATTCCGGAAAGGCCCCCTAAATCCCCCGGAGGGGGACTTAAAAGACAATGTTGATAATAATGTCTTTTAAAAATCAATTTTAGAATACTATCTTCAAGTCCAACGACCGGAGGTTGTGGGGCTGGGAGGATTTTAATGGAGTTTGCTTCTTAGATCCCGAAGGAACATAAAAAATAAATAAAGTAAAATAAAAATATGAACAGCACAAAATACTGGATAGCACTCGAAAGAGTATCAGGCGTTGGACCTGCACATTTAAAAGAGATACATGGAATAATTTCTGGTGCAGGAATTTCTCTTTCAGACATTTTTGATCTCACTGAAGATGAAATGAAAAATGAATTTAAGTTTCCGCCTAAAACTTTCTCCTACATAAAAAATGCCATCGAGATGCTCCCTGCAGTAACTGAAGAATACCAGAAGATTATCGATGCAGGAATAACCGTAACTACTTTTTTTTCGAACAGCTATCCGGAAAGACTGCACGAGATACTGGGAAACAATATCCCTCCCATATTGTATTCATACGGGAATCTTAAGATTCTTAAGAAAAAGGGCGCTGCTATACTCGGGGATAGTAAAATCAGCAGCAGGGGCGAATTTATAGCATATATGGCGGCAAAGGAGCTTGCGGCTCACGATATTTCTGTGATAAGCGGATTTGCAGATGGAGCAGATATGACTGCACACAGGTCTGTTCTTGAATATGGCGGAAGTACAATAGCGGTTCTCCCATATGGTATTTTAAAACTGAATCTTCCGGAAATGATTAAAGCGGTTTATGATGAAGAAAGGTTTCTTGCAATATCAGTCTTTTATCCGGAAGATGCTCCTGGTAAATTTAATGCATTCATAAGAAATAGAATTGTCTGTGCATTGTCCCATGCAGTATTCATTGTTGAGGCTCCTGAATCTGGAGGAATATTTGAAGCAGCAAAATCAGCGCATAGTTTAAAAATTCCATTGTATACTGCAGAGTACTCGGAGTATCCCGAGAATGCGCTGGGTAATAAAAAAATTCTTGCAGAGCTTGATGCACATCCTGTCAGGGGAAAGAAAACCTCGGACAATCTGACTGTTCCAAATATGGATAGAATTATATCGGATGTGAAATTCAAATAAGAATCAACTCCAACTCTAAACTGAACGGGATGCTTCGGGCGAAAAAATTATTCATGATAGAGTTATATCTAAGACTTGCGGGGGCAGGAAATTGAAGGGCTTGACTAAATTATTCAGGCTATGACGATGGTTTTGAAGACTCTGTAAATGAACATTGCAAATTAAGCAGGAATAATAAATGATTAGAAAAATATTGATATTTATAATTTTCCTTATGATATTGTTATCAGCGGTTGTATATTATAATAATCAATCCCCGTCATTGATGAGAGATGAAGTTTTTATAATTCATGAAGGTGAATCTCTCCGCCTGATTGCTGTTAGATTAGAAAGAAATAATTTAATTAAAAACAGCAATTTTTTTCTTGCATCAGGGGTGATTAATCCCGGTTATAACTATAAGAGCGGTAAATACAGAATAAAAGCAGGAATGACATCTTTTGATATTCTTAAAGTGATTTTTCTGGGAAGAGTTATATCTGAAAAAATAACTATTCCCGAGGGATACAATATCTATGAAATAGCAGAAAAACTCGATGACTCTGGTATTACATCGAAGAGCGAGTTCTTAAAATTTTGTACCGACCGGCAGTTTTTAAAAAGGATAGGGATCAGTTCAACTACAGCTGAAGGTTATCTTTTTCCGGATACTTATGTGTTTAACGAATCTATGAATGCAGGTGAAGTAATAAAAGTAATGTATAAAAGGTTTTCTAATGTTATAGAGAGCATAGGTATGAAGGAGATAAAAAAAAGCGGTTTATCCTTCGGCGATGTTATTAAACTCGCGTCACTTATCGAAGAAGAGGCGGCAGTAGCCTCGGAAAGAAAGTATATATCGTCAGTTTTTCATAACAGGATAAAAAAAAATATGAGATTTGACTGTGATCCCACTGTGAGGTATGCAGTTAAACGTTTCACAGGTAAAATATATTTCTCGCATCTCAAAACAGATTCGCCATATAATACATATCTTTACAAAGGATTTCCTCCTACACCGATTTCATCACCGGGGAGAGATTCGATAATTGCGGCTATCCATCCGGCGGACAGCAGTTATCTTTATTTTGTTTCCAGGAACGACAGATCACATTACTTTTCCAGTTCCCTCAAAGAACATAATATGGCTGTAAAAAAATATCGTGATGGTGACAATAGATTTAACGATAATCAGAGGCTGAACTAATGAGATCTGAAAACATACAGATAGTTTCACCTGCGGGTAATCTCGAAAAGATGATTTTCGCAGTTAAGTACGGCGCGGATAATGTTTATTTCGGCGGCGATGAATTTAACCTCCGTGTCAAGGCGGGAAATTTCAGCTATGAAGAGATAAAAACCGGAATTGCATACTGCAGAAATGCAGGAGTTAAAACTACTTTTCTTATGAATGCGTTTCTTCATGAAGAGGATGTTGATGCTGCCTTCGAATATGCCCAAAAGATCAAGGAGCTCGGTTTTAATTCTGTAATGATATCTGATCCGGGTATGCTTCAGATTCTGAAACAGGTTGGAATTGAAGCGGATTTTCATCTCTCCACTCAGATGAGTACGTTAAACAGCTATTCGGTTAAGTTCTGGATTGAAGCCGGATTTAAAAGGATAGTTCTGGCAAGAGAAGCCACAGTCGAAGAGATTAAAATGATCAAAAAAAATACCGGAGCTGAGATTGAGGTTTTTGCTCATGGTGCACTATGTGTCGCATACTCAGGGAGATGTCTACTCAGCAGATATCTCCAGGGCGGAGATGCTAACCGCGGAGACTGCTCACAGCCCTGCCGGTGGAAATATTCCCTTATGGAAGAAAAGAGAGAGGGTGACTACCTGCCGATAATCGAGCATGCAAGGGGTACAGAAATAATGTCATCTAAAGATCTTTGTCTTCTTGAGAGACTCGAAGAGTATATTGACGCAGGAGTGAATGCATTTAAAATTGAAGGCAGAATGAAATCGATCTACCATGCGGCAAACACCACAAGAATATATAAACATGCCGTGCAGATGGCCGGTACAGAAAATTTTAAGAAGTTCATCCCTTTCTGGCTGGATGAACTTAATCTTATCAGTCACAGACCTTATACAACTGATCTTTTTAATGAGTTTGGTAAAATGGGGTACGACGGTGTTCCATATATCAACAATGCGCTTTTTGTGGCTTATAGAAGTGATGAAGAGAAGGATGACGGTGCCCCGGCCAGTGAAGTTACTATAAAAACATTTAATCCGATTTATCGCGGCGAAGTTCTTGACGGGATTTATCCTATAAATAATGAAATACTCGATGATAAATATAAAGTAATGAAAATCTATTTTGAAGATGGTGAAATAGACATGGGGAGACCGAACAAGGTGTATCGTGTACTTTTCGATAAACCTGTTTTAAAAGATGCTATTTTCAGAAGAAGACTTGAAACTAAGGGAGTTGAATAATGATACCTAAACCGCCGGGAGTTGAAGATATATTTCCAGACAGGAGCGCCAAGTGGACATCTATCCTTGATGCAGCGCGCAATGTATTTAAAATTTTTAATTACAAGGAACTGATTGTTCCTATCATGGAATTCACTGAAGTATTTTCACGCGGAATTGGTGACGATACAGATATAGTTTCAAAGGAGATGTTTACCTTTGAAGATAGAGGGGGGAGGAGTCTGACACTTCGTCCCGAGGGAACAGCCGGTGTTGTGCGGGCATATGTGGAGAACGGCGAGTATAATAGACTTTCACTCTGCAAGTTTTTCTACAGCGGTCCGATGTTCAGAGCGGAAAAGCCTCAGCGCGGAAGGCTTCGTCAGTTCAATCAGCTGGGAGCTGAAATTTTCGGCAGCGAAGATCCCTATTACGATTATGAAATAATTTCAATTGTAGATTCCATTGCAAAAAGTGTAGGTATAGAAAATTATAATCTGCTGCTGAATTCCATCGGATGCAGAGAGTGCAGGGTTGTGTATACTGATATACTGAAAGATTACTATAAACAGCGATTTGACAAACTCTGCGATGACTGTAAAAAAAGGCTCGATACAAATCCGTTAAGACTCCTTGACTGCAAAAAAGAAAACTGCCGCACATTGAGAGATAGTGCGCCGGTAATCTCGGAACATATATGCGGTGGCTGCAGTGATCACTTCGGAAAAGTAAAGGGATATCTTGATAAGAGCGGAATAAAGTATAAGCTTGATAACTATCTGGTACGCGGACTTGATTACTATACAAGAACTACATTTGAGTTTACCGCGGAAAACCTCGGGAGTCAGAACGCATTTGCCGGGGGCGGGAGATATGATTATCTCGTTGAACAGTTTGATGGTAAACCGACACCCGGTGTTGGATTTGCTGCAGGAATCGAGCGGATGTTTCTCTTGATAGAAAATAATAAAAGCGAAGAAACAGGTGTTGATGCTTATGTAATACATACTGGTGGAGATACTCTTAACAAAGGGATTGACCTGGCGCTTGAACTTCGAAAAAACGGAATATCTGTTGATCTTGATCCGGAAGTAAAAGGTTTTAAAGCACAGTTTAAAAAAGCGGAAAGGGAGAAGGCTTCATTTTTTATTATTATCGGAGATGACGAGCTGGCTGAGGGTAAGGTCTCTGTGAAAAATCAGAAAAGCGGTGAGCAGAGTAAGGTGGTGTTTGGGGAGCTTGTTTCTTTTTTGAAAGGGAATTTATAATAGGAATTAGTGGGCTGACTTAAAGATTTACTCTCAGTCATACCGGCTGAAGTGAAACGTAATGCCGGTATCTCATACGATTGATTTAATCAGTGGATCTTTGACGAACTTCCTGCGATCGATTGCATCAAAAGAATTGAAGGTGCGAAACCGGAATAACAAATATTTAAAAAGTCTACTTTAGAACCGTCCTCTGCTTTCTGTTGTTTATTATTTATTTTTTTTAGATCATTATTTTAATATGTATTCTTCGATACTTTGTAACGGCACAAAGTATCCAAAGGCCGCGGGGGCTTTGCCCCTCGACCCCGGCAACTCAGGCGGCGTTGGGCCTTTGGTGTGAGGCGAACTTTTTTTAAATCATAGGCTTTCGGTGTCTTAAAATATTTGTGTCTGTAGTGTCGTTTCAAACCTGTTGAAGGCTCGTAATGACATCCATGTCAAACTCGCCGTCGCGCACATCCGTGCCCGCTCTTTTATTTGCTGAGGTAATTAACGAGAGTATTTGACATAAAAAAAACCGTTTCATTCATTCAAAATAAAACGCTTTCTGTCATCAAAATTACATTATATTCTTTTTATCAAATCCTCGAATCATTAAGATTATTTTTCTTTAAAGCAAAATTTAAGATTTTTTCCTGAACGGATTTTTTTAATAAATACGATTTCACAGGCGGGATTTTTATTAATCCATTACTCAATTTTCTTAGAATTTTATGAACTATACTTTTCTGATTATCAAAAATAAAATTTCCAACCTTGGCCTGGTAAATTGCAGATAGAATAACTTTATGTAATGTGTCATCGGGTACCACAAGTTTTTCAGGGCGAGCATGCATTTTAAGAGCTTTAGTTTTACATACGTTTGCACATACTCCGCAACCTAGGCACCAGTTCTCATCGACAACGGCCTTACCGTTAACCAGAGAAATGGCATCAACGGGACATTTTTTTATACAAAGTCCGCAATCATTACAAGTAACGGGCTCAATTTTTGCAATATAATTGCTTGGTGTTACGATTGTACTTAAACCTGTTTTTTTATATCCCAGCAGCAGATCACAGCAGCAGCCGCAGCAGTTACATATAATTGCAGGATTGTTTTGTACATTATCGCCAATCTGCACCAATCCTTTACTGACGCAGAGATTAAGTACATCCAATGCCTCAGTTTTTGATATCGCTCTTGCAATGCCCTGCTCAATAAGTGTCTTTGCAATACTTCCGAATGATAAACAAACATCCTGTGGATTCCCGCATCCTTTACCCATGTGTTCCATCTTGTGCCGGCAGAAACATGTTCCTACACTGATCGTTTCGGAGGCTTCAATAATATAACTCGATTTTTCGTATGGAAGTATTTCTGAAGTAATCTCTTCAGATAACGTATCCTCATGAACAAAAGTCCTTGAAAGAGGAGGGTTGTTTCCGAAATATTTTCTTATAAACCGGTCATCTTCGGTAAGGTATTCGTGATATAGTTTTGATAATAATTTCCTGTCGAACTTGCCGTCAGTACGCATTAATGAAAATTCAAAAAAACCGAATACAGGAATAGCAAGTGTGTATAAGGGGGAGCCGTTTAAACTGTTTTCATAAACCAGACCTTTGTGTACCATAGTCTTAAGATTTGTTTCAGCTTCGTTTTCCGGTAATTCCCAGATCCGCGCTATCTTTTCTAGTGATGAAGGTAAAAGCGGCATGATCGAGCAGAGCTTCGCTTCTTCATTTGTAAAAAGTATTTTCAGAATTTCATAAAAATATTCTGAATCAAAAACACCATTAACAAACTGATCCATTCTTCTATAAAGTGATTTGTAGTTTTTAACTGTTAAATGTCCCATATTACTCCTGATTTGGTTCGATATAATCAGGAGTAAGGGGAATTGCAGCAGAATTATTGTCAAGGATGATATTGAATTACATTGTTTTGTGGTAGTTTATACCTCAATTCTTTTCTATTTATATACACACCTATTTGCCAACATGACTTATTGTATAATATGCACATAACATATATGGTTTATGTATTAAAATAAATATTAACGTTATGGGGTCAATATGAATACATATTTAGAGGAATATAATAGAAAACTGGTGAAGGCTGAACAGGCTGCAAATATTGTAAAATCCGATGATATTGTCGATTATGGCATGTTCGCAACAAAGCCTGTGGATTTCGATCTGGCACTGAGTAAACGGGTAGGTCAGATTGAAAGAGTATCAGTTCGAGGGACAGGAACAGTACCCCCTTTTCCTGCGGTAATACAAAATGATCCCGAGCAGAAATCCTTTCAGTATTTCAGCTGGTATTTTACACTTCTCGACAGAATGGCGGGAGACAAGGGTATGGCATGTCACCTGCCGTTTAATTACCACGAGGCAACTCTTCTTGCATATCACCACAGGGATCTTCACCACATTAAACCCACTGTGTGGTGCGCTCAGGTAACACCGATGGACAGGAATGGATGCTTCAATTTCGGTCTTGGAAACTCTCATAACAGAGGGATCGCTCTCTGGGCTGATAAAGTCATAGTTGAAGTAAATGAAAATATGCCAAGGTGTCTTGGCGGAAATGATGAATATATCCATATCAGCGAAGTTGATTTTATTATTGAAGGGAGCAATTCTCCGATATTCGCTACCCCTAAAATGGCCGAAGCTTCAGCATCGGAAAAGAAAATAGCTGAATTTATTGTTCCTCATGTTGAAAACGGATCATGCCTGCAGCTTGGAATAGGTACACTCCCGAATCTTATCGGTGAGATGATAGTCCACACAGATGTGAAAGATCTGGGTATTCAGAGCGAAATGTTCTGTGACGCAATGGTAACTCTTTACAATGCGGGAAAAATTACAAATGCCAAAAAGAGTTTTGATATAAATAAGAGTACTTTCTCTTTCTGTCTTGGTACCACGGATACATACGATTTTATTCATGATAATCCAAGACTTGCTTCCTGTAAGGTACATCACACAAACAATCCCGATTTCATTGCTCAGAATGATAAGGTTATATCTATCAATAACATTGTAGAGGTCGATTTACTGAGTCAGGTATGTTCAGAGACTTCAGGTTTCAGGCAGATATCAGGTACCGGAGGGCAGCTCGATTTTGTAATAGGGGCTTTTCATTCAAAGGGAGGAAAGAGTTTTCTTGCATTTTCTTCAACATACAAAGACAAAAAAGATGGTCAGATAAAATCGCGAATTAAGCCTCTTCTTACGCCGGGATCTGTTGTAACCGTACCCAGAACAATGGTGCAGTATCTTGTTACTGAGTACGGTATTGTAAACATGAAGGCAAGATCGGTATGGGGGAGAGCTGAAAATCTCATAAGTATTGCTCATCCTGATTTCAGAGAAGATCTTATTAAATCTGCTCAGGAAAACGGTATCTGGTCAAGGACAAATCGTACACCATTTTAGACACAGAATCGCGGATGAGACTAAGCTTTGACTTCAGCAGATTTAGTCTCATCCGAAGTTTTACCGGAACTGAGAAATATAACCTCATTACCGATTATCTTCAATCTCGACTGCATTTTACCTTTGTCGTCTTCCCAGCGATCCTGTCGTAAAGAACCTGTTACCAGAATTCTTTTACCCTTAGAGATATGTTTGGAGCATAGATCCGCTGTTTTATCCCAGGTTTCTACTTCAATAAATGAAACCCGAGGTGGTTCATCTGTTTTAGAATAGTGATTAATGGCCAGAGCAAATGTACATAGAGATTTGCCTGTTTTTGTTGTTTTAGCCAGAGGGTCATGTGTAACAAAACCTTCAATTGTTGCATTTGAAAAATTCTGCATAGCTACCGCCTTAGTAATATTTAATATTGTAACTGTTCAGATTTCAGAGATTCTTACATAGCTTCAGCCCGGGTGAAGTTTCTGTTTTATCTGTTCTGATCAGATACAGGTTTTAACTTATTACGATGGATTTGGCAGTTAGATGAAAATTTTTTTTATAAAATTGATTAAAACTTGAAAAAAATTTAATTTTTGATTTATTCAGGATATAGACCTATGAGACATAAAAAGATAACTTTATTTTGTATACTAATATTAAGTGTTCTAATAATATTAAAAACCGGTTCGCCATTAATGGCGGGGGGTGATATCTATGCAATCGGGTGCATTGACAATTATCCATATGAGTATATTAATGATACTGGAATTCCTGCCGGCTTTTCAGTTGATCTTATCAATGAGATTGCAAAGGAATTAAAAGCAAATTGCAGAATTGAACTGGTTCCATACGATAGATATATCATTCTTAAAAAAAATCCAGATGTTGATGTAATTCTCGGAATGATTAGAGGTGATCCTGATAAAGATTATGAATTCTTTAGAACGAATGTTAAGATTCATTTTTCAATTTTTGCAAACCAGGATTCTATAATTTCGTCATTAAATGATCTGCAGAATCTAAATGTACTCATTGCTTCACACTCTTTAATAACCGGTTCGGTTAAGAATAACCTGAATAATTTCTTTAAGTTTAAATCAATATCAGATTCTGAAGAAATAAATGCCTTTGTAATGTTGAAACGAAAAGCATTTGATGCTGTTTTTATGTCGGGTCCATCGGCGCGTAAAATAATTGAAAATAAAAACATAGTCGGAATTAAAGAAATCCCTGTAAATATAGGATTTTATGATTATGGATTTGGCATTAATAAAAATAAAAAAATACTTCACGATTTTAGTGAAGGGTATAATAGGATTTTTAAAAACGGATTATACGGCACTTTATATAACAGATGGTTCATTGAAAATTACGAAAACAGTTTTTTTAGTGAAACGGGAATTTATGTTTCAGCAGGAATCTTCAGTTTTATGATTTTTATTCTGTTTATTTTAATAAACAGTTTTGTTCTGAGAAAACGAATCAAAGATAAAACAAATGAGCTTTATCTTTCTATGAGTGAATTGAGTAAAACTCAGATTCTATTGAAAGAGAGTGAAGCCAGATTTAAGAAAATTTTTAATAAATCACCATCAGCATTGATGATTCTGAATTCATCAGGAAGAGTTATTCTTTTTAATGAAGCTGTTGTGAAAGTTTTTGGTGCTACTAATCCTGATGAAATTTATAATCTTGATGTAATCAATTCTCCGATATCAACTGAATGGTTTAAGGCAAGATTAAAAAATCATGGAGATATTAATCTTGAAGTTAAGTTTGATTTTGGTATAATCAAAGAAACCGGTTATTACAATACCAGTAAAACTGGAATAATGATTCTTGAAATTATAATTATCCCTCTTGAAATTAATTCCGGATCACCTGAACCGGGATATATATGTCAGTTCAGTGATAACACCGATGAGCGAAATCTGATTGAAGAAATAAAGTTTAATCAAAGGAAGCAGGATCTTATTTTCGAATCGGTGAAGGATGGTTTATGGGAATGGAATATAAATTCCGGTAAGGTAAGATATAACAGAAAGTTTTTTACTTTTCTTGGTTATAAAATGGAATCTTATACTGATGATATCGATACCCTTTTTGGTTTTATTCATGAGAGTGAAAGAGATTCCGTGAAAAATGAATTATATGAAAAAGTTTTAAATGGAAGAAGTTTTAATTTAGAATATAGAATGATGATGAACAACGGTAAAATAATCAACGTAAGGAGCAGAGGTGAAACAATTGAATGGGACGACAATCTTAAGCCGGTAAGGGTGATAGGGGTTCAAACAGAAATCACTTTACACCGTGATATATACAGCCGTGTAAATCTTTTTAAAAATGATCTGGAAAGAACAGATAACCATTCTGTAATACATTATGAGGAAAACCTTTTAAATGGGCGTACAATCCTTGTTGTAGATGACAACTATCTAATATACCTCCATGTTTCTGAATTGATCAAAAAGTATAATGGAAAACCGGTATATGCTGCATCAGGACTTGAAGCGATTGATATTCTTAATTCCAGGGAAGATGTAAGTTTGATATTACTTGATCACAATATGTCCGGTATGGATGGAGTTTCGGCTTTAAGAGAAATAAGAAAAATCAATCCTGGAATACCGGTTGTTATTCAAAGCGGAGAATTTATTGAATCTATAAATGATAAATATTCTCTATCGGGATTTAATGGAGTTCTCGGAAAACCAATTGAAGAAAATCTTCTCATTGAAACAATAATTAATCTACTTTAAATAATAAGTGCGCCACTTTGTCCTATATCAGTTAAAAATGTTTTATTTATTTAGAAAAAATTAATTTGATTTCCTGAAATAAGGTTGTATTTTAGTGTTAGTTGAAGCATGTTGTGTGCACAAAATTTTATATTATATATTGATTTATATAATTAATTACCGGAGGAAAAATGAAAAAAATTACTTTTTTAATTATCATAGCATTATTTGCAATTCAGTTAACAAGCTGTAAAAAGGCAGGGCCTTCTATTGTACAAAATGATGGTTTAGTAAACTTTATTGCAGGTGATGTTAAGATCGTAGCGGATGGTAAAACAGTATCAGCAAATGTTGGAGATAAAATTACTCAGGGAATGATAGTTAAAACAGGAGCAAAGGCAATTGTTGATATCTATTTCCAGGGAAGTGTCATCAGAATTCTTGAGAAAAGTTCTGTAGTAATGAAAGAGCTTGTAAAGAATTTAAGTGAGAACAAAGAACTTACTGAATTGTATGTTGAAAATGGACAGATGTTTTCAAAGGTTACCAGGAAGTTATCTCAAGGTGAAAAATTCAGGGTAAATACTCCTACAGCTGTTGCCGGGGTAAGAGGAACTGAGTTTCTTGTCAGTGAAAAAGAGGGGAAAAGCACCATTGCATGTATAGAGGGTAAAGTTGCTGTAAAAGAATCTTCAAGTGACGATTCAGCATTCGTTGAAGTCGAAGCGGGAAAAGAAGCCAACGTTGAAAAGGGAAAACCTGTTTCTGTGGACGAGCTTAAAGCGCAGAATATGGAAAACATAAAAAGAATTAAAGATGAAATAAAAGAGATAAGAGAAGATATCAGAAAGAAGTTTGAAGCCCAAAGAGAAGAGATAAAGAAGGCAGTTGTAGATCAGAAAGAAGAAAACAAAGCCCGTGTTGAAAATCAGAAAGCATCTGATAAAGCAAATGTTGAAGCAATAAAGGGCGGCACTAAGATTGAAACTGAAGCGATCAAGGGTGATATTGCAGATAAAAAGAATGCATCCAAAGATGCTGTTAGCGGTGCTAAACCTGAAATTAAAAAATTTAAAGCTGATTTAAAAAAGACTGAATAGTGACCCTGCGGGGCTTTTTAAGGGGCTACCGCCCCTTGAACCCCGTTTTAAAAACTCCTCTCTTTAAACTGGAAAGGTCTTTTAATAAAGTTTAAGGTCATTCACAATTTATATACAATTTATAAGATTTTATTCCCATGATGAATCCCATATTGCTTTTAAAGCTTTTTTCCACCTGATATTTTCAAAAATTCTACCGCGCCATAATTCACCGGTAGTAACCTCTGATTCAAGAATTTTCAGTGCTTCATTAAAATTAAACTCCTTCCATAATGTCCCGGCTTTATATATAAACTCGGTATTGCGGGTACTGAGTAGACATTTCATTCCTGTTTTATGATCAAATGTTTTCCAGTGTGCACCGGCGTAAAAAATAAATTCTGCATTTCCTGTACTTACAAGCAGTTCAAATCCTCTGGCAAAATCGAAACTGTTCCATTCTTTTCCTGCATAATATATGTACCGTGCACTTTTGAGCTCACCAAGTGTTTCCAGGCCGCGATTGTGGTTGTACCCTTTCCAGAATCTGCCTGAGCGGTAAATATACTCCCCGTTTTCCTCTTTTATCAGAAAATTCATTCCTTTATCAAAGTCAAAAGAGGGCCAGAAAATGCCGGCTTTATGTATAAATTCCACGTCACCTATGGAAATCAATCTATCCAGACCTTTTTTGTAATCAAACTTCTTCCATTCCTTTCCGCAGCGAAAGATAATCTCCGGATCTGACGAATTAATTATCAGTTCAATGTTTAAATCGAAATTGAAATTAATATCATTATTTCCTGCGAGATATAATGATTGAAGATGTTCTGAATTTTTTGTCATTTACTCCTGCCTGAAATTTTTAGTCGCCGTTCGGCTTTTGAGGATGTAATTTTAATACTCTTCCCGAATGGCGCAATGAAAGGTTCTTCCCTGTTTTCGCTGATAAGCCATAATGTGTTATTGTATTTTTTTAAACGATCGATGTCGTAAATATAGCCATCTGTTATCACGATGAGGAGTTCCGTATGGTTTTCCATGTAGTTATTGAAAAGTGAAGCAAAGTAGGTTGTACCGCTGCTTCCGGTTTTTAAAAATTTCCAATCTCCTTTTTTGTATTCGTGAGGTTTTGTATTTCTTTCTGATTTAATAAAGAGGTTATTCTTTTTTTCGGGGATGAAAAGATTTTCATCGATACATAAAAGATAAATTTTAAATTTAGCAAGAAGCCCTTCTATAATACCAAAAGCAGATTCGATGTCGCCAGGCTTCATTACCATCGATCCTGATACGTCGACAATTACAGTTATTGCCTCTTTATCTTTGAATGATCTGCCGGGGGCATATATCCCTTTGGTGAAATATCTTTTATTAAATCTGCTGTATGAGTATTCCCATTCGCTTGATTGAGCGGTTATATCAACAATACTTTTAATCTTTTCACTCCAGGAAAGATCTGTTTTTTGAGGAGCGTTTATCAGGGAGCTTATATCGTTAAATATTCTTTCATTTGCTGAAACTTCATCCTTTTTTGCCACAGTCATGAAATGATTGAGTTTGGCATCCAGCGTGTTGAGATCAGTTTTTTTGTTCATTATATGAATACCGGTGGGAATGTGTTCACCATCATTTTTATTGAACATCAAACCCGTCATGTTTTTAAATCCGGTATATTGCTCCTTCGGCGCTTTGCTGTAAGTCAGATCAAGACTTTCCAGATCCTCTTTCATCTGTTCGATGCTGGATTTTGCCGGAATGTTTACTCCTGATTGTTTATTTTCAGATCCGTTGAATTTATAGTTTTTGATTTCTTCTTCCGGCTGAAGCTTGAGCCATCGATAAATCTCCTCCCAAATTGGGTCGGTGATTGAAGTATCTGTAAAAAACATTTCGGGTATAACGGGGAGTCCATATGGAAGTATAAGTTCAGGTGCATCGTTCAGGTACTGACTTGATCCGGAGAAGAATTTTTTTTTATTTTCAGTAATATATGAGTTTATGGCCATATCCTGCGCAAGATTCTGGAGATAGATATCTCCGTCAGTGAAGCCTCTGTGGTCATGATTCAAAACTATGTGCATCATTTCGTGGATTAAAAGTCCTGTGAGTTCGTCGCCGCTTAGAGATGAGATAAACTTTTGATTATAGAATAAGGTAAGTCTTGATGAGTAGAGGCCAAGTGCAAGCGTTGGAATAGAACTTTCTTCAGTAAAATCTACACCTTGATAGAAGTATGATGTGAATCTGCTTTTTTTCCACAAATTCTCGAGTATAAGTTCAAATTCCATTCTTCACATACCGGAGCTAATTTAAAAGATTCTCAAATTTCAATCTCAACTCTTCGGTTAACTTTTTATCAGTGAGAGTCTTAAGTGCATCGGGGATGAGAGTAAAGATTCCGCACTGTTTGAGCAGCAGAAAAAAATATGACATTCTGATATCTCCTCTCGAAAAGCCGATAAAGGTTAGAATATTACCTAGAAGCTTGATGTCATCATTGGTAAGTTTGCCTCCCGATGAAACAGCTTTTAATTCCATTATCTCCATAGTTCCGTTAAGAGCCCAGAGTAAATCCTCTGTAGGGATTTCTCGTATTTTAACTTTTTCCAGTTTATCCTGATTTCCGGAAAGAATATCCTCCGAGCTGATCTGCCTTGGAGATGTAAGCTGCATCAGAAAATCTGTTCCGGCAATATTGCCCACAAGAGTATAAATCATTTTTTCAAGAGTATTCCCGGCACTCCCTGAAAGATAATCGATAAGCGACTTTTCATCGATCAGACCATATGAATATTTCAATGCGTTTGAAACCTGATGCCAGCCGCGCGGGTTTGGATTTATCCTTTCTTCGTCCCAGAGTTTTTCAGGAAATGAAGATATATATTTCAATATGTAAGGATGGATTTCCTCTTTATAACCCCAGATAAGCCAGTCCTCTGCGGATGGTTTTAAATGAAAAATTGCAAGCCTGCCGTCAAGTGCCGAATCGTCAAATTGTGTAATGGTTGTATCATCACCTTCGCCAAGATTTCCTGCAAGTATAATGGATGTTTTTTTATTAAGGAGGTGTTCTCCGCATTTGTTTTCCGTGATAATCTGAAATAAAGTCTGTATCACCGTGGGGTGAGCACGGTTAGACTCATCGAGAAACCAGAGAATCCCGCTGTATCCATCGGGTATATCTGCGGGTGGAATAAATTTAGGTCTGAAATATATCATCTGCTGAGTGTTGTTGTCGGGAACCGGGTAACCGCCAAGATCTACATTTTCTTTAAATGCAAGGCGTGTATCGATAAAAAAATAATTCATTTTATCTGCGATCTCTTTTACGAGAGCGGATTTACCAACTCCCGGGTGGCCGGATATTTTTACAGCATAATTCAGATTTTCGCTGCTTTCGATATATTTTTCAATTATTTCCTGAAGCTCATGAATTGTAACTTCCGATGCCTGTTTCTTCAAAGTATTACCCCGGATTCAAAAATGTTTAATATTTCAAGAGTCATATGAACCCAAACCATCTGATTGTCCAGAGAAAATTTACATCGATAGATTAATGCTTTAATATATAAATTAGATTATGCATCTATTTGTATATAGGCACATTTTGTATATTTCAGCACAAATATATTGACAGCAAATAATCAATATTTTCTATTTACTACAGTACTAAATTATCTAGACAGTAAGTTCCTGCATAATCTTAAGGATAGCATCCCTCAAAGATGCAATGTTCAAAGAACTAAAAACTGTACAAATAAATAAAGATAATTTTTATCTTAAATAAAGAGGTATTATAATGAAGTTGTTAAATCCTAAAAAATACGATGTAAAATTTCCTGATAAAGATTCAACGGAAATGATGCTTAAAACAATTGAGTTTTTTGAGAAAAAAGGTCTTAAAAAAGTGAAATCTGATTTCCATGAAAGAGTATGGCCGAAAGATTTCGTAGATTTTCAGAAAGAGCATAAGATTTTTGCGAAACTCTTAACACCTGCCGGTTACGGTGCAGCTGACAGCAGATGGGATACATACAGAATTTTCCATTGGGCTGAACTTATGGGATTCTATGGAATTGCATACTGGTACGTTTGGGATGTTTCTCAGCTGGGAATCTGTCCGGTATGGATGGGAAGTAATGAAGAAGCTAAACACAAAGCTGCAAAGCTGGTTGAACAGGGTGAAGTTTTTGCCTTCGGACTTTCAGAAAAAGAACACGGCGCTGATATCTACTCAAGTGATATGATGCTCTATCCACAAGGTGACGGTAAATATTTAGCTAACGGCGACAAGTACTATATAGGAAACGGAAACGAAGCAGCTATGATCTCTACTTTTTCAAAGATCGGAGACACTGACGATTACGTATTTTTCTGTGTAGACTCCAAACATCCTAATTATGAGTGCGTTCAAAACACTGTTGCTCATCAGAACTATGTAGCTGAATATGCAGTTCATGATTATCCGATAACTGAAGCTGATATTACAGAGAAAGGCCCTAAAGCATGGGACAATATGCTTAATACTGTAAACGTATGTAAGTTCAACCTCGGACCTGGT
This sequence comes from uncultured Leptospirales bacterium, assembly GCA_964450405.1. GTDB lineage: Bacteria > Spirochaetota > UBA4802 > UBA4802 > UBA5550 > WRGT01. Next base: position 118,896 of record CAYVCQ010000003.1, on the reverse strand, counting down.
GCTGTTGGTATTACAACTCATGCATTATACGAAGCGATTGATCATGCTGCAAACAGAAATCTATATGGAAAATATGTAACGGATTTTCCTCATATAAAACAGCTTTTAACAGATTCATATTTAAGAATATGCGCGATGAAACTCTTCAACCTCAGAGCAGTTGACTATATGAGAACTGCATCTGCTGAAGATAGAAGATATCTCCTTTATGATCCGCTATGTAAAATGAAAGTTACCAGAGAGGGTGAAGAGGTAATCAATCTTCTATGGGATGTTATCGCTGCTAAAGGATTTGAAAAAGATCCTTATTTTGAAATGGCTACATGGGAAATCAGAATGTTCCCTAAACTTGAAGGAACAGTTCATGTTAATATGGCGCTTGTTGTTAAGTTTATTACTAATTACTTCTTCAATACTGCTGAATTTGCACCGGTTCCACAGGTTGACGACGCAAGAAACGATGCGTTCCTGATGAATCAGGGTCCAACAAGCGGTCTTTCAAAAATTCAATTCCATGATTACAATATTGCATATAACAGCATCGATCTCCCGAATATCAGAGTTATTAAGGAGCAGATCGCTATATTTAAGGAGTTCCTTGCAAAAGCTACTCCTACAAAAGAACAGAACAAGGATATCGATTATCTTCTTGCTATGGGTGAGCTCATGACTGTTGTTGCTTACGGTCAGCTTATCATTGAGAATGCTAAGATACAAAAAGTTGATGATGATGTTCTTGATATGATCTTTGATGTCTTAGTAAGAGATTTCTCTAAATATGCAGTACAGCTTTATCAGAAGAAGAGCAACTCTCTGGAGCAGCTTGCATATTGCATCAAGATGATAAAAAATCCCGTTGCCGATGTAGATAAGTTCATGAGAGTTTGGGAAAAGAATGTTTATTCAATGAAGGGCGAATATAAAATGAACGACTAACAGTTCATCAAATAGATCCCATGAGAAGCCGCAGATTAAAATCTGCGGCTTTTTTTGTCAAAATCATATGAACCAAATTGCATAATTTTTTCTGTTTTTAAGCCATTTTCACGCAAATTCTGTTGACAAAAAGGAACAATGTTTCTTTTTATTAACAGTGTTTAATAACTATTCTTAAACAGAATGTAGAACATAAACTCCAAATCTTACAGTACTGCGGAGATTAGTTGCAAACTGGTTTTTGAGAAGTTACATAATTCAGTAAGAGATAGATGTTCTTTTGATTTATCTCCCAACAAAAAAAGGAGTATATTATGAGTTTATTGCTTAATCCAAAAAAGTACAGAGACAGAAAATATCCTGATGCAAGATCAAAAGAAATCATGGAAAAAACAATAGCATGGTTTGAGGCAAAGGGACTTGCAAAACAGAAAGAACAATACCATAAACATGAATTTTGTGAAGATTTTCAAAAATTCGTAACTGAAGAGGGAATTTTTGAAACAATCTTTCTTCCAAAAGGGTATGGCTCTGACCCGAATCAGTATTACAGCACATACAGAAACTATGAATTTTCAGAAATCTGCGGTTTCTACGGTGCGGCGTACTGGTACACATATCATGTATCTACACTTGGTCTTGACCCGGTTCTTCTTGGTGATAATGAAGAGGCAAAACATAAAGCTGCGAAAAAATTGAAAGATAATGCACTCTGCGCATTTGGACTTTCTGAAAAAGAACATGGTGCGGATATCTATTCATCTGAAATGAAACTTTACCCTCAGGCTGATGGAACATATCTTGCAAATGGAAGCAAGTACTATATTGGAAACGGTAATGTGGCAAGTACAGTTACTGTATTTGCAAAAATTGCTGATACTGATGAGTATGTTTTCTTTGTAGTTGATTCTGCTCACCCGAAATATGAGTGTGTTAAAAATGTTGTAGATGTAAATCAGCAGTATGTTGCTGAATTTGCTCTTCATGATTATCCAATCACTGATGCTGACATTACTGCAAGAGGTCCAAAAGCATGGGATGACATGCTTAACACAATAAACATATGCAAGTTCAATATAGGTTCAGGCGCAACTGGAATAGTAACACATTCATTCTATGAAGCCCTCAATCATGCATATCACAGAAATCTTTATGGTAACAGCGTAACCGAGTTTGCTCATGTTAAGAGATTATTTTCTGATTCATGGCTACGGATTATGGGTATGAAACTTTTCGGTTTAAGAGCGACTGACTATATGAGAGTTGCAAACGAGAACGATAAGAGATATCTCCTATTTAATCCTATTATGAAAATGAAAGTTGCTATCCAGGGCGAAAAAGTTCATGAGCAGCTTTTTGATATTATTGCTGCAAAGGGTTTTGAGAAGGATACATATTTTGAGCAGGCAGTTGCCGAGCTCGTAGGTTTCCCTAAACTCGAAGGTACACGTCATGTAAATATGGCTCTTATAGCAAAACTTATTCCAAGTTATATGTTTATGCCGGGTGAGTTTGAAGAGATTGGAAGAATAACTGATAATAGAAATGATGATTTCATGTTTAAGCAGGGGCCGACTAAGGCTTATGCTAAGACAAAATTCCATGATTTCAATAAAGCTTATAACAGTCTTTCACATCTGCCGAATGTAAAGATATTCCAGGAGCAGATACAGGCTTACAAAGAATTCCTTATGGCTTCAGGTCCAGATCTTGCAAAACAGATGATGGAATTTGATTTTCTTCTTTCAGTCGGTGAACTTTTTACACTGGTTGCTTACGGTCATCTTATTATCGAAAGCGCAAAGATTGAAGGTGTACGTGAAGATGTTATGAATCAGATGTTCGACATGTACGTAAGAGATTTCTCCGCGTATGCAGTTGAACTCTATGGTAAGCCGATCAACACAGAAGTGCAGCTTGAGAAGATCATGAAGATGATTAAAAGACCTGCACCGATGAAAGATGAGTTTGAGAAAGTTTTAAGAGAAGAAGTTTACTCACTTGTAGATGTTTACAAGCAAAATCCATGATAGAATAGATTTAATTTGTTAAAAAAAGTAACTGCTCAAAAATCGAGTTAATTAGTATTTCCCCCGCGCCAAAGGCGCGGGGGAAATACAGTTCACCATTAGTTGATGAGCAGATTCTAAAAAGCTCCCTATCTGGGGAGCTTTTTTATTCTGATTTTTCGATACAGGACTTCTCCTGCACCTTTTATATCTGCGCTTTTAATATTATTAAAAGTATAATTCTTATCTTTCAGATATTTACTCACCGATCCTTCATTGATGAAATTCTCAGTAAAAGATATCTCCCCGGCATCAGTAAAACCCTGGAGTTTTGAAGTTATATTTACAGTCTGACCGAAATAATCTATCAGCGTATCGAGATTTACAGCCAGACATGAACCTCTGTTTATACTAATCCGTGTCATTAAAGGTACATCGCTGTCATTTCCGTCAAAAACAGATATCAGTTTTATTGCACAACGAAGTGCATCAAGTGGATTGTTAAATGAAAGCATAACGGCGTCACCAATTGTTTTAACTATAACTCCTCTATATGATTTTGCAATGTCATTTACTTTAACAAAATATTTTCTGATTGTTTTAAATGCCACAGTGTCTCCTGAATTTTTATAATATTCAGTAGATCCGACAATATCTATAAAAAGAATATTCTGTATTCCAATATCAATAGAAATCCCGTATGCTAGAGTTTCATCTGAAAAGATTTCGCGGAATTCGGTAAAATTAAAAAGGTCCGATGGACGAAGTGCAGACTGATCATCTTCGCTGATTTCTATTATATATTGTTCCTCATCTTTTTCACTGTTTTTAATGAACACCGTCGATCCGGAGGAGCACTTTATAACAGAGTTACTGTTCAGATCCTCCCAGTACAGACTCTTTGAAGATGCATTATTATCCACATCCAGGATCCCGTAGGATTTTTTTCCTTTAGTTCTAAATCTTAATCTTTTATCATTTTCTGTTACTTCAAATGTATAGGTGCCGCCGCGAAGTAATGTTTTTTGCAGAAGAATGTGAGGTTTTTTCGCCGGTTCAGCACTACAGTATAAAACATTCTCAACTTTTCTTATGGATGGATTCACAGAAAATGTCACTTCAATTATATTCATACCACCCGTCGAAAAATCAATATCACATACTTCACAGGTTGCTTTGCTTTCTATTGTCCAGAGGTGGGGATGTTTTTCTCTGACACCTCTGCAGTGAGGACAGACTATATCCCATGAAAGATTGAGTAGTCCGCATGTGCATGAGTGAAGAAGTAGAGTAATAAGTGTTTCGAGTTCAATACCCAGGAATGCAGCTAAAACTTTAGGTCTTATTCTATAAAGTTTATCATCGGTAGATTGAGTAATAAAATTAAAAAGCCGTTCAATGATTGAAGATTCGACTCCATGATCTATCAGATAGTCGCGTATCTGGCTGAATTTTTCCTCATGTATCTTATCAGGAACTGAAGATTTTAAAGCAGAATATTTTTCGCTTCCTTCCAGTATATTAAAGCTGATAATACCTGATTGCTTTGCATTAAGATCGCTGAGCATTTTGCTGAACTTTTTTCTAAAGATATTTTCTGCAAATTTCAGTATAAGAAAACCGGTAAAATTACGAGGAATCCAGCCAATATAAATTGTTAACTTTGTTGAGCTGTTATCTGTTTCAGAAAAAAAATAGTGACCGCGCATATAGGATATGATCCCTTTGCTGTAGATTCTTTGAAGTTTTGTTTCTTTAAGGGTCTCCCATTCCCAGGGCTTCTCCTCCCATTCATGATGAAAAAAAGCCAGTTTTCCTTTGCCGTAAAGCTTTCCATCTTTTTCTTCAAAGGTCATTTGTTTAAGACCCATAAGTCTGTTTTGTTCAGATGCATCTGAAATAAATGGCCAGAGTTGATCCGGTGTTAGTTCTAAATTGAAGTTATAAAAATATTCAATCTGAGTTCTGGCGTAGAATTCTTCCGGCCAGGGATTTTTCGTAAGATACTTTTTCAGCTCGTCGTTATTTGACATTGTTATTCGCTCTCCGGGTATTTTTCCCTGATAGATCTGATTACATCAATGCACTCAAAGAAAACATCAACAAGTTCAGGATCAAATTTTATCCCTGACAAAGCTCTTATCTCATTGAAGACTTCGATTTCTTCCCACGATTCCTTGTAAACTCTTTTTGAAGATAATGCGTCATATACATCGGCTATTGCAACAATTCGTCCGAATAATGGTATCTCTTCGCCTTTAAGTGGGAGAGGATTGCCTATTACATCTTTTTTTAATGCCTCACCTGTAAGAATATCAACGTGACCCGGATAACCTGTCCCGTCCCAGTTTTCATGATGAGTAAGAGCAACCTCTCTTGCCATCTCATCTACTTTAGATTGAGGATAATAAAATATCCGTGCACCCTGATAAGTGTGAGTTTTCATGATTTCAAACTCTTCACGGGAAAATTTAGCCGGTTTTTTCAGGATTAGATCTGATATTGCAACTTTTCCTAAATCATGAAGCATGGCCGCCATTCTGAGTATATCTCTGTTTGATTCTATCTCTTTGAGCGGAATATCTTTTCTTTTCGCCCAAGCCTCATACATCTCAACAGAGTAGGAGGCTACCCTGTTTACATGAGCTCCAGTCTCTTTAGGGTCTCTCATCTCAGCCATTTGTATCATTCTTAAAATGAGAGCACGGGTCATCTGAGCCTTCTGTATTACCATACTTGCCATGCCGGCGAAATGCTGAACATAAAGAATGTCATTATCGCTGAAACCGGTGATTTCATGCTTTTTATTTATAGGATTAATTATCTGCATTACGCCCAAAACATCATTTCTTTCATTTTTTAGAGGAATCGTCATTACCGATTTAGTTCTATAGTCTGTTTTCTCATCAAATGATTTATCAAATCCATAAGGCTTATCCGCAATAGAATAAACATCCTGCTCGATAATAGTTTCACCGGTCAATGCAGCATATCCCGACAGGGATTTTTGTGTTATCGGTAGTTTAAATGTGGAGTAGAGAAGTTTTTTTCCTTCGGGAAGTCTGTCTGAAAGGGTTTTGTTCTGAGCATGTGTAAAGACAAGATCATCTTTATTTTTTATATAAATTGTTCCTGCATCGGCATTGGCAATATTTCTTGTTTCAAAAAGTATTCGCTCAAGCAGTATGTCGAGATCCTGAACTGTGTTAATTTCGGATCCGAGTCTGATTATCTCTTTTAGTTTATCGTTTTCTTTCATATATCTAACTTTATTTATTTTATGTAAATACTCAGCTAATTTTTTTTGAGTAACAAAAACCTGGATACACGGTTTGCATCCGTTGAAACAGAGATTACTAGGTTGCGTTTACTGAGCTTCTTTTTAACTAGTAATTCTGCTCAGTTAAACAGTTGCTATTTAATAAGCAATTACTCAGAAAAAAACCGGTAAACAGTTTTAAACAACGAAATAGTGCACTGGAAATGGTTAAGAATTTTTCACATATTATCTATATTATATCTACAAATTATAAAATATGCAATAAAAATATTAAAGTATAAATTAATTAACAAGGTATCTTTTTTTTTAAAATTTTTCCGCTACAGACGTATTAATACAGAAGAGACTTATGAATAACAGATGTCAGAAATTAATTGTATGCGGTATAATAATGGAAGATATATTAAAATCAGCTTTGATGCTTTCAATTCTTTCCTCTCCTTCAAAACTCGGCCTCTGGAAAACACAGTCAATTCACCCCGGATCAATTTTAAGTAGAATTTCCTGTGATCAACTGATAACTCAGGATATAATTCACCAGAAGTATTCCAGGGATCCGGTTAAAGCCTCGGAACTGATTTTTGAGAGTTGTCTGAAGAAAAACATCAGAATCCTGACTATATGGGATACAGAGTATCCATCTCTGCTAAAAGAAATTCATAATCCTCCGCTGGTTTTATATTTACTGGGAACTATCCCGGCGGGTAAAATGATTTCAATTGTAGGTACCAGAAATTCCGACGAAAAATCTGAGGAGATAACTCAAAGAATATCAGGAAGCGCTTCAACTCTGGGATGCACAATTGTTAGTGGAATGGCTCTCGGTATTGATCGCCACGCACATATGGGAGCGTTACTTGCTGGAGGGAGGACTGTGGCGGTACTTCCTGGTGGAGTTGATACAATCTATCCGGCTAAAAACCTGGATATTTACAAATTGATATTAGAATCAAAAAATTCTACGGTTGTTTCAGAGTATCCTCCAGGAATCGGCACTGCACAAAAATGGACCTTTGCCAGAAGAAACCGGATAATAAGCGGATTGTCAGAGTCCGTAATAGTGATACAGGCACCGATTAAAAGCGGAGCAATGATTACGGCAAGATATGCCATAGAGCAGAATAGAGATCTCATGGTATGTCCGGGAAATGCATTTGATGAAAAATATGGAGGATGTCATGAACTTATAAAACAGGGAGCGCATATTTTTACCAATATGAACGATCTTTTTTCGGATATTGATTTTCAATCCACTTCAGGCAGTTTGGAGATACCGGTAATTTATGAAGTTGAAAATAAAAAATGTATTAATAAAAAAATCACTGATACAGAAAAAAAAGATGTTGAGGATGAGATTGCAGTAGAGAACAAAATTCTTCATGATTTTACAGGTAAAATAGAAATTAGTATACTTGCCAATCTGGAGGATGGATTTATCGAAGTTGATGATTTTATTAGAAAAAACAATTTCTCAGTAGAGGAGGTCAATCAGGGAATAACTCTTCTTGAAATTTCCGGATATATTGCAAGAAAAGGGAACAAATTGTATAAAATGTAGATTAAAAATAACTGGAGGTAATTATATTATAGCGGAAACTCGATAAATTAAAGAATATTAAGTAAATGATTCGTTTTTAGAGAAAAATGCAGTAAAACTTTGTTTCGTCTCTCTATAAATGAGGTAAAATCAAGTTTCTGTCAGTTTATAGGTATTAACAATGTTCGAAAACTGTTAAAAAAAGAATTATTTGACAAATAATTCCAGATACGAATGTTTGTTAAAAATATAAACCAACTGGAAAGGAAGAAATGGCAAAAAAAATAAAACCTGAAACACAGGTTATTTTGGAATTACCGTCTAAGGCAAAAAAAGTCAAAAAAGCATCCAAAGCAACGGTTACTGTTGATTTGAAATCCAAAGCGAAAATATCCAAAAATAAACCAGAAACATTGGTTATTGTTGAGTCACCATCTAAAGCAAAGACTATTAATAAGTATCTTGGTGACAAATATATAATTTCCTCCTCTGTTGGTCATATAATTGATCTTCCGAAATCACGGCTTGCCATCGATGTTGATAACAACTTTAAACCTGAATATATAACAATCAGAGGAAAGGCTAAGATATTAAATGAATTAAAAAAACAGGCCGGACAGGTCACAAATGTTCTTCTGGCCACTGACCCTGACCGTGAAGGGGAGGCAATTTCATGGCATCTCTCCAATGCTCTTTCGGGAAAGAACAGCAATATAAAAAGAATTGAGTTTAATGAAATTACGGAAGCTGCCGTAAAAGAGGCAGTTGCTCATCCAAGAGAGATCGATATCGATCTTGTGAATGCTCAGCAGGCTAGAAGATTTCTTGACCGGATTGTAGGTTATTCTATAAGTCCGCTTCTATGGAAAAAAGTTAAGAGAGGCTTGTCTGCCGGACGGGTTCAATCTGCGGCGCTTAAAGTTATCACAGACAGAGAAAATGAGATAGATCTATTTATTCCTCAGGAGTACTGGACTCTTGAAGCCGAGTGCTCATCTCATAATAAGAAATTTATAAGCATGCTTACTCACTCAAACAATGAAAAAATTAAAATAAAAAATAAAAGTGAGATGGATGCAGTTGTAAAAAATGTAACCGGCAAAGATCTCACTGTAACAGAGATAAAGACTCAGGAGAGAAAGCGAAAGGCTCCTCCTCCGTATATAACAAGTAAACTTCAGCAGGATGCTGTGAACAGACTCGGTTTTACTTCAAAGAAAACAATGATAGTGGCACAGCAGTTATATGAAGGGATAGATATCACCGGAACTGGTCCCACTGGACTTATTACATATATGAGAACTGACTCAACCAGAATCTCTGATAGTGCTATAGCCATGGCGAGAGATTATATTTCGGCTAATTTCAAACCTGAATATCTCCCCGAAACTCCGAATATTTATAAACTTAAAAAAAATTCACAGGATGCGCATGAGGCGATAAGACCTGCTGATGTAAATAAAACTCCCGATTCTATTAAAGCTGATTTAACAAGGGATCAGTACAGACTGTATGATCTTATCTGGCGAAGATTTATTGCCTGCCAGATGACGCCAGAGGTGACTGAATCGCTCACTGTTAACCTTGGCTGTGCTGATACACTTTTCAGAGCAACAGGAAACAAAGTTTTATTTTCAGGATTTACAGAGATCGAAAAACTGAGCAAGTCTGAAAAAAATTCCATTCCTGCTCTTAAAGAAGGTGATACTGTCGAAGTGGCTGAGTTTAAACCGGAACAGCATTTTACTACACCTCCACCGAGATTTAATGATGCTTCGCTTGTTAAATTTCTTGAGGAATCGGGAATAGGAAGACCATCAACTTATGCACCGACGATTGATACTCTTATCAGGAGATATTATATAACTCGTTCCGGAAAACAACTTGTTCCGACACTTCTTGGAAAAATAGTAAATAATATCATGACGGAACACTTCGGATCTCTTGTGTCAATAGATTTTACAGCAGCGATGGAAGAGAAACTCGATAAGGTAGAGGCATCAGAAGCAAACTGGGTAGAGATGCTGGGAGATTTTTATACTCCTTTTAAAGATATGGTCGATCTTGCGGGAATCAATATTGCAGAGATGAAGGGAATCCTTGATGAAGAGACCGAGCATGTGTGCGAAAAGTGCGGAAATAAAATGATGAAAAAACTTGGACGATTCGGATTTTTTCTGGCCTGCGCCGGATTCCCGGAGTGCAGAAATGCGAAATCTCTACCTCTTGGTAAATGTCCGAAGTGCGAAGGTAACGTTGTCAAGAGAGGCGCAGGCGGTAGAAGAGGAGGATTCTTTGGATGCAGTAATTATCCTGATTGTGATTTTATTACACGGGATACTCCTTCAGATAAAGAATGTCCAAAATGCGGAAAACTTTTATTTACAAAAAAAATAAAGGGACGAGGAGAAGAGCTTATTTGCTTCAATGTTGATTGCGGATTTAAAGTCGAACTCCTTGACGAAGTAACTGTAGTTGAAGTCCCGGAAGAAGATGCAGAACAGTAATGTATAATCTTATAGATTCTTTTCTTGATTATATAACTTATGAAAAGAATTATTCATCCAATACTGCAGGAGATTATAGAACTGATCTTCTGCAGTTAGTAGATTTTTTTAACGGAAAAGTAGTTGATGAATTTAAAGATTATTACGAACTCGATTGTATTATTTCAAATGAAGAACCGGATATTTTAACAGTTACAGTAAGTGATTTGCGGAGTTTTCTTGAATACTGCTTTGACCGTGGATTAAAGAGATCATCGATAGAAAGAAAAGTAGCAGTTATAAAATCATTTTTTACCTATCTACACCGGAAAGAATTCATACCGGATAATCCCTCTAAAAAACTTATATTCCCCAAAAAAGAGAAAAGACTTCCAAAGTTCCTTTATCTCAAAGAGTATGATGAGCTTACAGATTTTCCAATAAATGATTTTTTTGATCTAAGAGATAAAGCTGCAATTTCACTTTTCTATTCTACCGGAGCAAGGATATCTGAATTATCAGGGTCTTTGCTTGTTGACCTTGATCTTGAATTGGGCAGATTAAAAGTTTCCGGGAAGGGTAGTGTTGAAAGAATGCTGTTTCTCACAACAGAAACAGCGGTACTTCTTAAAAAATATCTTCACGAAAGAGATCAAAAATTTACAATCAAGTCTGAATTCATATTTGTAAACAAGTTCGGTAAAGGTATATCTGTCAAAGGCATGTATAACCTGGTTATGAAGAGAGCTGCTGCAACGGGACTTTCTCATAAACTATCACCTCATACACTGAGGCACAGCTTTGCCACTGAGCTTCTTAATAACGGAGCAGATATCAGGGCGGTTCAGGAGATGCTGGGTCATAAGAGTCTTTCAACAACTCAGGTGTACACTCATACCACAAAAGCAAGATTAAAGAAAGTTTATGATCAGTTCCATCCTCATTCAGGGAAAAATGAAAAAAAAGATTAGTATCTGAATTAAAATACAGCGGATATAGGACTTTAAAGAGGAAAATTTACCACAGAGGCACGGAGACACAGAGGGATAGCTGTTTATTTCGTGAATTTTTTTGTTTAGTTTGATATCAATCATCAATTAAAAATGAGGAGAGGGGTATCCTTGATTTTATAAAAAAAACCTTTCTCCGTGTCTCTGTGCCTCTGTGGCAAAAAAAGAAGTCTAGTTATAAGCCTTGTCAATTATCCCGCCTCCGATAACGTCATTTTCCAGATCATAAAATACAGCAGACTGTCCAGGGGAGATTCCTATCTGTGGTTCAGTGAATGCAACCCTAAACCTGTCATCAATCCGTGTCACCAATCCTTCCACAGGTCTCTGAGTTGATCTTGACTTGATCATAACTTTGACTTCGCCGGTGATCTCATATTTCATGTGAAAACAATTTTTAGTTTCGAGATATTTAATAAGGAGTTCATCTTTAGGGCCGGCAATGATCACATTATTTACAGAATCTATAGCAGTAACATATAGCGGTTCAGGAGCTGCAATCCCCATGCCGCGTCTTTGTCCGATGGTATAACGGTAAATTCCATTATGCCTGCCTAAAACATTTCCGGCGGAGTTTAAAATATTCCCAGGTTGGGGATTTGTGCCGGTATATTTTTCCAGAAAAGGAATATATTCATTATCTGGAATAAAACAAATTTCCTGACTGTCGGCTTTATCTTTTAATGGGAGATTTATTTCTGCAGCAAATTTCCGTATATCACTTTTAGTCATCATTCCAAGTGGAAAGATAGATTTAGCAAGTTGTTCCTGTGTAAGCATATATAAAAAATATGATTGATCTTTGGAATGATCCGGGGACATTGAAAGGTAAAATCTTCCAGTGTTTTCTTTTTTAATCGCATAGTGACCGGTGGCAATCGTATCACATCCAAGTTCCTCTGCTGCTTTTATAAGTTCAGAGAATTTTATGTATCTGTTGCAAACTACACATGGATTTGGAGTTTTACCTGAGAGATATTCTGTACAGAAATAATCAATCACATACTCCTGAAAAATTTTTGAAAAATTAAATTCATAATGAGGGAAATTATAGAGAGATGCAATTTTTTTTGCATCAGTAACTGCTGTATTATAAACAGGATCGTTGATTTCCGATTCAGGGAGAAATCTTGCTGTTATTCCAATAACGTCATGCCCCTGATTTTTTAGCATCACAGCAGTTACAGATGAATCAATACCACCGCTCATTGCTATTGCGATTTTCATTTAAAAACCCCCGTGATAGAGAAATCCCTGAAACGTTGATCTCCTTTTGAATTCATCTTCGATTGCCTGCAGAACTGTACCTTTGTGTGTACTCCATTTGGGATAGAGTAACGAATCCTCGTGCCTGTCACCCATAAGGCGGTGAATTGTTATATCGGGCCTTAGTCTTTCAATGAAATCGCAAAGAGTTGATACATAATTTTTTAGAGACAGCAGTGTAAATTGTTCTTTGTTGTATATATCTTCAAGTTCTGTGTTTTTTATAATATGCAAATGATGTATTTTTATACCCTGCACAGGAAGAGAGGAAATCTTTACAGCTGTTTCCATCATGTCATTCCATGTTTCTCCGGGAATACCGAGTATAACATGGACGCATACTGATATTTTGTAATCTGCTATTAGATTTATAGATTCAATACTTTTTTCTACAGAGTGTCCTCTTTTAAGAAAATCAAGGCTCTCATTTTTCATGGATTGTATTCCGAGTTCGATCCAGAGCTCGAAATTTTCTCTACTGTATTTTTTTATCAGCTTAAGAATATCCTCGCTGATACAATCAGGACGGGTGCCGATCATAAGTCCTGCTATTTCAGGAAATGAGACTGCTTCATCATATAGTTTTTCAAGTGTAGATACTGGAGCATAGGTGTTAGAAAATGCCTGAAAGTAGGCTATATATTTAGTATTTTTATCAGTCCTCTTGAAAGTGTCTATTGCATTTTTCATCTGGAGAGCAATAGTGCTAAAACCTGCCGTAGATGAAGATGCAGAACCTTCATCTGAACAGAAGATGCAGCCGGTAGTTCCTATTGTTCCATCCCGGTTGGGGCAGGAAAGCCCAGCGTCTATCGGCAGTTTGAAAATTCTACAGTTGTAGCGGTTGAAGAGATAATCTCCAAAAAAATTATAGGGTTTCCCGGACCATACTCCGGGATTATTATATTTTTTTGTCCTGTTCAATTTGTGTAAAATACGAATTTTTCATATATTGTTGATTCTGATATTTATTTGAATCAAGATAAACGGATGATACCCGATCGGCTTTAACAATTTTCATATTGCGGTCAACCTGTACAACAAAAATTCCAGGCTTAAACTCAAAATCATAGTATTTTTTAGTATAGGTTGTTTTGTATTTTTTTCTTTTTGGTAAATATGTTCTTACTTTTACAAACGAAATCTTTTTGTAGTTATTCATAGAGTCGGCAATAAGTCTAAGGCTTTTTGTATCCGGATCGAGTGATGTTTTTATTGCATCTTCAAGACTTTCACCTGTGCGCAGTGTCATTATAAAAGGTTTTGTAACCGGTGAAGCTTTTACCTGAATTGCTGTATCAACACTCTTCTTTTCATACTTAATATTGGCAGTATTAGTATTATCTCTGGCAATTGTAGTGATACGGTTTTTTTTATTTCCATAGATCGCATTGCTGTATTTTTCTTTATAGGCGGAATACATTTCATTTCTATTGATTGATTCTTTTGCATCAACAAAGCATGCACGAGCTTTGTTGAACTTTTTTTTATTTCTGTATTTAATCCCTTTTTGAAAATAACTTTCAGCCTGATTGATAGTATGCATTATTGATGTATAGTAATTAATTGAGTCTTTAGTCTTTGAATTAAGATATAAATCGTTCATAGCCTTCACTGCAATATTTGCACTTTTAGTGTCAGTGTGTTGTATGAAATATATTGCAAGTCTTGCCAGTTTAAGAATTTCTATCCCTGATTTAAAATCCTTTCGTTTACCCTTAAATTCATTTTTTGAGATATCCATTCCATAAATGTCATTGAATGTTTTTAAAAGCATCTCATAATGAGTATTAACCATACCATTCATATATTCAGGATCACGTAGTTTCTTTTCTTCCACAGGGTGTGAAATGAAACCGCATTCGTATATTACAGAGACCGGGAAATTCAGGTAATAAGTGAATCTGTCATCTGCAACAGCGCCATAATCCCAGTTATTTGCTAAATATCCCTTTGATACAAGCGCATCCCGGATATTTAATGCATATTGTCTGGAAAATCCGCCTGCATCGTATTTATTGTAAAGAGTTAGAAATCCGGAGTAGGTATCTGTAATGTTGATAAGGAGTTTTCTGCCGCTGCTGTCTCTTGCCATATGAATTCCCGGCATATTGACGAGTCCATCAGCTTTGCTGAAGATGGAAACATTATTCATGTGCATTTCGACAACCATGAAAGCACCGGCATTTTTGGCGTTGCTCATTACATCTTTAAATTTCATATAGTGATAAGAATCAGCTTTGCCTTCCAGAACCTGGCGGTATTCATCCTTTGCGACTATATTAAAAAATTTATTCTGACTTAGCAGATTATATAATTTCCTTGAGTAAAGCATAGAGTAGTATTCTTCCGGGAGTCCGGTTATCCCGACTCTATTTGTAGTAATACCTCTCCATCTTTCAGTTTCATCTTTCCCATGATTTGGACCGAAATAAAGGGTTATTTTTCCGCCTTTTTCAACTGAATCATATATATTTCCATAAATTTCATCTACATAATTAACTATTTCTGCTATATCATTAAATTTGTTAAGATCATCCTGCAACTCAAGAATTCTGGTTACTACAGGAGTTTGCTTATTTTTTACAACAGTTGCGGAATATCCATTAATATTAATAATAAATAATGAAATAAGAAGAAATGATATATTTATTTTTTTCATTTTAAATCGCCGTTATTACTTTAAATTTTTAATTTTTTCGAAATCGGATTTCAAATTATTTTTTTCAAGGTCAAAAAAATAAACATTACTTTCAACGCAGCCTTTTTCAGGCTTTATCATTTTTCCGGAATTTTCTGTAAGTATTTTAATCTGGGTTGATGCATTTCGATTCAG
This sequence comes from uncultured Leptospirales bacterium, assembly GCA_964450405.1. Lineage (GTDB taxonomy): Bacteria > Spirochaetota > UBA4802 > UBA4802 > UBA5550 > WRGT01. The sequence continues at coordinate 103,536 of CAYVCQ010000003.1, read as the reverse complement.
TGAGGGGTTGAGCTCTTTCTGTAAATTTCTAGTTGCTTCATTTCTGATTTTTTCTTCTACCAATTGTGAAGAACTGTTTGAGCATTCATCTTTGGTAATAATAAATACCACGGCTCTATATCTATCTTCTTTGATCCACCCCGTTTTCATAAATGTTTCATTATATCCATTTTCTTGAGTGGTATTTGTATTGTTATCTTTTGGCTTTTTTTGGGAATCAGTTGCGCAATTTTGTATTACAAAAATTGATAAAAAGAACAGAAAAGAATATAGTAAATATGTTTTTTTCACAAGTCACCTCGGATAAACTGAATATGCTTTATTTTATTATCGGTTGAAGATTGATGAAATTGAGTTTATATCGTTTATTTATTTAGAATTTCATTTTTTATATCTTTTCTGAAAATGCGGTAGATAAGAACTGCGGAATTATCTATGAGAAAGTATTCCTGTTCAATAATCCCCTGTTTAGAATAAATTTCAGATTTATCTTTGAGCGTTTTTAGAGTCTCAGTAGATACTGAATCGATATTGATAGATTTATTTTTCAAATAATATGCAAGAATCTGCTTTTCAGTCTCTAGAGAGATGCTGTCTTTGGCTTTAATAAAGGCATTCTCCCGCTGATCTGTCATTGTTTTTAAATCCTGATCTGGACCTGCCGATACAATTACCTGAAAGCAGTTATCGCTTAATATTCCCGAAGTGGTGTAATCATATTTCTGCTGATCTTTCAATTCGCGTGATACACATGAAAATAGCAAGAGTGAAAAAATAATTAAAGTAATAAAACTTTTTAGCATTGGTTTAAGCTCCCAAATCCCTTTGAGGGGATATATATGTTTTATAGTTTAAGTTCCGGCAGGGAACTATTGTATTGTTTTATAGTGAAACTAAATATAATTCGTTAAAACAGGGACTCCTGAACATGTATAGTTGTGCTCTTCATGTTCAGGAGATGATAATTTATTTGCCCTTGATCAGATTTATAATAGACTTCATCTTGTCAGCATCAGGATGATTCGGCTTCATTGCTAAAACTTTTTCAAAATGATAAACCGCCTTACTGTTGTTTTTAAGATTTCTATAATAGATCATTCCAAGTTCCTCATGAGGGTCAACCTGGTTATTGTTAATCTGTAGTGCCTTTTCAAATGAAGAAACTGCGTTGGTGAAATTGTTCTGATCCCGATAAGCCATCCCTAGGTTAAAATGTGCCTTATATTCAAGCGGACTGATGGTAAGTGAAACAGTATATTCTTCAACCGCTTCATTATACATTTTCATCTCCCTGTAGGCATTCGCAAGATTGTAATGAGCATCGTATGATCTTGGAGAATTATCAGTGGCTTTTTTAAATTGTTCAACAGCTTTGTCAAAGAGCTTTTTGTTGAAGTACATTCTGCCTAAATTGATATAGGCATTAGTGTAAGATGGATTGATCGAAACAGCTTTCTCGTAGCTCTCAATAGCTTTTATGTCATTATTCATACCTTCGTAGGCTTTACCAATTTCATAAAATGATGCAGCATCTCCTCCTTTAACGGATGAAGCTTTTTCAAAAAGAGGAATTGCATCATTATAGTTTTTCTTCTGCTGATTAGTAAGTCCAAGATTAAAATATGCCTGAAAATGGCTCGGTTCAAGTTGTATGGTTTTCTGATAATAATTTGCCGCATTGTTAAAACTCTTCATTTCGTAATAAGTTTCTCCTATTTTGAAATTTGTTTCAACATTATTCGGTCTAAGCTCAAGATCTTTTGTGAAATTCTTTAGCGCCTCATTATAATTTTTAGATTCCAACTGTATACTTCCTAATTGGAAATATGCACGGTCCATTTTTGGATCAAGGGCTATAGCTTTTTGAAAATCTGCTATTGCTTTAGCTTTATCATTTACCTGAAAATGAGCCATACCTCTATCAAAATAAATCTTAGGGTTTGAAGGATCAACCTTTATTGCGTTAGTGAATGATTGTGTGGCGTCTTTATATTTTTTTTCCATATACTGAATTTGACCAAGCCTGTAGCTTGAATCACCATTATTCGGATTTGCCGCTATAGCATTCTGATATGCTTTTTTTGCCTCATCATAGACCTTGTTGCTCTGATAAATTCTTCCCTGCCAGTAATAAGAATGGTCATCATTTTTATCAAGCTCAACCGCCTTTCTATAAGCCTTAATGGCATCTTCAAGCTGTTTCTTTTCTCTATGCTGATCACCAATTTCTCTCCATTTCTGAGCATCTTTTGTGACATTGTTTGTCTTTGTATTTTTTGCAACATTACCTGAATCAACAGTAGAATCTGTAAGGCTGTCCTGTTTAGTGTCGGTACTTAACTGATTTTTTGAATTACCGCCATCGCTGATGTTATTATTATTCACAGCAATATTACTTTTATTATTCTTTTTGTTTAGTTTGTCAAGTTCGCCCATTGCGTAGTTATATTTCTTTTTTAAACCTTTATTGCCGGAGTCATATTCAAGCCCCTTTTTGTAATTTCCGGCAGCATTTTCGTAATTTTTTTTTGCAAGATAAATGTCGCCCAGTTTTTCAGCGGAGGCAGCATCTGAAGATTCAAGGTCCAGGGCTTTCTGATATGCAGCAGCAGCATTATCCATGTTTCCTATTTTATATTCGCTGTCTCCTAAACCTCTATAATATTTACCGGTTTTTGAATCTATTGAGATAGCTTTACTGAATTTTTCCTTGGCTTTTCCATTATGTCCGGCTTTAAGATAAAGATTTCCAAGATTATAATAACCTTCTGCATCACCGGGATTGCTGCTTATTCCTTGTTCAAGTATCTTGATAGCTCCTTCGGTGTCACCTTTTGCGAGTTTCTGGTTTGCTATATTTTTATAACTCTCCTGATCCTTTGGAGCAACTTTTTGTGCCGATTTATATTCGTTTAGAGCTTTTTCAAGTTCAGCCCTTGAGTCATAAACATTTCCAAGTTTATTATATGCAGATGGACTTGTCGGTTTTATGCCTTTAGCTAATTCAAATATACTTATTGCATTGTCGTAATCACCCTTCAGGGCATATGCATGACCCAGACCGTTTAGAGCATTATAATTTTTCGGGTCAAGCTTCAGTATTTTTTTATAGTAATCTATAGCTTTATCATAATCGCCAAATGATTTATACAAATCGGCAATTTTTAACATATAGTCTATATTGCCCGGATCAGTATCAAGAAGTTCAGTAAAGAGTTCTATCTGTTTCAGGCGCAGATCCTGTATTTGACCGGCCGGATCAGGTGACCTGAAAAATAAAAAGTATAACAAACCTGCAGCAATGATTGCTGCCACTGAAACAGCTATTACTTTGTTCCTGTCTTCTCTGTAAAACATAAATCCTCCGGGAATTTTTTAAAGATCATCATCCATGTAGATATCTTCAATTGTATCTTTTGATTTTTTTGATTCATGGTCAGCCTGTTTATTCTCAGAAGTTCTATCCTGCGAGTCCAGGGTCGCACCGCCAAGAAGAAGCGCTTCTTCAATGGAAATACCGCTATCTGCAGAGGGCAGTTTAAAGTTTGGATCTTTTAGCAGTTCAATAACTCTCTTAATACTGTCATACTGCGGATCTTCCGGTGCGAGTTTGATATAAGTTGACCAGTTTTCGATTGTTTTTTCCTTATCTCTCATAAGCATTAAATCGGTGAGTCCAATATGGTAGTAGGTAATTTTCAATCTGCTGTCTTTTGCAAGAGCTTTCTCAAAGTTCTCAAGTGATAGGCCTGCATTCTTTTTAAAGTAATAAATCTGTCCTAACCGGAAATAGTTTTCGGGTATTTCAGGATTTAAATCTATAGCTCTAAGATAAAGAGTAAGTGCACCATCGTACTGTTGTTTTTTTAAAAAAATGTCACCAAGGTAAGAGTAGGCCATTGCATTTTCAGGTTCTTTTTTTATTACTTCCTGAAATAAAACTTCAGCCATTTCAAATTTCTTCTGGAAAAAATATTTTGTAGCGCGGCTAAAAAGATCCTCTTCTTTTTTGTTCTGAGTAAAAGATACAGACTGCATCAATAGGAGGAATAAAATGATATATGGTATTTTTTTCATATTTCTACTCCACTATTTTGCAATTTATACCGGCTTCTTTGATCATTTCTTCAGCGAGAGGATCATTGTAGGGTAATCTGTAAACAAATGACTCAATTCCGCTATTTATTAACATTTTAGTACATATTGAGCATGGCTGATGAGTAATGTATATTTTTGAACCTTTAACTGACACACCATAATATGCCGCCTGAATTATTGCATTCTGTTCAGCATGAAGACCCCGGCACAATTCATGTCTTTCACCACTTGGAACATTAAATTTTGTTCTGAGACAGGTCTGTTCTGTGCAGTGAGATATACCTGTGGGGACTCCATTGTATCCGGTAGTGAGCATTCTTTTATCATTTACGATAACAGCGCCAACCTGTCTTCTAATACAAGTAGACCTTGTAGCGACATCCTCCGCTATTTTCATGAAATACATATCCCATGAAGGTCTTTCTTTCATAATAATTCTCCGTAACTGTTCATATGTATCAATACCATCTCTTTCAAATAATGCAAAGTATTTTTTATAAATGTAATATAAATTTGGGTTATTATTAGAGTTTTTGTTTCATAAAGATTGGCGATCAATGTGGAATGAAATACTGTAAAATATTTGGTTTGTAACTTTCTGGTATATTTATTGAACATAATATTATTCAAAACTAATTCCCGACGGTTTGTTCCCTAAAACATCTTTTCCGGATAGAGAGGGTGGCCGATAGGGTAGTGGAAGTTATTATGAAACAATAAATATATCTATATATAATTGAGAACTGCAGTGATTGATTCAATTTATTTTTAATTAACTTAGCATCCTATCTGTTCCAGTCTTTTAATACCCTGTTCGAGTTTAATATATTCTACTGAACCAGGTTTAAAATTCTTTATATACTTTTTAAAAATTGTAATTTGATCATTCTTCCAGTTATTTGTTGCAGATTCAGATTTACGCATAATATCCTCCCGGAAAATCAATATAAAATAATATCGGCATTTACGGTGTAAAACTTGAGGATATGAGACATAAAAAAAGGCCGTCCATAACGGACGGCCTTTTAAATATAACGAATAAGTTAAAATCAGTCTACTAATTCGAAAAGTGCAGCAGCACCCATTCCACCACCGATACACATAGACTCCATACCGTATTTTTTTCCCATTCTCTGCATATTATTTACGAGAGTAGCGAAAATTTTAGCACCAGAACATCCTAGTGGGTGTCCAAGAGCTATAGCTCCACCTGTTGGGTTGATGAAAAGGTCTTTGCTTCCGAATTCAAAGTATTTTTTATCTCCAAAACCAAGTTCACGTGCACAGTAGATTCCCTGTGAAGCGAAAGCTTCGTTAAGTTCGATTATACCATCTTTCATTATTTGTTCCATTGTCATTCCAACCTGCTTTAGAAGCTTAGGAATAGCAACTGCTGGTCCGATACCCATTTCATCAGCTTTACAGCCTGCAACAGTATATCCAACAAGTCTTACTTTAGCTTTTACGCCATATTTCTGCATTGCTTCTTTGCTCATGATAAGTGTTGCAGCAGCACCATCTGTTGTCTGTGAAGAGTTAGCAGCTGTAACTGAACCTGAGTTTGCAACACCAGGTATTGGAGCAGAGAATGCACCTTTAAGTTTAGCCATCTTCGCAGCATCTGGAGGATTCTGTACACCATCATCATAATCAACTTTGTAAGATTCTTTTTTGTAAGATCCGTCAGGCTGAGCAACAAATTTGTATGCATCAACAGGAACGATTTCTTTGAAAAGACCTTTAGCCTGTGCATCTGCAGCTTTGAGGTGTGAATGAACTGCAAAATAATCCTGATCTTCACGACTTACATTGTATCTTCTTGCAACGTTTTCAGCAGTTACACCCATAGACATATAAACAGTCGGGTCAACTTTCGCCCACTCTGGGTGAGGTCTAGGTAGATTTCCACCCATAGGAACGATAGACATAGACTCAATACCGCCGCCTATTGTTACTTCATGGTATCCTGACATAACTTTCATTGCAGATATAGCTATAGACTCAAGTCCTGATGAACAGAATCTGTTTACTGTCGCTCCACATGCTGTTACAGGGAAACCTGCCATAAGTGTAGCTATACGGCCGATATTGATACCCTGTTCTGCTTCTGGAAATGAACAACCGATCATTACATCTTCAACTGCATCTTTTGATACTCCAGATCTTTCCATAACACCGTGAAGTGCTGTTTTTAGTAGATCTTCAGGTCTTACCTGAGCGAGGAGACCTTTTGCTCTTTTACATCCTGGTGTTCTGACTGCTTCAACAATATATGCTTCTCTCATATATGTGAACCTCCTGAAATTTTTACTCTATCCAGGCCTATAAGACCCGGATAGAGATTTGTGCATTTTAAAACAAATTTGTAAATCTTAGATAAATAGAGGCTTACCTTTTTCAGCCATGTGAGCAGCCATTTTCTGTGAGTTCTCTGTTTTCCAGCAATCAACAAACATTTCTCTTTCGAGTGTAAGCATTGCGTCTTCAGAGATAGACTCGCCTTTAAACGCTGTTCCACCTGAGATAACATAAGCTACTCTTCTAACAACTGTTGCAATGTGAGGAGCAATCATATAACCTGCAAGCATGTCAGGAATATTAGAGTCAATAGCTCCCATAACATCCTGTCCACATACCTGTATAGGCATATTTGCAGGTGGTGTGTATCCGTCAGCAGCCATTCTTAGAACTTCATTCTTAGCATCACCAATGAGGTAATCTCTATTGAATACTATACGGTCCTGAGGTCTTAGGAATCCTTTAATTCTTGCTTCCTGAGCAGACATTGAAGGAGCCGGCATAGCTATTGTTCTGAAAGCCTGGAGGAAAACTGCCTGTAAATCTGTATGAGGAACAACTGAAGATTCGCTTAGTCTTCTCCACATCTGAACGCAACCGCCGCCCGCAGGAACAAGACCAGCACCAACTTCTACTAGAGCCATGTATAGTTCGTTGTGTGCAACAATCTTATCAGCCCATAGACAAACTTCGCATCCGCCGCCGAGAGCAAGTCCGAAAGGAGCAGCTACAACAGGGAATGCAGAGTATTTTATAGCTTTCATGCCATTGTGAACATCAGCGATAAAATCATTGATACCTTTGAAATCACCTTTCTGAGCCATTCCAAGCATGAACTTGAGGTCTCCACCGGCACTGAATGCAGGCGGCATTCCGCCTGCTTCGTTACCAATTACAAGACCAGCACCGTTCTTATTAACAAAATCAAGAACTTTAGGTACCATTGATATAACTTCGCCGTTAAGAGCGTTCATTTTTGTATGGAATTCGAAGCAGAATACATCGTTTCCGATGTCAACAAGTGAAGCACTTGGTGTTCCGAGAACAACTTTAGCTTTGTCAGCTTTGATGTTGCTTAGGAATACCATATTCGGGCTGTACTGTATGTCTTTGTAGCTGTCAGATGCGAAATCCCAGAACTGTTTTTTGCCAGCGTTAACTCTGTAGAAAGTTGTTCCGCCTTTCTCCATCATTCTTTTTACATTAGCAGGTATTGCAAATCCTGATTTTTCGATATCAGCAATAGAATCTTTCAAGCCGAGATTGTCCCACATTTCGAATGGTCCGAATTCCCATGCATAACCCCATTTCATACCGTTATCTATTTCAACAAGTGTATCTGCAATTTCAGGAATTCTGTTCGCAGAGTATACACACATTGAAGAAAGAAGAGTTCTTGCGAATTCATTATTTTTGAAAGCGTGTTTCATTTTTTCAGCTGTTGTTTTAAGCTCTTTTGTAGCTTCTACTGAAGCGTAGGTAGCTTTAGAATCAAAGTCGATATGTGTTCCTGATTTAACATCGAGAACTTTTTTGAATCTTTTTCCGTCAGCTGTTTTACCTGAAAGATAGAATCCGCCGGCATCTTTTGTTTTGTTACCGTACATCTTCTTTGCCATCATATCTTTGAAAAATTTAGGTGTTTTGTAAATTTCTCTGTATTCGTCTTTTGTGAGTAGTTCATAAGAGTTTTCTGCAATATGATCGATTGTATCGTTACCAACAAAGTCAGCAAGACCGAAGATCGCTGTTCCAGGCATACCCATAGGTTTTCCGAAAAGCTGGTCAGCTTCAGGTATTGTAATCATACCTTTTTCAATCAATTTGAAAGCTTCACAGATTAGCTCAACTCCAATTCTGTTTCCGATGAAGTTAGGAGTGTCTTTTCCCCATACAACACCTTTACCAAGAGTCTGCTCACCCCATTTTGATACGAAATCACATACTTCTTTTGATGTTTCAGGACCTGCTATACACTCAAGAATCTTCATGTAACGTACAGGGTTGAAGAAGTGAAGGATAAGGAAATGTTCTTTGAAAGCTTTGCTTCTGCCTTCAGCCATAGCTGAAATTGGAAGACCTGAAGTGTTAGATGCTATAATAGCACCTGGTTTCATTACTTTTTCAAGTTTACCGAAAAGATCCTGTTTGATCTTAAGATTTTCAACAATAACTTCAAAGATAATATCGCAATCTTTTAGTTTGTCAAAATCATCAGTCAGGTTACCTAACTCGATAAGAGACATGTCTGTCTTTTTGTTCATGAATGCAGCTGGTTTAGCTTTAACCTGAGCATCAAGTCCGGCTTGTACTATTCTGTTTTTTGCCGCTTTGTCATTTTTCTCTGCATCTGTAAGATCAAATGGAGCGATGTCTAACAATAAAGTTTTGATGCCTGCGCTGGCGCAAAGAGCAGCAATACCGCCCCCCATGATACCAGATCCGATTACAGCTACTTTTTCGATCCTTCTAGTCATAAAACCTCCTGTGAAAGTCTGTTTGATAAACAATTTTTATTTGTTTAAAGGTTGTGTAAGAAAAATTTGTTTTTTTTAATACATTTTGTATTATATTAAATACAAAAAAACGTATTCATATGAAACTTAACACACATGCAACATATAATTCTGTAAAAAAAAATGTCAATATGAATAACAGCCATTTATGAAAAACCGGCAAAATTTTTCAATTTGTCCCCCTATTTATTCCCATCTATTTACAAGATGGAATCTGATTTTCGTTGAAATACCTTTGATTTAGTAAGATTTTTTAGTGATTGTGAAGTCTATACCAAGGAAGCGACTTTATAGCGTTTTTATGACGAAATAAAATTTTTATTCACTGAATTTTATTTGAAATATTCAGATGTTTTTTTCATAAGGATTTACTCTCACCCCCTCGATCCCCCTCTATTTTACAGAAAAGGAGAGTGGTGCTTGAGCTTAGAATGAGTTTAAATTCCAATAATTGATCAAAAAAAAACCAATAAACCGGAGGAAGTGTGTGAAAGCTTCATTAAAAGAGGATATAAAAAAACTGACTAAAAATGATACAGTGGTGCTCTTTATTGACGAGGATGGCGTTAATAATATTAACACCATGAAAATTCCAGGTTCCGAGTTAATTATTGGATCAGATCTTAACCATTTTAAAGGTAAAACATCCGAGCTGCATTTCATTAAACTTGAGAATAAGCCGGGTGTTCTCATTTGCGGTATTGGAAATTTAAAAAAATTTACAGATGATAATATACGGAACTCATCAGCAGCCGCAGTGAAATTCTGCATGTCCAGAAAGATAAAAAAAATATCATTTTTCACTCCAGAGGTAACCGAAAAGAACAATTCTGATATTCTGAGGCTTATAGCTGAAGGAGCTCTGCTCTCAAATTATGCATTTAATAAATATAAATCAGATAAAGATCTAGAAATACCGCTGGATGCTTTAGATTTCTATATTCCGGGGAAAAAAGAAATTTCAGGTGAGGATTCTGCAGTAATCAGAGATCTTCATATTATTGCGGAGAACACAATGCTCTGCCGGGATCTGGTTAATGATTCTGCAGATGCGGTCACACCTGTAACTTTTGCAGAGCTTGCAAAGAATATTTCAGCAACAGCAGGATTGAAATGTACAATTCTGGAAAAGAAAGATATCGAAAAGAAGAAAATGGGTCTTCTTTTGGCAGTAAACAGGGGAGGGGCTGTGCCTCCGAGGGTTGTGGTCCTTGAGTATAAAGGAGATCTAAAGAGTAAAAAAGTCTTCGGCCTTGTAGGGAAGGGAGTTACATTTGATTCAGGCGGAATGGATCTTAAGCCAGCCAGCTCAATGGAGACAATGAGATGTGACATGGCGGGCGCTGCTGCTGTTTTATTTGCAATGAAGAGTCTGGCCGAACTTAATGTGAAAAAAAATGTTATGGCAGTACTTCCTCTTACGGAGAATATGCTCAGCAGTAATGCATTCAGGCCGGGGGATGTTTTTATCGGCTATAGCGGCAAAAGTGTTGAAATAGGTAATACTGATGCAGAGGGAAGACTGATTCTTGCAGATGCACTTGCTTATATGGAAAAGGAGATTAAACCCGATGTAATAGTTGATCTTGCAACGCTCACTGGTTCTTGTGTCCTTACATTCGGTGAAACTGTTGCCGGGTATCTTTCAGCTGATGATGGATTGTCTTCATTACTTGAGGCCTCATCTCTTAAAACCGGTGAAAAAATCTGGAAACTCCCATTATTCGATGATTATGATGACAGAATGAAGTCCGATGTTGCAGATCTTAGCAATATGTCATACGAGAAAAACGCAGGGGCAATTGCCGGAGCAATATTTCTTCGCAATTTTGTGGAGAAGACACCATGGGCGCATATAGATATTGCAGGCACAGCGTGGTATTCTAAAGCAAGAGGTTATCGCCCTAAGAATGCTACTGGTTTCGGTTTGAGACTTGTCGTCGATATGATTCAAAACTGGAAGTAGATGGAAGAATACTTCTTTGGTTAATCCCCCCGGCGGGTACTGTACAAACCGGGGGGATAGGTGACAAAATAAACCGGCTGCATAGGTAACACATTATTTTATGGGTATGGAGGTAACACCATGCCCTGGAAAATGGAGAAACCTATGGATCAAAAAGTTAGAATGATTGGAGACTGGCTGGAGAAGAACTATAGCATAACAGATTTATCTGAAAAATACGGTGTAAGCCGTAAAACTATATATAAATGGTTAAAGAGATATGAAGATGAAGGAATTGGCGGATTAGAAGATAAAAGCCGCGCATCTCATAATCATCCAAATTTAACTAACTCTGACATAGTTAATCGAATTGTAGAATATAAATTAAAGCATAAAACTTGGGGCCCAAAGAAGATAATTAGCAACCTGAAAATTTTATATCCCAAAGAGGAATGGCCGTCAGTCAGTACAACCGGGGATTGGCTTAAAAAAAATGATTTAGTTAACGAAAAAAAGATAAGAAAGCATGTGCATCAATATCAGGATCACTTTGTAGACTGTACAAAACCAAATGATGTGTGGAGTGCAGATTATAAAGGTCAATTTTATACAAAAGACAAAAAAGTATGTTATCCATTAACAGTAACAGATAATTTCAGCAGATTTTTAATAGCTTGTGACGGTTTGGAAGGGCCTAGATATATTGAGACCAGAGCGTGTTTTGAACGTATTTTCAGGGAATACGGTTTACCACTGGCGATTCGAACAGACAACGGAACACCTTTTTCAAGTATGGCAGTAGGCGGATTGAGTCGTTTGTCAATTTGGTGGATACAGTTAGGTATAATTCCAGAGAGGATAATGCCGGGCAAGCCTCAACAGAATGGCAGGCATGAGAGAATGCACCGAACTTTGAAGTGCGATACATTGAATCCGGCAGGCTTCAATTTAGCCGATCAACAAAAGAAGTTTGATTTTTTCAGAGTTGAATATAATATTGAAAGACCGCATGAAAGTATAGGGATGAAAAGACCGGAGGAACTATTTGAAAAGTCAAATCGTTCTTATCCGGATTTAATTAAGCCAATTGAATACCCTGACGACTTTCAGGTTAGAAATGTAAAGCGCAGCGGAGAAATAAGTTTTGGTAATAACCTGTATTTTATTTCTGAATTATTATATAGAGATAAGATAGGCTTTAAAGAAATCGAAGATGGAATATGGCAAATGAATTATGGATTTCATAAGTTAGGTTATATAGATTTAGAGAGAAAGAAAATTCTTAGATATTTGAAAAAAGTGTAACCCATGCGCCCGGTCTAAAGTGTAACCTATGCGCCGGTTGTACAGTACGCCGACCCCCTTGAAGAGGAAAGGGGGTTAAGATTGCTGAAATTATTGTGTAGATTTTTTCTGATTCCCCCCTTTCTTTTTTAAGGGGGGTTTGGGGGGATTCAGCAGTTTTGTGAAGTTTGAATTATAGATTAAATTGATATTATTCTTTTAAATGAAAATCAGGAAAATTAAGTAATATAAACTGGAGAAAAAATTATGAAAAAGATTCTGGTAACGGGTGGTGCAGGTTATATAGGGAGTCATGTGGTTCGCCGTCTTGAGGCGAAGGGATTTATTCCTGTAATTTATGATAATCTTTCCGGAGGATTCAGGGACTTTGTCAGCGAATATGAATTTATCGAGGGAGATATCGGGGACTATGAAACTGTTACCTCCGTAATGAAGAGTCATTCCATTGAATGTGTAATGAATTTCGCATCTTACATCGCAGTGGGTGAGTCCTGTCAGAATCCTGTTAAGTATTATGATAATAACGTATCAAAGACAATTACTCTTCTGAAGGCGATGATAGATTGCGGTGTAAAAAAATATATTTTCTCTTCAACAGCTGCTGTATACGGGAATCCCGACGTGGTACCAATTACGGAAAACTCCGCCTTAAAGCCTGAGAGCCCCTATGGTCGCACCAAGCTTATGATAGAACAGATTCTTGCCGATCTCGACAGATCGGATAATTTCCGCTATATAGCCCTGCGTTATTTTAATGCTGCAGGTGCAGACCCGGGGGGAATGATTGGCGAGAGTCATGTTCCGGAAACGCATCTTATACCACTGATAATAAGAGCGGCAATTGATCCCGGCTATACTTTAACTGTATTCGGAGAGGATTATGCCACGGAGGATGGCACCTGTATACGGGATTATATTCATGTAAATGATCTGGCAGATGCGCATGTTCTTGCCGTAGAAAAGCTCTTTACCGGGTCACCAAGTAATATTTATAATCTTGGAAACGGTACAGGATTTTCTGTAAAAGAGGTAATTGATTCAGTAAAAAAAATAACAGGAAAGAGTCTTAATCTAAAAACAGGACCGCGTAGAGATGGTGATCCGGCTGTTCTTGTGGCATCGTCTATTAAAGCACGAAGTGAACTTGGATGGAATCCTCAGTATCCGCATATTGACGCAATAGTTGAAACAGCATGGAATTGGGAAAAGCAGCAGAAAAGAAAAGGTTACTGATATTTAAAACTCTATATTTGAGCTGATATGAAAGAATTTATTACAATTACGGGTAAAGAGTGATTCAGGTTAGTATCATTCTGTATCTTCTATAATTTTTTGGAGTGATAAATATGATAATATGAAAAATTAGATTTCTCAGTCGTTTAACAGTTCGTTTCTTATAATCCTTTTTCAGCTTCTCCGGAATGACAAATTGAGACTAATTCAATCCTGAAATGCTGATTTTAAAAAAAATAATCTTAAATTGTAATATAATATATGCCAATATTCGTATTTTTGTTTAATTAAGGACAATTAGCTTGACTAATTTTTATTAGTATAATTAATTATATTAATATCATTAATAAAAATTGTCCTATTTAGAGGTATGTATGAAATCAAAATCTGTTTTCGGCAAAAAAGAGCTTTATGCGGTTGTTTTGCTATCACTCATAAACTTTTTTCTTTATGCGGACCAGAACCTTATGGCTCCTAATCTTACAAGTATTGCACAGTCCTTCGGACTTAGCAATATACAGCGTGATACAATGCTCGGTGGAGATATATCGCTGGTATTCTGGATACTTGGCGGAATTGTCACTCTTGGAATCGGATACATGACAGATAAAGTATCACGAAAAAATCTTTTCGTTACAGTTGTCATGATTGGCGCGATACCATGTTTTCTTACAGGTTTCGTAACGACCTACACCCAGCTTTTCTGGATGAGGGCGCTGACTGGTATTGGAATTGGCGGATCTCTTCCACTAACATATTCACTAATTGGAGATTATTTTTCTCCTAAAAACAGATCAACAGCAGCGGGCTTTATAGGGCTTGCAATGGGATTTGGAATTGCTGCGGGTCAGATCATTGCCGGATTTCTGGGTTCATCTACAACCGGTATGTTTGGTGTTGTTGGATGGAGGCTTCCCTTTGTGATTGTTGCAGGTCCTGCATTTATTATGGCTGTACTTTTTATGTTTACAGTAAAAGAACCTCCACGAGGCAGAACTGAAGAGAGTCTTAAGGATTTAATTGAAGATGGAAAAGTATATGCTTCAAAAATTAACTGGGCTGAATATAAAGAAATTTTCAAAATCAAGACAAACCTGCTTATTTTTCTTCAGGGTATACCTGGAACTGTTCCATGGGGAGTATTCTTTATATTTCTGAATGATTATTATTCTCAGGAGAAAGGATTTTCTATTGAAACAGCAACGCTGATTGTTATGGCTGTGGGACTTGGATCAATTATCGGTGGATTCTCCGGCGGACTTATTGGTAACAAGGTATATAACATCAATCCGAAATTTCTGCCGATATTATGCGGTTCGTGTATACTCATAGGGATCATACCGATGGCATTTCTACTGAATTATCCTTCACAGGCCGGAGTAGCTAATCCTAACTTTATGCTGCCGGTTATAATCGGTTTTATTACCGGATTTATCATCATTATCGCCGGACCGAATGTTCGAGCAATTCTTCTTAATGTCAACGCTCCTGAAACAAGAGGATCGATCTTTGCACTATACAACCTTACTGATGACCTTGGAAAGGGTTTTGGACCGGTAATTATCAGCCAGCTAATAGTGATTTTCGGACGTGTTATGGCATTCAACATAACAAATTTTTTCTGGGTTATATGCGGTGTAGTATTCCTGATGATTGCGTACACTTTCCCGAAAGATGAAGCTAAGCTTAATAAGCTGCTTGCGGAACGTGCCGCAAAAATGTCATAGAATTTTATTTTTATTTATAAACAAAGAGGAAAGGCTGACCTTCAAGAGGGTCAGCCTTTTTTTATAAGAATGATTTTAATGAATTATATTTCTTCGAATCCCATGGAAGTCATAAAATCAGTAAATCCTTTGTTTCCAGTTTCATCTCTTTTAAAAACGCCGCAGTGAGATAACACCGCTTCGAATTTCAATCCGACTTCATCTCTTATAATCCGGGTGCTTTCTTCTTTTGAAATAACATTCGGATATTTTTTTATAAGATATTCGATCCAATCGCCATGCTTTGATAGAACATCTTCAGTTTCCGCTTTGCTACGTTTATATTCAGAATGGTTTAATAAAATATTTTCAATCACGGCGAGTTCGGTGGATAATCTTCCAGGGAGTACAGCCAGTCCCATAACTTCTATTAGCCCGATATTTTCTTTTTTAATATGATGCAGTTCTGAATGAGGATGAAAGATACCCGATGGATGTTCCTCGGAAGTGAGATTATTGCGAAGAACTATATCAATTTCATAAAGTCCATCTCTCATCCTGGCAATGGGAGTTACTGTGTTGTGATTGATATGTTCTTTTTCAGTCACTGTGATTGCGAGTATTCCGTTTTGAGGATCTGAATATTTATTCCATACATGAAAAATGTAATCAGAGGCTGAAACGATTTTTTCTTTATCATTTGATTTTAATCGTATAACTGTCATTGGCCATTTAACAATCTCTGCTTTAAGGCCGGTGTAATCCGGATGTTTGAAAAACTTTTCTCCAGATGCCTTTGCCATGGGGAAATTGTGGTTACCACCCTGGAAGTGATCGTGATTTAGAATTGAACCTCCAACAATCGGGAGATCTGCATTCGATCCAATGAAATAGTGCGGAAAAAGATCTATAAAATCAATTAATCTCACGAAGGTATCTCGTGAGATTTTCATCGGTTCGTGTGTCTCTTTGAGTACGATGCAGTGTTCATTATAGTAAACATATGGTGAATACTGAAAATACCACTGCTCATGGTTTAATTTCAATGGAAGAACACGGAGATTCTGGCGTGCAGGATGATTAAGATTCCCGGCGAAACCTGCATTTTCAGGGCATAGCAGACATTTCGGGTAGCCCGATGACGGAAGCTTTCCTGCGGCAGCAATGGCCTTGGGATCTTTTTCAGGCTTGGAAAGATTTATGGTTATATCAAGGCCGCCGAATTCTGTGGGTGTCTCCCATACAATGTTTTTATTTATTCTATCCATTCTGATGTAATTACTGTTTATTGAAAACCGGTAGAAATTATCTGCGGCGGTTTTTATTCCGTTGTTTTCTCTGGTAATTTCAAACTCTTTCACAATCTGTCCTGGAAAGGGGAGGAGTATATTTATTATTTTTGTGTCAGCAAGATCCCGGCTTGTAATATCGTTGTCGGAAATAATTTGTTTATCATATGCATAATCAACCATCCTGTCCAGAATTGACTGAACCGGTTCTGAAATATTCTGATCTAAAGTTGTTTCAACAAAATCTGTCAGCTGGAAGTAATCCAGCAGAAGGTTTCTTACATAAACAGTATCAATTTCAGTAATAAAATTTTCTTTAAGACAGTATTGTATTAAAAGGGATATGTCGCGGTAGATATTTATCATAATAATGTTTCCTTGAAATTTTTATTACACGGAATGCTGATGCATTTAACAGTCTAATTAGTGCAAATTCAGTCATTTCGATGAAGCGATAGCGACTGAGAAATCTGTTTATTGTAGAAAATTTTTAAAATTTCTCACATGCGTTCGAAATGACAATGGTAACTACTCATAAATCGTTGGTGAATCCACTTCGCTATCAGTTTACGTGTTGTTACAGACCAGGTATAATCAAAATACTATTGCTATTTGTAAAAGAAAAGTATTTTATAGCAAAATTAAATTTCACTCGTACCGCCGGAAATTTTTACCTTATAGAAATCTGCAGCTAAACCACAATCCTGTTTATAAAGTGCACCGAGTGATTGCTTAAAAAGATCAAAAGAATCATCTTTGACAAGACTTATTACACATCCTCCGAAACCTGCCCCGGTCATTCTGCTGCCAAGTACAAAATGCATTTTTTGTGCTGTCATTGCCAGAGTATCCAGTTCTTTTCCTGTGACCTCATATTTATCTTTAAGAGAAATGTGCGACTTATTCATCAATTGACCAAAGAGTGTAATGTCCCCCCTTGTGAGAGCCTCCGCTGATTCTATTGTTCTCTTATTTTCTGTAATGACATGTATAGCTCTGCGGTATTCATTAGTTGTTAGTAAATCTTTATTTGCATTTAATTCATCTTCAGTTATCTGGCAGAGGTTATCGGCCTTTATAAATTGATTTAATTTTTTTAATGCAGATTCACACTCGGCTCTTCTTTCGTTATATTTTGAATCAGCAAGTTCACGTCTCTTGTTAGAGTTTGTTATGATCAGAGAATATCCTGAAGTTTCAAATGGCGCGTAACTGTAATCCAGTGTTTCGCAGTTCAGTAGAATTGCCTGATTCTTTTTTCCGAAACCTATTGCAAACTGATCCATGATGCCGCAATTGACTCCGATAAATTCATTTTCTGTTTTCTGGCATATCTTAACAAGGTCGATGGTAGGAAGATTTAATTCCAGTATATTATTTGCTATTACAGCGGTGAGCATTTCAATACATGCAGAGGATGATAAACCGGCACCATCGGGGAGATTGCCGTAAAATACTATATCAAAGCCCGACTCTATACCGCACCGTTCAAAGATACTTTTCAAAACACCTTTAGGATAGTTCTGCCAGCCGTGATTTTTTTTAAATTTAATATCCTTAACATCAATTGAATCATTTTCGATTGGAAAATTCAGTGAGTGGAGATTTAATTTGCCTGTGTTATTTTTTTTAGCTGCTGCATATATTCCTCTATCGATAGCGCATGGGAATACCAGTCCGCCGTTATAATCTATATGTTCACCGATGAGGTTTACTCTGCCTGGTGAGAAAAAAAGTCTGACCCCGTTGGTGCTGCCGTATGTTTCAAGAAAATAATTTAAAACTGATTCTTTTTCCAAAACAAGATCTCCTGTATATTTATTTCTTTAACTCATAAGCAATTTACGAATTGATTGGACCATTTTCTGTCATTCCGGTTTTGCAGCTTCAATTCATGCAAATACCGGAATCTCATTAATAATGTATTATCTGTGGGATTCCGGCATTACGCTATCGCTCCAGCCGGAATGACAAAGAACTAATTTAATCGTAATATGCTATAATCTCATAAAACTGTTGCGAAATTTTCCACAACCGGTTTATGAGTACTTATTTTATTTCTTTAAAATCAGATCAAAAAGATATTCTACTTCGGTAATAATCTCTTTATTAAGTTCCTCATGACTTCCCGGTGATTTCATCAGTAAATAGAAATGCATTTTAGCATGAAAAATATTTGTTAGAAGATTACATATTATTAAAATTTCTTCGATTTTTTTCCCGGATAATTCCTTTGCATTTTTTAATTCACGGACAAGAAGATCGTAAGCCGGATGGATAAAGTGATCTCCTGTTTTCTGATGGAAATAGTTAAAATCCACCGAAGTTGATAAAAACGGATAGTAGATGTTCGGATTTGCTATATTGAATTCAGTCATAAGAAGTATAAAGTTTGTTATTCTTTCTTTAAACGTAGTGCCTGTAAGATTTTTTTCAACAAAGACCGAACATTCAGCTGCAATTTCTGCAATGGAAACACATATTAAATCGTTAAAATTTTCAAAATAATTATATATCGTGGCATAGGAATATCCTGCATGATCTCCTATTTTTTTTGTAGTAATGTTTTCGAGACCTTCAGATTTGATAAGACTGATAGTACTTTCAATGAAATATCTGGTAATTCTCGAACGCTGCATTTCTTTTTTTGTCATATTGCCATTTCCGGTAAAATTTATAAGATATTTGAAATAATTTAAACAATTAAGGTTTTTTTTGTTACTTTATAAACAGATTAAAAAAAATTATAAAAAACTCCTCTACAGTGACAACTCGTTTGACCTATATTCAGATTTTGACGTATTTTGCGAATTGTGCATCAAATTATTATTTAATTGTTGACATCATATGTTTTTAAAGTTTTTTTTTCAATTAAATATTAATCAGATATAAAAATATTAATGATATTAAATATAAATGGTGGAAGTGAAATATGTCAAAATTATTTGAAAATATGAAGATCCGGCTGGAGTATTTTGCTGATGGAGAGACAAGAATTGCAGAAACAGTATCAGATTTTTCAAATACTGACCTTTCATTAAAACTGATTTCATCTTCTGCGGATATAAAAACAGAATTCTCACTTGAAATTGTCCCAAAAAGAACAATTGAAGCAGTCAAACTTGAGATTATTTCAGATTATGATTTTTCAGGAACTGAGAAGATATTTGCCAACGGTTTTCAATCATGGACTGACAGCAGGGAGTTTGGTCTGAATGAAAAAATCAGAAAACCGGGTTTTATTGCAGATTATCTGATAAGATCACATCATATACATCTTTATGGAGATGATCATATTTATAAGGTTACCGGAAAGAAGGGAGTTTTTCATAGCCACACATACACCTATTTTAGAAATAATAACGAATTTAAATTTGTCGGTTCACTATCCGAGAAAACCGGTTTTACAATAATTGAATCAGATGTATCCAAAAAAAGAATAAGAATAATAAAAGATTGCCAGGGTGCCCTGTGGAATCAAAAAATTACACCTCTGCAAATCTTTTCCATTACAGGGAGTGAAAATACTGTTTTTGATGCCTACTTTGCAGCAGCAGGAATTAAAGCTCCCGAGATTAAACCTCTTACAGGCTGGACCAGCTGGTATAATTATTATCAGAATATAACAGAAGGGATTATTCTGGAAAATCTTGCCGCAGTTAAAAAGTATGCTCCGGATTTTTCGGTTTTTCAGATTGATGATGGTTATCAATGCGCAGTTGGTGACTGGCTTGATATAGATGCTGCGAAATTTCCTAATGGGATGAAAGTCCTTGCCGATGAGATTCATAAAAATAACTTCAAGGCCGGTATATGGCTGGCCCCTTTTGGTGCAGAGACAAACTCTAAAATATTTAAGCAGAACAACGACTGGATTCTAAAAGATAAAAATGGCAAACCTGTTATAGCGGGATGGAATTGGAATACATTCTATGCTCTGGATTTTTATAACCCCGAGGTACGGGAATACCTGAAAAAAGTTTTTCATACTGTCTTTCATGTGTGGAAATATGATTTAGTAAAACTGGATTTTCTATATGCTGTTGCTCTCATACCTCAACATGGTAAAAGCCGAGGTGAGGTGATGTGTGAAGCTATGGAATTTATCCGGGAGTGTGCCGGGGATAAATTAATCCTGGGCTGCGGAGTTCCTCTCGGCTCGGTGTTCGGGCTTGTGGATTACTGCCGCATAGGATGTGATATAAGTCTGGACTGGAATGATAAACTGCATATGAGATTTCTGCACAGGGAACGGCCTTCTACTCTGAACGCTTTGGTGAATACTATAAGTAGAAATCATCTCAACTGCAGAGCGTTTTTAAGTGATCCCGATGTTTTTCTTCTTCGAGAGGACAATATAATGCTCAACAATGTTCAGAAGGATACTCTCTTTATTATAAACTCAATTTTCGGCAGCCTGGTTTTTACTTCAGATAATTTTAATCTCTACCATGAAGCTCAGTTTGAAATTCTAAAGAAACTCTCCGGTTTCACAATTAAACAGAATATTGAGGTTCGAACAGCGGGAAAATCGCTTTTTGAAATACATTATTCTGAAAATAATATAAAGTATCAGGTTGTTGTTAATTTAAATAAAAAAGCGGTAAAATTTAAAAATCTTACACTGGCACCATTTGAAACAAGAAAACTGGAAATTTAAAATTTTAAAAGCAGGAGAAATTAAATGCAGATATTTAAAAATCAGATAAGCAGCGGAGCAGAAAAAAAAGCTATAAAGCAGCAGGGTAAACTTCGGAAAAAATTCGGCGACGATTCAGATAAAGAATTCTTTTATAAACTTGAAGAGAACAAAATTCTGGGTCCGTACATCGGTGTAAAAAATCTTGAATTATCCGGTAATGATTCCGGAATAGACTGGTCAAAGTCTTTAATCATTGGCAACATCAGAATGGGATATGGTCATTATCGTATATCTATGGCGATTGCCTCAGCTGCGAATTACCTTGGTTATAAACCTCTCTGGCTTGATCTGCATTCATATCAGCAGTCTGCAGGCGGAAAGATCATCGCTCATTTAAATAAGCTTTATTCTTTAGGATCAAGATTATCGCAGAAATACAGACTTTTTGATAAATTATATTGGGAGCCTCTTAACAGTCTTGGCTTTAAAAAGCTTACATATAATGCTGCAGATCTGAAAATGAGCGAACTGATGACACCGCTTTTTAAACATATTCCAAAGTCGATTCCTGTATTGGCTACTCATGTCTGGCCTGCACAGGCGGCTGTGTTAAGTAAGATGGAAAAAGTTATTAATGTTATTCCGGATAACTGGTCCATGGGGCTTCATCTTGCGGAGGGTTCAATACATGCGGTGCAGACACCATCTGCATATTTCAGTTACAAAACTCTTAAAGGGATGGATGGAAATAAAATCCTGAATCCGATACCTGAAAAAGAAATTGTTTTTACCGGTCACTACATTGACCATGAACTGGTGGTAAACATAAAAGATGACTGCCGTAGAAGAATTGAACGAATTAATGGTAATAAACCTAAAAGAGTATTGCTGTCAGTGGGTGGTGCCGGTGCTCAGAAAGAGATATTTGTCCGTATTATAAAGGGTCTTCTCCCAAAAATTGCGAAAAAAGAAATTCTTCTGTTTGTTAACGTAGGTGATCATAAAGGTTTACTTGCTGAGTTAATAAAGGAAGTACCGGAATTAGCAGGAGGTTCATCTTTTATTAATGATTGGACCGGTGTAAGAAAATTTTCAGATAAATTGTTTAAAAGCAATGAGAGCGGCATTTATATGTTCTGTGATGACAATATTTTCTCAGCAGTTTATGCTACAAACCTGCTGATGAGACATTCCGATGTACTGATTACCAAACCGAGCGAACTAGCATTCTATCCGGTACCGAAACTACTTATTAAACGAGTCGGAGGTCATGAAGCCTGGGGCGCAATTAGAGCTGCGGAGGTTGGTGACGGAACAATTGAATGTGAAACAGTTGATCTCTCACTTCAGATGCTGGAGCTGATGCTCAGTGAAAAATCAATGCTGCTGATGATGAATGATTGTATTCTGAAAGCAGACAAAGCTGAAGTTTATAACGGCGCATATAAAGCAGTTAAGCTTGCAGTTGAGGGAATGAAAAAAATCCCGGCTAAGAAAGGGAAAAAATAGAAATATAAAATATGCAAATTACAAAAAAGCCCCCGAAAGGGGGCTTTAATTCTAAGGATTGAAAATTTCGTTAAATCTTTTTTCTGTAACTGCCTGGAGAAATTCCCGTTTCTTTCTTAAACGCTCTGTAAAAAGCTGAATTTGAATTGAACCCCACGTGGAAACATATTCCCAATGCCGTAGCGGTATTGTCTGATGCAAATATTTTTTTTGCCTCTTCAATTCTGAAGTGATTGATGAAATCGTAAAAACTCTGTTTATAATATACATTAAGTATTTCCGATAACTGGTGCGGTGTTATACCTATATCATTGGAGAGATCTTTTAAAGTGAGATCGCTTTCCAGAAATAATTTTTCTTCTTTGAGTTTGTGTTCAAGATTTTTTTTAATTAGTTCTATATCAAGATTATTTATTTTAGAACGGGTATACTGTACCTTCTGAGCTTCTTCACGAAGTAAAATGAATATTTGCGGATATCGCATAGTCATGAGATAAAAAAATATTATAAGCACCAGAACCGAATAAATGTCTTTAATGTTTACCGGCGCAAGTTCAGGTATAATTGTAAGAATTGCGCTGATAGATAAAAAAAGCATTATCTTAAGAATAGCACTTCTGCTTTTTTCATTTTCAGAATATTTTCTAATTATATATATCTGATAGATTATAAAAACATATATGCAGATCGAAAAGAGATATGAAGCAAAAGTAATATAAAATTTTACATTGAGATATCTGCTGTTAAAAAAAATACAGGTTGAAGCTAATATAATAAAAGTTGCTATTCCAGGGAGAAGCAGTAATTGTTCCCTTTTTCTAATCGTGAAATTTGTCTGAAAAACACTCTGCATTAAAAAATAGAGTAAAACTACCGTGAATGAGTATGCAGTTCGTGATATGATATCCACTATATGGAAAATTCCCGGATTTTTTAATACCGGGAAAAAATAAAACAATCCTGCAGATCCTGACCATAAAGATATCGAGATAAAAGTTAAAGCATAGAAATAGTTTGATTTCGTTTTTTGTGTGATTACAAGCTGTCCTGCCGCAAGAAGCAGAGCAAGCAATGATCCGAAAAAATTTAAAGAATATGAAAAACTTTCTGACATTTAACACCAGTCATCTGATTTTTGTAATTATTATCTTTTTAGATTATGATAATGTATTTTTTAAAAGTCAATATAATTCTAATTATGCAGATGTTATAATTTGTGACTACTAAAAACTGACTGTGAAATTGCTCTCTGTCGAGTTAAGGTTGCGGTGGGAACAAAATGTCACCGGTTTTTAAGCAGATACTATAATTTAAACAGATAATGTTTCCTGATATATATACCGGGTAGATTTGTTGATAACGCTAATGTATTATTTATTTCACTGTATCATAAGAAAAATAAATTTTACGAGGTGAATCATGCCTGAAATCACAAAAATGAAAAAATGGAAAAAAACATTATTATTTGTTATGGGTTTTATTTTAATAAGCGTTCTTCTGGCGGGAGGTTATAACTTCAACCGTTTAAAGCGTCTGCAGCATACAATGACTCTCTTTGATTCAAATGTTATAGCCGAAAATTTTCGCACAATGGGGGATACATATACTTTTAGAACTATCCATAAAGGACCGGAAACTTTCAATTTTAAACACGCAGAGTCGAAACTCCCTGAAAGCTATATATATAAGGGGGAAAAGAAAAGTACAAGTAAATTCCTTGAGCGCTTTTCTACTACCGGATTTATCGTAATAAAAGATGATACTATCCTCTTCGAAAAATATTATAAAGGAAATAATGAATCATCGAAGGCAATATCATGGTCTGTGGCTAAATCATTTGTCTCGGCCTTGTTCGGAATTGCAATTGCTGAAGGTTATATAAAAGATATAAATCAGCCTGTGAATGCCTATGTGCCGGCACTTGCTGCATCAGGTTATAATAATGTCAGGATAAAAGATGTATTGCAGATGTCATCCGGGATAGGATTTAATGAAGACTATGGTGATTTCAATTCTGATATAAACAGAATGGGGAGGTCCTTCGCTCTCAATACTCCGCTTGATGCTTTTATAATTTCGCTAAAACAGGAGAAAAAGCCGGGGATATATAATCATTATGTCAGCATGGATACCCAGGTTCTCGGGATGATTATTACTGCTGCAACAGGAAAAAATCTGTCAGAATATGCCGAAGAAAAACTATGGAAGCCGCTTGGTATGGAGTCCGATGCAATATGGATGATAGACAGTAAAGGTATGGAAGCGGCATTCGGAGGATTGAATGTTGTACTACGGGATTATGTGCGATTTGGAAGGCTTTATCTTAACAATGGAAGCTGGAACGGAAAACAGATAGTACCTGCCGCATGGGTTAAAGCATCTGTTACACCGGACTCTCCGCATCTGATGCCCGGGAAAAGAATAGGCTCTAACACACCACTCGGCTATGGATATCAGTGGTGGATCCCGGAAAAACCAGAGGGAGATTATCTTGCCATAGGAATCTACGGTCAGGCAATTTATATTAACCCGAAACATAAAATTGTAATTGCAAGAACATCAGCCTATGCAGATTATACTAAAGATGGTGATGATCTGGAGATGGAATCGATCGAAGTTTTTAAGACCATTTCGAGGGAGATCTCCAAATAGAAGATCTTCAGCAATATTAGAGATCTTCAGATAGAAAGGATAGCCGTTAATTAAAAATTAATTAAATCAAATTTTAAACATACACGAAACCTGCTTGATCTTTCCTGTTGTATCATTCATTATGTAACTGCAAAAGCGGAGGGTTTTATCACAACTCTCCGCTTTGTAGTTATTTTTTTTTTGAAAAATCATTAAATTTAGATTATTTTTCCTTTTCAATCCATAGTGTCAGAAGAAATCATTTTTTAGAAGCATCAAAGTAATTAAAAATATTTAAAGGAAGTAGATTATGAAAAAAAATTTTCATCTCATATTTCAACTATTTATTATCTCTGCTGCTGTAACAGCAGTATGTGTGGAAATTATTCTTCAGAAAGGCCCGAATACAGGTTTAAATTTATTAAGCTATTTTACAATTCAGAGTAATATCATTGTAGCGGTCACTCTGGCTCTGAATGTTTACTATCGAACGAATACACCGGGTTGGCTTATAGTCTTGAAAAGCGGCGCTGCAATATGGATACTTGTAACAGGGCTTGTTTTCCATTTTTTGTTATCACAAGTGTATCATCCTGTGGGGATTTTTATGTTTTCAAACATTCTACTGCATTATGTTGTGCCCATTGGTGTTCAGCTCAACTGGCTCATTTTTGAAGAAAAGGGGACCTACCGTCATCGTTTTACTTTTATCTGGATCGGCTATCCCACAATATACGCATTTGCATCGCTGTTCCGTGCTAAGATAGATGGCTTTTATCCATACTGGTTTGTAAATCCGACGAAAAATTATCCCGATGGAGCGGGGAGTTTTGTGAATGTACTGATAGTTATTTTTGTTCTTGCAGTTGTATTCTCGATTATCGGGAATCTGCTGGTTCTGATAGACCGTCAATTGAGAAAATACTAGAGGTATGATCTGATGAATTATACTAAATGTCATTCCCGTGAAGACTGGAATCCATCCTTTTAATAATAATGGATCCCCGCATTCGCGAGGATGACAAATTGAATTTTTGTAAATTTGAATTTTGTGATAAACACGGGGTGAGATAATGAGAATAATAACAGACCTGAATTTCGATTGGATGTATGCCGCCGGATTCAGGGATGATTATATTAATAAAGATTCTGATACTTCCTCTTTTATTCCTGTATCGATACCTCATACAAATATTGAACTTCCATATAATTATTTTGATGAAAAATTATATGCATTTGAAAGCTGCTACCGGAAAAATATTTTTATTCCTGCAGAGTATGATGGGAAAGATCTTTTTCTCTGTTTTGACGGAGCCGGGCAATACGCAAAAGTTTATCTGAATGGAACACTTGTTAAAGAACATAAAGGGGGCTACACGGGATTTGAAGCTAAGATAGATAAAGCAGTAATGTACGGTGCCGACAATCAGATTGTTGTACATCTTGACTCTAATGAGCGGGAGGAGATTCCGCCATTCGGTAATGTAATTGATTATTTAACATATGGCGGTATTTATCGCGAGGTATATCTTCGGGTTGTTGAAAAAACTCATATACAGGATATTTTTGTAAAAACAGGTAATCTCCTTGAAGATCTTAAAACTATTGATGTTGAGGTTACATTGTCACGATTTGACGGTAGATTGGCTATGGACTTTCTTCTTGTCGATTCTAAAGGGGCGACGGTTTCTTCATTTTCATTAAACACCATAACTTCGGATGTTATATCAGTTACAAAATTTCTCTCGGATCTGCAGCTTTGGGATGTTGATAATCCTAATTTGTATAAACTTACGGTAACATTAAAAAAGGAAGGAGTTCCGCTTGATACGGTTACTCAGTCAATCGGATTTCGATATGCTGTTTTTAAAACAGATGGCTTTTATCTAAATGGTAAAAAGTTAAAAATAGCAGGATTGAACCGTCATCAGAGTTTTGCATATACCGGGTACGCCATGCCCGCATCGATTCAGGTTGAAGATGCCCGGATCCTCAAGGAGGAACTTGGTGTTAATCTTGTAAGGACATCTCATTATCCTCAGTCAAAGCATTTTATTGAAGCATGTGACAGGCTGGGACTTCTGGTTTTTACCGAAATCCCCGGATGGCAGTTTGTAAGCGATAACAAAGAGTGGCGTGCACTTGTTCTGCAGAATGTCGAGGAGATGATTATGCAGAACCGTAATCATCCGAGCATCATTCTCTGGGGTGTCCGTATAAATGAATCTAATGATGATGACGAATTGTATCGCAAAACAAACGATCTTGCACGCAGGCTTGATCCGACGCGTCAAACCGGCGGTGTCCGATGCATAGCCGGGAGTAATCTTCTTGAAGATGTCTACACATATAATGATTTCAACTATCGTACTGATAATAAGCCTCTTGCCGATGTAAACAAGATAACCCGCTCCGATACTGCACCGTATCTTGTGTCTGAGCATAACGGGCATATGTTCCCGACTAAACGTTTTGACCATGAAGAGAAGCGTCTTGAACATGCTCTTCGACATATAAGGGTTCTTGACGCAATGTATGGAGATAATCGTATCAGCGGAGCAATCGGCTGGTGTATGTCGGACTACAATACACACAAAGATTTTGGAAGCGGCGACAGGATATGCTATCACGGTGTTCTGGATATGTTTCGTATTCCGAAGCTCGCGGCATATGCCTATAGCTCCCAGCAGGATAAAATGCCGGTAATGGAGGTTGCTTCAAGTATGGATATCGGAGAGCATCCTGCAAGTGAAATCGGGCCGCTTTATATTTTTACTAACTGTGATTTTGTACGGTTTTATAAAAATGATAATTTAATCGGCGATTTTTATCCCGATCGTAAAAATTTTCCCAATGTCCCGCATCCGCCTGTGCTTATTGATGATCTCATCGGTTCATATCTTTATCAGAAAGAAGGTATAAAAAAACAATATGCGGATATTGTAAAAAAAATATTAAACTATATCGCAGTGAATGGAGCGGCTTTACCATTTAAATATAAATTGCAGATGGCGTGGGTAATGCTTCGAACAGGTCTTCGTCCATCGGACGGATATCGTCTTTACAGCACATACATAGGCAACTGGGGCGGTAAAAAAACTGTTTACCGCTATGAAGGATACACCGGCGGAGAGATTGTGAAAACTGTTATTAAATCAAGTGCGACAAGTCCTCGTCTTAAAGTGTACGCTGACAGATATGATTTGATAGAAGACCGTACTTATGATGCAGTGAGGATTGTGCTGCAGATGGTCTGTGAAAACAATAATGTTCTCCCGTACAGCAGTGAAGCAATTAATATAAATTGCGATGGAGCAATCACACTCATTGGAAGTGATACTATTTCACTTATCGGCGGAGCAACGGGGTTTTACATTAAAACAAAAGGTGAATCGGGAAAAGCGAAGGTGACAATAAAAACTCAAAGTTATGGAGAATACAATCTGGAATTTACCGTTCTGAAAAAATAATGTACAAAGTAAAACTGGGAGAGATATATGAGTAATCAGCATAAAATTACCGCAAGGCATAATCTGCTGGATGAAAATGGTTATGTGAGTGAACCGGGATATGCCAATAGTTTAATACTCGAATACAGACGTAATGATATAAAGGCTAGAGGCTATCGGATCAAGGAGTGGGATTATTATTACATAGGCAATTCTATGAATGCCGTGGCAATGACTATTGCTGATAATTCTTATATGGGTCTTGTCAGTGTAACCGTTTTTGATTTTCAGAAAAAGTTTCAGTTAACAAATACTCTAATGATTCCTTTTACATTTGGAAAACTGAAAATGCCGGAATCTTCTGCGTTGGGAATTACTGCGTTTAAAAATAATAGATTAAATATAAGTTTTTTGAATGACGGAAAGGAGAGAAAACTGTTCTGCGATTTTAAAAATTTTGCAAGTGGTAAAAATCTGAAAGTTGATTTGATACTATCTGATGAACCGCATGACACCATGGTTATTGCCACGCCCTTTGCTGAAGATAAAAAAGCATTCTATTATAATCAGAAGATAAACACTATGAAGGCACGAGGAACTGTCATTCATGGTGAGACAACATTTCAGTATAACTCTCCTGATTCAATGGGTACACTCGACTGGGGCCGTGGAGTCTGGACATACAGAAATACCTGGTACTGGGGTTCCATGTCAGTTGTTCTACCTGACGGAAAACCCTTCGGTTTTAATATAGGCTACGGATTCGGTGATACTAGCGCTGCTACAGAGAATATGATTATTTATAACGGAAAAGCACATAAATTAAATCGCGTTGATTTTATTATTCCTGTAAAAGATGGAAAAGATGATTTCATGTCGCCATGGAAATTTACTTCAGATGACGGACGTTTTGAAATGGATTTTATTCCTATACTGGATCGTTACTCCAGTGCAAATCTGCTGATATTAAAATCACTGCAGCATCAGGTGTTTGGTAAATTTACCGGAAAAGTTATTCTTGATGACGGTAATGTTGTTGAAATTCATGATCAGATCGGTTTCGCAGAGAAAGTGTTTAATAAGTTTTAATTTTGAGTAAATAAAACGGAATGTTGGGATAATTGACATTCCTATATCCCCCTGTCCCCCGGAGGGGGTACACAAGATGGAAATTATTAGTGAATTCATGAATCATAAAAAGGATACGATAGATATAGTGATGAATTCCTGATGAGTATTGGAATCGATACATTGCGGATTAAAGATGAAGATATATTAAATAATATTTGAATTGTAAAATAGATGATAAGAATAAAACTAACAGCGGTATAAATGATATATCGGTGCCCCCTCTGGGGGATAGGGGGCAGGAAGGTTTGAATTAAATTAATTATTATCACAACAATCTGGAAAGAGCCAAAAAAGTTGATAAAACAAATTTTAAACAGAGGTACCCTTTTGATAACAGAATTACAGTTCAAGGGACTCAGTGCAGTAAAAATTGAAAATGAAAAAATAAAAATAATTGTGATTCCCGAACTTGGCGGAAAAATTGTTTCATTAATTAAAAAAGATAAAAACTTTGAGATTTTTTTTCAGAACAAAAATGATATTTATTTGAAACCTGAATTATATGCAGACTTCGGAGAATTTGATGCTTCCGGATTCGATGATTGTTTTCCATCTGTTGATAGCTCCATAGTAAATGTTAACGGTGTAGAGATAAAGTATCCCGACCATGGAGAGATCTGGTCCAGTCCGATGAAACACGAAATAACCGATAATGCCTTGAAGCTCTGTTGTGATAGCGGGATACTTTCGTATACATATGAAAAAAAAGTATCTCTTGATGGAGATCTGCTATGTGTTGATTACAAAATTTCAAACACCGGCAGTGAACCTTTCCCATGTATATGGACTATGCATGGTCTTATGAACTGTGAAGAAGATATGGAGATTTTTTTTCCTGAAGGAACTTGCAGTGTTATAAATGTTCAGAAAAGTAAAATTTTTGGTGATGAAGGAAATATTTACTCTTTTCCTGCCGCCACATTGACGGATGGAAGTGTTTATCAATTGAATAAGATCAAATCTAAAAATGCTGAAAAAACTGAAAAATTCTATGTTAATGGAGATTTGTCCCTAGGTGAATGCGGAGTTTATTATCCCACAAATGATTTGAGCTGCAGAATTTATTTTGAAAAAGATAAACTTCCATACCTGGGGCTCTGGATTACCGAGGGTGGATTTCGGGGTGACTATAATTTTGCGCTGGAGCCTTCAACCGGTTTTTATGACAGCATAGGAAAAGCAGAAAAAAATCACAAGCTCCAGTCGTTACATCCTGGAGAAAATCTTGAGTTTCAAATTAAAATTGAAATTACTAATGGAAAATATAAAAATCAAAATAAAACCGGGAGTGAAGAATGAAAAATAAATTTGAGTTTCCGCCGGAGTTTCTTTTCGGAACAGCAACCTCTGCAACGCAGGTAGAGGGCGGAATTGAAAACCACTCGTGGTACAGGTGGTGTCAGACTCCCGGCAAAATAAACGACGGATCTTCCTGCTTCAGGGCCTGTGATCACTGGAATCGTGTAGAAGAGGATATAGCTCTCCAGAAAGAGTTGGGCTGCAGTACTTATCGCATGGGGCTGGAGTGGTCACGTATCGAACCATCGGAAGGGGAATGGGATCAACAGGCAATTGCACACTATCGACGTGAAATTGAACTTCTTAAAGCAGCTGGAATACGTCCGCTGGTTACTCTGCATCATTTTACAAATCCTCTATGGCTTGAGGATCGGGGAGGATGGATACATTCAGAAACACCGGCTCTCTTTAACCGTTATACTGAAGTTGTTTACAAAGCTCTGGGATATTTAGTGGATGACTGGATTACTATCAACGAGCCGAATATATATCTTCTTCTTGGATATCAGCTTGGTATATGGCCTCCGGGATTTACAAACAGGACTGATCTGGTTTTAAAAGGCGCTAAAATTATGATGGAGGCGCACATTCTGGCATACGAAACTATTCACAGATTAAGTAAAGAACAGAAACGTTCCATAGTCAGAGTCGGGGTTGCGCATCACCTGAGAGTTTACGATGGCCTTGGTCTATTGGGACGCATAAGCGCAGTTCTTTACGAGCGTGTGGTTCAGAATATTTTTGTTGAAAGTATGACAACGGGGAAAATGATATTTCCATTAGGCAAAGGAAAACCAATGGGTAATGGACCTTTTGCCGATTTTATAGGAATAAATTATTATTCACGGGATATGGTTAAAGGACGATTTAAATCATTTCCGATGTTCGGTGATTTGACACTGCGTGAGAAAGCTCCTGTAAATGATCTGGGCTGGGAGATCTATCCGAAGGGACTCGGCCGGTTATGCCGGAAGATCTGGAAACAGTACAAACTCCCCATCTGGATTACTGAAAACGGAACGGCCGACTCGCGGGATGCATTCCGTTCAAAGTTTCTGGCCGATCATCTTACGGAAATTGCTGAATTGATTGAAGATGGAATTCCGGTACAACGATATTATCACTGGTCGCTAATGGATAATTTCGAATGGGCAGAGGGTGAAAAATCACGGTTTGGACTTGTGGAGGTCGATTACGCCACACAGAAAAGGACTATCCGAGCTTCTGGAAAGTTTTTTGCGGAGATTGCAAAGTCACATAAACTGGTATTGTCTGGTGAAAATCCGCGGTGACTGGTACCTGTAAATCTGCCACCTGTGGCTGTCCTAAAAGCCCGGTCTCTGTCATTCCGTTTGTAGTGAAACGAAATGATAGCGACTGCAGGAAGATCTTAGATAATCTCATACTACTGATTCCATTAGGAGATTCCGGTATTTGGCCAGCTTTTTTGTAACATCGTGTTACTTGATGGCGGGCAAACATCGTGTTTGCTCCAGGAATGGATGATGCAAAACCGGAATGACAAATATGGAAATATAAGACTTTTAAGTCAGTCCCACAGTAGTTAAATTTTTTTCTTCGATAATAAAAAGTATTGTGTTTCAAATCAAAATATAACTAAATTACAAACGGTAAATAGGAAAAAAGGAGAGTTTAATGAAAAAAAAGATAGTTATCGGAATATTTATTATTGCAGCCATATTAACCGGCTGGCATTTCGCCATGACCAGTCATTCTTATACATATTCGCAGGTATCACTCCCGGAAACATTTAAAGAATTTTATGTTCAAAAACTTAAAAAAAGTAAAGAACTCAACGCACGGATTAATAATGAAGAGAGATTGGTGCAATACGCAGATAAAACTCCAATTGCGATATTATACATACATGGCTACGGTGCTTCACGCGCTGAAGGTGAACTGGTTGTTGATAGAATATCATATTCACTGAAGGCAAACACTTACTATCTTCGTTTACCCGGGCATGGAACAAATGTTGAAGATCAGGCAAGAGTTTCAGGGAAAGATCATCTTGATGAAGCAATAACAACTCTAAAGATGATGCACAAACTTGGAGATAAAGTAATCGTTGTGGGAACAAGTATGGGGGGCATGATTGCAACATATATTGCGGCAAAAAATCCGGAACTTATAGATGCAATGATACTTATTTCTCCGGCATATCAGTACGCCGGATTTATGCCTAAGCTTGCCGGTTTTTATCCGATGTTTAAACTTGTTACAACAATTATTGAACGTAAACCAGCACCGTGGCCTATACCCAAGGAAAAAGATAACTGGTCGCTCTACTGGTATGCAAATCAATATCTCAGGTCGATGAGGCAGATTTATCAGCTGCAGTCACTTACTTCACATGAATCAGTTTACAAAAAAGTAACTCAGCCTGTGATGCTTATGTATTACTATAAGGATGAAAAAAATCAGGATAAAGCAGCCTCTGTTGCTGGTATGAGAGAGGCATATATGATGTTTAACAACGGTACACCTAATCCTAAAAGTGTAAATATGCCGTATGCAGTTGGAGGACATGTAATGACAAGCAAGTATACTGACATGCCGCCTGATTATGATAAAGTAACAAAAGATGTTCTTGGATTTATTAAATCTTTAGGATGGAATAAATAGATTAACTTACACCCGACAATTTTCTGAACAGGAGTTATAAGATTGTCTGAACCTTGATTAAAGGATTAGGTGATTTACTTGATTAGAGACTTTTTTTCATCACAGAATCCAGTTAATCCTTTAATCAAGTGAATCATGGTTCAGACAAAATCGCATTTCAGAATAAAAAAATGAATTAGTTCTATATTTAATCGTGAAAATCCTTTAATCCATGTGATCCTGTTCAGACACCAGTTAGAACACAATTACGGGGATTCAATGGATTAACAGGATTAGACTAGTTTTCTTTTTTTATAGTAGGTATCAAGGAGTTATAAAAAGTCGATATAGTAAAATTGATCTACAAAAAAAGATTTCTATAAATAAAAAATTTTAATTTAATCCTATTCAGTCGCCAGTTAGAATAGCTCTGACATAATTTCTCGAATGAGCCCCGTAATTTTTCATTAATTGCAATATAAGTTTATCAATATCCTCACTCTCCTTTGATGGAGCGAAACTTTCTATATGGTAATTACTATCTGCGAATTTCATAATCGAACTACATTCACTGAGTGCATCATCAAGATCATCTGCAATATCATACGATTCATCTGCAATTACCTCTTTTGTATAGCTTGCACCAAATTTATCGTATTTCCCATCAGATTCTGTGTTGCGAAGGTTCTGAAAGAATGGATTATCCAATGATTTGTTTTTGTAAAGTGCCTGTGTAGTTTCAAATATATAATTTTCAAACGCCAGGTGGCGGTTAGATAGGTTTTCCACTGATTCAGCTTTCTTTTTCTGTGACATATTAATAACCAGCATTTTTATAGTACCTGCACCGGGAAGAACCTTCGTATGATAAGGCTGAGTCATATCCTGTACATAATGAAGTCCCCATCCTAGGAAACGGTATCCCCAGTATGGATGACCGGTTTTAAAAGCAAACTTCGCAAGCATCATGTACTGGTGAACGCGAATTTCCGGATATGTCTGCTTTAGAAATCCTGCAGCGGTAAAAATAATAAATGATTCGTGATAGAATCCCATATGAAAAGGGGCCTGACTTGCATATTCAAGTTTTGGGTCGCCGAATGGCTGAGCTCCGAATCCGTAAATCTTCCCATATTCAGAATTGTTGTCTTCAAAGAGATGAATGTCGTGCCCGTAATCCGGTTCATCACTTGCAGTTGAAAGTACATTAAGCGGTGAAACCATCTCGCCGGTATTTACTGCCGTGAATGTATAGCCGTTAAGCCAGGAAATATCTTTGAAGACGGATACATCCTTAATATTAAATTTCTTTTTATTTGAAACATCATTACCCGGAAGATTCTGGAGATAGTAACCCAGGCGTATATCAGGATTAACTCTAATTGCTTTGAGGAAATTGATTTTGATATTTACTGAATTTCTGTCATTAAATGCTAACGAATCATGAAGTGGAGGATAAACTGAATAAGTTTTTTTTAAAAATTCATCTTCTTCTTTAAGCAGTGCAGATAAACCGGCAGATTCTTTTTTCAGAAAATCTTCAAGTTTTTCAACTTTGATATTTTCAGCACTGGAAACTTCCTGCACAACTGACAAAGCTTCACGTGAATAATACAAATGATCCGACCATGCATAAATTGCCGATGGCAGCATAACCAGAAGGGGAAGGAGCAGGAGATACTTTTTCATACAGTTTTGTCCTTATGTTTTTTACAGATAGTGTATAATATTATATTCGATTACAAGTTAAATTTGCTGGTGTTCAATAATATTTTTGGGGAATCACGTCAGAACACGATTCGTATGATTCAATGGATTACAAAGATTAGACTAGTTACCTCTTTCATTATATAAAAAAAATTGTGAATAAAAATCGAAAGACAAAAATTTACAAACACAAAAAAAGATTTTTAGAAATAGAAAAAGAACTCAATTTAATCGTGAAAATCCTTTAATCTCCGTAATCGTGTTCAGACAGTGTCTGAACATTAAACATACATATTAAACACAGCTATTATCCGAACATAAAAAAACCGGCCCATAAGGGCCGGTTCAATTCATCTAAATTTAAGTTGAAGATTAAGAATTAGAACTTGTATCCAAACTCAAGAGTTCCTTCGTAACCATAAGCAGCTTCGATAGGATTTCCAGTAATTGCCTGGTCGCCAGGAGCTACAGAATAAGACTCTGTTCCGCCGCCAAGTAGTACATAGAAGTTCTTTGAGAAATACTGAGTAACAGCAAGTTCAGCTTTATAAGCAGTGTATGGTTCTCCGCCTAATGTTAACTCAGATATTCTGTAAGAACCTGAAATTAGACCGCCTTTCCATGGTGTAATACCAGCACTTACAATCATACCTCTAACATGAGCGTCTTTGTCAGCAGCAGATCTGCTAACAGTAGTCTGAGCAGATAATGGGCTTAAACCATTTCCAAACTGGTTAAGTGAAATAGAGGCAGACTCAAGATCTGTTGCTTTCATATTTGCAAAATTCACAACGTTCTGACCAACAAGACCTGAAAGAGAAACAGCCATAGCCATATCACCATCAAGTTTCTTGATATCAGCAACTTTGAAAGTTAATGTACCAAATCCCATATAGCCAGTCTGCTTAACGTTAGTTGTTCCACCTTTGAATTTGTCATAAATATAACCACCGGTTACATCTACCATATCTGATTTGTACTCATAACCTAACTGCATAATAGGAATGGTTCTGTTTGCAGTGTTTTCATATTTTACACCTGCTAAAGCTTTGTTGCTCATAAGTGTAAAGAATACATTACCCATGTTTTCGCCCGGTTTAAGAGTGAAATCTATTGAGCTTTTGCTAGTGTTAGATGTACCTACATAAAAAATGTCTCCATTGTATCTTCCCTGCAAACCTGCATCATCAAAAGTTACAGCACCAATACCATAATCAAATGCTATAGCTGCCTGCTTCAATACAAAACCGTTAGTTGAATCAAGTTCAGCGCCTACTTTAAAAGTAAGTTTGTCATCTTCGATCTTAAGGTCAAGTCTTGTGGACTGCTCAACTTTCTGACCAACTAATAGACCTTGTGCTGCTTTTCCTGACTGGTAAGCTCTTACAAGCTTTAATGTGTCCTCAGGTGACAATACAGAGCTAAATGCAGCTCTAACTGCAGCATATGCAGCTGCTTCACTTGGACCATTTAATGCTGTAATTGCAGTATCCATGCCGGCTTTAACTAATGCGTTTGCAATAGCATTCATAGATGTAAAAGTACCAGCACCAGTTACCATGGGAGCAAAAGGACTTGCAGCATCAACAGCTGTATAATCTGCAGCTGTTGGTACACCAGTACCACCCAAAAACTTATTATAAGCACTTGCTGCAGTGTTTCGTAGTGTATCATAAGTCATTGCATTAACAGCAGTTGTTGCTGCATTAGTAGTATTAGAAAGAGCAGCATAAACTGTAGCAGCTTTTGTGTCTTCCTTAAGACCTGCAAGTAAAGCAAGTGACTGCATATCAGTGTTATCAGTCTTCATATACTGAGCACCAAAACGAGCCTTTGCGTATCCACTAAATGTAACTTTTGTCTCTGCCATTGCTGGAAGAGCGATCGCTGCTACTAACGCAGCAACGGCTAAAAACTTAATTTGTTTCATGTAAAAAGTCTCCTTTTTTAAATTTAGATTTTTACGTAACTTTTATTCTGTTGCATATTAGTATAGCCGTTAGAGAAAATCAAGTATATTTATTTGAAGCGTTGAAAAAGTTACAAATTATTTTTTTTTAGAGTCCAATTTTCGGGGTATTGTGGACAAACTGCGTGGGTATGTTTAGGTATGTTATTAATTATCAGAACAGGACTGCAGGGGTTAGTGGATGTACACGTTGAAGCGGTGTGTTTCTTCTGTCTATTTTATAGTATTTTTTAATACTAACATCTCTTTCAGTTTGTAATGCAACTATGTTCATAATCATAGTTGGCGTTCAATACTTAATCGTGGTAATTGTCAGAACACAATTACGGAGATTAAGGGATTTTCACGATTAAGCAGAGTGCTTTATCTGTTTTTTAATTATTTTCTGATTTTAAAATCGTGCATTGTGTATGAACTGTGTATTTCATAATTTATAGAAGAAGTCTACTGGTTAATCCTGTTAATCCATTTAATCATAGTAATTGTGTTCAGACTGCTGTCAGAACACAATTACTATGATTAAAGGATGTTCACGATTAAACAGTGTACTTTATTCTGTTTTTGTAAATGTTTTCTTAATCTGGAATCAGGAATTGCACATTATCTGTATATTTGGTAATAAAGAAGAAGTTTACTTTTTAATCCTGTTAATCCATTGAATCATATTAATTGTGTTCTGACAAATAATCCCGACAATCTATTAAATCACACTAATTATATTCAGACAAAATAATTTAGCAAAAGTAATTTTTTTTTACCCTCTTCTTCTCCTCGAACGTATTAGTAATAAACAGCTGAGGGGTCTAAATGAAAAATAAGGAAGAAATAGATAAAATCACAAGCAGCATAATCGGCTGTGCTATGAAGGTTCATAGAACATTGGGGTGTGGTTTTCAGGAAGTGATTTATCAGCGCGCCATCGGTGTTGAGTTCACTTCTTTGGGATTGAATTTTGAAAGAGAAAAAGAGATGCCTGTTTTTTACTGTGATTCCCAGGTTGGTACACGTAGAGTCGATTTTTTTGTAGAAAATCTTGTAATGGTTGAATTAAAAGCAGTAGAAAAACTGGAAGCAGTCCATAAGGCACAGGCAATAAATTACTGCGAAGCATACAATATCTCAGACGGATTATTGATCAATTTTGGTACAAGAAGCCTTGAATTTAAACGTGTATATAACAAATATCTGCACAGGATTGCCGGATACAAGGATTTTCACGATTAAGCAGAATGCTTCTTCTATTTATATAGTTATTATCTGATTCTCGAATCGATCATTGTTTGTAAACTGTATGTTTCGAAATTTTACTGAGAGTTTATTGTTTAATCGTGTTAATCTATTGAATCATATGAATTGTGTTCTGACAACTGTCAGAACACAATTACGCGGATTAAGGGATGTTCAGGATTAAGCAGTGTGCTTTTTCTATTTTAATAATTATTATCTGATTCTGCAATCGTTCATTGTTCGTAAACTGTATATTTCGTAATTTTTAGAAGAAGTCTACTTGTTAATCGTGTTAATCCATTGAATCATATGAATTGTGTTCTGACTATTTAATCCTGGTAATCATTGAATCATACAGAACCTGTTCTGACATAGTACCCATCCACAAATAATAATTGACTTAAACCGGTATTCCGGTAACATAAATCAATATTTGAACAGAATAAACACCCGCAGTTCATTGGAAGTTCATTGGAATTTCATTGATAAAAACATTTTTTTTATATTTTTCAAAAAATTTACAGGAGGGCACCGTGGCAGAACCCCGTGCAGTTATATTTCAATCTAAAAAAGTTTTCTCTAAAATCAGGATTAAGTCGCGAATAAAACCGGTTTTGTTTCTATTATTATCTGGAATGATCATTGCCTGTGCATCCCGCGGTACAATAAATTATACTCCGGTGCAGGATCTATCTTCAGGTACAATTAAGTTAGTGTCAGGAAAGACATCTATGCAGATTGTTGATACCGCTACTAACAGATCTTTCCTCGAACTACCTCTCGACAAAGCCTTTTTAAATGCTGCAATTTCAAAAGATACCGTGGAATACAAAATGGCTTCTTTCAAGTTTAAAGAAGAGATGCAGTCGGAGTGTATCAATCAGAAGATTGATTCTATTACTGCTACGAAGGATTCTATTCTTATTAAAGGAGAACTTTCCGGTAAAAACTGCAGCACCGGTTATGAGTTTACAATTAAATCAGATTCACCACAAACAATTACTTTTGAAGTTAAACTTGATAAACCTGAGTATAACAGGGTTAAACTCTTCTATGGTTCAAGTGAAGAGGAGCAGTTTTTCGGATTCGGGACTCAATACAGCAATTTTAATTTCAAAGGAAAGAAACTCTTTGTATTTACAGAGGAGCAGGGGATAGGTCGTGGAGACCAGCCTATAACTTTTCTTGCTAATATCACAGCTGGAGCTGGCGGGAACGAATTTACATCCTACGCTCCGATTCCTCACTATATAACTTCTCTAAACCGTTCAGTTTTTTTTGAAAACACCTCATATTCAAAATTTGATCTTTCGAAGGACGATGAAGTGTCAGTTGAATTCCGTGAAAATAATTTAAAGGGAACTATATGGCTCGGCGCCGGTCCTTTGGAGCTTATTGAGAAATATACTCTTAAAACAGGCCGATATCCCCTGCTCCCCGATTGGGCCTATGGTACATGGCTTGGTCTGCAGGGTGGAGCTGAAAAAGTTAAGCATGTTGTAAAAGAGGCAAAGGCAGCTGGAAACCCTGTCACTGCACTCTGGATTCAGGACTGGGTTGGTAAACGTACTACAAATTTCGGAGATCAGCTTAAGTGGAGATGGTATGCCCAGGAAAAATCGGAGTTTACCGACAGTAATGGTGATCTGGAACCGTCATACCCCGATTTCAAGAATTTCTGTGCGGATATGAATAAGGATGGCGTGAAGGTGCTTGGATATATAAGTTCATTCCTTGCAGATACAAATCCGGCAGTATTAAATGATAAATTCATTAATCCGATGCTGGATGATGCCAAGGCTAAGGGTTATCTCGTAAAAAATCCTCAGGGAGAGAACTATCTTATTACTACAGCAGGTTTCCCTGCATATCTGATTGATCTCACTAATCCTGAAGCTGAGAAGTGGATCAAGGAAATTATAAAAAAGAATATGATTGATATGGGGCTTTCCGGCTGGATGGCCGATTTCGGTGAGTGGCTCCCTTATGATGCGGTATTGTTTGATAAAAGAGATCCGAAGCTCTATCACAATGTTTATCCTGTAGACTGGGCCCGCATAAATAGAGAAGCAATTTCCGAAGCTAAAAAAGATGGCGAGATAGTATTTTTTACAAGAGCTGGGTATAGTTACTCAAATAAGTATTCAACTGCATTCTGGCTTGGTGATCAGATGGTCAGTTTCGGTTATGATGATGGTCTTGCGTCAACGATAGTTGGCCTTACTTCATCCGGCATGAGCGGAGTCGCTATAAATCATAGTGATATCGGTGGTTATACCGGCATAAAAGCTCTCCCCCCGATGATCTCCCCTTATGATAGAAAGAAAGAACTCACTGAGCGATGGGCTGAGGCAAATGCATTTACTGCAATATTCAGAACACACGAAGGAAATATTCCAAAGAGATTCCATCAGGTTTACAGGGATGAAGATTCTGTTAAAAAATTTGCAAAAATGGGGAAGGTCCATTATGCGCTGAAAGATTATATCGCTTTTCTCTCGAAAGAAGCTTCAGAGAAGGGCTATCCAATAGTAAGACATCCATATCTCAACTTCCCCAATGATAAAAATACATATGATCTTAAATATCAGTTTATGTTAGGGGAGGATCTTCTGGTGCTCCCTGTAGTTGATGCGGAGGAAGATTCTGTACGTGGTTATTTCCCCGAAGGGACATGGAAGAATATTTTTACAGGGAAAACGGTTGAGGGTGGCAAAAGTTACAGAGTTAAAGCACCGCTTGGTGAACCTGCAGCTTATGTAAAGGTCGGAGGTAAATGGAGTGATAGGATTTTTACTGCAGTGCAAAATGCAGTAAAATAAAATTTGAGTGGAGAATGCTTGTTATTATTATAGAAAACTTTTAAACTCACCCCGGCTGCTGCCGCGCCCCTCTCTTTAAAAAGGGAGGGGGCCGGGGGTGAGTTAAAAAAAGGGACTTTTTAGAGCCCCTTTTTTATTTTTTCCTTGCATATAGTTCGTAAGTATATATTATTTTAATTATGAGTCAAATGAAACCTCTGAAAGAACTTATCGATATTGTCACCTCTTTACCGCGAGGGGGATATCTTGTCGATTCTCCAGCGGGATATATTCAATTCGGTGCCCCTCCAGAAACGATAAAAGATACCATCCTGCTTCCAGGGGGAGTTCCTCTTATTTTTGTTCTCCCTGAAAAGTTTTTCAACTGGATCAAGGGGATAAGTGTTGCCGAGCTGGAATTTCCGATATATTACAATTACTTTATTAAAAAGAAGAAAACGCGCATAGTATGCAATGCCGAACAGGCAGTAAAGATAAAAACTGTGATTCTTGAATCTCTTTTCGGTCCACAGAGTAAACTATCTTCAGATACATCTTCGGAAACAGACGGTTATTACGGCAATATTGAGCGGGAGATTGATTTTTTCCGTATTATGAAGTTCGAAGATGTTGTTGAATTCTATATTTTTAAAGATGACAGCGCTGTTATAGACGGAGTAACCATCAGTATTGATTCCAATAATCATTTCGAAATACACTATGAAAAGAAATTACTGGCACATATTCCCGGTTTAATAGAATATAAGCCTAAATATCTTATCGGTGAAAGATTATCCGAACCTTTTAATCCGCCGCTTTTCGGAATGACATGTCTGGGGCCAAGCAGCGGATTTGATCCTTACGAAAATACCTCCGGTTTTATTTTATGGTTAAATCATAATGGAGTAATGATTGATCCCCCTGTTAATTCAACTGAATGGCTTCTTGACTCAAATGTAAGTCCTAAGGTTATAGATTCAATAATCCTTACACATTGTCATGCTGATCACGATGCGGGCACCTTTCAGAAAATTCTTGAAGAAGAAAAAATCACAATTTATACTACAAAGCCGATAATGAGCAGCTTCTTAAAGAAATATTCAACATTGACCAATGTTTCAGAGGAATATCTCATGCGCCTTTTTGATTTCCGTCCGGTTGAAATAGGTATTCCTCTATTTATTCACGGTGCGATGTTTAATGTCAACTACGCGCTTCATTCAATTCCCACAATCGGGTTCCGGGTACAGTTTCAGAATAAATCCCTTGTTTACTCATCGGATCACAATAACAATCCG
Organism: uncultured Leptospirales bacterium; assembly: GCA_964450405.1. Taxonomy (GTDB): domain Bacteria; phylum Spirochaetota; class UBA4802; order UBA4802; family UBA5550; genus WRGT01. The sequence continues at coordinate 60,858 of CAYVCQ010000003.1, read as the reverse complement.
GCAATTCACAAAAAGCTTCTGGATGATGGGATTATAGATGAGAAACGTTATCATCTGCTTGCGAATTTTCCGTGGAATTCAGATATAATTTTCCATGAATCAGGTATGACTCCGCTTCATACACCAATTGATATTCTTACAGCTCTTCCGGCTGAGATTCAGAAAAAAATATTTATCTATCACACTCCGAAAAGTGAAATACCAGCCGGATCGCTGCTGAATCAGTCAAAATTCGGTATCGAGAATACTCTTGTTTTTGATGTTGAAGCGCCTCCTTTTGAGGCTACTTACCAGATTCTGAGTCTCTTAAATCACATAGACCTTTTTAAAAACATTTCCATTGCAAAAGCACAGGAATTCATCAGCATGGTGGACCGGAAGCATTTTAAAAGAGGAGATATAATCATAAAGAAAGGGACTCCTGGAGATGCATTCTATATCATCTACAGCGGTACTGTTTCGGTTCAGAGTGAAGATAAAAAATTTAAAAAACATTTTGGTACCTATGACTATTTTGGTGAGGCTGCAATTTTAAGAGAGGAAAACCGTTCGGCAGATGTTGTTGCTGAAACAGAGGTCGTTCTATATTCAATAGAGAAGGATAAGTTTAAAAATTTTATTACAAACACAAATTATTCTGCGGCACTGCAGAAGCTTATCAATATTCGTGATGACGGAACATGGAGCCTGTTGTCCTCAAGCAGATTTTTAAAATTCTTTACACCGACTCAGCGAGCTCTATTTGAATCGCTTCTTGTGTCTGCAGAAATTCCTGAAAAGGGTGTGCTGATAAAAGAGGGTGAGAAAATTAAAGAGATTTTTCTTCTAAGAGAAGGAACAGTTGTAGTCAGCAGAAAAAAAGAAAATGCAGCAATACTTCAGACTGGTGATTTAATCGGTCAGGCTGCAAACTTGTATGAGGGTAATAAATCGGATTATACTTTTTCCCATGACAGCGCAATACAGGTCTATTCCATTAAAGCTGATGAATTCAGGGATTTTTTAACAAACAATCCCGGTCTGATAATGAAACTCGACTATGTCTTCGAACAGTATCTCTTTTTTAAAGCTTGATGCTATTATTCTTTGATCTCACCGGATCAGAAATTTAAAAAGTAGTATTTTTTCTCCCCTTATCTCCGGTCATTCGTAATGAGTCCACATCCGTATTACTTTAATTATTTTTTTATCCTCGATTACCTCATAAACTAATCTATGCTGAATATTGATCCTTCGTGAATATGCGCCTGCCAAATCTCCAACCAGCTTTTCATAGGGTGGGGGATTTTGGAAAGGATTCTTTTCAATGATATTTAGAAGATTAATAACTTTGTCTTTTAATCCGGATTTTTTAATTTTTATAGAATCCTTTTGAGCATGTTTGGTATAAACAAATGTATAATTTACCACTTAAGTTCCTTTATACATTCAGAAACAGGTGTTTTTAGTCCTTTTACTATCGAATCGCGCATATCGGGTATTGAAAGAAGGTACATCGTTTCTTCAATAGCCTTCCAGTCCTCCTCCGCCACTAGTACAGCATTCTTTCTTTTACCTGTTATATATATTGGTTCGTGAGATTCCCCTGTTTCATCTATCAAATTATATAAATTCTGACGAGCGTTAGTGACCGTTATGGTTTTCATGTTTTTACCTCATATTCAATTTAGCGTACGTTTAAACGAACGTCAAGAAATAAATTTAATCTTTAACGGTCTTTGTCACAGCTATAGCAGTTCTCGGGTTAATTAACAAAAAAAAGACTATAGGAGGTATGATATAAAAAAAATATTGACATAACCCTCGTTAATCAGCACTTTACTTTTATGAAAAGAACTATATCTAAACCCGAGAGACTTATTATAACTATGGCAGCGGTCGCTGTGAATAGATATATACCTTTGCGGGCAGATTCTTAGATATATTTTAAATATTGAAGAAACCGGAGCCCGCCATAATAAGCGGGCTTTTTTGTTTTCCGGTGTCACCATAAATTGCACAAAAATAAATTAAAAATACAGGAGTTTGTCATGAAAAAAACACAATTAGTCATCGCCTCAGCATCAATTATTAAGGATGCCGCAAATCAGCTTAGGCTGGAAAACTATTTCTATTACCATCAGGGAGGGAGTTGTTATGATTAATCAATATACACCAATTTATTCAAATTCCTCTTTTAATATGAAATCCTCTGCTGTCCGTGATATGATGAAACTCACCGGTGATCCGGAGATGATCAGTTTTGCAGGAGGATTGCCCGGTGCGGAAGCCTTCCCGATTGAAGAACTAAATGATATTATAAACAGTACTATTTCGAAGTACGGCTCCACTGTATTTCAGTACGGTGCAACTGAAGGTTATACTCCACTGCGCGAGTCTATATGTTCATTAATGAAAAATGCCCATAGTATTATAACTCAGCCTGATAATATACTTGTAACAAGTGGATCCCAGCAGGCCCTATATCTTCTTTGTAAGGTTATGCTTAATCCTGGAGACGCAATCATTACCGAGACTCCGACATATGTCGGTGCAATCGGCACTTTCCGTTCATTTATGGCAGATATTCATACTGTTAATATAAACAGGAACGGAATGGATCCCGATGAACTGGAGAGTAAAGTAATTCAACTGATTTCAGCGGGGAATAAGCCGAAATTTATCTATACAATACCATCGATTCATAACCCGACAGGCATTACAATGAGCACGGCCGGAAGAAGAGAAATTTACGAAATCGCATCTAAATATGATCTGATGATTGTTGAAGATGATCCTTATGGAATGATTCGTTACGATGATCTAAGAATAAAACCTGTAAAGCATCTTGATTCAGATGAGCGTGTTGTATATCTAGGGTCTTTTTCAAAGACGGTATCTCCCGGTCTTCGCACAGGATGGATGATGTCTCAAAAGGAGATAATCCGTAAATGCTCTATCGCTAAACAGGGTGAAGATACATGTAGTAATACACTTGCTCAATTTGTAATACATGATTTTATAAGTTCAGGATCGATATATTCACAAATTGCAAGAGTAAGAATGATTTATAGGCTGAAGAGAGATATTATGACAGATGCGATAAATAAATTTATACCATCTGCGGAATATACAACACCGGATGGCGGGCTTTTTATCTGGCTTAACTATTCAGAAAAAATCAATACCGGTAAAATGCATAAAAAGGGGCTTGAGCGGAATGTTGCATATGTTCCCGGAAATGCTTTTTACCCGAATGGCGGAGGCACTGATGAAATGAGGCTTAATTTCACTTTTGCATCTGTTGAAGATATTGAAGAGGGTGTAAGACGTTTAGGTGAAGTTGTTTCGGAGGAGCTAGCGGTATAAAATATAATTCAACAGTGAATTAAAGTTGATATTCTTTTGAAATAGTTTTTATTGTTTGATCCAATTGTATTTTCTCTCTGTCGTGACATGTGTGCGGCGGAGAGAAAATACAATGTCTGTTAAATGCCTGGTTGAACTGGATCGGTCAATCTGGATAATTATTATTACAAATTTTATTTTAAACCCGGATTTTTTTACTTGATATGACAGTTAAATCCTGTATTTTTTTAAAGGATAACAATGAAACAAAAATCAATTAAAGCAAAAAGTCAGCTCCTGTTAAGAAAACGGGTGAGACAGTATCTTGACACTGATATATCAAAATATATATCGCATGTATTTATATCTATTTTAATAGGACTTCTTGCTGGTGGGGGAGCAATTATTTTCCATCATGTTCTGTATATAACCAGAACTTTCTTCAGACCTAATAATTTCAGGGCAATATTCGATATACCGGTTTATTTAATAATACTAATACCTGTCACGGGTGGAATCTTGACATCACTTCTGACATGGCTTTTCCCTTCAACTGCCAGGGAAAAAGGAGTTATAAGTGTAATCAAGGCAATATTGGTCAGGAAAGGCTTTATCCCGATTAAAGAAACACTCTTCCATTTTATCGCACCAATTATTTCGATAGGAACAGGTTCACCGCTTGGTCCGGAAGGTCCTTCCGCTAAAATCGGAAGCGGAATTGGTTCATACTTATCTCAGCTTTTCAAGCATAATACAAATGATATGATTATGTATACAGCTGCCGGCGGCGGTGCCGCGATTTCCGCAGTGTTCAATGCCCCGATTGCCGGGGTATTTTTCGGAATTGAAGTAATACTACTTAATGATTTAAAAAACAGAGCTCTAAGTGCCCTCATTATAGCAGCAGTTATGGCGGATATACTTTCCCGCATGGTGCTTGGTACCCATAAAATATTTATCATACCGGCTTACAATATTGGTGATATTTATGTCTATCCGTTCTATATTCTGCTTGGAGTTTTGTGTGGAATAATTGCCATTATTTATTTTAAGTTCTCCGAGTTTGTTAAACTGCTTTTCGATGAGAAATTAAAAATAACTAATCCTTTTTATAAACTTTTGCCAGTAACGTTTTTATTCGGTTTTTTTCTGATTTATCAGTATGACCTTTTCGGAATAGGGTATATTGCAATCAATAATGTTTTACATGGAGATTACCTCCCCTTGCCGTTGCTGACCCTGCTTGTTTTAAAAATTGTTTTTCTGGCTTTATTTCTTCAAGCTGGTGCGTTTGGCGGTTCATTTGCGCCTGCACTAAGTATTGGAACATTTCTTGGATACCTAATGGCCATTATTTCTAATATGGTTCTTGGAACATCACTTGATCCGGTTGCTTTTGCCCTTGTCGGTATGGGGGGTGTTCTGGCAGGTATTAATTCAATTCCTCTTACTTCTATTCTTCTTGTATTTGAAGTGACGAGTGATTATAACTTTATTCTCCCTTTAATGCTTGTTGCAATACTTTCACATCTTGTGATTTTATATTATAGAAAGGGGAGTGAATATGCTCTGGCTCTTCTCGATGAAAACATAGATGTAACCAAAAAGGGTGATCTTGATATATTTTCAAAAATGAATGTCGGTTCGATATTACAAAAAGATATGGATGTTGTAGATTACACGACACCGTTTAGAGATATTATTAAAATAATTATGAACGCGAAATATGGAGATGTTTTTGTAACAAACAGGCATAATCAGCTTGTTGGTGTTATTACACTAAAGGGTGTGCGTCAGGCATTACTTGACAATGATCTCTCTGATTTGCTTATAGCAGGAGATTTGGTTATTGATATTCCCCCTGTAAAGGTAAATGATCCTGTTACTCTTGCAATTGAGAAAATACGTGAATATAATATTGAAAATATTCCAGTAGTAGTTTCAGATGAAAAAAGTGAATTTTTAGGTATAGTAAACCACAGAGACATTATTGAGACCTACTATAAAAAACTCGATGATATTAGTATGACTGAGTTTCTTCTCTGAATTTAAATTAACGAAACAAAGACATATCTTTAGAAAGGTTCTCCGGAATAATAAGGAAGGTATTAAATGTTGTATTGTCAGGCATTTGCTTAATGAGTTTTAAAGAGGGATTGCTGAAGTCCTGTGTCTGATTTGATTGCAGAATTAAAACTGTAAGCCTTGAAATGAAGAGCAATAATTTTTCTAGATCTGCCCAGGGCGGGAATTGAACCCGCACGACCGCAAGGATCAAGGGATTTTAAGTCCCTTGTGTCTACCAAGTTCCACCACCTGGGCTGATTCTAAAAAATAACCTACCGTTAAAGTAAGTTTATAGGCGTCGAGCGGATTCGAACCGCTGAATAAAGGTTTTGCAGACCTGCCCCTTACCACTTGGGTACGACGCCGCTTTGTGTTTCCATATATTTCCATGCCAAAGGACTGTCAAGATTAAAAATTTTTTTTTCTGAGATTCGTCGTATTTAAAGATTTCCTGCAAGATTGTAGCGTGCTGCGATGCTGCGGGAAATCCTGGACGAATGATTTTGGATCAAAAAGTCCATACTGAGGTTTAGATTCGGGTAGTTTTATTAGTTTATTGTTGTCGAAGCGTATACGAAGCCAATACGAAGGAAGGTGAATAAAAAACGTTCATTTTTCAGGAAGATTGGATCGGTAGAGGTAATTCATTGCGATCACCCGGAGATATATTGTAGTTCCGAAGGCTGCTTTGGCATTGGCTGTATTATGTTTATATAACGCGTTAAGGATCGAGACGGGATTCCGGTGCTGATAGTTTGCCTGTTGATATAAAATACACGGATCCTGTTTTTTTTACTGAATGATTCAGCAGCGGAATCGGAGTTGAGAGCCTGACCCGGAGCGATCACGGAATAATTTCGCAGCTGCAGCATGGCATGCGTATTTAAAAAAATCCGCGCAGGGGAACGCCCGTAGTTTTATTTGATAAGTAGCACAAAATATGACAGAAATCGCTGATATTATCAGGTAAAAACGGTTGACACCCGGAGTGAAAATAAGGGATTGTCTAAATACTTACTGTACTTAAAAATTCTCCGTTACAAGTGGACGCAACTCAGAAGGGACTAAAACAACAGTAAAATATATAATAAAAAACAAGAGATGGTATAATGCTTCAGGTAAATAATTTATCGTTATTATTCGGAAAGAGGGTTCTTTTCAAGGATGTAAATATCAAGTTCAGGCCGGGTAATTGCTACGGACTGATTGGTGCCAATGGCGCGGGGAAGTCTACTTTTTTGAAGATTCTCTCTGGTGAAATTGAACAGACTTCAGGTGATGTTCAGGTGGATACTCATGAAAGGATTGCGATCCTTAGCCAGGACCAGTATGCCTTTGATGAATTTGAAGTTATAAATACAGTAATAATGGGGCACAGAGAACTCTTCGATGTCCTTAACGAGAGAAGCGAGATCTATGCCAAGGATGACTTTACCGATGAGGATGGTATCCGCGCATCGGAGCTTGAGGAGCTTGTTGAGAGGTTTAACGGCTACGATTCTGAAAGTGATGCCGCAGTTCTTTTAAAGGGTCTTGGTGTTGATGACTCGCTTCACAACAAAAAGATGAAGGAGCTTGAAGGGGGAGAGAAGGTTAAGGTTCTTCTTGCGCAGGCGCTATTCGGCAGTCCCGATATTCTTCTCCTTGATGAGCCGACTAACCATCTTGACATTGAGTCGATTACCTGGCTTGAAGACTACCTGATGAACTTTAAGAACACGGTTATTGTGGTGAGTCACGATAGACACTTCCTCAATAATGTCTGTACACACATTGCCGATATAGATTTTCAGAAGATTCAGATTTTTGTAGGTAACTATGAGTTCTGGGTGCAGGCCAGTGATCTTGCCATGCAGCAGAAGAGAGATGAAAATAAAAAAGTTGATGATAAAAGGAAGGAACTAAAATCGTTTATTGAACGTTTCAGTTCTAACGCATCTAAAGCCCGGCAGGCCACCTCGCGTAAAAAGCTTCTTGAGAAACTTACCCTTGAGGATATTAAACCATCATCAAGAAAATATCCATTTATCGAGTTTAAAGCGGAGCGTGAGTGCGGAAAGATTATTCTTGAAGTTGAAAATCTGAATAAGACTGTTGATGGAGTTCAGGTTATAAAAGATCTCAGTTTCAGAGTTGAGAAAAACGATAAAATTGTTTTTCTTGCATGGAGTCATACTGTTCAGACTACTCTGTTCCAGATTCTAACCGGAGAACTCAAGCAGGATTCAGGCACATTCAGATGGGGCGAAACTATCTCCAATTCATATTTTCCTAAAGAGAACAGTTCGTATTTTAACAGCGACAATTCTGTTCTACAGTGGATAAGACAGTTTACAGACAGCAAAGATGAATCTTATGCGAGAGGTTTCCTCGGCAGAATGCTTTTTACCGGTGAGGAATCACTAAAGAGCATTAAGGTTCTTTCCGGAGGGGAGAAGGTCAGATGTATGATTTCACGTATGATGCTTTCTGGTGCAAACTGCATTATACTTGATGAGCCGACTAACCACCTTGACCTTGAGGCGATTACTTCGCTTAACAACGCTTTGATAAAGTTTCCCGAGGTTGTACTTTTTACTTCACATGACTTTGAGTTTGTTGAAACCGTTGCCAATAGAATAATAGAGATAACACCGGACGGCATAATTGACAGAAGAACAAATTTTGAAGAGTACCTTGCAAATGATGACATCAAGGCTATGAGAGACAGGATGTATCATGGTCATAACCGGCTTGTACTGTAATAATATATGGCGCTGATAAACTTTCAGGATGTTTCACTCTCCTTCGGAGGACCTAATCTGCTCAACGGACTGAATCTTCAGATTCATGAAGGTGAGAAGATTTCGCTTCTGGGGAGAAACGGGGCAGGGAAGTCCACCATGATGAAGGTGATTCACGGACTTGTGGAGGCCGATTCTGGGAAGATTTTCCGGATTAAGGATCTGCGCACTTCTATTCTTCAGCAGGATGTTCCCGACGGTATTACCGGTACTGTTTATGAAGTTCTTGCAAAGGGGATTGTTGAGGATTCTGCCGAAATTCACCATGATCATCTTGATCAGAAGCATATCCGTCAGATAGAGCGCGTTGTATCGCTCATGTCTCTTGATGTGGAGCCTGATTTTCAGACACTCTCTGCCGGTATGAAGCGCCGGGTCCTTTTAGGGCAGACTCTTGTGAATGATCCCGATATTCTTCTTCTCGATGAGCCCACCAACCACCTTGATATAGATTCAATAAAATGGCTTGAGGATTTTCTTGTACGCTATGAAAAAACAGTTTTCTTTGTCACTCACGACAGGGCCTTTCTGCAGAAAGTGGCAAAGAGAATTCTTGAAATTGACCGGGGAAATATTTTTGACTGGAACTGCGATTACCCGACATTTCTGAAAAGAAAAGAGGCTTGGCTCGAGTCCGAGGAAGTCCAGAATGCTCTCTTTGACAAGAAGATGGCCCAGGAAGAGATCTGGATCAGAAAAGGGATCAAGGCCAGACGTACCAGAAACGAGGGTAGAGTCCGGGCACTGAAGGCAATGCGGAACGAGAGAAGTAAAAGGCTCGAGCAGCAGGGTACCGTTAAGATTGATATGATGCAGAGCGAGAGATCGGGTAAGCTTGTTATTGAGGCAGAAAATATTTCATTTGGATATGAGAACAATCCCATCGTTAAAAACTTTTCAACTACAATTATGCGCGGAGATAAAGTCGGATTTATCGGCCCAAACGGCTGCGGCAAGAGTACACTGATTAAACTTCTTCTAAAACAATATGAAATAAATTCCGGAAAAATAAAACATGGAACAAAACTTGAAGTTGCATACTTCGACCAGCTGAGAGATCAGCTTGATGACACAAAGACGATCAAACAGAATGTAACTGATGGAAATGAAATCATAGAGTACAACGGAAAGAGCAAACATGTAATCGGTCACCTTCAGGATTTTCTTTTTACTCCAGACAGGGCCGATGAAAAAGTTGGAATTCTCTCCGGTGGAGAGAAGAACAGGCTGATGCTTGCAAAATTATTTGCAAAACCCTTCAATCTTCTGATAATGGATGAACCTACAAATGATCTTGACCTTGAAACGGTTGAACTCCTCGAAGAACTGCTTATTGAATACGAGGGTACACTGCTTGTTGTGAGTCACGACCGGGAGTTTCTGAATAACGTAGTGACAAGTACAATTGCATTCGAGGGTAATGCCGTTGTGAAGGAGTATGCCGGCGGATATGACGACTGGCTCAGGCAGAGAACTGTTGTGAAAGAGTTTAAAGATAAACCTCTTCAGCGCGAGAAGAAACCGGCTGAAAAAGTTAAGATGACATTTAAAGAAAAGAAAGAATTTGAAACGATTCATGATGTTATAGAAGAAAAAGAGAAGAAAAAGGATGAACTCGTAGCTCTGATTCACGATCCGGAGTTTTATCAGCAGCAGGCACACAAAGCTGCTGATGTAAACAAAGAGATACAGAATCTCGAGAAAGAGATTGAAACTCTGATGGAAAGATGGATGGAGCTCGAAGAGAAGATGAACAACGAAAAGTAGAGAAGCAGGCAATGCGGATCTACGGTGGGATCGGCTCAATTTATCGGAGAAAGTGAAATCATGCCGGACAACTCATATATTATGATGTATTTATCTAAAAGTGTTTTCCTTATTGAAAACATTATACTGCTATATATTTTTTTAAAACCCCGGCGGAATAAAGTAGTTCAGATATCAGTCTTTGTAATTACTTTAATGATGGCAAATGTATTGAGTCATATGCTTTTAAAATTCAATATAAATCCATTCATTGTCAGTTACATGGCGGGTTTCATATACATTATTCCATGTATTTATATTTTTAAAGAAACAATTCAGGCAAAATTCTTTGTTTTTTTTATGATATATTCCCTTACACAGTTTACCTTCCTTGTATTTATGTATATTGATAAATTTTTATCTCCAGCGGTACCAAATAGTTATGTTCTCGCCGGCATGCTGCTTGAACTTTTATCTTTACCTTTGTTCTATCATTATGCCAGGGCTCCTATACGAGTTCTTCTGAAAATAATAAATATTCAGAATCCGGTTTTTACAATTTTCCCTTTGTTGTCATTTCTGCTGCTGGCTGTGTACGGTTTATTTGATTCATATCAGTTATCAACGCTTATCTCACTGGTATTATCAACATTGCTGATTTTCTTCTCATATTATCTGACAGCTTCTTCATTAACCGGTGCAAAAGGTGTGATTAAACTGGAAATGGATTCAATTACAGACAACCTCACCGGCCTTTATAATCGCCGGTTTATGGAAAATATGATAGAGAGGGAGTATCAGCAGTTTATTAAAAATGGTTCAATCTTTGCACTTGTAAGCGCCGATATAAATTTTTTTAATAATATCAGCAATAGATTCGGTAATGATGCCGGAGATTCGGCTCTGAAAGAAATAGCAAATGTTATTCTTAATTCAGCCGGAATGAATGATACTGTTGCACGTTGGGATGAAAAGGAGTTCTTTCTGCTATTACCGGATACAGATGAAAAGCAGGCGATGGAGTTATCTGAAATTATCAGGAAGAAGGTTGAAATGGGCAGATTTATTCCTGATGACAATTCATTTACGATGTCATTAACAATTGGTGTTTCAGTTGTAAGGACATCTGATACAGTTCACAGTTTAATTCAAAGATCGGATGTAGCTCAATTAAATAAAAAGCACAAAAGTCTCAATTCAGTTATTTCACTTAATCAGATTGAGTCTATTTAAATAACTTAATATTCCAGCTCTCTTGCTTTTAATTCAGCATCCTCTGCATCTTTTAATAATCCAATGCTTTTGTAGATCTCCGAGGCTTTAATGTAATAAAGTCCGGCAAGTGATCTATTATTTTTTTTATATATGTATGCGGTATTTTTCATCAATAGCGCATAGTCGGAATTTTTCTGAAGGCCAAGGTTGTCCATCAGTGTTCTGCTCTTTGTAAAACTATCAAGGGCGCTGTCTAGATCCCCTTGTTTGGCATATACCAGGCCAGTGTGATTGATTAAATCAGCATACCCGGATGTTCTTTCACGCTTCAGACCTTCCAAAATTGCTCTGCTCTTTCGAAAATAATCCATGGCACTTTCAAGTTCATTATTTTTGCAGTATATAACACCGAAGTTCATCATCAGGTCGGCATAACCTGAAGTTTTTTCCAGATTGAGGCTCTCCATGATGGTTCTGCTCTTTACATAATAATTCAAAGCACCGGCGGAATCACCAGTTATATCGTATACAATTCCGAAGTTCATCATCAGATCAGCATAGCCTGCTGTTTTCTGAAGACTGAGGCTTTCCATGATAGTCCGGCTCTTTTTATAATAATCGATAGCACTGGAAGTGTCGTCTCTATTTTTAGAAACGATTCCGAAGTTCATCATCAGATAAGCAAAACTTGATGTTTTCTGAAGCTTCAGGTTCTCCATGATTGTTCTGCTATTTATGTAATAGTCCGCAGCGCCGGAAAGGTCTCCTTTGTTTTTAGAGACAATGCCGAAATTCATCATTAAGTCTGCGTAGCATGATGCAGCCTGCAGTTCGAGATTTTCCATTATAATTCTGCTCTTACCCAGATATTTCAAAGACACGGATAGATCTCCTTTTTTTATATATACGATTCCGAAGTTCATCATCAAATCTGCATAGCTCGTAGTTTTTGTAAGATCCAGTGTGTCCATAATTGTTTTGCATGACTTATAATATGCCAGGGCGCCGTCTTGATTACCTTCCTTTTCAGAAACGATTCCGATGTGCATTGTCAGGTCAGCATTGGCTGAAGTTTTCTGCAGACCGAGGCTGTCTATGATTGATTTGCTTTTCATGAAATATTCAGCGGCATTTACAAGGTCCCCGTTTTTCACGGAGGCGATGCCGAAGTTCATCATCAGATTGGCATATGGGGTAGTTTTCTGGAGATCCAGGCTATCCATAATTGATTTACTTTTCAGGTAATTTTCAAATGTGCTGGTAAGGTCACCTTTGTTATAGTAAACAATTCCGATGTTCATTATTAAATTTGCATAACTTGAGGTTTTATGAAACATCAGGTTTTCATTAATTGTTTTACTCATTACAAAGTATTGAAGTGCATCATCGTGATTACTTTTTTTAACATAAATAATTCCTAAGTTCATCAATAAATCAGCGTAGTTGGAGCTTTTCTGCAGTCGGAGGTTATCTAAAATGGTTTTACTTTTCATGTAATATTCTTTAGCGCTGATAAGATCGCCTTTGTTGAAATACACGATGCCGATATTCATCATTAGAATTGCATAGCCTGAAGTATTCTGAAGTTCGAGGTTGTCCTTGATTGTTTTACTATGAATATAGTATTCCATCGCGCCGATGAGATCCCCTTTGTTCCAGCAGGCACCGCCGATATTATTCATCAAAACCGCATAACTTTGTGTTTTCTGAAAGCCGATGCTATCCAGAATTTTTTTACTCTTCATGTAATAATTCATAGCATTGACGGAGTCGCTTCTGTTGTCATAGACTGTACCGATGCATATCATCAAGTCGGCATAGGCAGGAGTCTTCTGAAGGCCAAGACTTTCTTTAATCATTTTACTCTTTATGTAATAATCCAATGCGCTTACAAGATCGGCTTTGTTGTCAAAAAGAGTGCCGATTTTCATCATCAAATCGGCATAGGCCGGTGTTTTCTGGAGACCCAGGCTGTCACGGATTGTTTTGCTGGAAATATAAAATGAAAGAGCACTTTCAGAATTTCCTTTGTTTAAGTAGACAGTACCGATGTTATACATTAACTCTGCATATCCGGGAGTAAGAGTCTCATCCTGTTTCTTTAAAATTGCATCGGCTTTTTCCAGATATTCAAGAGCCTCACGGTAACTATTAAGCATATACCCTGCAGTATAACCGGCCTCTTTTAACGCATCTAAATAATTGCTGTCAATTTTAATTGCCTGCCTGAAAAGACTTAAAGCAGCATCTGGATTTGTATCCTGAATTATGAGGCCTCTGGCATAAAGTTCATAAGCGGTAATGGATGGTCTTACTGTATTTTCTATAAGTTTTTTTTCATTATAAGTAAACGCCGGAGTTTCGATATCTGAAATATTTAATTTTCCACTCTCTTCAATTAGTGAAAAAATTATTTCATCCTGAAGATCAAATATGCCATCAATCACACGGTCAAACGGTATCGATTTTATGATAGTGTCGGATTTAACTTTGATTATTTTTGCTGACACATTCACATTACCGTCTGTGACGGAGCAGTTTCCGGTGAATATGACGTCTGCATCTGTCAGGCTGCCTATTTTTTTTATTTTTATTTTATCAGGAAGTCCGGTCAAGCCGGGTGCTGTTTCCTGAATAGCTTTCTTACGTTCTTCACTAGATATAACCTGGACGGATGATATATGTTCAATATTTGATACAACAGAATTTGTTATACCGGCTGAGAGCCAAATGAAGTCAGCGTTACCTGTATTCTGAAAAGGTAAAACAAGTACCCGCATTTTCCGGGAGGCATGGGCATTCTTTGTATTTATAATGATCATTGCAAGCAGTAAGATTACAGTGATCATGGAACGAAGATTAAATCTGTTTTTCATTAATCCTGCATGAGTCAGCAATTTCTATTTTGTTTTATAGACAAGGCGAAGATGGCTGACCGATATTTTTATTTGTTAATTTTCCTGGAATATAAATTGATATTATTCAGCAATTGAAAAAGACCGGCAGTTAAAGAAACCCGCTGGTTTATGATCAGTTACATTTTGCATGATAATTTTAGTGTTTTTAATTATTGTCAACGAATATTTCGGGGGAATTGATCCGGCGGTATACTCTCCGGCCATCGTAAAATCAAAGTATGAGTATAACGATAAATTCTTGACATAAAACAAATTTATAATATAATTTATAAATTGATAGTTTAAAAAGGATTACAATTGATGAACAAACTGCTGGTTGCCCCTAGAGGTTTATATCGTGAAGAGTTTGAACGGGTAACATTGAAGTTTAAAAATTTCAGTGTTTTCGAAGCATGTACTAATGTATATGATGCCGTAAAAGCAGGTTCAATGTTTATCGAGGATCATCTCCTCCTTGTGGTTCTTGATGGAACTTATACTGTAAACCATGACGGGCAGAGGTATTCTCTAAAAAGAAACGAAATGGTGCTGCTGAAAAAAGCTATTTCAATTGATTATGAAAAAGCCGGTGATTTTATGCTTTTTTTTCTAAAAGATAGTTTCTTAAAGGAGTTTATTCAGGGTATAAAAGTTTATGAAAAGCCTAAGGATGAACTGGTGCCGGTTTCTGTAATCTCCGTTGATAAAAGACTTATGGGTTTTATAGAATCTTTAAAACCTCTGATGAAAGAAAAAAATTCCATTGATGAAAACCTTATAAAGCTGAAGATGTTTGAACTCCTTTATGATTTAGGAAACATTAACAAAAATCTTCTGAATCAATTATTACAGTTAAATCAGCAGACGCGGCAGAATTTAGATTATGTGCTTGAAAACAATTATATGAATCCTGTGTCAATGGAAGACCTTGCATATCTTTCGGGTAGAAGCCTTTCCGGTTTTAAAAGGGATTTCAGCAATCAGTTTAAAATTCCGCCTTCTCAATGGATACGCGAAAGGCGTCTTGCCAGGGCAAAAGAGCTTCTGGAGACAACTGAAATGACAGTTACCGATATCTGCCTTGCATCAGGTTTTGAAAATGTTTCGCATTTCTCAAGATTATTTAAAGAACATTTTGAAAATTCACCCTCTTCATACAGAAAGGATTAAAGTAAAGTCTTTTCTGTCTGCAAAAAAATCCTCTGAGCTGCATAATCAAATTTTTGAACTGTAAAGAACAGCATAATAATTGCCGGTTTGTTATCTATATATTGCATTATTCGTATTTGATATTTATTTTAAAATAAATTAGAAGAGATTAATGTTAAATTATAAACTGAATAAACGAGGTAAATATGAAACTGAAAAATTCTGCTCTATATTTAATTGCGGCATCCATTATATTTACAGGTATAGGGGTTTCATCTAAAGAGAATTCCGTAGACGAAGATACAAGGAATAAAAGCGGTGATAAAGTTCAGCAGCTTTCCGGGAAGAAAAAGATACTTGTGGTATATTTTTCGCACACCGGCAATACACGTGAAATTGCCGGACAGATTCATAAGTTGGCCGGCGGTGATATTATAGAAATTCAGCCTTTAAATACATATCCGGATGATTACGAAGCTTTAAAAAAAATTGCAAAGAACGAACTGAATTCCGGAGATAAACCTGCCTTAAAAAATAAAATTAATATAAGTTCTTATGACATCATTTTTATCGGATATCCTATATGGTGGGGTACATTCCCTGCACCTGTAAAAACATTACTGTCAGAGAATGATTTTACGGGAAAAACTATTGTCCCGTTTAATACACATCTGGGCAGCGGTCAGGGAGTAAGCGTAAAGGATATTGAAAAACTCTGTCCGAATGCTGCACTTTTAGAAGGTCTTTCTATATGGGGAAATGATACTAAGACCGCACAAAACAAAGTAGCTCAATGGCTGAGAAAAATAGGAATTATAAAATAAGAAAGCAATTAGCCTGATATGAATAGTTACTTAAATCAGATGGAAAATTATTAAGAATTTAGAAAACAGGAAAGGTCTGATTCCATATTATTATCGTGAGGAGCTGAACTATGTTAATGGAATTATAGTTTACCTGAAAAGCAATAACAAAAGGATATAGCGTATCAGGAAACAGCGTTCAAAACGCCAGGCTTGAAATTATCGTATGGCTCAAAACAATTTGGTATTAAAAAACAGAAGGAGTTGTAATATGAAAGTAATGTTAGTAAACGGAAGTCCCCATAAAGAAGGTTGCACATACACAGCATTAACTGAGGTAGCAGAAATATTAAAAAGTGAAAATATTAATACGGAAATATTCTGGATCGGGAACAAGCCGCTCAGCGGATGTATTGCCTGCATGAAATGCATTGAATTGGGAAAATGTATTTTTCATGACAGTGTAAATGAATTCCGTGAAGTCGCAAAAAATAGTGATGGATTTATATTCGGAACACCGGTCCACTATGCTGCCGCCGGGGGAAGTATGACTTCATTTATGGATAGACTCTTTTATTCTGAATTCTGCGGGAATGCAAATGAAATGTTTTATCTGAAACCTGCTGCTTGCGTGATTTCCGCCAGAAGAGCAGGGACAACATCTACTTATGATCAGATGAACAAATACTTCGGCCTGCACGAGATGCCGATTATTTCTTCAAGATACTGGAATCAGGTATATGGTACCAGTCCGGAAGAAGTGAAACAGGATAAAGAAGGTATGTATACAATGCGTGTTCTGGGCCGGAATATGGCATTCTTTTTGAAGTGTACAAAATACGCACTGGAGCATGGTATCTCACTGCCTGAAAAAGAAACTCCGGTATTTACCAATTTTTTAGGATGATCGTTCATTAATTGATGTCAGGACGTGTGTGTTTCTCAAAAAAGAATTATATAAAATATTTTTAATCTTAAGAGGAATAGACAATAATTTCGGTTCTGATAATTGTTATGTTAGGTTTCTCCATGAAGGATGCTTTTAGTTCTAAGGATAAAACCGGTAAAAAAGTAATGAATACACATTTAACAACCGGTAATTATTTCCGTGATATTGTGAATCACTCAGCATTTAAAGGTTTTGGTGAACTGCTGTTACCACGGGATGATAACTCGGGATATTATAATACAAGTCTGGCTGATGTCAGATCTCTTATGCCTTATCATGGATATTCTTATGTGGGTTCACTACATGAGGGATTTCCTCTTGACAAACCTAAACAATTCATATAGTATATAAATCCATCCAAAGACAAACTACGGAGAAAAGCTTTATGAATAGACTACTTTTGTGCGCAGCAACATTACTTTTTTTAACAGGAATTACAACCGGCGCAGGGATAGAAATAGGTGAGATTGTAAGCATAAACTCCGCGAGTAAAGAGATAATAGTAAACGTAAAGTCCGGAACAGATCTAAAGATGGGAGAACTCCTTGAGATACAAACCGGAAGCGGAAAGATAATTATTGATGTTACATTCCCCATGTTGACGACATCAAAATGTAAAATTAAAGGGAAGGGGGAACTATCAGATCTGATCAAAGGGATGAGGGTGTACCGCTACAGCAAAGATACCGATATCAAAGAAGAAAAAGTTGGTAAGGCAGTTGAAACAAAAACAATTGGTAATATAGAGATGGTAAAGTTACCCGGTGGTACATTTCAAATGGGATCAGATGAATTAGATAATGAAAAACCGGTTCACAAAGTAACCCTGGATGCTTTCTGGATAGGAAAGTATGAGGTTACGCAGAAACAATACAGAGAGGTTATGGGTAAAAATCCGAGTTATCATAGAGGTAGTGCAAATCTGCCTGTTGAGCAGGTAAGCTGGGTTGATGCAGTTGAATTCTGCAAAGCGTTCAGTGAAAAATATAATGTAAAAGCAAGGCTTCCTTCTGAAGCAGAATGGGAATATGCCTGTCGCGCGGGCACGAGTACAAAATATTACTGGGGCGATGATGAAAATGGAGATTTTTACTGGTATGGAGAGAATTCAGATGGCATAACCCACCCTGTTGGCCAAAAGAAACCAAATGCATTTGGATTATATGATATAAGTGGGAATGTCATGGAATGGTGTACGGATTGGTTTGATGGAAATTATTACGAAAAAAGTCCTTCGAAGAGTCCAAAAGGTGCACCAAGTGGGAGTTATCGCGTTTTGCGCGGCGGTTCCTTTGGAAATGTCGGCGAATACCTCCGTTCCTCTGCCCGGTATTGGTATGATCCAAACAGGGGCGGTTCCGGTTTTCGTATCGTTGTTGCCCGCTGATTTAATAACGCCTGCCAATTCTTTGTATTTACGTAAGTGAAGACGCTTGAGGTGGTACATATTGGATGTGCCATTCCTTTCATGGGATAAACAATTAGTGTATAATACTTATGGTTCAATTACAATATTCACGATTCCCCTTCAGGTTAAGGTCACTCATGCAAGTACATTGCGCATGAGTGACCTTGTACATTCACGTACTTCGTGAGTCATAGGTCTAAGGTCAGTGGCAGGTGTGTATTGAAAATCATTTGTTTTTCATCCTACGCCAGTGCTCCGCCGTCTACAACAAGGGTAGAACCGGTAGTAAACGATGATGCCTCTGACGCTAGGTACAATACTGCTCCGCACATCTCATCGGGCTGTGCAGCGCGGTGAAGAGGAATCATCGGCAGAAGTACCTTGTCCATCAGCTCATCGTTCTTAACCATAACAGAGGCAAATTTTGTATTTGTTAGTCCAGGGAGCAGTGCATTTACTCTTATTTTATGAGGAGCCAGTTCCTTGGCGAATGCCTTTGTCATTGAAATTACACCCGCTTTTGTTATGGAATATATCCCCTGCATAGGAGCCGGACGTATACCATTGACAGATGCGACATTGATGATAGATCCGCCGCCGTTTTTCATCATCAGTTTTGCACCATGCTGGCACATGAAAAAGTTTGCTTTCAGATTTACTTCCATTGTCTTATCCCATGCGCTTTCATCTGCATTGATCATTTCACCAAAATAAAAATTGACCGCGGCATTGTTTACAAGTATATCGAGACGGCCATATTTTTTTTCTACATCTTCAAAAAGTTTTGCAATTTCCGCCATGTTACCATTGTGGCATGTCATGGATACAGCTTTGCCTCCATCAGCTTTAATCGCGGCTTCAACTTCGGGGAGTCCCTCCATTGTTTTATTGGTTATTACAACCTCGGCACCCTGCGCTGCAAGTGCTTTTGCTATTGATTCACCTATACCTCGGCTTGCTCCGGTTACTATTGCTATTTTTCCTGTCAGGTCAAAATTTACTTTCATAATGGCGTCTCCTTATATTTTTTGATTTTTAAATTATGTTTCAATTTTGTCATTCCGGTTTTGCGTCTTCCGAGCAGGCAAATACCGGAATCTCATAGTAAAAATAGTTGTATGAGATACCGGCATTCCGTTTCACTACAGCCGGTATGACGAAAAAGTCAATAATCGAAAATTAAGTTTCTAATATTTATAAGTTCAAGTGCGCTATAAATATTAGTTAATTCTTAATACCTTTAAGAAAATCAGGCTGCATAAAGGCCGGCTTAGGATAATCATAAAACCCTTTTTTTGTTTTTTTGCCGAGGTGGCCTTTCTCTACATAGCTTCTTAGAAACTCTGCATTCTTCGTCCACTGAGGATCTTTCATTTTTGCAGCCCAGTACTCTGTGAAACTGAGCATCGTGTCGAGCCCTATACTATCCATCAATCCGAATGGTCCCATCATCATGTGAGTTACGCCCATCCAGGCCTTGTCAATATCTTCAATTGATGCAACATGTTTAGTTGCAAGTGTCTGCGCAGATGTGAATACAGCGCCAATCATATAGTTGAATACATAACCGGAGTGTTCCTTCTCCATCATAATGGGAAGCTGTCCTGCTTTTTCTGCGAACTCTTTAACAAGTGCAATAGTCTCTTTCGATGTGCCGGGGTGAGGCATTATATCTACAACATTTGTCATACTAACATCATGAAAATGCAGGGCGATAAATTTTTCCGGACGGCCGGTTGCCTCTGCTATCATTGACGGAAGTAGTGTTGAAGTATTGGTGGTGAATATTGTTCTTTCGGGGCAGAGTTTGTTGAACTGTGAGAAAATTTTTACTTTAAGTTCAGGTTTTTCCGGAACAGATTCACTGACAATGTCTGCATCTTTTGCAGCAAGTTCAGGATCAGAAGTGATAGATATGCGTTTCATCGCGGCATCGGCATCTTCCTGAGTGGCTTTTTTCCAGAGAACCATTCCATCCATAATTTTTGGTATTATACTCATTGCTTTATCAAGTGCATCCTGATTTATATCATAGATAACAACATCGAAACCGGCAAGCGCACAAGGTACACTTATCTGCTGACCCATAGTTCCTGCACCAAGCAGAAGAACTTTTTTAATATCATTTATTTTCATGTTTATGCTCCTATTGTTTTTATGGTTTAATTAACCCGTTAAGCAAAGCCCCCGCACCCCCGGAGGGGGCAAGGATTTTGCTTTGCCCCCTCCGGGGGTGCGGGGGCTACAAATCCGACTTCTCTATTACTCTCAATGCTGTCTGCTCCAGAATTTTTATAGCAAAGATCAAAGTTTTAAATCTCGCGTCTTTTGTCTGTCCATTGAAATATCTGTAATATATCTGCTGAGCAATTACAGCGAGACGGAAAAGACCAAAGCAGTAATAGAAATCAAAGTTGTCGATTTTTATACCCATCTTTTCACCGTAAAGATCAACCTGCTGTTTTCTTGTGAGCATGCCGTCTATATTTGTCGGCATCTGTCTCAAAGGCTGCATCGCAGGGGGATCATCTTTCTCCACCCAGTACGCAAGTGACGCTCCGAGATCCATCAGCGGATCACCGAGTGTTGCCATCTCCCAGTCGAGTATTCCGATAATTTTTGTCGGATTTGAAAGATCGAGTACAGCATTGTCAAACTTGTAATCGTTATGAATTATTCCTGTAATGGCCGATTCTCCGGGCATCTTGTCGTGAAGCCACTGCATTACTTTTTCAAAATCAGGTGCATCAGATGTTATCGCGTCGCGGTAACGTCCTGTCCAGCCCTCCACCTGACGTTTTACATATCCATCCGGTTTTCCGAAATCTGCAAGTCCCGCTTTTTTATAGTCAACAGAATGGAGACTGCATAAAACAGAGATTAAGCTTTCACTAAGAGTCCGCGCATCATCTGCAGAGAAACTTAAGCCGGAGGGGAGGTCCTTGCGGAGAATTATTCCGTTTATTCTTTCCATGATGTAAAAAGGACAACCCATTATATTTTCATCTTCCGAATAGATTAAAGGCTCCGGGCAGTAGGGGAATACCGGCTTCAGTGCCTTTAGAATTTTGTATTCTCTCGACATGTCATGCGCTGTTTTTGCCTTCTTGCCGAATGGCGGTCTTCTCAGAATCATCTCCCTTTCTCCCGCCTTTACAAGATAGGTGAGATTTGAAAAACCGCTGGGGAACTGTCTGATTTCAAGTTCCCCCTTAATATCCGGCAGATTTGCTTTCAGAAAGTCGTAGATAATAGTTTTATCCAGTTCCTCGCCTTCGCGTGTTGCCGAGGGTTCGTCTGTTATAATACCGGGTGATGTCATACTTTATCCTCCTTAAGATTTTATATAGGATTCAATAAACTCGATTATAAATAATGCGTATTGATCAACTGTTACATTTCTCTTGGTGTACTTCCATCTCTTAAGATACCAGTCCTGCAGCATTGCCTTGATCATTGATGCTGTCATAAGCGGATCTCTAGTAAGGTAAATACCTGTTTTAATTCCCTCTTTCAGTATATCGATGAATATTTTTTCAGTAAAAAGCTCACTCTCCATCGGTATCTTCCTGTCTTCCTTCCTGAGATTTTTAGTCTCCATATAAAGAAAGTAAAACCACTGCGGCATCATCTCGCTTAGATAGATATGTATCTTCAGCGCTTTCTTTAGTCTCAGGTCCGGATCTGTTTCACCTTCAATCTGTTTTACCAGAATGCTGGTGATCAGAGTCATTCCGTTAAGGTGAATTATCTTGAAAAGTTCCTCTTTGCTGGAAAAGTAGTTGTAAAGAGCACCCATACTAAGCTGTGATTCACGGCTCAGATCGCGCAGTGTCATCGACTGAAATCCTGTTTCAATACTTAGTCTCAGGGTTGTATTGAGAATTGTAACCAGGTTCTTTACAGCTACACTCTCCTTTTTGATCTTAATGGTATCACGGTTGCTAAGATAAAAACCACGGCAGATCTCTTCAACCGTAACGGTAATTTCTTTGCTGAATTTTGCGAAAGTTAATTCCATTTCCTTTACCATGACTGACTATTCGTATCTCCTGAGGAATCTTTTTGCCAGTGAACTTTTATGAACTTCATCAGCTCCGTCATATATACGTGCCGCGCGTTCGTGTCTGAAAAAATACGCAAGAATTGTATCATCGGTCATTCCAAGTCCGCCGTGCACCTGGAGAGCGCGGTCTACAACATTCATCATTGTGTTGGCCACTACATATTTTATCATCGCAACATCATCGCGAGCCTCTTTCGCTCCAACTGTATCGATTCTCCATGCAGCATAGAGTGTCATAAGACGGGCAGCCTGAATTTCCGCTGCGGATTCCGCAACCCAGCCCTGTACAATCTGTTTTGATGCGAGAGTTTTTCCGTCCGGTGAAATTTTTCTAAAATTGGCACGTTTGCACATAAGTTCAAATGATCTGTTGCAGACACCAAGCCATCTCATGCAGTGGTGAATCCTTCCCGGTCCAAGCCTGTCCTGTGCAAGAACAAATCCCATTCCCTCTTTTCCCAGAAGATTTGATTGAGGAACTCTGCATGATTGAAGCAGAACCTCTCCGTGGCTCGAGTAATCGCTGCCGCTATGTCCCATAACCGGAATATTCCGTACAAGATTAAAACCGGGAGTATCCGTGGGGACAATAATCATACTTGCCTGAAGATGTATCGGTGCACTCGGATCTGTTACTGCCATGACTATGCAGAACTGTGAACCGTCAGCGCCCGTTGTGTACCATTTATGTCCGTTTATAATATAATCGTTTCCATCTTTAACTGCAGTTGTCTCCATCATTACAGGATTTGATCCCGGCATGTCAACCTCGGTCATACCGAAACAGCTTCGTATATCACCGGCTGCCAGAGGATCAAGATATTTATGTTTCTGTTCCTCAGTACCGTGAAGGTGAAGAATCTCGATGTTACCCGCATCGGGAGCCTGGCATCCGAAAACATAGTGACCGGTTGGAGTTCTTCCAAGCGCCTCGGAAACCAGTCCATGGTCAACCATTGAGAGCCCCATACCGCCAAGTTCAACCGGATGGTTTGGTCCCCATAATTCCATCTTCTTTACCATAGCTCTTTTTTCTTTGAGTATAGGGAGAAGTTCTTTGAAGTCGGTGTTGAGATATTCATGCTCAAGGGGAATCAGCTCCTTATCAACAAATTCGTTGATCATCTCCAGCACTATCTTCATCTTGTCTGATATTTCAAAATTCATTTGAGCCTCCTTTTTTGTTAAATAGTATGTTTTAAAAAAATAGTCTATTGCTTAATGAAAGTATTAAACTTAAGTCCTCTCTCCGTCATACCGGCTGTAGTGTAACGGAATGCCGGTATCTCATACGCAAATTTTTTTATGAGATTCCGGTATTTGCTTAAACTGATGCTGCAAAACCGGAATGACAAATACTTACGTCTGTAATTTGAGCCAATTTTAATAAATCCATCCGCAGATAAATGTTCTATCTATACGTAATTATATTCTCTCCACCTGCCAGTTCAAGATGGGAATATTCGTTAAATGAAGAAATCATAATCTTGTAAGCTGTGTAATTGAATCTGGTAATTGAACTGTTTACAATTCTGTAGCTTAAATCCATTGTAGTGTTGAAGTTCAATGAGAGAACCTTCATTATAACTGTTGAGATAGGACCGCCGGATGTAAAAACAGCAATATTCTTATTGTTATCGTGTTCCTTCATTCTCTCTTCTATAAAACTATGAATTCCCGATATAAACTCATCCCAGGTTGCTGTTCCTTTCATATCGTATTTTCCGGAACACCACATGTTCATTACTTCATTGAAAATAATCTGAAATGATTTTTTATCAGTAAGCAGTTTGTCTAAATGTATTTTCAAATCCGGCTTTTCGCTAAGTAATACAGGGATAAGTGTGGTTAAAATCTTTTCCGCTTCATATTCATTGAGTCTGCTGTCATATTTAATTTCCGGTACAGGGATATTTTTTAGTTTTGATACAGTTAGGTATTTACCTGCTGTATCTTTATGTCTTTCCAAAGTGCCTGAATATATTTCATTAAAACGCATATTTATGCTGTGAAGATATTCCGCCAGAATTTCCGCCTGTTTTTCCCCGGTTTCGGAGAGTTTATCGTAGTTCTCTTTACCGAAAGATCCCTGTGCGTGCCTTATTAAAAAGAGTGTACTCATATCATTTTTACCATTAATTATATCGTAATATATATATCAGAAATGTCAACAAAAAAAAGAACGAATGCTCGCTATTATTTGTTGACTTTATTTATAGTTATTGTTTACTTTATGAATAGATAAATAATGGCCTCCAAAACCACCCGGAGGGGGGCTTAAGGAGTCAATGCAGTTAAATTATTGTGTTTTATAAGAATTATTAGCTCAATCCTATATCCCCCTGTCCCCCTGAGGGGGCACGCAAGAGGGAAATTATTAGTGAATTTATGATTCACAAAAAGAATACGATAGATACAGGGATATAACTGATATACTCGGTGCCCCCTCCGGGGGATAGGGGGTTGAGGGATTTAGGAGGCAGCAAGTTTGCGGTTAAAGTGTTAAATGACAAAGCAAAATGAACTCAGCGATTATATATTAAAAAGATTATTAGTATATTTATAAATCATAAAAGGAAAACAAATAAAATGAAAATTCTGGTCTGTATAAAACAGGTTCCCGATACGGAATCAAATCTGAAACTGAATGTTTCTTCATCCTGGATCGAAGAGGATAATAAAATTGCCTACAGGATGAACCGTTATGATGAATATGCGCTGGAGGAGGCTCTTCTTATTAAGGATGCTTTTTCGGGAGTCACCATTGATGTGATATCGGTTGGTCCTGAGCGGAGCAATTCCACGGTGAGAAAATCTCTGGAAAAGGGGGCTGATACTGGAATTCATATTGAATGTGATAATCCTGCTTTATCTGCATTTGAAACATCATCTCTTATAGCGGGATATGCAATGGATAAAAATTACGATATTATATTCGCGGGAGTAATGTCTGAAGATCTGATGCAGAGTCAGGTTGGTCCTATGATTGCTTCGATGCTTTCAATTCCATGTGCTGTCTCTGTGGTAAAATCAATGTTTATAAAAAATTTAACTTCTATATCAGTCTATTCGGAGCTTGAGGGTGGAATTATCGAAAATATTGAGATCACTATGCCATGTCTTATTACAATACAGACAGGAATCAGCAGACCGCGATATCCATCTCTTACAAATGTGATGCGTGCACGATCAATGGAGATTATAACTATAAAAAGTGAAAATCTGAAAAGCACTGTAATTCGTGAAGAGTTAATTTCGGTGGAATATCCGCCAATATCCTCAAAGGGAATTATTATTAACGGAAGCAGTGAAGAAAAGGCTGAACAGCTTCTTGATATCCTTCACGAGAAGGCACTGGTATGACAAATATTAAAGAAAATAAATATAATACAATTATAGTACTTGATACTATAGAAGATAAACTTATACAGCAGAGTCTTGAGCTTATTGCATTTGCAGAGAGTTTTAATTCCGGAAATTTATCACATACACTTGTAATCGTTCCGGGGAGGAGTGTTTTAAAACTCTGCGGAACGATAACTGAAAAATATGGTATTGATACCGCAGCGTTGGAGCATGATGATTTATTTTATCCAAATCCTGAGCTGCTTGCTGAGCTGCTGTACAAAATTATCGGTGAGTACAATGGCGAAGTGATTGTATTTACTCATACAGTTAGAAACTCTCAATGCGCAGCTAAACTTTCTGTAAATTTAAAATGTTCAACCGTAACAGCAATAGAATCATTAAGCCGCGAAGGTGAAGCCTGCATTTTTCAGAGATCAATATTTAACGGCAAACTTAAAGTAAATATGCGCATGGATACTCATGTTAAAATTGTAACAGTTCTAGCCGGAGCATATACTCCCGGTGAAAACAAAAATCCAGATAAGGAGGATGCGCGAGTAGTCCCCGTACTCCCGGCCCCCGCACCCCCCGAGGGGGCAAGGCAGTTTGATTTTCCTAGATATAAACCTGTATCATTATCATCGGAAACAGAGAGCGGTGTAAAACTTGAAGATGCCGATGTAATTATATCCGCCGGGCGTGGAATAGGGAAAGAGGAGAATCTTGAACTGATAAAGGAGACAGCTTCTATTTTTTCAAACTCAGCCATAGGAGCTTCAAGACCAATCTGCGATCAAAGGTGGATTCCCTTTAATCAGCAGGTTGGTGTTACCGGGAAAACTGTATCTCCGAAACTCTATATGGCCTGCGGAATATCAGGATCTCAGCAGCATATTGCAGGGATGAAGAATTCGCAGTGTATTGTTGCAATAAATAAGGATCCCGATGCATCGATATTTTCAATTGCGGATTATTGTATAATAGAAGATATTGTTTCTTTTTTACCGGTTCTGGTTGCTAAATATAAGGAAAGATATGGAAAGTAAATAAAACAACTGATAGTCTTGAATTAAAAGGGGCTGTCAAAAAAGTTCGATATTTTTGTATTTGTCATTCCGGCATTTCGTTTCACTACAGTCTGAATGACAGCGAACGGACATTTAAGACAGTCCCTTGCAGACTCTGCATTTAATCATTTAACAACCTTGACAGAAAACAGCGGAGTGTTGAGGACACCCATTAAACGGATCCAGAGTGCAAGATACATCTCGGTACCGCGAGCGCATGTAATATCTCCAAGATCAATAATATCCTTCCATCCGAACCATTCTTTAAGATAACCTGTGACTGCATTTTTGGCCGATGCATCATCCCCGCATATAAATAATGTATGATCACCTCCGCCAATCTGTGATGGATTGATCATAACCGGTGCTGCAATTGTATTAAGCGCCTTTACCACTTTAACACCGGGGAATGCCTTTTGTATATGTTCACCAAGAGAGTCGGTGTTTGATATAAATAGAGACGGGGGCATACCTTTTGAGAAATCGAGCGGATTCGATATATCTATAAGTATTTTACCATTCAGATTAGATTCTCCGGATAACCTTAACGCCTCAAGTGAACCACTGCCGCTGGTGGCATTTATGATTAATTCGCCCGAAAAAGCGGCTTCTTTGAAAGAGGCAAGCTTCACCTTCGGATGGGATTTGTGCCAGATGGCGAAAGGTTCATTTCCCATTTTGTCTTTTTCATTTCTGGAAAGAGTTTGTGCTACATCACGGGTGCCGATTGTAACCTCATGATCCAGTTCAGATAATCTACCTGCTAAAATCTGTCCAACCATTCCTGTTCCAAGTATTGTTATTTTCATTGTATCCACCTTATTATCAATATTTAATTATGCTTTATAATAATTAGATAAAATTATAACGGATTGTTATAATTTTAAATGTAGAAATGTATAATTTTAGATTTTTTTTTTGATTGTTTTACTGCATTATGCTAATGTTCTATCATACACACACTGTAAATTTAATATAAAAAAGGAGTTTCATATGAAAAAATTTATAATTTTGATTACTGCTTTATTTATTTCAGTTTCTCTTTTTGCAGCATTTAAGAACCTTAAAGTATTCCCTGCTAATATCAGCCAGGATGAATTAAAGAATACAATGAAGGCGATTTCCGGCGGTTTGGGAGTACAATGTAATCATTGTCATGATATGGCAGCGTTTGAAAAGGATACCGAGAAGAAAATTCTTGCACGTGGTATGTTTGTAATGGTTAAAGATATCAATACCAGATATTCTGCATCAATTTTTTCTAATAAAAAAACAGGCTGCATTACATGCCATAACGGTCAGATTAAACCGAAAACTATATAACCGGGTTACAGGTTTTGTAGGATTTCTCCCCCATTCATGGGGGACTACAAACATTATGTTTGTGGTGGAGATGAATACGGCATCGTGTTGTATCACCACAGGCGGTCATCGTGATCGCCCTGTCGAGCGCGTGCAGGATGCCCGTAAAGCGCGGACTGATAGCCGGCGGCCGGATAGGGCGGAGTTATTTTATTTCCCCATCCTTATCTCTTAACGGATAACTCAGAAATGCAATAAATGCAAGTGCCGCACAAACTCCAGCTGCAAGAGCAATTCCCTTAAGGCCGAATGTTGTCGGTTTATTCTGACCCCCGGCGTACATAAGTGTCCCGGCAAGAACCACGGAGAAACCGATTGATATCTTCTGAAATATTGATTGAACGCCGAAATAGATCCCTTCACGTCTGAATCCGGTGAGTTTTTCATCGTAATCTATTACATCGGCAAGCAGTGCCATTGGAAGCATCAGGAATCCTGACATGAAAATTCCCACTATCGCCAGAACAAGTTGAGTTTCAAACATTTCGGTTCCTATATTAAATATTCCCACAAGGGCCAGCAGCGGCATCGATATAGCAGATCCTCCCAGAACAACCAGAAACATAATGTATTTTCCAAAACGGTTTGCGCATAAATTAAACACAAAGAAAAAAAGGATATTAGCTGTTAGAATCGGCAGCATAAGAAAGATAACTTTATCATCACTGATGTGCAGAATATTTTCCGACCAGAATGGGATAACAAGAATAATCATGTTGAGGGCAAACCAGTAGAGTGCCGTTGCCGCTAGAAGATGTACAAATGGTTTATTTTTAAAAGTTGTCCTTGCCCAGGAAAATATATTAAGAAGCCGGAACTTCTCTTTTGATTTCGAGTCAGTATTTGATGGTTTCTGTTTAATAAAAATAATTGTGGGTAAAAATGAAATGATTGTTGCAGCAAAAATAACAATACCGATTCCTTTGAAACCGAATGCTTCTTTCACCGGTCCCATCGCACCAAAGGCGAGAGTTCCAAGCATAATAAATGCTGCCTGCATCGTTGAAATATTAACCCGCTCTTTAAGGTCTGTTGTCAGTTCGGGCAATAGAGACATGTATGGATTTGCAAGAGTTGACCATAGAATAAAAAAAAGCTGTACCATAATAAAAATATATACGCCGTTTATCCAATGATACTGACCCGGAAATGGCGGAACCCAAAGCAGAAAAGATACCAGTCCTACGGGAATAACTGCGCCGATTATAAATGGAATACGCCTGCCGCGTTTAGAACGGAAATTATCGCTGATATATCCGATAAGAGGTTCGGTAATGCCGTCAGTGACCCGTCCCAGAAGAAATATAAAAGAAAAAAGGAAAGGACTGATAAGAGCATTATCGAGCGAGGGAACATAGAGCTTCATTAACCATTGCGATATTGCAAGATTTGCCAGATTGAGTGCAAATCCGCCGGTGGAATAGGCAAATTTTTTACTTAACGGAAGCTGATTCATGATTGTTACCTCGGAGAGAAATTTCTTCTATTAAAACAGGATTTTCAGGTGCGGATAATATAAAATGTGAATATGCTTCGGAAGGAAACAAAAGTTCAGTTACAGACAAAAGACCGTCACATGCGATAAGTTCAATTGATGTGCGGTCAAAGTATAGTTCAAATTTTATCGAATCATTTTGATCACCGATAAACGGAGCGGTGTGAATTCCATGAAAATATTTACTGAATCCGGATGAACCGGAATTTCTTCTGTCTATGGAAAAAGATTTATGCACCATATCGCATAGAATTCTCACATTTTCATTCTGACTATTTCTGAATTCAATATGAAGTATTGAGTTCGTATTTTTAACACGAAATTTAAGTATGCATGCACATGATGTATACTTACCGGGAAGAGTATATGGTGTATTTCCTGTTGATATATTTTCTTTATGATATAACTGAATTCCAAAGTAAGAGTCGAGTTCACAGGCTATTTTCTGTTGTATTTTTATACTTCCGGATCTCTTTGTTAAATAAAGTTCACGGGGCAGTGTCATCTGGCCGCGGAATGTATCGGCTGGTGTTTTTGATGCGTACTGCCAGTTGCTCATCCACGCGATAAATAATCTTCGTCTGTCACTCTCCGGAACATTAGACCATGTTACACCTGCATAGTTATCTTTCCCATAATCAAGCCAGAGCGTTGTACCGGGATCATTCTCATTGATAAATTTTTCTCCGTCAAAACTGCCGATAAAGTATTGTGTACCTGACCCGCCGTTTGGAGCTTTCTGCTTTACACTCACCAGCAGCACCCATTTAATATTTGCGGTATCCCCGTCAACTGCAAGAGGGAAGAGATCGGGGCATTCCCATATATTCCCGTGTGATCCCTGGTTTTTGCCGAATGACGATATGTACTTCCAGTTTTTTAAATCAGGTGAAGCATAGAATAAAACAGAGTTTCCTCCGGAAAGAACCATAATCCACATTGAACTTTTATCGTGCCGGAATACCTTTGGATCGCGGAAGTGTATACGTAATGGATTTTTTATTACAGGATTTAATCTATATGAAGTCCATGTGCAGCCGGAGTCGATGCTGTAAGCTATTCCCTGCCGCTGTAATCCCCATTTGAAGTGCGTGTATATCGCAACAAGAGCTGTTTCATCTGGTGAGCCGAACCCGGAGGTGTTTTTTTCATCTACAACAATGCTTCCTGAAAAAATTGTACCAAGCTTGTCGGGGAAAAGTGCTATGGGGAGATGTTCCCATTTTATAAGATCTCTGCTTACTGCATGCCCCCAGTGCATCGCGCCCCAGTTGAGTCCACGGGGATAATGCTGATAAAAAAGATGAAACTCTCCCTTATAATAAACCATTCCGTTGGGATCGTTCATCCAGTTTTCCGGAGGAGTAAAATGAAATGCGGGTAATAATGACATTATAACCTCATTCAATTTAACATTTCGTGTATCGAAATCTGATCTTAATATCCCGGGTAAGTCAAGTATAAATTATCAGTGTTGAAATGCATTTGGCTGGTGTAAATTTATTATTGCAATTCTAATGGATTTGTGTATTTGTATTTTAAGTTTACCAAGTGTTAAATTTTGCGGGATTGCTTTTATCATCGAGTAAGGAGATTATCTAATGAAAAAATATGATGTAACAGCACTCGGCGAGATTTTGATCGATTTTACATCTGCGGGAGTATCAGATGCAGGGCAGATGATTTATGAACGCAATGCAGGGGGCGCACCGGCAAATGTAGCTGCTGCAGTTTCACGGCTCGGAGGGAAGTCAGCGTTTATCGGAAAAACAGGAGATGATCTTTTTGGAGATTTTCTGCGGAAGACATTAGATTTATATAAAGTGGAAACCTCCGGAATGCGGACTGTGCAATGTCAACCCACAACTCTTGCTTTTGTTACACTTGCTCCCGGCGGTGAGCGGAGTTTTACTTTTTACCGCAATCCAGGTGCGGATACAATGATCTCTTCTGATGAACTGGATTCTTTAATTCTTAAAGATTCACTTTTTCTTCATATAGGATCACTCTCTATGACAGATGAACCGTCACGATCTGCTTCACTAGCTGCGGTAAAAATTGTAAAAGATGCAGGAGGTTATATATCATATGATCCCAACTGGCGGGAGCCATTGTGGGAGGATAATGAAACCGGAATTCAGGTGATGAAAAGTCTTCTTCCGGTTGCGGATATTGTTAAGGTTTCCGACGAAGAACTTTTTCTTTTAACTGGAATAAAGGATTATTCAGCCGGAGCCGGTAAGATTATGGAAGAAGGAGCTAAAATGGTTCTAGTAACGCTTGGAGCGGAGGGTGTGTTTTATAAAACCGGTACATCTGAGGGAATTGTTGGATCACCGGTAGTTTCTGTTGTTGATACAACCGGTGCCGGAGATTCTTTCGTAGGAGGTCTGCTTTATAGATTATCCCGTTCTCCCGCTAAAGCAGATATGTTCTCATTAAATAAAGAGGAGCTGGAATCTCATCTCCGCTTTGCTAATTCCGTAGCCTCTCTTTGTGTCACAAAGCGGGGAGGCATACCGGCAATGCCTCAACTTTCGGAAGTACTTGAACTTTTAACAAAGTCAGGATAAGTTTTTTTCAGGATTAACCCTCGCACTAATTATGAATTTGTTTTCAATAAATTTTCTCTATACGGCAACAAGTTTTTGAAGCTCAATTGCACGTTCAGCAAGAGTTTCCGCCATACCGGAAAGTTCTTCAGAAGCCGATGCATTATTCTGTGTCTGTTCATCCATTGCAGAAATGGCATTGTTTACCTGGATTATACCCTGTTTCTGCTCGAAACTTGCTGCGGCAATCTCTCCTATAAGCATTGCTGTTTCAGCAGAATCTTTTGTTATATCTGAAAGGCTTTTTCCAGTGCGGTTTACAAGATCAGTACCTTTTTCCACAAGGGAAACAGTATCCTTAATAAGTTTTTCTATTTCTTTTGATGCGCTACCTGAACGCTGAGCAAGATTACGCACTTCACTTGCAACGACAGCAAAACCCTTACCCGCGTCACCGGCCCGTGCAGCCTCAACGGCAGCATTCAATGCAAGCAGGTTAGTCTGGAATGCGATCTCATTTATGACCTGTGTGATTTCTGCAACTCGTTTGCTCGCCTGGTTTACATCCTCTATAGATTTAACAGCTTCAAGAGCGATTTTGTTCCCCTGCTGCGAGGTCTCAGAACCGGTTTCGCTGATATGCCGCACCTTTTGGGAATTTTCAGCATTCTGATTTATTGTTGCGCCCATCTCTTCCAGGGACGAGGCAATCTCTTCAATTCCTGCAGCCTGTCGTTGAGCGCCATCTGATATTACCGCCGCGGTATCCGATACCTCCTGAGCTACTGAAGAAAGATGCGTCACCTGATTTTTTATTTCTTCCAGCAGTGCTTCATTTTTCCTGAGCAGTTTTCTGCTTTTCTCTGTTTCGCTTTCTGAAATGGAAATAGCTTCATTCAGCGTACCTACAAGAAGCATGGCTAGAATGTAGAAAAGTAGTACTGCAAATGGAAATAGTGTAATTGAGGGAAGAATTGCAGAAGGGCTGACGCCACGTCCCACAAGTGCAAAGTAATAAGGAATAATTCCTATGACAAAAGCTGCTGAAGTTAGTGTAAGTATTGTACGGTTTGAAAAAAGAAGCACACATATTAGATAGACGAAAACAAGGTAGATTCCAGCTGAAAGTGATTCTCCTTTGGGAGCGCTGAAAACAAGAAACATAATACCTGCGCCGAATACCGTTGTTATTATATGCCCCGCAAGGATACTTTTTTTTTCAAGCACCAGAAATAATGATATAGAAGCTGCAATTAAGATGGGTACCGCTGTGATCAGTGCAGCTATAATTCTTTCCGGCCTGAAAATGAATCCATTGATAGTTAAAATCGGAAGGATTACAATCAGCATAAGACAAAATTTAAAAAGATATTGAGCTTTTTTTCTGGTTACAAAATCCACATCAGTGTATCTTGATTCTACATAACTGGTAATTGACATATTAAACCTCGTTGATATGGTTTTATAAACTTTATAAAATTTATTTAAAATATGGAGCTGATTTATATATTTATTATATATAGTAGTCTATTGAAGCTTAAATGTCAAATCATGTAATATTAAAAAATGAGAAATCGGGTGCTATCTAAAACAAAATTATGGGATGATCGTTTTATAATGTTTAGCGTAAATAATGATTATTTCAATATTTAATGAAAATATTTCAGTAAAATTATTCAAGCTTTTTAACATAACTTCGCCCGTTGACTTAATTCTTGTTACTTTCGTTTGATCATGTAGATTTAAGCATTCCATTGTCAGGTATTAATTCAATGTAGTTAATGTTTTTCTGCTGGTAAATAAAACAGGCTATGTACTACAAGATAATATATCCAAACTATTAATAAAATGTTCCGGCGGTTGAGAAGGATGTTCATAACTTTCTATATTAATAAAAAATGACAAGGATAAATGTTAATGCAGACAATGATTTTTTTAATATTTTTCTCACTGCATGGAGTAATCAATTATTATATTTACCGGTAAATCTTGAAGATTCATTCAATAACGGTATTTATCTGCAGATATCCGGTCATCCTCATAACGGGCAGCTTTTCTTTATAATCTAATTGTAAAAATGATCTACGAAATCCCATGGTGATTTTACAAAATGGAGATTACAAATTATTACATTTCATGCGGAGCAGGATCATGGGGGTTTTTTGTTAGGATCGGGAGTTTTTCTGAGATAGTGAATATCAGTTTTAAATTTCAAGATAATAAAAAATAATGATTTTCGCATTTGTTTTTATTACCTTGTCAAATTATATGTATGTGTTATACAATTTTATTGTGTAAAAAAAATTGAATTATTTTTTTATTTTTATATCATGCATATATAAAAATAAATAATTTATTCCAAATGTAATTAAGGGAGGACTTTATGAAATTAGTATTGCCAGATCTGCCATACGCGAAGGATGCACTTGAACCAGTTATAAGTGCCAGAACATTAGAGTTTCACCACGAAAAGCATCATAAAACTTATGTGGAGAACACCATGAAGTTTATTGCAGGAACAGATCTCGAAAATGAAACTCTTGAGAATATTATTAAAAAAACCGCCAACGATCCTGAGAAAATTTCTATTTTCAACAATGCCGCCCAGGTTTTTAATCATTCATTTTACTGGGAGTGCATGAAAAAAGATGGCGGTGGAAAACCGGTTGGAGTAATATCTGATAAAATAGATAGATCCTTTGGCAGTTATGAAAAATTTGCAGAAGAATTTAAAAATGCCGGTATAGGACAATTCGGCAGCGGATGGGCCTGGCTGGTAACAGACGGTACAAAACTTGAAATTATAAAAACGTCAAATGCCGGCAATCCACTTACGATAGGGCTGAAACCGGTTCTGGTTGTTGATGTCTGGGAACACGCATATTATCTTGATTATCAGAATAGACGGGCAGACTATCTTGCGGCATTTCTGGATAAATTAATAAATTGGGACTTTGCAAATTTAAATTTAAAATAATTTTAAGCTTTTATATGCTGTGAATAAGTTCCCGGTGTTCATTTCTGCGGCGGAAACAATAATATTCAGCCATTTTCGTATTATAAATTGTCTAAAATAAATCACCTCAAAACTATACTGAAATGGATACTGCTAATCTAACGGTATATATTTAAACATTGAATTTATACTATGTTTTTTTGGTACTCTTAGGATTATTTATTTTTCTCTTTAATTTTTTTATATCACGAAAACTTACAAGTTTATTTTTATCTTCATCCCACAGGCTCAGAGTCAATGCCCCTAGGCTTTTTCTAAATGTTAATCCCTTTACATGCAGCTCTTTAGTTTCCCTGTAGCAACGCGCAAGATTGTAATTCGGTATTCGGGGACGGACATGATGAATATGGTGGAACCCGATGTTTCCTGTAGCCCATTGTAGAAATGGATTAAGTTTGTAATAGGACGCACCTCTAAGTGATGCAGTAAGATGATCCCAGTCTCCCTGACGCGTGAAGTATGTACCCGGGAAATTATGCTGTATATAGAAAAGCCATATGCCGAATGTCCCGGCTAAAAATGCAGTGGGCATTTGAACTAAGATGTATTCTCTGATGCCTATAGTTAGCCATGCTGTTATAATAATTGAAGCTATAGCGATATCGGTAAAGAAAACACTTAACTTTCTTTTCAAATTGTCATTGAAATGAGGGAACCTGTATTCAATTAGGAATTTATAGAGGAACCCGAGTCCGAACATTATGATAGGATTCTGATAAAGCCGGTACATTATCCGCTTAATGAGTGAAGAGCCGAGGTATTCATCCACAGTCATTATTGTTATAGCACCGGCTCCTCTTCTGTCAAGGTTGCCTATGGTGGCGTGATGTATAGCGTGGTCATGTCTCCACTGCTCAAATGGTGTGAATGTCAGAATTCCGCAAAAATATGCAAGAACCGTATTAGCTTTTGAATTACGGAAAAAGGAACCGTGTCCACAGTCATGGAATATAATAAATATCCTTATATAAAAAGGTACTGCTATAACCGCAAGGATAAAGGTGGCCCGGTATGGGATACCAAGTTTTATAAAAGCGATAATCAGGGCTATCAACAGAAAATACGGAATAAAAGCGCCGGCAATCTGCTCAAAAGCCAGCCAGGAATTTTTTGAGTCGTAGCGAGTTAAACCTTTGACCCAGTCAGGAGTTTCAGTTTTCCGGTTAAATTTACGTGATGTGACAGACTTGTCGGATCTGGAACTTTTATTTTTCATTTGGCCTATATCCTTGAAAACAGTATTGATTACCTGGTCCACTAAAAAAGTATAAAAATGAAAGATAATCGTCAAAATTTTCTGCATTTTTATAGTAAAGCTTACTAAAAAAATTGTCCGATTTTTCAGATTCAGTCTTCGTTTACCTAAAGCAACATCAAGAAACATCATCACGGCAAAACCAAGTATGGCTCCGATAGTTGAAAGGTCGGTAATTTCCTCCTGCTGGGATTCCGGGGTAAGCTCTTCAACAACGGCATAAATCATTGCCTGCGGCAAATGAAAGTGCATAGGGAAGAACCGGTGTTATAAAAAATACAAATGCAGCGCCGTAAATACTTCAGGAGGGATGAGTACATTTAGTGAAATGGGAAGAGGTTATATTGGTTACAGAATGTTGAAGACCGCTCTTGTGGTAAACAGGATTTGTTACACACGAAACTGAAGAAAAAGACATTCTGATAAAATCAGTATGTCCCGGTTGGTTAAAGACTGATATCGATTGTCCGGGTGCTGAGCGTTAGATTAAAAAGTGGATAAGCGGTATGGTACATGATTTAACATTACCTTAATAAGGGCTTTGCGGAAAATTCTCCGTGATGATAAAATTAACAGCTGGTTAAAATTCATACAGATTAAACCAACAATTTTTTATATGTAAAAGAATTAAAAATATTTAAAACTCATTCAATATCCAATTAAATTATCATTCTCTCTACATTAACCCTGACATTTCTGTTTTTATTATTTTCATTTACGCAATTCAGGTAAGCACGTGTTTCTGCTTCATCCTTGTTGATAGCTTCAAAAACATGCTCAGATACAATTGAATCGTTCATTATACATTGAGTTTTATATTTTTTTGGAATTGGCCACATATTATCAACCTCTTTGGTGTTATTTAGTATTATAAAATATACTGAAATACTGACATGTTGTCAAGTATCTGAAGATTTTTTTTCATTTTACAAACAGTTACATAAAGAATCCGGACCTATGAATTTATTCCTCAGGAAATTCTTTGCCTCTTCCGTCATCACAGGGTTCACTATCATCGGTATTTCTTACCATCTCCGGATGATCCGGGATAGTACACTGTGAAAGCGGGTCCTTTATCATGATTTTTTCGCAGCAGAGAGGAGCTGGTTTATCTCCCGGCTCTTCTGCGGTTCTTCCGCATTTACTGCATTTATAGGCATATTTTTTTTCTGCCATGTTGTTTTCCTCCATCTGATTATATAAATAAATTTAAAATTAAAGGGAAAATTTTTTTTTAGCAATTATTTTTAGTTTTTTATTAAGAACAATTATAATTTAAGAAGTAGTGATTAACAAATGGATAATAAATTTAATAATCCAATTAAAGCAGGTGAAGTATGATTAAAAATATTTCAGATGATCTGGCTATAGTGTTGGCGGGCGAAGCAGGACAAGGTATTCAGGCAATTGAAAATATTCTTTCAACTTTGTTAAAAAGAAGCGGATATAATTTTTTCTCTACATCTGAATTCATGTCACGCGTGAGGGGAGGTTCTAATTCTACAGAGATAAGAGTATCATCAAAACCCGTAGCAGCTTTTCTTGATCGGATTGATATTCTTATTCCTCTGCATAATGGGGCAATTCAGCATTTGAAAAAAAGGATTACGGCAGATACAATAATTATTGGTGAAA
This sequence comes from uncultured Leptospirales bacterium, assembly GCA_964450405.1. GTDB lineage: Bacteria > Spirochaetota > UBA4802 > UBA4802 > UBA5550 > WRGT01. The sequence continues at coordinate 22,718 of CAYVCQ010000003.1, read as the reverse complement.
AAGATAAGATAAGCTGTGACAATATAATTGATATTCAATTTACAAAGATGGCTGTTGAGACTGGAAATGCAGTTCTTTCCAATACCGTAGCAGCTGGATTTATCTGCGGTATCCTGAAAATTGATAAAAAAGAATGTGTTGATTATATTTATGATTACTTCTCAGAAAAGAGTGAAGATTTACGAATTAAAAACTCTGAAGCATTACAAAAAGGATACGCAGCTGCCGGCAATCTCACATCGTTAAATATCAATATGAAAAAATCAGACGAAGTTAAACAAAACATCATTCTCTCCGGAGCAGATGCAGTGGCACTTGGAGCAGTTGCAGGTGGATGCAATTATGTCTGCGGTTATCCCATGTCGCCCTCGACAAGTGTACTTGAAAAGATGGCAGTGTATTCGACAAAATTTGATATCATTGTAGAGCAGGTTGAAGATGAAGTGGGAGTTGTAAATATGGCACTTGGTGCGTGGTATGCCGGTGCTAGAGCTTTTGTAACCACTTCCGGAGGAGGATTTGCCCTTATGTGTGAAGGGATAAGTCTTTGCGGTATGATTGAATCACCGCTGGTACTCCATCTGGCACAGCGGCCAGGTCCTGCAACCGGACTCCCTACCAGGACAGAACAGGGAGACCTGAACCTTGTTTTATACGCCGGACATGGAGAATTCCCGCGTATTATTCTTGCGCCAGGTACACTTGAGGAAGGTTTCTATTTAACTCAGGAGGCATTTAATCTTTCTGCTAAATATCAGGTTCCCGTTTTCATTTTAACGGATCAATATTACGTAGATAGTGTATGTAATACCTCGATGTTTCATGTAGAGAATCTTAAAGTTGAAAAACATATTGTAGAAACAGATAAAAATTATAAAAGATTTCTTCTTACAGAAATTGGAATTTCTCCCCGCGGAATACCCGGTTATGGTTCAGGAAATGTCTGTGCGGATAGTGATGAACATGATGAAAGAGGATATATTACAGAAGATCACGATTTAAGAATCAAAATGGTTGATAAAAGATTAAACAAAAAAAATTCGGTAAAAGCAGATATTATCCCCCCTAAACTGGCTGTAAGCAGCAAATATAGTACTCTGGTAATATGCTGGGGCTCAACTTTTAATATTGTAAAGGAAGCGGTTGAAAATATTGGACAGGACGACATTGCTGTTTTGCATTTTTCATGGGTATTTCCGCTGCCTGACAATGTCCATGAGTATCTGGACAGGGCATCTAAGCTCATTATAGTTGAAAACAATATATCAGCTCAATTTGCTCAGTTAATTAAACTTACAAGTGGTCATTCAATAGAGAATAAAATAGTAAAATATAACGGATTTCCTTTTTCAGTTGAAGAAGTTGAAAAAGAAATTAAAAAGTTTTTGTGACGGGAGTATAATATGGAAAATAGTTTTGATTTTGAAAATAATATAGATATTGCATGGTGCCCCGGCTGCGGTGATTTTTCTATCAGGAAAGCATTAGTGCAGGCTTTAGATGAACTCAATCTTTCAAGAGAAAAAGTTGTTCTTGTTTCAGGGATAGGTCAGGCTGCAAAGATGCCTCAATATATAAATACCAGTTTTTTCAACGGTTTGCACGGCCGCGGTCTACCCCCGGCCACAGCAATAAAAGCATGCAATCCTGAATTAACAGTTATCGCAGTGGGTGGTGATGGTGATATGTACGGAGAAGGGGGAAATCATTTTTTACATGCCACACGACGGAATCCTGATATTACTCTTTTTGTTCATGAAAATATGGTTTATGGACTGACTAAAGGCCAGGCTGCACCTACATCGAGATATGGAATGGAAACCCCTGTTCAGGTTACAGGAGTATTTGAAAAACCGCTTAATCCCATTGCACTGGCAATCTCTCTTGATGTGACTTTTGTAGCAAGAGTTTTTTGCGGAGATATTGAAAGGACTAAAGATGTTATGAAACAGGCGATTCTGCACAAAGGATTTGCACTTGTGGATATTTTCCAGCCATGCGTTTCGTTCAACAAAATAAATACCTTCAAGTGGTTCAAGGATAACATTTACTACTTACAAGATGATTATGATCCCTCAGACAGGGTGGAGGCTTTCAGGAAATCAATTGAAGAGGAGCCGTTTCCTATTGGAATAATTTATGAAAGTGATCATCGTTCAACATTTGAGGAGAATATTGGAGTATATAAAAATAACAATACCCCGCTTTATAAAAGAGATGTAGATTTTGAAAAGGTCATTGCTGCTATCCGGAGTAAAGTATAGATATTTAAAGCGTGACGTTTAGTCAAATTGTTGTTATCGTAACTATACAGATTTTTTACTCTGAAGGATTTTCTTCATAGTATCAACATTCTCCTCATGCTGAACTTTTATTGCTTCCATGAAAAAACTGCTCGATGCGGAATCGATCAGTTCCCTGTTGTATCTGATCTGTCTGGCAACCCATTCCTGCCCTTTGGAAAGAAGCTCAATTTTTTCTTCAACTGTTTTTAATGCACGGATTTTTTCAACAAAATCACCGGTTTTATTGCCGGGTTCATATCCGAGATTTTTTATAAGTGAAATCAGTATCTGGCAGTTCATTCCTTCATCACGGAGATAATTTGTCATAAGGGATTTAAGTTCTTCATCTGCAACGGATGGAAGAATATCGCCGATAGATTGAACACCAGCTCTTTCAGCCTCAAGTATTATTCTGTAGAAATCTGCAAGTTCTTTGGTAAAGTCATTTTCCATGATTTTTTCCTTTCATGAGTAATTGATTGTTTATTATTATAATAATATAATAAATGATCTTTTCCTTGACTTAAGTCATTTAAATTGTATTTTTTTTTATTATAATAAGCATTAAATACAAACAGAGATAGCTGCTGGTTTATTTAAGGAGGATTATATGAAATTAGCAAGTCAGGATTTAATGCATGAACATGAGGCAATTCTCTTTTCATTGAAGGTGCTGGATGAAATGACCAACCTTGTTGAGTCGGGGAAAGATGTTCCGGCCGGTGATATTACTGATCTTATAGATTTTCTTAAGCTTTTTGCCGATAAATGCCATCACGGAAAAGAAGAGGGGATTTTATTCCCGGCACTGGAGGAGATTGGAATACCGAGGTATAAAGGACCAATAGGTGTAATGCTTGAAGAACATGATGCAGGAAGAAAATTCATTAAACAGATGCAGGAATCTGTAAACGTAGATAGTATAAAGAAGAATGAGTTTATTCATTCAGCTCGCGGATATATTTATTTGCTTCGTGCTCACATTGAAAAAGAGAATACTGTGCTGTTCCCGATGGGTGATGCAAAACTTTCTGATGAAAAACAGAAGGAGTTATTGGAAGCATTTGAAGATTTTGAAGAAAAGGTAATAGGTAAGGGAAAACATGAAGAGCTGCATAAGCAGTTGAATGATTTCAACAGAAAATATTTAAAATAGTTCAATGGAGGAATAAATGAAAACACAGATAAAAAACAATGTTTACTGGATCGGTAAAACAGACTGGGAACTGCGGAAGTTTCATGGTGATGAATATTCAACTCATAAAGGATCATCATATAATTCATATTTGATTAAAGAGGAGAAGGTAGCTCTTATAGATACAGTGTGGAAACCTTTTGCAAAAGAATATGTTGAGAATTTAAAGAGTGAAATTGATTTAAAAAAAATTGATTATATAATAACAAATCATGCAGAGATTGATCATAGCGGTGCACTTTCCGAGCTGATGAGTTATATACCGGATACACCGATATACTGCACTGCTAATGGAGTTAAATCAATTACCGGTCAGCATCATAAAAAATGGAATCTGAAAACAGTAAAAACCGGTGAAAAGCTGAATCTTGGAAGTAAAGATCTGATTTTTATAGAGGCACCGATGCTTCATTGGCCCGATACAATGATGTGTTATCTCACCGGTGATAATATTTTATTCAGCAACGACGGCTTCGGACAGCATTACGCTTCTGAATATATGTTCAATGATCTGGTTGATCAGGGTGAGCTTGCTGTTGAGGCTATAAAATATTATGCAAATATTCTCACACCATTCAGTCCAATGGTTACTAAAAAAATAAATGAGATTCTTTCATTTAATTTACCGGTAGATTATATATGTCCGAGTCATGGAGTTATCTGGAGGAACGACCCTGTACAGATAATAAAGAAATATCTCACATGGGCGGATAATTATCGGGAGAATCAGATCACATTGGTATATGACAGTATGTGGGAGAACACCCGAATGATGGCAGAATATATTATGCAGGGGATCAAGCTCGGTGATGATAGTGTTAATGTTAAGATGTTTAATATTTCAAGAAGTGATAAGAATGATGTGATTCTTGAAATATTTAAATCAAAAGGGGTTCTTTTCGGATCATCTACTGTCAATAATGGAATTCTTTCAGGAATGGCTGGATTGATGGAGGAGGTCCGCGGATTGAAGTTTAAAAACAAAAAAGCGGCTTCTTTTGGAAGTTACGGCTGGAGCGGAGAATCTGTTAAAATGCTGAACGAGCTTGTAGAGAAAGCTGGTTTTGAATTACAGGATGATGGAATTAAAGTTCTCTGGACTCCCGATGAAGAGGCGAAGAATCTATGTATTGAATATGGAAAGAACTTTGCAGTAAAGATGAAGTAAAACTTCTTAAGTATGAAATACAGGGTGATGAAAACATCACCCTGTAACCTGCCAAACATTATTATCCGTAACAAAGTATCAGAATCAACAAAATATGAATTTATTCATAACGTAACAAATACTAAAACAAATGCAATCTTTCAGAAGTAAAAATAATAATTATAAATTGCATGCAGAATAATACTTTTTTTGTAATAACTATATATCTGTTTAATGTAGAAATAAATTGACAAACAAACATATAATGTCAAATTGTCAAAAGAGGAAGAATATGGCCGAAGCTGAAAAAAAAATATGCGGCAGAGAAAATGAGATAATTGAAGCAGCGAGAAAAGTCTTCGCTGACTATGGTTATGGTAAAACGACTATGGACGATGTTGCTGCCAAATTGAATATAACCAGAAGCGCTCTATACTACTATTATAAAAGTAAAGAAGATCTATTTGTTGCTGTTGGAGAGTATGATTTTCATCAGTACGAATCTGATCTTAAAAAGGCAATAGAATCTGCAAAAAGTACAAATGAGCGCTTCACTGAATTCTGCAGATGTTTTCTGCCTATGAGAAAAAAATTCAGAGATATTTATAAACTGGGAAATGATGATTTGTATTTCTCCGGCAATATCCACAGGAATTTTAAAAGTTTAATCGGCGATATACATTCAAGAATGATTCTCGAAATATTTATGAAAGATAAAAAGATCGCCAGGATTAATAATTTGGAATATTATGCGCCGCTTCTGACATATTCTATCAGAGGAATTGTATTCAATTCTTATGATTCGGCACCTGAGCAGCTTGAATATAATATTCTAACTCTCTGTAAAATATTCTGCCAGGGACTTCCTGGTATTGACTCTATGAGCAGTATTGCTTCTATAAAAAAGGATAAAAAATAATGAAAAGTATATCCGGCGTTGCGTTAACTCTGTTTTTGATAATGATTTATTCATTATCATTTGCAGAAAATGAAAAGTTAGGTTTGAATGATGCAATTTCAATTTCTCTTGAAAACAATAACCGTTATAAAATTGCCAGGGAGAAAGTACACGAGAAAGATCTCAAAGTGAACGAGGTATGGGGTGAGCTATGGCCCGAACTTGGAAGCGGGGCATCGGCAACCATGTGGGGTGCTGATAAAGGTACGCTTACCAGCAGTGACGGTCAATATAACATTCAGCTTGTAAAAGGATCGCTTGCAGTAAATCCCGGTATGTTTTATAACAGGCTGCAGTCATCGCGTGAGGAGAAGATTATAACTGTTAATGAAGAGAGAAAAATAAAGGCGGATACAACAGTAAACATGATTCAGCTTTATTACAGGGTACTTCTATCTGAAGACGTATTGAAATTGAAAACTGATTCCGTAAAAGCACTGGAGGAGAATCTCCGGGTGGTTGAGGCCGGATATAAAAACGGAAGTTATACAAAGCTTTCATTTCTCAGAGCTGGTGTCGCAGCAGCAAATGAAAATACAAGACTTATCAATGCAAAGAGGGAATCTGAAGTTGCAAAGGCAGCTTTTAATATCCATCTTGGAAGAGAAATAGATAAGCCGGTGATGCTTGATGTAAAAGCATTGCAGATTGAGATTCCTGAAAACGACTCATTGATGAATATGAAAGAAAATGAACGGATGAGCCGTTTTAATGAGCTTGTCGCAGTTGCTCTTGCAAATAGACCGGAACTCCTGCAGATAAGCCACAAAAAAGAACTTTTTAAAAATAAAGTTAGTGAGAGTGAATCGGTCTATCTTTGGCCTTCATTCTTTGTTAACGGATCTTATGGAGCTACTAAGCTTATAAATCCAATGGGTGATGTTAATACGGGGAGCCCATATGATCCGCTTATAAATAAACTCAATGAATCTTATAACCCGCAGGGATGGAACAAAAACTGGAACTTCACAGTTGGGGCAACATACCGCTGGGGTGCACTGAGCCCTCTTGATTCATCAGGCGCTAAAGCAGATCAGCTTAAGAGTATAACAAGCCAGACAGATATGGAAATTGAGGATTTTGTAAGAGGTATTAAACTGGAAATACAGGAAGGACTTCTCACTCTGGAATCGGCATCCCACTCGATAACGACTCAAAAGGAGAATATTAAATCAGCAGAGGAATCGTTCCGTGTTGCAATTCTTCAGTTTAAAAACGGTATGATAGACAATACTGAACTGTTAAATTCAAACGTCGAGTTGAGCAGCGCGAAAACAATGTACGTTCAATCGCTTTATGAATTTCAAACAGCAAAGGCCAGACTAAACAGAGCATTAGGTTCAGATTATTATAAATTCTGATTATTTTATCCGTTTACGGTTTAGATAGTCCTTTGTCATTCCGGCTGCAGTGAAACGGAATGCCGGAATCTCACAGATGATGTATTTAAAAAATATTCTATATGAGATTCCGGTATTTGCAAAAATTGAAGCCGCAAAACCGGAATGTCAGGAAATTGTTTATCCAATTTGTAAACGGCAATAATTACAGATAATATATTTAGAGGAAAAATATGAGTAAAAAAAATACAACCGTAGTATCCCATGTTGAAGAAACTGTGAATAAGGTAAATAAACCAGCATGGTGGAAGAGCCGGGCCTCAAGAATTTCTGCATATGTTCTGGCCGGAATATTTTTAGTATCGCTACTGTTCTGGACTTTTTTTCTAAGACCGTATGTCAGCACCGATGATGCAAGGGTGGCTGCTGATATAATAAGACTGGCTAACCGCGGAGTAAACGGTCAGATAATAAAGGTCAATGTAACCGAAGGGGATTCTGTCACTGCCGGAATGGAACTTGCCGAACTTGATCATCGTGCAGCCGAGGCTCAGTACAAAAAAGCAAAGGCACGTGCTTCATTTGCGTCAATGGAACTTCAGCGAATGGAATCACTTGTATCTCAGAGCGGAGCAAGCCGTCAGCAGTTTGACAAGGTCAGGTCCGAGGCACTTGCGGCAGAGGGAGACCTTCAGCTTGCAGAGCTCGCGCTTGAGTTTACAACACTCAGAAGTCCGGTTAACGGTGTGGTAGTTCAGAAAATTGCTCAAACCGGAAATATTCTTGAAACAAATCAGACGGCATTCACTGTTGTCGATGTTGATCACGCATGGATAACTGCAAATATTGAAGAGACTTCAGTAGCCCTTGTTCGTGCCGGTCAAAGCGTTACAATTTTTATAGATGAAGGGGGGGAGATCACAGGGAAAGTACTTGAAGTGAGAAAAGCTACTGCAGCGACATTTGCACTAATTCCTTCTGATAGTTCAGCCGGTAATTTTATAAAACTTGTTCAGCGGATTCCTGTAAAAATAGCACTTGATCCTCATCCCAAGGTAAATCTGAGAATCGGACAGTCAGTTGAAGTTAAAATCAGGGTCAGGTGAGTATGGATTTAACCGGGAAACTTGAAACTCCGTATAATTATAAATGGATTGTAATGGGTATAGTCATGGCGGGAACGCTCATGGCGGCTCTTGACACCAGTATTGTGAATGTCTCAATACCGGCGATAATGGCGGATTATGGAGTCAGCATTGATGAAATAGGATGGGTTATAACCGGATATATGATTGCCTTTGCCACGCTGATGCCTTTAACTGCGTGGTTCAGAAACAGGGTGGGTTATAGATCTTTGTATATAACAAGTCTGATAGTTTTTACAGTGGGGTCACTTCTTTGCGGAATCGCATGGAATCTTCCTTCCCTTATAGTGGCCAGGGTTATACAGGCCCTGGGTGGAGGGGCGATCACTCCCACGGCTATGGCGATGATTTCAGAAGTTTTTGAACCTCATGAAAGAGGTAAAGCAATCGGAATATGGGGGATGGGCGTAATTATGGGGCCGGCAGTCGGTCCCACTATCGGAGGATATCTTACAACTCATTTCGGGTGGAGGTCTATATTTCTGGTAAACCTTCCGATCGGTGTGGTTGTTGTTATCGTCTCTTTTTTTATGCTGGTTCGTGACGTCCCACATGAAAGTATGCGCAAGCCCTTCGATTTCTGGGGATTTGCTTTTTTAACAATTTTTCTTGTTTCACTTTTACTTGGTCTTTCAAAGGGTGAAAGTGAGGGATGGTCATCAATGTATATTCTTACCTGCGGAACAATATCGGCCCTGGGGTTACTTTGCTTTCTGCTGGTTGAATCATCTGTTGAGTATGGCGTAATAAAACTTAGTCTTTTTAAAAATAAAATATTCTCTGTTTGTTCGATAGTAATGCTGGTGAGGCAGATTGCACTCTTTGGCGGGATATTTCTGCTTCCGCTTTTTATGCAGCAGCAGATGGGTTACGAAGAAATGCAGAGCGGGCTTATACTTTTTCCGGGATCTCTTTTAATGGCGTTTGTCATGCCTTTTGGTGGAAAAATAAGCGACAAAGTCGGACCAAGGATTCCGACTCTTATTGGACTTGCCGGTTTATGGTTGTTCATGTTTATGTATACAAGCATGAATGTAAATATGACTGCCTTTGATTTAATCGGGCCTACACTTGTAAGAGGAGTAGCGATGGGACTTCTCATGGCGCCGATAACAGCTGCAGGTATGAATGCAGTATCGAAGATAGATGCAGGAATGGCTTCATCAATGTTCAGTATTATTCAGCAGGTTGGAGGTTCAATAGGAATATCGGTACTTTCTACGGTTTTAAGCCATAGAGTCCCTTATCATCTTGGTGCAATATCCGCATCAATGGACAGAACTTCACCTGTATTTTTGGAATCGTTTCAGAATTTATTTCATCATGTCCATACTCTAGGTTATACATATGCTCAGTCGGCAATGATGGCGCAGAGTGTGCTTTTCAAAAAAGTTGTTCAGTATGCGGTTGTATTATCCTTTCAGGATGCCTTTCTTGCGGGGAGTGCATTTGTAGTTTTAGCATTTGCTGCTGCTTTATTTCTTCCAGGTAAAACTGAGATGAAAAGTACTGATGAATCAGTAGAAGCGGATATGGTTGAAGAATTTGTTTGCCTTGAGTAGTCACAAGCTCCGCTGTCTTCGGCTGCGGTGAAATTATTCACAAGCAAGTGCTGAATATAATTATACTACGCTGCTTGCTGATGATTAAAAAATTACTTGTGTTAAATATACAGTTTAATGAAATTGAAAAAAATTTTAAGAGGAATAATTATGTCTGAATTTAAAAACGTAACAGTGGTAACTAAAGCAAATGTATATTTTGACGGGAATGTTGTAAGCAGAAAAGTTATTTTTGCTGACGGTACAGAAAAAACTCTGGGATTTATGCAGAAGGGAGAGTATCTATTTAATACAGGTGCCGCTGAAGTGATGGAAATATATTCCGGCGAACTTGATGTACAGCTTCCTGGAAGTGATGAATGGAAAAAAATAATCGGCGGTGAATCATTTGATATACCAGCTAATTCAAAGTTTACTATGAGAGTTATGGTGCCTTCGGATTATTGTTGTTCGTTTTTGAAATAATTGCTGGGACAATCCTAGGATTGTCCGTACGGATTCCGGGATAAAATGCATTTTTTCCTCAGGATATAAAAAAATTTTAAAAATCTGAAGATTCAATCGTATTAATCAATGGAGATTAATACGATGAAAAACAGAAAACCAAATAGAAAACCCGGATACGATTATTCATCACCGGGTTATTATTTTATTACCGTATGTGTTAAAAACAGATTACCTGTCTTTGGGAATATCGAAAAAAGAAGAATGAATCTAAATGATTATGGTAAAATTGTTGAACGCCAATGGCACTGGATTGGTGAACAGTACAAATATATTACATTGGATGAATTTGTCATTATGCCCGATCATATCCACGGAATTTTATTGATTGGGGATGATTGTTGGGACAATTGTAGGGACAATCCTAGGATTGTCCCTACAATTGTCCCAACGGGAATAAATCCACGACATAATTTATTATCAAAAACAATAAATGCATTGAAAACAACATCATCAAAATGGATTCATATCGCAGGGGAACCTGAATTTCGCTGGCAGAGATCTTTTCATGACATAATAATCCGTGATGAAGGGGATTTGCGCAATATCAGGAATTATATCAAAACAAATCCGGATCGCGGATGATGATGATGATGATGATGCCGTACGGACAACCCTAGGGTTGTCCCTGCAATTTTCGAAAATTATTCCATCTCCAATGTAGAATCATTATGTTCAATGCTCATTAAAAACTGGGCTTTCGGATTTTTATCTTTTGCAATCTGCAGCGTGAATTTATTATCAGGTATAAATACCATGTTGTTATTCTTATCCTGAAAAAGATTATGATATCTGAAACCGGTTAAATCTTTGATGTCATCTTTATGTTCGTATTTAACCCATACAGCCTTGTACCCGCTGATTGGTGAGAGATTACAACTTGCACCGAATTCATGGAGCAATCTGTATTTGATAACATCAAACTGAAGCTGTCCCACAACTCCGATAACTTTTCTCTGTCCGGGATTCTGAGTAAATAGCTGAGCCAGTCCTTCGTCGGTAAGCTGGTTGAGTCCCTTCTCAAGCTGTTTTGCCTTGTAAGGATCCGAGTTTCGTACGTCGCAGAAATGTTCCGGTGAAAATCTCGGTATCCCTTTATACATAAAAGAGTCACCCTCTGTGAGAGTATCCCCGATTTTAAAAATTCCAGAATCGTAAAGACCAATTACATCTCCCGGAAACGCGTCTTCAATAAGACTTTTATCCTGAGCCATAAAGTTAGCAGGGTTTGGGAATTTTATATCCCGGTCAAGACGGACATGGTGGTAGAATTTGTTCCGTTCAAATTTTCCCGAGCAGACACGCAGGAAGGCAATACGGTCTCTATGTCTCGGATCGAGGTTGGCGTGAATTTTAAAAACAAATCCGCTGAACTTTTCCTCTGTCGGTTCCATTAAACCGCTGGTTGTTTCTCTGGCGAGAGGGTGGGGCGCAATCTCAACAAATGTATCGAGAAGCTCTTTAACTCCGAAGTTGTTAACCGCGCTTCCGAAAAATACCGGAGCAAGCATTCCCGAGAGATAATCCCCGGTATCAAATTTATCGTATATACTGTCAACAAGCTCAATCTCTTCGCGGAGTCTTATTGCGTCGTGCCCTATAACCGTATCGATCTCCGGATCACTTAGGCCTTTGAAGGATTTAATCTCATTCTCATCCTCTATCTGGCTCTTGTTCGATTTGAAAAAGTTAAATGTATTTTTGTAAATATTGTATACGCCTTTGAATGAGCTTCCCATACCGACCGGCCAGCTTAAAGGGCGGACGTTGATGTCAAGGCTCTTCTCCAGTTCATCAAGAAGTTCAATGGGGAATTTTCCCTCACGGTCCATTTTGTTGATAAAGATTATTACAGGGTAGTTTCTAAGTCTGCAGACCTCCATCAATTTTTTAGTCTGCTCTTCAACTCCCTTTACGCTGTCAACCACAAGTATAACGCTGTCAACAGCGGTAAGTGTACGGTATGTGTCCTCTGCAAAATCCTTGTGACCCGGTGTATCAAGAAGGTTGATTATATGATTCTTATAGTTAAACGACAGAACCGATGTGGTAACAGAGATACCTCTCTGCTTTTCAATCTCCATAAAGTCTGAGGTTGCAGTCTTTTTAATTTTATTGGATTTAACAGCGCCGGCAATCTGTATCGCGCCGCTATATAATAATAATTTTTCAGTTAATGTTGTTTTTCCCGCATCGGGGTGACTTATTATCGCAAAAGTCTTTCTTTTGTTAATCTCTTTCTGTAAGCTCATTTTAAACCTTGTTTTTAAAATTATATATAACTATTCAAATTGCGGTGGAATACTGATACCAATCGTGGTTTTGCCATTCGGAGAGATATTTCACCGTTTTTTATTATATATGTAGATAATTTTATAAGTGTGGATTCTGTCAACTAACAAAATCGGGATGTTTTACTCAACAAATCTCAGCTTCTCTATAAATCTTCCCTCTGCAATTTGTGAACTTTTACCGTCATTTTGAACTTTGAATATTTTTGTACCGTTTGTATAGACGACTGAATCTCCGCATATATCAAATGCCGAAACTCCCCGCGCTATAACGTTTTCATCACCACGGGTATCGATCATAATCAGTTCCCAGTCTGCGGGAACTATCCTGCCTGTATTATCTTTTTTCCCGGCTTTTTTCATCTCATTCTCAATGTCAACCATGCGGCCGTGAAGAAATATCGATTTAGGATCCGGCCCTTTTTTACCGGCACCTCCTGCAGTAATAAGCGGCTCCTTCGAATAGATAAGGGTGAATACATTAAGATATTGTATGACAGCTTTAACAATTCTTATCGGGAAAAGAAACATATCTTGTAAAATTGTAAGAGGCGAATTTTCTTTCAACCATGAATTGTCATAACTCCGTTTTATACAGAAGAGATCTCCTTTACTGTTGTACTTTGGTGTAAGATAATCATATTTTTGGTTTTCTAGAACTGTGTCCATCTCCCCGGTGCGGATATTAAGTCTTTGAATCGAAAAATGTCCAATGCCTGAAAAATGACCCAGACTGTTACGTGCAAGACCCGCTGATTGAAAAACCAGTTCATTGGCAGATCCCGGGATCCACACTGGAACTTCGTCAAAGGAATCACCCTCTGTAATCTGGGTGATGTCGTTGTGTGATGATGAAATAAGAAACAGATTTGTTGCCCCTGAAGCTGTAGTTATAGTGCATGCAATTTCTCCCGAATCCGGATTGCAGTCTATATCCTTTATGTTAAAGTATTCCTTATGCATAAGACGCTGTTCTGATCCTGATTCAAGCTCGTACTTAAAAAGACCACCCATTGTGTCGGTATGTACAGTATATATGAATTTCCCGGACTCTCCGGCTGAGGTTACTCCTGTGAAGCTGGCTCGAATCAGCTGCAGGTCTTCACCTCCAAAGGCAGGGCGTACACCCATAAATTGTGCACCCTGACCGGAAGTTTTCCATTCGCTCTTTTTCTGAATGCTCTGCAGTCTGCTCTTCAGATCTGAAATAAAGCGGCTTTCAACGTTTTTGAACTTAAGATTTTTGTCCGAGATAAACAGATTTCCCTGCGATATATATGCGATACATGAAATTTTTTCCATTGGTTAAGGCTCCATTGATTTAATTATTATTTTTTATTTTAAATAAATAGCAATGTCAATTAAATTCTCAGTTTGAAAATTATGAGTTTTTGAAAAACAATTCCGACATTTTGTACATCACGGTAATATATATTGTATTCAATTTTACAATTGATGAATGAATTGATTTCACAGTTTTATAAACAATTTGTTTTAGAAATTAAAAAAGTGATTGAACTATAAAAGATTTTATAATTTATTTAGTAATATAAATTTGCATTCAACAAGTGCAATTACTAATTACAAATCAAATGGAGTGTTGTATGAAAATACGCCGTTCATTCATTTATAAATTATGGACAAGGTTTTTAACAAAGTTTGGAGATCTGATGATAGCCACCGAACCTCCGAAGGTAAAAGCAGCCCATATAAGGGAGCTGCTGAAACTCGCAAAACCTGGCGATGTTATGTGCAGAAAATATACATATTATTTTGACAGCTATTTTATTAAGGGTAAGTATACTCATAGCGGAGTCATCATTGACAGCGAAAATATGATTCATGCAATAGCGGAGGGAGTTGGAAAAATCGATATAATAGATTTCATGAAAGATGCTGATGGATTTATTCTTCTACGTCCAGTGCTGACAAATTTTTCAGGGATGAAGAGTTTTCTCGAAAGCAAAATAGGTGTCCCTTACGATTTTATATTCAAGAAGGACAGGGATGCATTTTATTGTCATGAGCTCACATGGAATGCACTTCAGGAGGGAGGGGTGCAGCTTGCTCCTAAAGATGATATTATTTACGCCGAAGATATTATTAAGATTTGTTCTATTATATATGAGCCGGAAATTAAATAATATAAATCTTACCAGGGACTTATAAAAAAATATTATTTAGTTAAACTATTACTATATAGTTAATGAAAGAGGCTAAAATGCAGAAAACTTATAAGTGTAAAAACGGACATAAATTCAAGAAGGACGAATCATCCGGTGTAATCTGCCCGACTTGTAATGAACCGGCCGAACTAGTAAAGTGGAATACTGTTGATAAATTCACGGGAAGTTCAGATGGACTTGGTTTAATAGAAGAACTTGGCTCCGTTGTCAGTGAGATACCTGGCGGTACCAGGGCTGTTAAACTTTTCAGTTATCTGAAAGTTGCTTCCTGGATAAAAAAATAAAAAATTATAAGGAGATAAAAATGCAGAAAACCTATAAGTGCAAAAACGGACACAAATTTAAAAAAGACGAAGCTCCGGAAGTTACATGTCCAACATGTAATGAGACTGCAGAGCTTATGAAATGGAACACTGTTGATGAATTCACCGCGAACAAAACAGGATTCGGTTTAATGGAAGAGTTGGGGTCACTTGTAAAAGACGTAACGTGGAAGAAAAAATAAAAAAAATTGAATTCCGGAAAAGGCACGTCTCGGAATAAACAGCAGGAAAAGATATAACTGTCCGTTCAATAAATTGGGAATATTTCTGCGGGTTATTTTCATGGCAAGTGTATATTTCTAACAAAACCAGATCACTGTATCAACGGGGTTTATAGCGGTAACATGGATTATGTAATCCAGGTCCTCCGGCTATCATTTGGGGTGTTCCGCCGATGGAACTTATTTTTCTGATTTCTCCATTATATTCATATACCAACGTTTTCCCGTCAGGGGACCACGACGGATTCACAATCGGACCTGATTGAATAATTCCCGATGAAGATAGATCTGTTTTTGATATATATAAATTGGTGGAAACTCCTATATATGCAGCTTCTTCCCCTGATGGCGAAAAAGAAAATCCATATAGGATATTTGTATTTGGAATTATCAGCTGGGGACTTGATGGATTACTTAAATAAAAATAATTTAAAAAACCTGAAGCTGAATCCCTGCAGGCAATGACACTGGAATCTGCTGACCACGATATTGGACCTGTAAAAGTTGTAGCGACGTTTAGAACTGTATAATTTGTTCCATCAGGATTGATAGTGCTTAACCTGGAGGAAGAGTCAAAAAAAGCAATTTTAGTTCCATCGGGGGACCATGTGGAAAACTGTAGTGTTGCCCCGTGAAGAAATCTTTCCTGTTTTTCTTCAATATTCATTGTATATAAAGTCCCGGTGCGCCAATATACAAGTGTTTTCCCGTCAGGCGAAAATGACGGATTGATACTTGTAGCAATTGTAGTCATTTGCCTTATATCACTGCCATCATCATTCATTATAAATATATTATTTGTATCATCAAAGGCAATAAGCAGCTTTTCATCATATTCTCTTGAACAGCCGGATAACATTATTACTGACATGACGAGAAGCATTAAACGGGATTTCATCGATGACCTCAAATAAAATATTATTTATAATATTCCAAAAATTTTCAGACATTTTTAATCTTTGGAAAATATCAGCAATTAAAAATCTTTCTTTATAATTGTACTTTGAGCAATATTGCAATTTTTTTTTATTTTATAATAAAAAAGTAAAAAAGCAGTTGACTTTTTCCATGATAGTTGTATAATACAACTATCATGGAAAAACAATTTAATAAAGATTTATTTGCAACAATCCGGAAGCTGATTACTTCGCTAAGGATTTTTCAGAATGAAACGATATTCTGCGAGGATGTTACATTCTCACAGTTTTCAATTCTGAATTATGTGTCTAAAACCGGTGTTCTGGAGATGTCACAGCTTCATGAGCTTCTATCTGTAGAGAAGAGTACAACAACAAGACAGGTGGAGCCTCTGATAAAAAAAGGTTATCTGGAAAAGATCCGTTCAATTCATGATTCACGGATTGTGGAACTGCATCTTACTCCCGAAGGAAAAAAAATTCACGGTGAGGTCTGGAACTGTATATCTGATTTCATGTTTAATATGGATAAGTCCATTCCGGATGATAAAAAGGGTGAGGTTCTTAGTGCAATTGAAATATTTATCAATTCAATTGAAAACTGCTGTAAGCCCGCTGTATGCTGCAGCGGTATTAAAGGAATAGGGAGTTGTAAAGGTGATTGTAAATAATCCGAGAGTTTGCAGAATTAAAAATAATGTAAGTATATGTAATGCTGCTGCTGTTTCTGGAAATGTTATAAATGAATAGGTTTGATTTTATTACGGATGATAGTTGTATACTACAACTAAATATATAAAAAAGGAGAAGTGAAATGGAACAGGTAAGTGTAAAAAAAAGTGTTAGGGATTCATATGGTAAAATAGCAAAGGGTGTTTCACAATCCTGCTGCGGATCTTCAAAATCATCTGCACAGAAAGTTAGTATGGGAGTGGGTTATACTCCGGATGAGCTGAAAACTATCCCTGAAAATGCAAACATGGGGCTTGGATGCGGAAATCCAACAGCGATGGCATCTATCAGTGAGGGCGAGACTGTGCTTGATCTGGGGTCAGGTGGAGGGATTGATTGTTTTCTTGCAGCTCAGAAAACCGGACCAACAGGTCAAGTGATCGGAGTTGATATGACTGCGGAGATGATTGACCGGGCAAGACTCAATGTTGCAAAGACTCCATATAACAATGTTGAATTCAGACTAGGTGAGATTGAACATCTCCCGGTGGCGGATTCATCAGTGGATATTATCATATCAAACTGTGTCATAAATCTTTCACAGCAGAAAGATCAGGTGTTTAAAGAAGCTTATCGTGTACTTAAAGATGGCGGCAGGATGATGATATCAGATATTGTTATAACAAAGGATCTCCCTGAGTCTATTCTGAATTCAATAAGCGCATATGTCGGATGTATCGCCGGAGCGGAGAAAAAAGAGAGTTATATTGATCTGATTTCAGCTGCGGGATTTCGTGATGTTCAGATCGTTGCAGAACAGTCTGTTCCCGCAGATTTGTGGATGGATGATCCAATAGCAGAACAGATTAGAAAGGAAACCGGTTTATCAAAGGGATCTGGAAAAGAATTTTTCGAATCGATTGAGAGTATTAATGTATCTGCAAAAAAATAACTTACTGTAAGTGGCTGTCTCACAAGTACAATCGTTGTCATTCCGGCTGTAGTAAAGCGAAATGACGGAATCTCATACTGCTGATTCAATTATGAGATTCCGGTATTTGCAAAAAAGGAAGATGCAAAACCGGAATGACAAACACATAAATATCAGACTTTTTATAAAGCCGCTTATATATTTAAGGAGAGTAGAATATGGAAAAAATGAGTAACATGAAAAAATATATACTGGTATATGTCACACTTATATTGGGTGCGGGTTCTCTGCTCCCATTTTATGCGTTTCTGTTTTTCGGGCCATTTAACCTCGTTGATATGGGGCTTCAGAATCATCAAATGCTCGCTGTTGATGCCGCTCTCTGTATGATATTTTTTTTACAGCACAGTATCATTTTGAGAAAGGGGATGCGCTCAAGGCTTAAGAATCGTATACCGGCTGATTATTACGGAGCTTTCTACTCCATCACCTCAAGTATACCGCTTATTCTTATGGTGGTTTTCTGGCAGAAAACAGCAGTAATTTCATCCGCTAATGGTGTGTTGTACTGGGCCATCAGGTTACTCTTCATTCTTGGCATGGCCGGTTTCTACTGGGGCATAAAATCTCTCGGGTTTTTTGACCCTTTTGGTACAAAGAACATGCGCCGCCTTATCAAGAACAAGCCGTTGAAAACTCTCCCTCTTTCAGTGAGAGGTCCCTATCTGTGGGTCCGCCATCCTCTATATTTTTTCTCTCTTGTTATGATATGGGCAAATCCGCACTTCAGTTATGACAGGCTATTGTTTAACATCATGTGGACTGCATGGATCATCATCGGGACAATGCTGGAAGAACGGGACCTGGTTAAGGATTTCGGAGATGGGTATAGAGACTATCAAAAACGGGTTCCCATGCTTGTCCCCTATAAACAGCCGATGAAGCAGGTTTGATACGATAAGGGGCTGTCTAAAAAGTATGTATTTTAAACATTTGTCATTCCGGTTTCACCCCAAGAGTGCTTCTTCGCTTAGCTCAGGGCGTGCGCTTCAATTCTTGCGAATACCGGCGACGAAAGGAAGATCTTCGATAATCTCCTGATTAAACCAGGTGTATGTCATACCGGCATTACGTTACACTTCAGCCGGTATGACAGTGAGTAAACTTTTAGGTCAGCCTCATGTAATTTCTTGAATATTCAACGAATATAATTATATTCAAATCAGGCTATATATATGCAGAAGGGGTTTTTATGACTTTTAACGGAGTGAAATCGTTTAATAAGATATTTTTACCTGTAGTACTGATCCTTGCATACGTGTTATTTCCTGATGAGATATATCCTGCAGCTACGCCAATCGGAAATGAACTTATTTTAACTGATGGGATAAACGCAAGCTCTCCCGGAAAATATATCTACTATCTTGAAGATACAGCTGGTAAACTTTCGATAGAAGAAGTATGTAGTGATTCTAAAAAAAATAATTTCAAAAAAAACAATTCTGAAAATGTAAGTTTTGGTTTTACAAGATCGGCATACTGGCTAAGATTTAATTTCAGATATGAAGCCGAAAAGTTAAAACATAAAGAATGGCTTCTTGAAATAGGATATCCTCTGCTTAATCACATAGATGTTTACCTTGTGAGTGAACAAGGTGTACTTGAGAAAATATCAACCGGAAGATCTATGCCGTACAATGAACGGGTATTAAAAAACCGGAAATTCATTATACCGTTTAATCTTGAGTCAGGAACACATTATGCTGTTTTATTACGGATACAAACTGACGGTTCAATGAGTGTCCCTCTTGAATTCCGGACAACTTCGGCTTTAAATGAACTGATTAAAGATGAACAGTTTTTTTTCGGGTTGTATTACGGTATTCTTCTTGTTATGGCAATTCTCAATCTCTTTATTTTTACCACAGTAAGAAAGATAGATTACCTGTTGTATGTTCTTTACGTTGGAAGTTGGGGATTATTCCAGCTTTCATTAAATGGTATGGATGTAGAATATCTCTGGCAGAATTCGCGGTGGTGGTCTATGCATGCTGTACCAGTTCTTGGCTCTCTGACTTCTATCTGCATAAATCTTTTTACTAAACAATTTCTTCAAACAAAAATGAATACTCCTTCTTTGGATAAAATTTTAAAAACTCTTATCGTTGTGTTTATTCTGAATATCCCAATCGCGCTGTTTCTGGAATATCGCATCAGCATTCAGATATTGACTGCAGTTCCTATTTTCGGTTCATTTATAATGATTGTAGCTGGTATTATCAGCTGGACCAGAGGTTACCGTCCAGCGCGACTTTACGTTGTTTCGTGGATCGCCTTTGTATTGGGGATAATTATTTTTACGATGAAGAATTTCAACCTGATTCCGTATACTTTTATAACGAATAATGCCATGCAGATAGGCTCGGCACTCGAGGTTGTACTCATGTCATTTGCTCTTGCAGACAGGTTTAGAATTATACAGAAAGAAAAAGAAACAATACAGCGGGAGGCTTTTAACGAACAGCTGAAAATGACCAATTCTTTTTCGCGCTTTGTTCCGAAAGAATTTCTCTCTCTATTGAAAAAACAGAGCATTGTAAATGTTGAACTTGGCGATCAGGTTCTGCAGGAGATGCCGGTGCTCTTTACTGATATACGGTCATATACTACATTATCCGAAAAGATGACTCCGCAGGAGAATATCAATTTTCTTAATCTTCATCTTTCTAAGATTGTGCCGGTTATCAAAAAGCATAATGGCTTTATAGATAAATATATCGGCGATGCAATTATGGCTCTGTTTCCCGGTGGTGTAAATGATGCAGTGGGCGCTGCTGTTGAGATGCAGCAAACGATGGTTGAACTGAATACTTCACAGCACACTGCGGGTATTGAACCGGTAAAAATCGGCATAGGTATTCATATAGGTAAACTGATGCTTGGAACAATAGGTCAGGAGGACCGGCTTGATACTACTGTTATTTCGGATGCAGTAAATATTGCATCAAGGCTTGAGGGACTGAACAAACACTTTAATACCGGTATTTTAATTAGCGACGATGTTTATAATAAATTAGTTAATCCTGACCTGTTTAATATTCGCAAAATCGGACTGGTGAAAATTAGAGGGAAGGAAAATCCAGTGAGGATTCTTGAAGTCGTTGTGACCTGATATATGAATTTGTATTTTAATGCATAGATAGTCGCGTGAATTTAAGATAATCGATACTCTGCCGACCATACTGTCGGTAAACAACACTAAAACATGTTCATACCCGCAGTTCAATGATAAATACTTCATTTTTTTTATACAATCATATAAAAATAAAAAAATTTCTTGTTATTATATTAAATTTGGTATAGTAACATTTTATCAATAAAAAGCGAAAGTATAAATGACAAATCCTTTTAAAAAGTATCTTGCAAAGAATAATTTAAGTTTTTCTGCAGAGCTGGAAAAACAGTTTGAAGATGATTATTTTAAAAAAACACTCCATATTACCAGAATAGCTCTAGTTCTTGCGTTTATTTTATACGCCGCTTTTGGTCTGCTTGATGTATTTATTTCTCCGATAACAAAACATCTCACATGGCTTATAAGGTATGCAGTAGTATGCCCTGTAATCACTTTAGTTTTCATTCTTTCATATTTCGCTGTATTCAAAAGAATTATGCAGATATCTGTAAGCATTGTATCTCTTGCGGCAGGTTTGGGTATTGTCGCTATGATAGTGACCTCCCGAAGCGTTGAAGGGAGCCTCTACTACTATGCAGGGCTCACTCTCGTGATAATGTGGAGTTATACATTTGTCCGTTTAAAATTTTTTAATGCTACTGTTGTCTGCTGGATCATAGTTTTAGCATATGAATTTTCAATTATTTATTTTAAGGGATTGGGATCATCCGATCAGCTGACTAATGCTTTTATAAATAATAATTTCTTTTTTATATCCTCCAATATTATCGGAATGTTCGTATGTTTTCATATGGAGATGTATACAAGAAGAGATTTTATTCAGCGTCTGATAATACTTGATAACCAGAAGAAGATCGAAGAGGAAAAGAACGAGCTCGCCGAATGGCGGAGAATAATGAATATTGAACTCGATATGGCCAGGGTAATTCAACAGCAGATTATTCCTGAAGATAATCCTTCCAGTTATATCTCGGCATTATTTAAACCGATGGAGCCAATCGGCGGAGATTTTTATGATTTTATAAAGTTTCGTGAACCGGAAACTACTGGAATTTTCATAAGTGATGTTTCCGGCCACGGTGTTCCTGCAGCTTTGATTACAACTATGATAAAAAGCCTGGTCTCTCAGGCTGGAGGCTCAAAACTTAATCCGTCAGAGCTGTTAATGAATCTCAATGAAACCCTTGTGAAGCAGTCGGGGAAAAATCATGTTACTGCATTCTATGGAATATTTAACAGGATCAATAGAACAATTACTTATTCATGCGCAGGACACAACCCCCCATATCTGATCCATAATAATATGGTAAGTGAACTGGATAAGGCCAGAAGTATTCCTCTTGGAATTATGACTGCATTTGAACTTGGCGGGATAAGTAAATCATATAGTAATCACACTGAAATACTACCGGCCGGGAGTAAACTTCTTTTTTATACAGATGGATTAACCGAGGCACGCAGACCGCAAAAGGGTGACCATTATTTTGAAGATATAATGGGAGAGATAGTTCTCAGGCTGGTTAATCTTTCCTGCAGGGATTTTATCTCAGAATTATATCTTGAACTTGTTAAATACAGCGGCGGAGAAGAATTCGATGATGATGTCTGTATTATCTGTGTTGATGTTGATTAAACGATATTTCTATTAGCTCTTTCCGGAATGTCGGGATAATTGACATTCCTATATCCTCCTGTACCCGGTCGGTGGCACGCAAAGTAAAATTATTAGTTAATTCATGATTCACAAAAAGAGTACGATAGATATAGTGATGAATTTCTGATGAGTATTGGAAAGGTACTATGCATTTTTATGTGTCTGATGACAGCCCTCTAACATATAATCGA
>CAYVCQ010000002.1:0-452944 GCA_964450405.1 uncultured Leptospirales bacterium | reverse complement strand
AGTTGATTGTCTTTTCAGTGATAAGAAAAATTCCACCCGGTACAAGCGAGTCATATATTCTTTTAATAAGTTTTTCTCTCAGTTCAACGGGGATAAACTGCAGTGTAAGGTTTGCAATAACAACGGAGGATTTTTCAAATTCAATATCCATTATGTCGGAAAGTACCGGCGTAATTCTCCGGTATCCGATAAATCCTGAAATCCGGCTTTTGAAAAATTCAAGCATCGGCGAGGAGTTATCCACCGCGATGAGTTCGAATTCTCTCTCACCCATTTCAGAGATAAACTCAGCAGTAAAGTTTCCGTTAGAACACCCCAGGTCATATATTTTAGTTCCGCTCTGATAGAATTTTGCACTGAGCCGGCTCTGTTGTTCAATTATTTCTTTATAGTGCGGTACTGACCGTGTAATCATGTCATCAAAAACAGATGCAACTGTTTCATTGAATTCAAATGGTGAAACGTCACCTGCATCTGCAAATATATTATCTTTTTTATCCATCTGATAATCCTCTAGTGTACAATGGGTTCAATAATTCAATTCCATTTGAATAAATTGAAAATAAAGCTTTTTTTAAGTCAACAGGTTTATTCTGTTATATCAATGCTTAAGCGGGACTAGGAGCGGCAGTCCTTCAGAAGCCCCACAGGGTAACCTTTTCCGCTAAAATAAGTTTTTGCGGGTAGTTGTTTAATAGAAAAAAATTTATTAATATTATAGTTGCATTTTTATAAAACTTTGATATTATAGTGTTAATAAAAGCGTTCTACATAAATAAAAAGTCTTTAAAGGGGGATTTATGTCCTTCAAAGAAGCATTGTATTATAATAAAAAAGGGGATGGGGCAGAATGCCTGCTTTGTCCTCATAACTGTGTTCTTAAAGACGGCAAAACCGGTATATGCGGAGTCAGAGAGAACAAAGGGGGAACGCTTTATACTTCAATTTACGGTGAAGTTACCTCAGCTGCAATGGATCCTATAGAAAAAAAACCTCTGTACCACTTCTATCCCGGCACTGAAATTTATTCCATTGGAACAAAGGGGTGCAATTTAAAATGTCCATTCTGCCAGAACTGGTCTATCTCTCAGGATCTGGAGGCGCGCACATCATATCGTTCACCGGAAGAGACTGTAAAGATGGCAATAGCAAGCGGCTCTATCGGTATTGCATATACATACTCTGAGCCTTCGGTGTGGTTCGAGTATGTTAAAGATACAGCCCTCCTCGCGCGGGAGAGTGGTCTGAAAAATGTTATGGTTACAAACGGATTTATCAATCCGGCACCACTTGAAGAATTGACCGGATTTATAGATGCAATGAATATAGATCTCAAATGCTATAGTGCGGATGTATACCGTCATGTTCTTAAAGGGGGGCTTGAGCCTGTTAAAAACACCATTAGAAAAGCATATGAACTCGGATGCTTCATAGAGATAACAACACTGATTGTAACTGATGTAAATAATAATATCGATGAACTTATGGAGATCGCTGAGTTTATTGCATCGATTGACAAACGTATACCATGGCATCTGTCACGATACTATCCGTCTTATAAATACAGTAAACCTGCCACGGATGTTGACTTTCTCACCGATGTGTGGGAGTCTGCAATAGAGATACTTGACTATGTTTTCACTGGAAATCTTCATCCCACGGATGCAAGGAGCGATACAGTTTGTCCGAAATGTCATACAGTTGTAATAAGCAGAAACGGTTACCATACAATTGTTAAAGAACTGGAAAAAGGGAAGTGTACACAGTGCGGTTGTGACCTGGGGATTATTCATCAGCATTAAATAATTGTTTTGACAGTAGACTATCAGTTTAATGTTGCCATCCCGGCCCCCTAAATTCCCCGGAGGGGGACTTAAAGATTGCTTTACAAAAAAGTTATTCAAATTTAACTGGATTTTATTATAAAATTATTTCTTTGGGGAATCGTATTGCTTCTAAGTAAATAGAATTTGCGTGATAATTAGTCTTTTTCAAGTCCCCCTCCGGGGGATTTAGGGGGCTGGAGAGATATGCCATATATGGCATACGGTTAGATCAAACACAAAAGGAAAAACATAAATGAAAATTCTAGTAACAGGAACCGCGGGTTTTATAGGTTATCATACTGTATTGAAACTCGCAGATAAATGTGAGAAAATAACCGGTATAGATGGAATAAATGATTACTATGATGTAAATCTGAAATACGGAAGGCTTGCCGAAACTGGAATCGACAGAGATTCTGTGGAGTATAACATACCTGTAAAAAGCAGCAAGTACGACAACTATACATTCATCAAACTTAACCTTGAAGACCGTGAGAGCTTAAATAAACTTTTTGAAAAAGAAAAGTTTACTCATGTCTGTCATCTCGCGGCTCAGGCAGGGGTGCGGTATTCCATCACAAATCCTTATGCATACATCGATTCAAATATCAATGGGTTTATAAATATACTTGAGTGCTGCAGAAATCACAAAGTGGAACATCTTGTATATGCCAGCAGCTCATCGGTTTACGGTCTTAACGAAAAGATTCCGTTCTCTACATCCGACAATGTAGATCATCCAGTGAGTCTCTATGCGGCAACCAAGAAGAGCAATGAGCTGATGGCTCACGCTTACAGTCATCTCTATCAGATTCCGGTTACGGGCCTGCGCTTCTTCACCGTTTACGGCCCATGGGGAAGACCCGATATGGCATACTTCAGTTTTACCAAGGCTATCTCCGATGGACGGTCCATCGACATCTACAATAACGGCGATATGATGCGCGACTTTACATACATAGATGATATCGTTGAAGGTGTGGTGAGAGTAATAGACATCGCGCCGCAGGGTAACATCGGCTGGTCAGGACTTAAACCAGATCCATCGAGCTCAAAGGCTCCATATAAAATTTATAATATCGGAAACAATAATCCTGTTAAGCTTCTTGATTTTGTTAAAGTCATCGAGAAGGAGCTTGGGATTGAGGCAGAGAAGAGATATCTTCCAATGCAGGCGGGAGATGTTTATGCAACCTATGCCGACGTAGATGATATTGCAAAGGATACCGGGTTTCGTCCTTCTACAACGATAGATGATGGAATGAAAAAATTTATAGGTTGGTACAGAAAATATTATTCTGTTTAAATCTTAGTTAAATTTTTTCTAAAGCTCATATTATTTTTTGATTTTTCTTTTTTTTATCGTACTTTTTTTACATGAGGTAATTTCAGTTTAATTTTCAAGGGCATTTTATATGCGTTTAACTCATGAAGAAAAAGTTGAAAAATTTTATACTCATGAATCTGACATCCGCTCGATACAGGAAAACGGTTTTCTCTCCTTCGGCTATTGGAATAGTAATACTTCTGATTATAAAGAGGCTGTAAAAAATCTTCTTAATCTAATTCTGGAAAATGAGAAACCATTGAAATGCGGTCAGATACTTAACGTTGCCTGCGGTTACGGATCTGAAACATTTAAAATTTATGATAAACTGCTCCCCGACCGGATTATTGCAATTGATATAACTGAAGCGCATATCAATTGTGCAAAGATTATTGCCGAAGAGAAAAACCTCTCTCATAAAATACTCTTCAAAAAAATGGACGCCTGTTCAATTCCCTTTAAATCAGAAAGTTTTAAATATATAATCGGTGTTGAAAGGCCGGCACATTTTAATACCAGAGAGCGGTTTCTGAGAAGAGGATATGAACTGCTTGAATCCGGAGGAGTACTTTTATTATCGGATATAATTGTGGATAGCGTAGCGGCAAGGAAAAACTGGTTCTGCAAAAGACTCAGCAGGTTTTGTTCAAAGCACTGGTTTATGCCTGAACATAACTGGATGACCATTGATGAACTCAGATCTTTGCTCCGGGAGATCGGATATAGAAATATAAATATAGAAAGCATCGGAGGTCATGTCTACCCCGGTTTTGCCAGATTTAATTTGAAGTTCTCATCAATTGTTAACGCAGTAAAAGTTAGAGGTTTCCGTATAGGTATTGCTCTTACATTTATTTCATGGCTTCTTGGTTTTACTTACAGGATAGGAATGACAGACTACGTCCTGATTAGAGCAGTAAAACAGCCGTTAATAAGACACTGATACAGGTGGTTTGATTTTTACTGCGGAGAAAAGAGTTTTATCAAAAAATCAGCAGCAATTGAGTCAGCCCGTGCAGGTGACGCGGGACGTGGCTTCGCTGTTGCCGCCGGTAAAATCTCAAAACTCGCAGATCGTACAGACTCAAGTATAGCAGAGTTGCTCAAAAGCAGGACAGATTTTTTCAAAGTATGATTTTATCATAAAGAAACAATTTTGTATGTGCATGCACCATGCCCGGTGGATAAGCTTAGCGCCGGTTTTAAATCGTTAATCTAACGTTAAAAATTCATGATAATTTTCTTGCATATTTAATGCAGTATAATCATTGTCCCTAAGTATAAATTTTTGCAATTATTCAAGAACAGTGGAGAAAAATTTTAAGACTGGATTATCTCAAAATTATTTTGTCGACGGTTTATGAACAGTTGCTATTTTTTTTGTAGGGAAGAATTATGCCAGTAAATAGAAGTAATGAAAACAATATAGATAAGAATAAAAGAGAGAAGCATTCTCTCCTGATTTCAGGGCTTAAATCCAGAATAGGAAACAGACGAAACAGAATCCGGAGTCTGGGTGATATAACAAGTCTTGATATCGACAACATATCTGAAGAAAAAGAAAATCAGATAGATGATGTATTTGAAACCAGCAAAACCATAGAGCGTCAGTTCAACCTTGAGAGCCAGATCGGAGAGATAAGAAAAAGGGTAAGACAGCGCATTGCCGAACTTGGCCGTGAGTTGCGCAGCAACAGCATTGATCAGAAATTTATAGCCCGGCTGAAAGAGGATCTGAAGGAACTTCAGAGTAAGGAGAGACTCAAACATATTATCACCCGCGTAAATGAAGAGGCGAGGCAGAAACTTTTTGATTCACAAAAATTCGCTTCACTTTTCACAGAACGAAGTGAATGTGATGCCTTTGTTATATCTGTGGATATACGACGGTCAACCGAACTGATGCTCACCGCTGTATCATCGGAACTTTACGCTGAATTTATAACCACACTAACAGAAAAGCTTTCGGACTGCATAACGGATAATTTCGGCATATTTGAAAAATTCACCGGTGATGGCGTGCTTGCCTTTTTTCCAGATTTTTATTCAGGTGATGATGCGCTGTTATTTGCACTCAGAACTTCGGCTCAATGCCACAAAGTATTTATTGATCACTTCGGTCTCTACAATGAATATTTTTCAGTAGATATTGCGCAGACAGGACTTGGCATCGGAATTGATACAGGAAGAATATCTCTTACTACAATTAATGGTGACCTTAGTATTGTTGGAACTCCGGTAGTATACGCCTGCAGATACTCAGCGGCACCGGCGGGGAAAACATTTTTAACAGAAAGAGCATATATTCAGGCTAAGGATGTCCCGGGTTCAGGTTTGCAATTCAGTCCGGTAACGGTAGAAATAAAACATGAGGGAAATGCTCCTGCGTATGAAATTATCTCCAGCGGAAATCTTTTATCTTTGCAGAAACCGGACTGGGATTTACTGATGGATAAATATAGCTGACTGGTATTTGCAAATATGAGACTCAAATTTTTATTTTAAAACTTTAGAGACTTAAAAAAATAAAAGTATTTGACTCTAAATATATAATGAAAATAAGTTTTGTTTAAAGTTGAAATATTGTGATATTAGATATAATATCATTAAGGATATTAATAAATGAAATTAATTATTACTGGATTTTCAGGTTTTGTTTCTAAACATTTTATTGAATATCTTGAAGAGAATAAAATTAAATCTGAAATTCTTGGAATAGATATTAATTTTCCTGACTTTGATTATAATAACTATGCAAATCAAATCGTGAAATTTGAACAGATAGATCTTCTCAATACCGGAATTCTTGAGAATATAATATATAAATTCAAACCTGATTATATTCTGCATCTCGCATCATATAGTAGTGTAGGATTCAGCTGGAAAAATCCGTCACTCTCTTTCAGGAATAATATTAATATTTTTTTAAATCTTATTGAGATTGTAAGAGAATTTAGTCCAAAGTGTAGAGTTTTATCCGTTGGTTCATCGGAAGAGTATGGTAATGTAGAAGAAAAAAACCTTCCGCTTAGTGAAGAGTATCCGCTGGCCCCGGTGAGTCCTTATGCTGTTGCCCGAGTGTCGCAGGAACAGCTTTCTAAAGTCTACTGTGATGGATTTGGTCTTGATATTGTAATGACCCGTTCATTCAATCATATGGGGCCGGGCCAGAAAGAGATATTTGTAGTATCATCTTTTGCAAAGCAGCTGGTGGAGATTAAAAAAGGTTTAAAAAAAGAAGCAAGATTGATTACAGGTGATATATCAGTCGTGAGAGATTTTCTTGATGTACGGGATGTGGTGGATGCTTACTATAAACTTTTTATGCATGGTATCAGCGGAGAGGTTTATAACATATGCAGCGGCAAAGGTGCATCTCTGAAGGATCTTATTGATACGATGTGTAACATTCTTAACGTCGAAGTCATTATTGAAAAAGATCCTGGACTGATCCGTCCAAACGATAATAGAATTGTTGTGGGAGCTAATGAAAAACTGGAAAAAGCCACTGGTTGGAGTCAGCGAATTTCACTGAATGAAAGCCTGAAAGATCTTATCAGTTACTGGGATCAGAAATTGTAGTCATTTTGAATTCTGTTGTTTAATCAATTAATAAAAATATACTGCCTATTCCTTTTTATAAATTGAAAACTCATTATATCCATAAATTTTTTTAAAACCGAGTTTTTTTATTTTTTCCATATCCTGGAGATGGTATACAAATTCAGTTGCCCCGTAATCCTCTGTATCAAATGAAATATAATACCATCTTTTTATTTCCGGATCTTTTAAATAAGATTCATATACATTGTTGAAATTATAAAGCGTTGCCATATATTTATGCCAGTTTAACAAGAGACCTATTCTATTATGTACAAAGATTGCAGCATCTTTATCTTTTAATTTAAATTGATCAGTCTTTATTACATATTTTATATTTTCAATTGTATCCTTATGTTTTAAATAAGGCTGGAATGCTGTGTAAGCATATGCAGAAAAATTAAACATAAAAGACGATATAAATAATACAACAGCCATTTTCAGCAAATTATCAGTTGAAATAAATTTCAGCCTGCTGTCTTTAATATCTTTCAATCCATGAGCGAAGGAGATAAAAAAAGGCATAAATATTTCCAGCAGATACTGGCCCTGATATTTAAATATACTCGGTTCAACTGATAAAGAATATATGCCTATTGTCATGATGGTTATTAACAGATATCTTAACCTGACCAAAGGGATAAAAAGGAGTAGCGCAAACAATCCTGCAAAGATCAGCAGTTTATATGATGGGACAAAAAATATATTTTTTAAAACAAGAAGGGGGTGAGTCATCAGAAAAATAGTAATTTCTGAAATTGATTGCCCAGAGATGTATGGATACTGATATTTTAAATAGGTCGGGCCGCCGGTCGGGTACAAATTTGGATTTGCTTGTCTGAAATATGGCATTAAATAAAAATTCAAGAAAAGAAAAATAGCAACACCTGTTAAAAAATATATGCTCCCTCTCAACCTGTTTTTATTAAATATAAAAATATAAATCCCGGTTCCAGCAATAAGCAGAGGGAGTGTCTCTCTTGTTGAAATAAGAATTAATGCAAATGGAATCGCTTTTAGATCATTATTTTTTAGGATAGCAAAATATAAAAAGTATAATATAAATGCCGGGGCAAATCTGAGCACATCGGCATCCCATGAAAGAGAAAAAGAAAGAGGAAGGTACGAGATGTAGGCAAGTACCAGGATAAGTCTGAACGTCCATTCGGAATCATCTTTAAAAAAATGCTTTCCAATTAAATACATGGCATGTACCCCGATTGATGCAACAAAAGCCTGAAGGATTAGCATCGTCATGGGGGATGAGGATATATAGTGAAAAGGGACAATCAGCAGTGTAATTAATGAAAAATGAATACCAAGCCAGTGTGTGTAGCCTTCACGGAAATAGATCCAGCTGTGGTTCAATCTTAAATTTTCAATTACATAATAATACGAACCATGATCATATAGTGGAAGTCTCATTGTATAAAGCTTTATGAAATATATAGTGACAAGTGAAGTAAAGAAAAGAGCAGCCATAAAGAGCATAATACGGTGTTCTTTCTTTTTTAAAATAAAATTCATATATTTTAGTCCTCTTTATTGTTCTAAATAATATAATATTTGGAAAATTTGGAAATTATTATATAAAAAATCCGGGATAAAACTATAATGACTTCCGGGAGTTTGTTTAAATTTGTTACAATTCAAGTCTCTCCTTAAAAACAAAATATTTCTGCCCGATAAAATTCATAAGAGTAAATAAGCATATACCTAAAAGTAGCGCCGCCTGTTCTACGAGATCTATTCTTTCTATATTTATTGAATTTAAAAAATATCTAGTCATTGGTTTTGCAATTAAATATGCAATAACATAACATATTGCAATATTAATGAAGAATTTCGGGGTTGTTTTTCTAAACGTTTCATTGTTTTTAAAAGTAATTTTCTTGTTAAGCAGGAATGAGAATATGCTGGCAATAAAATATGATGCTGCGCTTGATCCCCAGTATCCCATTTTAAAAAAATTATAGAATAGGAACATCAGGAATGTGCCTACAGCTGTATTAAATACTCCAATGGCAAGAAACTTGATTACTTCAGAGTATATTGGAGTGTCAAGTGCAGCTCTACTCATGGATCTCCCCTGTTGCTATGTTTTATTTATTCTTAAAATCTGATTCTTTAATGATATAAATTGGCCGTTTTTTTGTTTCCATATATGTCTTTGACAGGTATTGACCGATAATTCCGAGACAAAATAATTGCAGTCCACCTATAAATGAAATGATTGTCGCTAAAGATGCCCAGCCCGCAACCGGATCACCAAATAATATTTTTCTTACTGCTATAAAAATAATTGCTAGTATTGAAACAAATGATACTATCACGCCAACTAATGATACGAACGCCAATGGTATTGTTGAGAATGCAAGAATTCCATCAATAGAATATAAAAACAAACCCCAGAATGACCATTTGGTTTTGCCTGCGACCCGTTCAATATTTTCATAAGATATATATTTTACTTTAAAACCAACCCAGCTGAATAACCCCTTTGAAAACCGGTGGTATTCTCTTAATGATGTAATTGCATCTACCATTTGTCGAGTCATGAGCCTGAAATCGCGTGCTCCATCAACTATTTCAGTATTTGAAATTAAATTAATAATTTTGTAGAATCGTTTAGCGAAGAATGAACGAAAAAATGGTTCTCCTTTGCGTGAAACCCGTCTTGTAGCAACACAATCATATCCTTCATTCTTTATTGATAAATACATTCCTTCAAGAAGACCCGGCGGATCCTGAAGATCTGCATCCATTAAGGCACAATAATCACCTGTAGAGTTTTCTAATCCGGCATATATTGCTGCTTCTTTTCCAAAGTTTCGCGAAAAGGAAATGTAGCCGACATTGTTACTTTTATATGCTATTTCTTTTAGAATTTCTATAGTACTATCACTTGAACCATCATCAATGAATAACAAATGAATATCCAATTCTTGTAATACTTTACTCTTAGATATCTTTTCGATTTCTGCATAGAAGAGTCTTACTGATTCCTGTTCATTATAGCATGGAACAATTATTGTTAATATTTTTTTTATTTCAGATTTAGTTTTCTTTTTTCCGCTAAGAGCAGTGGATCTCGCTGGTAGATGGCTATTTATCTTCAATTTAATCTCCCTGGTTCAAAAAAAGATTTGTGTAATAGTCTATTCTTTTTTGTAAATTGAAAACTCGTTATATTCATATATTTTTTTAAATCCGAGTTTATCAATTTTTCCTCTGTCTCTGATATGTGCTTCCATTTCGTTTTTACCGTAATCTTCGGTATCAAATGACAGGTAATACCATTTTTTTATTTCAGGATCCCTTGAATATGAATCATATTCTCTGTTGAAATGCATAAGTAATGTCATGTATTTATGCCAGTTCAATAAAAGACCTATTCTGTTATGAACAAAAATGGCGGCATTTTTATCCCGTAATCCAAACTGATCGGTCCGTATTACATGTTTTATATTTTCAATGGTCTCTTTATGTTTGTAATAAACACGGAATGACGAATAGGAATAAATAGAAAAATTAATAATAAAAGAAGATATGAAAAACACAACAGTTATCTTCAGCAATTTATCGGTAGAAATAAATTTCAGTCTGTTATCTTTAATATCCTTTAATCCATGAGCAAAAGATAGAAAAAGGGGCATGAACATTTCCAGCATGTACTGACCCTGATATTTGAATATACTCGGATGATCTGAGAGAGAATAAACACCGATGGTCATCAGTGTAATCAGCAGATATCTTAATCTTATAAGCGGTATAAATAGCATTAAAGCAAACAAACCTGAAAATGTCAGCAATTTATATGAAGGGACAAAAAATATATTTTTTAAGACCGTAAAGGGATGGGTCAGCAGGAACATTATAATTCCTGAAATTGATCGCCCTTCAATATAGGAATACTGACTATTTAAGTAGGTCGGACCTTCAGTGCTCCATACATAAGGATTGGTTTGTCTGATATGGGGCATTAAATAAAAATTCAGAAATAAAAAAAAGGCAATACCAGTTAAAAAATATATGCTCCCTCTTAGCCTGTTTTGATTAAAAATAAGAAGGTAAATTCCTGTTCCTGCAATCAACAGTGGAAGAGTTTCTCTTGTTGAAATAAGTATAATTGCAAATGGTATGGCCTTTAAATCATCATTTTTTAATACTGCAAAATATAAAAAATATAGTATGATTGTGGGGGCAAATCTCAAAACGTCAGCATCCCAGGAAAGTGAAAATGAAAGGGGGAAATATGAAACGTAAGCGAGGACTAGTATAAGCCTGAATTTCGACTCTGAGTCATCCGTAAAAAAATGTTTTCCAATTAAATGTACAGCATGAACACCTATGGATGCGGTAAAAGCCTGAAGAATGAGCATAGTCAGTGGAGATGATGATATATAATGAAATGGGACAATCAGAAGTGTAATTAATGAAAAATGAATACCAAGCCAGTGAGTGTAACCTTCCCTATAAGCTATCCAGCTATGATTTAATCTTAAATTTTCTATTATATAATAAAATATACCCTGATCATATATTGGTAGTCTCATTGTATAATACTTTATACAATATATGCTAACAAGAGATGCAAAAAAGAGAGAGGCCATTAAGAATATTATGCGGTTTTCATTCTTTTTTAATATAAAGTTCATTTATTTTGGACCTCTGGCATTAAACTGATAGAAATTTAGACTTGAAGAATTAAGAAATAGTTATATATTAAACATGTAAATGTTTCTGATAAAATATTATTCTGTTTTATGAGATTTCCAGATTTTATCACTTGTTGAATAAATTTAACTGTTTTGGTGGCAACGTGCCATATTAATTCAAGTGAAATCATTTTTTTTATTTGTAAAAACTAAAACAAATGTTTAATCTTACACTGTTGAAAAATCAGCCCTTATTATGGGTGTCAAGAGAATTTTTTGATTCATAAGTTCCAAGCTTGTTGTGTAAAAAATACTCTTGACATGATATTGCGTTAAAAATGAGAATAATAATTCTATATCCAATTATATTAAAGAGGCAAAGATTATATGAAGGTAGTATTGTTAGCCGGCGGGATGGGAACCAGACTTAGCGAAGAAACAGATATCCGTCCAAAACCTATGGTAGAAATCGGTGGAAAACCTATTCTATGGCATATTATGAAAATGTATTCCAGATTTGGTTTTAATGATTTTATTATCTGTCTTGGATATAAAGGTTATTATATAAAGGAATATTTTTACCATTATTATCTTCATAATTCAGATGTAACATTCGATTTTTCCAAAGAGACTCCGGACCGTATTGTTCATAATACAAAAGCAGAACCGTGGAAAATAACATTAATCGATACAGGTGCTGAAACCATGACAGGCGGCAGACTGAAAAGAGTTAAAGAATATATCGGGAATGAAACATTTATGATGACTTACGGTGACGGCGTGTCAGATATCGACATTACTAAACTTGTTGAACATCATAAATCGATGAAAAAAAAGGCCACACTGACTGCAGTACTTCCTTCCGGAAAATTCGGGGCACTTGATATTGATAGTGATATGATCAGAGCATTTCAGGAAAAACCTCAGGGAGACGGAAGCTGGGTTAATGGCGGATTTTTTGTGCTTGAGCCATCTGTATTTGATCTTCTAAAAGATGATTCTACAGTATGGGAAAGAGGACCTCTCGAAAAGCTTGCATCGGATAATGAGCTTGTTGCGTATAAACATAACGGATTCTGGAAACCTATGGATACTCTTCGTGACAAGATAGATCTGAATACTATGTGGGATTCAGGCCAGGCTCCATGGAAGCACTGGTGAGGTTAAATTGAAAAATCTTTATAACGGAATTTATAATAATAAAAAAGTATTTCTCACCGGGCATACCGGATTTAAAGGTTCATGGATGGCGCTTTGGTTGAAAAATCTTGGTGCTGAAGTATACGGATATTCACTTCCCCCTATATATTCACCGGATCATTATAATTTATTGAAGCTGGATATAGCTGAAACACTGGGGGATATCAGAGATTACAAAAATTTAAGCGGAGCGATAACTGAATTTAATCCTGATATCGTAATTCATATGGCAGCACAGCCTCTTGTCCGGTTATCTTACCGTGAACCGCTTGATACATTTGAAACAAATGTAATGGGGACTGCAAACATTCTGAATGCATGCAGATCTGTTGAATCGGTAAAAGCTATTGTGAATATTACCACTGATAAATGCTATGAGAACAGAGAGTGGGTCTGGGGTTATCGGGAGATCGATCCAATGGGTGGGCACGATCCGTACAGTGCTTCCAAGGGTTGTGCAGAGCTTGTTGCCTCATCATTCAGAAATTCATTTTTTAATATTGAGAAATATGGTAAAGATCATCACGTACTTCTCTCCAGCGTCCGTGCTGGAAATGTTATTGGTGGCGGAGACTGGTCTGATGACAGGCTGATACCAGACATCATGAAAGCAACAAACCGTGGTGAGGAGGTGGTGATCAGATCTCCGAAATCAACACGCCCCTGGCAGCATGTACTTGACCCTCTAAGCGGATATCTTCAGATCGGTCAGAAACTTCTTGAGGGTAATACTGATTTTGCCGAGGCATGGAACTTCGGGCCTGCAGATGAGGGATCGATTACAGTTCTTGAAGTTGTTCAGAATATAAAAAAAAGCTGGGATAAGATTAACTACCGGATAGAATCTTCCGGAGATAATCTCCATGAGGCGAATCTGCTAAAACTCGATTGTTCCAAGGCGCATATGAAATTAAAATGGCAGAGTGTCTGGGATTCAGGTAAAACATTTGAAGCAACAACAAACTGGTACAAAGAGTATTATGTGAACAATGGGATAATAAGCGAGAAGCAGTTATCTGATTATATAATTGATGCGAAAAATAAAAATATTTCATGGGTGCAATAGAAAATGAAAAACAGCGATAAATTGAAAAGTGAAATTATAGATAAAGTAAAAGATTATTATAATCTTGTTAAACAGGAAGAGGATAATAATTTTGTCCCCGGGAAAAGCCGTGTAAACTATGCCGGACGTGTGTTTGATGATAAGGAGATGACTAATCTTGTAGATTCATCTCTTGAGTTCTGGCTTACTTACGGCAGATATTCTGCACAGTTTGAAAAGGAACTGGCTCAGTATCTTGGTGTTAAATGGTCATTTCTAGTTAACTCCGGTTCATCGGCCAATCTTCTGGCATTTATGACTCTCACATCTCCATTATTAAAAGATCGTGCAGTGAAGCGCGGGGACGAGGTTATCACTGTTGCTGCAGGTTTCCCCACAACAGTTGCACCGATAATTCAGTATGGGGCAATACCTGTATTTGTAGATGTTGATCTTGAAACATTTAATATAGATGTGAATCATCTTGAAAATGCGCTCTCTCCAAAAACAAAAGCAGTTATGGTGGCGCATACTCTAGGTAATCCATTTAATATCAAGGCTGTTGTTGAGTTTTGTAAAAAAAATAATCTCTGGCTCATTGAAGATAACTGCGACGCGCTCGGTTCAAAATTCAACGGTAAGTTTACCGGAACATTCGGCGACATGGGAACTTCAAGTTTCTATCCACCGCATCATATGACAATGGGTGAGGGTGGAGCGGTATATACAGATAATCCGTTACTAAAAAAGATCATGCTTTCTATAAGAGATTGGGGGCGCGACTGCTGGTGTGACAGCGGAATAGATAATACATGTAAAAACAGGTTCAGCGGACAATATGGAACTCTCCCCTTCGGCTACGACCATAAATATGTATACAGCCACTTCGGATATAACCTGAAAGCAACTGATATGCAGGCAGCAATAGGATGTGCGCAGCTTGAGAAATTTCCTTCATTTGTGGAGAAGAGAAAAGAGAACTTTAAGAAATTATATAATGGATTAAAACCGGTTGAGGATAAACTGATTCTGCCTCAGGCCACTGAAGGGAGTGATCCAAGCTGGTTCGGATTTCTGATGACTTTGCGTGACGGTGCAGGTTTCACAAGAAACGAACTTGCTGAACATCTTGAAAAGAATAACATACAGACACGGAATCTCTTCGCTGGTAATATAACACGGCACCCCTGTTTTGATGAACTGAAAGCGGGAGTTGATTATAGAATTACCGGTGAACTTAAAAATACCGACAAGATAATGAACGACAGTTTCTGGGTGGGTCTTTACCCCGGGATGAAGGATGAGGCTATAGATTTTATGATTAAATGCATTATTGATTTTGTAAAAAACAGATAAATCCCAAGAGGTCAATTTGAAAGTATCAGATTATATTGCAGAATTTATTGAAGAGCAGAATTGCCGTTATATATTCGGATATATCGGCGGTGCAATTACTCATCTTGTTGACTCAATTTCAAAGAACGATAAACTTGTTTTTATCCAGGTCTATCACGAACAGACTGCATCATTTGCTGCAGAGGGTTTTTCCAGAGGTGGTGAAAGCATTGGTGTTGCAATGGCTACAAGCGGACCTGGGGCAACCAATTTAATTACCGGAATTGCAGATGCATTCTTTGATTCGTTACCCGTTGTTTTTATAACAGGACAGGTCAACACTTATGAATATAAATATGAGAAACCGGTGAGGCAGCAGGGGTTTCAGGAAACAGATATTATCAGTATTGTAAAACCTGTTACCAAATATGCTGTATTTGTTGATAATAAAGATGATATCCGGTATGAGCTTGAAAAGGCATACTTTATTGCAAAGAGTGGAAGACCGGGACCGGTTCTGATCGATATACCAATGGATATTCAGAGAGCGGAAATCAATAAAGATGAACTCAGACGATACTCCCCTGAGAATCTGGCTGAAACAGAAAAAGATCTTAATCTGGATTTAATACAGCAATATTTAAATGAGTCAAAAAGACCGGTAATACTTTCCGGCGGCGGAGTTCTGTCGGGAAGGGCAAATGACAGTCTGTATACATTCGCAGATAAGTTTAAAATACCCGTTGTAGTTTCACTGATGGGTAAGGGGAGTTTTCCCGAGGATGATGAACTTTTTGTGGGAATGATCGGGAGTTATGGAAACCGGTGCGCAAACATAGTTCTTTCAAATTCAGATCTTGTTTTTGCAGTAGGTACCAGGCTCGATACCCGGCAAACAGGTACCAGATTAGATGAATTTATGCGCAAGGGTAAAATCATTCATGTTGATATCGATGATTTTGAAGTATTGCATAACAGAGTAAAGAGGGATTATTCTATATCCATGGATTCAAAAATATTTTTTAACAGCCTGATAAAAAATATCAATGCAGATAATAAAAAAAATTCAGAATGGATTGAATATGTTCATGATATAAAAAATCAGTATAATCAAAAAAATGAAATTGCCCGGAATATTGAAGTTAAGACTCCATATACTGTAATGGATATGTTGAGCCGGTATTCCGATGATAGCGCGGCATTTTGTGTGGACATTGGACAGAACCAGATGTTTTCAGCTCAATCTCTTGTAATTAAAAAAAATCAGAATTTCTACACCAGCGGCGGTATGGCTCCAATGGGATATGCCATTCCGGCAGCTATCGGTGTAAGTTTTGCATGTAATCATTCCAGAAGTGTTATCGCCATTGCCGGTGATGGCGGATTTCATATGTCCACGCAGTCACTGATGCTTCTTTCACAGTATAATCTTCCGATAAAAGTTATTGTCTTAAACAATAAATCACTCGGCATGATTGTACAGTTTCAGGATCTCTATTTTAATCATAATGAAGCTGCAACTACAAGAGCAGGTGGATATTTTGTGCCTGATATAAAACTGATGGCGGATTCATACAGTCTTGAATATGTTTCTATAACAGACAGCACCGTCGGTGACACGGAATTATGGAAAAATATACTCTCATCAAATAAACCGATGATTGTAGAGGTTATAATTGATTCAAAGACAACTGTTTCTCCAAAGCTTGAAGTAAATACACCGATTGAGGATTTGAGTCCGAAGATATCCGCTGAAGAGATGAAAAAAATTATGATAAAAGATCAATCCTGAAAAAATGAAAAGAATAGCAGTAGTCGGAGCAACGAGCCATATAGCAAAAGGGCTCATTCATTCTTTTTTCAATAATACAGAGGATTTTTTATATCTCTTCGCGAGGAATTTGAATGGAGTTCTTGATTTTCTGGAAAGTAATTCACTGAAATCCCGCAAGCATGAAGTCTTATCTTTTGACAGGCTACGGGATTTTCAATATGATGTAATTATTAATTGTGTCGGTATTGCAGATCCGGGAAAGCAGAAAGATGCAGGGAGCAGTATTTTTTTTATAACAGAAACTTTCGATAACATGATTTTGAATTATCTGAAAGACCATAATGAAACATTATATATTAATTTTTCCAGCGGTGCGGTTTACGGCACATCATTTGATAAGCCTGTTAATTTCAGTTCCTCAACGGAAATCATGATAAATAATATCAATGATAAAGATTATTATAGACTAACAAAAATATATTCAGAAGCCAAGCATAGATCTCTGAAAGAATATAACATAGTAGATTTAAGAGTCTTCAGTTACTTCAGCCGTTTTATTGATATGGAGACATCTTTTTTAATGACTGATATATTAAGATCAATAATTAATAAAACGGAATTAGCAACAACTGAAACAGATATCGTAAGAGATTATATTGATATGGAAGATCTGTTTAAATTGGTGCAGATGGTTGTAGAAAAACCGGCTAACTGTGTACTCGATTGCTATAGCGCTGCACCTGTGAAAAAGTTTGAAATACTTGATGCTTTCAAAAGAGAGTTTGGTTTAAGTTATCAAATCAGCAAAACCGCAAATGTTGTTCAGGCAACAGGAAGTAAAAATATATATTATTCTGAGAATCGTAAAGCGGAAGTATTCGGATATAAACCCGGAAGAGATTCATTAACCTGTTTGATTAATGAATCAAAATATTTGGTGGGGATAAAATGAAAAAAATCAGTGTTGTGACTCCATGCTATAATGAAGAATTGAATGTTGATTTAGTTTATGCAAAAGTCAAGGAGCAGTTTGTTAAACTGAAAAAATATAAGTACGAGCACATTTTTATTGATAACGGCTCTACGGATAGAACTGTTGAACTTTTAAAGGCGATTGCAAAAAAAGATAAGAGTGTGAAAATCATCGTCAACTCAAGAAATTTTGGACATATCAAATCGCCCTATTATGCTTTGATGCAGGCGAAGGGTGATGCAGTTATTCTGATTGTTTCTGATCTACAGGATCCTCCGGAGATGATAATTGATTTTATCAAAAAATGGGAAGAGGGTTTTAAAATAGTAATAGGCGTAAAGAATAAAAGTAAAGAAAGTTTTTTAATGTTCTCGTTACGAAAGTTATATTATTACATGGTACGAAAATTCGGAGAATATGAACATATAGATAATTTCACAGGATTCGGATTATATGATAAAAAAATAATGGATGCTTTAAGAAGTATGAATGAGCCATATCCATATTTCAGGGGAATGATTGCCGAAATAGGATTTGAACGATGCGAAATCCCATATGTTCAGCCTAAAAGAGCTAAGGGTAAAACAAAAAATAATTTTTATACGCTGTATGATATTGGAATGCTCGGTTTTGTGAATAATTCAAAAATACCTCTCCGGGTAGCAGCATTTATTGGATTTCTTGTCGGTGCAATGAGTTTCATTATTGCTATGGTATATCTGGTATTTAAATTAGTGTTCTGGGATAAATTTCAGATGGGTACAGCCCCTGTTTTAATAGGACTATTTTTCTTTTCTTCTGTTCAGCTTTTTTTTATCGGCATCCTTGGGGAGTATGTTGGAGCAATTTATACACATATAAAAAACAGACCTCTGGTTATTGAAAAAGAAAGGATCAATTTTGATAAAAAAAATAATTAATCTTTTTTTATATTTCTGGAATAACCGGTTTTATAGATTTCTCTTTATCGGAGGAGTTAATACCCTCTTCGGGTATTCAATCTTTTCAATTCTGGTATTCTTTAAAGTACATTATTCACTTGCGCTGCTTATTGCAACTATTCTCGGTGTCATTTTTAATTTTAAAACCGTTGGAATTATTGTATTTGAAAATGGAAAGAACAGTAAAATCTTCAGATTTGTAGCAGTATATGTGGTTTTATATTTTCTGAATCTTGCAATAATAACCGGTTTGAAAAAGTTAAATATTAATATATATATTGCAGGAGCAGCTGCAGTATTACCTGTTGCTGTGACGGGATATTTTCTTAATAAGATTTTTGTTTTTAAAGACTCCTTGTAAATAAAAAACTTAATCTTTTTTTTCCGAAACATATAAAACGCAATCAGAATAGAAAGGGATATTAATATAATTATATCCATCTCTATTTTTAATTTTATCAATTTCATTTTTCAATATCTCTAAACTTCTGTTATCTCCCTTCACTATAGCAAGCAGTTCATTTACAGTAGAGCCGGTTACCATAATTTTTCTAATATTTTTTTTATTATCTGTATAAATGACAGGCTTGCAGTAAATATATCCCCCATCGATATGTTCTGTCCTGGAAATAAATGTTGCATAAAAAGGATTATATAATTGCGGCAATTTATTTAATACGGCAGATGCAATGGAATTATGATAAGTATAGTCATGTTTTGGTGATCTTGAATAATCAACCAGAACCGCAAAGCTGATTATTGATGATAAATAAATTAGTATTGTAAATGTTTTTTCCCAAAAAGATTTTTTAATAAATGTAGATCCAACGGTTGTTATAAAAAAAATCATTATCGGTGATGACCATGCGGCATATCTGGATATGCCGGTCATTCCGCTATTGATGTGGCTCATAATTGAAAAAGCTAAAACAGTTCCAAATAGCGAAATAAAATAAATCATTGATGGAACATTTTTTTTATAGATCCCTATAATTCCCATGATAATAAACATGATTATTATAACGGGAATAAAGGGTAAATAGCCTAAATTTAAATCAAAAAGATATGAAAAAAATCTTTGCCATATATTGTGAACTGAACCCTGTACCGTCGTAGGATTTAGTTTACCTATTACAGTAAAATTAAATATAAATGGAATTAAACATGGAATAAAACAGATTCCAAATAATAAAACATTAATATATTTTTTCTTTATCAGTATAACTAAACTTTGTCTTTCTTTATTCATGTTATCATTATAAATATCAATAAAATATGAAACTATTATCATTGCACCATAAATCATTATAGTCGGATTTAACGATCCTGCAATTGAAACCAGCATTCCTGCTTTTTTATATTCTTTGTTGGAGAAAAATACAAGCGACATGACAATAAAGGAAAATATCAGACTTTCAGCCGAAGACCACATTATTACATAAAACAGAATAGGATTGGATATTAAAAGCAATATTGTAAAAAAAACTTTCTGTTCAGATAGTTTTAATTTTTTGAAAACAATTATAAGGGCCAATAAAAAAAATAATATGTTTGTAAATAAAAATGTACGTGATTGATTAAACCCCAAAGCTTTTAATGCCAGTTTTATAGGCAGTGCAGCAATTGAATATGTGGGGAAATACCATGAAATCCATTTATTATCTTCTACAACAACTAGTTTTGTACTTCTTAAATCGTTAAAAGTTTTAACCCCCTGATACATATCGGGAAAATCAATTTGAGCTTTATCAATATCTGATTGATTAACAAATAATGACAGTCTTTGTTCTATTGAAATTGCAGGCAGCATATACGAATCCACTTCACCGCTTCTGGTTAGCGGTCTAA
The DNA here is from genome assembly GCA_964450405.1 of uncultured Leptospirales bacterium. Classification (GTDB taxonomy): domain Bacteria; phylum Spirochaetota; class UBA4802; order UBA4802; family UBA5550; genus WRGT01. The sequence continues at coordinate 432,417 of CAYVCQ010000002.1, read as the reverse complement.
AAGTAACGGCTGATATTAATATAATTCCAATTGCGATAATAATTGCAATACTCATTTTGCTGTAATAGTTTTCTTTAATAAGCATTAAATCACCTTTATTAAAATATGAGGAAATCCCTTTGCGATTGTATAAGTTTTATCAAATCCTTTAGGTTATAAAGAATCTTCTTTAACATGAACAAAAGCATCAATTTTATCATCATCCGGTTTTACAATAATTAGTATTATTGCAAAAGGCCGAAAACATGGATAGTTTTCTACATTTATCGTAACTTCTGAATTCGAAGATGATAATAGAATCAAATTATAAAATTTCTATTGAAAAAAAAGGATACATTAAGCATCTTGTAAAAAACAACTAAAAAATGGAATAATTTTGTTATACATGGAGATAATATAGTGAAAAAGGCATTAATAACGGGAATTACCGGACAGGATGGATCATACCTTGCGGAGTTATTACTTTCAAAGGGATATGAAGTACATGGTATTAAAAGACGTGCCTCATCATTTAATACTGAAAGAATAGATCACATACATGAAGGACAGAGTATTTCAGATAAACATTTTTTCCTTCATTACGGCGATCTGACAGATTCAAGCAATCTTATAAGAATAATTAAGCAGGTACAGCCTGATGAGATTTATAATCTTGGTGCTCAGTCGCATGTTCAGGTGTCATTTGAAGTCCCGGAATATACTGCGGATACAGATGCCCTTGGAACACTCCGCCTGCTTGAGGCAATAAGATTACTGGGACTAGAGAAAAAGACCAGGTTCTACCAGGCGTCAACATCAGAGATGTATGGAATGGTTCAGGAGATTCCTCAGAAAGAGACAACTCCCTTTTATCCAAGAAGTCCCTATGGTGTTGCTAAACTTTATGGTTTCTGGATAGTTAAAAACTACAGGGAATCATACGGGATGTATGCCTGTAACGGAATACTTTTTAATCATGAAAGTCCCAGACGGGGCGGGACCTTTGTAACAAGAAAAATAACAAGAGCTGCCGCAAGGATAAAACTTGGTCTTCAGGATAAGTTATTTCTCGGCAATATAGATGCAAAAAGAGATTGGGGTTTTGCCGGAGATTATGTTGAGGGTATGTGGCGTATGCTTCAGCAGGATGAGCCCGATGACTTTGTCCTTGCTACAAATGAAACATTTACCGTTCGGGATTTTGTTAATATGTCATTTAAAGAACTGGGGATTACTATTAAGTGGTCCGGTCATGGAGTTGATGAGAAAGGGGTGGATGAGGCTACCGGTAAGGTCGTTGTGCAGATTGATCCGGTATATTTTCGTCCTGCTGAAGTTGATATTCTGATTGGCGATCCATCTAAAGCAAAGGCAAAACTCGGCTGGGAGCCTAAGGTAAAGCTTCCGGAACTTGTTAAGATGATGATTGATGAGGATTACAGAATTGCGGAAAGAGATGTTCATTTGAAGAATGGCGGGTTTGATTGTATCAGCGGATGATTTAAGCAGAACGGATATATGGAGCAGAAAGTGAAAACGAATAAAGCCGGAATTATAAATCAGGTAAAAGTAATTATTTTGAAACATTCAAAGCCTGTTCGAATTTATCTGTATGGTTCTCAGATTAACGGAGAAGCATCTGCCGGCAGTGACATCGATATTGCCTATGAAGATCCTGACAACAAAAATGGTCATCTTATTGAAGATGAAATAAAACAGATCAATACTCTTATAAAAATCGATGTTAAAAATATTTCAAAAACTGAAGAAAGATTTAAAAACAGAGTTAAATCAACCGGGAGAGTTCTTTATAGTTCAACAAAAGAACTCCGGGCACAGGATGGACTTCATAATTTTTCAAACGCACTGGATAAATTTATTGATGTTGTTGATCGTTTTGAGGAGTTTAAAAATGAAGGCTTCGGGGACGTTTATCTCGATCTTATAGTTAAAAGATTTGAGTTCACTTATGAAATGAGCTGGAAAGCTGTTAAAAGATATCTTGAGTTTATAGGGCTCGAAGCAAAAAGCCCAAGGGGAGTTTTTAAAGAAGCTTACGCACAACAGATAATAACAGATGAAGATATCTGGTTGGATATGATTGAACAGCGTAATCTTTCATCACATGTATATGATGAATCAGAAATGAACGAGATACTTGAGAAAAAAAATATCTACAAAGATGCCTTTGTTATGTTGAAAAATATTCTCCAGAAGGGATTGAATAATTAAAATATCCTGCCCCTATGAAAGAGATGATCATCAGTCGTCGGTTCAAGTCCGGTAATAGTGAATGGCGATGAGGGGGCTACGGGTTCACTGTGTATAATTATCTCGCCTAAGGCCATCCCTTCCATCTGTTTTTTGATAAAGAAGCAGATGTATCGACCTGAAGTGCTTCCCTCTATTGAGTAATTACAGAATATCTCACCCGAACCACCGGTTTCAGCAGTGAAGGATTTAAGTTTAAGATTCCCCACTGGCCGGAATAGCTGAATAGGGAGACCTGTTCTCTGATTTTGAAAATTTTCACTTACAAAAAGATTGTTCCCTTTCTTTTTTTTCTTTTTTGCCCACTCTTTCCATCCCTCATGCATAATACCTTTAAGAGATGCCCAGTCTTTTACAAGTATAGAGAGCGAATTACGCACACCCATCTGTGATAAAGTTTTCGGGTTTCCCGGATTTCCTTTTCTCCTTACAAAGGTTTTTCCGTTAGATTGGACAAATACCAGATCACCTATCTGTTTTGAGAATCCTTCAAAGACTGGATTAATTTTTACATCAGCCATATACAACTCCTTTTATAATATTTTATTTTTGAAGCCATTGTTGAGTTATTATATTTTAAAAACTGAATTCCTGACAAAATATATGCCTCCCGGTGTTCTATAGGTATTACACAGGCGATAGCGGTAAGTATAGTTTTATGCTTAGATTGTGTCATGACCGGTTCCCCATTTTTTATTTGCCTGCATATACTGTTACGCTACAAATGTTCCGGAGATGAAAATTTTTTTTTGTAAAAGTGAATTTTTTTTATAAGTTTAGAGAAAGAGAATGATTTGTTATATTTTGTTAAACTGTTACACTGGCAATATTATAATTCTTCGAGGCCGGACTCAGCTAGTATTGACTTTTTATGCTTACCATGAAACAAAATGTTTTAGCATTAACAGCTATGTTGTCCATGTTATTAAAAATAAAAAAGAATGAGTAAATTACTTTACAGTTTTAAGGGAGAAGTCCAGAGTTCTTATATAGGGTAGTTCCAATAATTCAATCTACACAGATTCAAAGGCCAGCATTATTTCGACATCCTTATATGTTTGCTGGCAGGTGAACATCGTTTTGCTCGGGCGGCAGTTCCTTTATAGTCCTCGCAGGGCTTCATGCGGTTCCCAAAACGGAGCTTTTGTAATCGGCATAGATATAATTATTATGACAGGTAGAGAAATTATGTTAATATTATTAAAAAAGATTAAAATGCAGATTTTATTTTTTCTTACACATAATTTAAAAATAGAAACTGCTGATATATTAAAATTTAAAAGTAATATCGAAAATATTAGCTATAGATGTATTGCGTTTTTACATGGGAAAAAAACAAAAAAAATTTTATTTAGTGAGACTGAGATATTTAAAGGATTTATTAAAAAGAAAGTTTATCCATATATAGAATCTGTAAATTACGCAACAGAAAAGAAACAGCCCGATTTATTAATATTAGAAACATTAAATAAAGCATTATTTAATGAAGCAGATATTGCAAAAGAGAAATTTTTATCATTACCTGTAAAGAAAAAGATTTTCTGGACTGGAGAAAATACGGAGTTCCTGGCACATGCAAGTTTTGATGATTATTGTATAAAAGATGTTGACCTTGCTCTTGGATATAAACGTTTAAATAATAAAAATTATTTGCGGTTTCCGCTCTGGATATATTATATATTTATTGATTGTAATTCTATTGATGAAGTAGCTATTAAAGTTGATCAGATTAATAATTTTAAACCGAAAAAAACAAAATTTTGTGCATTAATAAGCCGGCATGATAATAAAATCGAATATCAATCTAAATTCAAGGATAAAGAGCATATATTAAATGTAAGAAGCCAGTTGTATCATCTGCTTAATCCAATTGAATCCGTTTCCTGTCCCGGAAATCTATTTCATAATGACAGTACGTTAAAAACAGAATTTTATGATGATAAACAAAATTATCTTGCACAATTTAAATTTAATATTTGCCCTGAAAATGGATTAGGCGATGGGTATTGTACTGAAAAATTATTTCATGCATTTGATGCAGGTTGTATTCCAATTTATTGGGGAGAGTATCCTCCTGAGCCGGGATGCGTGAATCAGGATAGTTTTTTATTTTTTGATGGAAAGAATCATGATTATATTTTTAATGAAGTGTCGCGTTTAAATTCAAATGATGGTCTTTATAATGCATTTATTGCCAGACCCAAATTAAAACCTGAAACAGTTGATTTTGTCTGGAATAAATTAGTAACTTTAGAAGTAATATTAAAGGAACTTCTAAATGTTTAAATTTTAATAATGAACAGGATTACGTGTAATCTACCGTTTTCGTCAAGCGAGTTGTCTAATGTGCCAGGGATAGTCTGTAGTTTAATCCATACTGCTTCCTGATTTTTGAGGCAGTATAACTCATTGTTCGGGATGCGTTAATATGTGTGGTTTTTAATTTTTTCCAATAAAAAAAAGCCTGTTTTTTGAAGCTGTTACCCTGTAATTTTTTATAATTCTTAATATTTTCATTTTATCGTCAAAACAATAGGGCTCAAAAAAGATTTTAATATTTCCCTGATTTACAATTTCCACCAATCGTCTATAATCTTTTAAATAAAACAAATCAGTCATTCCTAAATTAAATGCAGCATCCCTGTTTGTTTTTAAAAAATATACTGCTCAATAATTAGAAATAATAATAATTTTTTCATTTGAATTTGTGTGATTTTTTATAAAAACACATTTCTCATCAAATTTATTTCTTTTCAAAATATATTTTTGTATTTTGTTTTGTTTATTTTCATCAAGTAAGCTAAAAGCCTTTATACCTATACCATTATCAATATTTATATTAATAGTTCATTGTCGACCCCTTCATTGCGACAACTATGTTGACACGGAGAGATCCTGCAAACTTACTTGACAAAAAGTCCACCATGTCTATCTGTTCAGATGGTGAACAACAAATAATTTTGATTTTGAATATATGGATTTATCTGGAATTGAGAAGAATTCAGATAAATCTAAATGGCAAGTTGCAATTATACATCAAATAAGTTATGGTAAAATTAAATTTATCATAAAGAGATTCTGGACTGTAAAAAATCTTGATAAGAATCAAATATATATTTCAATAAACCTGAAAGATTGTAATCAGGTATGAACTAAAGTATAACAATTATGGCCGGAAGAGGACTTAAAATGAAGATATTATTAACTGGCGGATCAGGACTTGTCGGGCGTAATATTAAAGAATCGCTTGAGAATAACTTTGTAATTTTATCACCATCGATAGATGAACTAGACCTGTGTCATTATGATCAGGTTTTCGATTATATTTCAAAGGAACAACCGGATCTTGTAATTCATTGTGCAGGTCTGGTCGGTGGTATTGCTGCGAATATAAAGGATCCTGTGCGGTTTTTAGTAGAGAATATTGATATGGGGCGGAATGTAATTCTTGCTGCATATAGAGCAGGAATAATCCGTTTAATCAATATGGGGTCATCATGTATGTATCCGCATGAAGCTCCTAATCCATTGAAAGAGGGATATATTTTAAGTGGTGAACTGGAGCCGACCAATGAAGGTTATGCACTTGCAAAAATAGTGACACAGCGGTTATGCAGTTATATAAGAAGTGAAAATTCTCAATTTAATTATAAAACGCTGGTGCCATGTAATTTATACGGGAAATATGATAAATTTGATCCTGAAAATTCCCATATGGTACCTGCAATTATTAAGAAGGTTCATGATGCCGTTATAAATAAAAATGATAATGTGGAAATATGGGGAGATGGAATATCACGCCGGGAATTTATGTATGTAGATGATCTTGTAAATTTTGTAAGATTTTCCATTGATAATTATGATTCAATCCCTGAGATAATCAATATCGGCTTAGGACACGATTACTCAGTGAATGACTATTATGAAATTGTTGCTAAAGTGATCGGATATAATGGTAATTTTATACATGATTTATCAAAGCCTACGGGTATGAAACAAAAGATGGTGGATGTTTCACTTGCTTCAAGTATTGGATGGCAGGCAAAAGTATCCCTGGAAGATGGAATACGAAATACCTATGAGTATTATAAAACACTTCTGTAATTTAAAAAGGAAAAATATATGTCAAAAAAAATGATTCAGGTCGGTGACTATATAATCGGAGATGAAGAGAAAAAAGCTATTAATGATATTCTTGAATCGGGCCGGATTTCTGAAGGGACAGCTGTCGCTAAATTTGAAAAGGAATTCTCTAAAATTATTGGAACAAAATATTGCGTTTTGCTGAATTCAGGTACTTCGGCAATTATTGCAGCATTAACTGCATTGCTCTACGATGACCGGTTCCCGAAGGTAAAAAAAGGGGCAAAGGTAATAACAACACCATCAACATATATTGCTACATCAAATGCAATAAAGCTTGTTGGTCTTGAACCTGTTTATGTTGATGTTCATCTTGAAACATTTGACTTAATTGCTGATCAGGTAGAGGCAATTTTTGCAGATGGTAATCCGGAAGAATATTGCATGATACTTCCGGTGCATCTAATGGGGTACCCCGCTGATATGGACCGCTTGAATGAAATAGCAAAAAAATATGATCTTGTTACTTTCGAAGATACTGCACAGGCGCATGGCACTAAATATAAAGGTAAAAATACCGGAACACTTTCATTACTGGCTGATTATTCATTTTATATAGCTCACAATATTCAGGTTGGTGAAATGGGCGCTGTTGTAACAGATGATGAAAAAATTTATAAAAATATCAAGAAGATCAAAGCTAATGGCCGAGTTTGTGATTGTACAATTTGTACCCGGTCTAAAGGTGTATGTCCCAGATCCGGAATGGAGAGTGATCCGCGTTTTCTTCATGAATTTATTGGATATAACTTTAAAACCACTGAATTTCAGCCGGCTCTTGGATTGATACAGCTGAAAAAGTTTGATGAAATAATAGAAAAACGACAGAATAATGTTAAGTATCTTAATGAACATTTATCCAATTATGGGGATTCATTTATCATTCCAAAATATTCAGAGGATTATAGCTATCTTGCTTATCCAATAATCATGAAAACCTCATCAAAAATAAAAAGAGAGGAACTTCGAAAAGCACTTCTTGATAACGGGATTGAATCAAGACCGCTTTTTTTAAGTATTCCTACACAACAGCCGGCATTTAAGGATTACAAATTAACATACGAAGGAAAACTTCCCAACGCGGAGTATATCGGTAATAATGCATTTTATATAGGGTGCCATCAGTATTTATCAAAAGATGATCTTAAGGACATTGTAGAAGCATTCGAAAAAGTGATGAAGTAGGGCGCAATAAAATCTAGCGTGAGAGATAAGTTAGACACCAGAATGGTTAAGTGGATTTATGATTTACCACTGCAAACTTACTTGACAAAAAGTCGCTTATATTAACCTGTTCATGGTATGAACGCAGCAAATAATTTTGACACCGAATATATGGTTTTATCTGAAATTGAGAAGAATTCAGATATCTCTCAACGTGAACTTGCAGCTAAACTTCAGTTAAGTCTTGGGAAAATAAATTTTATCATCAAAGCCCTCGCAGAGAAAGGGATTATTAAGCTTGAGCGATTTATCGGTTCCAGCAATAAAGCCGGTTACCGTTATGTGCTTACACCAAAGGGTATAAAAGAGAAATATAATATTACTATTGATTTTATACAAAGGAAAGAAACTGAATATGAGAGAATTGCCGGGGAGATAAAAACTGCTAAAGAGTCTGTTAAATTTTAAGCGATTATTTGATTTTGGTCAATTTGATTTATGGACGCCGATGTATGCAATGAAGACAATATTGATATGAATACCGTGCGGGGTATAGGAATAGCTTAATGGAAAGTCTGGGAATAAAAAAAAGTAAATATTTAAAATTATTGATGTTCGCATCTGTCTTTGTTTGCATTTTTTTATTGAACTATGATTATCCGTATATGGCCGATGACTACAGCTTGAAACTTTGGGGGCGTTCGCTCTCAGCGGGAGAAAAAAAATTTGAAAGTCTGATGGATCTGCTGATCTCGTCTAAAAATTTTTATCTTTATTATGGCGGCAGGGCGCCGCAATTTTTTATAGAAAAAAGTTTATTACAGTTTCCCAAGATGATTTATGATGTAGTGAACTCGGTTTTTTTTGTTTTATTGCTGTTCGGGATATATTTAAATGTTAATTTTTATAAAAAGATAGAAGAAAAAAAACAAATTTTAGTATTAAGCATAATATTATTCTTGTGCTGGTTTAATATTCCTGTTTTTTCAGAAACGATGATTTGGAAATCGGGGTCAGGAATTTATCTGACTTCTATGGTGTGGATTTTATATTTTGTATATTTTTTTAAAAAAGAATCTGATGTAACAGAAAAAACCAACTATTTTAAAATGTCTGGATATTTGATTTTAGGATTATTGGCAGGGTGTTCGGTAGAAAATATTTCCATAGCAGTACTGATAGGGCTTATAGTTTGGATTTTTATAAATCGAAAGTATACTAAAAAACAAATTTTGTTGCTGGTGAGTTTTGCAATTGGTGCGGGAATTTTATTATTTTCTCCCGGAAGTATGCTGAGGCTCTTTACTGTAAAAGCATTTTATAGAGAGTTGTATGGAGATATATCATTGCTGTTAAGATTGATGATATATTTAAAATTTTTACTGCAGGCAATGTTGTTTTCAATAATATTGTATTCAGGTTTATTTATTTTTATTATTTATTTTTTAAAGAAAGAAAGAAGAGATACTTTAAAGGGGATAATAAAAAAATATTACTTTGAACTTTTGATTTCTATTTTAGCGGCCGGTTCAATGATTGGAACACTTTATTTTCCGGTAAGAGCAAATTTAGGAGCTGTAGTTTTTTTGATAATATTTATGACTAATGTGTCATTAGGAATTATAAATGTAAAAGAAATTAAAAAAATCACAGTTGTTCTGCTCTTGCTGACATTGGGAACATATTTATATGTGTTGAAAGATTATACCGAGTTAAGAAATCAAATGGTTGAACGGGAAAAAATTATAAAAAATTCAACCGATGTTATTATTCTTCCAGTTTTTAAATATATGCCTTATCATACAATGGAAATGATTGAAACTCCTAATCAAAGCGGCAGATTAGAATCGTATTATGGAAAGAAAATAATATTGTTTGAAACGCTTGAACAAAAAAATTTAAGTGAAAAAAAAGTGGCTAGAAAAAAATATTTTTATAGTATTCTTAATAATATAATGAAAACATTTAAATAAATTATTTTAGAATAAAGATCCTGAATTAAAAGTTCTTATAAGATGCAAATTCTGTACCATGATCACAAATAATACTCTTCAAATAACCTGAAGGAAAGTAATATAATGTCAGAGATGATAATAATCGAAGCAGGGAAAACTGAAAAACATTACTGGATAGATATATGGAAATTCAGGGAATTGTTTCTTTTTCTGACATGGCGTGATATTATAGTACGTTATAAACAGGCTGCAATGGGTATAGCATGGGCAGTTATAAGGCCTTTATTGACTATGCTGATATTTACTGTTGTTTTCAGTAAAGTTGCTAAACTGCCGACAGAGGGGAAAGCTCCATACTCAATCATGGTATTCTCTGCTCTCCTTCCATGGCAGTTTTTTTCGCAGGCTTTTTCATCTGCGGGAAATTCATTTATAGCAAATTCGAACCTGTTGACAAAAGTATATTTCCCTAGAATTATAGTTCCATTAACTTCAGTTGGAGTTGCATTTGTAGATTTTTTATTTTCATTTATAATTTTAATAGGACTGATGTTGTACTTTCAATATTGGCCTGGATTTCAGATTTTATTCATTCCCTTATTGTTGTTTATAACATCGATAATCGCATTCGGGGGAGGTATCTATATTGCTTCATTGAATGTTAAATACAGAGATTTTGTGTATATTGTCCCATTCATGATTCAGCTTGGTTTATATATATCTCCGGTTGGTTTTTCTTCATCAGTTGTACCTGAGAAGTGGAGATTGCTGTATTCTTTTAACCCCATGGTTGGAGTCATTGATGCTTTCAGGTGGTCAATACTTGGAGGGGATGCATCTTTCCCTGTAATAAGTTTTGGAATTTCGTGTTCTATGGCACTTGTGTTTGTTTTTTTTGGAGTCTGGTATTTCAGAAGAACTGAAAGAACATTTGCAGATAATATATAGCGTAAACAATCAGGAAGTTATTGGATGAATAGTATTATAAAAGTCAGCAGTCTAAGTAAAAAGTATATACTTTCCCATGAAAATAAACCTTCATATAAAACATTCAGGGAAACTTTAACAAATGGTATCCGAAACGTTTTAAAAGCGAAACAAACTGAACATTCCGTGGAAGAATTCTGGGCTTTAAAAGAAATTGATTTTGAAATTCAGAAGGGTGAAAGAGTTGGTATTATTGGCCGTAATGGGGCGGGGAAGTCTACTCTTCTTAAAATATTGTCAAGGATTGTTGAACCGACAACGGGGAGAATAGAGATAAACGGCCGTGTCGCAAGTCTGCTTGAAGTTGGAACAGGTTTTCATCCGGAACTTACCGGTAGAGAGAATATATATTTAAATGGTACAATACTTGGAATGAAACGGGTCGAAATTAAAAAGAAGTTTGATGAGATAGTAGCGTTTTCTGAAGTCGAAAAATTCCTTGATACACCTGTTAAAAGATATTCATCAGGGATGTATGTACGCCTTGCCTTTGCCGTTGCAGCTCATCTTGAGCCGGAGATACTTATTGTTGATGAGGTTCTTGCAGTTGGAGACGCATCTTTTCAGAAAAAATGTTTAGGGAAAATGGAGGGTGTCAGTAAAAATGAGGGGAGAACTGTTATATTTGTAAGCCACAATCTGGGAGCTGTTTCATCACTTTGCAATAAAATTATTTATCTAGATAAAGGCAAAATAGTTTTTAATGGTGATTCTCAAGAAGGTATTGAACTCTATCAGAAAGAGAACATGAATGCTTTTAACGAGGATTATAATTTTTATTCAGATGATCCTGATAGATATGGTAATGGGAAAGTAAGGTTCAGGTCTCTTGAAGTTAGTTCTGTAAATAAAGAAGGAAGATTGAATTTCTATCCGGGTGATGATATTAAAATAAAACTTGGTATTGAAGCTTTAAAGGGAATTGAAGATATTATAGTTGCTGTGATTATATATAGCATAGATGGATATCGGCTTATAGATGTTAATACAGCTTTAAAAGGAAATTACATTTCACTAAATTCCGGAGAAAATAGAAATGTAGAATTCACTCTGAATAATGTCTTATTAAAACCTTCTGAATATCTTATTGGTTTATGGATGGGAAAAACAGGAGAAGACATTGATGGAATTCAGTATGCATCACGTTTTAGTATTGAATTGAATCATGAAAAAAATAGTAATACCCATATTTATCCTGGGAGTTACCAGGTAGTTTTTAGTAATAATTAGAAATAATATTTGAGGTTTATATGAACTTGTTTAAAAAATTTTATATTAGAATTATAAAAAAATTGGTGTACGATATAAATAACTACAATAAAGAGCTATATGAGCGTGTATTCAATTATCATAGAAATAGATGGAATACAATTGATAATATAGCCGATTATCTTGTTGGTGCTGAAATACCTGGTGATTATTGTGAATTTGGAGTTTATCAAGGCACTACTTTTTCTTATGCATATAAAGTTATGCACCCAATTTTTGATTCAATGAGATTTTTCGCTTTTGATTCATTTAGTGGTTTACCAGAACCAAAAGGTGTAGATGCTCCAGATGGGTACTCAAGCTCATTTTTTAAAGGTCAATTTGAATCTACTGAAGAAATGTTTATTAATAATTTAAAAAAAGAACATCGTGATATTTCGAAGATAGTTTCTGTAAAAGGTTGGTTTGACCAGGTACTAAATCAGGAACTGACAATTAGACATGATTTAAAAAAAATCGCTGCAGCATGGATTGATTGTGATTTATATGAGTCTACTATTCCGGTACTGGATTTTATAACTGATAAAATTGTTACAGGATCTGTAATTATATTTGATGATTGGAGATGTTATCGTAATTTGCCTGATTTTGGAGAACAGCGAGCTTGTAGGGAGTGGCTCGAAAAAAATCCGGAAATTATATTACATGAATTATTATCATTTGGTTTTCATGGGATTGCTTTTACAGTTGAAAAAAAATAATATTTAGAGAGATTCTATCCAAATGAAAAATTGCCCTGTTTGCAATTCTAAATTGTTGAGAACCGGTGAAAACTATACGATTGATAGTTTATTGGGTCTTTGGGAAAAGATGGATGTTAAATTTTCCGATAGTGTTATTAAAAATCTGAAAGCGCAAACGGAAATCACTGCTCTTTACGATTGTCCTGAATGCAGGTTGGGTATTTTTCATCCTTTGTTAAGCGGTACACCTGAGTTTTATCAGGAACTTCAAAGTAAAATGGATTATTATGAAAATGACAAATGGGATTTTCATGAAGCATTAAAAGAGGTTGTTGGACTTCAGTCAGTTATAGAAATAGGATGCGGTCCTGGAAATTTTTTAATGAAATGTATAGAAAAAGGAATTAAGGCTTATGGTACTGAGTATAATCAGGATGCAGCAAAAATAGCAGAAACCCGTGGAATTGAAATTCTTGATAATCAAATTTTAAACAATAAAGATAGTTTTTTTGATGCAGTGTTTTGCTTTCATGTTCTTGAGCATGTTGAAGATCCGCTAGGTTTTATAATTTTTCTTTTAAAACTTGTTAAACCTGGAGGTAAGATTTGCATATCTGTACCCAATCAGGATGGCCCATTAAAATATATTGACCCATGTATTATGAATATGCCTCCTCATCATTTAACAAGATGGAAATTAAAAACATTTCAAATATTGGCAAAAAAAACGGGATTAAAAATTTCAAGAATTGCATATGAACCATTGCTTCTGACAAATCATTCCTATTATTCAACTTTCTGGGTTAATTCCTTTTTTAAAGACAATTCTGTAGTTATAAGAAAAATAAAGACTATATTAACCCGATTTTTGACTAAATTATTTGAAAGATTATTGATAAAAAATTACAAATACTTTCAATATCTGAGAGGTCAGGCTATTTATATCGTATTTGAGAAAATGAAATAATATGTGCGGGATTAGCGGTATTTGGGGACTTTCAGATAAGAAGTCTATTGATAAAATGCTGGATGCTATAAAGCATAGAGGACCGGATGACTCCGGTTCGTTTATTGATCATAATGTTACTTTGGGGATGGTAAGACTTGCAATAATAGACACCACTTCTCATGGACATCAGCCGATGATTTCTGAATGTGGAAATATTGTCATAGTATATAATGGTGAAGTATATAATTACAGGGAAGAACGTAATGCCCTTCTTCAGAAAGGTTACAAATTTCATTCTGATTCAGATACTGAAGTTGTCCTTAAACTTTATGAGGAATATGGAGATGACTTTTTAACAAGATTAAGAGGTATGTTCGCTCTTGCAATTTATGATAAACGTATACCTGACGGGCGGGAACGTTTGTTGCTGGCGAGAGATCAATTTGGAATAAAACCTCTTTTTTATAAAGTAAAAAATGGAAAAGTAATTTTTGCATCTGAATTGAAAGCAATGATTGCCAGTGGTTTAATTGATAAGAATATAAATCATGATGCACTTCGTCTACTCTTCACTTATGGTTCAATCAAACAACCACAGACAATTCTCAAAGATATTTTTATGCTTATGCCTGGACATAAATTTGTTATAGAAAAAAATGGTAGAATAACCACACAACAATTTATTAAAAATATGTTTCAAAAGGATAACTCAATTTCAAGATTATCATATATTGAACAGGAAAATTATCTCTTTGAAGCATTAACAGAATCAGTAAGGTGTCAGCTTGTGAGTGATGTACCAATTGGTGCTTTTTTAAGCGGAGGGATTGATTCCTCACTTATTACTGTAATAATGTCTCAGCTCATGAGTGATAAAGTAAAAACTTTTTCTGTTGGATTTGAATCTGAAGGTTCCGGGATAGATGAATCTGAAGATGCATTAAAGATTGCCGATTTTCTCGGGACCGATCATAATAGGGTTATTATAACTGGCGATGATTTCAAAAAATCTTTTTTACATATAATAAAATCCCTCGATCAGCCCAGTGTAGATGGTGTTAACAGTTATTTTGTCTCTCAGGCCGCTGTAAAAAACGTTACTGTATCACTATCAGGAACAGGGGGTGATGAACTTTTTGCTGGTTATCCGTGGTTTGTGAAAATGCTTCAGTTTGATGCTCATTTCTTAGATGCAGATGTTAAAGAAAAAGTTCTATCAAATTTATTTTCATTAAAAATATTTGATAATGCAGCGTTGGTTTCAGGTAAACTCTCCGGTGTTATTGAGAGGTATAGATCCCGATCGTCTTTTACGTCAGCATTTGGCCGGCAGTATTACATCAATGAACTTATAGACATCAATAAAATATTTACTAAAAATATATTAAAGCAGATGAAAAAGGGCGGGGATTTAAGCAGAGAATATGATGATATTGATGAACTAAGAAATGATTCGGTTTTAAACAGGGTTTCTGCATTATGTATTAATGGATATTTAAGAAATCAGTTATTACGGGACATTGATGTAATGTCAATGACTCATTCATTGGAGGTTAGGGTACCTTTTATTGATCCGGTCATATTAAAGATTGCTCTATCAATTAGTGATTCAGCCAAGGTCTCAAATGATGTTACTGACAAGGACCCTTATAGTAATACCTATAGAGAACTTGGTACAAAAAAAATTCTTATAAATATCGGGAAAAAATATCTGCCGAAAGATTATGATCTTCAGCCAAAAAGAGGTTTCGGTATGCCTTTTGATCATTGGATGAAGAATAATATCAGTGAATATATTGAAGATGCTCTTTCGTACAAATCTGTAGTTAGTCGTGGATTCTTTTCTTATGAATATGTCAATAGTATGTATAATCTATTTAAGGAAGGAATCGGCAGCTGGGCCCAGATATGGCTTTTTGTTGTTGTTGAATACTGGTGCAGGGAATATATAGACTAGAAGTTGAATTATCTTTTTTATGAGGAATTAAATGAAAATATTAGTTACTGGAGCAGCTGGATTTATCGGATATCATCTAGTAAATAGACTTATCCGTGATGGACATGAAATTGTTGGATTGGATTGTATAAATGATTACTACGATGTTAAACTTAAATACAGCAGACTTTTGGAATGTGGCATTAACATAGATAATATTGATTATGGCAAAGTTGTACATTCATCTAAATATTTAAATTATCGATTTGTGAAAATCAAGCTGGAGGATAATCCCGCAATTGATGAATTATTTAAGAAAGAAAAATTTGATCGGGTGTGCAATTTAGCTGCTCAAGCAGGTGTTAGATATTCTTTGACACATCCTAGAGTGTATGTTGAAAGTAATATGCTCGGTTTTTTAAATATATTAGAGGCCTGCAGAAATTATGATGTGAATCACCTTGTATATGCCAGTTCTTCGTCCGTATATGGTTTAAATGCTAAAATGCCTTTTTCAACTTCAGATAATGTTGACCATCCTATCAGTTTATACGCTGCAAGTAAAAAATCGAATGAGCTAATGGCTCACACATATAGTAATCTTTTTAATTTGCCCACAACAGGGCTCAGATTTTTTTCTGTATATGGTCCATGGGGGAGGCCGGATATGGCTCTTTTTTTATTTACAAAGGCTATAATTGAAAACAAGCCCATCGATGTTTATAATAACGGAGAAATGAAGAGGGACTTTACTTATATAGATGACATTGTTGAAGGCATTTGCAGGGTCATTGATTGCATTCCAAAATCAGATCCAGAATGGTCAGGATTTGATCCTTGTCCTTCAACTTCTCCGGCACCGTACAAAATTTTTAATATCGGGAATAATTCACCTGTAAGGTTATTGGATTTTATTGAAATTATAGAGAACGAATTGGGTAAAAAAGCTGAAAAAATTTTTTTACCAATGCAGCCGGGTGATGTAGCTGCTTCCTGGGCGGATGTTTCAGATTTAATGAATTATATTCATTATAAACCGAATACCTCAGTAGCAGATGGAATTAGATGTTTTATTAAATGGTATAAATCATATTATAATGTTTGTTGATAGGATAAAAGATGCATAAAAGCCGAATTTTATTCATTGCATTGGCACATAGTACTCATACCTTATCTTGGATCGATTTATTGAGCGTATCTGATTTTGAAGTTATGTTATATGGTATCAATGGTTCACTCACTCCGGATAATTTAAAAATGAGATATTTTTCTGTTTCAGAAAGCTATTTATCATTAATATTAAAACGCATTGTCCGGTTATTATCAAAGATATTTACACCCTTAAAAACAAATGATTATTTTAAAGATGATGTTAATTATTTAAAAAAAATAATTAAAAAACATAAACCCGATTTGATTCATACATTAGGCTTTGATTCAGCCGGATATATACTTCATGAAACTCTGAAAAAAATTGAAGAAAAAAATTTCATCTGGATACATACTTCAAGAGGTTCAGAATTATCCTTAAAAGGTTATTTGCCGGAGGCATTAAATCGTGAAATTATTATTAATTGCGATGGCTTCATTGCTGACAGTAATTTACACTATCGTTTAGCAGTTGAACTTGGATTGGCAGAAAATAAAATTCCATCTTTTGGGTTTGTTCCAGGTTCAGGTGGAATCGATATCGAAGACATGAGAGCTAATGTTCTATTCCCTGTTTCCAAACGAGAAAGAATAATTTTATGGCCAAAAGCTTATGAGTGTCAGTTCTCAAAAGCTTTGCCGGTATATGAAGCCTTGAAGATAGCATGGGACAGAATAAAACCATGTAGAATTATCATGACCGCGATGATACCGGAAACACAGATGTGGTTTAATTATTTACCTGATGAAATAAAAAATTCCTCTATAACATATGATAGAATTCCTCAAGATGAATTATTAGATATAATGAAAAAGTCGAGGATACTTCTCGCGCCTACATTATCAGATGGGATTCCAAATAGTTTATATGAAGCTATGGGGACTGGAGCTGTACCAATTATATCACCTCTTGAAACATTTACTGATATAGTGATTAATATGAAAAATGCAATCTATGCAAGAAATCTGTATCCGGAAGAAATTGCAGAGGCTATTGTACTTGCAATGAATGATGATCAAATTGCTGATTCTATTTCTTCAGAAAATATAGAATTGTTATTAAAGATCGGTGATAGAAAAATAATTAAGAAGAATTTATTAGATTACTACAAGTCCATGTTCAATAAAATATAATAAAAAATAATTATTGAGATGTTGATGTTATTATATCATCGCGCATTGATTGAATAGTTGAATTAAGCTTATTTGTTTGAACAATCACTCAATTATAAAATATGTACATTTAGTCATGATTGTATCAGCAGATAACACCGTAATGCAAAGATATATAATTGACTTTACAGTATTAGTGTCTCAGTTTTCTCTTGCAGCAGAAAGATTATACAGCGTATTATGGATAAAATGTGTGCAGGAGATTTATTCAAATAAAAATCATTCGCGAGTAAATAAGAACCATTATTTAATGATTGATATTGGCTTTTGTGAATAGGTAAGAAAGTTTTTTTCAAATACAGATTCGGGTTGTACCTAATCTGTAAATTACTTCTTGATTTTTTATTTTGAAGTTCTACTCTTCTTTTTTTTAGTTTTTGTTTATATATTATGGTCTGTAAAATTAAATAATGGAGTTTTAAATGAAAGAGATAATTACTGTTGTCGGACTCGGATATGTAGGTTTACCATTAGCGGTTGAATTCAGTAAAAAATATCCTACTTATGGATTTGATATTAGTAAAAGAAAAATTGATGAACTTCGAATGGGCATTGATAGAACATTGCAGTATTCAAAAGATGAAATAGGATTATCAAAACTGAAGTATATTGAAGATATTAAAGAAGCAGCGGGCTCAAATTTTTACATTATTACTGCACCTACACCAATAGATAAAAATAAAAAACCTGATATGTCCTATGTGCTGAGTGCTACTAAATCAGTTGCTGGTGTTTTGAAATCAGGAGATATAGTTGTTTATGAATCTACTGTTTATCCTGGAGCGACAGAAGAAGAGTGTGTTCCTTTACTTGAAAAAATATCAGGTCTAAAATATAATCAGGAGTTTTTTGTCGGTTTTAGCCCTGAAAGAATCAATCCGGGAGATAATGAACACAGTGTTACAAGAATTATAAAGGTGACGAGCGGCTCAACACCGGAAATAGCTATTAAAATTGATAATGTTTATAAAAGCATTATTACGGCTGGTACATATCTTGCACCTAGTATAAAAGTAGCAGAAGCTGCCAAAGTAATAGAAAATTCACAGAGAGATATCAATATAGCATTTGTAAATGAACTGGCACTAATCTTTAATAGAATGAATATAGATACTACGGAAGTGTTGAAGGCTGCATCTACTAAATGGAATTTCTTACCATTCACACCTGGTCTTGTCGGGGGCCACTGTATAGGTGTTGATCCTTTTTATCTAACTCATAAGGCTCAGGAACTTGGATATTACCCGGAAATAATTCTGGCCGGACGAAGAATGAATGATAATATGGGGAAATACGTAGCCGGTCAGGTTGTTAAGTTAATGATTAAAAAAGGAAATAAAATTTCCGGCGACAAAGTTCTTGTTCTTGGAGTAACTTTCAAAGAAAATTGTCCGGATTCAAGAAATTCAAAAGTAATAGATCTTATTGATGAATTAAAAGAGTTTGGTTGTGGTGTCGATATTTTTGATCCAGTAGCATATGAAGATGAGGTATTCGAAGAATATCAACTAAGAATCATTAATAATCAGGCTGATTTGCTAAAGGAAGGATATTGTGCAATCATATTGGCTGTTTCACATTCTGAATTTAAAGATTTTACGATTGATAAACATTTAACAGAAAATGGTGTTGTGTATGATATAAAGTCATTCTTTGATTTCGCGGTAGATGGCAGGCTGTAATAATTTAAATAAAATTATTAGAAATATTTTTCAATCAGGCAGAATGAAACAATTGGAAAAAGTTATTTTAAAAAATTTAAGCTTCAATGTAAAAATAGATGCTTTTATTAAAATTGAAAAAAATAGAAAGCATCAATAATATTTATAGTTTGGAGTTATAAAAAATAATGATACTCAGGCTTGCTGATTCTTCTGACGAAGAGAATGTATATAATTTATCGAATGATCCAGAGGTAAGAAAGTATTCTTTTAATCCTTTTTCAATCCCTTTTCATGAACATCAGGAGTGGTTTAAAAAGCAATTAGCTGATGGGGATACATTGTTTTTAGTCGCAATTGAGAATGATGTACTTGTAGGTCAAATAAGATTTAAGATAACGGATATGCAGGCAATAGTTTCAGTCAGTATTTCCTCTTTATACAGGGGGAAAGGTTATGGATTAGAAATGATGAGGAATGCACTATTGCTTTGTAAAAAAAATAAGAATATATCCAAGGTTAAAGCCCTGATCAAGGCTGATAATGTTGGTTCAAAAAAATACTTTGAAAAATGCGGGTATGAATTTTTTGAGCAAATAATATATGATGATGTAAAAACAGATGTTTATGCTTTAAATGTTTTTTGAAATCCATCTGTAAATTTTTTATGAATGTTAAAAAAATATTATTCTTTGAGCTTTAAATATTATCAATAATTACGGGTTATTATAAAATGCCATCTTATCCAGAAGAAGATTTTTATTGCCAGGTTTGTTCGAGCGAACGTACTCATAGTTTAGTTTATTTTAAGAATAATATTCCAATATTCCGTTGTAACAAATGTGGTGTTGGACGTGCAATAGCCATGGATTTTGAACCGGAAAAGTATTATACAGAAAAATATTTTTCTGGAGAATATGAAGAATCTTATATAGACTACCTCGGTAGTGAGAGAGTACTACGTAATGAATTTAAAAAAACTGTAAAATATCTACAAAAAATTGGTCCTGATAATGGGAAGTGTCTGGAGATCGGGTGCGCTTATGGATTTTTTCTGCAAGAGGCAAGACGTTACTATGATGTTTATGGTGTTGAGATATCTGAGAGCGCTGTGAAGCATTGCCTGATGAATGGCTTATCAAGTGTTAGTAGAGGAGTATTGACTGAAGATTTTTGCCGGAAGTTCGGTAAATTTGATATCGTGGTTATGCTGGATGTGATTGAGCATATTGATAATCTCGAAGATATGATTTGTTTAATAAGTGATTCTCTTAAACCAGGCGCAATTTTTTTACTTACAACGGGAGATTGGTCTTCTATGGTAGCACGGTTGACTGGATCTTCGTGGAGATTAATGGCCCCTCCGGGTCATTTATGGTATCTGACTAAGGAAAGTCTCGATATTATTATGCAGAGATATGGGATGATACGAATTGATAAGAGTTACCCATGGAAAATTGTTCCTTTTGATCTTATCATCAAGCAGGCAATAGTTATGTTGAGATTGAAATTACATATTCATTTCCCAAAAGTTTTCAGAAATTTTGGTATACCCGCCAATTTGTTTGACTCTATGCGGCTGGTCTACCGTAAAGTGGAAGATTAGTTTTTTCCATAATCAATAGAAATAAAAGGAGTAAAGATTATATGGGGTATTTATATATTTCCGGGACTGTCGTATTTGTAGTTTATAGTCAGCTCGTTATTAAATGGAGAGTTGCAAAATTTGGAATACTGCCCGAAGCATTTCAAAGTAAAATGTATTTTCTTTTTAAACTACTGCTTGATCCTTTTATACTGAGCGGTTTTATTGCGGCCTTTTTAGCCTCTATATTCTGGATGGCTGCTATGACGAAATTTGAATTGTCTCATGCATACCCTATTGTTGTAGGTGGATTGGCAGTGTTGACATGTATTTTTGCGGTGATTCTTTTTAATGAATCACTCGGGATTATAAAAGTTTTAGGATTAGCACTGATAGTAATGGGTCTTTTTGTTCTTAGCAGGGGATAGAACTATCCTAAAAAACATTAAATGAATAGAAATTCAATTTATCTTAATTGAGTTGACATGAATTTTTTATAGTATGATAAAATTATATGCATTAAAACAGTTTTTATTTAAAAATGGCTGCTTCGTTTAACTTATAGAAATGCAGCTTTTTTATATCTTTTATATTTTTGCGGCTTCAAAAGAAGTTGGGATTTAAATAATAAAAAAGGACATTAAAAAATGACCTCAATTTTGGCATTAAATGGCGGTAAACCTGTTCGGCAATCCATGCTCAGGTATTCTGCTCAGAGTGTTGATGAAGCAGACATAAAGGCAGTAGATAATGTTCTTCGCAGCGATTGGCTAACCACTGGACCTGCGGTTTCGGATTTTGAAAATGCTTTATGTAAATATACTGGAGCAGGATATGCGGTGGCTGTGAATACCGGAACCGCTGCTCTTCATGCTGCTGTTTATACAGCGGGCATTCGCGAAAATGATGAAGTTATCGTGCCGGCTATTTCTTTTGTGGCGAGTGCAAACTGCGTCTTGTACCAGAAAGGAATCCCAGTTTTTTGTGATCTTAGTCCTGATACCCTTAATATTGACCCTGAAGATGTTGAAAAAAAGATAACCTCCAGAACCCGTGCAATTGTAGCTGTTGACTTTGCAGGTCATCCATGTGATCATGAGTTTCTAAAGAAAATTGCAGATCAACATGGTATTCCCGTTATTGAAGATGCGGCTCATTCACTTGGTGCAACTTTCTCCGGTCGGCAGGTGGGTACTTTACAGCAGTTTACTACTTTGAGTTTTCATCCTGTTAAGCATATTACTACCGGAGAAGGGGGTGCAGTTTTAACTAATGATCCCTCATTTGCAAAAACAATGCGTTCCTTTCGTCATCATGGGATTGATCTTGACCTGCATTCACGAGGTGCAGCTAATTCCTGGGCATATGATGTACTTACTCTTGGTTTTAATTATCGTATACCTGATATAAATTGCGCACTTGGACAAAGTCAGCTGACTAAGCTTGATGGATGGCTGTCACGTAGGCGTGATATCGTATCAAAATATAATGAATTATTAAAAGAATTACCAATGCTTCAATTACCGGAAGAGCGTGAAGGATGCACTTCAGCGTGGCATTTATATATTGTACGGCTGAATCTGGACACAATATCTGTTCCTAGAGAGCAGGTGTTTTCAGCTTTACGTGCTGAAAACATTGGTGTAAATGTGCATTACATACCTATTCCGTGGATGACTCATTATTTAAATCTTGGTTATCGCAAGGGGCAGTGGCCTGTAGCGGAGGGCGAGTATGATCGTATTCTAACTTTACCTTTATACCCGGCAATGACAAATCGTGATGTGGATGATGTGGCAGAGGCGATGTATAAAGTATTTGAAGCATATAGAAGATGATTATTTCCGCATACCAATATGTTGAAATTTAAATATAATAAATGAGATGCTAATTTTTGTTTCAAGGAATATTTAATGAATACCGCCGGTAAAAATTTATGAAAGTTCTTATTATTATCCCCGCATTTAATGAAGAAAAAAGCTTACCGGTATTACTTAATGAAGTTAAGAATGCTGGATACGATGCTGTTGTAGTGGATGATTCATCATCGGACAATTCAGCTGCAGTTGCCCGATCATCGGGTATTCCAGTTCTTTCATTGCCGGTTAATCTCGGGATTGGTGGAGGGGTGCAAACCGGTTTTCTATATGCAGTACGTAATGGTTACGATATAGTAATTCAGGTTGATGGAGATGGACAGCATTCCCCGGAATGGATTCCGGCAATACTAGCTCCTATCCTGGCGGATGAAGCTGATTGTGTAGTAGGTTCGCGTTATGTTCCGGAGTCTCCTGATCGGGATTACAAAACACCTTTTGCAAGACGCATGGGTATGTATTTTTCCACAGGCATACTTGCTCTGTTTACAGGTTTGCGTATTCATGATACTACCTCCGGATTTCGAGCCCTTAACAGAAAATCGTTTACTTTTTTTTCAAAGGAATATCCGGTTGATCATCCTGAAGCGGAAGCTTTGCTTTTACTGCATCAAATGGGCTTCCGAATTAAGGAAGTTCCGGTTAAAATGCGTGGAAGAGTAACAGGCCAATCTCTGTTTACAATAACTCGGGCGGCAATGTATCCCATTAGAGTAATTATCGGTTTTATGGGACTTGTTTTTAAAAAACCTGGAGGAAAAAATATATGACCTCTTTTTCATTAATTGTGCGCGGCATTTGTGTCGGCTTTTTAGGCATTCTGGTGTTTTATACTCTGCATCTATTGCGTTCAGGGAGACTTAATGCTCATATAACTGTAAGATGGCTTTTGGCAGAAGTATTCGCGATTTTCATGGTGCTTCTATGGGGAATGCTCCCATTGATCAGTTATACTTCGGCACTGACTGACCGCGAGATGCTTGTTATTCTTGCAGTTATTTTTTTCGGCCTTATTTCTTTTCTAATTCTTGATAGTCTGGTGAGAATATCGATGCATACAAAACAGATAAAAGTGCTTATTCAGGAGCTGGCTCTTTTGCGGGAAAATATGGAATCATCGGGAATTCTTACTGTAAAGCAGAGGGTTTTTGATTTAAATAAATCAGAGAATCAGGCAAACAATGTTGTACCGGAGAGCAATAATGTTAAAGGCTACCTGCAGGTTATTTTTGCTATCTGGATAATTTTATGTATTTTCATTTATTTAATTCAGCCAAGTAAAACTTTTTATCCTGTATTTCTGCAGAAATTTTTCTCCGCAAAGCACCTGGAGTAAAACAATGGATATGCTTTTTTTTATTTATACAGCCTCTTTGTTATTTTTTGCAAGTATTGGTGCTGGTGTAATTATTATGCGGCCAATAGGGAGATATCTACCTCCACTGTCTATCTGGTTAGAAACTGCAGTGGCATATTTTTTAGGGCAGGCAGTACTTGGATCATCCCTGATTCTGTTAGGATTGGCCGGGTGGTTTACACCGTTGGTTATTAAATCAATATTCTTTACACTTTCAGCTGCAGCATTATTTTCGATATTTATTAGCAGATCACTGTGGCGCGATTCTATAAAGAGAGTATACTGTGATTGGATTTCTGCTTCATTTGTATGGAAATTTATTTCATTGCTTCTATTTATATTGCTAATATTAAGTGTAAGCACCTTGTACGGAGGTGTTGCGGGAGATGCATATGCGTTTTATCTTGCATTACCTAAAGTTATTTCAGCATCCCATACAGTTACACCTCTTCCTGGATATGAAAGTTTTGCTTACGTTGGTTATTTAGCAGAGATTTTATTAGCTGCATTATATTCTTTGGGGTTGCCTGATGCATCTCCGCGCTGCTACTCCTTAATAAACTTTTTCCCGATTCTTATGCTATTCTATGGCCTGGCACGTGAATGCAGATTAAGCAGACGTGGGGCGTTGATTGTTGTTATAATGGTAATGACATCATCAGCAGGCAGCGTTTTATGGACTTCCGGGAAGACGGATTTATTTGCTGTTGGACCAGCTGTTGCTGCTTATCTATTTTCAATTATGTGTTGGGATAAAGGAGTACGAAAAGGATCATTATTTATGGCCGGTGTTTTTACAGGTTTTGCCTGTGTATTTAAATTAAGCTATATCATTCCGCTTATTCCTTCAATATTAGTTCTTTGTAACTGGCGTTTTATTATAGAGGGATTTCAATCGTTTTATTATAAAAAATGGAAGCTCTTATTAAATAACTTTTATCTATCTTTTAAAAGTTCGATTATCTTTATTATTGCGTTTGTTTTTGCGGTCACTCCGCATATAGTAAAGAATCTTTTTTTTAAAGGCCCAATCATTGGTACAAGCGGTTACGAATCATTTTATTCAACTGCTACTACGATTAAAATTATATTAAGTTATCCTTTAGCTCTAACTTTTGGTCATTACTGGGCTCAACTTGGCACACTATCTCCGCTGTTTATTGCGTTTGCACCTCTACTTTTAGTTTTACCAAAAACTCTTTCATTGAGTGAGAGTAAAATTGGTGCGATTGGTTTTACTACTTTTATCGGATTAGTATTCTGGGTATTTTTATTTCCATCCTATCTTATGCCTCGCTACTTCCTGGCAACGCTTTTTATGTTCAGTATTCCTATTGCGGCAGGGGCTGATCGTATCAGCAGGCAGAAAACTTTACTCTCTAAAATTATATCTATTGCAGTTTGTATAACCATAGTATTGATACCATTGTATACTAATTTTCAGTCACAAACTGATGGCTTTAATACATTCAGGAAAATTAAAATTTCAAATTTATTTTCCAGCGGTCGAAAAAGTTTTTTATATACAGAAGATTTTAATTATACCCTGGCACATAAAGCAATTAATGCAAAAGCGCATCAATATGATCGGGTTCTTATGTTAACTTATTATCGTCTTTGGCTTCGTCCTGATTTGCTTCAGAAAGTGAGTACTTCGTATGAGTTAGTATCTGCAACAGATCCCAAAGGAAATTTCTGGAATCTTATAAGGGAAAAGCAATTTAAATTTATTCTCTGGGATAAAGATAATTTCAAACTTGATCCTGGACTGTTTATTTTTCCTCCAAAAGATATTAAACTCGTTGTGATTTATAATGATCCATCATTGAGTGCATATGAGTTAAATATTAAGGATCAGTAATTTATATTGCAAGATTTTAAATAAGTTTAGTTCTGAATTTTTTCTCAATAATTTTATAACTAAGGAAATTAAATAAGTGAGTTTTAATCCAAAAGTTTCTGTTATAATCCCTGTTTTTAACGGGTCCAATTTTTTACGGGAAGCAATTGATAGTGCCCTGGCACAGACATATAAAAATATTGAAATAATTGTAATAAATGATGGTTCAAACGATAGTAATAAAACCAGGGATATTGCCGTTTCGTATGGTGATAAAATAAAGTATTTTGAAAAATATAACGGTGGTGTCGCCACTGCTTTAAATCTTGGCATTGAAAAAATGACAGGGGAATATTTTTCCTGGCTGAGCCATGATGATGTTTATTATAATAATAAAATTGAAGCCCAGATCAGTTTTTTAAGCATGCTTGAAAATAAAAAAGCAGTAATCTATTCAGATTTTGAAATTATTAATCAAAAATCACATTATATAGAAACAGTTAAAATGCCAGAAATTGATTCAGCAGATTTCCGTTACTGGATTACGATCGAAAATATTCTTCATGGATGTACTTTACTCATCCCAAAAGAATGCTTTAATATGGACGGGAAATTTAACGAGTCGCTTTTAACAACTCAGGATTATGATTTATGGTTTCGTTTAGCAGAACATTATCATTTTTTAAGAATTCCGGAAACATTAGTAAGGTCCCGTCAGCATGGTGAGCAGACTACTAAGAAATTGAGTACAACAGTAGTAGAAGAGTGTAATTTATTATTATTGAGGTTTTATCTTGCCTTGAATATTACTGACAAGAAAAAGAATGAAATTGTTGGTAATAGTTTTTATAGAAGACGTTTTTTTCTAGCTTCATATTTTGTTTATTCTGATAATTTTAAAGATGAATCATGGATTTTAATTCATAGGAAAGTTTATTACATGATAAAAAAAATTAAATCACTATATGGGATATTGAAAGAAAACAGATTTTTATTTAAATACATAAAAGGGGGCATAAATAATAATAAAAACAGGTTCACATTATATTATAAACTAAATACTTTTAAATCGAAGGAATCACGGTCTGGAGAAGGGTCAACTTTGCATCAGACAAAAATTATTAGAGAGATGATCCCTGAAATTTTTAAAAAGTTTAATATTACCACTTTTATTGATGCTCCCTGTGGAGATTTTAACTGGATGCGATATGTTAACCTGGATTTAATAAAGAAATATTACGGGATAGATATCGTTGATAAAATAATTATTAGTAACAAAAAAAAATATGAAGATGAAAAGAAAAGTTTTATCTGTATGGATATTATTAATGATAAATTACCTGAAGGTGATCTGATATTATGCCGAGATTGTCTGGTACACCTGCCTTATCAGGACGGAATAAATGCGATTAAAAATTTTAAAAATTCAAACATTAAATATTTACTTATTACAACTTTTATAAGTAGAAAGAATAATATAGATCTGGATATAAAGAATATTTGGCGACCTTTAAATATGCAGGTGCCTCCATTTAATTTCCCGGAACCTCTATTTGTAATCAACGAAGGATGTACCGAGGATAACAATAATTATACTGACAAATGCCTTGCATTATATAATCTAAAAGAAATAAATTTCGTATAATTTTTTAAATAAGATATTTGTAAATTATGAAAATTCTATTTATAGCAATAACTGAAAGTATCCATGCTTCCCGCTGGATAAAACAGATCTCCGATCAGGGGTGGGAGATCTGTTTATATCCTTCACGGGAAGGGCAGTATTTACATAAGTCTTTTTTAAGTTTAAACATATCTCATCCTAAAATATTTGTGTTAGATAAATCTGTATATTCCGGATTATTTTTTAAGATATATTATAAGATTTTGAAGTTAATAAGATCTGATTTTCATGAAAGACGGTTATATCATTATATCCGAAAAACTAAACCGGATATTATACATACTCTTGAAACTCAAGGCGCTGGTTATTTATTGTTATCAGTTAAGAAAAAGTGGTTTGAAGGGAAACCGTTCCCAATCTGGTGGCATACTAACTGGGGCAGCGATATTTATCTTTTTGGAAGATTAAAGAATCATAAAGATAAAATCAGAGAAGTATTGAGTCTCTGCGATTACTATTCCTGCGAATGTGAAAGAGATGTGAAATTAGCAGCTGATTTCGGATTTAATAAAATTACAATGCCTGTTTACCCTAACTCCGGCGGACTTGATATTGATGATTTAACAATAAAAAAGCAGAACTCTCTACAACCTTCAAGCAGAAAAATAATCATGCTTAAGGGATATCAGGGTTGGGCTGGAAGAGCTTTTGTAGGTTTACGCGCTTTGAGTATGATAAAAGAACATCTAGAAAATTATACTCTGGTAATATATTCATGTGAAGGTTATCAGGTAGAAATTGCAGCAGAATTATTCGAAGCCGATACCGGTATCAAAGTAATAATAGTCCCAATCGATACTAAACATGATGACATTTTAAATTTTCATGGTAAAGCACGTATTTCTATCGGATTAAGTATTAGTGATGCCATCAGCACCAGTGTTCTGGAAGCTATGACTATGGGTTCATTCCCTATACAATCCTGGACATCTGCTGCGGACGAATGGTTTGAAGATGGAATTTCCGGTCTGCTGGTTCCGCCCGAAGATCCCGATAAGGTTGCCATTGCTATCCTCAAAGCACTCAAAGATGATGATCTTGTTGATAAAGCAAGTGCCATTAATTGGGAAACTGTTAAAACAAGATTAGATTATAATGATTTGAAAAATAAAACAATAAATTCTTATAAAACCATAATGGTAAATAAAACTACCCTATAGTATTGATGGAGCGGTTAATGAAAATTCTTATTTTTGGTGCAACAGGTATGCTCGGTCATACGATGTTTTACTATTTCAGTAAAAATAAAAACTTTGATGTATATGCTACGGAAATTGATAACCAGAACTTTGAAAAGTACTTTCCAGGGGAGATGGCTCAACGAGTAATTACCGGGATAAATGCTTTTGATATTAATTCAGTCCGGTCTGTGATTACACAGATAAAACCTGATGTAGTTGTTAATTGTATAGGAATCATTAAGCAGTTGAAGGAATCAAAAAAATCAATTATTACTATTTCAATAAACTCGTTATTTCCT
The DNA here is from genome assembly GCA_964450405.1 of uncultured Leptospirales bacterium. Taxonomy (GTDB): domain Bacteria; phylum Spirochaetota; class UBA4802; order UBA4802; family UBA5550; genus WRGT01. Next base: position 403,275 of record CAYVCQ010000002.1, on the reverse strand, counting down.
CATCAGCTTGCAGAAATCTGTGCCGGGAATAATGCCCGGCTAATACATATTAGCACTGATTGCGTATTTAAAGGCAGTAAAGGGAATTACCATGATAACGATTTTGCCGATGCTGATGATCTTTATGGGAGAACAAAATTTCTTGGTGAAGTAGATTATCCGAATGCAGTTACTCTTAGAACATCAATTATTGGACATGAGCTGAGAGCGAAAGTCTCTTTGATTGACTGGTTCCTGGCTCAACAGGGGGAAATTGATGGATTTACTGAGGCGATATATACAGGATTTCCAACAATAGAATTTGCCTCAATAATAGATAAATTTGTTATACCCTGCAATGATATGACAGGCCTTTATCATGTATCATCAGAACCAATCTCAAAGTGTGATTTATTAAAATTAGTTGCAGAAATATATCAAAAAGATATTGTAATACATCCTGACAGCAGTCTTAAAATAGACAGGTCACTCAATTCTGACAGATTCAGATTAAAAACAGGTTACACTCCGCCTTCATGGGAAGAACTTATAAAGAGAATGTATGAAGATTATCTTGAAAAAAAGCATCTATATTGAGAAATTAAAATTGGAAGTTTATTATTTCAAACTTTCAACTTAAAATTAATGATTATTAAGGAGTTATAAATAATGTTTAAGGGTAAAATATTAATGATCACAGGGGGAACAGGTTCTTTCGGTAATGCTGTTCTTAGCCGGTTTTTAAATACAGAAATAAAAGAGATCCGTATCTTCAGCCGTGATGAGAAGAAACAGGAGGATATGAGGATAAAACTCAAGAATGACAAAGTTAAATTCTATATAGGAGATGTCAGGGATTATAATAGTGTAAACTTTGCCATGCCGGGGGTTGATTATATTTTTCATGCTGCGGCATTGAAACAGGTTCCTTCATGTGAATTTTATCCGATGGAGGCAGTCAGAACAAATATTTTAGGCACAGAGAATGTTTTAAATGCGGCTGTTGCCAATGGAGTTAAGAGAGTTATTGTTTTGAGTACTGATAAGGCAGTTTATCCAATTAACGCAATGGGTCTTACTAAAGCCCTTCTGGAAAAAGTTATGATCGCAAAATCAAGGACAATTAACGGAACAGAAACTATTTTATGCGGTACAAGATATGGAAATGTTATGGCATCAAGAGGTTCAGTTATACCTCTCTTTATAGACCAGATATTGGATAAAAAACCTATAACCATTACAGACCCTAATATGACACGTTTTTTGATGTCACTTGAGGATGCAGTGGATCTTGTTATTTATGCATTTCAACATGGGAAACAGGGTGACATGTTTGTACAAAAATCACCGGCTTCAACAATTGGTGATCTTGCAAAGGCTTTATTGGAATTATTTAAAGTAGATAATGAAATAAAAATCATTGGAACCAGGCACGGTGAAAAACTGTATGAAACTCTTGTGATGAGAGAGGAAATGGCAAAGGCAATAGATCTTGGTGATTATTACCGGATACCCGCAGATAACAGAGATCTGAATTATAATAAATACTTCGTTGAAGGAGAAACTAAGGTTTCTGCACAGGAGGATTATAATTCTCATAATACACATCGTTTGACCGTTGAGGATGTAAAAAAACTGGTATCCTCGCTCTCCGAGGTTAAGGATGCATTAAAAGTACAGGCAGCAGATAAATGAAAGTAATAACTGTTATTGGCACAAGGCCCGAAATAATTAGACTATCCCGTGTAATAAAAAAACTGGATGATTATACTGACCAGATTATTGTTCATACCGGACAGAATTATGATTATGAACTTAATAAGATTTTTTTTGATGAACTGGATATAAGAAAACCGGATTATTTTCTTGATGCTGCATCATCCAATTCTGCAGAGACAATAGGGAATATAATTATTAAAATTGATGAGGTTCTGGAAAAAGAAAAACCTGATTCTCTACTGGTTCTTGGTGATACAAATAGCTGTCTTTCAGTTATTCCGGCAAAAAAAAGAAAAATACCAATTTTCCACATGGAAGCCGGAAACAGGTGCTATGACCAGAGAGTTCCGGAAGAGACTAACAGGAAGATTGTTGATCACACATCTGATATTAACATGCCTTATAGTTCAATAGCTCGAGAATATCTTCTGGCAGAGGGATTCCCGCCGGAACAGATAATAAAAACCGGAAGCCCGATGTTTGAAGTTTTGGAGTTTTATAAAGATAAAATCGAAAATTCAGATGTAGTAAAGAGGCTGAATCTTGAGAAAGGTAAATATTTTGTAGTAAGCTCACATAGAGAAGAGAATGTTGATGATGAAAAAAGATTAAGCAAAATAGCGGATATTCTCAATACACTATGCAGTAATTATAAATATCCGATTATATTTTCAACACATCCAAGAACAAGGAAACGTCTGGATACCTATTCTGTAAAATTGGACGAAATGGTCCGAACAGTAAAGCCCTTAGGTTTTATTGACTATATTAATCTTCAGCAGAATGCATTTTGTGTAATATCTGACAGCGGAACTATAACCGAGGAATCATCCATCATGAACTTTCCGGCATTAAATTTACGTGAATCACATGAACGGCCGGAAGGGATGGAAGAGGGTGCTGTAATAATGACCGGACTAAGCAGGGAAAGGGTGCTTGAGTCAATACCTGTAGCAGTTTCGCAATCACGAGGAAGAGAAAGAGATCTGGAGATGGTCTCTGATTATAATGTGCCGAATGTATCTGAAAAAGTCTTAAGAATTATTTTAAGTTACACTGATTTTGTTAAAAGAAGAGTCTGGTATATTAATGAATGATATTGTTGAATATTATTTTTGGACATTACGAAGTTGACCATTTATGTTAAGTGATAAATAGTGATATCATAAACTGAAAATATTTATTTGTGTATGCTATTGATGCCTACATTTTTTAACTAGTTTATAATCGCAGAATAGTTACTTAATCGTTTTTTAGACGATTTCTTTAAAGACCATATCGGGAAGAGGATTTGAAAAGAAAATGAGAATAATTAAATTAATGAAATTTATATACCGGATTTTTTTAAAAATTAAAATTGTGGATTTTGTGGTAATTTTATTTAGCCCCATTGTTATCCCTATTACAAAGTTGATGGTTATTTCAGGTATTGGTACTAATGTTTGTCTGAAATTTGGCTTTCTACCTGTCCCCGTACATTTTTACCACCCGATTCCTGATATTAAAGATCTTAAACATCGTAAAATTTGGAGTAAAACCAGTAAAATGGGTGGCATTAAAATTGATAAAGAGGAATGCCTAAAATTCATCAAACATCTTGGTGATAAATATGAAAATGAGTGTGAGTGGCCGAATGATCCATCAGCGGATAGTATGCAGTTTCATTTAAATAATGGTAATTTTAGTTATGGTTGTGCAGCCCCCCTTCATTGTATTATTAGAGAGTATAAACCGGGAAGAATAGTCGAAATTGGTTCAGGCAATTCATCAAAAATCATTGCAGCCGCAATACGATTAAATGAAAAAGATGGTTACGAAACACAGTATACAATTATTGATCCATATCTAAGAATTGTTGAAGAAAATTTTACAAAGAATACTCAAATCATTCGTCAGAGAGTCGAATTACTTGACAATAAAATATTTGAATCATTAAAAGAAAATGATATTTTATTCATTGATTCAAGTCACGTCTGTAAAATTGGAAGTGATGTGAATTTTTTAATCCTGGATATTTTACCATTACTAAAGAAAAATGTATTCATTCATTTTCATGATATCCCTCTTCCGTTTGAATATCCAGAGGTCTATTCAACAAATAGTACTTTTAGGGCATTCTGGACGGAATCGTATTTGCTTCAAGCCTTTTTAACTTGTAACACGGATTTTCAAGTTTTGCTTCCAATGGTATACCTTCAACATCATTATTTGGAACAATTGAAAAAATATTTTCCTAAAAGCAATAATACAAATTGGGGATGGGTTAGCGGGAGTTTCTGGATAAAAAGAGTGAATGAAACAATTTAGAAAGAATAAGATTTTATTGATATAGTTTGATGGTACAATTATCCTTTAAAAAATAAATTGAGTATAATTAAAAATGCATAATAAATTTAATTCTCTAGTATCCATTATAATCCCTGTTTACAATGGCTCAAATTATATGCGTGAGGCTATTGATAGTGCACTGGCTCAAACTTATTCAAATATTGAAGTTCTGGTTATAAACGATGGATCCAATGATGATGATGCAACACGTAATATTGCTTTATCATATGGAGATAGAATAAGATATTTTGAAAAAGAGAATGGAGGAGTCGCCACAGCCCTGAATTTCGGGATAGCAAAGATGAAGGGCGATTTTTTTTCCTGGTTAAGTCATGATGATGTTTATTACAATTATAAGATTGAAAAGCAGATCGAATTTTATTATAATAATTCACCTGGATCGATAATTTTTTCTCATGAAGACTTTATTGATTCTGATGGTAAAATGATACAAAAAGGGAGGCCATTTGTTTTCAATGAAAAAGAACTGGTCTTCCGGCTATTGTATGATCGGTTTATTGGCGGATGTAGTTTGCTAATTCCAAAAAAGGCTTTCGATGAGGTTGGTTTTTTTTCTGAGAAATACAAAACTGTTCAGGATTATGATATGTGGTTTAGAATTTTGAACCATGGATATAAATTTAAGTATCTAAAAATTACTTCCGGAAAGTCAAGAATTCACTCTGATCAGGACTCTAACAAATTAAGAGATATATGGAGGGAGGAAATAAACAGTTTTTTTATTGAGCTTCAGGAATGGCTTAATGAAGATCTTTGGTTAAATATATGGAATAATAAAGCATTAATATATTTAAAGCTTGCCCGGAATTATAAAAAAAGTATAGGTCATGGCGTTTATAAATATAATCTTGAAATGGCGCGTAAAGAAATTATTGGGTTCAGCCTTCCCAAAAAAGTAATTTATTATTTATATTATATGTATATAAAAGCTGTATAATCAGGTATTGAAAAATCTATGAAAACCATATTAATGCTAACGGAATCATTTCCTTACTCTGATGCTTTAGAAGATACATTTATTATACCTGAAATTGAAATTCTTTCAAAGTATTTCAATATAATTTTACTCCCAAAACAGTGTAATGGCACCCCCTTTAAAATTCCGGATAATGTTATAATAAATCTCGAATATGCAAAACAAAGTTTTAAACAGAAATTTTTTGGAGCATTTATTTCTTTAAGGTTTAAAACATTATTTTTTTTAATCGTTGAATTACTTAAGACTTTTAATATAAAGCGATCTAAGAGAATTATATACACATATCTAAATGCGAATAATTTATTATATTTTTTAAAAAAACAAAATTTGGAAATGGATTTGATTTATTCTTACTGGTTTAATGAAGGCGTAATTGGTGCAATATTTTTTAAAATAATGTACAATAACTTATTAAAAATTATTACTCGAACACATGGATATGACTGTTATCTGGAGAGGCAGGAAGGTTTTATTCCATTCAGGGAATTTTCATTGAATAAAATAGATAATGTTATTTTTGTATCTGAAGCGGCAAAAAAATATTATGACAATATTTTTCCTCAGTTTAACAACAAATATGTCGTTCATAGATTAGGACTTAAATCTATTGAAAAATTTATGAGAAAAAAATCAAATGATGAATCTGTGAGGATAGTTTCATGTTCAGATATAATTAAGCTCAAAAGAGTTGATAAAATTGCAGAGTTTTTAATCGAATATTCTAAAGAGAATAAAAGTAAAAATATTTTATGGACACATTTTGGAGATGGTCCTGATATGTTTAAAGTAATTGAAATTCTGAAAACCATCCCGACCAATTTCCATTATATTCTCAAAGGTAAGGTGACAAATAAAGTCTTAATGGATTACTATAGAACCAATGGTGTCGATATATTCTTACATTTTTCAGAAACTGAAGGTGGATGTCCAATGGCAATTGGTGAAGCAATGAGTTTTGGAATACCTGTGTTAGCCATTGATTCCGGAGGCGTAGGTGAATTGGTTAATCAATTTAATGGAGCGTTATTAAATGAAACCTTTACATATAATGATGTAAGTAATGGTATAAATAATATTTTGAATATGAATGAGGAAAAGGGGAATAGAGCATTTAAAACCGTTTTGGATATATATAATGCCTCTTCTAATCATGAGAAATTTGCAGAATTTATTAATGCAATAATATAATAAAATTAATGGATTTAATTCTCCTGCAAAAATGATTTAAAAAATTGTATATTTTCATATTTAGTTCCAAAATCAAACATAATGAAATAAATCAAAAAGGTAAGAAGTCAGTGAATTTAGCAATAGTCTCTGTTGGTTTGGGCAATGTCGCTTCTGTAAAAAATATGATCAGTAAGCTGGGCCACCAGGCTTTGCTTCTATCAGAGCCTCCTGAAGTTGACATTCCGGAAATAATTATTCTCCCCGGAGTTGGCGCATATGACAATGGTATAACAAGATTAAAAAATTCTGGATGGTACTCGTGGCTGAAAACGCACCGTGATGAGAACAGAGATAATGTTAAAATAATTGGTATCTGCCTCGGAATGCAATTGCTATGTGACGGAAGTGAAGAGGGTGATCAGGAAGGTCTTGGACTGATTCCCGGTTTTTTTAAACGTTTTTCTTTTACTGATAAGGAATCAGAGACTTTAAAAATCCCTCATATGGGCTGGAGTAGTGTTAATTTTGACAGGAAGAAAGCTTTCTGGGCAGAGTCCGTTACAGATGAGGCACGTTACTATTTTGTTCACTCATATTATTATAGTCATGAAGTAAATGACTATATAATAGGCACAGCTAATTATGGCGGAGATTTTGGCGCTGCAATTCAGAATCAGAATGTTATAGGTTTTCAATTTCATCCTGAAAAAAGTCATCGATTTGGTAAGGAATTATTAGGATTAGTGCTGAGATAATTATGCTGAAAACAAGAGTAATACCGGTTTTATTATTAAAAAATGGCGGATTTTACAAAGGAATAAAGTTTAAAAATCATCAGTATGTCGGTGATCCGATTAATACTATTAAGATTTTCAATGAAAAAGAAGTTGATGAACTTGTTATTCTTGATTTTACAGCAAGCATTGAAGGGAGGTCTCCCGATTTTTCTATACTCGAAAAAATTGCTGGTGAAGCTTTTATACCAATGGGTTATGGTGGAGGGCTTAAAAATATTGATCAGATAGATCATGTTTTCTCCCTCGGTTTTGAAAAAGTTGTATTGAATACTTATGCAATGCTTACACCGGAATTGATTGAAAACACTGCGAAAAACTATGGAAGTCAAAGTGTTGTAGTTTCAATTGATGCAAAAAAAAATATACTCGGATCTTACAGCGCTTTTATCAGATCCGGTACAGAGAACATAAAAAAAAATCCGGTTGAAGCTGCTAAAATAGCTGTTGATTATGGTGCGGGTGAAATTATTATTAACTCCATAGATAAAGATGGTACCATGGATGGTTATGATCTATCCTTGATACAAATGGTTGCAGATGCGGTAAAGGTGCCGGTAATAGCATCTGGTGGTGCGAAAACAGTTCAGGATTTTGTAATGGCCCGCAAGGTGCATGCCTCAGCTGTCGCTGCAGGTGCAATGTTTGTATATCATGGACCGCACAGAGCTGTATTAATCAGTTATCCAAAGTATAAATATCTTGAACAAGAATTAGGTGAATAAAGAGGCAGTAATGACAGAATATCAGATATGCAACCGATGTGTAATGGATACGAGCGCAGAAAATATAGTCTTTGATGCAAATGGTTTTTGTAATTTCTGCACAGATTTTATTGTGCGTTTGGATAAGGTAACATCAATAATTGCTGATGAAATTTCACGTAAAGATGATTTTGTTAATCAGATTAAAAAATCCGGAATAAATAAACCCTACGATTGCATTGTGGGCGTCAGCGGTGGAGTGGACAGTTCTTACGCCCTTTATCTTGCGATAAAAAATGGATTGCGACCATTGGCAGTACATCTGGATAATGGGTGGAATTCGGAATTAGCTGTTCATAACATATCGAGTCTTGTTACAAATCTTAACGTCGATCTTTATACACATGTGATTGATTGGGAAGAAAACAGGGATTTGCAGCTTTCTTTCTTCAATGCCGATGTAGTTGATATAGAGATGCTTATGGATAACGCGATGTTCGCATTAAACTACAGCCAGGCTGCCAAACGTGGGATCAAATATATTCTTGCAGGTACCAACATGGCAACAGAAGGTCTTGCTATGCCGCAAAACTGGTGTCATTTTAAATTCGATAAGAAAAATATAAAAAATATTCAAAAACGTTTCGGGAAATCAAAAATAAAAACACACCCTTTAATGTCTACACTTGATTTTATAAAATTTGAATTTATAAAAAAAGCGAAATGGATATCCTTTCTGGACTATTTTCCGTACAATAAAAATGAAGCACTTGAAATTCTTAAAAAAGAAGTTGATTACAAACCATATCCATATAAACACTATGAGTCAGTTTTTACAAGGTTTTATCAGGCTTATATCCTTCCAGAAAAATTCGGATATGATAAACGTAGAGTCCATCTTTCTACTTTAGTCGCAGGCGGGCAGATGGATAGATCAGAGGCATTAAAGAATTTAAAAACTTCTCCTTATCCGGATGCTGAGCAGGAAAAACAGGATAAGGAGTTTGTTCTGAAAAAATTAGGATTTACTGAAGAATCATTTGAAAGATATATTAAAGATCCTCCTGTACCGCATTCGTTTTATGGGTCAGAAAAATGGCTTTGGGATTTTTTGATGATCATTTATAGAAGATTGAAAAAAATTTGAAAAGATTAATATTTTTTTTCGTAAAGCTGGTTCACGGGGATAATAAATGAAAAGTTTAAAATTTGCTCTGGTTGGTTGTGGCCGAATAGTCTCTAAACATATTGAAGCTTTGACAGAAATTGAAGAAGCAGAAATCGTAGCGGTTTGTGATCTAGATTTTTCAAAAGCAAAAAAAGTTTCTGAAAGTATAGGTGTTCAAGCATATGCAAGCTATGATGAGATGTTGAATAAACATCCTGAGATAGATGTGGTTTGTATATTGACACCTAGTGGTTATCATGCAAGGCATGTTATAGATATTGTAAAAAAATATAAAAAAAATATTGTTTGTGAAAAGCCCATGGCACTTCTGTTGGAGGAAGCCGATGAAATGATACGCGTGTGCGATGAGAATGGAGTTCGTCTATTTATTGTAAAGCAGAACCGTTATAATTTACCAGTACAGAAAATGAGGGAAGCTTTGGAGGCCGGACGGTTTGGTAAGCTTGTAATGTGTACTGTTCGAGTCAGGTGGGCGCGTCATCAGTCATATTATGATCAGGACGCCTGGCGAGGGACCTGGGAATTAGATGGTGGAGTTATAACAAATCAGGCATCTCACCATATAGATTTATTAGAATGGATGTTGGGTGAACCCGTATCTGTCATGGCTAAAACCGAAACATATCTTGCCAATATCGAGGTTGATGATACAGCTGCAGCTATTATCAAATTTAAAAATGGCGCTTTAGGTATTGTAGAAGCAACTACTGCCGCAAGACCAAAGGATCTTGAGGGGTCACTTTCTCTGCTGGGAGAAAAAGGTGCTGTTGTAATCGGCGGATTTGCAGTAAATAAAATGGATACCTGGCGCTTTGAAGATGAGACAGAGGAAGAGAGTAAAAGGATTCTCGAAAAATATGCTGAAACGCCCCCAAATGTTTATGGATTCGGACATAAACGTTATCTGGAACATGTAATTGAGTGTATTAAAAAAAATAAGAGTGCATTAGTAGATGGACTTGAGGGACGAAAATCAATTGAATTAATTAATGCAATGTATGAGTCATCTGAAACAGGAAAAGAGGTATTCTTAAGATACCAGCCAAATAAAAGTAAGCTGGGGAGGAAGTGTAATGGTTAACCCGCTTTTAAAGAAAACCGGTATTGTTAATGTAGAATTTGGAGATAATGTCACTGTCATTGAACCAGTTAATATGTATGGATGCTCAATAGGTGATGCCTGTTTTATTGGACCATTTGTAGAAATTCAAAAAACTGTTACTATTGGGTCTTTCACAAAAATTCAATCTCACTCGTTTATATGTGAACTGGTAACAATTGGAGAAAACTGTTTTATCGGACATGGTGTTATGTTTATAAACGATACTTTTTCAAGCGGTGGACCTGCTGGAGGTGATAAAGCAAAATGGAAATCTACAATTATTGGTAATAATGTATCTATAGGTTCGAACTCAACGATATTACCGGTTACAATCTGTGATAATGTAGTTATTGGAGCAGGGAGTGTAGTGACCAAGAATATCAATTCTCCTGGAAAATATATAGGTAATCCTGCACGTAAGATACAGGAGAGGTGAAGTGATGACTATTCCACTAATGGACATTAAAGCAAATTATACTCAGGTGAAAAAAAGAATTGTTGAAAAGCTTGATGAATTAATTGACTCTACAAGTTTCATAGGTGGAAAGGAGGTTGACCTTTTTGAAAAAGAGTTCGCAGAGTATAATGGAACAAAATATTGCGTAGGTTGTTCAAATGGTACCGATGCAATTACCATAGCCTTAAAAGCGTTGGGAGTAGGACATGGAGATACTGTACTGGTGCCAGCAAATTCATTTATAGCAACACCTGAAGCTGCAACAAGTCTTGGTGCAGATGTAGATTTTATTGATGTAGACGAAACATATTATACCATTAATCCCGATCTGATAGAAGATTATATTTTAAAAAATTCTCAAAAAAAAGTGAAAGCTGTAATCCCTGTCCATATTTATGGGCAAATGGCAGATATGGTTTCACTAAAGATGCTTTCAGAAAAATATAATTTTTTTATTGTTGAGGATGCGGCACAGGCTCAGGGTGCTCGATTTCAGGGTAAAGGGCCGGGAATATGGGGTGATATTGCAACTTACTCTTTTTATCCCGGTAAAAATTTAGGTGCGTTTGGTGATGCTGGTGCTATTACTACTAACAACGAGAAAATCGCATCTGTCTGTAAAATGTTAACTAATCATGGTCGTTTGCCTGGTGAAAAATATTCTCACACAATTGAAGGTTATAATCATCGATTAGATACAATTCAAGCAGCAATTTTAAGAATTAAACTCGAGTTTCTCGAGGAGTGGAATAATAAAAGAAGAGGTATCGCTGAAGAATATTCAAATGCTCTTAATGGTTTTGTTTTTCTTCCAGAAGTTCGAAAAGATGTTCTTCCGGTATGGTATGTATATACAATACAGGTTGATGATCGATCCGAGTTCATAGAAAATGTTAAAGATATATTTCAAACAGGTATTTATTACCCTACAATACTCCCGAAATTGGAAGCATATAAACAGCATAACAATAAGAACTTTGTTATTTCAGAGATGCAGTCAAAAAAAATTATTTCGCTACCCATGTTCCCTGAATTAAAAGATAATTATAATTTTGATGATATTATTGGGAAAATCAAAAAATATACAGCTGATAAAAAATAAAGATAAATAACTTTATTAATTCTTTTCAGGGAAGATTGTTTAAATGAGAAAAAATATATTATATATATCCTATTATTTCCCTCCACATACAGGAGGTGGAATACAAAGACCTTTTCGATTAGTAAATAAATTATGTGAAGATAATCATAATGTTTTTGTAATTTCTGCAGGATATAAATATATTGAAACTGATAATTCATTTACCAGCAGTATTCACAAAAACGCAAAAATATTTTATCTGGAAGATGTTATAAATAATATTTTCTGGAAATACTCAATAATTTTATTATCAAAAGCTTTTACTTTTATTTCGTTTCCCGATCGTATGATCTTCTGGTACTTTTTTAACCGTAGAAAGGTTCTAAAAATAGTACAGGATAACAGCATCGATATAGTTATTACTTCTTCTTTTCCTTTTTCATCTCACTTTTTTGGAAATTATTTAAAAATAAAATATCAGAATATTTTTTGGATCATAGATTATAGAGATGCCTGGAGCAATAATCCTTCAATCATTTATAACAAGTATAAACCGATGCTCTGGAGGTTTTCAAAATATCTTGAGAGGAGATTAAATAACAGAGCTGATCGAATAATGACTGTATCTGATCCCTTAGTAGAGGATATTATTACAAACGAGCCTGATAAAATAAGAGTTATATATAATGGCTATAATATTTTAGATTTCAATCACTTGAAACAGAAAACATCAAACAAATATACTGTTTTCTATATGGGTTCTTTGTATTCCGAGAGAAATCCTGATCTTTTTCTTGAACCATTTATATCATTTCTAAAAATGTTGAGTAGTAATGATTTATCACTAATAAGATTTATTATTATTGGCAATAGTCATCCGGAGGCAATAAAATTTGTTCAGGATGGTATTGGATTAAAAATTGAATTAGAAATAAAAGGATACATCCCTCACGATCAAGTGTTGGATATTGCTTCAGAAGCTTCATTGCTTTTATTATTAATTGATAATGTTCCCGGTTCAAAAGGTATAGCAACTGGAAAGATATTTGAATATATTAATCTTTTTGCACCGATTTTAGCAGTTGTGCCTTTGGATGGTGTTGCTGCTAAAATAATAATGGATACAAATACAGGTATATGTATAGATCCAAAAAATAAAGATGGAATCACAGATTTTCTAAACGAAGATTTTAAAAAATGGAAAACGGATCCAACCCGGAACCTATTTAATAAACAAAAAAATTACGATGCAATAAAATCATTTTCGAGTGAGAGTTTGTATTTGGAATTTAAAAAAAGAGTTTTAAACAATTAGAAATTTTTCTCCTTAAATGTTTAATCTAATTATATCTAGTTTAAAAATTTGGCAAGGTGTTTTATGTACGATATTATTTTTGACTTTTCCGCTTCACCATCTGGTGGTGGATTGCTTAGACTTCTGGAATATATCCGTTTTTTTAATAATCATAACAATAATGTTCTTTTTTTAGTCCATTCAAAAGTTCCTGTAGAATTATATAAAGGTTCGAAGTGTAAAATAGTTGTTTTCGAGCGTAATCCGCTTAAGAGAATATTTTTTGATCATTTATTCTTAAAAAAATATATAGGGCAGGCATATTGTTTTTTCTCATATGGGATTCCAATATACAAAAGAGTAGCAAAAAAAAACTGGATGCATTTAAGTAACGCTTTACCATTTGGTTATAAAAAATGTTCTTTAAGTTTCAAAAACAGAATTAAAAATTATGTGTTATTCTCAAAATTTAAAAACATTGATCCCGGTATTGAATTTATTTCAGGTGAATCACAATCTACAATTGATTTATTTTCTGAATTCATTGAGTCAAAAGCAAAAAAAATTGTTTTATATAATGGGTTTGATAAATCTATAATTATTAATGTAAATAATTCAAATAGAGATAACATTGCTCTGACAGTAGGAGGGGGTAGTTACAAGCGTTTAGATTTAGTATATGATTGCTATTTAAATATAAAGAAAAAAAATAAAATTCGCGAATTAGTAATTATTGCTGATCAAAAAACAGTACCTGATTGGATAAAAAAAAAGCAGGATGTCCGAATCATCGATTATTTATATCATGAAGAACTAATGAAATTATATAGAAATTCCGAGTATTATATTTCAATGTCTGAAATAGAGAATTCATCGAATGCTGTTCTGGAAGCGCTTTATTGCGGCTGCACAGTTTTTCTAAGTAAGATTCCTTCACATATAGAAATGTTTTCAGGTATTTTAAACGATCAGTTTTATCCTGATTATTTGATTGCAACAAAAGATGATTTAAAAAAAGAAAATTCTGTTTCCTGGGATGAAATAATAAAAAAAATGTGTACAGTTATGGAGCTGAAACTGACATAACTTGTATTAAAAAGATATATTTATTTGAGTTATAATTGAGGTTGTAATGTATAATTTTTTAATAACTGGTGGAGCTGGTTTCATAGGGTCACACCTTGTGGAACAATTGTTAGCTAATAAAAAGGAAGATATTAAGATAATTGTTGTTGATAATTTATCAACAGGTAAATTTGACAATTTACCTAAATCATCAAATTTAGAATTTGTTGAAGGTGATGTAACTGATCGAAATCTTTTAAGTAGGATTTTTAATAATTTTCATATTGATTATATTGTCCATTTAGCTGCAGTTGCTTCTGTACAGGATTCAATTGAAAATCCGGAATATACTCATACAATAAATTTTGATTCAACATTGTATTTATTAGAGCATGCTCGGCGAATTAAAAATTTAAAGAGGTTTGTTTTTGCAAGTTCAGCTGCTGTATATGGTGATAAGCCGGTTCTTCCATGTAAAGAGTCGGACCCTGTTAATCCACTTACACCTTATGGTGTAGACAAATATTCATCTGAAAGATATGTCGTGAATTATTATAAGTTATTTGAATTACCAACCGTAGCTTTTAGATTTTTTAATGTTTATGGACCTCGCCAGAATCCGGTTTCTCCATATTCTGGTGTGATCTCAATATTTAATGATTGCTTCACCGATTTAAATCCAAGTGTAAAAATATTTGGAGATGGAAAACAGTATAGAGATTTCATTTTTGTCAAAGATGTTGTTAATGTTTTAATCGATTCTTTAACAAATTTAAAAATCTTGGGGAATGTATATAACTTGGGTACGGGACATGAAACATCTTTAATCGATATTATTACTTCTTTTGAAAGCTTAACAGGTAAAAAAGCTCAAATAGAATGGTATCCGGAAAGAAAAGGTGATATTAAAAAATCTGTTGCAGATATTAAATTATTGAATCATGTTTATAAAAATGAAGGTTTTCATTCTATAGAACAAGGATTAGAATCGTTGTTAAGTTTGAAGAATACTTTTTGAAAAGGGTTCGTAAACTTTAAAATAGCAATAATTTAAATAATTGATTGGTGATTATTATTTGAATAATGTTTAATTTATTGTAAAGTAAATTCATTTCATTTCAGGATGTTGATTTAGTATGAAGAAAAATATTTTAATTGTTACTGACCATTTTTATCCTGAAGAATTTATAATAAATGATTTAGCGAAGCAATGGCATATTGATGGAATTTATATAGAAGTTTTGACTCAAGTCCCAAGTTATCCCTTCGATAAGATCTATCATGGCTATAAAAATAAATTTTATAGCATTACTGATTATGAAGGAATAAAAGTTCATCGGATTCGAACAATACTTGGTTATCGCAAAAATGTTATATTAAAAATTATCGGATATTTATACTATGCTCTGCGTGCAAGTTTAAGGATTCTGATAATATCAAAGAGATTTGATAATATTTTTATATATAATCAGGGCCCGCTTACCAATGCTATTCCAGGTGTATCTGCAAAAATATTCAGAAATAAGAAAATTACCATATGGACTCAGGATGCATGGCCTGATACGGTTTTTGCTTACGGATTTAAAAAGAATGGACTAAACAGATTTATTCTCGAGCGTTTTGTTAAATGGGTATACAGGCATTGTGATACAATTTTAATATCCTGCAGCGGTTTTGAATCAATATTAAAAAAATATACAATGGGGAAACCTTTGGTGTGGTGTCCCAACTGGCCGACTATTTATTTTAAACCTGTAAAAATTGAGAAGGAATCTTGTGTTGATTTTACTTTTGCGGGAAACATCGGTAAAGTTCAGAATCTTGAAAATGTAATTACCGGATTTTCACTTGTTAATTCTGATAAAAAAATACGTTTAAATATTGTTGGTGATGGGTCACATCTTGGATACCTGAAAAAAATAGTTAAAGAAAATAATATTTCTAATGTTATCTTCATGGGAAGAAAGAATGTGGAAGAAATGCCTGATATTTATAATAGATCAGATTTTTTAATTATTTCTCTGGACAATGAGCCGATTTTTTCTCTTACAGTTCCATCAAAATTTCAGACATATTTAGTAGCAAAAAAACCGATTTTTTCTGTTATGAATGGTGAAGTTGCAAATATGGTCAAGGATAATAAGATCGGCGTAATTGCTGATCCGGATGATGTACAGGATGTTAAAAAAGGATTTGAATATCTAATTAATTTAACTGAATCTGAAAAGTTAATATATATAAAAAATATGAGCTCATTTCTGGATAATGAATATAATAGAAATATTATAATTAAACGTATTACTGATCAGGTGCTAAATTAAATATTTTCGCTGAAGATGTAATTTACTATTAAAATTATAAATACAATCTTTATGTGTTTTAATAAGCAATTATCAAAACACCTCCTGTTCGCAGTTAACACTTTTTTTAGCAGATATCTTTTAACATTTCTCATGATAAATATTAGCACTGAAAGTAAAGATGATTTTGTATCCATATCAATAATATAAAAGGTAAGCAAAATGAATAATAATATACTCAGTTTGATCGGCCGTAGTGAAGCATTATTTTCGGAAGATATTACGAAAAATGAAAAAGTTTTAAAAGAGATTGTAAACAGTTCAAAATTTTTAGTGATCGGCGGTGCCGGTTCAATCGGACAGGCAGTCGTAAAGGAAATATTCAAACGCAATCCAAAGGTTCTCCATGTTGTCGACATCAGTGAAAATAATATCGCGGAGCTTGTGCGCGATGTCAGGAGTTCTCTCGGATATATTGACGGGGACTTTCAGGCACTGCCGATTGACAGTGCATCAATTGAATTTGATGCATTTGTAAAAGAGAATGCATCGTATGATTATGTTTTAAATCTTTCAGCTCTAAAGCATGTCCGGAGTGAAAAAGATCCATATACTCTGATGAGATTGATTAATACCAATATCTTTAACGCGGACAGTCTGGCAGAGCTTGCGAAGAAGCATAACAGCAAGAAGTATTTTTGTGTATCAACAGATAAAGCGGCCAACCCGGCCAACATGATGGGTGCTTCAAAGCGTATTATGGAGATGTACATGATGCGAAGAAGCCTTGAGCAGCCGCTCTCCATGGCAAGATTTGCCAATGTGGCATTTTCGGACGGAAGTCTTCTTCACGGCTTTAATCAGCGTATTGCAAAAAGACAGCCTATTGCCGCTCCGAATGATGTTAAACGGTATTTCGTTACTCCTGATGAGTCTGGTGAGCTTTGCCTGATGTCCTGTCTGCTGGGTGCAAACCGTGATATATTTTTCCCGAAATTGAGTGAGAAGCTTCATCTTATAACCTTCTCGGACATCGCAGTAAAATATCTTAACCAGCTCGGTTATGAACCTCTGTTATGTGATAATGAAGAGGAGGCCAGAGCTATAGTGGAAAGCTCCATAAATAAAAAGAAGTGGCCTTGTTATTTCTTTAAAAGCGATACAACGGGGGAAAAAGATTTTGAAGAATTTTTCACTGATAACGAAATCCTTGACATGAAAAGTTTTCATAGTGTTGGAATTATTAAAAACAATCCTGATTATAGTGAAGAGCTGCTTAAGTTATTCACTTCAACAATCGTAAGGATGAAGGAGCAGGGGAACTGGAGCCGCGAAGAGCTGGTGAAACTTTTCCATAGAATGATCCCGGATTTCGGTCATAAAGAGACTGGAAAATTTCTTGATAACAGGATGTAGTTTTATGATAAAAAGGATTTTTGATATTATTTCATCATCGATAGCAATAATTGTACTCTCGCCTTTTTTAATACCGGTTATAATCGTTTTAAAATTTACCGGCGAAGGCTATATATTCTATACTCAGAAACGGATTGGAATGAATGGTGTAACTTTTAATCTGCTAAAATTTGCAACTATGCTGAAAGATAGCCCCAATATGACCGGTGGAGATATTACTATGGGCAGAGATCCCAGAGTTCTCCCTTTTGGCAGAATCTTAAGAAAAACAAAGATTAACGAACTACCCCAGCTTTTTAATATATTTAAAGGCGATATCAGTGTAGTAGGGCCAAGACCTCTTACCCCCTCGACCTTTGCATACTATCCTGAACATGTAAAGAATAGTATTATTGATTTAAAACCGGGATTAACCGGAATAGGGTCAATTGTCTTCAGAGATGAAGAATCAATCATTTCCCGATCTACAAAGAGTCATGTTGACTGTTATAGGGAGGATATCTCTCCCTATAAAGGTGAGTTGGAAATATGGTATAAAAAGAATCAGAGTTTTTTTCTTGATATGAAGCTGATATTTTTGACAGCCTGGGCAGTTATCTTTTCAAAAAGCAGATTACATGAGAAAATGTTAAATGATTTACCACCGATACCGGAAATTCTGTTATAATTTAAAAATTATATATGCAATTAATATATATCTCCCTCAGCTATAGGCGGGGGGAGATATATATTAATTAAAATTGAATCATTATTGACAACATTGATAAAACCGGCTACTTTGTAATTATAAATATAGAATTAATGGGATAGCAAAATGGACGGTTTAAAAAATGACATATAGTTTTTTTGTTTTTGCTTCTTCAGCATTTATTATTTCACTTGCTGCTATGCCGATAATTATTAAATTATCCCATAAATATGAAGTGTTTGATTACTCATCTTCAAGAAAAGTTCACGAAGGAGATATCCCAAGGCTGGGTGGTCTTGGGATATTTTTAGCGTGTTTTCCTCTGACTTTTTACTATCTTATGAATTATGACTCAGGTTTTAACAAGGTTCTGTTTCTTGCAGGTATGTCACTGGCGTTTCTGATAGGATTTATTGATGATCTGATGCCGGTACGTGCCAGATATAAACTTCTTATGCAGGTTGTTTCTGCATGTCTGGTCGCTGCTTCGGGGCTCCTTTTTCAGGATTTCAAAATGTATACTTTTTTTTATATAGAGTTCGGTTATTTTTCATATCCGATAACAGTTTTCTGGATAGTTGCATTTATGAATGCCGTCAATCTTATAGACGGAATGGATGGATTATCTACCGGAATAGTTTTGATTGCAAATCTCTTTATAGTAATAATCTCCGCAATGACGCGGAATTACCATGTATTAACTCTTTCTCTTATTCTGGAGTTTTCCATTGCCGGATTTTATGTTTTCAATTTTCCTCCGGCAAAAATATTTCTCGGGGATGGCGGTGCGTATTTCATCGGATTTATGTATTCGGTATTACCTCTCATGGGTATAAAAAAGTCTGCAGCTCTTACAGTTTTTCTGATACCGATGATACTGATGCTGGTTCCCATAACAGATGTAATACAGGTTATGTTCAATCGTCTGAGAAACGGCCATAATATATTTCATCCGGATAAAAAACATCTTCATCACAGGCTTATGAATCTGGGATTTTCAACTAAGGGGATTTTGGGAGTTGTTTATCTCTATACATCAATTTTGGGAATTTTTTCATTAATAATGATAGTTGTAAATCCTGATTTAACAATGTTTTTATTCAGTTTTATACTGCTTATACTTGGAATATCGTTTTTTATTTTAAATAAGGCTGAGAGTGTAATATCCAGTTTAAATAAAGATGAAAAGTCTGATAATTCAAATCAGGAAAAAATAGTTTTAAAAAGTATAAAAAAGAAAGTCGGCTGATTGAAGTTTATTTTGAAACTCTTTGAAAGACTTTATATATAACAATGCCAGGAAGTTTCAAAAGTTCAACCTTTACTGAGTATGGATGGCGAAAACCCAATTATAAAAACCGATAGTCCCTTGCTGTTTTAAATATAGAGTTTTTAAGCTCACTTGCTTTTAAATCTTTCTTTGTCAGGAATCATGGATCAATAAATCATTTTAGAAGTTAATGGATTCTTTTTATTTTAGAAGTTATCATGAGTAGAAAATTTAATTTAAAAAATGTTTGGAGTTTCTAATTGTGCAATTAAAAATAAACAAGTTATTAAATACATCAGTAGATATTAGGTCAATAATTCTATTGGGATTTATTTCTGCAAATATTATTGGTTATTTGTATGCGCTTATTTCAGGAAAATACAATGGAGATTTTTTAAACCAACCTGTTTTACTAGAATATTTGACGCTAGGAAAAATTTTATTTGTTATCATTATTCAATTTGTTATTGTTTATTATATTTATTACTTTCTGACAAAAGCATTAAAATTAAATCCGTTAATAAAAAAAACAGATTCAATAAACACATTATTCTATTATGTAATATTATTGATTCTAATAATAAATTTTATTATTACATATTTATATCATTTCCCAATTGCCGGGCAGGCGAGTAATTTTAAATTTGCTTTTCTAGTAACACGGATTAAAATTGTAGATGCTGTTTTAATATTATATTGTATTGATAGAACTAATAAAAATAAAAATCATTTATTCTGGATTCTTGTGATTGGCGCAATTGTATTAAATATATATAGAGGCTGGTCGGGTCATATATTTGTTTTTCTTATCCTTGAAGTGATGATTTTTTTTAAATCTAAGATTGATCTGAAGAAAACTATTTTTATCACTTTGGCTTCAATACTATTTATTCTTTTTATATATCCTAAAGTCTTTGACATTAAGAATTATATAAGGGGTGGAGGAGATCTGAGTTTTAAAACCTCAACATATGACGGACTCATTCACATCACAGGACGGTTTTCACATTTTTCACAGATTGCCAAAATTGTTGAGAATAAACCTGCTGTTATAAGGCTTGTGGGGAATAAGCTTGGTAGGTATCATTATTTTAAAGATGCTTTATCTGTTTTTATTCCCGGGAAATTTATAACAAATTATGATGAAAAAAAATCTTTACATTCATATATGTTAGCATTATTTGATGAAAACTTTGATTATAATAAATTAGGTGGTGCAAGTACAACTGGAATTCTCGGTAAGTTCATCGCCTTGAGCTATTTTTCTATAATAGATGCAACATTTTATTTATTGTTCGTTTTATTTTTATTATTCGCAACTGTTCTTATCTGCAATAAATTTCATCCGTATTTAACGTATTATTGTTTTATAATAATTATTTTTTATACACTAAGCGGTGTTATTCCGGAAATAATATATCCAGTAGTACAAATAATTTTCTGGGGTTCAGGAATTATGATAACTAACTATATTTATAAAAAATTTCACTTACCAATTTCGAGCAAAGGTTGATAGTAAGAAAATAATTATTATTTCATGAAGTCATTTAATCGCTGGTTAATAAATGGGTAAGAATTAAGAAAAAAATTTCAGAATTAAAGGGTATAGATTAGATGAATGCAGTAATATGCAAGACAGATATAGATGGTGTATATATTATTGATTCAAAAAGTTTTGTTGATGAAAGAGGGTTATTTTTAAAAACATTTCATGCTGAAGTTTTCGAAAAAAATAATCTTGCTATCGATTTTAAAGAAGAGTATTATTCAATTTCAAATAAAAATGTTATAAGGGGAATGCATTTTCAAATACCTCCAAATGATCTTGAAAAACTGGTTTATTGTATAAAAGGAAGAGTATTAGATGTTATGGTTGATCTTCGTAAAAAATCGGCAACATATAATAAATATATTACAATTAATCTAAGTGGTTCGGATGGACAAATAGTATATATTCCTAAAGGAGTTGCTCATGGATTCTGTTCACTTGAAGATGATACAATAATGATGTATAAAGTAACAAATGTATATGCTCCTGAAAGCGATAGAGGAATTCTATGGGATTCGTTTGGTTTAAAATGGCCGATAGTAAAACCGATTGTTTCTTCTCGAGACTTATCATTTCCATCTTTAGAAGAATTTAATAGCCCATTTTAAATTAAAAGGTAATAGTTATGAAAAAAGTATTATTAACTGGTGCCAGCGGATATATTGGCTCAAATCTTGTCAGAAAACTGAATAATGAAAATATTGAAGTTCACGCTTTGATATTACCTGAAACAAATTTTGAATATTTAGAAGATATTAAAAGTTTAATTCATTTTCATATTTATGATGGTTCTACAGAATCGGTATTTAAAGCTGTGAAAAGCTCAACTCCTGATCTGATATTCCATCTTGCATCACTGTTTCTTTCGGAACACAAAAGTGAGGATATAAATAATTTAATTAATAGTAATGTACTTTTAGGCACTCAGCTATTGGAGGCTATGTCAAAAAACAGTATAAAGAATTTTATCAATACAGGTACGTCATGGCAGCATTATCAGAACGAGGATTATAATCCTGTAAATCTTTATGCTGCTACTAAGCAGGCTTTTGAAGATATTATAAAGTACTACACCGAAACTGGTTTGATTAGGGCAATAACGCTTCAGCTTTTTGATACGTATGGTCCTGGAGACAATAGACCAAAACTTTTTAAACTACTTAGGAATGCAGCGGAAAAGAATGACGTATTGAATATGTCGCCAGGAGAACAACTTATTGATCTGGTATTTATTGATGATGTTGTTGAGGCGTTCATAAAAGCCGCATATAGAGTATTTAATAAGCATGATTTAAAAAATGAAGTGTATTCCATATCCTCCAATAATCCGATATCGCTAAAAAATATGGTCGAACTATATAAAAATACAACAGGACTGAATATTCAGGTAATTTGGGGTGGACGTCCATATAGAAGTCGTGAAGTTATGATGCCATGGACTGGAGGTATTAATTTACCTGAATGGTTTCCTGAGAGGGATTTATATAACTTCTTTAAAAAAGACTTATCTAAATAAAGTAAAACAATGAGCATATTAATAAAGATATTTAGAAGCATAATCAATAATCCATTTTTCAAATTAAAATACAATTTTCTGGTTTTTATTCAAGTTGGTTTAGGCTTAGTCAACTTCGCATTAACACTTAAAATATTCGGTGTTGGAATACAGGCAGATTCTTTTTATATTTCAATGACAATAATCAGTGCGATTAATCTTTTACAGCTTCTTTTTATTGAACAGTTTATTTATTTTTATCATGAATTAAGTATAAAAGATAAAAAAAGTGCGCATTCCTTTTATCAGGTTGTAATTTCATTAACACTAATAACTCAAATATTACTATGTTTCTGTTTTTATATATTTCTTGAAAAAATAATTTTAATTTTTACGTCAAACTTAGATGCACAAAGATTCAGTTCTATTCTGACCTTTTTAAAGATTTCAATATTGAGTATTTTTCTATTCCCATTTATCACTATAAATACAAATCTTTTTAATGCAGAAATGAAGTTTTCTTTACCATATATTATTCAGATTATTCCTGGTTTAGCTAATAGTGTAATCCTTATAGTACTTGTGTTTAAAGTTGTAAATGCAGATATTAAATATCTGGCATATTCAACAGTTGCTGCTATGAGTACTAGCGCAATCATACAAATCTATTTTGTTTCTAAAATAGGAATTCAATTAAAGTTTGCTTTACGCCATCCTATGTTATGGAAATTTATTAAGAACAGTTTTACAATGCGTTTTGGTCATAATATGCACGGATTCATTGTGAAACCAATTATCAGCAGAGTATTGACTTCATTACCGATAGGATATGCATCATCTTATTCATATGCTGAGAAAATTCTTTCAATTATTCAATCAATTATTGTCGGACCATCCTTAAGTATTGTTCGTTCACAGATTTCATTGAATTATTCCAGTAAAGAATATTTAAAAATAAAACAAATAATTAAAGATTATTTAAAGCATTCATTATCTCTAATGATCCCGTCTGTAGGTATTGCTTATCTTGTTATTCCATTTGCTTTGGATTTTGTCTCATCTAAAAATATAAAAATGGATGAGATACTTAGGATTAAATATATATTCGCTGCACTCTCTGTATGGTATTTATTACTTTTAGTCGAATCACCATTTGTGCTGATAATTGTTGCAGCAAGAAATAGTTTTTTATTTATTCGAACTAATACAATTAGTATAACCATAATATTTATTGTAAGTTTTTTATTTAAATCTTATTTTGGTGTTTATATTATCCCTTTAGTTTTGGTATTGGGACAACTTAATAATATTTTTATTTATACAAAAAATGCAATCCGGATCATTGGAAATGAGATTTTTTAAAAATACAAAATATTTACATTTTCCAGTAAAACGTAACTGGAAAATTATTTACGCGATTAAACTTTGTGTTGATGTGAATATAGACGGCGTGTCATTAATGGTTGATTTGATATCGAATAAAAAGATCAATGATTATAGTTAATTAGAATCAATGGATTTTAAAAATGATAAATAACGATACTGATTTTTTTATTTATGTGGATAATTTTGCAAGGTTTAAAGATGTTAAATCTGAATTGATCTGTGATTTTTCAGAAAATAATAATCCATTAGTAACAATCGCAATACCTACATATAAAAGAGCAGATATGTTAAAAGAAGCAATTGATAGTGCTCTTAATCAAAAAAATTATGAAAATTATGAGGTAATAATTGTTGATAATGACGATAATTTCAATATAGAATCTGCTACTGAGCGATTAATTAAATCATATAGAACTAATAAAATAAGGTATTTTAAAAATAAACAAAATCTAGGGATGTTTGGTAATTGGAATAGATGTATTGAATTGGCGAAAGGGAAATGGTTTTCACTTCTTCATGATGATGATTTATTGGAAGAAAACTATCTTGAATCAATGGATTATGTAATTTCAAGGAATAATAAGATTAAGTTTGTTTCACCTTCCCACTGGTTCCTGGATCAAAGATCAGGAATTTCAATTTTGAAGGGGCAATTTATAGCCAAAAGGAATTCAATTTTAAAGTTATCATTAGTTGATTATTATCTATCTCATCCTGTTAGCAACGTTGGGCCATTTTTTGATAGGAATCTAATGATAGAATTCGGTGGATTTAATCAGGATTTTTTTCCTATAACTGATTATATCTTTCATACTTTTTTTCATATAAAATGCGGATCTTATAGAATTCTTCAACCACTTGGAAAATATAGATTTCAATGTAATGAGTCGTTAAAAGAGGAAGTCGCAATTACTTCATTAACAAATGTGTATTTTTTTAGAAAGTATTTGAATGATGTTTTTTTTAGAAGTAAAATTTTCAATTTGTATAATAGGATTTTTACAAATCATCAAATTGTTACCGTAAAACAGAAATTTCCACAAATTAACAGTAATGAATTGAAAGTAAAGTTTGGTATTAATAGGGTTTATGACGCAAAAATATTTATTATTTTTATAAAACTATTTTTTAAATTGTATAATCTGGTTAGACTGAAATTATGGATTTAATATTTAAAATTAATATTAAATAGCTCGATAGTATCTATAAATTGAGTCTGTTTTTGTTATTCAAAAGAGAAAAAGGGTATTAAATAAATGAGTATTAGTTAAAAACCATATTCAAACAGTCTCAGAAATACACTTCTTTTTTAAGTTAAGGAAATATTAATGAATATTGCTATCTGTGTTAAACCTTTAAGCGATGAAATATTAACAGGAATAGGTTACACCTCCCTATATTATATAAACAGTTTAGCGGAAGTTGATAAAAAGAATAAATATTACCTTTTCTCAAACAGGGAAATTAAGCATCTGGATAAAATTGATAAAAGGTTGAATTTATTTAATTATAACACGAAGAGCTTCTTCCTTAATAAAATTGAATATTTTAATCAAAGAGTAAAGTATAAAAAAATAGAAAATAGATCTTTTTTCTTTTTGTCTATTCGTCGTTTTTTTTATAAAGCGCTAAACGAAATTTTTCACTATAAAAAAATCCGTGCGGAACTAAAAAGGAATAATATCGATTTAATTCTATTTATGGATATTGCAGGGGTAATTCAATTTTATCCAAAAAAAATAAAGAAAATAGTTATTGTATATGATCTTGTTTGGAAAAGATTTCCTGAGACTATGGATTTTACGCATTCAATTCGGATGAAAGTATTGGCATACAACTTTTACAGAAAATGTGATCAGGTAATAGCAATCTCAGATTCGACCAAGAATGACTTCATAAACTTATTGAAACTTAAAACACCAATAGAAGTAATTCATCTTGGAGTTGATCGTAAACGGTTTATAGAACAAACATCTAAGAAAATAAAAAAAGTTTTAGAAAAGTATAATATATCAAAAAAATATATTTTAACTGTTGGAACACTCGAACCTCGTAAGAACTTAGTAAATGTAGTTGAGGCTTTCAGCAAATTGAAGCATAAAGGTATTTATCAACTTGTTATGATTGGTAATAGAGGCTGGGGTGAGGTTGACTTATCTGAAATAGTAAAGAAATACAATGTACAATCAGAAACAATAATGACCGGTTATGTGGAAGGTGAGGAATTAAATGCTTTTTATTCCGGAGCGGAAGTATTTGTTTATCCATCACTGTATGAAGGATTTGGTCTGCCGATCCTTGAAGCGATGAGCTGCGGATGTCCTGTAATAACATCAAATAATTCATCTATGCCTGAAGTGGCAAATGATGCAGCAATTCTAATAGAGGCTCTGAATGTATCTGATTTGAAGGTTGCAGTGGAGAGAGTGCTTCATAGTTACGATGAAAGAATGGAAATGAAAAAAAAAGGATTTAGAAATATTAAAAATTTTTCATGGGAGAAAACTGCAAATCTTGCAGTTTCAATAATTGAAAGTACTTTTTTAAAATGAGTAGTTGCTGAATTACTTTATAAACTGGAACTATAAATCTAAAATAATATCAATTTGAATTGGCCTGGAAGATAGTGGGTAGATTCGCCCTATCTATAAAATTAGTATAAAATTGTTCCAATATTTTTTAGTGGGATATTATTTAATTATACTGGCAAATGACTACATTGGAGTAGAATGTTCCGCATCATATGTAAAAAGTTGTAACTTTTGCATTGATACTCCGTATTTTGATTTTTTGTATCAGAATATTAACAAATTATTCTGAATATATATTCCCTTCGGGGGGAGTGCAGTATATTTTAGAAGATTTAAGATTTAAATTGTGTTCTCATTGGTATGATTATTACCTTTTTTTATCTCCATGTTTATTTTGCCTATTGGTTACTATAAAGTTTTTAGTGAACAGTATAAGATAAGCATATGATGGTTAGTTAATATTTAGAATTTATTAAGTAGTTTTACATTATCAGAATGGCAGTTTTAATTCTTCTAGTTGTTACAAATAATATACTTTTAAATTTCTCAAATAATTAAGTAAAATTCGATTTGTTGTTTTATTCTGAATAATAAATTTAAAAAATTTAAAATTACTTTATATTTACAGGGATATTCTTTCGGACTTATATTTTTTTAAGCAGTTATTTTTGATGTGTTATTATAATTTATTTATATTAAAAAATTTATTTTAAAATAGATAATATGATTAAGGTTATTTGCTAGATGAGTAAGCTTTTTTAAAACAGATTAGGGAGATATTAATGGGGATTCATTTTAATAATTTTGTTTTGAAAAAAAATAGTATAAATTGGTTTAGAATTATACGTTTGCTCATATTTATTTTAATTGTAAGTATACTCACTATTTTTCATATTAAAAGATTGTTCTATGGTGTTGATGTGTTGGATGAGGCATATTATATTGCGATACCCTACAGATTTGTTCTTGGTGATATCCCATTCATTGATGAAATATCAATCCACCAAACGTCATCAATTTTAATTTTTCCAATTGTTAAAATATTTTACATAGCAACTGGCAGTATGTCTGGTATAATTCTCGCAATGCGTTTGGTTTATCTTTTAGCGGCTGCAGGTGTATCGGTGTTGATATATCGTTCAGTAAAAGTATTTACTACATTACTATTTTATAATATTATGTTTATTTCTTTTTTATGTATATTATACATTCCATTCGGAATATATACTTTAAGTTATAATAACATAGCCATTCTTGCTTTGACGGCTACTATGTTTCTCATTCTTTCAAAATTAGATTCTAAAAATAAATTTAAAAAAGTGTATGCTGCAGCTGGTTTTTTTTCAGCTATTAGTATACTAGCTTATCCTCCTTTGATTATTTTTTCAAGTTTTTATGTTCTTTTATTTTTTTTTAAAAAACCAATATTATTTAAAAATAAAATTATTATTTACATAATAGGATTATTCATTCCCTTAATATTTTTTTTATTATTTTTAATAATTTTAGGTCTTCCTGAAATTATACATAACATGTCATATGTAAATAACGTACCCCAGGGAGGGGGGATAAATAAATTGTTCCCTATTTTTAAAGGTTTTTTTAAAAATTTCCCGATTAGTTATTTTACAGTTCCTTATCTTTTAATTTCAGCAGTTCTTTATAGATTTTTAAAAAAACGAATTTTAACATTAGTAATAATCCCTCCTATCTTTTTCCCCTTATTTGGGGGTGTAATAGCTACTCCATTTGGTGTCATTTTTTTTACAATATTTTATGGGTTACTTCTACCATATTTAATGCTTTTTACAGATAAATCAGATCCTTTACCTGGGAAAATTTTATGGTATTTATGGATACCTTCTTTTTTTGCCGGTTTTATTACGGCATATTCTTCGGCAAATGGTTTTGCTAACTTTTCTATAGGTTTTTTTCCTGCTACAATTGCGACTACATTACTACTCATTCATTTGTTGAGTTCAATTAAATTAAAGAATATATTAAGTTTTGAATATGTGATTGTTTTAATCGCAATAATTCCATTGATTATATTTTCAATTTACAATTATAATTTTGTGTACGGAGAAGGAAAGATAAATGAAAATCTTAAGTATCATGTTAAGTCTGGTCCGTATTATGGATTAGTTACGACATCAGAAAAACAATCTTTTTTAATAAATATTCAAGAAACGATCCAAAATAATATAAAAACAAATGAAACAAAAATATTTATTTTTAATTTTTTTCCAGCTGGATATCTATTTACTTCATCCAGGAGTGCATCAAATCTTGTCTGGTTATCTCCTAAAGGTTGGTATGGATCACCAAGGTCTAGTGTTTTAAAATATTTGAAAGATCCGGTGCATAGTCCATCATTGGTTATCAGGACTAAAAAAGTACCAAACTTGGATGGGAGTTTTTTGATAATGCCAAATAATTATGATGAGCTTGACGCGTTCATTATCTTCAATTATAGTATAATAGAAGATAATGAATGGTACAGTGTTTTAACAAAGAGAGTTGATAAATGAATTAAGTATGCTATATTTAATGCAAATAGGTTTTTAATTGTTTTAACTTCAAATATTAATTGCATAATTGCACTGAAATTTTTAATATATAGAGTAAATATAATTAA
Organism: uncultured Leptospirales bacterium; assembly: GCA_964450405.1. GTDB lineage: Bacteria > Spirochaetota > UBA4802 > UBA4802 > UBA5550 > WRGT01. Next base: position 374,120 of record CAYVCQ010000002.1, on the reverse strand, counting down.
GTATACCTTGATTTGTTTTAGAGGATAATGCTTGAAAAAAAAATCAATAAAACCATTTTGACAGGAATTAAAAAATGACAACCATAGATGATATAAAAAGAATTGATTTGCCAAAGATAACTGATAATCGGGGCAATTTGACTTTTATTGAGTCAAATAATCATATTCCGTTTGATATAAAAAGAGTGTATTATCTCTATGATGTCCCAGGAGGGGCAGAGCGGGGCGGGCATGCTCATTATAATCTACAGCAATTAATTATTGCCATGAGTGGAAGCTTTGATGTTGTCCTTGATGATGGAAATAGAAAAGAAAGATTTCATCTCAACAGGTCTTATAACGGATTGTTAATTCCTACAATGTTATGGAGAGAACTAGATAACTTCTCTTCGGGATCAGTCTGTCTTGTTCTTGCCTCTGAAAAATATGAGGAAGATGATTACATTCGTGATTATGACAAATTTAAAGAAATAAAAAATCAGAGCTAAAAACCGATGTATCCAAAACAAAATTTCACGGAAGTGAATTCAGTTCTATACGATAATGTTTCAGTTGGAAACAATGTAAAAATTGGTCCTGGTGCAATAATTTATCCGAATGTTGTTATTGGAGATAATACTATTATAGGGCCATATTCAATAATTGGTGAGCCAACGGGTTCATTTTATAGTAGTGATATGGGAGAGATTGAGAAACACAATTTTAAGCAGACAGTAATTGGTGCTGATTCTGTTATACGATCCCATTCAATTATTTATGAAGATGTAAAGATCGGAGAAAAATTTCAATCTGGGCATAGAATTACAATAAGAGAAAAAACGATTATCGGTTCCAATTGCAGTATAGGGACCCTTTCAGATATACAGGATAAGGTTTCAATTGGAGATTATGTAAGAGTTCATTCCAATGTCTTTATGGGGCAGCTTGCAAGAATAGAAGATTACGTATGGATTTATCCAGCGGTAGTGTTGACGAATGATCCGCTCCCTCCTATGGGTGAATTAAAAGGAGTAGTAGTTAAGAAGTTTGCTCAAGTTTTTGCATCATCCACAATTCTTCCAGGTATAGTCATTGGTGAAAATGCATTAGTCGGCGCTCATTCAGTTGTAACAAAAAATGTTGATGATGAAATGCTTGTCGTGGGTAATCCGGCTAAAGTACGATGTAACGTCAGGGACATTAAAGATGAAAATGGAAATCAGGTATATCCCTGGAAGGATCATCTGAAGGATTACAGGGGTTATCCCTGGCAGGTTAAAGAATAGTAGTGAAAATAATATTTACTCAATCAACGGAGGCTTAGCAATATGAAAACCCGAGCTATAAAGAAAGACGGACATTATTATATCCCATATTTAGAGGGTTTGGATTTGAATACTGATGAGGTGACAATCGAAATTGATGATAATATATTTAAACAAACAGTAACTAAAAAAAGTCAGATAAAACAAGAATTAGAAAACATGAATAAAGAGATGGGTGGAAACAAGCTGATAGAATCAATCCTATATGGAATGCCGGATGACTTTACATATATTCCGTCAGATAAGTCTGATAAAGAGTTGTGGTACGAAGAGAGAAAACATAAATATGAATAAGATAATTTTGGACAATCAGATAATTATTGATATTTTGGTTCCCAGGCTTGATGAGTTTCCGGAGAGTCGAAAAGTTTTTCAGACAATTATCAAAAAGCAGGCAAAACTTTATATTTCTGTATCTCAAATCTCCAATTTGGAATACATCATTTATAGACAAAAAAAAGATCGAGGTTTTAATACAGATAGAAAAAGTGTTAAAATGTTAGTGAAAGAATTTTTAACTTTATGCGAAATAATTAAAGCTCCGTCATATATAGATATGGATTCGGATTTATTTATGGATGATAGTGAAGATTATATTATTGAACTGAGCGCTAATCTAGTTGGAGCTAAAATAATTACAAGAGATGAAAAATTCCTTCAAAATTCTCAGGTGACAATTTCTATTGCAGATTATTTTAACTTAAACCAAAAACAATCTGCAATTCCGTTTCTCGAACTAAAAGATGTGAATGCCCCGTATGCCTGTAATTTCGAAAAAGCTTTTGATGACGTAATCAGCAGCGGCTGGTATCTACAGGGTAGTTTTAATAAAACATTTGAACAGAATTTTGCTGCTTACTGTGGAGTTAAACATTGCATTGGTGTTGCTAATGGTCTCGATGCTTTAATACTTATACTCAGAGCATATAAAGAGTTAGGTTATCTAAGCGATGGCGATGAGGTTATTGTCCCGGCAAATACTTATATTGCCTCAATACTTGCTGTCTCAGCAAATAATCTTACTCCCGTACTGGTTGAGCCCGATATAAATACTTATAATTTAAATGCAGATTTGGTAGAGAAACATATCACGTCAAAGACAAAAGTGATAATGCCGGTACATCTTTATGGGCAAGCAGTTGAGATGGCTAAGATATGGGAGCTTGCTGGAAAATATAATTTAAAAATTGTTGAAGATTCAGCACAAGCCCATGGTGCATGTTACAAAGGGAAACGCACAGGTAGTCTTGGTGATGCATCAGGTTTCAGTTTTTATCCCGGGAAAAATCTCGGTGCTCTGGGAGATGCCGGTGCAGTTACAACTGATGATGATCAATTAGCAGATGCTGTAAGAGCCATAGCTAATTATGGATCACAAAAAAAATATGTGAATCAGTATAAAGGGATTAACAGCAGGCTTGACGAGTTTCAGGCTGCTTTTTTAAATATTAAACTTCGAAGTATTGATAAAGATACTTCGAAGAGGCAAGCCGTTGCAAAATACTATTGTGAGAATATTAAAAATAAAAAAATAGTACTGCCAAAAGTGAAAAATGAAGATTCTCACGTGTGGCATCTTTTTGTTATAAGAACTTCAGAACGAGATGAGCTTCAAGAATATCTTTCAGATAATGGAATTCAGACTCTAATACATTATCCCACACCTCCGCATAAACAGGAAGCCTATAAAGAGTGGAAGGACTTATCATATCCTATTAGTGAAAAGATACATCGTGAAGTGTTGAGTCTGCCTATCAGTCCGATGTTAACAGATGAAGATATGAAGTATGTCGTTGAAGTTATTAATAATTACAAATAAAAAAATCAGATCGGATTATGACATTAATAAAAACATCTATACTTTCCGGAATATCCACGTTATTTAAAATTTTTACCGGTTTTTTCCTGAATAAAATTATTGCAGTCTATGTCGGTCCTGCGGGACTAGCATATATTGGTCAGTTCCAGAATTTCATCCAGTTTGTAATGAGCTTCGCCTCGGGTGCAATCAATCAGGGTGTGGTCAAATATACCGCCGAATACAAAGATGATATAAATGAAAAAAGAAAACTCTGGTCAACAGCTGTTCTGGTAAGTTCCGCATGTACATTTATTGTATCAGTTAGTATTATTTTTTTGAACAAATGGTTATCGGTTTATTTTTTTAAAACTAAAGATTACAGTAATGTCTTTCTTGTATTTGGATTTACTCTAATCTTTTTTGTTTTGAACAGTCTTTTAATTTCTATATTGAACGGACAGGGGGAAATAAAGAAGCTTACAATTGTCAATATAACATCTAGCACGGTCACTCTGATTTTAACCGGATTCTTATCCTATTATGCGGGGATTTACGGTGCATTGATTTCTCTAACAATAGGACAGTCCGTGGTGTTCGTTGTTACTCTATCCTTTGTTGTTAAGAGTGAATGGTTTAATTTAAAATTTTTTTTTGATAAATATGATACAGCATCAGTTATTAAGCTTAGTAAATTTGCACTAATGGCTATTGTTTCAGCCTTTACAGTTCCTGTTTCACAGGTGATTATAAGAAATTATATTGGAGATCATATATCATGGAATGATGCTGGATACTGGGAGGGCGTTACCAGAATTTCGTCGATTTATTTAATGTTGGTGACAACTACACTGAGTGTTTATTATTTACCGAAATTATCAGGATTACATAGTAAAAAAGAGATTCGGGCTGAAATATTAAATGGATATAAAATAATTCTTCCGCTTACTATAGTTGGCGCATTATCAATATATCTACTTCGTGATTTTGCCATCACTATATTATTCACAAAAGATTTTGCACCAATGTCGGGTCTGTTCGCGTTTCAATTGATTGGTGATGTATTTAAAATTTCAAGCTGGCTGCTTGCCTATATAATGGTGGCAAAAGCCATGACGAAATTGTTTATAATTACAGAAATAGCTTTCAGTTTCAGTTATGTTGTATTAAGTATCCTTCTGATCCACAGGTTCGGATTGGTGGGAGTTACATACGGATATTTAATAAATTACGTTTTATACTTCGTTATTATGGTTTTAATTTTCAGTTTTATGAATAAAAGTAAAAAAATAATTAATGAATTATAAGATTTTTTAGATGTAATGATTTAAAAGTTCTATTGATTTTTTAAGAATGGCCTGAATAGGAATAATATATAGAAACAGTGGTTTCTGTTATTTTTCATAGTTAAAATTTTAAAAAGTAAATGATTAATGGCAGGTTTGAGAATTATGAGATTAAACGATCTGGTTAGTGTTATAGTATTAACATACAATTCTTCAAACAAAGTATTGTTAACCTTAGAATCTATTAAGCAACAGAAATATAAGAATATAGAAATAATCATATCAGATGATGCTTCATCTGATGATACTGTTAGTATTATTGAACATTATATTAAAAAAAATAAGTACACTAAAATTGTATTTATTAAAAATGAAATAAATTTAGGGACTGTTGCTAATTATCAGAATGCTTTATTAAAAGCCAACGGTGTTTATATTAAACCAATTGGCGCTGGTGATTTATTATATTCAAAAAATACGATTTCAAATTATGTAAATAAACTCCATGAATCAGGTAGAGATTTTATTTTTGGATTTAACTGTTCTTACAGATGGAATTCCGAGAATGAAGAGATTGAGTTTATAAAAGAAATTATTAATCCGGAGCCGTATTATATCAATGATTATATTGACACCGGCAAAGCAATTCATCGAATTTTAAAGCGTGGCCATTATATCAGCGGATCAACATTTTTTTATAAAAAAATGTTGATCGAAGAAAATTTATTACCTGGAACTGTGATTTATACTGAAGATATTGTTCAGGTATTGTTAGTTTTAAAAAATGTGCAATTTGCAAACTTGAATGAATATGTAGTTTTGTATGAGGTTGGCGAAGGATTATCAACTTCTAATAAATTTAAATCGGCCCTTGTAAAAGATCATATCAGTTTTTTTAGTTGGTTATTACAAAACCAATATTTTAAAAAATACAATATTATTAAGGACAAAATATTTTATTTTAAAAATTATAATTCATTAGTTAAAAAAATAATTTATTATCTATTTATGAGGCCAATTTTATTGATTGAAATAATTTTTGAAAGGAAAATCAATAAAAATAAAAGAAAACAGTTTAATAAAAAATATATAGAACAACTATCTAAAGAAGATAATCTTAAAGATATTATTGAAAAACATTATTTACAAAAATAATCCTGAGGTTCAATCATCACACCTTCTACTACTGTAGCGTGGAGTAAATCTCCCCTTATATTTATTAAAACTATTTAAAGGATCATTGCTGCATTTTTTTTAACTCCGGAATGGCAAAGAGGGAGAGTAAAAAAAATGCTTTCACTTTTTATATATTTCATTCATAATCTTTCGTGAAACGTGAGGTCTATAATGTGCACTTTCATAGTAATTTCTGTAATCTTTTGTAATTTCATTAATCCCGGAATAGTCAAAAACGTTATTCTCTCCAAATAGAATCTTGAGGTATTCAAAATCTTCCGAATTTAATTTAATTTGGTCATATAATGGGCTTATTATAATCTTATAATCTGTGTTATGCTTAATAAAAATATTGTGGATATTCCCAAGAAAAGTTTTCTGGTTTTTATTGATCGATATTGGTGAATAATTTTGAGTAGCACTTCTATCATGAAAAACAGACAATCTTTCGGGAGTGTAATAATTGTTACTATTTATTAAATCTTCAAAAAAGTCATATCGTAATTCGTTTATTTTAATATCATAATTTCGTGGTCTATCATCAAGCAGGAAGTCTTTTTTCATATATGGTTTTACTTTGCCGGTTATTTTAAAATCGATAAATGCATAAAAAAGTTTTGGAGTTAAAAAGGCTTTAAAAAATGTAAAATGGAAATCCTTTATATTTGAATAATCAACTAATTGAGGTGATATTATAAATAAATGACCAGATTTAGATTTGTCTTGAATGAGAGTGCTAAAGTCCAATATTAGTAGAACATTTTTTATCTCCAAACCTTTTTTATCGATATATTGAATTTTCTTGTTTATTGAGAATAGTGATTCTCCGGAAGCGTCAAAGTGATAACAACGACTATCTGGCGAAAGGTGTTTTTTCCAGTCAGAAATCTGATAAAAAATAGAACGGGAATTACCAAAAATAAATGAATTGTAATTTTCTGTTTTATAGTTATTATCAAAGGTAGTGGTGCTGATATAATCCTGATTTAATCCGACTCGTCCTTTTTCACTTTCATCAAAAAATGTTGTGTATGATTTAATGACTTTAAATGGATCTAAATAAATATAAATCCCCAGAATTAAAATTAATGGACTTAGAAATAATAAAAAGGATATAATAAATTTTTTCATAACCCTGTCTTAAAATTGAAAGTAGATAAATTGCTGATTAGTACCTGCGAATATCAATATCATAAATATTATTGCATAATAAAATGACCAGCGAAACACCACGTAGCGTTTTATTAAAAATTGTTGAATAGCAAATTGAGATTCTCTGCCCGCCCATTCAATAATAAAAAATAGGCCGATAAGTATTAAGAGGTTTTTAGGTAATATTTCAGGTTTTGTAAACAATGATTTTGAAAAAATCTCTGAAATGTATGTGAGTGCATAGCTGATGCTTTCCGATCGGAAGAAAATCCAGGCAAAAACCGTTAAGCAAAATGTTGTTCCAATATTGAATATATCTTTAATTGATGGAAGATTTTTTCCTTTTGCGACTATCTCAATGTTGTTTCTATTTTTATTCAATAAAAGTAATGGTAAAAAGTATATTGCATTTAATACGCCCCATGCAATAAAAGTCCAATTTGCGCCATGCCAAAAACCGCTTACAATAAATATGATAAAAGTATTTCTTATTTTAATCAATACTCCGCCTTTACTTCCGCCTAGAGGGATATATAGATAATCTCTGAACCATGTTGTAAGTGAAATATGCCACCGTCTCCAAAACTCAGCGATATCTCTTGAAAAGTACGGGAATGCAAAATTTCTTAATAATTCGATCCCAAGAAGACGTGCCGTACCAAGTGCAATATCAGAGTAGGCAGAAAAGTCACAATAAATTTGAATAGTAAAAAATAGTGCACCAATTATATGGGTGCTGCCTGAATAGTTTGCTGAAGTATTAAATATTAAATTGGCATATTCGCCACAGTTATCGGCAATAACAATTTTTTTAAATAATCCCCATAAAATCTGTTTTAAACCATCAGAGGCTTGAGTATAATCAAATTGCCGTGGTTTCTGAATTTGAGGCAAGAGATGTGTTGCTCTTTCAATAGGACCTGCGACGAGTAATGGGAAAAAACATACAAAAACAGAATACTCAACAACGTTTTTACAAGGTTCTATTTTATTATTATACACATCAATAACATATGATAAGCCATGGAACGTATAGAAGGATATACCTATCGGTAATATCACTTTTAAAGTCCAGGGATCAGCATGTAGTCCTAAAAGTGAAAGAGCCTCGGAAAAAGAATTTGCAAAAAAATTGTAATATTTAAAAAAACCGAGAAATCCTAAATTAACCAAAATATTAAACCAAAACCATGATTTCTTAATACTTGAATTTTTTGATTCATACATTTTAATAACAGTTAAATAAGACAATAGGGTAGAAAAGACTAATAAAAAGAGGAATCGATAGTCCCAGCAGGCGTAGAAAAAATAGCTTGAGATAAGTAATAATATATTCTGATATTTCAATTCTTTTATCATAAACCAATATAGAACAAATACTATCGGAAAGAATATTGCAAAATCAATTGAGTTAAACAGCATTAAACATACTCCATATTTTATTGTTCAGCGGTGTAGAGTTTACATTTTACAGGAAGTGCATAAAAATTAGAAGTTTGATCGAAATCCTTATAATACAAAATGACTCTGTGATTAATAAGATAGTCCTTAAAAATATCAGTTATTTAACTTATTTAAATATATGCTAAAAAAATCAACATTTTTTCTCAAAATAAGTATAAAGATTTTAAACTTAAATTTGGAAAGATAAATCAATTCAATATTGAATTATTATACTAGTAATTGTGGAGAAAAATATATAAATTGTTTTAATAAAAATAAAAAAAGATTGATGTTGTAATTGAATTGTTAAAAAATAATTTAGTTATTTAATCTTGTATAAAATTGTGTTTGAGTAGTGTCAAATGTGAAATTTTATTGTACATCTAGTTGATATTTGATATATCTATGTAATAGTATTCCTTGTGATCTAGTATTGCCAATTCCTTCAAGAGGTTCTGTTTTGATCAAAATGATTAAATCAATAGTTAAATTTTTCAGTTACATTCTTTCTTTTATTCTTTCAGATTCATTTCAATCTGGAATAATATATTTTAAAAATAAATTATTTACTTATTCCATAAGTAGAAAATTTGCCCATATAGGCTCAAATGCTTCTTTTTCTTCAAATTCAATAATTATGAATCCGAAATATATGTCCATCGGTAAAAACTTTTCAGCTTTAGTAAATTTTAGAATCGAAGCAAGGGACAGGTCTCATGAACAGGTGTTTTCACCTTCGATTAAAATTGGAGATAATGTGATTTTTAATACTGATTGTCACATTGGTTGCATTGATAGTATTGAAATTGGCGATAATGTTCTTATTGCAAGCAGGGTATTTATTACTGACCATTCTCATGGAGATACTACAAGCGAAGATTTGCTGGTAATTCCAAATAACCGGAATCTTTATTCTAAAGGACCTGTTGTTATTGAAGACAACGTTTTAATAGGTGAAGGGGTGGCAATTCTATCCGGAGTTACAGTAGGCAGAAATGCAATAATCGGTGCGAATGCAGTTGTTAATAAAAATATACCTGCGAATGCAATTGCGGCTGGAAGTCCTGCCAGAGTAATTCGAATAATAGGATAAAAAGGAAATCATATGAAAAATGCTGTTTTTACTATTGTTGCAAAAAATTATCTCCCCTATGCGCGTACACTTGGAGATTCTATTTTTAAAATACATAAAAATGATATCGATTATTATATATTTCTTGTAGATGAGTTCGATGGTCTTGTAGATTTTAAAAATGAACGTTATAAAATAATAGAAACCCGCTCACTCGGCATTGAAGGTTTTATTAACATGGCATTTAAGTATGACATTACTGAATTTTCCACTTCTGTTAAACCATTTATCATAGATCATCTCTTTAAACAAGGCTATAACAAGGTAATTTATCTCGATCCTGATATTACGGTTTATAACCCTCTTACATCTATATTCAAAGAATTAGACAGATATAGCATGGTTCTTACTCCGCATATAAATCATCCTGTTGAAAACGATAATAATGCGACAGAAGAAGAGGTGTTATTATTCGGCGGTATTTATAATCTTGGTTTTGTTGCATTAAAAAAAGATAAATATACTCAACCATTTATTGAATGGCTGATGAAAAAACTTTACAATTCATGTTTCGATGAAAGAACAAAGTCGCTTTTTGTAGATCAGAAATGGATGAATTATGGTCCGGCATTTTTAGGAGAGAGATTACTAGTTTCCAGAAATCCGGGATATAATATGGCGGTCTGGAATCTGCATGAACGATCATTAAAAAAAATCAAAAATAAATATACTGTAACTGATAAGTTGAGTAAATCTGTACCGCTAATATTTTATCATTTTTCAGGATATAATCTATCACTGCAGGATCACATTTCCTATAAACATTCCAAAGCTTCATTTGAAATGTATCCGGAATTAAAAGAAGTTTTCGATAATTACAGAGAGAGACTTTTATTAAATGGTGCTCCTGGTGATTTTAAAAAAGTATATACATATGGACATTTTGAAAATGGTGAAAGTATAATTAAAATCCAACGTCGTCTCTTTAACTCCATTACTTTGGAAGGGAAATACTTTCCCGATCCATTTTCAGTAAAAGTGGATAGTTTCTACGCACTTTTAAAGAAAAATAAACTTCTTCCGAAATCAAAAAGCCTTAATCCTGAAAAAACAGGGTGGGATCAGATTGGTGAGTATGGAACAAAAATACGGATAGTTTATTATATTATGAGACTAGTTCAGCGTATAGTTGGTGTTGATAGGTATGCTTTATTACTTCGTTTTTTAATGCTGAATATATCGTACGACGCACAGCTGTTTTTATTAAAGAAAAGAAAATAATTTCTAACTACTTGTGAATCTCTGATAAGAATGATGTTTTAACACTTGAAATAGTGGAGATATTCTCTACACTTCATTTTTGAAACAGTTGGATATTTACTATTAAACACAATCTACTCAATCGGAACAATATGAATAAAACAAAAATAATCTCAATAGAAGCGTCAGTACTCTCTGAAGAAAAATCAACTGGTGTCGGACGGGCAGTTAAAGGTTACATTACCTCTCTGCTCGAATGTGATAGTGGAAATATTTACCACATTTTTTTAATTTCACCATCGAGTAATTTTTCTCCGGATAACGGTAATGTCGTAATACATTATTTTTCAGATATGCTGCCGCGTTATTTTCGCACAAAAAAAATTCTAAACATTTTGTATAATATAAAATTTCTATATGTCTGGTTTATAATTCCAATTATTGCAAAGCGGATTAAATCAGAAGTATTTATTGGTACACATGGTCTACTCTTCCCGTTATATTTAAATAAGGCAATAAAGGCATTTTATATTGTCTATGATTTTGTATATATTTTCTATCCCGAAACGATGAGTAAAAAAAATCAGTTTCTTGTTAAACATGTCGCGCGACGGAATATCCGTAGAGCGGATGAAATTATAACTATATCTGACAGTGTATCATCTGAATTGAAAAAGTTTATTGATAAGGATAAAGTATGTCATACGGTTCATCTTGGTTTTGATCAGTCGACATTTTTTCCGATAAAAAACGATGCTCCCGAAGTCAGAAAAACTCTGCAAAAATATAATATTTCCAGACCATATATACTGTCTGTTGCTACTATTGAACCAAGAAAAAATCTTGAAATGGTATGTAGAGCATTTGAAAAATTTAATACTAAACATAAGTACCAGTTAGTTATTGTTGGTAAAATCGGATGGAATACATCTCCAATACTTGATATTATAAATAATTCTGCCATAGCTGATGATATAATAATAACAGGATTTGTTGATGATTCGGATCTGAGCCCGCTCTATTCGGGAGCTGATCTGTTTATTTTTATTTCTCTTTATGAAGGATTCGGATTACCTGTGCTTGAAGCAATGGCGTGCGGTTGTCCGGTATTAATCTCTGACATACCGCCATTGTTTGAAATTACAAATAATAATTCCATCATCGTTGATCCGCGTAATGTAGATGAAGTTTCTTCTTCTTTAAAAATGATAACTGAAACTCAAGAAATTATAAAGGATCTAAAGAGAAAATCACTTGAGAGATCAAAGCAATTTACATGGAGTATTGCAGGGGAAAAACTAAAAAAATTTGTAATGCCGGATTGATATTATATAAATAATTGCGAAATATTCTGAATAATCAGATCAGTATATATAGATACGTTAATCCAGAAATTATGTTATGCTCTACATTGGTTAAAATAAAAATTGATCAATTAAATCGTGTAATTGAATCGATCATGATCCAAAGAGTTTGATCTTATTTTCCGGAAAAGATCCAAGAAGATGTATCATCAGGAATTGTACATCTTCTTGGATCGAAATTGCCGCTCTCAAGTTTTTGTTACATATAAATTTTACGACTATATAGGAGACATCATAGATTTTAGCTCTTCCAATTGAGAATTATTTATTTTTAACCTCATAACATTTAATATCATTATATGTATCAACAAGCCTGAATCTCCTGCTAATCACCTTGGAATATTCTTCAGGCATATATTGAGTGAGTAAATAGGATATATCCTTATCAATAAATAATTTATGATCTGTTATTTCCAGCCATCTTATGACTTTTTTATAATCTTCTTTGGTAAACCAGTCTACCTGTGAGCTTATTGGCATGGGATTTTGCAAATTTAAAATTGAATAATATTCCGTAAAATATAATAGCAGCAAGTCTATTTTTTCATTTTTTAAACTGTTTTTTTTAATAAAATTTAAATTTTCCCTAAAAGGAACCTCTTTAGAATCAATTATTGAATCTTTACTTATTAGATTATTAATAAACTTGTTTTTATAAGATTGAACGAAAAATGAAACAGATAGTGTCGACAAAACAACAATTATAAGTACTAGTTTTAACAAATCCGTTTTAACTCTGATTTTAAAAGTGCTATCTGTTTGTTGATAAATCTTAGATTGATCGCTTATTTTTGTTAAATATTCATCAGCGAAAATTGTAACTAGGAGTATTGCAGGCCAAACTACAAAGCGGAAAATAATGTCATGACTTCTGCCTTGATAATATGAGAACAATCCTATTCCCGCTATCGAAAGTAAAAAATAGATAGAACTTCTCGGTTTTGAAAATTCATTATCCGAATTGCTCAGAAAACTCAAATTTCTCAGTGACTTCGCCAATCCTATTGCATAAATTACCACCAATAATAACCAGGGGTGAAATAAAGGCATCGGGAGCATATAAAAACCGGTTCCCTTAAACAATATCTGTGACGACATCATTCCTTTTGGGCCTATTAATTGGCCTGTTCTCAAATATGTTATTAGAACTACCGAAAAAAAAGCGATCAATGTTGATAATGTTGTTTTCCAAATTATTTTAAAAACTTGGAAATATAACTGTTTATCGTTGAAGGAATATGTCAACGATTCATTGTAAAATAGAAAAAGACTCCATCCTGCTACAACAACAAAACCTGTATCTATATTCCACAATAGTGAAATTGAACAAAGCACATATCCGATAAAAGTTAATATTTTTCTATAATTCAGATTATTTGTATTAAGCCAAATGGAGCATCCTAAAATGAGCAACGATGGGAAGATCGTCCGATGAGGAAAATATTGAAGAAAGTATCCTCCAATTGATGATAAATTAAAAATATACAAATAAAATATAGATGCAAGGAATCCGATCAAGGCAATTATTTTATTTTTTACATTTATCCAGATTGCTAAACCTATTGAGGCACAGTTTATTAAAACAAGAATCGCCATAAATATACTGAACCTGTACATTGAAATTCCGCCCAATAGTTTAAAAATCCATACCATGAGATATGGATAAAATCCATATAGCGAATTAAAATCTACATCAAGAGTCTTTCCATTAAGAACTTCATATACAGGATAATAGTAGGCATCAAAATGGTGAATAGTATACTCATTAAAAAAGTAATTGTTTGATATAAAAAGCCATGAAGTAAAAAATACTGTAATTACTCCGAAAATGAATATCCCGATATTTATTATTTTGTATGATTTATTCGTACTTTCTTTAAATAAAAAAACTGTAGTAAGAATAATTATTATACTTAATATCATTAAAGCAATATTAAATTTTGGAAAAAGAACCCAGAAGAATTTATATTTTTTGATTGTTACAGCTGAAAACAGGATGAGGAATAATAGTAACTCCGTCGGGTAAATAATTTTACTTAATTTCATGAAGTTGAAATTATTTATTTTATTAGATAAGATTAAATAGAAAAGACAAAACAATATTGGAAATGATACGGAAATTATCATATATTGATAGGTTTCTGATTTTTCCGGATAGAAAGCATCCAGGGGCAGATTGTACAAATTTTTAATGAGTTCAGTGTCAAGCTTATCAGGAATAAAACTTAGAGCATATCCAACAGCGATTAGTATTATTCCTGTTATTGAAAAAGCTAAAAAACTCTTTACTCTGATAACATCTTCATAATTATTTTTTTTCAAAATTTAACTCCGGGGAATTGATACATTATTTCTATGATTAATTTCTAATTGATAGCAAGAATACAAAACATGGGCTTTATGTCAACAAAGTTGCAGAGTATTAAGCAGCTTTCTCTTTGTTTGTTACTATCTGTATTTTTATTTTTCCAAGATATTTTTTATAAGCTTAATATCATTTTTATCAACCACAATTAATGAGACTAGGATAAAGTATATTATCGAAATAATCAACATCGATAGTATATGCTGATGAAAACCTGATAAATAAATTTTAACCGCATAACAGGCGGAAGAAATAATCAGCAATGTAAATCTTATTACTGCTGTTTTTCTGTAACTGATATATTTATTTTTAACAAGGTATCCGTTTGATATTACATATGAAATAACAAATACAATAACCATGCTCAAAACCGCACCATCAGCCTTGAATAACTTAATCAGAACTAATGACAGGATGATGCTGATTATTGAAATTACAATATCAATTCTGGAGTTGATTATCTGCTTATTAATTGAGCTGATAATATATCCTGATATATTAAATGCGAATGGAATCGCGAAAGCAAAAATCTGCAGTAAGTATACTGATTCAGAATATTTATTCCCGAACACTAGTGAAATAATCGGGCCGCAATACATAAAAAAAATAATGGCAAAATAAAAAGACATTATTGAAAATATTTTTGAATATGTATCGTAAGCAAACTGATACAATTCTTTATTCTCATTATATTTGTTCTGATAAAGATGTGGCATCAGAACTCTACTCAAATTCCCCGGGATAAAAAGTAATGATAAAAAGAAAATATATGCGTTATTATATATTCCAGAATAAAGTGTGCCGTGAATTAACGGTAGAATTAATGAAGATAAATTCATTGTGATACTTGAAAATATAACAGAAAATGAAAACGGTATGGTTTCGATTGTAAATTTCTTTAATTTTTTAGAATCAAATTTAAACCTGTAATATTTGAATGAATGAATAAATGCAGCGGATGATATTGCTGTTATTATTATCAATCTTGTATATGAGATGTCAAAATAGTCTCCTTTTAAAAGTATAACAGTATAAGTTCCTCCCAGAAACATAAGTGCAAATAGCGAGTTATAAACTGACGAAACCATAAATCTGGATTTTGCTTCAAATAACTGATTTATAGTAGTGAGGAAATCATTTATTATTCTAACCAGTCCTAATATTAAAGTCAGAATTATTGTATTTCTATTAAAATCAGTAATAAAAATAGCAGCCAGTAGTGTTAGAAATGTTGCGGAAGATAATAAAACTTTCAACACTATTGTACTTGTATAGCTTTCATCAATATCATCTTTATAAAAGTTTATTGCGCGGATTGAGGAGGCGCCGATTCCCATGTTCGCAAAAACTGAAAAGAAGGTGCCGAATGCCAGAGCTGTGGTATATTCACCAAAATGTTCTCTGCTCAAGTAACGGGCAATAATAATGTTTATGAAGAAAAAAAAGAATTTTTCTAATATTGTTGAAATAGTTAAAAAGAGAGAATTTAAAAAAAAGGATTTCTTAATATTTTTCATTCTATAGCTATATCTTTTGGCATTTATTTGTTCTTTAGCAAATTGCAAGTGCTGGAGTTGTATGGACAAAGGGACAATTCCAGCATAATGGTTATTACAATCTTTGTCTGATTAATGTAAATATTAATAAAAAATATTTACATTAATTATAATTTTTTTTATTTTACCATCTACTTTCCTGAAACTATCATAACTTTAGTCTTAAGTTGTTTGTAGAACAATCTTTTACCTTGACAAAAAGAAATAAACAGTTTCTCAATTGATAAATCAAACTATATATCTGTTTTTTTTCTTTACTTTATCTGCAAGACAGAATTCTTAGTTTTAAAAAAGTTTGTTATGGCGGTTATATAATGATTGATGAAATTTTAAAAGAGCACATTGAAGTTATCCAAAAAATCGGAAATCTGAAAGAATCTATCAATGAAATATCGCTTCTGATAAACAGAGCTCTTTTTAACGGAAAAAAATTACTAATTATGGGAAATGGCGGGAGTGCTGCTGATTCGCAGCATTTTGCTGCGGAAATTGTCGGAAGATATAAAATTGAAAGACCGGGATATCCTGCAATTGCTCTAACAACGGACACTTCAATAATCACATCTATTGCTAATGATTATTCATATGAAAGGATATTTTCAAGACAGATAGAATCGTTGGCTGAGAAGGGTGATATTGTTATCGGTTTGTCAACCTCCGGCAATAGCCGTAATGTTATGGAAGGATTTATAGTTGCTGAAAAAAAAGGGTGTAAAACATTTGCACTGCTTGGTAAAGATGGTGGAATGTTAAAAAATTACGCGGATTATAAATTGATAATACCATCTGATACTACTGCAAGGGTACAGGAGTGTCACATTCTAATCATACATTTATTATGTGATCTTTTTGAAAAGGAATTAATGGATAATGGAAAAATATAATTTCTCGAATGTATCAGTTCTTGTAGTTGGTGATGTTATGCTTGATCAGTATCTATGGGGGAGTGTTGACAGAATATCTCCCGAAGCTCCTGTCCCGATTGTAAACATCAAAAAAACGACCTTAGCTCCCGGTGGAGCGGCTAATGTTGCAAATAATATTGCATCACTTGATGCTGAAGTTTTATTGATCGGGGTATCCGGTGAAGATTATAATGGTGAGCAGCTTGCTGAGGTGCTCAATCAGAATTCGATAAAACATCTATTATTTAAAGTAAATTCTCCAACAATAACAAAGGTCCGTGTCATCGGGAATAAGCAGCAGATGATGAGACTCGATTATGAAATACCTGAAACAATAACTGATGATTTGAAAAGTAAAATTAAAATCTCAATAAGTGAATGTATTGCAGATTTTGATGTAGTTGTGATTTCCGATTACAATAAAGGGGTTTGCTCGGAAGATTTATGCAGATATATAATCGCTAAAGCAAAAGAGCATAACATTCCGGTAATTGTTGATCCTAAAGGGAAGGAATGGAAAAAATACAGCGGTGCAACTCTGGTAACACCGAACATGAAAGAGCTTAATGAATTTTTAGGTGAAAATGTTCCAAATGACGATGTATCTATTGAGAAATGTATCCCAGGGGTGTTTACAAATTCCGAATTCAAAAATCTGCTGGTAACACGTTCTGAAAAAGGGATGACACTCTTTGATGGAGATGAGATTGAGCACTTTCCGACATTTGCAAAAGAGGTTTATGATGTTTCCGGTGCAGGGGATACTGTAATTGCCGCGTTAGCTGTAGGGATTGCTTCAAATTATAAATTGAGAGATGCTGTTGAATTTGCAAATATCGCAGCGGGAATAGTTGTCGGTAAGCTCGGCACAGTGCCGATAAAAAAAGTTGATCTATTCAGAGATTTGCGTCAGTCATATAATAAAATTATCAACTTTGAGAATTTACCGATGGTAATTGATAGTCTTAAAAGTGATCAGAAACGGATTGTTTTTACCAATGGATGTTTTGATATTCTGCATATAGGGCATGTCAAGTATCTGGAGAAAGCCAGGGAGCTTGGCGACATTTTGATCCTGGGGTTGAATACAGATGATTCTGTAAGAAGAATTAAAGGCGAGGGGCGTCCTGTGAATAAGGAGGATGACCGTGCAGCTGTACTGTCGGGACTTACATCAATCGATTACATCGTAAAGTTTGATGAAGATACTCCTCTATCGTTGATAGAAAAAGTCAGGCCTCATTTTCTGGTCAAGGGTGGAGATTACACCGTTGAGAATGTTGTCGGTAGAGAATATGCTGATGAAGTTGTATTGATAGATTTTGTTGAAGGGTATTCAACATCTAAAATAATCAGTAAGCTGCGAAAGTAACAGTGATAAAACGCTACAAATTGATTTTACGTTTGATGAATATCCTGACATATATATTCTGCAAGGTATTTAACTGATGAATTTATTTAGCAAAAAACTCTGGGTTAATTGGAAAGATGGGGATATAAAGAAAGTAGTTATTGATCTGCCTCAAGGCCTCGGTGACCAGATTATGTGCTTCCCTCTTCTGGCTTCATTAAAAAAAGCCAATAAAGATATTCATATAACAGTAATGACATTCAACAAAATATCAAACAATCTTCTTATTTATAACCGGAATATTGACTCCATTAAAACATTTGATATGGAATTTTCCATAAAAGGGATGATTAAGTTTTTTATTTTCAGTTACTTTAAGATTTTTTCACTTTTTAAATTAGAAAAGTATGATCTATTTATTCAGATTCATCCTAATCTTATCCGAGATGTATTATATTTTCTACTCCCTTCCAGCAGAAAAATTTATAACAGGGAAAATCTTCACAAATTTGATGAAGTAAAGAAAGTGCTGGAGTATCTGAAAATTCCTGTATCTAAAGATTATTCAATTGATTTAGATTTTAAAAGTGATCTGCTTGAAAAAAGCAGTATAAAAAAGAATGAATTTATTCTTTTAGATATATATGCTCAGTATCTTGAAAAAGATCCCCGGCAATGGCCATATTTTCCTGATCTTATATCCGCATTAAAAAAAATTACAGGTAAAGAGATTGTAGTTGCCGGCATAAATAAAGATCATCATGAAATTGACGGAGTTGTTGACCTGGTCAATAAAACTAGTTTTAAAGAACTGCTTTATCTGATAGATAATGCCTCAGCGGTTATTTCAATGGATACATTCTTTTTTCATATTTCATATTGTTTAAATACTCCGGTAGTTGCATTATTTGGCCCGGTAAATCCTCATGATAGAATTCCATTTAACGGTAATCTGAAATTTCAGACCATTTATAAAAGTCTGAACTGCTCTCCCTGTATAGAAAATAAAGTATTAATAAAATGTGATAATGCTTACAAATGCATGAAGGATATTTCTGTAGAGGATGTAATCTCTTCCGTTAAAGAATATTTATAAAAGGAGATGAATCGTTCTTTCTGTAAATAATCTGGCCAGGAGAATTGATTATATTTGAAGAAAATTTTCTTTATTCTCATCTGTCAATTTCTGTTCATTAATGTGGCGTATTCTTCTCCCCGAATCAAATAAGTTTAAACTCTTTACTACTTTCTAAATACATTGATTAAAAATTAAAACTTGACGATAATTAAAATAAACACTAGAGAATACCCATATGAAAATACCTTTCCATAAAGCAAATCTCAGCGATGAAGAGATCAATGCCGCATCTGAAGTTATCCGTAGCGGATGGCTCACAATGGGGGAGAAGACCTTCGAGTTTGAACGTGAGTTTTCAAAGTATACCGGTGCACCAAATTCAATTGCTGTTAATTCCTGTACATCGGCACTTCATCTTGCTCTTAAAGCTTTGAATATAAAGGCTGGTGATGAGGTTATTATTCCCGCTATGACTTTCATTGCAACGTGGGAGGTTATCACATACTCCGGCGCTGTACCTGTGCTTTGTGATGTGATCAGGGACAGTTTCCTTATAGATCCGTTAGAGATTGAAAAAAAGATTACTCAAAAAACAAGAGCAATAATTTCGGTTCATTACGGTGGTGAGTCCTGTGATATGGATGCCATTATTGCTATTGCCCGTAAACATAAACTCATTGTTATTGAAGACGCTGCTCACGCTCTGCCTACGTTATACAAAGGTAAAATGATTGGTACGGTAAGTGATATCACTTGCTTCAGTTTTTATGCAACAAAAACTCTCACCACCGGTGAAGGGGGGATGATTACCACGGCAAATGTTGAATGGGCAGAGAGAATGAGGAGACTCCGGCTGCACGGTATCACAAAAGATGCATGGAACAGGTATTCTGATAAAGGGTCATGGGAATATGATGTTTCGGAGGCGGGATATAAATATAATATCACCGATATTGCATCGGCAATAGGAGTTGAACAGCTGAAGAAGAGTGACGAAATGAATCTTCAAAGAAGGGCAATTGCTTTAAAATATAACAATGCATTCAGCAAAAACGATATACTTGATTTATGGAAGGTGAGAGATAATATTGAGTGTGCATGGCACCTTTATCCGCTGAGACTTAAGCCTGATAAACTGCTTATAAGCAGAGATGAATTTATAATTGAGTTGAAAAATCGTGGTATTGGAACAAGTGTTCATTATATCCCGATGTATAGATTTTCAGTGTTTAAAAATTCAGGATATACAGAAACAGATTTTCCCGGTTGTGAGGATATATTTTCGCGGGAAGTATCACTCCCTATTTATCCGGGGATGAATGAAGCGGAAACAGATTATGTTATTGAAAATATTCTGGATGTTCTTGCGAAAAATAAAAGGTAGACTAAACTGAGTTATTACACCAAACAGCCCCCTCCGGGGGTGCGGGGGCCGAGGGGTATAGCTGACTTGAGTTTTTAAATTTCCAGAAAATATAGTCGAAAACGGGATTATCACATATATGAAGAAACTTAACAGAATACTTATAGTCGGCGCAGGAGAGGCTGGTTTAGCTCTTGCTGGAGATCTTCGTCAGAGGGGACTTGGTAATGCAATAGCTGGTTTTATCGATGATGATCTCTCTAAAGTCGGCGGATTTATCTCTGATGTATCAGTATACGGACCTACAACATCTATCGGGAAAGTTTGTGGTGAACTTGAAATTTCAGATGTGATGATATGTATACCCTCAGCCTCTTCTTCTTTTATAAATAAGATAGTCTCCACTGTTCTGGCATTTGATAGAAATATTAATCTTTCCTTTGTTCCGTCAGCTGAGAAATTTTTTGATTCAGTACCAATATTTCCTTCATTAAGAGAGTTCTCATATTCCGAACTTCTAGATCGTGATGAATTTTCTATTGAACTTGATCTAATGGAAAAGTATTTTTCAGGTAAAACAGTTCTGATTACAGGAGCCGGCGGAAGTATCGGATCTGAAATATGCAAGCAGCTTCTTAAATTTAATGTTGGAAAGATCATTGCAGTAGGGCGAGGTGAAAATTCCATCTACAATTTAAAAAGAAGTATGGATGACTTTGTCCGTATGATGAAAAATCCCGTACCGGATGTTGTTTATCGTATTGCAGATGTAAAAGATTATAGACTTCTTGAGCGCCTGTTCGACATAGATAAACCTGATATTGTTTTTCACGCTGCAGCCCATAAGCATGTTCCTTTAATGGAATTCAATGAGATAGAAGCACTGCAGAACAATGTACTTGGAACAAACAATATACTTGATATATCATCAAAGTACAATGTTCAGAAATTTGTACTTATCTCTACGGATAAAGCTGTAAGACCAACTAATGTTATGGGAGCCACTAAACGTATCACTGAAATTCTTACATCTTATTATAAGCATATTAAAGGATTGAATGCTGCGGCTGTAAGATTTGGTAATGTTCTTGGAAGCAGGGGATCAGTTATTCCGCTTTTCAGAGATCAGATCGAGAAGGGTGGGCCTGTTACAGTAACTCATCCTGATATTACCAGATACTTTATGAGCATACCTGAGGCGTCACTCCTTGTGATCAACTCCGCCGCGATTTCAACTGGCGGTGAAATTTTTGTTCTTGATATGGGGGCGCAGTATAAAATATCAGATATCGCTGAGAGAATGATTGAGATCTACGGATATACACCTGGAAGAGATATAAAGATCGAATATACAGGTTTAAGACCCGGGGAGAAGCTTTATGAAGAACTCTTTTATAATAAGGGAGAGATGATTAAAACCGGCAATAACAAGATACTAATGTTGAATAATGATAATCATGTAATGTCAAAAATTGATTTTGATATGCTGATTGAATCAGTAAAAGAAAAAGTTCCCTATATGGACGCTCCTGAAGTGAGAGAGTTTATTAAGAGATTTGTACCGGAGTATAATTATACAATCTGAATCTGTTCCCGTAAAAATTGCAGTATAGAATATAGATTAAAATATAATATAAACTGATCCGCCCCTATCCGCCCTGCGGGCACCTTTCCCCATGAATGGGAGAAAGGGGTAAACAAAATATTTCCTATTAGCTCTCCACCCATTCATGGGTGACTAGAAACAGGATGTTTCTGTGTCGATCGCTGACAGGGTGTCCAAAAAGCATCGACTGTTGGCCAGCGGCCAGATGGGACAGGGAGTTTCGGATTAAGATCACCAGCTCCCTGAAGATCCTCCTCCGCCGAAATCACCGCCTCCGCCGCTGTATGAGCTGTCGCTTGAACTGCTAGATGAGCTGCTGTAGCTGCTTGAAGATGATGACGAGTATCCTGATGAGCCGGAACCTGTACCTGCAGGTGCAAATTTTGCGATCACAGCAATGATAACAAATGGTATCATTGAAAATCCTCCGATTACTGCAACTTCGGCGGGCATACCAACTTTCATTAAGTAGAGTCCGATGCAGAGAGTTATATATGTAAATATAAATGATAATATCCATTTGCCCATTGCAAGAAAAACAATAAATATTATTATACTCCCTACAATAAATCCTATACCGACATCAAATCCCGGTGAATCAATATCGGATGTCCCGGTTGTTTTATTTGAAGATTGAGATGATATCGCAGGGATATCTCCTCCATTTATAAGTGTAATAAGTGAATCTACAGAAGTATCAATCCCTTTGTAAAAATCACCTTTACGGAATTCTGGTGCCATAATCTGGTCGACAATTCTTCCTGAACGAAGATCGGTTACTGCATGCTCAAGTCCGTAACCGACTTCTATCCGCATCTTGCGGTCATTTTTTGCTATTATGATTATTATACCGTCATCAATTTTTGCACGGCCGATTTTCCATATCCCGGCGAGTTTAATTCCATAGTCTTCAATCGTCAGTGGCTGAGTAGTTGGGACTATGCAGATTGCTATCTGGCTCCCTTTTGTTTTCTGGAAGCCGATTAATTTATCTGAAAGAAGTTTTATCTGGTCCGGAGTCAGGAGGCTTACTTTATCAACAACTGGTCCGGTTAGAGCAGGGAATTCCGGATCTGATGCAAAGAGCAGAGTCCCGGATAGTAATATGGAAACAATAAGAATTATATTTTTCATAAATTCATCTCCGCTGATCCTATTTTTCCGTAACAATCCGATCCGGCAGCTCATTTGCGTCATCACGACGTCGCGGGAAATGCTTTTCGAGTTCTTTGCCTGCTTCTTTTATAGCGTTGCAGAGTGCCTCTCCGCCTTTACCGGATGCAATACCTTTCCCTATAGAAGCTGCATATCTATCGAGGGTATCCTGATTGATCTTTGTATATATCCCATGATCAGCAAGAACATAAACTCTTTTTTCAAGTAAAGAAATAAGAAAAAGTACTCCGGTTGCATCTCTTGTAGTATTGAGGCCAAGTTCGTTGAATCCGCGTATAGCTCTTTCCCTCACCTCAGCATCCATTCTTTTTATTGACAGAATAAATCTTTTAAATGAAGGGAACTGTGAAAAAATAAATTTTACCGGGAAACTTAACATAACCGTCAGGGCAATAAATGCCGAAAGTCCGGTGATAAACCGCAATCCGTCAGGTATCTGTGTTAACCAGTTCATGGAGGGGAGAAATTTCCTTAGCAAAATTTCCGAACAGGTATAAACTAGTTCAGCAGGATAAACGGAAATTACTGCAGAGATTATAATTCCGGCCATCATATCTATGTCTTTATATCCGTCACTCTTCTCCACTAACATCGTAACAATTTCACCTGATGTATGTGATTCTGCTTCTTTGATAGATTCTTCTATTCTGTTTTTTTCATCTTCTGTAAAAAATGTATCTGATTTAATTTTCATTACCATCCTCCTGATGATCCTCCCCCTCCAAAACTTCCACCTCCGCCGGAGAAACCTCCTCCGCCGAAACTTGAACCTCTTCCTGAACTGCCGCCGGAGTGACCTCCGAAAATTGGTATAAATGGAGCAATAAGAGCTATTATAAAGCCAATAACGGCAGTTACAATAATTCCGGCTAACCCCATCGGAGCAAATCCGAAATATATAATTGCCGGTAGAGCAACAGCACCTATACCGCCTCCAAAGATTCTTGAAAATTTTGAAACTATAGTTATTATTACATAAAGAAATCCAAGAATAAAAATCAGATATTTTCCAATTGGAGATTCACCATCGGATGAAGACCCGGCCGGGGAGTCATTTTTAAACTCGCCTCTGCACACCTGAATAATGGATCCTATTCCTTCAAGAAAGCCTCCATCGAAATCACCGGCTTTAAATTTTGGTCTCATGACATTGTCAAGAATACGTCCTGAGAGAAGATCGGTAAGTACACCTTCAAGACCCCGACCAACCTCAATCCGGGTTAGTCTGTCATTTTTTGATGCGAAGAGTATTACGCCGTTATCTTTTTTTGACTGACCGATTTTCCATTTTTCAGCAACACGAATAGTGAAATCCTCCAGTGCATCACCCTCAAGAGAGTTTACCGTTAGTATTACCACCTGTGTGGAATCTGACTCCTCGAAAGATTTAAGTCTATCTTCAAGGAGTGATTCGGTCTCCGGTGAGATCATATCCGCATAATCATTTACACGCGATTTTAATGCCGGGACTTCAAGCGCAAAAGTCAAAGTAGAGGGCAATAAAATTATGCCTGAAACAATTATCAGCAGGATGCGTTTCATTTGAAATTTACCTTAGGTGCAGTGGATGCTCCTTCCTGCGATTTGAAGGGTTCCTTTCTTTCAAGATGCAGCATAATACTGTTTGTAAGGCTGTTAGGGAAAACTCTGATAGATGTATTGAACTTCTGTACGGACTGGTTGAATCTTACCCGGGCAACATTGATTCTATTTTCAGTACCTTCGAGCTGATTCTGCAGATCTGTGAAATTCTGGTTTGCTTTCAGGTCAGGGTATTTTTCCACAACCACCATAAGTTTTGAAAGAGCAGATGAAAGATCGCCCTGTACACTTTGAAATTTCTGGAATGCGGCGGGATCTTTTAACACATCTTTAGTTACCTGAAATGATCCTACTTTTGATCTTGCTTCAGTTACGGCTGTCAGTGTATCCTTTTCATGTGCAGCATATCCCTTTACAACTTCAACGAGATTAGGGATAAGATCCATCCTTCTCTGATAGGCCGCTTCAACATCCCCCCACGCTGCAAATACTTCTTCTTCATTTGCCTGCATCTGATTGTATCCGCATGAGCTTAAGCTGAGTGCAACGGCTGCTGCCGCTAATAGTGTTATGAGTCTTTTCATTTTATTTCTCCTGTTTTGTTTTATATTTCGAACAAGGGGTTACAACCACTTGTTATGCTGAATATAATAATTGCAATATTGATCATCCGCCCCTATCCGCACTCTGGGCACCTTTCCACATGAATGGGAGAAAGGGGTAAACAAAATATTTACTATCATTTCTCCCCCCATTCATGGGGGAGATGGCCAGCGGCCAGAGGGGGCGGTTAGTGGTTTTATTGTCTCACTCCTCCACAATCCTCGAAAACATATGCGCCATTTTTTTGATCTTCCCCATATTATCCCTGTTTAGTGCTCCCTTTGTAAGCTTCCAGATCCAGTTGTTTTCTGTTGTTCCCGGTGTATTCATTCTGAATTTACTGTTATAACCCAGTATATCCTGTGCAGGGATGATGACAAGATCAGCAATTGTTGCCATGGCTTCACGGATAATCCTCAGATGAAAATCGCTCCAGTCTTTCATAGCAAGATATTCTATTATATAATCACGGTCACTCTGATTGAAAGAAGGGTCGTAAAACCATCCGTTTGCAGTGTCATTATCATGAGTTCCTGTGTATATGACACAATCCTTATTCTTTATGTTATGCGGCAGATACTCGTTTTTGTTATTCTGATCAAATGCAAATAGAAGTATCTTCATCCCCGGGAGATTGAGGTCGTCCCTAAGTTTTTTCACTCCCGGAGTTATAACACCAAGATCTTCAGCAATGATGGGGAGTTCTCCTATATCGATACTAAGTCTGTCAAAAAAAACTTTCCCGGGTCCATCAATCCATTCTCCGTCAACTGCTGTTTCTTCTCCATATTTTACAGACCAGAAAGATTCGAATCCCCGGAAGTGATCTATTCTTGTGATATCGGCAAGTTTGAGAGAGTGTCTCATCCTCTTTAGCCACCACTGATATGTCTCTTCATTGAGCTCTCCGTCCGCCATGTGCCATTTGTAAACGGGATTCCCCCATAGCTGGCCGGTTTCGCTAAAATAATCAGGTGGTACTCCGGCTACAAATGCAGGTTTCATTTTGTCATAATCTATTTCAAGAATACTCTGCGCAACCCACGAATCGGAGCTGTCCATTGACATATAGATTGGTATATCACCGATAATTTTTATCTTTCTGGTTTTTGCATATTCTCTCATTTCTTCCCATTGTGAAAAGAATATGTATTGAGCGAATTTTGTAGAATTTATTTCATCTTCAAGTTCATCTGCCGCATCTGTGATAGCCTTCTTATCCCGAAGAGCAATTTCTTTATCCCATTCCAGCCAGTTGTATGAATTGTATTTAACTGATAATGCCCTGTATAGCGCATAATCATTAAGCCAGTTGTCTCCATGTTCAAGAATAAAAAGATCAAATAACTCTCTCTCTCCAGGAGAGCAGTGTTTCCAGAAATCGATTTCAGCATTTTTCAGAAAGTTCAAAATGCGCACTTCTGCAGTTTTAAAATCTGCAAAAGAGCTTTCGGTCACTTCAGATATTTCTAAATCATTCCTGTACCACTTTTTATTTCTGATTCTTTCGCAGCTGATAAAAAGCTCATTCCCGGCGAAACTCGACAATGATGAGTAGGGGGAGTAGCACATTGAATCTGAAACAGGTCCAGTAGGAAGAATCTGCCACCAAGTTACACCATTCCCCGCAAGAAGATCGATAAACTCATATGCTTCATCAC
Organism: uncultured Leptospirales bacterium; assembly: GCA_964450405.1. GTDB lineage: Bacteria > Spirochaetota > UBA4802 > UBA4802 > UBA5550 > WRGT01. Next base: position 347,059 of record CAYVCQ010000002.1, on the reverse strand, counting down.
CCATGGTACCTGTTCCGTATTTTCCGGGAAGACTTGTTATATGGAGCAGAACTCCGCATGATCTCTCCAGCTTCATCAGTTCCCCTGGCTCTTCATCTGGTTTAGAATATTTTTTAAATTTTCAAGTTCCTCTCCGTAGCCCTTCCAGTTACCTGCGCGCATATACTCCTCCGATTTGGAAAAGTGGAATGAGGCACGGTCAGCAAGAGCTTTGAGACTCATACCTTTAACACTGTTCTTATCCGTATCTGAGGTAAATCCGCCGCCGAAGAAAAGTTTTTCCAGTGCGGAGGGGAGATCATTTTCCATGACAATCTTGTCGGCAAATGCAACGATAACTTTTTTCAGCTCCGGCATTTCACTTGTTTCAGCTTTAAGATATAGCGGCTCAATAAAGACAATCGATTCTTTGATCGGTATAGCCAGCATATTACCCCGTATTACGTTCGAACCTTTCTGGCTCCATAAAGTGAGCTGTTTCGAAATCTCCGGATCCTGATTTATTCTCGCCTCGATCTGCATAGGACCATAATTGAGCTTGTCCTTTGGAAGCTGATAAAGCTGCAGTTTGCCGTAATCGGGCATATCACATTTTGCAGTGAGGAATGAAGTCATGTTGTTCTTTTTGTATGGAGTGAACGGGAGTATAAGAATAAATTCACTTCGTTTTTCATTAGGAAGAGTTGTTACAAGATAGTAACTGTGAACAAGCTCTTCAGATTCACCATAAATCTGAGTAGGTATCGCCCATGCATCCTCGTTGTTATAGAATACATTCGGATTAGTCATGTGGTATTTCAGAAGCATCTGGCTCTGAATATTGAAGATTGTTTCAGGGTATCTGATGTGAGACTTAAGGCCATCAGGCACATCCTTCAGATCTTTAAACAGAGACGGGAAAATTTTAGCATATGCCTTAATTATCGGATCACTGCTGTCGGATATGTAGCAGCTGATCTTTCCGTCATACGCATCAATTATTATTTTGACGGAATTTCTTATATAATTGAGATCTTTTCCGGCGACATTGATCGGTGTAGAATATGGAAACTGGTCTGATTGAGTATATGCGTCGATGATCCAGTAAAGTTTTCCATCCGAGATTGCAAGGTACGGATCATCATCAAGTTCAAGGAACGGAACATAGGTTTGCGCGATCTCTACAATATTTCTTTTAAATAGAATTCTGCTCTCATTACTGATATTGCTCGATATAAGAAGGTTTATATCTCCGAAGGCAACAGCCGCCATAAATCTTTTAAAGAATGAATCGAGTTTAATGCCCCCTGATCCGCTGTATGTAGTGTATTTGTTTTCATCACCTGACGGATAATCAAACTCTCCCGGTTTGATTGAGGTATTTGTTATCGCATAGGAGTTATTATGTTCTCCGTAGTAGACTTCCGGTTTATCAATTTTTATACCGGTATCAGTTTTCGGAGGAATATCCTGAATTAAAAAAACCGGAAGTCCCTCAGGGGAAATTCTATCAACTCTGCTCATAACAGCACCATAGCCGTGAGTGTAGATAAGGTGTCTGTTCTGCCAGGTCTGGCTGTTTCCGCCGAGTCCCTCTATCGAAAGTTCTCTGGCAGAGAGGTTTACCGCAATTTTTTTCCCGTTGATAGTGTAGCGGTCAACATCCACATCGTTAAAGAAGTAGTACTGTTTAAGTTCCTGAAGCTGCTTATATGTCTGCTTGAGCGGTCTCCAGTCCCATAGCCTTACGCTCTCAAGTGTATCTTTATTGTCTGTGAGATCTTTATAACTCAGTTCTCTTTTATTCTCAAAGGGGATCTCTTCCACTTTATTGATCCCGTATGCAAGGCGTGTGAAGTCGATGTTATTCTGAATAAATGGTTTTTCCTTGTCGAGTTCATTTGGTACTACGACAAATCTCTGCTGAAGAGAAGGATAGATTGTACCAAGAATAAAATAAACCGGAATGATAGTTATCATTACAATTACAGGAAGTTTAAAACTCCTCTTGAACACATTGAAAAGAAGGAGGGCGGCGGCGATAAATGATATTACTTCTGCAACTCTGAATGCCAGAAGTTTTGAGTGAACGGCTGCGTATCCAGCGCCGTAAAATTTCCCCACCTGCGAGAAAAGAAGTTCATAGGCCGATATCTGATAGCTGAAGCCGTAAAGTGTAACAAGTAAAGCCAGAAGAATAGATAGGTGAGCTCTGCAGAAGAGAGAAAACTCAATCTTTCCGTTTTTAAAGAAAATCCCACCGTTAAAAAAATGTATTACAGAAGAAAAAATTGTTATTATCACCAGAGTACTCATGAGCCAGCCGTAGAGGAACTGGTAGAAGGGGAGAGAGAAAACATAGAATCCTATATTTTTAGCGAATATCGGATCAACGGGAAATCCATCGAACGGGACAGAGTTTTTATACATCAGATACTCTTTCCAGAAAGCCGAGGCTGTTCCTCCCATAATAAATCCTACAAAAACAATTATGGCGGTAAGAATTATCAGCAGCAGATGTCTTGATGATCCGATGGCAGGAATCTGAATTCTGTCCAGAAAGTTCTCAACAAAAAATCTCCCCTTTCCTCCAAGCAATCTTATAAGCAGAAAATTCAGCATAAATATTCCGATAAAAGAAGCTCCGAATATTGTCTGAACATTGAACTTGGTCATAAAAAGCACCCAGAACACTTGTAAACCGTTGTTTAGTCTGAACCATTCATAATCTATATAAAAATTAGAAATATACTTCGCCAGAAAGTAGAGCACAAAAAAAACTATAAGAATCACCGTTGCTCTTTTGTTCATTGTTTAACCCCTTCGTTTTATGAAAATAAAAATAGCTGACTTTTAATCTGAAACATACAAGACCAATTGTTACAATTGTGTTAACTTTATAGAAGCTTGAGTGATAAAAAACATTTTTAAATTGTATTTAAATCATGCGTATCAATTAAAATAATAATCTAAAGAGGAACAGTCAATTCAATTATTATCATTTTTAAGAGATCATTGTAAAGTTGATACGATTATGGCTGTTCTAAGATAATATAGCATATATAGAGTTAACGTTAAGCTTTATGTCTGTTTTACGGAGAGTGGCTTAATAAATTAAGCTTCTTTCTTATATAATGTACTTGAATATAAAAAAAAACATTGACTTTTTGCCTTAGTCTGTTTGCATCCTCCCTTAATACACCTTTAATACAAAAATTTGATTTGACTTATGCTTTTAATATGTCATAAATGACATTTGGTCGAATCAAGGTACTGACTCATTAGTCAGTATTGAAAATATCGATTTTATGTATTGGTTGCTTTTTAACTTGTCCCAAAATAATTTAAATAAATATAAGAAGGAGAGGTGGTGTGAATTTTTTTAAACTTTTCCCTGCGTTTTTATGTCTGCTTTTTCTTGTACTTGCTGCCTGCGAACCGGATCCATGGGTTAACAGAGGCAATCCCGTTGATACTGATGAAGTAGTGATAACCAAGGTTACCGCCTATGGAATTCAGAAAGACGGAGTGTCCCCTTATAAAGGGCAGGTCGGTGCGGTTACCATGTCGCATAAGGTACATGAAAAACAGGGTATGGCATGCGATACCTGCCATCATAAAAAAGGCAATGATGCGCGTGAAAAAAAATGTGCAAAATGTCATAACGGACAGGCCGGTTATGAAAAGATGCATGGTCTCTGTGTTGACTGCCATATTGCAAAAAAGAAAGGGCCTCAGAAATGTATGGAGTGTCATTGACCGTGCCAGGCTTAAATGAAAAATAGTAAAAAAAAGAAAAAAGTTCTGATTCTGGGGATCGGGAATATGCTTCATAAGGATGACGGTCTTGGGGTTTTCATCGTTAATGAAATAGTTAATTCTGTGAAAGATCTTCCAAAATATGTTGAAGTTGCAGACGGAGGAGTTCTTGGTTATGATCTTCTGCCGCTGATGTCGGGAAGGGAAAAAATTGTAATTGTTGATGCTTTAAAAATGGGGGATGAACCGGGGAGTATATATAAATTCCCGGCTAAACATCTTGCGGACACCAATAATAAATTTTCTCTTCACGAAATGGGTGTAAAAAAAATCATTGATATGCTTTCAATTACCGGAGAGAATCCGGAAATAGAAATTATCGGTGTCGTTCCGGAGGATATCAACTCACTGGAAATAGGCATAAGTGATTCTGTAAAAAAAGCTGTACCAAAAGCTGTGGAACTGATTTTAGAAGCTGCAGTCTTAAATTCTTAAATGTAATTATCGTAACAAGAGAAATAATTTGATGGAGGATTTTATGGCATTGAATAGACGGGAATTCCTGAAAATTATGGGCGGAACTACTGCTGCCCTTGCTTTTCCGGGAGTCATGATTCAGGGGTGTAAGAAAGCTTTAGAAAAAGCAAGTGCTAGAACAAATGTTATATGGTTGGAAGCGCAGTCATGTTCAGGATGTTCTGTATCTCTTCTAAATAAACTTAATCCTGATATAGTATCTGTAATAACAGAACATATCAGTGTTAATTTTCAGGGAGTAATAATGGGTGGAACCGGGTCATCTGCAACTAAGGTTCTTGAAGAAGCCGTGAAGAAAGAGAGAAAGGATTTTGTTCTTATAGTTGAAGGTTCAATACCTACAAAACATGCTCTTTACAGCACAGAGGGAGAGATGGATGGACGAACCATCAGCTCCAGAGAATGGATTGAAAAACTCGGCAAAAATGCATTGGCAGTTGTTGCTGTCGGGACCTGTTCATCATATGGCGGAATTCCTGCAGGAAAAAGTCCGGTGTTCGGTGAAAACCAGACCGGTGCTGTATCTCTGCAGGAAATATTGAAAGACAAAGTTGTATTAAATATACCTGGATGCCCTCCTCATCCTGATTGGATGGTTGGAACACTTCTTCATGTGCTTCTTAAAGGTATGCCGGAGCTTGATGAATATAACAGACCTAAGATGTATTATGGCAAAACTGTTCATGAGCAGTGTGAAAGATTGTACTCTTATAAACGTGGAATCTTCGCCAAAGAGTGGGGCGATGGAGACGGATGTCTTTATAATCTCGGATGTCTTGGAATGGATTCAGGATGTGATATTCCTGAGAGAAAATGGAATAACGGTGCAAATTCCTGTACTGAATGCGGTTCAGGCTGCATAGGATGTACTGAAAAAGTTTTCCCGGATTATGGTACAAGAGGAATTTATAAAAATCTGCATTCTGATAACAATGATGCAAAGACAAATGTTGCCAGTATAGTGAGCAAAGCTGTGAAGGGAGGTGTAATCAATGGCTAAGGTATTAATTGATCCTTTGACAAGGATAGAGGGTCATCTTTCAATAGAGATGGATGTACAGAACGGTAAGGTTGTTGATGCCAAATGCCGTGGAGATATGTTTAGAGGTTATGAAACTATTCTTCAGGGGAGAAATCCCGTTGATGCAAATCAGATCGTAATGAGAATATGCGGAGTTTGTCCGGTCTCTCACGGAGAAGCTTCAAGCAGAGCTCTTGATGATGCATTTAATATTAAACCGACCAAAAACGGCCGTATTTTAAGGAATTTGATTTTAGGGGCAAATACCCTCCAGTCGCATATTCTTCATTTCTATCATCTTGCTGCACTTGACTTTGTTGATATCACAGCAATTCTTCAGTATAAGGGTTCAGATGACGGAATGGTGAGAATCAGAGATTGGGTTAAAAATGAACTGGCAGTTAAGAAAGGCAGAAAAGACGAAATCACTGCCGGCGGACCATTCCTTCCAAGATATGAAGGGAAAGATTTTTACATTAAGGATACTGCAACAAATCTTGATGCAATAGCCGGATATGTGAAAGCTCTTGATATCAGACAGAAGGCTCATCAGATGGTGGCAATGTTCGGAGGAAGAGCACCTCATCCTATCGCTCTTGTTCCCGGCGGAGTTACAACTATACCAACCAGAAGTAATATAAAAGCATTCAAAAAATTTCTTAAAGAAGTTAATGAATTTGTAACTGAAACATATACTCCTCATGTAGTTGCAGTTGCTAAGGCATTTCCTGATTATTTTAAGCTAGGTAAATATGACAGATTTATGTCTTACGGAGTTTATGATAAAAATGAAGACCGCAGCAGTTTCCTTTTAGAGCAGGGAATATTTGACGGAAAACTCGAGAAGCTTGATACTTCTAAGATTCGCGAGCAGGTTAAGTATGCCAGATATAAATCAGGTTCAAATCTTCATCCATTGAAGGGTGAAACTATAGCTGATCCGAATAAGGGCGGCGCATACTCATGGGTTAAAGCACCAAGATATGATGACAGACCTATGGAAGTGGGCGCTCTTGCCAGGATGGTGGTTGCTTATCAATCAGGCAATAAGCAGGTTAAGAAGGAGCTTGATGGAGTTCTTAAAATTTTTAATTCCGAAGTTCCAGCTGCTTTTTCAGTTCTTGGAAGACATGCTTCAAGAGCGATTGAGTCCAAGATTATCGGCGGAGAGATGTTAAACTGGCTTGAGGATCTTGAGCCGGGCGCAAATCCGAGAAACCCATACACTATTCCTGATTCAGGGGAAGGTGAAGGTCTGATCGAGGCTGCACGTGGAGGTCTTGGTCACTGGATAGTAATCAAGGACAGAAAAATTCAGAATTATCAGGCAGTTGTTCCTACAACATGGTTCTGTTCACCTAAAGATGATAAGGGCGGAAGAGGCCCGGTTGAACAGGCTCTAATAGGAACACCTATTGCTGATAATGCAAATCCTATTGAAGCTGCAAGGGTTGTAAGATCATTTGACCCGTGTCTCTCATGTGCTATTCATGTTGTAGAAGGTGATAAAGAGATAACTAAATTCAGAGTCTGCTAAAAATACAAATTGTTTTGTAAATGAAAAAGGTGTCCTGCGAAGGGCACCTTTTTTTATTAATACTAAAAGCTCGCAAAATTATAAATTAGATCATTTTATGTAACAAAAAATAGACAAAAAATAACGAAATAGCTTGAAAATTAATTGTATTTATCCAGTTAAGAATTCAATGTGCAGATAAGGGTTGCATTCTGTTTTAAAAATAGTAATCAGAAAAATGTTCATCGGAATAGGAGGTTCTCATTCCATGATTAGTGTTACAGGACTTACGAAATCCTACGGGGATTTTAAAGCCGTAGATGATATTTCTTTTACCGTCAGAGATGGAGAGATAACAGGTCTGCTGGGTCCCAATGGAGCGGGGAAGACTACTACTCTCCGAATGCTGAGCTGCTTCCTCGGTGCAGATAATGGTTCGATAATTGTTGACGGAATAAACGCTGCTGATGATCCGCTGAAGATTAAAAAGATGATAGGATATCTCCCGGAGTCTGCTCCGCTTTATGGAGACATGCTGGTGTTCGATTATCTTCTGTATATTGCCGAGGTGAGAGGAATCCCCGGAGTGGAACGTGTCAGTGAAGTCGCCGAAATCTGCAGAATCAGGGAAGTTATGCACAAAAATATAAATGAACTTTCAAAAGGATACAGGCAGAGAGTTGGACTTGCCCATGCGATGATACATGATCCGCAGATTTTAATACTAGATGAACCCACATCGGGACTCGATCCAATCGAGATAGTAGAGATCAGAAATCTGATTAAAGAACTTGGAAAAAAGAAAACAGTAATTCTTTCAACACATATACTCTCAGAGGTTGAGGCTACATGCGACAGAGTAATTATTATAAACAGGGGACGAATTGTAGCAGATGACAGAACAGAACTTCTTCAATCTTCGGCGCATAGTGATAAAAAACTCATCATCCGGATTATGGGAACAGATTTTGAGACTTTGAAATCCGCAATAACAGAAATTGCCGGAGTAAAAAGTGTTGAAATTACAGATGATCCTGATTTTACCGCAGCAGTGATTTCTGTTTCAGGAAACGCCGAGGTACGGCCTGAAATATTCAGAATCATCAGCGGCCGGAACTGGGTGCTGTATGAAATGAAGCAGGAACAGATGAGTCTGGAGAATATATTCAGAGAAGTTACAATGGGGGTTGCGCATGGAACGGTACAATGAACTCTCGGCAGTAATGAAAAAAGAGTTGAAGGGCTACTTTAATAGTCCAATCGCATATATAGTAATAACAGTTTTTACCGGATTTACAGGGGTATTCTTCTTTCACATATTTAATGTATTCAGATTCAACCAGGCGGAGATGAGGACTCTCTTCGAGTTCATGCCGCTGATGCTCTGTTTTGTTATACCGGCTGTAACAATGAAGCTTCTTGCTGAAGAGAGACATAGCGGGTCATTTGAAATTTTAATGACTCTTCCTGTCTCTACACGGGATATAGTTCTTGGGAAGTTTTTTGCCGGAACAATTTTCTCAGTTGTGATGGTTTCTCCGACATTAATATATCTTGTTACGCTGGTTCTGCTGGGATCTCCGGACTTCGGACCGATTTTTGGAGGATACATCGGAGTAATACTTCTTTCTGCTGCGTATACATCGATTGGACTTCTTGCTTCGTCATTCACGAGGAATCAGATTATCTCCTTTATATCTGCATGGACGGGCTGTTTTTCACTCTGGCTCATCGATAAGGCAGTTGTTTTTCTCCCTTCGAAACTCGCGTTTCTATCGTACTTCGGTACAGATTTTCACTTTCAGAATATTGCAAAGGGCCTTATTGATTCCAGAGACGTTATCTATTTCATCTCAATATGTATTCTATCACTTATGTTTACAATTAAAGTGATAGAGGAGAGGAGGTAGAGTTATGAAAGAAAAATTCTCAGCAATAAAAACATATTTAATGAGTTCAATTAACTTTATGAATATGAAGAGCAGAAACTTTCAGCTAATCCTTAATGTCATTCTTATAATTGTTATAAACCTCACTGCAGCTGCGTTCAGTATGAGGATAGACCTTACATCTAATAATACATATTCTCTTTCGGAACGCAGCAGAGAAACCGTGTCCGGGCTGAATGAAAAGCTTAAGATAAAAGTTTTCTTTTCAAAAGATCTTCCGGCAGAGCACGCAGCGGTGTTTAGATATCTGAAAGATATTCTGGAGGAGTACAGTTATTATGGAAATAGAAATTTCTCCTATGAAATAATTGATGAAGACAAACTGGAAGCGCAGGCTAAAGATTACGGTATCACCACTGTGCAGACCCGGGAATTTGAAAACGATCAGGTCAAGCTGCGAAGTGTATATATGGGAGTTGTTATTCAGCATGCAGATCTTATTGAAAAAATTGAGGGTTTAACCTCGCCGGTTGGACTGGAGTATGAGATCACTTCGCGAATCGAGAAGATGACCGGGAAGATAGACAGGCTTCTTAAACTTGAGAAGCCTGTGGTGCTGACACTATACCTTGATGAGCGTGTAAAGGATCTTCCCATCGATGGAATCCAGAAGCTGGAAGATTATCTGAAAAATGCCGTAGCAAAAAGCAATTCACGAAATTACGACAAGATTCAGTTTCAGATTGTAGAACCATCAAAGAGCGGCGGGAAGGATCTCGACAGGCTTTATGGAGTTTCAAAACTTAAATGGGGCGCCATGAAATCAAGATCCGGTAAAGCGCTGACCGCGGGAGAAGGATTCTTCGGCCTTGTACTTGAGGGGAACGGAAGATTTGCCAAAATAAATCTCGATGTGGCTCCCACGGTAATGGGGATAAACGTTATTACAGGACTACAGAATCTTGAAGATACAATAAACAATGGTGTGGGAGATCTTCTAAGCAGCAGCCCTAAGATAGGTTATGTCAGGGGGCACGGAATACCGGATATTGCCGATAAAAAGACACCAGAGGGTGCCGGTCTCTTCGCGGAGATACTCTCTGATATTTACAACCTGGCGGAGATAAATCTTAAGTCCGAGGCTATACCGGAAGATGTAAAAGTGATAATTATAAATGGTCCCATCGATACGTTCAGTAATACGGAGAAGTATAAGATAGACCAGTTTCTCATGGAGGGGAAGTCGGTTCTACTTTTTGTTAATTCTTTTATGGAGATGAATACCGACGATCAGCCGGGAATTATGAGTAATCAGCCTCTTATTATTCCAGTCATTTCCGGTCTTGAAGAGATGATCGCTCACTATGGAATCAAGGTTAATAAAAATGTAGTTCTTGATAAGAATTGTACAAAGGTAAATATGGGACAGATGCTCAATGATTATCCTCTAGTACCTCTTATAGGAAAAAGAGGATTAAGCAGAGAGAGTGTTATTACCAGATATATAAACAGTGTTCTTTTTGTAAAAGCATCGTCTCTCGAATTAGATGAAAAGGCTAAGGATCGGGGCACTGCATTGTCTGTGCTTGTTTCAACATCACCGCAGAGCTGGCTCATGGAGGGGAAGATGAATTTCAGTCCTTTCTTCATGTCTCCTCCATCGGGTATTGAGATGAAAAGTTATCCGGTAGCGGCTCTTGCGTCTGGGAAATTCGAAAGTTTTTTCAAGGGGAGAGATATTCCGAAAGAAATATTATCTGCTGATAAAAAAAACCTTCTCAGTACAATTCACAAACTCGATTCTACAATTTCATCGGGGAGGTCAGAACTTATTGTTGTCGGGACTTCAGAGTTGACATCATCTGGATTTCTTAATTCATCAAGAAGGGTGCTCTCGGGAGGAAATGCCGCAGAGGTTTATTCCAATGATATACTGCTCCATTCAATGATTGATTATCTTGCCGGCAACGGTTATGTACCGGAAATGAAGAGTAAAAGTCTCGACTTTAACCCTCTGATAAAAACAGGCGATCAGACACGCTTTTTATTGAAGATTATTAATGTGGGACTTGTTCCGTTTTTTGTTATTATCACAGGACTTATTGTCTGGCGAAGAAGAATTGCCCGAAAAAAACTTATAGAAATTCAATTTTCCGGGAGTGACAGAAAATGAAAAAAAGATCTGCAATAACTATCGGAGTTATTCTTTTTCTTTTAACAGTGCTTGTGATAAAAAAATGGAGCTGCAGCTCTCTGCCTGTTCTTGAAGGGTGGTATGAACCTGCAGATGAAATAATTATTAAGAACAATACTGTTTTTTTAAAATTGCTGAAAAGGGAAAACAGCTGGTTTATCAACGACGAGGCTTATCCAGGTGATGCGGATCTTATTGAAAGTATGGAGCGCAAGGTAAGAGATTTTAAATTACTTGATTTAGTCTCGGAAAATGGTTACTATAATAAGTATGATCTTACTGAAGAAAAGGGGATTTCTGTCACTGTAAAAGGGAAGGGTAAAGTGCTGAGGAAAATTATCATTGGCAAGGCCGGTTCAACGAATAATCACAGCTATATTAAAGTGGATGATAGAAAAGAAATATATCTTGCCTCGGGAATAATGCAGAGTGACTTCACAATTCCTGCTGCAGATTTGAGAAATAAAGTAATATTTAATGTGAAAAATTCCGAAGTAAAATCGTTCATTATAAATTACGGAGGAAAAAACTTTGACTTTTATTCAGTTCCATTAAACAATGAAACTGATAAGAGTAATGAAAATAAAAAGTCTGTATCGAAATGGAAATGCAGGGGATACGAAAAAACGAATCTTAGTGATTCATCAATAAACTCAATACTTGGATTATTCTCGCCGCTAAGAGCAGCGGAATTTCCATTGAACATGGATCCTAAAAAAGCCGGAAACCCCCTGTGCAGGGTTATGATTGAATATGGTGATAAAAAAGCTGAACTTGTTGTATACAGCAAAAAAGATAAAGATATGAATCTCGCATCGTCAACTGAGAGTAAATATGTTTTTACACTCGGCATGTGGCAGTTGGAAAAAATATTTATTAAAAGCATAAATGATTTAGCTTTAAAAAATTAGATTTAAGAGGTGCTGCTATGTCAGATGACATTAACGATATTGCAAGCCAGCTTATACTGGCAGATGACTTCCGGCCTGAAAGAATGGCCATCATTCCAATCTCCCAGCGTCCGATATTCCCCGGGATGATGATACCGCTAATCCTCACCGGAGATATTATGATTGATAGTGCTCAGGAAATCATAGATTCTCCGAATAAGATCGGTGGAGTTGTGCTAATAAAAAATCAGCACGACGGAATGGCGCGTTCAAAAGATCTTTATAACGTCGGCGTGGCAGTGAAAATAATTAAAATTACTCCGGTTGACGAAAGAACAGTGCAGGTAATGCTCAATGCAATCGGAAGATTTACGCTGAAGAGTGTAGTACAGGATGAACCGATAATCAGATGGCACGTTGAGAATTATTACGAATCAGAGTTTAAACCCACTGATGAGATGAAGGCTTACTCCATGGCGATAATCAGTTCTGTTAAAGATCTAATTAAAACCAACTCGCTATTCCAGGAGGAGCTTAAACTTTTTCTGAACAGGTTCAGTGTCGAAGATCCAGGCAAACTCTCGGATTTTGTTGCTTCAATGACACAGGCCGAGTCTGGCGAGATTCAGGATATCCTTGAAACTTTCGATGTACGGCAGAGGGTGAAAAAAGTACTCATACTGCTTAAAAAAGAAATAGAACTTAACAAGCTGCAGAAAAAAATTACTCAGCAGATAGAAGAAAAAATTTCCAAGCAGCAGAAGGAATTTTTTCTAAGAGAGCAGCTGAAAGAGATAAAGAAAGAACTAGGTCTTGAGAAGGATGAAAAATCCACTGAAATAGATAAATTTCAGGAGAGAATAGAAAAACTGAAACTCACCGAGGAAGCTGCAATGAAAATTGATGAGGAGATGAATAAAATGCGTCTCCTCGAACCTCACTCCGCGGAGTATGGAGTAAGCAGAAACTACCTCGATTGGCTGACATCTCTCCCCTGGGGAGTTTACTCAACAGATAACTATGATATTGGGAAGGCACGCACGATCCTTGACAGAGATCATTACGGACTTGATGATATCAAGGAGAGGATTCTCGAGTTTATCGCCACGGGTAAGATGAAGGGTAATATCGCCGGATCAATAATCTGTTTTATAGGGCCTCCCGGTGTAGGTAAAACATCTATTGGTAAATCTGTAGCAGAAGCATTGAATAGAAAGTTTTTCAGATTCTCACTTGGAGGAATGAGAGACGAGGCTGAGATAAAAGGTCACAGGCGTACATATATCGGTGCAATGCCGGGCAAGATCATACAGAGTCTTAAAACTGTAGGTGTTGCTAATCCTGTAATTATGCTCGATGAGATCGACAAGATTGGAGCGAGTTTCCAGGGTGACCCGGCTTCAGCACTTCTTGAAGTACTGGACAGTGAACAGAACAATAATTTTCTCGATCACTATATGGATGTAAGATTTGATCTCTCGAATATACTTTTTATAGCAACGGCAAATACTATGGACACTATCCCGGCACCGTTATTCGACAGGATGGAGATAATGAAGCTCTCGGGATATATCCTTGAGGAAAAAATGCAGATTGCTAAAAAGTATCTTGTAAACAAGCAGCTTGAGGAACATGGACTGAAAAAGAACATGGCGAAAATAGATAACGGCGCTTTGAAGAAGATGATAGATGGCTATGCAAGAGAAGCCGGCGTGAGATCGCTTGAAAACAATATCAAGAAAGTAATGAGAAAAGTTACAAAGAGATTTGCCGAGGGTAACACCGATCCGGTGAATGTAACAGAAGATAATCTTGAAGAGTTCCTCGGGAAGCCGAGATTTACAGATGAATCACTTTATGATAAGAGCATTGCCGGTGTTGTACTTGGACTTGCATGGACAAGTATGGGCGGTACAACGCTCTATATCGAGTCTACAGCCATTGATTCGAAAACAAAGGGCTTTAAACAGACCGGACAGCTTAAAGATGTCATGAGGGAGTCATCAGAAATCGCATATACTGTTATTCAGTCCAGAGCAAAGGATTACGGCATAGAAGATGGATATTTCGATAATCATTTTATTCACCTTCATGTCCCGGCAGGGGCAACTCCGAAAGATGGTCCATCGGCCGGCATTACCATGGCTACTTCACTTTATTCTCTTGCTAAAAATATGCCGATTAAGAAGAATATTGCAATGACGGGAGAATTAACTGTTACAGGCAAAGTGCTTCCAATCGGTGGAGTGAAAGAGAAAACCATCGCAGCTAAAAAAGCGAAGGTAAAAACAATAATATATCCTTACGAAAACAAAAAAGATTTTGATGAACTCCCTGAGTATATAAAGAAGGGTCTTGATGCACATTTTGTAAATTATTTTGATGAAGTGCTGAAGATTGTGTATTGATAATGAGGATGTGGCTATTGCCTTGTCCTTTTACAAAATATTTAACTTTTTTTGTTGACATTATAGACCTCTAATATATTTAGATACCTACCTTGATGTATCAATGCCCAGGTGGTGGAATTGGTAGACACGCATGGTTGAGGGCCATGTGGGATTTTCCTGTGTGGGTTCAAGTCCCGCTCTGGGCACATAAAAAAAGGCTGCTGATGAAAATCAGACAGCCTTTTTTTATTGCTATTTTTTTGTTTTATTTAACAATTACATAATAGTTTTTTAAAAATTTTTAAGTTTCTAAATTTTGTAATATGTGTTTTCTCTCTCGAGAAGGGCGCTTCGGTAGAGTTCGCAGGGCTGCACTTTGCGTCCATTGGAAAAGAAGTTATATTGGTAAAGCCATTCACTCGTTTTCCAGCGCATGTTAAGCGTGTGCATACTCATTATTCTATAACTAAGGAGATAATAATGGAAAGAACACTATCAATAATTAAACCGGATGGAGTAAAAAAGAATATCATCGGCGAAATAATCAAAAGATTTGAAACTGCCGGTCTCCGAATTGCGGCAATAAAGAAAGTTCATCTGTCAAAAGCTGTTGCAGAGGGATTTTACGGTGTACACAAAGGGAAATTCTTCTTTGAAGAACTTACAGAGTTTATGTCCCAGGGACCTGTAGTAATTATGGTTCTTGAAGGAGAAAATGCCATTGTCTTGAACAGAAAGCTTATGGGTGCAACTAATTTTAAGGAGGCGGATCCGGGTACAATAAGAGCGGATTTTGCTTCAAGTATACAGTTCAATGTAGTTCACGGCTCTGATTCGCCTGATACTGCTGCCTTTGAGATAGATTATTTTTTCAAAGATGCAGAGATTTTATAATTAATTTGTTTATTGACAAAGATCATAGTATAAATTATCAGGTATCTAATACTCATGGAAAGGTGTCCGAGCGGCCAAAGGAGCACGGTTGGAAGCCGTGTGTTGCGCAAGTGACCGAGGGTTCGAATCCCTCCCTTTCCGTATAAAATATCCCCCGGGTTAAATATGTCATACCAGGTAATAGCCAGAAAGTGGAGACCTCAGACTTTCGGTGATGTCGTCTTCCAGGACCATGTTTCAAAAACCATTCAAAACAGCATAACTCAGGGGAGAATTACCCACGCATATCTATTCTCAGGGCCTCGGGGTGTCGGCAAGACAACCATGGCCAGGATATTGGCGAAAGCTCTTAATTGTGTTCAAGGTCCAACTCCCACACCATGCGGCGTATGCGAAAACTGTGTAGAAATAAAACAGGGCAATTCCTTTGACGTAATAGAAATCGACGGAGCTTCAAACAACGGTGTGGATAATATCCGCGAACTTCGCGAAAACGTAAACTTTGCACCGGCTAAATCAAAATATAAGATATACATAATAGATGAAGTCCATATGGTGACAACTCAGGCGTTCAATGCGTTATTGAAAACTCTTGAAGAGCCGCCTCCCCATGTAATATTTATTTTTGCCACAACTGAAATGCATAAAATCCCGGAAACAATTCTGTCACGCTGTCAGAAGTATTTTTTTAAAAAAATACCTGTAGATAAGGTGGTGGAGCATCTCCGGAATATTGTAAACAAGGAGGGATATAAAATCTCGGAAAACGCGCTCTTTCCCGTTGCGCGCATTGCGGACGGATCCATGAGAGATGCTCAGTCACTTATGGAGCAGGTAATATCATTTTCAGGGCTCGAGACTGGCGGGGATACTGAAATATCGGAAGAGGATGCTCTGTCGATTATGGGTGTGGTACCTACGGAGAGTTATATCCGTATAATGAATCTTATAGCTGACGCAGACGGTAAGGGTCTGATGTCCGAGGTTGACAAGATAGTTTCAATGGGGATAGACATCTCAAGATACTCATCGGGGCTTATTGAAGTGATACGATCTCTCCGCCTTATAAACAGCGGTGTCGACATACAGGGAATTCTTGGTTTATCTGCAGAGGAGATGAAATCACTACGAAACGCAGCCATTAAATTCACCGACGAGGAGTTGAGCCGTTTTTTTGTTAATGGTGCTGATCTTGTTAAAAATCTGAGATTTTCCGGAAACGATAGAGTCTATCTCGAAATGACTCTTCTGGATATGGTGTCCGTACGAAAAACACCATCTATTGCTGAAATAATAAAGCATCTAGAGAGCGGAGTTTTAAACACAGAATCCGTATCAATAGATAATAACGAAAAAAAAAATGAAAAAAATATCCGCCATGAGTTACCTGGAGAATTAAACAAATCAGTTGATATAAATGAATCGTGGAACCGCTTTCTTAAAGATCTCGAAGTAAAAAAAGATAAATTATTTTATATTTTAAGATCCCTCGAGGCAGTTTTTGATTCAGGTGTGCTCACATTGCAGTATCCTGGCGGTCTGGGGAGTTCCAGTTACAAAGATCTGCTGGATTCTGATGCATTAAAGAGTATTGGGGAAAAGTTTTCTCTTATAATGGGATCACCCATAACTGTAAAAAATGGTAAATCCCTGCAGCCCGTTCAAAAAGAAGCTGAAGAGAAGAAAAAAGAGAATAATGATGAATATGATAAAAACGATGAGGGAAACTCTGTTCCAATACCTGAAGCTGAAATGATTTTAAATCCTGAAAAGGAAGATTATAATATTGAAAGTCATGCGGTTACTAAAGTGCAAAGCGCGTTTCATGGACAGATACTAAAGAAAGGAGATGATATATGTTAAAGGGACTTGGTGATATCGGACAGCTGATGAAAATGCAGAGGGAGATGAAAAATATTCAGAAAAAGATACAAAAGGCAAAAATTGAAGGTGAAAGCTCCGACGGCAGCGTTAAGGCTGTGGTAAACGGCGAATTCAGTCTGCTGGATATATCAATTGATGAAAATCTTATTAAATCCGGTGATGTAAAAAAAGTTGAGAAGATGGTTTACTCCGCCGTTAATGATGCTGTGAATAAAGCCAGAGATTTTACTGCTGAAGAGATGAAGCCAATAACAGGCGGTATGGATCTCGGCAGTATGTTTAAGTAAGTTTTGGCATTAAAAAAATAGATTAGTACTCCGTCATTCCGGCTGGAGCGATAGTGGAATGCCGGAATCTCACAGATAATGCATTAAAAATCTGTTATATGAGATTCCGGTATTTGCAAAAACTGAAATCGCAAAACCGGAATGACACTAAATGGTCTAATCAAATTGTTAGCTGATATAATAAAATAAATAACGGAGATTGATTTGACTACGCCATCGGTATATCTCGATAGGGTCACCCGGGAGCTTTCAAAACTCCCGGGAATAGGGAACAAAAGTGCCTCCAGGATTGCTTTCCATCTTCTGAAGATGGGGAAACCGGATGTGGAGAGCATTGCTGCGGCTATGATAGATCTTAAAAACAATATCAGGGCCTGTGCAGAGTGCGGCGGAATATCCGACACTGAGATTTGTTCTTTATGTTCCGACTCTGGAAGGGAACGCCGTATGCTCTGTGTAGTCGAAGGAGCCAGGGATGTGCTCAATATAGAAGCTTCAGGTGAGTTCAGAGGGCGTTATCACGTACTCTCGGGACTTATTTCACCCCTGGACGGTATCGGGCCCGAGGATCTTAATATAAGTTCACTGATAAAGAAGTGCGGAGCAGGTGGTCTTGATGAAGTAATCATGGCGCTGAGTCCCACAATTGAAGGTGATGCGACTACCCTCTATCTTGCATCTCTGATTACACCTCTTGGGATCAAAACAACACGCATTGCGCATGGTCTCCCCGTAGGCTGCGATCTGGAGTATGTTGATTGTGCTACAATTGCAAAGTCAATAGAGGGAAGGGTGAGAATCTGATCATCTTTTCGGCTTTTCTCTCTTCTTTTTACCTTCAATATGAATAATAATCGGTAAACCCTCGAGATCAAAAGCTTTCTGCAGTTCTTTTTCGAAATAACGCACCACATCCTTCTTGAAAAAGTCTTCATTATTAACAAAAAACTTGAACTGAGGCGGAATTGTATCTATCTGTACCGCGTAATATACTTTTATTTTCTCTCCAAGCTGCGGAATCTTGCCAAAACTTTTAATGTTTGCCATTACTTTGTTAAGGGTCGGAGTGTCGATTCTTTTGTTTGCTCTCTCTTTAAGAAGTATTGCAGTCTCGATGAGTTTGCTGATTCTCTGTTTTTCCTTCGCAGATATTGAAATGATAGGGAAGTCACTGGCTTTATAGAACTTAAAAATAAGTTTATCTTTGAACTTATCGAAGGTTTTATCATCTTTATTTTCGACAGCATCCCACTTGTTAACAGCTATAATAATAGGTTTTTTTGCCTTTAAGATTTCATCAGATATCTTTTTATCAGTTTCAGTAAGTCCCATTGTAGCATCAATCAGGTGAATAACAACATCAGCTCTATGTATAGATTCCACCGTGCGGGTAAACGAGTAGTATTCAATATTTTCAGTGATTTTACTTTTCTTCCTGATGCCGGCAGTGTCGATTACCCGGATGTTTTTACTATAATAAGAGAATATGTCATCCACTGAATCTCTAGTAGTGCCTGGAATTTCGGATACAACGGAGCGTTCAAAACCCATAAATGCATTCAGAAGTGTTGATTTCCCTGAATTCGGCCGTCCGACGATGGCTATTTTGAGGTCAGGTTCCTGTATTGAGGTCTTCTGCGAGGGGAGAAGTCTCACGATATTGTCCAGAAGCAGGTTGATATTGAACCTTCTTGCTGCAGAAACAGGGATAACCTCGGTCATTCCCATCTCGTAAAAGTTGGTCATCACCTCCAGCTGGTCACCACTATCCATTTTATTTACCGCTATTATAGTTGGTTTAGACATTTTTCTTATTATATCAGCAAGATCATAGTCAAATCCGCCCGGTGCAGGGTACTCCATAAGGAAGAGAATGACGTCAGATTTCTCTAAATGCTTGTTCGCGCCGTCAAGAATTGTATCTGAAAGTTCGGAAGCCGAGGAAAGGTCAAGTCCGGGTGTATCAGAAAGAATGAAGCTCACTCCGTCGTGTACCATATTGCTCGATATTACATCTCTGGTAAGTCCTGGAAATGAATCAACAATTGATTTTTTATCTTTAATCAAAGTGTTGAACAGAGTTGATTTACCGACATTTTGCCTTCCGACAATTGATACAACAGGTAGTTTAGCTGACATTGAAGCTCCTCCGGATCATCTTCGGTCTGATTTTGACCGATTTTTACGCTGCTTTCAGAAAAAAACAGCGCCCTGTTCCAGTCAATACATTAATTTAATATAATTTTTCAAAAAAACAGCTTAAAACCTGTGAAATTACTGAAAAAAAATTCGGCAAGCGAACATAAATAACTTTAGTGATCTCTTTATGTACTTAATTCTGCGGTTTGGTGCACAAAAAAATAGTGTAGTGGAAAAATAAAGCCTGGTGAGCCGGTATTTGATTATTTTTCGCACATATAAATAGTTGTAGTTAATAATTGGAGCTCGATAAACGGTGATATTTAATAAAAGACCGGTTTCAAAGGTTGGAAATTCTGTGTTTTACCTTTGATATGCTATTAATTTTTTTAAATCTGATCTCAAAATTTCGGATATCAGCATTTGGAGCCCGACAAACGATGTTGATTGCAAAAAATATTCTCCGGAATGCCGGTGTTGAGTGTATTACTCTCAATAGAGGGTCTATTAACAAAAATCGGAGCCCGAAACTGCAGATATCTCCATTTTAATTTCAATAAATGTTGATAATTTAAAAAAGCAGAGACTCCATGGCGCGGATGTTGCGTATTTCACTCTCTCCAAATAGAAATTATACCACAAGTTGTAGCCCGACAAATGGTGTTAAGTAATAAAATAGCTGCACCATTGACCGGGATTGCCATTTTGAACATGAATAATGTATAAATCGTTAAAATTTGGACTCAAAAATGCGGATATCAGCTGTTGGAGTCCGTTTAGCGGTGATAAACCCTGAAATTAGCCGTAACGGGCAGATGATGTTGCGTTTTTAGTTAAAGTATATGAGAAATTGAGGCTCAATTCAATGGATATCGCCAGTTGGAGCTTAAAATTACAGATAATTGATGAAAATTAAAGCCCCGCGGGTTGGATGTGGTGTAAAGATGATCTATTTATCGGGATATATCAACATCCGGAGCCCGATTAGCGGCGATAATTTAAAAAAAGTCAGTCCGGAAATCTGATTAAGACTGATTTATCTTCACTTGTCGGGCTGTTATCGCCAATTGGAGTTCAAAATCGTTGATAATTAGATAAAATCCATACTCCACGGGTTGGATATGGTGTAATTGCAGGTAATTTGCTATCTGGTATCAACATTTGGAGGCCGATTAGCGGTGATAATCGTAAAAAATAGTCAGTCCAAAGAGCGGATTAAGACTGATTTATCTCCATTTGCCGGGCTATAATCGCTAATTGGAGCTTAAAATCGCTGATAATTGGATAAATTCAATACTCCACTGGTTGGAAGAGGCATAATTAAGGGCGATTTACAACCTGGTATCAACATTTGGAGGCCGATTAGTGGTGATAATTGTAAAAAATAGTCAGTCCAAAGAGCGGATTAGGCCTCTTTTATCTCCACTTGCCGGGCTGTAATCATTAATTGGAGTTAAAAATTGATGATAATTAGATAAAATCAATGCTCCACTGGTTGGAAGAGGCATAATTAAAGGCAATTTATGCGCTGGTATCAACATTTGGTGCCCGACAAACGGTGATATTTTGTAAAACACCATCACCGGAGCGTGGAATCGGTGTGTTTTGCAGTTAGTTTTGTTATATAATTGTTAATTTGAGCCCGACAAATGGTGATAAACACGCCCGGAGTACTCAAGTTAAGGCTCAAATTGCCGGAGAGATTGGTACTCCAAACTTTTAACACCGCTAATTGGGCTGAAATAAAAATTATTTAAGCCCGAAGTTTGATGTTTCGATGTTTTTTTTAATATTATTGACGCTGTTATACGATTTTTTAATTTTTTGCTTGCATTAATAATCGGTGTATGTATTGTTAAGTAAATTTTGATTCACAAAAAAAAAATTTGAGGTGTCACTATGGCAAGTGCTAAACAACTGGAAAATACTATCAAGAGAAAAAACGAAAAAGTTGCAAAGCTTCAGAAAGAAACTAAGCTCGAGACTGCAGCAATAGCTAAGCTTAAGAGTGAATTAGTTGTTGAAAAGAAAAAAGAAGCAGAAGCAAAAGCAGCTGCAGCAGCAAAAGCAAAAGCAAAAGCTAAGCCAAAAGCAAAAGCAAAAGCTAAGCCAAAAGCAAAAGCAAAAGCAAAGAAGTAATTTTAAAATATTTTAAAAAAAAAGAGGGAATTTTCCCTCTTTTTTTTTCAGTATCTAATTTGTTATTGAAAATTAAAAGGTAATCCGATAATTAAACGATTAGGAACTTTGTAAGTATGTCGGAATAGTGGGTTGCTTAAAGTGGAACAGAGAAAAAATAGAAACTTCAATACATTTCAAACCGTCGATGATGTCATAGCAATACTTAAAGAACAGTTTTCAACCCGGAAACTATACGTTAAGTTTGATGTTGATAAACATGAAGCGATGATTAACGAATATAATGCCGACAAAACGCTGATGATAGTAACAGATCCCAATTATAAAACTGATAAAAATCTGATTATTTACGGTTTGTCTGATAAATATATAGAAATTGATTTAAATGTAATAGAGGAGCTTGGCCCCGGATATTTTAAATGCAAGATTATCAGTGCCAAAAGAGCTCTTGAAGGGAGACGGGATCTCCGTTTTAAGGTCAACAAAGGTGAAGCAGTTGCAACAAACTTCAGAGTTTCAAAACATACAATAGATGTCAGCAGATTCAGTATCCCGACAAGTATTAAAGTGGTTCTTGATCAGTTCCAGTCCGTTAATGCCAAGTTTACAGATCAGTTCAAGGTTGATGTTCTGGCAAATGACACAAAGGATGCTGTACTCAAGAATATTAAGAATACAGGCAAAACACTTTTCGTTCCCGATGTAAATGATCCGGAGTCTTACAAAGCTATGACTGATGATTTCGTAGATATCTCCAAAATTTACGGCCACGAACTCGATAAACTTATCAAGATGAATATTGAAAAAGGATTTAAATCTATAATTATCGTGCCAGTAATATATCTAACCGAAGACGAAAAATCGATTCCATTTGCATATATCCAGGCTGTATCGAAGACAGAAATATTCGGCATAGACAAAGTTATCGATCTGAAAGATATGTCCTTCAAGCTTGTTGACAGGATAAGAGACTCAAATACCCTCCTTGTGTCAGTACATCAGCAGATAGTTGATATAAGCAGAGGTGGTGCTAAACTGAAAATTACAGATGCCGATCTGAAAAAATACATCCAGAAGTCAAGAGGCTTTATCTTTGATATAGTCTTCAAGCTTCAGGCACCAATGACTATTTATGGAGATATCAAGACAACATCAACCGATTTCGAGGGAAACTTATTTATCGGAGTGGATTTCGAAGGGAACTCATCGAGAAAAGATGAAATGAAACGTTTTTATGATGTACTGAAGCCTATGGAAGTGGAGTATAAATCAAAACTTATTAAAAGCATGAAAAACAGAAAGTAAAAATATAAAATAAAAAAATTTACATCTCTCAACTGCTGTATCTGGCTATCTCTGCATCTGATTTTCTTGTATAAAATGGAACTGTATCATTAAAATTGCCATATTTATCGGGAGATTCCTCATATTTCCGCAATGTAAGTTCCGCCGCAGTTTTCCCGTCGGGAATAAAATTTTCAACGTACTTATAACTGAATCCGTTTCTTTGGCTTGAGCTTTCAATAATTTCAATAAATTTTCCGCATCCGTCACCCATACAGATGAGTTCACCGGGATTTACAATAGAATCGATCAGTTCTTCCATGAAGAAATCACCGGGTTCAATAATTTCACTTATAATGGAGTTGCTGATGCGGTAAACTCCTGCAAAAACTTTCCCTTTCTTTGCATCAAAGGCGGCAAGTATCGTTTTATCTTCTGATGTCAGGGCAGAGGCTGCATAAATCTCCGGACTCTTCAGCCCGACAAGTGGTATCTCCAGAATCTGAGCAAACATTCTTGCTGTTGTAACAGCAATTCGTATACCTGTGAAAGAACCGGGGCCTATCCCGACGCCAATCAGATCAATGTCGTTGATCTGAATCGAAGCCTCTGTTAGAAGTGATGAAAGATTTTTAAACATTGTAACAGAGTGTGAGATCCCCTCGTTTTCACAGTATTGGAATATTTTTCCATCTACTGAAAGAGCAAGTAGTTCTATCTCGGTGGAAGTATCAATCACCAGTATATTCAATGGTTATTTCTCTCCTGAATTCATCAATGTATTCTATAATTATATCTATTCTCTTCCCGGGGAGGAGATCTTCTGCTTTTTCCGGCCATTCAATGATCGATACTCCGTCACCTTCCCAGTATTCTTCAAATCTGAGATTGTCAAACTCATTCAGATTTTCGATTCTGTAAAGATCAAAGTGATAAAGGTTGATATCACCTTCATAGATTTCCATTAAACTGAATGTCGGGCTTGTTATATCTTCGGTTATGCCAAGACCTTGTGCCAGCCCCTTTGTAAAGATGGTTTTACCTGATCCAAGATCGCCGCGAAGTGCAATTACCGTACTTCTGCGGATATCTCCCGCAAATTTACGTGCAAAGGAAAAAGTTTCAGTTTCTGAATTGCTTATAAATGTTTTTTTCATAATCAATAACTCTATAATCCTGTATCAACCCAAAAACCGGTGGTGAAATTGTTTTCCGGTACGCCATTGGCGCAGCGGAGATATAATACCACGTGAGTGTGAGCGGTTACATAATCTCTGCCTGTCGGGGAGGGTATTTGTCAAGAAATTCATTTTATCTTTAAAAACTTTAAAGATTCAGCAATTTTTTATTGGATGCATTGAATAAACTGATATATAAAACATTTATATATCAGTTTGTTATGAAAAAAACATGTATAATTGGAAATTCTGAAGACTCACAGACCTGCAAGTCGGCTAAAATGGAGTTTATATAGCAGTTTATATATTTTTTTAGTGATAATATATGTTTTTTTATTGCATCAAAGAGCTAATGGTACTTTAGTGTGAAAAAAAAGATACAGGTAGCGATTTGGAAAACGTAGTAGAAGATAAAGTAAAAGCAAGAAAACGAAGAATAACTTCAGCTCTCAAGGTGCTTCTTCAGAAGCATGTTTATTCTCAGATCTCAATTCAGGAGATTGCTGATGAGGCTGGATACTCGAAAGGCGGTGTCCTGCATTATTTCTCAACAAAAGATGATATCTATATTGAGCTCATTAATGAGATAGGTGCTGAACTCAACTATGTTCATAGAAGGGTTCTGAAAATCGATCTTAACTCGGAAGAGATGGCTCCGATATCCTCTCTTCTCGGTGTGGAAAGTTTTGTTCTCGACAGAGCAAATACGAAAATTCTGACAAATATTATTCTCTACTCGTTTGAAAATGAGACTCTGCGCCAGATGATGACTAAATTATTCAGAAATCATCGTATTTTCTATGAGAATATTATAAAAGACAATATGAGAAATGATGAAACCGGAGACGGTCTTGATGATAAGACAACTGCAAGAATTATCCAGGCGGTAATCTACTTTATAGGTCTTATCGAAGAGTTTGATCCAATAGATCTTGATTATACTAAAGTAGTTAAATATGTATCGGGTATGCTGAGAGCTTAAAATCCTGTCTTAATCTATCGATTCATATAAAATAAATCCCGGTACTTTATGGTAAATCAGGACGAAATATTTTCAAAACTTAATGAAGGGATTCTTGCCGAGCGGAGTAGGGCATTTGGTAATAATCTTAAAAAGAACGTTCCTCTTATAAAAAGGTGGGGAGGGTTAAGGCCGGTAGTTGAGAGTTTTACAGGGAGACATGTTCTTGTAATCGGTTCCGGTCCTTCACTTGATAACTGTTATGCTGAACTCAAAGCGCTTCGAATGAGGGACGATATCATCATCCTTGCATCTGATATGGCTCTTAAACCTTTATATTTGCATGGAATTGTCCCACAATATGTAATTACATGCGAAACAACTCCTACCGACTTTTTCTCCGGTATAAATACTGAAAACATGCATCTTCTATCATTCAGCTGCTCTTCACATTCAAATATCAGAAATTGGAAAGGTGAAATCAGTTTTTTCAACTGGATGGTTGACGGTGAGTTTTATAATAATCTCTGGAAAGAGGCAGGTGAGGAACTCGGATTTGTCGCCACAGGGAGTATTGTGACAACTCAAGCTGTGGGGCTGGTTCTCGGCTGCGGCATCGCTTCACTGCTTCTGGTGGGCAATGATATGGGTTTTTTCGACAGGTTTTATGCTTCGGGCGCATCTCCGAATGAAAAAAAATTCTTTACCTCTGGAAGATTAAATCCTCATACTACTAGTGAGATGAACAAGGGGAGAGCGGCCAGAGACTATGAGGTAAGAAGGGAAGGCGAGCTTTTTTATACAAATAATCAGTTTCTCGCGGCAAGATTGTGGCTTGAAAAGCTTTTCCAGAGCGCTCCGTATCCGGTTGCTGACTGCAGTATGCCGGGTTGTTCATCAGGGATAGTCCATAAACTTGATCTTGCGGAATATCTTTCTATATTTAATAATAAGTTTTAAAGGGAGGGCGCGATGATTCAATTGCATAGGCTTAACGGCGAAGAGTTTGTACTGAATGCAAGCCATATCGAGGTAATAGATTCATCCCCGAATACGATCATTACTCTGACAAATAGTAGAAAATATGTAGTGAAGGAAACCGCCGAAGATGTTATGAGGCTGACTCTGGAGTATAAAAAAGAGATTTACCAGAGCAATTACAGATAAAATTCCCGCTCTTTTCGGGTAAAACAAAAGGTTTTGCCCGAAAAATACCCCATGTGCCCCCTCTCTTGTAAAATTATTCAATTTAATATAAATTTAAGTTCTTGTTAACCGGTATAATGCCGAAAATATAAATGGAATAATGTACGACGGGAATATAAAATGAAGAGTTGTTTTATCTTTTTAGCTGGATCAGTTAGAGGATGTTTCAAAGAAAATGAATAAATTAATTGACATGTTGTATTGATGTTTGATATTATGTCACATAATTTATACCTATGTCTTCTGATTTAGCTTTGGTGCTTTATTTTTAAAGACTGTTGTATAAATAGAATAATGGTGGAAGGCTTATGGGCGATGACGAAAGAGATATAGCTGAGGACGAGGGTAAAGCTCCCGAGGTCACGGGGAGTACCGGAACTTCAAAAATAGTTAAGATACTTCTTTATGTTGCCGGGGGTATAATTATTATCTTTCTTATGTTAGGTATCTCTTATCTGGTATCTAAAAATGTGCAGGAGAGCAAGTATCAGAAAAATCAGGACATAATAGCGGCACCACCGCCTGAACCTCTTGCAGTATATGCACTGCCGGCGTTCTCAAAAACCACTGCGGATGCGGAACCGCATTTTGTGAAGATGACTATATCTTTAGCGTATGAACCTGATCCGCTGCTTAGTTCGGAGCTGGTAAGCAGGAAGGATGAGCTGCTGCATATAATAAATATTCTTCTTCAGGGAAAGACATATGATGAGCTGAATTCGGTCAGTGGAGCAATTACACTTGCCGAAGAGATCAAAGCTCATGTTAATATACGACTTATTGCAGGTAAGATTAAAGAGATTTACTATGTGGAGTTTGTTGTTAATTAAATTCTTTCAGTCAGATAGTAAAATCTTGAATTGTTCACTCCGGAGGAGGAATTATGGGCGACGGCTCTTTATCACAAGACGAAATTGATGCCCTGTTGCAGGGAGCAGATGATATAACAACAGGTCCTGAGCCGACCGGGATGTTTGATTCACCCGGATCAAAGGGGGGCGGGTCATTCTCATCGGGGGAACAGTCTAATCTCCGGAATCTGGTTAACTCAGCGATTTCGCTTGTTGCTCCATCTCTCAGCGGATATCTTGGAGGGAAAAATCTTGTTCTGTCAAATCCTGTTGTAGAATCAAAGTCACAGGATGCTGTAAGATCTGACTTCAGAGGAAAATACGTTCAGATTTCAATGAGTTATTCCGGTGCACTTAACGGAGTGAATCTTATAATTTTCAATTTCAGAGATGCAGGTATAATTTCATCACTTATGATGGGCGATGAAACAGGATCTGTTCCAGCTGATATAACCGATGCACATCAGAGTACTATTCAGGAGTTTACAAATCAGTTTATATCTTCAATGGCTACTCAGTTCAGTAATAAATTAGGAGGGGGAGTAAACACCACTCCTGCAACAGTTTCTATAGCTCAAAGTCAGGCTGAGCTTCAGCTTCCTCCCGGCGATCTTGTGAAAATAACATATGATATAATAATAGATGGAGTTATGAACTCCAAGCTTTATCATATTATGGATTCAAATATTGCATCTTCTCTCGGAATGGGGGGAGGAGGCGGGATGCAGTCCCAGCAGCAGTCCCAGCAGCAGTATCAGCATTCAGGGCCGCAGACCCAGATCAGTTCGGTAAGATTCCCGCAGATGGGTGAAAGCATCACATCCGGCGGATATGGAGATATAGCTCTACTTCTTGATGTCGAAATGACAATGACAGTTGAGCTTGGAAGAACCACAAAGCTTGTAAAGGATATACTTGGACTCGGTGAAGGTTCTATTATTGAACTTGATAAGCTTGCCGGTGAACCGGTTGACCTTCTTGTTAATGGAAAACTGATCGCCCGTGGTGAGGTTGTTGTAATCGATGAAAACTTCGGTGTGCGGGTAACTGATATAGTAAGCCAGGACGAAAGATTTAAATCAGTAAATAAGTAAAATGAAGCTCCAGGCGCATGCGAAGCGTGCGCCATTATTTTTTTTTAATACGGGAAATTATGAGACATAATACTTCAATATCTTATCGGGCGGAGAAAAAAGTAAGTTTAGCTTTTTTTCTACCGTTTTTTATTATTTCAGTTCTGTTCGTTGCGTCAATATTTTCATCATTGCCCGTTTATGCCCAGAGCAAAGCGTCGGATACTCAGGAAGTAAATAATACAGCTAAAACTCCGGCAGTGAATAATAATGCAATGCCGGGAGAAGGCTTTGTAGAAGAGGATTTTAAACCGAAGGTTGAAGAGGAATCCGCAGTCTGGATGATTATTAAAACAATCCTGGTTCTTGCTCTCTTCGCAGGCGGATTTTATATGTTTTTCAAGTTTGTTTCTCAAAAGGCCGGATTGAATGTATCGGGTCAGGGAGCAATACAGGTTCTATCAACTGTTTCTCTTGGAACAAATAAATTTGTTCAGATTATTGATGTCGCAGGAAAGGTTTTTCTCCTGGGAGTTTCTGACAGCAGTATTAACCTTTTAACAGAGATCAAGGATAGAGAGGATATTGACCGTATAAGACTTCTCAGCTCAAGGACAACTCCTGTTCAGGGAGCAAATTTTCAGGAGTTTGTCGTAGGCCAGGTTGGATGGGTTATCGGGAAAATAAATGAAAAAAGAGTTCATGGATTCAAAAAGCCCACAGTTCAGGAAATTTCTCAGAAAGAGTTCGACATGAGTTATCTTAATAAACAGAAAAGCCGTTTAAAAAATTTAAATGGAAATGATGATGAATAAGAAGTATTTTTATCTATTTGTATTTGTACTGGTATGTTTTCCGGCATATCTTTTTGCACAGAATGCCGGTGGTGTAACAATGCCTATACCGAAAATAGCCTTTGATATAACATCAGCAAAAGGTCCGAAAGATGTAGCTCTAAGTCTTCAGATACTTTTTCTGCTGTCGATATTAACGCTTGCTCCTTCAATCATAATTATGACCACTGCATTTACACGTGTTGTCATTGTACTTGATTTTGTCAAGAGAGCTCTTTCCCTGCAGCAGATGCCGCCTAACCAGGTGATCGTGGGTCTTTCACTTTTTCTTACTTTCTTTATCATGGCCCCGACTTTTACCGAGATGAATGATAAGGCACTTCAGCCTTATCTGAACGGACAGATATCCAATCAGCAGTTTTACGACAAAGGGATGGCTCCTCTCCGTGATTTTATGTTCAGACAGACCCGTGAAAAGGATATAGCTCTTTTTATTAAACTATCTAAAATAGAAAAACCGAAAAACAAAAATGATATACCTTCTTATTGTCTTATACCGGCATTTATGATCAGTGAACTTAAAATTGCATTCGAAATCGGGGTTTTTCTCTTTATGCCATTCATCGTTATTGATATGATAGTTGCCAGTGTACTCATGGCAATGGGGATGATCATGCTCCCTCCTGTAATGATCTCTCTCCCTTTTAAACTTATTCTTTTTATACTTATTGATGGATGGAACCTGCTGATTTACGAACTGGTAAGATCGTTTAAATAGCGCGTGAGGATTATATGACCGATATACTTGTAATTAAAATACTGAGAGAATCACTGATGACGGTGCTGATAGTTTCAGCTCCGGTACTTGGAGTAGGTATGTTTGTAGGTCTTATAGTTTCGATTATACAGACTACAACATCAATACAGGAACAGACATTAACATTTGTACCTAAGATGGTGGCGATATTTATTACAATTATATTATTCGGTTCATGGATGATTCGTGTAATAATTGCTTATACCAATAATATTTTTGCACTTATCGGGAAAATCGGAGCAGGGTGAGATAAAAGATTAATGGAATATTTTGTTAATAATTTTCAGGCGTTCTTCCTGATCCTGGTAAGAATAAATGCCATGATAAT
This sequence comes from uncultured Leptospirales bacterium, assembly GCA_964450405.1. Taxonomy (GTDB): domain Bacteria; phylum Spirochaetota; class UBA4802; order UBA4802; family UBA5550; genus WRGT01. Next base: position 317,049 of record CAYVCQ010000002.1, on the reverse strand, counting down.
GATAGCCCCATTTTTTTCAAGTGGGGTTATTCCATTTAGAATGAAGGCTTTACTTTCTTTCTTTATTACACTGGTTATTTTTCCGGTAATATCATCGACAATAAAGGTTCCCGGAAATATGGGAATCTATTACCTTCTTGTCCTCCAGGAGGCCATGGTAGGGATATATATTGGTTTTTTAGTTTCAATAATTTTTACATCCTTTCAGTTATCTGCCCAGTATTATGCTGCTCAGATCGGTTTTGGTATAAATGAGGTTCTTGACCCTGTTGGTCAGGTTTCAGTTCCTCTAATTGGTCAGCTGAAAAACTTTGTAGGTTTAATTGTTTTTCTTGCAATCGATGGTCATCATTTTTTAATAGAAGCAATATGCAGATCCTTTGAGCTTGTTCCGGGGTTTAGTATGAGCAGAACAGCAACAGGCGGTTTTCTTAAGTATCTTGTCTATTCATTCAGCGGAATGTTTATTGTGGCTTTAAAAATATCATTTCCCATTGTGGCCACAGCTTTTTTAATTACAGTAAGTATGGGTGTCCTTGCCAAGGCGGCACCACAGATGAATATTATGATGTTCGGGTTTCCGTTTCAGATAATTGCGGGATTTGGTCTGCTGGCACTTACCTCTCCCCTTATCATTAGAATAATGCAGGTAGCTATTGAGAGAAGTTTTAAGCTTCTCACCGGCGTTCTGCAGCATTGGCCTGTTTAGGAATAAATATGCTGGAATACCTGAGAAAAAATTATCCTGAAACGAGTGATCTGAATGTTGAATTCAGATTTGATCTTCAGCTCTTTGCTGCTGAAGATGAAGGGAGAACAGAAGAGCCTACCGAAAAGAAGATTCGTGAGGCAAGAGAGAAGGGTCAGGTTGTTAAGACTCAGGAGCTGCCACAGGCCATAGTAGTAATTGCCGGCTGCATGGTGCTTTTAGTTTTCAGTTCGTGGATGTATGACTCAATGGCGAAAATAACAAAGTTTTATTTAACGTCATTCGCCGGACAGACAATTACAACCCGCTGGCTTGAACTTGAAATGCTGAAACTGATTTTTGAATGTGCTAAACTTCTTTTCCCGATATTTCTTGCTACGAATATCGGAGCAATAATCGGAGAAGTTTCACAGGTCGGTTTCCAGATATCAACTCATCCTCTTCAGCTCGACTGGAGCAAGATGAAACTCGATCCGGGATCGATAATGAAGAAGATTTTTTTCTCAAAACAGATATTTGCAAATCTATTAAAGTCAATTACCAAGGTTGTTTTTATCGGATTTGTCTCATTCCTGATTATAAAAGGTGATCTGGATGAGATATTAAAGACTCCTGATATATCTATAGCACTTGCTATGACAAATATACTTTATACCGGTTTCAAAATTGTAATATGGAGTACGGTTCTTCTCATGGCGCTTGCGGTACCTGATTACTTCTTTCAAAGAAGTGAATTTATGGAATCATTAAAGATGAGCAAGCAGGAAATGAAAGAGGAGTTAAAGGAATCAATGGGTGACCCTCATGTCAGGCAGAGAATGCGTGAGATGCAGCGTGAAATTGTAATGAAAAATATGATAAGGGAAGTACCTAAGGCCGATGTTGTCGTCACAAACCCGACACACTACGCAGTAGCTCTAAGGTACGATAGAGATACAATGGATGCACCTTCTGTTATTGCCAAGGGAGTTGACAGCATGGCTCTTAAAATAAGAGAGATCGCGAAAGAAAATGGTATTGAACTTATAGAGAACAGACCGCTTGCTCAGGAGCTTTATAAAAGCGTTGAAGTAGGAGACATAATTCCGGATGATCTTTTCCGTGCAGTATCATTTGTCTATGCCGAGCTATATAAAAGAGAAAACAGATTTAAGAGAGCAATATGATGAGGAGTATTAAAAATGGCTGAAGCAAAAACATTATCATTAACTCCCGGGAATAGAGCCTGGATGATGAAGACAGATATTCTTGTCGGCTTAGGAGTTATTGTCGTGGTAATGATGCTCATCATACCTCTACCGACAATTATTCTCGATTTTCTAATTGCAGTGAGTCTGATGCTTGGACTGCTCATTCTGATGATTGTAATGTTCGTTCACCGGTCATTCGATTTTTCAATATTTCCGTCATTGATTCTTATAACAACTGTTTTCAGGCTGGCACTTAATGTTTCATCCACAAGGCTTATTCTGCTTGAGGGCGCGGCCTTTGATGGTAAGATTATCAAAACCTTCGGACAATTTGTTGTTGGAGGTAATTACGTTGTCGGATTTATTGTATTCATTATTCTCGTTGCGGTTCAGTTTATAGTTATCACAAAGGGTGCCACCAGAACTGCAGAAGTTGCAGCTCGATTTACACTGGATGCTATGCCCGGTAAACAGATGAGTATAGACTCTGACCTTTCGAACGGATTGATATCAGAAGAGAACGCAAAGATCCGGAGAGAGGAGATACGTAAGGAGGCGGATTTTTATGGAGCGATGGATGGAGCCTCGAAATTCGTATCGGGAGACGTAAAAGTCGGTATTATAATTGTATTTATAAATCTAATAGGCGGATTTATCATAGGGATGGTTCAGAGGGGAGAAAGCTTTGAACTGGCCCTGAAAACATATAGTTTACTCAGTATTGGAGATGGTCTTGTTGCTCAGATCCCTTCTCTGCTTACAACGACGGCAACTGGTATTATAGTAACACGCGCTGTTTCAAATGAAAACTTCGGTGATCAGATTGCCGATCAGCTCACTTCACAGCCGAGAGCGCTCTATATCACAGCTGGCGCACTTGGCGCTGCAGTACTTATACCCGGATTCCCGAAGATTCCGCTGATATTACTTTCTGCCGGTCTTGCGGCTCTGGGATATCTGCTTACTCAGTCCCGTGAAGAGGAGAGAGTACATCGCGAAAGTGAAGCTAAACATGCGTCAGTTAAGGATATCAAACCGGAATCTGTTCTTCCTCTTATACAGATAGATCCTCTCGAAGTTGAGATCGGATACAATCTTATACCTCTGGTGGATCCAGAACAGGGTGGAACGCTCCTTGACAGGATTACCAATATAAGAAGAAGAAGTGCTCTTGATATGGGGCTTATCGTTCCTCCAATACGAATACGGGATAACATGGAACTCGAACCGGAAATGTATTCCATACTGATTAAAGGTGTTGAAGTCGGGAGAGGTATGCTGCAGGTCGGCAAACTCATGGCTATGGACTCTGGGGATATTAAAGAAAAGATCGACGGAGTTGAGTTCATTGAACCTGTATTTAATTTAAGTGCAATTTGGATTGATGCTGAGAGCCGGGACCTTGCTGAAAGCAGAGGATATACCGTTGTCGACTGCCCGACAATTGTAGCAACACATCTCACTGAAATAATCAAACGTCATGCCGATGAAATTCTCGGACGTGAAGAGGTTAAAAAACTCATTGATAACATTCGACAGGATTATCCTGCAATTGTTAAAGAGATTGAAGAAAAGATGTCTTACGGAGAAATGCAGAAGGTGCTTCAGAATCTTCTGCGTGAACGTGTTTCAATCAGAAACATGGTTACAATACTTGAGACTCTTGCAACTTACTGTGATCATACCAAAGATCCCGGAATGCTCACTGAATATGTGAGAGTATCGCTTGCAAGACAGATTACCGGCGCACATACAGCGGAGGATAATGTACTCTCTGTAATTACGGTTGATCCGGAAATTGAAAATGTAATAAGAAATTCCATCCATGAAGACCGGATTGAGGGGAAAGTGCTTGGAATGGATCCCGATACTCACTACGCAATTGTCAATACTCTGCTGGATGCTTATCAGAGAGCGAGCAAAATGGGTTTCACCCCGGTATATCTCGTTTCTCCGCAGATCAGAAGCGTTACTTTTGCACTGCTTGAACGTGAAGTTCCGGCTCCGGTAGTCTTTGCTTATAATGAGATAACAAAAAATATAAAAGTCAATGTAGTAGTATCTGCACTTCTCCCGGCAGGAGTACAGGTTTAAAATATAATAATTTGAAAATAATTAAAAAGTTTTCAGGAGAGTAAAATGAAATATCTTAAAATAACTGCAGAAAATTACAACGATGCCATGAAGAAACTCCGTACAGAGCACGGTGATGAGGCAATCCCTATCAGTCATAAATATGTGAAGCAGGGCGGTTTTTTTAATTCAAAATTATTTGCTAAAGAAGTGGTTGAACTCACCGCAGCTGTAAAAGAGAGAAAACCTTTTCAGGCTCAGGCAGCTAAGAAGAGTACTATTGATTTTATAGTAGATGATAAAAAAGAACCTACACGTCTTGGAAAAGTTCAGGAGATTCTTGAAAGGGCGGCAGCATCGTCAAAAGATGAATTTAACGTTGATTCAATAAATAAATCTATTGATACTGCAAATGATAATCTTAATAGTTTTAAGCAGCCTGTTCTGCATTCTGATTTTCACGATTTTTCTCCTAAAAAAGAGAAAAACGAAGTAAGAATTGCGGAAATTCATGAACCTGTAAAAAATCGGAATGAACGCAGTGAAGCCGATAGATTGAGCGGTACAAACATTGAGCGCGAAGTAAATGATATAAAGACAGCGCTGAATAAACTCCTTGAGGGACAGAAACACACACCTGGAACATGTGATGATGATCAATGTTTTACTCCATTCAGAGATATGCTAAGAGCAAATGATTATGATGCGGAAGAATGCGAAATCATGATTAAAGATGTAAAAAACAGTATAAGCAGAGAAGATCAGAAGGATAAATATAAAATAGAGAAAAGCCTTAAAGATCTGATAAAAAGCAGAATTGTTACCTCGGGACCTATAAAAAAAGGTAACAAAAAGAAAATTGTAATGTTCATAGGGCCAACGGGAGTAGGGAAAACAACTACAATGGCAAAACTAGGCGCAATAAACTCTTTGCGTGAGGGTAAAAAAGTATCATTTATAACAATTGATAATTATAGAATAGCAGCTACAGAACAGCTGAAGAAATATGCTGAAATTATGAGAATTCCAATTCATGTAATAAGTGATCAAAGACACTTTAAAGATGTTATATCAAAGGAGAAATCGGATATAATCATGGTGGACACATCAGGCAGAAGTCATAATAATGAACTGAAAATCTCTGAAATCAAAAGTTTTGCTGACAATGTTGAATATGACCTTGAAAAAATACTATGTGTCAGCGCAAATACTAAAAAAGGTGATTTGAAAGAGATTTTTAAGGCATTCGATGTGATGAAGTTCGATAGTGTAATAATTACTAAGGTTGATGAAACTTCTTTTATAGGGAATGTAATAGATATTGCCGATAAATATAATAAGCCGATTTCGTATTTTACGGATGGGCAGGAAGTTCCAAATGACATTCATATTGCTAATTCTGAGGAAATAGTAGATATGATTATCAGGAGTTCCATTGAATAATTCCCAGGAGGTTTCCCTTGGATCAGGCAGCAAATTTAAGAAGACTGGTTCTTGAGAAAAAAACTGATAGCCCATCAGCTACCCGTGTAATTGTAATCACAAGCGGTAAAGGCGGTGTTGGTAAAACCAGTTTGTCTGTCAGTCTAGCTATTGCAATTGCTCAGGATGGAAAATCTGTTACATTGCTTGACGCGGATCTTGGACTGGCTAATATAAATGTTATACTCGGTATTATACCGAAATATAACCTTTATCATGTAATAAAAGGTAAAAAGAAGCTTAAGGATATTATCATTGAAGTACCTGAGGGTATTAAGATTATTGCCGGGGCTTCAGGATTTCAGCAGCTTGCAAATCTTGATGTAAAGCAGAGAGATGAATTTATAAGTTCAATCTCTGAGCTTGCCAATGATGATTTTCTGATAGTAGATACAGGTGCTGGTATATCACAGAATGTTCTCAGTTTTGTCATGGCTGCTGATGAAGTTATCGTTGTAACTACTCCTGAGCCTACAGCTATTACTGATGCATATGGTATAATAAAGGCTATAGCTTCTCAATCTAATGAAAAGCATATAAAGCTGATTGTAAACAGGGCACAATCAGTTGCCGAAGGTAAAAGAGTAGCGCAGAGAGTAATAAACATTGCCGGTCAGTTTCTTAATATCAAGGTAGAGGAACTGGGATTTGTTTATGAAGATCTATATGTTCCGAAATCTGTCCGGAATCAGAAACCTTTTATAGTAAGCTATCCAGGCTGTAAGGCCTCAGGGTGTGTTAAGGTAATAGCAGATAGGATAAATAATAAAAAGATTGAGAACGAAAAAGGTTCCGGAATCACTTCTTTTATTAAAAATCTTATTGGCCATTCAAATTTAGATGTTGAAGAATAGAAAAAGGCTTGATTTGTTTGTTGATATGATTACTTTTATAAAGGAAAACCGGTTCGGGTTTAATATATGATACAAGTTGGAGAATTAGGAGTAGAATTTAAAAGCGGGGTATTGTTTGCCATATTTTCCCTTGTTTTTTCAATTCTAGCAGGTTTTGCCGGTGGTGTTCCACTCATCATGATACTTATCAGGGCATTAATAATTACTCCGGTTTTTTTTATTGTAGGTTATGCAATTGTTCTGGTTATAAAAAAATTTGTACCTGAAGTTTACGAAGCGATATCAAACTTAAAGGGATCGCCGGAAGATGCAGCGGAAAAGGTTGAAATTTCCTTTGATTCTGCTGATTCAGCTTATCCATCTGATTCAAATGAATCTCCTGGATATCCGGTTGATGAGGGATCGGTCAAACCTGATTCCGGATTTTCAGAATTCACAGAAAAGGATTATGAAAGACTACAGACTGTGAAAGATTCAGATAGAATTCAGACTGTAAAAGATTATGACAAAATGCAGACAGTCAATGATTCCGGCCTTGATAGCGTGCTGCATAATTCAGGCGGAAAGCTTGGCAAACATTTAATCGTAGAGAATCAGTTAAACAGTTATGAACCAAAAATAATAGCTCAGGCTTTAAGAACAATGATGAGTAAAGATAAAGATTAATTTTCCGGGAATGTGTATATGGATAATAAAAAGTATAAAGAGTATGAAGCACAGGATGAAGATAAACTCTGGGAAAAGTTTGCAAAAACTAATGATCAGATGGTCAGAGATTTCTTCGTGCTTAAATACGCACCTTTGGTTAAATACGTTGCCGGGAAAGTTTCCATGGGGATGCCTCAGAATATTGAATTCGATGATCTGGTATCTTATGGAATATTCGGTTTACTCGACGCGATAACAAAATTTGATCCTAATAGAGGGATCAAGTTTAAAACCTATGCTATGACCAGAATAAGAGGGGCAATTTTTGATGAACTCCGCTCTATTGACTGGATACCTCGGTCAATTAGACAAAAAGCTAAACAGATTGAACTGATTATCTCGGAACTTGAGAACAAGCTGGGTAGAACTGTTGAGGATGATGAGATTGCCAAGGAGATGGGAGTCAGCAGCGAAGAGTTTCAATCTCTTTTAAATAAATTAAGCGGGACTTCGATGTTGTCACTGAATGATATATGGTATCTCGGTGATGATAATGATGAATTGTCGATTCTTGAAACACTGGAAGCTCCGGAGAGCATGAATCCGGATGTACTGGTTGAGAAAGAAGAGATAAAAGATTATATAATTGATGCAATAAGAAAACTCCCTGATAAAGAAAAGAAAGTAATAGTTCTGTATTATTATGAAGACCTTACTCTGAAAGAAATAGGTGAGGTGCTTGAAGTGACAGAAAGCAGAGTTTCACAGCTTCATACAAAAGCAATAATGAGGCTGAGAGGAAGACTCGGCAGAATTAAATCAAATATAGTCGGTTGATATGGCTAGTTTAAAAGATCTATTTTTAGAGATAGAAGATCCGGATTCCGGTGATTTTGATGATAATTCAATCGAGGTTTACGCCGATTCCGTTAAGCAGGCTCTTGAAATTGCAGCAAATGAATTAGGTGTTGAAATATCAAATCTTGATTACGAAGTTGTTGAAAAAGGGACAAAGGGGCTATTCGGAATGGGCCGGCTTCCCTATAGAGTAATCATCACCCCCTTGAAAATTAATGAAGAACATGACGATCTTGATGATATTGAGATGAAGCTTACTGGAGGATATACTCCGAGTATTAATATTGATGATAAAAAAGATGCAGATGGCACATTCTCCGTAAGAGTTTCTAAGACCGGTATATGGTTAAAAGTAACCAAAAATAGAGGTAAGGGATTTCCAGTTGCCGTGGAGGCTGTTGAAAATAAATGTTTCAGTTTAAGGCTCGGAGATTTTGACAAAGCCGCCATAGCTAAGGCAGTTAAGAAGGCTGATGGAGAGAAAGTTAAAATCGGTTCTTGGCTCCCAAATCCGGCATATGATTCTACTATGAGAGTCGAAGTTACAGACGATGAATTAAGGGCATTTGTGTATTTCAATGCACCGAAATTTTCAGGCAGGCATCTGGATTACGATGATGTTCTTGACGGGTTGAGAAATGCAGGAGTTGTAACCGGCATTAAAGATGATGTTATAAAAGCATACCTCGAGGAGATGGATTATAAAAAACCTCTTCTTGCTGCAGAAGGCCAGCCTCCTCGCGATGGAAAGGGCGCATACATTGATTATAAAGTTAAAATAGATAAATCAACCATTAAGTTTGAAGAAGATGATAGCGGAAAGGTTGACTTTAAGAATCTTGAATTACTCGAGAATGTCGTAGTAGGACAGCTTCTTGCAGTCAAGGTTCCTTTAGAAGAAGGTATACCTGGAAGAACTATTACCAACAGGGTTTTGACAGCTAAATCTGGAAAAGATACTGCAATTAAATATGGAAAAGGGACTATTCTTTCAGAAGACGAGACTGAGCTTACTGCAGAAATTAATGGTCAGGTAGTATTCAAGGTTGGACGAATTTCTGTCGAGCCGGTTTTTGTTGTATCCAAGGACGTTTCACTTGAAACAGGAAACATTGTATTCCTTGGATCGGTAATTATCCAGGGAAGCGTACTTGATAATTTCGAGGTCAAAGCTGCCGGTAATGTCGAAGTCAAGGGAACAGTGCATAAGGCATTCATTGAAGCTGAGGGTGATATTATTGTGCATCAGGGAATCTCAGGTAAAGATGGAGCGAGAGTCGAGTCAACCGGAGGCTCAGTGTTTGCAAAATTTGCTCAGAATTCAAACATAATTGCTGAAAGAAGTGTAGTTATTCCGGAAGGAATACTGCATTGCAGAGTCGATGCCGGAGAAAAAATATATTCAATCGGTAAAAAAGCAAAAATTGCCGGCGGTATAATACGGGCCGGTGATGAAGTAAATGCGGGATATCTCGGTGCAGAGGGCTCTACCAGAACTGTAATACGAGTCGGAGTTAATCCAAAAATGCTGCAGCAGATTGATGATTTAACGGATGCGAAAAAGCTTCTGGAAGATGAACTTACAACGTTGAGACTTGACCTTAAAACTCTCAATACTCAAAAAAGAAATTCCGGTGGTAAATTATCCGATGATAGAGAAAAAATGCTGGTCGATCTTACTGCAAGAGAGGAAAAGCAGGGAGGCAGATTTGATGAAGTTGCCGGTGAACTTTCAGAGCTTAATGAATATATGAATATGATGGAACATAAAGGGAAAGTTTGTGCTGAAAAAACTGCTTTTCCTGGAGTTGAGGTATATATTAAAGATAAGGATTTCAAAATACGTGATAACTATAATCATGTAAAGTTTTCTCTAGAGGGTGATGAAATAGATATTTCGGAATATGATGCTCCTGTTTTTATTGAGGGAAGTCAGAGGATAACAACTGTCGTCAGAAGAAGGTGATGTGATTGTATGACAATTAGACCGATAGATCTTCAAACCAGTCTTGGGCAGATGCCGGAGGTGAGCAAGAATGAGCATGTCAGGCAGGGGGCGCTTGCTGCTCAGCAGCATATTCTTGATAAGGAAGCTCATGACAAATCCATATTAAAAAACACCCGTCTTGATGAAGCTGAAAAGGGTGAGAAGACTTCTATCAGAGATGAACATAAGCAGAGCGAGAGACATAGTTTTGAACATAACGCTGAACAGGATCAGAAAAAACAGGAAAACAAAACCGACGAAAAGATGAAAGATGATAAAATGGGTAAAATAATAGATATATTTAAGTAGAAGTTGTTTTGTGAGATTTATCGACAATGCAGGTATTCACCTGAGTATTTTACTTAATTGTTTCATTGCAGAGATTGAATTACACTATTTTTAATTTTAAGTAAGTCAGTTGTAGAAATCTCTTGAGAATGTATATTTCATGAATTTGCACTCTCATAAGTTTGTTTTTTCGGGTTCACTCTTTATTTTAATGTGACATAATGAGGTAATAATGAATATTTTTCTTTTGTTTATTTTTAATATTTTTACAGGAGCAGTTATTTATCTTATCTTGAGTCTTAAAATTGAAAAGACCTCTTCAACTTTTCAGGAAAAGAAATTAAGAAGAGAGATGGGTGAAATTATTACTGAATTCAATTCAACAGCAGAGAGAAATATAACAATTCTGGAAAATCGTATTTCGGTATTGAAAAAGCTGCTGAATGACAATGGTACACTGAAAGGAATTGATTTTACAGTATTAGATGATAAAATGAAGAATAATACTAAAAGCTATGATACAGAAGATAGTGAAAATGGTTTAATAAGCAGGAGTTTGGAAAAAGAAAAGAAAAAAGACCCTGTAGGTGCAAAACTCCATCTGCCTGATGAGCAGCATAATATTATTGGAACCTTCATGGATAAAATTCAGTCGTTTAGTAGAATTGAAGAAACTAATAATGTGAAAGAGAAAGCGAAGAAATCATCTGTTTATGAAAATAAAAAAGAAACTGAAATTCCACATGAATCTTTTTCAATAATTGAAAAAGATGTAAATAATGCATATACTAAAAGAAATAATATAGATTTATCTGCCGATGAAGAAATCACTTTAACATATGAGGAGCAGAAACCAGTCGATCTGGAAGAATTATTCCATAGCACCGGTGATAAATATCTTCTTATTGCGCAACTGTTTAACGAAGGACATTCCGTTGAAGAGTTGTCAAAACATTCAGGTCTTCCTGCTGGAGAAATAAAACTTGTCATAAGTCTTAATTCTTAGCATATTACAGGTATTGATTTAAATTTTTTTAAATCTGTTATGTATCTTTTTTATCTTTCCGGTTTATATAGGAATCTTTTTTTATAAATAAAAAGGATAGACTGCAAAGCTTATTTTAACTTCTGGTTTTATACTGGAAAGTATTGTTCAGGGTGGCTATAGATATACGCAAATATTCGGGAATTAGAGTTTTCAGCTTGCAATTCAATTATAGAATAGGTAGAATTAAATATGGATCTTACGATAAAAAGATTAACTGAAGACGAGTTTGCCAAATTTGCTAAGCTTATATATGATGAAAGCGGCATATATATGAAGGAAACCAAAATCACACTTCTTTCAAACAGATTAAGAAAAAGATTAAGCAGTCTCTCTCTTAATGAATTTGGTGAATACTATGATTATCTTCAGAAACTCACAGGTGAACCTAAAAGAAAGGAGTATGAAGAACTTCTTGATGTAGTTTCAACTAATGAAACATATTTTTTTAGAAATGAAAGACATTTTGAGGCTCTAATGGATGTCTGTCTCCCTGAACTGGCTAAAGTTAAAAAAAATAAAAAACTCAGGATATGGAGTGCAGCTTGCTCAACTGGTGAGGAACCCTATACAATTGCCATTTGTGTACTGGAATGTATAAAACTTTTCCCGGGGTGGGAAATTGAAATTATTGCGACAGATATTGCTCCATCTGTTCTCGAATTTGCTAAAGAAGGCTTTTATTCAGGAAGACGGATTGAAAAAGTATCCCCGGAATATCTCAAAAAGTATTTTACTATTGAAGATAAAGAAAAGGGTATTTATAAAGTAAATGACGAACTTAAAAAAATGATCGATTTTCATTATCTCAATTTTTTTGCTAAAACTACATTTCCAAATAATATTGATATAATATTTTGTAGAAATGTAATGATATACTTTGATAAAATTCATCAGAAAAATCTGGTTGCTGATTTTTATCAGTCTATCAATGATGCCGGTTATCTTTTTATAGGCCATTCGGAAACTTTGCACTCGATATCTGAAGACTTTATTTATAACAAAATTCTGGAATCACCTATCTATATTCCAAAACCCAGGAGTTAAGAATGGCTTTTGATCTTATCAATGTCGGAATTGCAGATATGGCAATAGCTGTATCTCCAAATACTCTTAGAACTATTCTAGGATCATGCATTGGGACTTGTATATATGATCCGAAATTAAAAATCGGAGGGATGTCTCACATAATGCTCCCTTCAAGTAAAAAACCGTCAAATAATTTGAAAAAATATGCCGATACAGCAATTCCTTTTATGGTTGATGAGATGATTAAGCTAGGAGCACAAAAGGATCGTCTGGTTGCAAAATTGGCCGGTGGCGCCACGATGTTTAAGCATACTGAAAATTCGCTAATGGGCGAGATCGGTAAAAATAACATTTTAAGTGTGCGGGAAATTCTTGCAGTGATGAAAATACCTGTACTTTCTGAAGAAGTAGGGGGAGATTTCGGCCGGACAATAGATTTCTATCTTGAAACCGGCGAATTAAAAATAAAAACTATCGGAAAAGACCCTAAAATTATATAGGAAGTAATGTATGGAGAGCATGACTGGCTACGCCTTTCTGGAGAAAAGTTCGGAACAGTTTTCTTATTCTATTGAAATTAAATCTTTAAATGCAAAATATCTTGAAGTGTATGTAAATCTTCCTAAAATATTGAGGCATGAAGAGAACGAATATATTCAGATTGTGAAAAAGAATTTCAAAAGAGGTAAAATTGAACTTTCAATTGATATCTTTGACTGGAATAGTACAAAACCTGTATCTCTAAATCTCGATCTGATGAAAAAATATTACCATGAACTTGAAGCACTTCACAAAACACTTAAAATAAAAGAACCTCTGAAATTTGAAGCTCTTCTTACCCTTGAAGGTATAACTCAAAGAGAGCGTACATCATTGTCCGAAAAATCTAAAAAAGAGATGCTGAATGTACTCGATACAGTTATAAATAAAACAATTGATATGAGGAAAAAAGAGGGTATCTCAATAAAAAAAGATATAACGGCATCGTTAGCCATTATTAATAAGGATGCTCTCAAAATCAAAACTCTTTCTAAGAAAGTTCTCGAAGACAAAAAAGAAAATTTAAAAATTCGACTTAAAAGTTTAACAGATGGAAATATTGATAACAATAGATTATATGGAGAGATAGCTATTCTTGCAGATAAGCTTGATATTAATGAAGAAATAGTAAGGCTTAATGATCACCTTGATAAATTTAAAGTTATGCTGAAGGAAAAAGAACAACAAGGTCGAAAATTCGATTTTCTTGCGCAGGAACTTTTCAGAGAGATCAATACGATAGCGTCAAAATCTAACAATTCGGAAATATCTCAAATTGCAGTAGAGATAAAAAATCATATAGATAAGATAAGAGAGCATTGCCGTAATATTGTATAATTACTAAGTGCTCAGAACTTTGTGAAACGTGATGATTTTAGTTTTGAGTTTTTGGGAAATGTTTTGTTGTAAAATATGATGTTAAGCGGCTAAAGATATTAAGAAGCTTAATAAAGTATTATCCAGAATGTAATTATACGTAAATAATATATTTAAAAATTCATCTTGACAGAAATTCTTTATAAAAAAGGAATATAAAATTAAACAAAGTATATGAAAACCACATTATTAAACATTGGATTCGGTAATGCTGTTGTTGAAGAGAGAATTATTGCAGTGATAACTCCATCATCAGCATCCGGAAAAAGATTAAGAGAAGAGGCGAGAGAAAATAATCTACTTGTCGATGCTACTCATGGCAGGAAAACCAGATCAATAATTATTATGGATAGTAATCATATTGTTCTTTCCGCTATGCAGCCGGAAACTCTTTCAAACAGGCTTTCTACTAATTCGGACAGCTGAAATGATTTTTGTAATCTCAGCCCCCTCAGGTGCAGGCAAAACTACTTTAATAAATCGATTACTGGAATCTGACAGCAGTTTCATGTTTTCAATTTCAACTACAACCAGAAGCATGCGTAAAGATGAGGTGGATGGTCTTCATTATCATTTTACATCAAGAGAAGAATTCTGCGAAATGATTAAAAATGGGGAGTTTGTTGAGTGGGCCGAGGTTTATGGTAATTATTACGGTACTACTAAAAAAGAAGTTGACAGGATAAGAAAAAGCGGCAAAATTCCACTTTTCGATGTTGATATACAGGGAAGTAGAAGTCTAAAAAATCAGCTTCAAGAGGGAGTTTTTGTCTTTATAATACCTCCATCACTTGATGTACTAAAACAAAGGCTTGTCGGAAGAAAAACTGAAAATCGTGCAGAGCTTGATCTGCGTATGAAAAACGCTTATAAAGAGATTGCCGAGTATGTCAATTTTGATTATGTAATAATAAATTGTGATATTGACACTGCCTTTCAGAAGCTAATGTCCATCGTCATAGCTGAGAAGTGCAGAATAAAAAATATAAAAAATAAAATAGATTCTATATTGGGAGACTTTAATGATCATACCACTTGACAAACTGTTAACAATGAATACAAATAAGTATATCTTTACCAAAGGCGTAATGAAAGCCGTAGACCTTGTCGGGAATATACGGAATTATCCAGAGACTGACCTTAATTGGAAAGTTGTGCCTAATGTTCTAAAACTTGCACTTGAGGGTGAAGTAACACTTGTATATAATCATGAAGGCGAAATCATTTAATCGAAGGTTGAATTATCAAAACTGTTGCGATTGTAGGTCCCACCGCTTCAGGTAAAACAGAATTATCTCTTACTATTGCCGGTGAGATTTTTGAAATAATATCTGCTGATTCTGTTCAGGTTTATCGTTATTTAGATATTGGAAGCAGTAAACCATCTAAAGCGGAATTGGAGATTGTCAATCATCATCTTATTGATATTGTTGATCCAGATTATCATTTTACAGCTGGAGATTTTTGTGTCAGAGCATCTGCTGTTTCAAAAGAAATTGCAGGCCGAGGCAAATTACCTCTTCTGGTCGGCGGAACAGGTTTCTATGTAGATTCATTCTGTTACGGGATTGATGAAATACCCGATATCGATGAATCTGTAAAAAAAGCTGTTGAACTGGAATATGACAGCGGTGGATCGGACTTACTTTATGAAGAATTATCAAAAGTAGATTCAGGATTTGCATCTAAAGTTCATAAGAATGACAGACAGAGAATAATTCGAGGCATTTCGGTTTTCAGAGATACAGGAAAACCAATATCAAGTTTTTTCAGCGGAAAAGAAAAAAATAAAAATTTTGAGACTTTTTTTATAGGTTTAAATGTTGAAAAAGACTGTCTGCTGAAAAGAATTGATGAAAGAGTTGATTCTATGGTCAAAAAAGGATTTATTGATGAAGTAAAAGTTTTGAGGTCAATGGGCTATTCCTCTTCACTGAATTCAATGCAATCTATCGGTTATGCAGAAATGAACAGATATATTGACGGAATGATAACTATTGAAAGCGCTATAGACGATATAAAAAGAAATACTAAAAAGTACGCAAAAAAACAGATGACATGGTTCGAAAAAAATAAAAATGTAGTCTGGTTTAATTCGGATGAAATAAAAAAAATTCCGGATATAGTAAAGAAATGGTTAAATTTATATTAAGGGGTTTCAACTCATGGCGAAGCAGTTAAATAATCTTCAGGATATTTTTTTAAATTACACCAGAAAAAACAAAACAGAAATTACACTTTTTCTTGTTAATGGAGTTCCTATAAAAGGGAGAGTGTTGAGTTTCGATAATTTTACAATACTCATTGAAGTTGACAAAAAACAGAATCTGATTTATAAGCATGCAATATCTACAATGGTCCCCGGGAAGCTTGTACCTTTCAGGGACGATGAAGAAAACCAGTAATTAAAGGGTAATTATGAAAACTCTCATTAAACTATTGATAAAGCTAGTTGTTTTTTCGTCGATAATTTACGGATTATATTTTTCGATATATAAATCCAAAAACGATGAAATTATCGTATTAAAAGATGTAAAAAACAACAATGTAATTCAGGTTTTTACATCACCTTATAGTTTTATCTGGCAGGGAGCATTGCCATGGGAATATTCTGTTGTTAAAATGCCCGTTAAAAATTCAGCCATTGTTAAAATTCAACTGAAAATACCATCTCTTTCGTCATTGAACGATGACTTATACTTGCTAAAATTTCCAGCAAATATCAGTTATCATATCGACAAATCAAATTTGCCTGATGTTGTATATCTGAAAAGTAAACTTGACATTGAAAATTATATAGTCGATAAAGCAGAAATAATAATTCAAACAGTTTTGATGAATTACATTGATCCGGCATACGATAAGAATAAAATTCTTAAAGATGAGAAAAACATAATTGAGGCAATGACTTCTGCATTATCAAAACAAATTACAAATACCGGGGTAATACTCGAGACGATAGAATTTATTTCTCCAGGATATTATCCGGATAATAAATTATATGCTGAAGGTTTAATTCAAAATAAAAAAATGCGGGACCTTGATTTTACTAATAAAATAGGTGAAATAGAACTTAGTAAGGAACTTATAAAAGAAAAAAATAAGAATGAACTTTATTTTGAAAAATTACTAAGAATTTCTTCAATTTTAAAAAATAATCCTGAAATTTTAAAATTTATTTATATTGACAAAATTGGTGATGATATAAAAGTTATAATATCATCAGATAAAACTGGTTTACCCTCCATGTTAAATGACAGCTCAGATGAAAATAAGCCTGTTAAAAAGGGTGATGTTGATTGGAAGTAATTTATAATAAGGAGTTTCTTTATGCCCTGTGGTAAAAAAAAGAAAAGAAAAAAGATAGCGAACCATAAAAGGAAGAAAAGAAGAAGACAGAATCGTCATAAGAAAAAATGATTTAATTTGGTCTTTTAAAGAGAGATTGGCAATTAAGGCCAATCTCTTTTAGTATTTAGAGGTTATGATATTATGCCTAATAGTGAGGATATTCAGTTTACCTGGAAAAGAAGACCTTCTGAAATCAGAGGGTACGAAAGGGCTATGTACACTACCTTAGATAACGGCGATTATATTCGTGTGGACTATAATACTAGTGAGAAAATAGTTAGAATTTATACGGAAGTTCAAGAGGATAAAGGTGCATCTTATTACGCAGTTATAAATAAAGGACGTGTTACTGCTGAAAAAAATAATAATGGAAGGGCAACAGGGGTTTCGGAGAGAATAAGTGAACGGGCAAAAGAATTTTCCACGTTGCCCAACAATGATGTAATAAAGCTTATAAATAATAATTATGGTATTTCCAGTAAAGGAGCATCGGTCAAGAAGGTAAAAAAAGACCGTTTGCAGGTTGAACGAAAGGAAATAACAAGAAAGTATTTTAAGCCCGAAGGTAGTCCTTATACTGAAAGTGGTTATATTGCCGGTAAAAGATTAAGAAAAATCGGGATTGTTGATCTTTTTGATGTTCTAACAGGTATTGTTATTTCCGGTTTATTTTTCTTTATAGGTCAGTATGATTTAATAGCTGCTGGAGCAGCTGCAGTAATATGGGGTATGCTGCTTGGAGTGTTCGACATACTTTTAAGGGAAAGAGAGCCGGTGTTCATTAAAATATTTTTTTTCCTCATATCCGGTGCAGGAATATATTTCTATAGTTATCTTTATCTTTGAAAAAAAACCGTAAAACTCGATTTTAACAAGGTAATGCATAACTGACTTTAAGAGATTCCACTACAGTTTAATGTTTTCATCATTGATTTTTCAACACTACTTTTATGCTGGAATAAACTAAAAATATTTAAATCAAACCCGGTGGCGTTTTCTTTTCTGCATTAAAGTGGAATGGTGATATTTGTTTTACAATATTTTTTAGAGCAAATACGATTTAAATTGTTTAATTATATTTTTTTCTTGAAAAGTTTTAATTAAAATTGATATTATATATATGAAGTTGTTATCTAAAAAGTTTTGTATTATAATAAAAAGCAGGAACTAAAAATGCATCAGAAAAAAACGGAAGTAAAAACTTCGCTTCAAATAGTATGTTTTAAAATAGGTAGTGAAGAGTATGGAATAGATATTTTACAAGTGCAGGAAATATTAAAAGTTCCTAAAATTACAAAACTTCCTAAATCTCTTGCTCATATAATGGGAGTAATTGATTTGAGGGGTAAAGTTATCCCGATCATTGATCTCGGCAAGAAATTTGGAATTCTCGTAGATCTAAGTAATTCCAGCAGAACAATAGTCGTCGATATCGATGGTAAAAGGGTAGGGCTTGCTATCGATTCAGTAAGTCATGTTATAAAAGTTGACCTTAATGAAATTGAACCTCCTCCACCTGTTGTAAAGGGGATTTCAGGAAAATATATTGTTGGTATAGCAAAATTAAAAACTGGTTTTGTAGTAATACTTGATATTAATCAGATTTTTTCTTTAGAAGAATTATTATCAATCAGTTAAAATGCTGCAATAAGTATTGTTTCAATTTCACTTCTGGAAATTTTTCTCGGAGTGTTGTTTATAAAGGGATAGCTAAAAGCTAAATCAGCAATATTCTTAAATTGACTCTGACTGATCTTGAAGCTGGAAAGTCTTTGAGGTATTTCGATATCGATTTCCAGCTTTCTAACTGCTTCTACAGCTTTAATAGCAGCTTCAATAACTGTAATATCTTTTACATCCTCCCCCATAACTTTTGACATTTGAACATATTTTCCTGGTGAAGTAGTAAGGTTGAATTCCATTATGTGTGGAATTATTACCGACATAGCAGTTTCTACATCAATTTCTGTTTTTGATGATATTGCAAGGGCCAGCGCCAGAGATACTGATAGAAAAGCCACTGAGAAAGCAATTCCGGACATTACAGATGCTGTGGACAGGTTAATTCGCGGTACAATATTTTTTGATTCTTTATACGCAACGGGAAGATTTCTGAAAGTAAGATCTATCGCTTTGAGAGCGTATGTATTAATTACATCATTATTCATTGTTGAAATAACTGATTCTGTTGCAACAGCTAGAGCGCTAACTGATGTTTTAAGAATCTTTTCTTCTGGCATCTGGAGCGATAATTCAGGATCAACGATAGATGCCAGCGGATAAAGATTGAGATTATAGTAGACCTGATTTGTAAGTTTGTGAATCTCTTTTACATAAAACATAGGGGAAATTTCAAATCCAAATGATGGATATGCCGGCATAGTAATAAATTTAGCAGGAGGGTTTAATTTTTCATTTGTATATAGAGAGTCATAACAAAAAATAAAATTTTTTATAAGGAGTGCAATTGCTTTTGCTGCATTTAAAGACTCAATCCCCCCAAAACCAATAACAAGATCGCACTTGGTTTTTTTTATAAATGAAACTGCTACATCAATATCTTCAGTAGTAGGGTTTCCAGGTAATTCATCATAAATTATACAACCGAGATTTATATTTTTAAAATATCTGGTTATTTCAGAAAGTGTTTCCTGGTAAATTTCAAAATCTGTTGAAACAGTTATTATGACAATTCTTGAACCGAATTTCGATGCAATTTCCGCAGCATTTTTACTTATACCCTGTTTTATGTATATTTCTGTCGGAAGATGAAATTCAGGTGATATAATATCGCTCAATGTTTTCCTTCCCTGATAGAGCCTTAATCAAATTAATAAAAAAAGCGGACATATCTGATATCCCCGCTTTATTTATGCCAAAACTGTTTCGAAAATATTATCTTATAAGAAAATTAGCAATTTTATCCGCTACCATTTCCAGCATTTTATTGTCATTGAAATCGTATGTACCGTTATCAATTCTCATTTTGATATCTTTTACTCTCTCAACTCTTGTGTCAGGGGTATCTTTTACTATCTGAGCGCTTTTCGCTATCTCAGCAGCAAGTTTTCCTTCACTAGATATTTGTATAGAGTCACTTTTGATCTCTTCTTTCTTCCCTGAAACAGGTTTGCTTTTCTTTGTTTCAGCGATGTTGTTAATATTTCCAATTTTTTCTATTACCATTGTAATAACCCTTTTGTTTTCTAATACATATATCGACAATATTTGTCAAATCTTTAATCATTTAAATAATATTTGAGGTTCTTTTCAAATTAAAAGTGAATTCCTGCCCCTGCAAAAATTGCCGTTGAATCCATTGGATTGTTTTTATAAAAGATTCTTTTATAGTTAATTCCCGTTCTAAGAGTGAATGATGTTGAATTATATGCAAAATATGATGAAATATCTATATTTGGATCTATTGATTTTTTTTCTGACATTGGATCGGAAAAGGGCTTATCAGGTTCGATAGTAATATAAGTTTTAGTCGCCCCTCCTCCTGCAGAAAACGCTATACCGAAGTTCTCTGTAAATCGTAACAAGTAGCATAAAGACATACTGCTGCTTAAAATTCTCATTTGTGAATAGGTATTGGCATCTTTTTTTTCTGTATCACTTTGAATTGAAGTAAATTTGAGTGATAATTTAAAACTTTTACTGAGGTCGAAGTCTATAAAAGGTGATATGTATACAGTATTATTGTATAAAGATCTCCAGTTTCCAAGGAAAAACAGGTACCCGCTGTCAACTCCCATTGTCATTATACTAAAAGGGGCATAAAGTGCTGTAAAAGGCGATGTTTTTGATTTTTCAAGGTTTCTTTTATTGAGTTTTTCAATCTTCTCAAGAACTAACTGAGATATATCATCGATAGTTTCCTGCAGCTGAACACCAAGTTCATTGCTTTCATGGTCGATAACCTCAATCTCTCTCCCCTGTACGTCAAAAATGATTATCCGGATAATAAGTTTTTTATCGTCAACGGTGAAGTTTCCAGTTATGAGGTAATCTGATTTACTATTTAAGCCTATATCTTTAATTTTTTTTGTGTATTTTGTTTTTTCATCATTATTATTAAAATCAGTCTGAATCGATAAAGCATCTTTTTCACGACGTATCTGGTAATTACCGGATTTTCCAAGAGTTTTAGAAATAGCTTCCGGCATTACAATTGTGTAGTACTGGTAATTCTTTTCACTCTTTTTAACATTTTCATAATTATCGGATGTGCTGAAATTATGTATTAAAAGTCTGCTTTTTTCAGGAGAATTTATATCACGGGAATATAAATTTATAGAAAAAAATATTATTGTTAAGAAGACGGATATTATTCTTATTAGTTTCATTAATTAATTGTTATAATCCTTTTTAATAATATATATCTTTATATTATAACTGTCAATTTATTTTTAATATGAGAGATCTTTAGAAATTTAACGATCCATTCTTTAATTCTGAAAGAATTCATGTCGGACATCTAATCTCAAATCGGATGTTACCAGTTATATTTTTTTATTATGTAGAATACGCCGCATTAATTTTTACATAATCATATGATATATCTGTTGTAAGCATAGTCGATTCGCCATCACCGAGTCCTGCATCTATTGTTATGGTGTAATTCCGCTCTTTCAGGATATCCTCAAGTTCTTTATAGTCAATTTCAGAGGGTTTACCTTTAACGAAAAGACCTTTTTTATTTATGTAGATCGAGAGCTTGTCCTCCTGCACTTCGGCTCCGGAGTATCCTGCGGCACAGGCGATTCTTCCCCAATTCGGGTCATTTCCGAAAAAAGCAGTTTTTACCAGTAGTGATTTTGAGACTGCACCTGCGATCAGATCAGCATCTTTATCGTTAAGTGCGTTTACTACATGTATCTTTACAGATTTAGTTGCACCCTCTCCATCAAAAATAAGGAGTTCAGCCAGTTTATTCATTACGTACTCCAGAGAAAGTTCAAATTCAAGTAATGAGTTACCGTTTAAATAGATGTCAGATACTGGAGATAAAATTATAGCCGTATCATTTGTGGACATGTCTCCATCAATTGTTATGGCATTAAAAGTTTTTTTCACAATTTTTTTAAATATAGAATCTAAATCTTTTTTAGATACAGGAGCATCCGTTATTATAAATGATAGTAGGGTAGCCATGTTGGGAGATATCATCCCGGAGCCTTTAGCAATTCCTGCAACATTAAATGTCGTGCCATTGTGATCGAAGGCGGCTGATGCTTCCTTGGGAATTGTGTCTGTGGTCATAATAGCCTCTGCCACAGAATGGCCGGTACTGATCTTTAAGTTTTTAATAAGATCGGAGTGAGAAGCAAGCATCTTCTCAACTGGAAGCTGGCGTCCTATAATTCCGGTAGAAGCAGCCAGAATACTGTTTTCCGGTATATTCAATTTATCTGAAATATCACTGCAAAGAGTGGTCGCATTAGTATGCCCTTCGATTCCGGTACAGGCGTTTGCATTTGTGGCATTGATCAGTATAGCATGTATTTCATTATCAATTCGCTCTCTGCATATTTTCACTGGAGCAGCTGTTATGCTGTTTGTAGTGAATACTCCTGATGCATTACAGGGAGTCTCTGATAAGATTAAAGCGTAATCCAGTCTGTTTTCATATCTGATACCGCATTTGATTGTTGAAAATGAAAATCCCTTAACATTTTCAAGTCCGCCATTTAAAACTCTCATTTATAATCTCCTAGAATGAATAAAGAATATTTTCTGAAACAGGGTGATTTTGATGGTTGAACATTATGTTTATTAAATCCGTAATTGCATAAAACTGATGCAATTTTGTGTCCCCCGCGCTGAAGGCGCGGGGGACACAAAATACCACTTGTTTTTGAGCATTTAAGAACTAAGCAATATCTAAAAAAGTATTCCTCTAATGAAGCAAGAAAAATTTATTCTGATGACAGAATTAAATGCAATTTATCTTGTGATTCTTAAAATTTTGATTATTGAGATTGTTTTTTAATTCAGGGTTTTTATATTAGATGTAGATATTCATGGACGAGTAAAAAATATGCTAAATATGACCATTTATAATTAAATGTCTTGTAAAAAAAGTGAATATTGAGATAATAATGAATAAAAATCAGGTTTTTGAAAAAAATATATTGAAAAAAAAGAATTCTTTTATATAAACACTATTAGTGACGATATTGAAATTATGGATAAGTACAGGTATATAGCCGCAGTGGAAATAAAAAGGAAAGGTAATGTAATAATTGTTTCCCTGCCTAAGTATTTTTATATCGGAAATATTGCAGAAATTGAAGGTGTATGGGAGAAGATCCTGAACAATGAAGCTTCTGTTATAGGCTTTGATTGTGATAAACTGGAATTCATTGATTCATCCGCTATAGGGACACTTGTTAAATTTTTTAACAGCTCTGTTAAAAATAATATCGGAATGTACGTGTTCGGTCTTAGGAGTGAATTACAGAAAATTTTTGAAACAACAAAAATTGATCGTGTAATGTCTGTAATCTCAAAAGAAGAGTTTGACGAAAGGTTCTTGAAATAATATATTCCAGGTTGATTTTATTGAATATCATAAAAAACAATATTAAGTTCATCTCCTCTGTTTTCCTGATTCTGGTTATATCTCAATCATTTATTTCCTGTAGTTCATCTAATAAAACATCATGGCCATATATATTCCCCGGCACTAAAAGATATTCTGTTGTTAAAACCGCAGAAAAATATTTAGGTGTGAGATATAAATTCGGAGGAATGGATCCTACAGGCTTCGATTGTTCCGGTCTATCAAGTTATGTTTATAAGCAAAACGGATTTTTAATACCTCATTCGGCTCAGCAGCAGTTTGCTAACGGTAGAAGAATCGGAATCAGAAAGGCAAAACCGGGAGATCTGGTTTTTTTCAGGACTTCTGGTTGGAAAATTTCCCATGTGGCGATTTATATGGGGGACTATAGATTTATTCATGCTCCAAGCAGAGGTAAAAACGTCTCCTTTGATGATATAAGAAAGGATTACTGGCGCAAGAGATACGCAGGGACTGTTACCTACTTTTAGTCTTATTTGTATAATTCATATTTCCTCCTTCATAGTTATAATTAACCATAAGATACTGTTTTTTATTTCCGGCTGCTTGTTAATCATAAAAGTGAATTCTTTGAAGCAATTATCTGTCAAAAAAGCCTGTTATTTCATCTTTTATTAGATTTTTATACAAATTCTCTCTTTTTTACCTACTTTTAATCAATCCCTAATAACAAAAGCTTATTATTTCTTGACAGATTAGTATTTAAATATTAGTATTCTCCAGTATAAATTTTTGGAGAATTATGCGGATTGGAATTTATCCTGGATCTTTTGATCCTTTGACATATGGACATCTCGATATTATCGAGAGAGCATTTAAAATATGTGACAGGTTAATAGTTGGTATACTTGTAAACAGTGCAAAAAAGTCTTTGTTTACGTTAGAAGAGAGACTTGATGTGGTTAAGCATTGTTGTAGTGAAATTAACTCGAATATAGAGGTTGTTTCGTTTGGTGGTTTGCTTGTTGATTTTTGCAGAGATAATGAGATATCCTGCATAATCAGGGGATTAAGAGCTGTTAGTGATTTTGAATATGAAATTACAATAGCATCGTTAAATCGAAGACTTGCCCCTGATGTAGAAACAATATTCCTGATGGGAAAAGATGAGAATCTTTTTGTTTCATCTAGTCTTGTAAAGGAAGTAGCAATCTATAACGGTGACATCTCAACACTTGTTCCTCCATATGTAGCTGAAAAAATCCGTCAGAAAATCTCCGCTTAACTTAATTTATATACTTTTAAGTATATTGTTACAGCAAAAAAAAGTTTATACCGATTTTAAAATTGCAGATGAATGGACTGATTAAACAGTCTGAAAATTAAACATGCGGTAAGGGAGGTATGAAATGACTTCGATTATTTTAGCTGCAGCACTCCCTGTTGCTGGGATTCTGGGATATGCATTAAGGTCATATTTCGGAAAGATAAAATTGAATTCAGCAGAGGCAAGATCTCACAGAATTATACAGGATGCACTTAAAGAGGCAGAGAATAAAAGAAAAGAGCTGTTGATCGAAGCTAAAGATCAGCTTCTCAAAGAAAAGAATATCCTTGATAAGGAAATGAGAGAGAGACGCCAGGAGCTTCAGGTAACTGAAAAACGGTTTTTTCAGAAAGAGGAAGCTATTGATGCAAAGCTGGAAGAGATTCAGAAACAGGAAAAAAGCCTGGACTTAAGAGATCAGGATGCTAAAGAGAAGCAGGAAGAGCTTCGAAAAGAGTTTGAAAAACACAGACAGGAACTTGAGCGGATTGCGGGAATGAGTTCTGATGAAGCAAAGAATCTGCTTCTCAAAAATGTTGAAAATGAAGCGAGATTTGATGTATCAAGGCTGATAAATAAAATTGAAGAGGATGCAAAACGAACTGCTGATAAAAAGGCTAAGGACATTATTGTTTCCGCCCTTCAGAGAAATGCATCAGAGTATACTTCGGAGAATACAGTAACTACTGTTTCTCTCCCTTCGGATGAAATGAAAGGAAGAATTATAGGTAGAGAGGGCCGTAATATCAGGACTCTTGAAAATCTCACCGGTGTAGATATGATCATTGATGATACACCAGAGGTTGTTGTTATTTCCGGTTTTGATCCTGTAAGAAGGGAGATTGCAAGGCTGTCACTTGAACGTCTTATTCAGAATGGACGTATACATCCTGCAAGAATTGAAGAGGTTGTTGAGAAGATAACTAAAGAGATTGAAGAGACTATGCTGGAAGAGGGAGAGAAGGCGGCTTATGCGCTCGGTATTCCAGGTATTCATAAAGATGCTCTTTATCATGTGGGAAAATTAAAATTCAGAACAAGTTATGGCCAGGATGTACTTGCACATAGTATTGAAGTTGCGAATCTTGCAGGTATTATGGCGGGAGAGCTTGGACTTGATGTTCAGCTTGCCAAGAGAGCTGGTCTTCTCCATGATGTAGGGAAAGGAAGTATCGTTGAAGGTGAGGGAGCACATGCCATTGTCGGAGCTGAAATGGCTAAGAAGTTTGGTGAATCAGATAAGTGTATTAATATAATTGCATCTCACCACAATGACCGTGAGCCTGAGTCTTTTGAAGCGGTTCTTGTTCAGGTGGCAGATGCTATCTCGGCTTCACGACCGGGAGCAAGAAGAGAATCTCTTGATACATACATCAAGCGTCTTGAGAATCTTGAAAGAATTGCATCTGAATTTAAGGGAGTTGAGAAGACTTTCGCAATTCAGGCAGGACGTGAACTTCGTGTTATGGTTGATAATACGCTTGTGTCTGATGAAAGAGCAGAGCAGATGGCGAGAGATATTGCTCAGAAGATTGAATCTGAACTTAAGTATCCGGGAATTGTAAGGGTAACTGTGATAAGAGAAACCCGTGTTATAGATTACGCAAGATAACAAATTCAATAATTGAATAAACAGAAAGGGGATATCGAAAGGTATCCTCTTTTTTTATGTATTTTGATATTTCCCCGTAGAGACAATCCTAGGTTTGTCTCTACGGGATGAAAAAATAAATTTAAAAAGTATTAGACAGTTGCATGTAAAAAAATATATCTGTTTTATATAATATAAACTGGATGTAATATGAAAGAGATTCGTATTTTTGTAATCGGAGATATTGTCGGTAAGGCCGGTAGAAATATATTGGCAAACAAGCTCCCGGGACTTATTGATCGAGAAAGAATTGATGTAGTTATTGCCAATGGAGAGAATTCCGCCGGAGGTATGGCTATGACCCCCGAGGTTACCAGGGAACTCTTCTCGCGCCCTATAAATGTAATCACTTCGGGAAATCATATATGGAACAATAGTGATATACTTCAGATTATTGATGCTGATCTCAATCTTCTACGTCCTGCGAATTATCCTCCGGATGTTGCCGGAAAAGGTTATTGTATAATTAATTTTAAAGGTGTGCGTATTTGTGTAATTAATTTAATGGGAAGAGTTCTTATGGCGGCACTTGACTGTCCTTTCCGTAAATTTGATGAGATTTATGCTAAAGTTAAAACCGAGTCGGATATTATTATAGTCGATTTTCATGCAGAAGCTACATCGGAAAAGCAGGCTTTCGGATGGTATGTGGATGGCAGAGCATCAGCTGTGTTCGGGACACATACACATGTACAGACGGCTGATGAAAGAATTCTGCACAATGGCACAGGATATATCACTGATATCGGAATGACCGGTTCATTCGATTCGGTAATTGGTGTGAAAAAAGAAAACTCTATAAGATTTTTTCTCTCTCAGGCAAAAGTAAAGTTTGAACCGGCAGAGGAGAACCCCGGTATTAATGGAGCGGTTTTTACTATCACCAGTGCCGGTAAAACTGTTTCGATTAAAAGAATTATGGAATAAGTTTATATCAAAGTTGTAAGCTCTTTTTTAGTAAAAACATATTCTTTAGTGCAGAAAGTGCAGGTAATTGATGCACCTCCATCCTGTTCAATCATATCTTTTATCTCTTCTTTATTAAATGCTTTTAAAAGATTAAAAAGTGTTTCATGAGAGCATCTGCATTTGTGAACCAGTGGTGTTGTACTTAAAATTTCAGTTTTTTTATGTCCGAATAACTCTTCAACGACTGAATATATGTTTTCCCCATGTTGAAGTTTATCGCCGAGATGCCGGTCCATTTTTTTTATATTATCCTCGATTGTTTCGATTACAGAAATTTCCGTGTCAGGGAATGTCTGGATCAGTATACCTCCGGATGAAATAATTACTCCTTCGTTATCTATATTAAGACCGATTATTACTGCAGAGGGAATCTGTTCAGAGGTTGCCAGATAGTATGCAAGATCTGCTGCGACCTCTCCATTCATAAGGGGAGTCACACTGCTGTATGGTTCGTTGCCGCCTGTATCTTTGATAACAGTAAGGAGTCCTGCACCGATTGTTTTTGAAAAACTTATTTTTTCAAGATTATCTGTCAGGTCAACCATGGGATTTGCGGCATATCCTCTCAGGTTTCCGAATGCATCAACCTGAACATGCACTTCGCCGATGGGTCCGCTTCCCGAGAATTTGACAAGTATACTCTGATTAGTCTGAGGCTTTAATGTTGCACTCAACATTGCCGCAGCATTGATTGTTCTTCCAAGAGCAACAGTTGCGTTTGGTGTTGTTTTATGAACAGCAGTGATTTCTCTGGCAATATTCAGTGAAGTTACGGTATAGGCCCGTAGTTTAAGTGATTCGCAATATATGCGTGATATAGTATCCATTATTTTTTCCTTCCTAATAACTCTGTTCTGTCCCGAAAGCTCCTCTTCCTGCGAGAGGTATGAAAGTATATTCTTTGTATTCCCGTCTAAGGGCTTTGACGATAATTTCGGCAGTTTCAAGCTTTGAATTTATACCTTTGCCAATAAAGTTTGAACCTGCATCGACATAGTAAATAATTCCATTTTCGTTTTTATCTGCCTTTATATGTCCGCCGTGAGTTGGTTTGAAATTAAATTCCTCTCTGCGCAATGAAGCTGTGATCTCTTCGTGAGGCTTTGTTCCTATTGAATAAAACTTTGGCGCATAGCTTGAAGTTTGAGGAATCATAGCAATATAAGTAATATGATCTCCCGGGATTAATTCTTTAAGCTTTGCACGGAAATTATCTTTACACACACTGTCCCAGTTTATCTGTTCAGCATATCTACCGATTTTCAGCTTCTGCTGTAAAGGAATAAAAACTGTATCAAGCATGTCATTTTTTTTAAGGTAAAGAATATGTTCCGGTGAAAATACGGATCTGAAAAATTTTTCCATATTACTCTGAAGTTCGGTATTTTTTTTGTAGAGCGGCCATGTTGTTAATACTTCCATTGCTTCGGAGGACTTTTTATTTTTTGAAAATGTTGTTGTGTAATGGAACACATCATCTTCTTCTGATGGACGTATAATTCCCCCTTCAGCGAGAAAAGCGGATGAAGACATATCGATGACATTTGCAAGTATCAATCCGCTGGTATTATCAAAACCGGTAAACTGTCCCTGTTGATCTTTCGTAGAATTAATTCTTCTTAAAACTATACCGGAAATAAGTTTACTACTGTCTGTCAGAACTTCGATAATATTGGAATTCAATAATACTGATATTTCTTCTTTCATAACATTCCTCACTCATGCTCCCACTTGCTGTTGTAGTGAATATCGGTGGAGAATAATTCATTCAGAATATTATCGAGATTGTTTTTTACTATCAGATTGGAAAGATGCGATTTCATCAAAAAGCCCTCTGCTACCATGAATTCAAATTGTTTTATCAGGTTATCATAAAATCCGTTTATATTCAAAAGAAGAACCGGTTTCGAGTGGTAACCAAGCTGAAGCCATGTAAAAACTTCCATTAGCTCATCAAGAGAGCCGATACCTCCCGGCATACAGATAAATGCATCAGACATGCTGTACATCAAAGCTTTTCTTTCATGCATTGTTTTAACCACAATCAGTTCAGATATCTTTTTATGTGAAACATGTTCATTTATCATTTCCGGTATTATCCCGGTAACATATCCGCCTCGATCCATCACTGCTGATGAAAGAATACCCATAAGACCGACATCGCCTCCGCCATATATAAGTGAGATTGAGTTTAGAGCAAGATTTATTCCCAGCTTTATAGCATGATTGGCATAAACAGGATTATTACCTGAACTTGACCCGCAGAATACACAGATTTTTTTCATACACTCTCGTAGTTAAAATTATATATAATATCGTATAGAATATTTTGCCTGAAAAATACAATAACTTTCATTTTTAATAATTATTTTTTGTAAAACATGCGGATTTTTTAAAAAACCAAATTTTATGACAGGTTTGACTTTTTGAAATGTGATTATAAAGGGAGTATCGAAAGTTGCTTTGCTGCCGGTAATCTCTTGAGCCGGGTATTATAATTTCTGAAAATTAACGATTAAAAACTAACTATTTAGTTAATTTTAGTTGACTCTTACTTAACTAAATAGTTAGTTGTATTAATATGAAGTTTACCTGTTAAAAGAAGGTTAGAGACTATTAATGAAAAAGATGGAAACTAAAAGCAGTGAAGAGAAAATAATTGCCGCTGCAATGAAAGAATTTGCCGCTCTTGGATATGCAGGGGCCAGAGTCGATTCGATCGCTGACAAAGCAAAAGTGAATAAAGCTATGATTTACTATCACTTTAAAAGTAAGGAAATTCTTTATGAGAGGATTCTGAAAGATGTAACAACTAAAATATATAATCAGGTGAAAGAGGCTGCTGTGGTTGAAGGTGAACCTATGGAGGTTCTATATTCAATAATAGGAAGATATATGAATATACTGGATTCCTTTGATAAAGATTTCTTCCAGATCATGCTGAGAGAGCTGGCCAGCGGCGGTAAACATTTCAGGAAAGTTGCCATGCCTAATCTTGTACTTCCAGTTTTTTCAATTGTCGGACCTTTGATCCAATCTGCAATGGAGAAGGGCGGAATGAGAGATGTAAAATCTTATTATACTTTTATACAGATTGTTGGAGGTATCGTTTTTTTTAACATTTTGAAGATTCCAATGGAAGGAACTGATCTCGAGAAGTTGGTTTTTAAAAACGGGTATCTTGATGAATATAAAGAAAATTTTCTTAAAATTTTAAAAAATGGTTTAGAGCTTAAGGAAGGAGAGTTATGAAACTGAAATTATTTTTTACTCTAAATGTATTGATCATTCTGTCTGTCTGCAATAATGCATATTCTGCTGAAGCGAAAAGTATAACCGTTCAAGATGCGGTCAATATCGCTCTGTCGGCGAATCATGATTACAAAATTGCTGAATTGAAGATGAAAGAATCCGATCAGAAGGTAAATGCTGTATGGGGGGAACTCTTTCCGGTTCTAGAGTCTGAGGCGTCTGTGACAAGGCAGGATGCGGAAAATGGATTTATGAGTTTATCGGACGGGCAAATTGATGTTAAATTTGTTCAGATGAAATTCGGAATTAATCCTGGAACATTTTACAATTCTTTGCAATTGTCACGAAAATCTTATATTGCTTCAAAAGAAGAAGTTAAACGAATTAAAAATGATACCGAGCTTCAGGTTATAAAAAGTTATTTTGCACTGATACTTGCTGAGGAGATGATTGCTTTAAGAAAAGAATCAGTAGAAGTTTTAAAATCAAATTTAAAAGATGTTCAGAACATGTATTCAACCGGGAGTATACCGAAG
Source organism: uncultured Leptospirales bacterium (assembly GCA_964450405.1). GTDB lineage: Bacteria > Spirochaetota > UBA4802 > UBA4802 > UBA5550 > WRGT01. Next base: position 285,855 of record CAYVCQ010000002.1, on the reverse strand, counting down.
TTTGATCTGCTTCAGGCAAAGGTTCAGCTGAACAGTCAGCAGCCGCTTCTCTTTGAGGCGGAGAATAATTACAGAACTGCACTTGATTATTTCAATTATACAATAGGTAGTTCCGAGAACTTTAAGGCTGATATTTCGGTTCTGGAAAATTCCATAGAAAAAATCTCATTGGAAGATGTTGAGAGTAAAATTGATATACTGACATCTGCAGCATTAAAGAACCGTCCGGAAATGATTCAGATACAGAAAAAAATTGAAACATCGGAACATAAGGAAAACATGTATGACTCGTTTTATCTCTGGCCGACTTTTTCAGCTGGAGGATATTACGGCATGACTAAGAATGATCCAAACCCTGTTAATGTCAGTATCCCCGGAGTTCCGGTGAAACCGGATTTTTCTCAACTAACTGGAGATAATAAGTGGCAGAATACCTGGCAGGTAAGGGTTGCGGCAACTTACCGGTGGGGCGCAATATTTGGTGCTGATTCCAATGGTTCTAATTCAAGAGAAGAGGGGCTGAGAGTTAAAGAAGGTGAGGAGGAGTTGATGAAACTGAAAAGACTCATAGCAATTAATATTAAATCAGGTTATTCAAAACTTCTCACATCATATCTGACAATTGTGTCACAGAAAGAGAATGTTGATACCGCTGGTGAAGGTGTAAGAATAGCAAGAGAGGGTTTCAGAGCCGGAGTTATAAAAAACTCAGAGCTCCTCTCATCCGAGCTTGCACTTACTTCAGCGAAGACCGGATACATAAACGCAATAAATTCATATTATACTGCACTTGCCGAGCTTAAAAAAGAAACCGGATTGAGTGATGATTCTATAATTTTAAGGAGAGTGCCATGAAAAAGAAAATGGTTCCACTAATAATATTTGTAATAATAATTGCTGCTGCAACTTTGTATTTTGAGGTTTTACGTCATATGGGGGGAGACTCGAAAGTAATATCCGGTTCGGGAACAATTGAGGTTACAGAGATTGAAATAAGTTCAAAGATTTCAGGAAGGGTTGCAGAACTTCCAAAACCGGAAGGGGTTGATGTAAAGCGCGGTGATCTTGTTTCACGTCTTGAATATGAAGAGCTTTCGGCACAACGACTTTCAGCAAAGGCAAATTTCGTTAATGCTGAAAAAAATTACAATCGTCTGCGTGAACTTTTTCAAAGCGGATCAATATCACGGAGAGATCTGGATAATGCGGAGACAGCATTCCGTATTGCAAAAGCGGGTTACGATCAGGTGAGCGCAACAATCGAGAATGCGGTTATATATTCTCCGATAGATGGAACAGTTCTTGATACAAATGTTGAAGTGGGGGAGATGGCTTTCCCCGGCACTCCGATACTTACAATTGCGGATATTACAAAACCATGGATGTATATTTATGTTAATGAAAAGAATCTCGGCATGGTAAAAATCGGACAGCGGGTGAAAGTTTTTATCGATTCATTTCCCGGCAAAGCATTTCATGGTAAAGTTGTATCGATATCAAATAAAGCCGAGTTTACTCCAAAAACAATTCAGACAAAAGATGAGAGAGTCAAACTTGTATTTGCAGTAAAGGTGACGATTGAAAATCCGGATATGGTTCTTAAGCCGGGTATGCCTGCAGATGCTGAAATAATAATGTCCGGAGATGCAAAGTGATTCAGGTTAAAAATATCACAAAGAGGTTTGGTGATATCACTGCGGTTGATGATCTGAGTTTCTCAGTGCAGAAGGGTGAGATATTCGGTATAGTCGGACCGGACGGAGCGGGAAAGAGTACTCTGCTGCGGATGATGTCAGGAATACTATTTCCGAATGGAGGTGTAGTTGAAATAGATGGTGTTGATATCCGGAAGAATCTGTATAATATAAAGGAGAATCTTGCATATATGCCGCAGCGTTTCGGACTTTATGAAGATCTCACAGTAGAAGAGAATATTATTTTTTTTGGAAGACTGTTCGGTGTGACACAAAAAGAAATAAATCAAAGAATTCCGGCACTATATGAGTTCAGCAGACTTGAACCGTTTAAAGAGAGACTGGCAGGAAAACTATCCGGCGGGATGAAACAGAAGCTTGGATTGGCATGCTCGCTTATTCATAGTCCCGATCTTATTCTTCTTGATGAACCGACAAACGGTGTTGACCCTGTTTCACGCAGAGAATTCTGGAAGATACTATATACTCTTCTTGCTGATGGAGTGACTATTGTTGTCAGCACGGCTTATCTTGATGAAGCAGAAAGATGTAATCGTGTTGCGATGATGAACAATGGAAAGTTTCTGCGGAATGGAAAACCTTCTGATATTAAAAAATCAATGGGAGGTTTGATGTTCGAGATTATAACTGATAATGTATGGAAGTCAGAAGAGATTCTGATGAACAATGGGAGTTTTGAAAATGTTATCCGGGAAGGGAATTCATTAAAAATATTTGCATCTGCTGGAGTTAAAGATGCAGAAAAAATAAAAAAAATTCTGGAGAAGGGAAAGATAAAAGTTTCATCAGTCAGAAAAAAATTACCTACACTCGAAAACTGTTTTATGGAGATAGTTGCAAATAATGGTTAATATAAAATCACTTGTAAGAATTGCTGCAATTGCTGATAAGGAATGGCTGCAGATCAGGAGAGATTCCAGAAGTCTTCTTCTATCACTTGCTGCTCCGGTGCTTCTTATCATTCTTTTCGGATATGCGCTGACTGTTGATGTTAAACATGTTAAGATTACGGTATTTGATCAGGACCGGAGCACAACTTCGAGAAAACTTATTCAGGAATTTGCACATACAGAGTATATCGATATTGTAGGCTATGCCGAAAATTACCGGAGCATAGATACAGTGATCAATGCCGGGAGATCATCTCTAGCTCTGGTCATTCCCCGTAATTTTGAATCAGATGTAAAAACAGGGAAAAGAACGGATGTTCAGCTTGTAGTGGATGGTTCAGATTCAACATCAGCTACAGTTGCCATCGGATATATAAAAGCAATAATTGCAAATTATAATATTGAAGCAAAAATAAAAGAACTCAACAGGGCCGGTTTATCATCCTTCGATCTTCCTCTTGATATCCGCAACAGAATATGGTATAATCCCGAACTTCAGAGTAAGAATTTTATTATTCCGGGACTTATTGTTGTTATACTCTCAATTATTTCTGCGCTGATTGCCTCTCTTACGATTTCCAGAGAATGGGAACGTGGTACAATGGAAACATTGATGACGACACCACTCAGATCATGGGAAGTTATTGCAGGTAAAATAGTTCCATATCTTTTTATCGGATTATTTGATGTGCTGCTCACTGCTGTTGTGGGACATGTTCTTTTTGATGTACCGATTAAAGGAAATTTTATTGAATTCTATCTTCTTGCATTGCTGTTTCTGACAGGAACTACAGCGCTAGGAATTCTTATATCAACTGCCACTAAGGTGCAGGTACTCTCTGTTCAGGTTGCAATGGTGATGACATATCTTCCTTCATTTATTCTTTCAGGTTTTATTTTTCCAATACAGAATATGCCTTTGCTGCTGCAGGGGATAACATATCTGATTCCCGCGAAATATCTTATTGTAATAATTAAAGGTATCGCTTTGAAAGGAGTCGGTGCTTCCATACTATGGACACAGATAGTATTTCTACTGGTTTTTACTGTTGTCGTTTTGTTTATCTGTTCAAAAAAACTTAAACTGCATCTTGCAGATAATTGAGGAATTAAATGAAAGGGATTTTTCTAAGACCTGTAATTTTAAAAAGTCTTTTAGTAAAAGAATTTAAACAGATACTGCGTGATAAACGTATGAGAGCGATGCTATTCGGCTCACCGGTGCTTATGCTTCTTCTTTTCGGCTATGCTGTCAACACTGATATCAGCGAGATTAAAATGGCAGTACTTGATAGTGATAAGTCCAGTGAAAGCAGAGAGCTTATAAAAAAGTTTACTTCGAGCGGTTATTTTAAATTTTATGCATCACTTGACTCACCCGAAGAAGGGTCGCAACTTCTTGACAATGGGGAAACTGATATGTATATGAATATACCTGAGGGTTTTCAGAATAAACTTTCTTCAGGAAAGACAACTGAATTACAGATAATTCTGGATGGCACAGATTCAAGCCGCGCATCTGTGATTATGGCATATATAAATCAGATCTCGTCTGATTTTTCATCAGAGTATCTTGCAAAAAAAATCAGAATGATTATGCTGAGCCGCGAGAATGGCGGAGTAAGATTAAAAGAACCTCTTACCATAAAAGAGAGAGTAATGTTCAATCCGAGCCTCACAAGCAGAAACTTTTTTTTACCTGGAGTTCTTGGACTTCTTGTTGCGCTGATAACAATAATGCTCACCTCAATGTCAGTAGTAAAGGAGAGAGAGAGCGGAACAATTGAGCAGATAATTGTATCACCGATGAGCCCATCGGAGTTTGTTGCGGGTAAAACTCTACCCTTTGCAATTATCGGTATTGGCGAGATATGTGTTATTACAATAATAGCTATCGCCTGGTTTAAAGTTCCATTCAACGGGAGTTTTATATTTCTTGTTTTTTCAAGTATTTTCTATATAATGTGTACGCTTTCCGTGGGACTTTATATATCAACAATTTCTGAAACTCAGCAGCAGGCGATGCTTTCAACTTTTCTTTTTTTTATCCCGGCAATTATGCTTTCAGGTTTTGTTTTTCCGATATATGCAATGCCGGAGATTTTCCAGTATATTACACTGTTGAATCCTGTACGTTACTTTATGACTATAATCCGCGGAATATTTTTAAAGGGTGTTGGTTTTTCTGTTTTATGGGATCAGTTGCTGTCACTTACAGTATTAGGCTCGGTGTTGATATCGCTCAGTATAAGAAGATTCAATAGGAGGTTTGAGTGATGGAAATATCTGTTGAAGTTCACAATCTTACTAAACGTTTTGATGAGTTTACTGCGGTTGACAATATAAACTTCTCTGTGAAGAAAGGGGAGATATTCGGTTTTCTTGGACCTAATGGTGCAGGTAAGAGTACAACGATCAAAATGCTCTGCGGAATACTATCCCCCACTGAAGGATCCGGGATGGTGTCGGGCTATGATATAGTAAGTGAACAGGATAAAATAAAAAATACAATAGGTTATATGTCTCAAAAATTTTCTCTTTATCAGGATCTTACTGTCCGGGAAAATCTGGAGTTCTTCGGTAGTTTGTATGGGCTCTCAGGAAAAAGACTGAATGAACGGATGGACTTTGTAAGGGAGATGGCCGGTATTGGTGACCGGATGGATTCAAAGGTTGATATACTCCCAGGGGGAATAAAGCAGAGGCTTGCGCTCGGCGGAGCGATACTGCACGATCCACCGATACTTTTTCTGGATGAACCGACATCCGGAGTTGACCCTTTGATGCGGAGAAATTTCTGGGAACTTATCTATGAATTTTCACGAGAGGGTAAAACTGTATTTGTAACTACACATTATATGGATGAGGCCGAACACTGTAACCGTATAGCACTTGTAATCGCAGGTAAAATTATTGCACTTGATACACCTGACAATCTCAAACAGAATCTTGAGTACAGTGTCTACTCACTTCAGGTGGATGATTTTATAAAGAATTTCGAAAAAATTTCAAAACTGGATTATATTGAAGAGGCGGCAATATTCGGAAGCGATATACATATACTATGTGATAGAACGTATAAACTAAAAAAAGAGCTTGGTGTTTCTCTTAAGAACATGGGAATTACAGATTATCGTATAGATAAGATCTCTGCCACACTGGAGGATGTTTTTGTCACACATGCAAGAAGATTGGGGGTTTGAAAAATATGGCGTATCATTTATTAAATATTGAAACATCAGAATATTATTATAGTGATGAACAGGAATGGGTAACTGCAATTAATATTGCACTACAAAATGAATGGGATTGTGACGGCACAATTTTTGATGTTATGTATGAAACGGAAGAACAGTGCTTCGATAATGATGACCCTTTGCATTTTTTTTATGCTTTGAATATCTCGACGAATGAAGCACTTTACTGGGATGGAAATTATTTCGAAAAAAGAAATCAGATTGTATCATACGAGGATACCATTTATCTGGCAATGGCACTTAATGGAACTGATACTAATCCTGAACTTATAGAGTTTATAAAAAAGGGGAGTTTTCGAATCTGTTCAGATTAAGTAATGGAAGGCTAACTATTTCGCAGAACTCTTTAACATTCACTTAGAAGATTTGTACATATCTCCCTGAGACTTGCTGATCTTCTGTATAGAGAGTCAAGGTAGCTGTTGTCCGGATTTTTTGAGTATAAAGAAAGCAGTTTGGATTCATACTTACAAAGATGGTTTTCAAGATTTTTTATGTGAAACAGATCATCATCCCCTTCGTCAATTATAACAGTTATTATTCTTTCAAGAAGATCATTCTCTTTAGTGAAGTCGGGCATATCCTCCAATTGAGAAAGAAAATCTCTGCACATAATTGCTATTGTTCTCTGGTAATCTGATCCTTCAATCATAATGCAGTTTCCTATAATTTGTTTTCAGTTAATACTTCATCTTATTTCTAACTACGCATGAACGCTGTGCTATGTTAACCGTTACGCCAGGAATATATAATAACAAAATGATATCTCTTCTTTATTTTTTTTGTATAATAAAATTGCCGCTATTAAGCGGCAATTTTGCTGGACTGTCAATTATTTGAAGTGATAGTTAATTTTTTTTTGCTAACATTACTTTTTTATATTCCGTTGCAATTTTCTCCGCTTTCTTGTTTTCTCCTTTGAATATATAAAGCATGCTGAGTCTCGTTACATCTTTAAGATGCATTTCGTTTGTCATCATAACTTCTTCAAGTGCTTTAATTGCAGTATCTACATCGCCGACTTCTTTGATTTTATGTTCATAAGTAAGAGTTTCAAGATATTTTTTAAACTTCTCATATTCAGGATGAAATGAAACAGCTTCTTTCAGGTACTTCACCGCATCATTATAACGGCCCACATGAAAGCAGCAGAAACCGTAATACTTATTGATAAAACTTTTATCATCTGCAATCTCCCATATTCTGTCGAGACATTCCAGTACAAGTAAATACTCTTTTTTCTCGTAAAAAATATGAGAAAGCATATAGTTTGCTTTTAAGTGAAGTCTATCCACTGCAACTACATTCCGGAGGTAGCTTTCAGCTTTACTATATTTTTTTAGATTATAAAAAGAAAGACCTGTATAATAATTTCCTTCATGAAAATCCGGTTTCTGTTTTATTGATTCAAGAAAATATGTAAGGGCTGAATTGTAATTCCCCGCATTGTAGTACTCAACACCAAGGTTAAGAAGAACTTTGAAATTCTTTTCAATATCGAGCGCTTTATTATAGATAGATATAGCAAGATCGCTTTTACCCATAATAGAATAAATCTCACCCATATTATTGTAGGCCTCGATGAAATATGGATACATCTTAATGGCTTTCTGGTATTCTGTAATTGCTTTAGGAAGATCTCCTCTATTTGTTTTTTCAAGAGCGCTATTGTAGATTGTAATCGCTTCAGCTGGCATTGCATTTGTGTTCATATTATGTAACCTCTTAATGAGAAAAAATCAATTTTCGGGTATCTGATTAGTTTATCGGTATTTGATTTTTTTTATAAAGATAAATTTTTTTTTGTCTTTTCTGTTTATTTTAGTTAATATGTTAAGTGGTAAGCTCTTTATTTTAAATAGCTTGACTTTTAGCACACCTGGGTGTTTTATATGTTAAGTTTTAATATACTAAAAAAATATTTCCTGATAATAAAGCAACAAATCTGATATAGTCTTAATTATATTAAAAAGCACGGGGTAAAAGGAAAATGTTAGGAAGGAAAGTAAATAATACAAGGGTAGTTAGAGTAACAACAAAGATTGTCCTTACCTTTGCCCTTTTTATTCTTTTATCAAATCTTGCATCAAACTACGTAAATCTTCTGTTCAATCGGTCTGAACTTCTCCAACTGATGAATCAATTGTTAATTAAAGATCTTAAGACTATGTATTCCTACAGTAATAACCAGTATGAGATATACATATTTGACAAGAAATTTGATGAATCTATGAAAAGTATCGAAAATAAGGGTCTGAATGAAATCAAAAATGATAAGGCTGTTGTTCTTGGTATAAAGAATGATGGTACAATACAGTTTCAGGCATCTAAATTTCAGAGATATGAGAGATTCAATGATCAGGCTGCAATTAAATATATGGCTTCAAATGTTAAAAGCAGTGATGGAGAGGGAAGTGAAGGCCATCTCCGGTTTGAATTTAATGGTGAAGAATATTTCGGTATGTTCAAATATAACCAGAAGTGGGATATGTTTATCCTTCGCGGTGAAGAGGAAAATCAGTTTTTCAAAGAGTCGAGAATTATATTTATTCAGATCAGTGCGATAATTGTATTTATAACTCTTTTATCTGCATTTATTGGAATAGTTGTATTAAGAAGAATACTAAGATTTATAGACATTATAACCAATTCAATCATGCAGATGATTGAAACAAAAGAATTGAAACTTATAGATCTTAAGGGCGCAACAAATGATGATATAACTTATATGGGTACTGCATTTAACTCACTTTCAAACACTGTGGGAAATCTGGTTAATATTTTCCAGAAATTTGCAAATCAGGACGTTGTAGCTAAAGCATATGCAGATAGAGAAGTTAAACTTGAGGGAACTAAGCGTGAGCTTACAATTCTCTTTACAGATATAAAGAGTTTTACCTTTATCACAGAAGTTCTGGGAAATGATATTATCAAACTCCTGAACATGCATTACGATAGAGCAATAAGAGAAATTATCAGATATGATGGAGTGATAGGATCTATTATCGGAGATGCACTCCTTGCAGTATATGGAGCTCTTGAAGATACAACGGAGAATAAATCATACCAGGCTGTAATGTCAGGTTATAAACTGCATGAGGTAACCGAACTCCTGAGATTAAGAATGGATAAGATTAAGACAGAGCTTGAAGAAGAGAAGGGTAAACTCAACAAAGAGGAGCTGCAGGTATATAAAGCTGTACTTCTCGACATTGGAGTAGGGATTGATGGAGGTTCTGTATTTTACGGAACTCTTGGATCTTATGTGCGTATGACTAACACTGTTATCGGAGATAATGTTAATGCTGCTTCCAGGATGGAGGGGCTAACAAGAATTTATAAAGTACCTGTTATATGCTCTGAATATGTAAAAGATGACATAGAGAGTAATGTAAAAAATCATGGAATTTATTTTCTTGAGCTTGATCAGGTTATGGTGAAAGGTAAAACAAAAACTCAGAAGGTGTACTGGCCTATACAGGAATTTGAGATGGATGAGAAGTTTAAAAAGAACGTAGCAGTTTTTGAACTGGCTCTTGAACTTTATTATAAAGGCAAATGGGCCGATTCCCGAAAACAATTAAGTAAATGCAGCCTGAGGCTTGCAGATATATTCAAAGAAAGGACTCAAGAAAAATGTCCGAGTAACTGGAATGGTGTATGGCAAATGACAACGAAGTAAAAAAAGGTTTAATATCTCTTGGCTCGAAATTCCTACCCGCGGAAATATCAAATATAGACGGCGGGTCGGAGGTTTATTCTCTCGAGAACGAATTTTCGAAAACAAAGAAGAATAAAAACTGGCGGATTTATCTTATCGTACTGATATTTATTCTGCTCATAGCTGCGTTCACTTCTATTTTTACATATTATACAAGTGAAAAGGATAAGAATATTGATATCAGTATTTCCGAATTTGATGATTTAAGACTTAAGGAAATACTCAATTCTTCACGGTTTGCAGCGAATAATATTCAGATTAGAAACAATGAGCTGCAGAATCTGGTAGTTGAAATGAAGAATAAGATTCTTGATATTAATAACAGATATCTTACGAAGGAGAATTCTATTCTTGATAAGGGAATGTCCCGGGCCGCCACGAAGGAGAAAATTCTTGAGCTTAGAATTGCAGAGCAGAAAGAGATCAACGCAACAAAAGCTCAGTATGATTCAAAGATCAATGAAAAGCGGGATCAGATAAATAAAATTGAATCTGAAAAGAGAGCTGAAGAGATCAAGCTTGCTCAGGCTAAGAAAAAATTAGGCAATATCGGCGATGAGAACAAAATTTATGAGATGAAAATGAAGAGTTTAAATGATACATCGCAAAGCGGTCTCTCCACTATTGCTGATTATTATAACAGATATGTTAAGTATTTAATACTTAAATATAATCCGGTATTTACATCTAATGATTTAAAAGTAAATCTTGATAAAAACAGTAAATTGAATGAAAATAAAAATCTGAGAGATTTTGATGATCTTTTCCAGAAAGAAAATGTAATAAGCAGAAAACGTTTTGATGATCTTCATATCAAGATATATGAGCATGATCTGCTTGTTCAAAGACTTCTTGGAGTCGGATATGAAAACTCTGTTCCTCCGGCACTTAGAAGCATTGATAATCTTTCTTCATCGATAGTAAATGATTATGAAAATCTATGGTTCGGTCTTGTATCGACAGTGAAGCAGAAGAATTCTCAGATAGAGGATTATAAAGCGGCATTGGATGCTGTTCTTAAAGAACGACCTGAAAGCGGTTATATAATTTCTGCAGAGAATCCTTCGAAAATATCTATACACATTAACAGACTTCTCACTGTGAAAGAGGGTGATACAGGACTTGTTTTCCGGACAGATGATAAGTATATAGGCAAAATTGAATTTTATCGGACAAATGATGGTTTAAAAGCAAAAACGGTTTCTCTTGCCGGTTCAAATAAAATGAGACCATTTGATAGAATACTAATTAAGATTAAGTAGGTTTAAGATGAAAACGAAAGGAATTTATATTTTAATATTGTTTATGATGCTGATTTCCAATGCTTTTGCATATGACTGGAAATCTGCAGGTTTTGAGCAAACAGCTTCCGGTAATACCGGCGAAGAAAACTATTTAATGTTAAAAGACAGCGGTTCCACAATAATTAAAGTCAGATATCAGGGTGAGCTGGCAGATTCCTGGGCTGAAAAAATTGTAGATTTGAATAAAAGGTTTGGCCAGTGGAAGTACATGAAACCGGATAATATTGATTATTTTGTTACAGGTGATTCGCTTGAAATACTTATAATCCCGAAATCATTTACATATAAATCTACTGATTTTATGCCGTTTATTCCAGGCGGTATTACATTTATTTATGATTATGAGTTCAGATATAATTTCAGGATAACAAAAAATGATCTGTTCCTGAGAATAAATGATAAGTTTATAGAAGAAGAGCTTCTCTGTAAAAGAATGAAGGAAGCACTTGATGATCCAATCTCCTATCTGAAAAAAAGAGAGCCGGAATACTTTTTACAAAAATTGAATGAGCTTGAAGAGAGTATGGCAATTCTAAAGAACAGTCAGGAAAAGCTGGTACATTCAGTACTCTATTTTCAGAATTCAGGTTTTCTCGGGTTTGGTAATACACCGGTAAAAAGCAGTGTTATCAAGCGGATAGTTGAGCTTAAAACTGGCGATGCATCACTCGATGCCGATAAAATAAAAGATATCCTTGATAAAGAAAAAGTAGAAGCTTCATCAAAGGAGATAAAACTGATTTTAAATGTTTTCTATAATGAGTTTAAATAATACTCATTACAGTTTATAATTTTTTTTCAACACGGTTTTGTCTGAATTAAAATAAAAGGGGTTCTGTAATTGTTTCCTTATGTTTTAAATTTTCTTCAGATAAAACCGCAGGTTATGGTTTTTCTGGAAATGAGTAATCATTTTCAGAAAACAATCTGGCATTTATATGAGTAAAATCTTTTAAATTTCACGAAAAATTATAGTTGATCATACTTCAAAATTTATTGATACTCCATCTAAATAAACTCCACTGTCAGGCAGATTGTAAAAATTGAAAATAATTATCCCTGTTATAATATTATTCCTCCTTAATCTGAATTTATTACTCTTTAGCCAGGTTAAAGAACCAGGTCGTCCGGATATTCCTGAAATCGATAATAGTGTAATATCCGGATTTAAATTTAAAATGAGAATAATTCTACAGGGGAAAACCTCTCCGATCGAAGAGGGTATGGTTTTAGATTCAGATGTGTTGACTACAGCGGATAACAGAGTTTTAAAATTAAATGATATCAGTAAGATTAATATTACTTTGTGGGAGAAACGTAGTAAAATCAACCGGCATATATTCTATCCGTCACAGTATGAAATATTTTTTAGAGATTATAGAAAAGTAATTATAAATGGAAATATTGAATTGCTAAACAGGGTAAAGAGAAGTAATAAAAAATCGGGCTATATATATCTGTATTATTACGATTATTTCAAGAATGGGAAATGGATAAATAGCGGAGTGTCTGATTTTAATGCTCCAGTTTCGAAACCTGCAGAGGGGTGTGCTGTTTCTATTGAATTGATTCAATAAAATCGCTTACTACTATATTAAATTCAGCGCTGTTTTCAAAAAATGGGACATGACCTTCATTTTTAAAAAGTACAATTTTTGAATTTTTAATTTTCCACTGCATCTTCTCTGTTAGGTGAGCAGGGATCATTCTGTCAAATTTATTTGCAATAAGAAGTACCGGAATTTCTATATCTTTCAGATGCTCTTCATAATCTAAGTTTGAACATAGTTTTAAATCACCTGTAATAATTTTTTTTTCTTTATCACTGATATTTCTCTGTGCAGCTAAAATAAAAATACCTGCTTTTTTGTGAAATATTCGCGTAAGCATTTTATAAAAGAAATTATCAAAATCTTTTATTGATGCTTCAATCAATGTTTTACTTACAGGTAAAACTGAAGATGTGGATACAAGAATAAGAGACTTTACCTTATCTTTATGTCTCAAATAATTTTCAAGACATATGACCCCTCCCATTGAATGACCAACTAAAATGTAGGAGTCAATTTTTTCTTTTTTAACTACGGATTCAATACAGCCGTTGTATATCTCAATGGATTGTTCTTCTATGTAAGATGATCTTCCATGTCCTGGAAGGTCAATTGCAATTACTTTATGGGTATTACCGAAGAATTTCAGCTGATTATTAAAAAAGCGTGAATCGCCGGCAAGACCATGTACAAATATCAGAGGAATGCCATTTTCTAAACCGCTTACTTTGTAGAAAACATCGATTCCGTTATTTTCGATATGATTCAATTTGTACCCCATTCCGCCATTTTTAAAACTATGGCAAAGTAATCAATATAAATATGAACTCAAAAACAATTTTTCATATAACCAACCATAAAAAAGCAGGTAATTATGGTTAATGAGCTGTTGCATATTCAGTCAAATGCTGTTAAATTCGCTTATTATGTAATATTATTATCGGTTAGAATCAGTTATGCGATAATAAATTGAAATTTTTTTTATGGGTATTATATTATATAAAATGAATAATTTTTAATTAAATAGTTCTATTTACTCGATATATAAAGCAGGATAAAATCGTTGTTGTATACAAATACAAATAGCTTCATTTATGCTTGACATCTGAGTAAATTGTAGTACTTTATAGTAGCCTGATAAAATAATTATTGGACCGGTTTAGCTTATGGAAGTTGAAGAAAACACATTTTCAAAACAATTCGGTTTTTTTTCCAGATTGAAAATTCGATCTAAGTTGATATCGATGATATCAGTTATAATTGTTGCATCCCTCGCCATAATGATTTCACTGGCAACGATTTTTTTTAAGAAGGATAATGAGATAAGGGTTAAAGAGAGTAATCTCACTATCTCTCAGGTTATTGCATCTAAGACTGAATCTGATTTTACAGCAATTGTAGAAAAAATAAATATTATGGCTACAACAATGCTTCAGGAGTTTAAAACAGAAAACCAGAAAAAGCTTTTTACAAATCTGTTTTTTTCAAATGATAAAGACTTCTTATATGTAGCAATTGGTGTAAAAGATAAAGAAAAAATAGTTTTTTCTAAAACTATTTACAATGAAAAATTTTTTATTGAAAACAAAATCGATGTAAAAATAATCGATCAGATCAATGCTGAGAATACCCCGCGATTTATTAAAACATTTAATGATGAAGCTGTTGTGCATAATGTATCTGGAAAACTGGGAATACCTGTAATAGCTGTAACTATTCCTTTCCAGAGAGATGCATCGGACAAAGTAAGTACAATTGCTATCGGATATATAAGGCTAAGTAAAATTTTAAAATCTTTTACTAAAAATGGTATCACTGATACATTCATGATCAATGGCGTTGGAGATGTAATCGCCCACCCTGATACTAATCTTGTAATTAATTATGCTAATTTTATTAAACTCCCCATTGTTGACATGATGATGAAGAGTAAACTTGATAATGGACAGACACGATATAAGAATGAATCCGGAGTTTATCATTTCGGTTCATTTAAAAAAATCGGATTCAGCGGAATCGGTATAATCAGTTCTGTTCCCGAAGACCTTGCGCTGCAGGAAGTATATAATATTCAGAGAAGAAATATTTACATCACGGTTATAGTTCTTAATATAGCAATTCTGATAGTTTACTTTTTCAGTAAATCTCTAACAACTCCAATAACTACTCTTGTAGGTGCGACTAAGGAGATTGAGAAAGGTAATTTCAAGCTAGATGTTAGAGCATCTACTGGTGATGAGATAGGAATTCTGACTGAATCTTTTGTTGAGATGGGCAGGGGACTTGATGAAAGAGAGAGAATGAAGGATGCCTTCGGTAAATTTGTAAATAAGGATATAGCTGAACAGGTTCTGAAGGGAACTATAAAGCTCGGCGGTGAGAGAAAAACAGCCACTGTATTTTTCTCGGATATAAGAGGATTTACTGCTATTTCTGAAAAACTTGAGCCGGAAGAAGTAGTTGAATTTTTGAATCAGTACATGACCAGAATGGTTAACTGTGTTAATGTAACAAACGGAGTTGTAGATAAATATATTGGTGATGCCGTAATGGCAGTATGGGGAGCGCCGGTATCTCACGGTAATGACACTGAAAATGCCATCAATGGAGCTCTTATGATGAGAAGAGAGCTAATTGATTTTAATAAAGGACGCGGCGGCGATAAGAAGCCCATTATTAAAATCGGATGCGGTCTTAATACCGGACCTTTAATTGCCGGACAGATTGGATCTAACGAAAGAATGGAGTATACCGTTATCGGTGACACTGTTAACCTTGCCTCGAGAATCGAATCTTTAAATAAACCCTTCGGTACCGATATACTGGTTTCCACAGATACTTATGAGCATATAAAGGATATTTTCAGAACGATACCGATGCAGAAAATAAAAGTTAAAGGGAAAAGTGAGCCTCAGCAGATTTATGCTGTTCTGGGAAGGCTCGATGATCCATCCTCCCCGAAAACACTTGAAGAAATGAGGACTATGGTTGGTATTGAAATGAAAGGCATGCCGGCAGAAGAAACATCTGAAGATGAGCACGAAGTGAAATATGAAATTCTTGACTAGTGAAATATTTTTCCCGATTGCAAGTGTTGTTGTTATTACAACTTTCTCAATCCTTTTGTATGCGGATTTTAATAAAAAAATCGATGCCGGGAATGTGAAACAGATCGGGACAATTACATTTAAACGCGAAGTTGCTCAAAGGAAGTATCAGGCCCAGGTTGTATGGGAAGGCATTGAACAGAACTATCCTGTTTATAACAATGACTCTATCCGTACTTCGACAGTATCAGAAGCTGTTATACATCTACTTGATGGGACTGATATAAGTATTGAAGAGAACAGTATGATTATGCTGTCAACTCTGGAGAATGCAATAAATATTAATTTTGAGCAGGGTTCTATTTCAGCCAACAGAACCGGCGTAAACGGAACCGACATTGCTGCAATAAATATTAAATCACAGGATGCAACAGTATCAATTGATAAAAGTAATATTCAGCTAACACAGCTTGATAATAAGGAATTTGATCTTACAGTTTCTGATGGAACTGCAAAGGTAAAATCCGGAACTAATGAGACTCTTATAAAAACTAATGAAAAGGCAACTGTCGGAAAGGAGACAAAGGTAGTTCAGCTTAAATTCAAGTTAAATGAGCCATCCCCAAACCGTTATGATGTTATTGAATCCTTAAAATCAGAAGTTTCATTTGCATGGGAATTAACAGGCAATTTTAAAAATATAACATGGGAAATAAGCAAAGATCGATCATTTTCCAAAATTCTCTCGTCGCAAAAAAATGTGGTTCTAAATACAACAAAGATCAGTCTTGAAGCTGGAGTATATTACTGGAGAATCTCCGCGCTTAATGATGATAACAAAGAAGTTGAGTTCAGTGAAATTGCTAAATTTAACATAGTTTCCAGAAAACCAGTTAAGCTGATATCCCCACAATTCGAAGAGAAAATAAATCATTCCGGATCACAAAACTCTGTGTCATTTAAATGGAGTGAAGATTCACTTGCATCTGACTATACACTTGAAATCTCACAGAATAAAGATTTTTCAACATTACTAAATACAACCAAAACACCTCTTGCTGGTATAACAATTGATAATCTTAACCAGGGTACATATTTCTGGAGAGTAAATAGTAATATTAATATCGGAGGAGAGCAGATTGTTAAAACCGGATCAGTCTCATCCTTTAGTATTGAAAAGATTAAAATAATAAATCCTCCAGTTCTAATCAGTCCGGGTAAAGGTGAAAAGATTGATTCTGCCATTGCTAAGTTAAAAGGAATTGTGTTAAGCTGGAATAATGATCCATCGTTCACATCATATGAAGTGGAAGTATCCAGAGACATAGAGTTTAAAAGTGAACTGATAGAGCAGCAGAGAAAAGTAAACTTTGCTGAAATTAAAAATGAAATGCCGTCAGGTAAATATTTCTGGCGTGTTGAGGGCTTGCTAAGTTCAGGAGAGAAGGTTCCATATTCAAGCGTCGGTGAGTTTGAAATTGTAACAAGCGAAATTCTGGAACTGTTATACCCTACGGATAAGGATGAAATAAAAATTTCTTCAAAAGAAAAAAAACGGGACATACAATTCACCTGGAAAAAAACTGAATTAAAAGGGAACTATAAACTACAGATATCAAAAAAAGCTGATTTTACGGATATTAAAACTTTTAATTTCAAAGATCAGAATTCGGGAACAGTTCCCATTGAGAAAATAGGTGATTATTTCTGGAGAGTGGTTTTAACCGATGAAAAAAATGCAGATGTTTTAAAGAGTAATATTGTAAAATTCAGTGTTTCAGCGGAAGAAGTTATACCGGAAACAAAAACATTTTTGATTGTTAAATCTCCTGTAAAAGGGGGGAAGATCTTTATAGATACAATATTTAAAGGTTATACTGAGTTAAAACAGGAAGTTAAACCTGATTCAAATCTCACCATAAAAATAATTGCTTCAGGCTATAACGATTATACTACTCAATTGAAAGTAAAATCAGGTGAAACATTTACCTTGTCACCGGTAATGGGAAAAAGTAAAAAACTGGAAAGAGTAAAATGGATGAGTCCATTGACAACACCCATAAGCTCTGCACCGGTATATTATAAAGATAGAATTATTCTATGCTCTGAAAATGGATTTGTTGTAGTTCTGAATAATGCAGGAAAAGTTTTACTTTCCAAAAAGATAACTAAAAGATTCGAATCAAAACCTGTTGTATATGAGAATAATATTTATGCTGTGGATGTTGATGGAGTTCTTTATTCAATCGATTCAGACAACGGTAAAGTTAACTGGCAGATCAAAGCGGGAGGACCTCTTCTTTTTAAATCTGAGCTTGTAATTTCTGACAGTACAATTTTCCTTGCCACCGGTTTTGGAATTGTGGAAGCATATGACTTGAATGGGAAAAAAATCTGGTCTAATGAACTGGATGAGGCAATATATAATTCGCTGCTTTTTGTTAAAAATAGTCTTATTATTGCAACGGATGCTTTGAAACTCTATTCTCTCGATTCAAAAGACGGCGGTAAAAACTGGTCTACAGATATTGATGGCAGGGTTATAACACTAACCCCGCTTGTTCACAATGATACTATTTATTTTGGATGTTACTCCGGTACATTTTACGCTATTTCTCTTGATGGGGGGGATATATTATGGACTTTCAAATCCGGTGGTCCTATATATTCAAGTCCTGTTGTAGTTGAAAAAAGTATATATTTCGGATCTGAAGACGGTAATATTTATTCATTAAATGATGAAACAGGTGTATTGAACTGGCAGTTTAAATCATCCTATCCTGTGAAGACAAGTCCATTGTATGCTTTCAAGAGTATTGTTGTGGCTAATGACAGAACAGTCTACTCCTTAAATCCGCTTAATGGTCAAGTTCTATGGCAGAGCACTTTTGAAAGTAAAATTAAAACTTCCCCCACATTTGCCGGAGATACAGTAATTCTGGGACTTGTAAACGGTAATATAGTTTCTGTTAGAAACAATCTGATTGAAGAAGTCCGCTGATATCTGAAAAATTAGCTTTAATTATTATTTTTAGCTAATTATTACTTGAAATTATGTCTCCTCCAAAAATAATAACTACATAATTTATAAATACCCCTTAAACGGTTAATAAAACCGCTGAAGGGGTATTTATAAAAAGGTTTTATCCCGTAAACCTTTTATAAATACAAGTGTCAGGAAATATATGGATTTTGTACATTTACATAATCATTCAGATTACTCCATCCTGGATGGAGCTATTACTGTCAGCAAGCTGGTGGATAAAGCTGCAAAATTCGGGATGCCGGCCGTGGCAATTACCGATCATGGAAATATGTTTGGAGCTATTGAGTTCTATCAAAAGGCACATAAAGCCGGTATTAAACCGATTATTGGTGAGGAGTTTTATGTTGCTCCCGGGTCACGATTTAAAAAGGAATCTGTCCGTGGAGAAAAAGAGGATAATGCACATCATCTTATTGTGCTGGCTAAAAACTTAACCGGCTACCAGAACTTAATGAAACTTTCATCAATTGCATATCTTGAAGGTTTTTATTATAAACCAAGGATTGACATGGAGGTTCTCGAAAAGCATTCAGAGGGACTCATAGTTTCATCTGCCTGTATTGCCGGAGAGATCCCGCGTAATATTATAAGAGGGAATCTGAAGGAGGCAAGAGAAATTGCAGGGCGTTATAAAGAGTTGTTCGGTGCGGATAATTTCTATCTTGAACTTCAATATCACGGGATTAAAGAACAGGAGATTGCCAATAGTGAATTGATAAAGATCGCTTCTGAATTAAATATCCCCCTTATTGCCACTAACGATTCACATTATGTAGATAGAGACGATGCCTATTCTCATGAAATTTTACTCTGTGTTCAGACAGGTAAAACCATGAATGATGAAAACAGAATGAGATTCTCATCTGATCAGTTTTACATGAAGAGCTTGGATGAAATGAGAAAAATATTTTCAGATTATCCCGATGCGCTTTTTAATACATGTAAAATCGCAGATATGATAGATGTTCAGCTGGATCTTGGAAATCCAATACTGCCGAATTTTGAAGTTCCTGAAGGATTTAATCTCGATTCTTATCTTAGACATCTTGTTAATGTCGGTGCCGAAAAGATATACGGGTCAAATATCCCTCAAGCCGTTTCTGAAAGAATAAATTATGAACTCTCTGTAATTACAAATATGAAATTCTCTGGGTATTTCCTTATAGTCTGGGACTTTATAAAATATGCCCGGACAGTAAATATTCCTGTTGGACCTGGCAGAGGATCAGCGGCAGGTTCAATAGTCTCATATTGTCTTGGAATAACGGCGCTTGACCCGCTCAGATATAATCTACTTTTTGAACGATTTTTAAATCCTGATAGAAATGAAATGCCTGATATGGATCTCGATTTTTGCGCAGATAGACGTGAAGAAGTTATAGATTATGTTAAGCAGAAATATGGTGAAGATCATGTTAGTCAGATAATCACAATAAATAAAATGAAAGCAAAGGCCGTTGTAAAAGATGTTGCGCGTGCGCTTGATATACCCTTTGCAGAAGCAAATGCCATAAGTAAACTTATTGAAGGTGATTCATTAAAAAAATCAATTGAAATGTCGCCCGATCTTAAAAAGTTCACTGAAACAGAAGCCGGTAAAAAATTATTTGATATATCAATAAGACTTGAAGGGCTTACGAGGTCCGCAGGTAAACATGCTGCAGGAGTTGTTATATCGAAGGGTCCTTTGACAGATTACGTTCCTCTTTACAAAGATAAAGATGGCAGCATCTCATCTCAGTATGAAAAAAACACACTTGAGCAGGCCGGACTTGTCAAAATGGATTTTCTGGGACTCCGCAATCTTACCATCATAGATAAATGCGTAAAGCTGATAAAAGAGACCACTGGTGATATAATTGATATAGAAAAAATACCTCTTGATGATAAAGAGACATACAGGCTATTGCAGAAAGCTGATACAAAGGGAGTCTTTCAGCTTGAGAGTTCCGGCATGCAGAATATTATCCGGAGACTCGGACCTACAGAATTTGAAGATATAATCGCGATTGTCGCTTTATACAGGCCTGGTCCGCTTGGTTCCGGAATGGTTGATGACTTTATTGAAAGAAAAAAGAAACCGGAACTTGTCAGGTACTCTCATCCCTCGCTTGAGCCTGTTTTAAAAGATACTCTTGGAGTTGTAGTTTACCAGGAACAGGTTATGCTTATTTCGCAAATAATTGCAGGCTTTACCCTCCCAGAAGCAGACAAGCTTCGTAAGGCGATGGGTAAAAAACTGATGGATATCATCGATAATCTTGAGACGAAATTTCTGCAGGGAGCCGAGAAGAAAAACATAGATAAGAAAATTGCCGTAGAGCTTTATGATATGATTAAGAAATTCGGTGAATACGGATTTAATAAATCGCATTCCGCTGCTTACGCTCTTGTGACTTATCAGACTGCATATTTAAAAGCTCATTATCGCCTGCAGTATATGGCCTCGCTTATTTCTGCGGCACCTGATAAACAGGATGATGTAATTCAATATATTAATGATTCCAGGGAGAGTGGTATAAAAGTTTTATCTCCGTCGATTAATGACAGTTTTTATGATTTTTCAATTGAAGATAAATCGTTAAGATTCGGCTTTGGTGCAATAAAGGGTCTTGGAGAGAAAGCGATTGAAAACATAATTGAAACAAGAAAGAAGTGCGGATCGTTTAAAACACTTAAGCAGTTTATTGAGAATGTTGAATTATCAGTTGTTAATAAAGGAGTTCTGGAGGCCTTGATTAAATCGGGATCGTTTGATTCAATCCATAAAAACCGGGCGCAATTATTCCAATCAATAGATCTCATAATAGATCTTGCCCGAAAATATCAGCAGGATATTGCATCAGGACAGGGGGATCTCTTCAGCATGGATTCATCGAAGGATAACACCCGGATATCTTCAGAACTCCCCCCCGCATCTGAATGGGCAGATAATGTAAAACTGAATTTTGAAAAAGAGATTATTGGACTCTATCTCTCGGGACATCCTTTGGCAAAATTTGAAAAAGAGATCAGTTCCTTTCCTTCGTATACTTTATCCGAATTATGTGAAGATAACTGTTCAAATGATGTATCAATTGTTGGAATAATAAGCAATGTTGTAGTAAAGAGATCTCAGAAAAATGGTAAGCAGTATGCAACTGGTTTATTTGAAGATCTGGATGGTGCAATTGAGATTCTGATATTTTCTAAAGTTCTGGATAAGTTCAACGCTCTCATAAATTGTAATGAACCTGTTCTTGTAACAGGAAAAATTGAAATGGAGGGGGATAAGCCTAAGAAAATACTTGCCAATAGTCTTAAGTCTCTAAAGGAAGTACGGCGCGACGCAGCCTCTGCAATTCATATTAAGCTTGATTCGCTTGGTGTTGATGATGATGTAATAGTAAAAATAAAGGAAATAGTTGAAAAACACAAAGGCGATTGCCCGCTTTATTTTCATATAAAGGATCATCATGAAACTAAAACAATAAGGGCGCATTCAACTTTTAATATTTTTCCTTCGGAAATATTTATCGAAGACATATCCAAACTTGTCGGACATGATTCTGTAAGGTATTCATTTACAAGATATGATTGAGTTCTAATCCTCGTCATCTAAAATGACGTTTCGCTGGATCATGCTGAAACCCTGAGACGCTTGCATCATCTCATAATGTAGCGGAGTTGTTTTTATTTTTACATTTTTATATTCCTGCAGTTCTTTTGACAGCAACTGAGCAAGAGTAATCGGAGTGGTGGAATCAATAATACTATCCTCCGGTATATTAAGAATTAAAGAATCAATTTTTTTAAGGTTAAACTCATTCCCGAATCCTGCTCTAAGAAGATTTAACAAACGCTTCATAACATCTAAACGGGTATAGCTGGTGAAATTACCTAATATATAAATCTCGCGATCTGAAAGATTCAATGATTCGTCATAAGTTTCAGGAGCATCTCCATTTTTAAAAAAAAGATTTCCTGATCGCAAAACTATATCCGCTGCTTCTGCTGCGGATATCTTTGGTCCGGCTATCGGTGAAGGTTTATCCGAAATTATTTTATCCTTTAACTTTTCTTTTGCTTTAATCATATTTATAAAAAGAATGAGTTCGGATTTTGTTAATGAAGGTTCCTGTTCAGCATCAGTGATTAATATGTTAAAGTTCGTTTTAAATTTTTCACCATTAACAGTGTATTCCTGTATAATCCCATTAAGTCGTTCGTCGTTCGTTTTTAGTATACTCAGTATGTTTTGAGGCTGTTGATATGTTGATTTAAAACTTTTATAATCTTTCCTGTCAGTCAGAATTAAAAGATTACATGAGGAATCCTTGTATTGCTCACTTTGCATAATAATTATATATGATAATAAAAATGTTTTAAGAACCTTTAATTTTTCCTGATCAGAGTCAAGTTCCGAGGTAATTTTCATATCTATTATAGTAATAAAAGGATACCCGTACTCCTGAATGAAAGAAAGAATGTCTTTTTTTAAGAATGATAAGTTGCCATCTTTTTTTAATCTATTCTTTAATTCTTTTAATGAAGAGAGAGAGCTGTTTTCAGTATGAGGAAGTATGTTGATGCCTGAAAGAACTTCAGTTGCTAACAGACTCAGTTGTTTATATTCGGTAAGTACTAAGGCTTTGTTTGCAATAGTAACACTCATCAATTATTCCTCTATAAATAAACAGTTTAGTTAAATAAATAGTAACACTGAATATGATTCTAAACAATCTTTTTTTTCATGAACTTTTTTTATTTTTTAAAGCTGTTTATAAGTAATATGCCATTTTTTGACTTAATAATAAAAATATCTTGAATAATAATTTATTTAAAAAATATAGTCAATTAAATAATTACTTCGTGAAAGCAATATGATTATATTGATAATTCCCTCAAGAATGTATCAAAGAGTATGCGTTTTCTGTTGAAGTGAAAAATAATAATTGAGAGTTTAAATATGAAAATTGTTCATCGAATAGATGATGTAAGAGCAGAAGTAAAAAACGCGAAGAATGATGATAAACGTGTTGGATTTGTTCCCACAATGGGTTTTCTCCATAAGGGGCACATCAGCCTTGTAAGTATTGCGCGGGAAAATTCTGAATACATAGTAATGAGTATTTTTGTTAATAAACTGCAGTTCAATGATATTAATGATTTCAATTGTTATCCTAAGGATCTTGAGCGGGATATAGCAATGGCGGAAAAAGGTGGAGTTGATCTTCTTTTTATACCCGATGATAAGGAGATTTATCGTAATAATTTAACAACAGTCGATGTGGATCTTCTTACTGAGAATCTATGCGGCGCCTCAAGACCGGGACATTTTAAAGGAGTATTTACTGTGGTGAGCAAACTCTTCAATATTGTCCAGCCGGATATTGCAGTTTTTGGACAGAAAGATATTCAGCAGATAGTAAGTATTGAAAAGATGGTGCATGATCTGAATTTTCCAATTAAAATAATTGTAGCTCCCATAATCAGAGAGAGTGATGGTCTCGCAATGAGTTCCAGAAACAAACATTTAAGTGAGAAACATAGAAAAGATGCACTTGCTTTAAGCAGAAGTTTACTGAAATGCAAAAGTCTTGTTGATGCCGGCGAGAGAGATGTAAAAAAAATAACTGAAAGCATCAGATCTATTATACTTGAGGGTGCTCCTGATAGTATAGATTATGTATCTATGGTAAAATATGAAGATCTTAGTTATGTGGAAAAGATTGAAGGTAAAACTGTTGTAGCTGTTGCAGCATTCTGGGGAAATACCAGATTGATAGACAATATGATTATTGATAAAAATAATGATGGATATCTATGTATATATTAAGAAATCTTTTTTTTCTAACGCTGCTGATTCAGCTTTCATGCAGCAGCGGAGGTCCTCTTACTCCGCTTGAATCCTTTAATACAATAAAGCATGCTGCAGAAAAAGGTGATAGTGAAGCAATCGCTAAATGTATTACAGAATCAAGCCTGATTAAAATCAGCAAACTGAATCTGATGATTAAAGAGATGAGAAATGATCAGCATATTATGCTCTCTGAGAAATATGGATATTCAGTAGATAAACTGAAAAATTTAAAAGTGTCTGATTCCGTTTCCCTGTATTTTTTCTCAGATATAACGGGTGTAAAACTGGATAAATATTTTAAAGAAAAAATTGTATCCATAGACATTCATGGGAAGAGAGCTTCGGTGAAAACTGAAAGCGGTATTGAACTTGATTTTTTAAGGGAAGGACCATACTGGAAATTTGATTTGAGTGATCTATAAGTTTTACTAATCATGTCTAAAAAACAAATAACAATACCCGTTTTTATTCCACATTCAGGCTGTCCGCATTGCTGTGTTTTCTGCAATCAATGGAGAGTCACTGGTGTTACAGAAAAGATTACATTTGAAGTTCTGCATGAAACAATTAAGAAATACCTTTCAGCAATTCCTGAATCTGTTGAAAAAATAGAAATTGCTTTTTTTGGAGGGAGCTTCACTGCTATAGATGAGCATGAGCAGATCGAATATCTTTCAGCTGTAAGTTCATTCATAGAAAACGGGATTATCCATTCTGTGAGAATTTCCACCAGGCCGGATTATATTGATAAAAATAAACTCGATATTCTCAAGAAGTATCATGTTGAAACAGTTGAACTTGGTGTTCAATCTTTTTCTGATGAAGTGCTTATAGCCTCGGGGAGAGGTCATAGTGCTGAACATGTTTTTAATGCAGTTTCTTTGCTTAAGGAATATGGATTCAGAGTGGGGATACAACTGATGCCGGGACTACCATCCGACAGCTATGAAAGATCAATTATGTCAGCAGTCAAAACTGTTGAGCTGATGCCCGATGATGTCAGGATTTATCCTGCAGTTGTTTTAAAAGATACCGAAATGGAGAAATTATACCTTGAGAATAAATTTACACCTCTTTCGCTGGAGGGGGCTGTTGATCTCTGTTCTGTAATGTATGGAATGTTTGTTGAAAATGGTATTAATGTTATCCGCATGGGGCTTCATCCAATGGATCTCAGTGGGGGAAATGTTGTTGCCGGACCATACCATGAAGCATTAGGTTTTCTAATAAAATCGAGATTTAGACGGGGTATTCTGGAAGAAATAATTAAAAATTCGATTGAAATGATTGGCAGAAGCGTGGGTTTTTCACTTTTAATTCCGGATAAAATGAAAGAGGAGTTTATCGGGATGAGAAAGGAGAATATTCTCTATCTTGAAGATAAATTTCATATTACTAAGCTTAATTATTCATTTGCAAATATTGATATTCCTCAAATTTTACAGTGATTTTTTTATTGACTTAATCCATGCAATAAAGGGTTTTGTTCTTAAGAATTAAACATGAATAAAACGGATCTACTCATAAAATAATTGGTAAATGTATTTTCCCCGTGCTTTTTGAGTAGTTACGATAAAATCTAAATGAGGTGATTGCATGCCTACATATGAATATGAATGCCTTGAGTGTAAAAACAGGTTTGAAGTTTTTCAGTCAATGAGTGATGCTTCTATTAAAGACTGTGAGAAGTGCGGAAAACCGGTTCGTAAAATCTTTAATTCCGCAGGAGTTATTTTCAAAGGGTCCGGATTTTATGTTAATGATTATAAATCAAAAAGTGAAAAATCGGGTTCAGAAAGTCAGTCTTCATGTCAGGGTTGTTCAGGCTGCAGCATGGGTGGGGCTGAATAGATTATTTTTTATTCTTTTCTCTTTTCATTTTCGCCCTGTTCTGTCTGTATATTGACATAAGGTATTTCTCTATACTGAACAGGGCGCTTCCAGTAATAGTATCCTCTTTCAGTTTATATCCTGTAATTGAATCGATATAATCTCTTATGGTTTCAGATGTGGTTGCAATTTCCGGTTCTATCATAAGATATTCCACATCAGATATAAGGTATTTTTTACTTCTCTGAGTATAAAGCATCTGCCTTGCATTATATATTGGAATAACAATTTTTAAATTAGTACTGCGAATTTCAGCTATCAGCTTTTCTATTCTGCTCTCATTTTCAGGTACAATTTCAATAAAATCGGATATTGGAAGTAGTGGGGATTTCCTCATGGAAATTTCTTTAAACAGATCCTGAGTTTCAGTTGAAATTACCGGTTTTGATTTCTTTACCCTGGCTGTTACCTTTTTTTCCGGATTGAGTACATAATTTTTTTCTTTTTTTGTAAAAAGCATGATTATCGAGTTTGCTATTCTTGCGAGAAAAGATGTTCCCGATTTTTCATCAGATTCATTTTTATTGGAATTTCTCAGTGAAATAAGGGTTCGTTTAAAATCCTGATATTCATTTATAAGCTGTCTTAGTTTTTGAACACTTTCAGGATTTGTAAAAAGTTTCAGGGCATTCTGCTCATTCTCAAGTATTTTATTCCCCGCTTCGGTGAGCATATCTGTGGTAAAAATTTTACTATCACGCTGACTTTTATTTATTTCACTGGTGTCATCGCTGTAAATAATTGATTTTGTAAAAGTTTCATATTTGTCTAAAAACTGTGCTGAATCCATAATGTACTTAACATTATTATAGAGATGAGCAGTAATCTTTCCCGTTGCGGATTTTTCAAGTTCCCACCTGCTCAGTGCTTCGTCAGTCATATCCCCGAAAATTGAAGTGATTTCTTTTTCGGTGGTTATAAAATTTTCCTCAATATGTTTCATTATTTCTGCATCAAGCATAATTACAGGATCCATAAGCTTATCAACTTTAATGATGCAGTCTCTAAGGTGCTTGAAATTTTTAAGATCGATAATTTCTTTTTTTGTGATGGATGGCGCAAGATCACCAGTGAGTATATTTAGAATGTAATCAAGTTTAGTATCTCTATAATCACTGATTGTTGAATTTAATATACCAAAATTTTTAAGACGACGGTCTATAGCTGCTTCATTCTTAATTATTATCTGTTTAATTCCTTCCAGATCTATTTTTGATTTTACTGAATCATAATTGTGTTTATGAAAACAGTAATCCTCTACCAGTTCCATTCCATTTTTATCCTGGGAAAAGTTTTTAAAAGTAAAAATAGTGATTCCCAGCTGACTCTTGACTATTTCGGCAAGATTGTTTCTGTTCTTAGACTTTTTTATTAATTTTGTCAGATTGAAGAGTCTAAAACTTTCCAGAAGTTCGATGAGACTCTCTGCAGATAGCTCATCTCTTGTTGCCTGAAGCTCTTTATAATCTGCATCTCTCATCATAAAGGTAATTTCCATTTTTTCATCAATTGTGAGATTTTTGTTCTCAGGGTTGATGATAAATTGGAATGAATAAACGGGTTTAACTTCGAAGGGATGATCCTTCATAAGCAGATCAACAAGATACTGTATGTTATTGAGTCTTTTCTGAGTTATGGGTAGTTTAATATTTCTTGATTCGTTAAGACTCGCTACTGTGGAAAGTTCCCCGGTACGTTTTTTTAACCATATTCTCTGAGTTGCTTCAATTTCAGCCAATACTTCATCAATATGAGCCTCTTTTGTTAATCTTTCATTCAGGAATGGGTATTTTTCATTCTTATTGAACAGCAATAGTTACCCCGGGATGTTTTTTTTATATGTTATATTATATAAACTTAATTTTCAAAATTTTGTCAATTATTAATTAAAACCATTAAGTGACTCATAAGTAAGTATTGTAATTTTATTACATTCAGCACTTCCATGTAAATTATATCACCGATGCCAAAATCGGCGAGGGGGAAACCATTTTTAAGTATTTACTCCTTTAAGCATTGGTACAAAACTCACATAAGTGATTGTATCGCTTAATATTTCCCCTGATTTTTTTCTTAAAAGGAGCAGCTGTTGTACTGTGTTACCCACTGGAGCTGCAAGTCTTCCTCCTTCTGCTAATTGATCTATCAGGTTTTTGGGGATTTCCTCCGGTGCAGCTGTCAGAATGATGGCATCAAACGGAGCCTCTTCAATAAGCCCGTTATAACCATCGTTATGAATTACCTTTACATTGTCACATCCAATCTCTTTTAAAAGTTTTTCTGCACTTTCAGCAAGAGGTTTGATCCTTTCGATGCTGAAAACCTGTGCAGCAAGTGCAGAGAGAACTGCAGCCTGATATCCTGAACCGCATCCGATTTCAAGTACCTTTTCATCCCCCTTAAGTGCACAGATCTCGCTCATCAATGCCACTATATATGGCTGGGAAATTGTCTGATTGTAACCTATAGGTATAGGATGGTCACCATATGAGTCAACCAAATACTTGGATGGTACAAACTTCTCCCTCTGAAGCTTCCCCATTATGTCCAGAACTCTTTTATCTGAAATTCCCCGGGCAATCAGGTGATCGTTTACCATCAATTCACGTTGAGTCTTCATAATGGCTTCTTTATCTATTTTCATCAATTACAATTTAACCTCGTTCCGGTGTTAATTTTATTACGGAAAATTGTTTCAAACAGCACAGATCAGATCAGGATTTGAGAATCGACAGTATATTTAAAACAATATTAATATCAGATAACTTCCATGTCGAATATTTGTTGTTGTAAAATTGATACACCATGGTGTTTAATTAAATAATAATTATCCGGATTGAATTCTTAGAAATACGAAAGTAGCTCAAAAACCATGACTGATTTTGTTCACTCCCCGAAATAAAACAATTAAAGCTGATTTCATCCCCATATTTTAATGATAAACAGTTATTTTGAGCTAAAAAATCTGTTTATACCATAATTGATCTATACATGTAATATTTTAAATTGTGGCACGTATATTGCGTATTATAACTGTATTCTGGAGGTTGAAAATATGACTCAAATAATAAATATGTTTTTAATAGTTGTCATCTTCTGGCTTGTTATTGAAGTCATTACCAATAGAATTAGTAAAAATCGTAAACTGGTTAAATTAATTGATGATCCTGGTGGTAAAAACAAGTGACATCGTTATTAGTTATAGAGTATTGAATTAATCTTTATATTATAAATATCAACTTCACAACCATCCAGTCAAATGTATATACGTATAAAGTAATGATGTAGGATATTTACCCCGAGCTTTAGGCACGGAGGAATGTATAAATACCTGCGGCTTTTTATTAGTTACCTTTAAAATTTATAACTCTGTCAATTATAATTGACACGTTTTCAGTTGCTTATAATGATTATGAAATCCTGAGAAAATACGGTATCAATGAAAAGAATATTAACCACTATAATTGTATTTGCAATTTCCCTTTCCATTTCGCTTTCTTTTTCGGCAGAGAATGAAAAACTGCTTATTTCTGATATTATTGCTGATATTGATAATTATAAAAGTAAAACTCTTACTATTAATTTAAGGCTTAAATATGTAGACCGGATTTTTGAAAAAATTATATTCTATGATTCTGAAAACATAGATGTTGAATTTGATATATCCGGTAAAGCGAAGAAAAAAGAGCTGGCTGCGAATATGATAAACATTCATGAAGGAATGCTTTATAATGTTAAATTTACAGTTATAGGTTCAGGAAATTTAGGCGGACTTACGGGTGATTTACATGAATTCGTACCGGTTATTCTTGAAATAATTCCTGCAGGGGAGTCAAAATAAAGAAAGCAGAATAGCTGGGCGGCTATCCTGCCTTCTTCTTTTGCAGTGTCAAGTTGATGACATGACAAGAACGGGAGGGAATTGTCACATCATCACTTATACAAATCTTATCGGCTTAATGATGTAAAAACTTTAATTTTTTTTGAGGAAAATGACAGGAATAATTGTAAATGTTTTTGGTAGATTCTATACTGTTTTATTCGAAGGGAAAGAGATAAATTCTGTTCTTCGAGGTAAAATGAAAACAGGTCAGAGTAATTACTCAAATCCCGCTGCAGTGGGGGATATTGTTAATTTTTCAGTTAACAAAGAGGGGCTTGGAATTATTGAATCGGTAAGAGATAGAAAGAATACCTTTACTCGAAAGGATGGCGTAAGATCACGGGAGGATATTATTGCCTGTAATCTTGACCAGGTTATAGCCGTGCAGGCTTTTACAAATCCCAGACTGAATCTGAGATTTGTTGACAGAATAATTATCCGCAGTAAAAGAGGAAAAATCCCGGTTCTTTTATGTGTAAATAAGTCAGATCTCATGGAAAAGGGTGAATCAGCCTACGTCCGCTCCTACTATAAAGGTGCAGATATAAATATCAAATTTGTAAGTGCACTTTCCGGAAAGGGGATGAGTGAATTTAAAAAAGAGGTTTCCGGAAAGAGGTCTCTCCTGATCGGATATTCCGGTGTCGGGAAATCTTCTCTTTTCAATCGTATTTATCCCGGAGTTGATTTAAAGACAACAGAAGTTTCCGAGAGCTCAGGTAAAGGTAAACATACAACGACAAATGTGAAAATGATCAGAGCAGAGGATGGCACAGAACTGATTGATACTCCCGGTGTAAGAGAATTCGGACTTGTAGATATTGAGCCTGATGATCTTGGTAACTATTTTGATGATTTCAGAGAGGCCGGTTTAAATTGCAGATTCAGGCCATGTACACATGATCATGAGCCGGGCTGTGAAGTAAAACGGCTGGTTGAAGATGGAGAAATTCATGAAGAGAGATATATCTCTTATCTGAATATTTTATATTCTATTCAGGAAAATCTCAAGAATCAGTATTAGACAATCACCCGAGAAGAAAGAGAAAAAAAATACCTCCCGCGTTTTGCCTTTTCACGTGGAGTTTAAATTTTGAACCGGGGAGCTCTTTAGAAATGGAAGGTAAAGTAATGATAAGTTGTAAAAATCTTTCAGTTACTTTTTTTAATAGAATCATCATTGATGATATTTCATTTGAAGTTAATCAGGGTGAAACCCTTGCAATCATGGGGAAGAACGGAGCAGGGAAATCTGTTATTCTGAAATCTCTAGCCGGTCTGGTAAATGAATATGAAGGAGAGATTCTCATTGATGATGTGAGTGTAAAAGACCTTTTTAATAGAAGGGCTGAATCTTTAAGCAGAGACTTTGAGAATTGCAGAATGTCCTATGTCTTTCAAAAGGGTGGATTATTCGATTCAATAAATGTGTTTGATAATACCGCCTTTGGACTGAGAAGAATGGGTGTTCCTGAAGATGAAGTTTCTGAAAGAGTTTACTCCGCCATTGAACGTGTAGGCCTGAAGGGGAGCGAGAACAAACTCCCATCTGAACTCTCCGGCGGTATGCAGAAGAGGGTGGGGATTGCCAGAGCAGTCTGTATGAAGCCTGGAGTAATTCTTTATGATGATCCAACCGCCGGGCTTGATCCGATACTTTCCGATTCTATTGCAGATTTGATGATTGAGATAAAAAGTTCATTGAATACCGCATCAATTGTTGTAACCAATGATTTAAAGGTGGCAAAAAAAACAGCAGACAGAATTGCACTGTTATATTCAGGTAAATTTGTCTGTTGTGAAAAGACTGAAGATTTTTTCAGTGAGATTGATCAATATGCAAAGCAATTTATACACGGCGAGATTGAGGGTCCGATAGATATTTTATAATGTTTAATGTAGATAGTATATTTTGAACGGGGTATAAGGGGCAAGCATCTTAAAAGCCCCCGCAAGGCTCCAGTTGCTGCAAAAACGTCAGTTTTGCAGCTGATAATAATTTTTTGAGGTAATATAATGGAAATAAAAAAATCTGTTTATGATGTTACAGGAATTGGTTCGGCTCTTCTTGACTTTACTGTGGAAGTTGATTACAGTTTTATAAACTCACTGGGTTTGAAAAAAGGTGAGATGCTTCTTATCGACGCAGAGCGGAGCAGGGAAATATTTGATCTTTTGAAAAGTATGAAAATTCACATCGCACCGGGCGGAAGTTCTGCTAATGCAATTGCCGGTGTTGCAATGATGGGGGGGAGAGGATCTTTCATGGGAAAGGTTGCTTCCGATGATTACGGCAAAACGTATGTTGATAAAACGGTTGAAGCAGGAGTAACTTCTTTTATAACCAAAGGAGCCGGTATGACTGGTCATGCAATTACCTTTATTACACCGGATTCAGAAAGAACATTTGCAACTCATCTTGGAGCCGCCATTGAACTCTCTGCTGACGAAATTGATTACTCTGTGGTAAAAAACAGTTCAGTACTTCATCTGGAAGGTTATCTTTTCGAACCGGAAAATTTAAGAGATGTATGCTACCGATCAATGAAGATAGCCAAAGAAAACGGAGTATTGATATCTGTCGATCTTGCTGATCCCGGTCTTGTGGGAAGAATTAAAGATGTATTTACAGATGTTCTGAAGAATTATGCAGATATAATTTTTGTCAATGAAGAGGAGGCTGCTGCATTCACCGGTTTCAGAGATGAAAAAGCTTTTGAACTCCTGTCCTCTAATTCAGGTATTGCAATAGTGAAGCTCGGTTCAAAGGGGAGCATCATCAAATCAGGGAACGATGTAGTGAAAATTGACGCAGTAAAAACAGAGGTAGTTAATACAAACGGTGCAGGGGATATGTATGCTGCAGGATTTATTTATGGTCTCACTTCCGGTCGGAGTATCGAAGAAGCAGGTAGAATTGCAAGTTATGCTGCATCTCTTGCTGTAGCATCTTCCGGTGCAAGAGTAGATGCTAAAATTGATCTGAGCAAAGTTATTTGAAAAATTTTTTCATATCTTCAACGGCTTTGTTATAGGCTTCTTCAAAAGGTACCTTTGTTTTGTAGCCGGCGGCATTTTTATGGCCGCCACCGCCGTTCCTTATTGCAATTTCAGCAACATCAAGATTACCCTTGGTTCTCATACTGATTTTTACGGGACCTTCGACATCCTGCTTCACCAGAAGACTTGCCGCAACTCCTTTAACAGTAAAAGGTGAATTGATAGTAGCTTCTCCTTCAGAAAATGAACCATTTGTATCGGCAACCATTTGAGGAGTGAGCTTCATTGAGATCATTTTGCCCCCCTCAAGGATTTCCATGGATGATAAAATCTTACCCCTCAGCTGAAAGCTTGAAAGAGAATTGCTTTCATATAGATGTTCGTAAACGGTAAATGGATCAACTCCCAGACTTACAAGATGGGAAGCTATTTGAAATGTTTCAGAGGTTGTTTTCGGATATCGGAATGAACCGGTATCAAACACTATTCCGGTATATAAAGCCTGCGCAGTTTTAAAATTCAGTTCTTTTTTGTAATGTTTAATTATTGCATAAATTATTTCCGAAGCTGATGCTGCTCCGACTTTTATAAAGTTTATATCAATTTTATTCTGATCACTGTCTTGGTGGTGATCAATAATAAAGTATTCCTTTACTCTTGGACTTAAAATGCTGTATGCTGAACCTATGTTGTTATAATCATTAGTATCAAGTACAAATTGAGCATATTCATTAATATCGGCGGGGAGTTGTGATTCATCTTCAAAAACGGTTAATTCGTTATCAATATCGAGAAACTGGCATATATCCGGTGTAGGATCGGAGTTCAGTATTATTGCAGTTTTTCCCATCTGTTTAAGAAAATCGAGAAAAGCAATCTCACAACCCAGGCCGTCTGCATCGGGGCTTTCATGAGTTGAAATAATGAATTTATCGTTTCTTTTTAAGAATTCGTCAAGTTTCTTGATGGACTGATTCATCAAACCCCCTGTGCAGATTTAGACTTCAATAAAGGATAGCCCAACTCCTCCCGTATTTCTACGTATCTTTCAGCACATTTTCTTGCAATATTTCTTACACGTGTTATATATCCAACACGTTCAGTAACGGATATTGCACCTCTTGCATCTAACATATTAAAAGCATGTGAACATTTCAAGACAAAATCATAAGCAGGGAGTACAATTTTACTCTCAGGATATTCAAGTATAGATAGGCATTCTTTTTCATACATATCAAATAGTTTAAAATACATATCCGTGTCTGCAATATTGAAATTATAATGAGAAAATTCAAATTCACTTCTGTGGTGTATGTCTCTATATGAAAATTTTTCATTCCACGATATGTCAAAAACACTGTCCACTTCCTGTATATATGTGCATATTCTTTCAAGACCATAGGTAAGCTCGGCTGAAACAGGATCGAGGTCAATACTTCCGCACTGCTGGAAATAGGTGAATTGTGTTACCTCCATTCCGTCGAGCCAGACTTCCCATCCAAGACCTGAAGCGCCCAGTGTCGGGGATTCCCAGTCGTCTTCCACAAATCGTACATCATGTTCTTTAAGATTAATTCCAAGATATTCAAGGGACTGAAGATATAAATCCTGGATATTAGATGGAGATGGCTTCATAATTACCTGGTACTGGTAGTAATGCTGAAGTCTGTTGGGATTTTCACCGTACCTTCCATCTGTAGGTCTTCTGGATGGTTCAACATATGCAACATTCCAGGGTTCAGGACCGAGTACTTTGAGAAATGTCGCAGGATTAAATGTTCCTGCCCCGACTTCCAGATCATAACCTTGAAGAATTACGCATCCCTGATTTGACCAGTATTCATTAAGTTTTGCAATTATATTCTGAAAATGCATGTTAATCCTCTGTTAATTCAAAATCTAAAGAACCGCCAGGCTCTTGAATATTAGATCCATAGACAATTTAAGCAAGTTATTATATCACTTAACGAATGAAATAGCTAATAATCTGTCATATAGAATGAGCAATAGCGATTGAGGCCGGCCTCTTTAAACATCCTGTTTGCTCAAATCTGATTCTTACTGTAAGTTTAAGATTTCTAACATACGCCTGAAATGACAAGATCTAATTTAATCGTTAACTGTTAAAGTTAAATAAAACAGGATGGAGGTGTTTTTAGTCAAGCAAATTAAGAGCTCTTTTTGGAGGTGTAAATTTCTTTTAAAGAAAGATGATATTCTTCAAATTTAGTTTTATTGGTTAATTTAAAGAACTCAAGTACTCCGTCGTCTGCTATGTCGAATCTGAACTTATTGTTTTCAATCTCAACCATAATATCTGCAAGATAAACAGCATACACTAAATTTTTAAATTCTCCTTCAGCGCGGTGAGGTCTATGATGAAGTTCTATTGTCTTAATAAGAGATTCATTAAAATTCCATTTTTTACATATCAGTGCACCTAAAGAACTATGACTGATTCCAAGGCTGATCTCTTCAATTAGAGTTGAATCGAGCATCCCTTTGAAACCGTTTATTTTTTTTATTTTATCAATGACCTCATTTTGTAATGAGAGCATAACTATTTTACCAATGTCGGCTAGAAGAGCAGAAAGATAGGCCTGATCTCCAATTTTTGAGTTCTGATTGATCTTTTTTGTTATCAGTTGAGCATAAAAAGCGCGCTTGTAGGAGTCATTCCATACAGTTTCATATCTCTTATATCTTGTTTCTACAACTTTCTGAACTCCTGTTGCGATTAGAAGAGTATTGATACCTTTAATGCCTATTATTTTTACCGCTTCATCGATAGTTTCCAGTCTGTTCATTGTTACATAACCTGCTGAATTGGCAAGCTTCATAATTGATGCAGTAAGTCCGGGGTCACGCGAGATAGATCTTCCAATTTCTTTGATTTCGCTATTGGGATCTCTTATAAGCATTCTTATTTCTTTTATATTATCCGGAAGTGCAGGGATATTCTCTATCTCTTTCATGATTTCTTCGGTTATCTTGAAGTGAGTTTCCGGAGTCATCACTTTACGGGGTATGCTGAGATTAACGGATGTTAATGTGTCATTTCTGCTGATTGTAAAGACGTTCTGCGGGAAGCCTGAATTTTTTAAAAGCATGAGAGCCATTATAAGGCCAAGACCCGCCCCTTCTGAATCGTCAAGTACATCGATGAAAGCCTCTGAAATATCTTGATACTTATAAGCTTTTGTTACGCGTGATTTAATCTTGTTCATTTCCGATTCAAGAATCGGATTATTATTTATTACACTTATAGATAGATTATCAGCTGTGCTGCAGAAAGAGACCCGTACCATATATTTGGAACCTTGAAGAGTCTTTATAAGATCACTTTCCTGACTCTGGAAAACTGCTTCTTTAAAGGTTTCCATTCCATTCCGGTAACTTTTGCTGTCATTTATATCAAGTCCGGCTGACTCGAAATATAGTCGTTTGAGATTGGCTTTTATTGAATTATTGATTAATTCTTTGATTATAGAAATGATGGTGTCTTTATGAAACAGCAGATCATAATGTTCCAGATATCTGTGAATTATCTTAATTATCTGTGAGTCCACATCCTGCGTGAATCTTTGAAATTGAATAAAAAAATCTTCTTCTGAACTCAGGGCTTTCTGATAGTCTTCCGGTTTTATAAAAAATTCTTTTGAAACAATCTGTGCCAAAGTATGACTCCCTTTATTCCCGAGTTATTTAAGTAAAACCAGACTTGAATGCAAAATGTTTTAACCGAATGATAATATTTATTATCGGAGAATTACCTGAAATTAAGCTATTTTTCCTGCTGCCAAACAGGGGGAAAACTATTTACTTTCTTAAACTGACAAAAATCAAGATATTTTACATATTGAATATTATTATATCAATTATTTTTTTATTTAGCGGTTATTTTTATTATGCAAAATCATATATTATATATATCATTATAAGTATGTGGTGGTTTACGAAGCTCTTTTTTTGTCAGGTGGATAGCCTGCCGGGCTTGTAAGCGGGTTATGGAAAATATATAAAGTTATCGGAATGTATTTACTCGAAGCTTTTAGCGAATTTGCTCTTGACAGTATAAAAACAGTCATGATAAAATGATTCAGTAATTTACAGGCATTTTTTATTGATATTGTCTGTTATTTAAACGGAGTATTAAAAATGGCAAAGGCAGATTTCCCTAATTTAAACACGAAAGACCCCGACGGCATTAAGCCTAACGGATCATCTTATAAAGTACTGGTTGTTGACAGCAAGGATTTTCATAAAAAGCAGATTGTTCAGATACTTGAATCAGAAAGATATCAGGTCCTTGATTCTGCTTCAAACGGTCAGGAAGCGCTTGAAAAGATGGAAAAGTATAAGGGCAAAGTTGATCTTATTACTACAGAGCTTGATATGCCGATTATTGATGGATATTCCATGCTTTATGAGCTGAAACAGAAGGGTAACATGCCGCTTGTTGTTTTTATAAGTGAAGATACAACAAAAGGTGTCATGCAGGATCTGATAACCATGGGTGCAAAGGATTTTATACTTAAACCTGTAAATAGAAGATTGATCCTTGAAAGAATCAAAAACGTACTTAATAAAAATCTGTCCTGAATCTATGGTTCCTGATATTTTAACAAATTATTTTTATAGAGGATTAGCATATGCCGGGTGAACTGGATTCTGCTGCGAATAGTCTGTCCGAACAGACAAAGAAACTTCAAATAGCCCTTCACTATACCCTTGGCGATGAAGATAAAGCAAAAAAAATGGTAAACGGAACATATCTGGATCTTTATGCAGTAAAGGGTAAGTTTTCCTCCTCCAGTGTATACGGTGCATTCCTTGTTTTTATAAACAGTTCTTATTTTAGAATCATGAATTCATTCTCTATCATTTCCCGTTCTTTCGAAGTTTCCGATATCAAAACCAATCAGGATTGGCGCAATTTTGAATTGCAGCTGGTTGAAATATCCAAACAAACCGGATATGATGAAGGGATGACCTCGAAAGTAAAGGATTCCATGGCGAAGGCTTTGACTATCCAGGAGATAACAAAATTTGCAAAGCTTATCGAGCAGGATGACGGGATTGCAATGAACCATAACTTTCAGAAATTAATTTGTGATGTAACCGGATTTCAGAATGTTAAACTCTCGGTAGATTATGAAAAAATAACATCTATAGCCATGGAGCTTAATTCTGTAACAGGGAATAAAATTGCAGCTGCAGTTGAACCCGTAAAAGAAAAAGTAGTCGAGGCAGAGGTAAAAGTAGAAAAACTGGATGATCCATTGGAGGGAAAGGACGTTAAGCTTGTACTAAGCGGATCGCTGGTTTTATCTCCGACAAAAGGGAAGGATATTTCCGAACTTCTTATCGGAGACAGGATAATGATAAGTATCATTGATAAAAGTCCCAAGGTTATTGATCTCTTAAAAGCCTTTAATGCATACAGAGAAGATGGATCACCAAAACCGATTGTGGGACGGATTGTATCGGTCAAACATCTTGAAGATTATAAAATATTCGCAATTGTTGCAAAGGGAATCTATATAAAGATTGTTGAGGAGGAGGATTTTATCAAGGTAGCGATGGATCCGACTTATTATAATACAAGCCCTACAGAGGAAGCTGATACTAAAAAGAATAGAATGCTGATTTTTATTCTTGCCGGAGTTTTTTGCACACTGGTTGCAATTATTCTTGTTTTTGTTTTTACTTTATAGTTAAACAGGTCGTACCGGAATACCTCTAAGTAGAAGTTCCTTTTTTACTTCTTTAATACTGATCTCTCTGAAGTGAAATATAGATGCCGCAAGTACGGCATCTGCCTTACCCTCTGTCAAACCCTGATATAGATGCTCAATGCTCCCTGCTCCGCCTGAAGCTATTACGGGAATTTTTACAGCCTCGGATAGTGCTCTTGTCAGTTCAATATCGAATCCATCTTTAGTTCCATCTTTGTCCATGCTGGTTAGAAGAATTTCCCCTGCACCAAGGTTTTGAGCTTTTACTGCCCATTCAATTGCATCGAGTTCAGTTGGAGTTCTCCCTCCGTGAAGAAAAACGGTCCATCCTCCGCGGTTATTCTTTTTTGCATCTATTGCCACGAGAATACATTGTGATCCGAACCTTTCAGCCGATTCTGTTATTATATTCGGATTTTCCACCGCAGCAGTGTTGATTGAAACTTTATCGGCACCTTCACTTAATATAAGTCTCACATCCTCCACTGTGCGGATCCCTCCGCCAACTGTAAAAGGTATATGAACGGTCTCTGCCACTTTCTTAACCATCTCAAGAATAATATTTCTTCTATCGGAGGATGCTGTAATATCAAGGAAACATAACTCATCGGCCCCTTCGCTGTCATAAAATTTTCCGTTTTCAACAGGATCACCCGCGTCGATGAGATTTAAAAAATTTACCCCTTTTACAACTCGTCCGTCTTTTACATCAAGGCATGGAATTATTCTTTTAGCAAGCATATGGGTTTCCTTTTATTGGTTTGCAATTATCCGGTGATATATTGCAGAGCATATTTCTTAATATTTTTTAAAGCATCTCATAATGATAAAAAGATATTGATCTATGTCAAGATTTTGTTTGCAATTAAACAGGGGTTATGGAAAATATTCTCAATAAATCTGCGCGGAGCATGCGCAATACTGCATAAAGGAAAAGTCATGTTTAGAAAAAAAAGAGATAACTGCAGAGATATATTCAGGGACTTTTCCGGTGAGGTAATACCTGAAATTGATCTTTTTATTAAGGAATTTTTCGAGAGAAAGATATTAGAAGCTGAGTCTTCTTTCATGAAAGAGATTCTTGGTTACCTTGCAGAGTATTGCCTGAGGGACGGGAAGCGAATACGGCCGCTGCTGCTTTTAAACTCATACTATGGATACAGAAAGGGGTTTAAGAAGAGATCTGAAATAATTAAACTCGGTGCTGTGGTTGAACTGATGCATTCTCTTCTGCTGATTCAGGATGATATAATAGATAAGTCCGATCTCCGGAGAGGTGAGAAATCATTTCATATATTATTGGGGGATAAATATTCTCATTTGACATCAAATCCGCTAATCGGTCAGGATATTGCCTCTGTCACTGCTGATATACTTTTTTCCTGTTCAATAGAAATTATAAGCGGTGCTGATATAAGACATGATGTTAAGGACAGGTTCCTCCAGGCATTTTCTAAAACTTATGAGAGGACAGCCTGGGGACAG
Organism: uncultured Leptospirales bacterium; assembly: GCA_964450405.1. Taxonomy (GTDB): domain Bacteria; phylum Spirochaetota; class UBA4802; order UBA4802; family UBA5550; genus WRGT01. Next base: position 245,487 of record CAYVCQ010000002.1, on the reverse strand, counting down.
ATTCTTGATTCACTGAATTCGATGCCAAGAACAATAGATACGGCCAGCGATGCCCCGATGCAGATAAGTCTCATGAAGACCGCGTATTATACAATGGTATATCCTCTTATTATGGGATATGTTTTAAGCGGTGAAAAAAGTAAAATGGAGATGGATAATATTGAAGCTTTCGCTGTACCGCTGGGGATTGCATTCCAGGTAAGGGATGATCTTCTTGGTGTTTTTGGTATCGAGAAGGATACCGGCAAACCAAATGATTCCGATATTATGGAGAGTAAACTGACACTTCTGATGCAGAACACAATTCTAAAGTTATCTGATATTGACAGAGAAAGATTTATGAAGATTTTTCTCGGCGCGGATAAATCTAAAGATGATATTGAATTTGTCAGAGTATGCATTAAAGAGAGCGGGGCGCTTGAGGATACAATTCAGCGGCACCGCGAGCTTATTGATGAGTCGTACAATCTGCTTGATGAGCTGGTGATGAAAAAATTTAATAAAGATATAATGCGGGGAGTTATCGAATCTATTGAGGATATCCCGATGTAGATTGCATCCGCGGACCCCCTCCGGGGGCGCGGGGACTACAATAATTTCAATATCTGCTCAAATCTTGTCTGCTCAATAACTGTTTTATTCTTTAATTCTATTATAAACTGGTCTTCACCGGTTGGTCTGTGAAAATCGGAGTAGTCGCTTATAATTTTATTTCCTCTAATGTAATCTTTATCCTTTGATGAATAAACTGATGATAAAAATATGTTGTTCTGATTTATCAGCCTTTCAAGATTCTCCTTAAGCGGTATATCCTTTAAACCTTCATCTGATAAAACAAACTTCGCGTGGGACCAGTTTTTAATATCTGAATCATCATCGTATATGACAGAGATGTCGATGCCGTTGTTATCAGAAAGAATCTTCCCTATGCGGTGAGCCATAAGTTTAAGAGCGTAAAAATGAATGTAGAATGTATAGGTTTCAATACCGTTTTTTCTATTTTGCTCGGTGATATAGTTTTTACCTGAGCCGTCAATTTCGGTTTCAGTATAGATATCTTTTATATCAGATAAATTTTTAAGTCTGTTGCGGGATGTAACCATCATGTCAATTATTTCCGGCCTGAAAATGCTGAAATCAGTTTCGTTTCTTCGCGACCTGTTGCGTTTTCTGTATTTTAATTCATTCCTCACGACGGAGTAGATGTTATCACTTAAAATCCACCCGGGGATCAGTTCATTGTAAAGCGGTGAGAGATTGCCCTGAGTTATCGACGGTTGTGTTATAAGAGAGAATGGAAATTCAACTTTCTGCGGCAGAGTGACTGTACCTGTGGAGATTACAGAATACGGAGACTTTCTGTATTCAGCGGGGAACTTGATGCTCGCACCAAGTCCGAAGAACATCCCCTCGGCAGGAAATATCTCCTGGTCGGGGAGACGCGAAGTATGATTGGATCCGACGTTTGCGCCATAGCCAATGTTTCCTCTTCCGCCAGGCCAGATAGATGCTATAAGCAGAGAGTGATGATGTGCTGCAGTGAATGGTCCTGCGAATGAAGTAGTGATCTCCGCCTCGCCAATTGCAGAATTAGGTCCTATTATACTGCTGATAATGTTGCAATGTTTTTCTGCATGTACATATTCCATTAAAAGCGAACTGTGAATTATAGACATTGATTCAACACTGCAGCCCCATTGAATTATTGAGTCAGCAATATCGACACCGGCACCTATAAATGTGCCGTCATTCTCCGAACTGAGTATTGTACAGTTAGATATCTGTGATGCCCCGGAGATTACAGTTGTATCGGAAATATATGCACTGGAGATTGAAACTGTATTTATGATACGACAGTTCTTTCCGATGTAACCGGTCTGCATGGTGCAATTTTTTCTATATTCAGATATGAATCCGGAATAATCTGATACGGTCCCGGGGAAAAGTATACACTCCGCGGTGTTCATGTCCATTTCTGCAAAAATTTTAACAGCGCGTTCACCAGTCTCCGGACCAATAGAAGATTCCTCACCATTGCCGAATGTATTATCCCTATCAGCGGTAACTGTGCCTGCATTATATAAAACAGTATATGAAGAAACTATATAATTTGCAATTAAACCGCACCGGCATATCAGCGCCTCATCGTCTATTTTTGAATCTTTAATTATACTGTCGTAAATGCCGGACTGCAGAGTGATTTCATTTTCAACTTCAAGAGGGAATCCCGTAAACCTTCCTAGATGACACTTTCCGTAAAAACGGCTGTTTGAGATAAATGATGTTAAAAAACCATCTGCAACAAAAATTGAATCCCAGTTCTCGGCGTGATTGTTCTGTTTTTTCAACTGATCAATCTCTTCTATTCCAAGGTTACGGAAACCCGATGCTGCAGTTTTCTCTTCAAATGACAGGTTTATACCGGATATTTTTTTTATCAGTTCAGATTCTGCTAGTATTGAAGAAAGTGTTTCTTTGAAATCTTTCATTTTATCACCGGTTTCCAGAATTAAGTTTTTTATATACAGGTTTTATTCTGCGTATTTCAATAATTTATTGACTCTAGATGAATTGAATTGCCAGGTTTCATATAAAGTGTGTAATTAAGAATTGTAAAGTAGAATTTAACTTTATAAAATGGAAATAACTATTAAAGGTAAACGGTGGTGTGATCATCTATGTTATTTTTTAAAAATATTGATTAGTTGTGCTGAAAGATGTATATTAAAAACACTGTAATTGATTGAATATAAATGGACTACGTTTTGTAAAAAAGAATTTCATAACCGCTTAACAATATTACCTGTTAAGAAATGTAGATATAGTTTTAGATTACAATAATCGTTTATTTTCTTAGAACAGGAGAAATATTGTGCTCGTTCAGTTTGTTAAAAGTATATCAAATTTTGGTGTTGCGGATAATTCTGATATTGAAGAGTTAAGCTCTATCAGATTTATAAATATTTTTATATTAATATCCTGCCCAATAATTGTATTTTTCATTCTTTATCTGATAAATTATTTACCTGATGCTAAATCATTACTGATTACCGGAGTTTTTCAACTTATATTTTATATTGTCGCTTTATTGTTTAATTATTACAAAAGGTATTTTTTAGCACGAAATATTTTCAGCTTCACTGCTCTTATTGCCACCTCACTGGAATCAGTTGTTACTAATTTTTATTGTGATATACACTTTTTTCTGCTGATTGGAGTAATATTTGCTTTCTTTGTATTTCCTGAAAGAGAAAGAAAGTATAGTTATTTTATATCTCTGTGTTTTGCGGTAACATATATTCTTATTGAGATAAATCTTGGATGGGGCAATTTGCCTTCAACGACACCACATTTTATCATGAATTTAAAGCATATTTTCAGATCAACCTTTCTGATTCTGGTTTTTTTCTTTGCATACTACTCGTATAAAACAATAAAGGGTGTTCAGGGTAAATTGATTGTTGAACATTTAAGAATAGAAAATGAAATAACCTTTGCCCGGAATATTCAGCAGCAGATAATTCCATTAAAAGATCCAGCTGAAAATATCTGCTCTTTCTATAAATCGATGAGTCAGGTTGGCGGGGATTTTTATGAGTTTATTTTTTTCCGGGATCCAAAGAAACTGGGAATATTTATTAGTGATGTTTCAGGTCATGGTGTTCCGGCAGCCTTGATTACAACAATGATAAAAACAGCCATATTTCAATCAGGTATTTTGAAAGAAAATCCTTCTGATCTTCTGATGTATCTTAATGATATTCTGATTCAGCAGAGTGGAGGAAACTTCATAACAGCATTTTATGGAGTTTACAATTCTGATGATCGAAGAATGGTGTATTCCAATGCAGGTCACAATTTTCCATTTATAATAGATTCATTAGATGTAAGGGAAATACAAGGGGGGAGGAGTATACCTCTTGCTGTTTTGAACAATGTCAGTCTCTTCGATAGTAAAAAAGCTTATATAAATTCTGAAATCACTTTCTCTAAAAACGACAAAATTTTACTTTATACTGATGGAATGACAGAAACAAGATCTATGAAAAACAATAGTTTGTTATTTGAAGATTCAGGGATGCATGAATTATTTAAAAAGTATCAGTCGATACCAAGTAAAAAATTTATTGAGTCTATTTATAATGATCTGGTTTCATTTAATGGCAGTGATAATTTTGAAGATGATATCTGTATGATCTGCATAGATATTTTATAACTGCTGTTAAACTAGGGTTTTTTTTTCTTTTCAATAGTTTCAAATTCATTTACAAAAAGATACGTTGTATTATCCGAATCATCATATGTACCATGTATAAGAAAGAGAATAATTGTATCTCCAATACTAACTTCTTTTTTAATATAATCATTTAATACTGATTGAAAGGCTATTGAATAAGCTTTATTCTTATATTGATAATCAATGTAATACCCGAAAATATTGATAAATCCTTCGCCGTATCTTTCATAATAATTAGTGTTATGTGCAAAATAATTGAGTTCTTTATAAATATTATTGTTATTATTTTTAATGGGATATTTATTTAGAATGATTTTTATTGCATATGGTTTATCGAAAATAGTAATACCTTTTTCTCTCTTACCTTCCTCTAATTCTTTTAATTTAGCATCAATCTCTTTATTTATTTCATCCAGTGAATATTGAGTGTACCGTGATTTATCAAAAGAGAATACAGGTTGTTGAAGTAAGATAAATAGAAACAAAAAAATAAAGTATTTCATGATACACCTTCCGTAAATAATCTATGCTGCATATAATAGTTTAGCCCGGCTTTAATATGGCATCAGCGTCTAAGCCTGTTCTGTAAAGTAGTAATCTTTACAATTCCATATGCTTGTTATAAATATTTTTATAATATTTCATAGCTGCATTATTATAAGGGTCAATCTTTTGACTCATTTCTTTTAGAATTTTTTCAATTTCGGGGTAATTGCCAATATTAAAAATGCCTTTTTCTTTACGTTTTAATAAATCATTATGAGCAATTCTTAATAGTATCTCGGGTGTAAATTTAATATAAGTTTTATAAGTCATATATGCACAATACATATACCACTCATTTTCATTTAGAGCTAGATTTTGTAATAATTCATTTCCGATTAGTTCTATTGATTTAATTTTGTCATTAGTAGTTTGTTCATTTCTAACAATTTTTGTTAAGGCGTAACATAATGCCCTATCGGTAGATCGTAAAGAAATGGAATAAATTGAAAGATTATCCTGTTCGAGACTTTGTAATAAAAAATTTTCGTATTCAGTTAATTGATATTTTCGGGGTACCAAATAATCTTTAATAAATAGTCCTTCAACATATGAAGCATCCATTTCGTATAAATAGAGTTCAAGAGCATTTTTCTGAGCTTTTATAAATTCTTCTTTATCGTTGAAAAAAGAATATGCATGGGTAAATTCATGTACTAATATTGAATAAACTATAGACGGTTGTTTTTTATATATATTGATTAAGTAAGGACTGATTGATATGTAAGGATTTTTATTACGATCTTCCGGAACATTAAAACTTGCTCCTTCATAGATGTTTTCAGGTATTGTGGAATCGATATTTATATTTAATTCTTTGTTATACATTTTTTTATACATGGCACCAACAATTTCAAGTACTTGTGAATCATTGGTAGGATTACTTTTTATCAGTAATTCCAGTGAAATCGTTATAAAGTCAGCTTCTTTTATTAACTGTATTTTTTTTTCATTAGAAACAGGCATTGTCTTACAGCATATTAGCAATAAAGATAAAACCAGCAGGAATGCTTTTCTCATTTTAATAACCTTTTCATAGAATTGCTCAATGCAATATTAAAATCCATGTTGAGTACCGGATGTTCAATATGCTTTTTAACCAATCAGGAAATGACATTCAACACTTTTTTACTCCCCTTATAAAATATTCATTTTTTTTAAACTTTTACTCCACTCGATAAATCCATCGTATACATAAATAAGAAAATAAAACTCCGGAGGATATTATGGCTAATGTGGAACTTGCATCATTTTTGAAATCAGTAAACGGACGGATCGGAAACTTTGTTTTATATAATTCTTATGGAAAAGAATATCTTCGTATTTACGTAAAGCCGGAAAATCCAGATACAAATGGACAGAGAATAGTACGAAAGACTTTCGGAGATGCTGTAAGGACATGGCAGTCTCTCACTGATGATGAACAACTGAAGTATAACAAAAAAGCATATCGTTTAAAATTAAGCGGATATAATCACTACATCTCTCTATACATGAAAGATAATCTCCCGAATAAAAATTTTAAAAGAGATAACCCTATACTTCTCATAGCTTCCAGCAGGCATTCAGATAGTACTATGATAGGAGATTACTCCGTTGCCTCTCCGTGTTGCCTGGCTGATAGCTTATATAAGGACTATATACAGTCTGCTTACGGATATGCAGCAGGATAAATCTCATATTTATAGATAAAATCGTTATATATTTCCACTGATCAGCAGCTGTAGTAATATAGTGTTCTCCAGTCATGTCACCGGTTCATAGTAATTGTATAAAACAAGAAAGTATGGAGTTCAATAAGAAGGAGCAGACACGATGTCTGCGACGGGGAGTGCGAGCCAGGAGGGCGATTCACGACCCTTCAACAGGTTATGTAAATACACAATAAGTAAATACGGAAAAGGAATTCTATAAAATAGAAAAGTATGCAATACAAAAGCCGCACCGGCGTTTGAGGTGCAGGCCCCGCCGCCTGAGGGAGTCGTTTCTTTTGGTTCTTTTTTTTGGACAAGCAAAGAAAAGAACATACTATATGTGTAAGATACAGCAAATCATTCTGCAACTGCAGAAATTCAGGGTTATTTTCATTAATTTAATCTTAAGAAATCGGCAGTTAATTAAAAAGATAAATGCTGTTATTCAAATCATAGAAAGAAAAATCTGATGTATCCGTGTGTCGCTGGTGAGTTCGGGATGAAAGCTTGATGCGAGGAGTTTACCTTCTTTAAGAAGAACCGGTACTCCATCAAATTCAGCGAGGACTTCAACTTCCTGTGTATATGATGTAACCTTTGGTGATCTGATAAATATTCCGGAGAAGGGTTTATCCTCGAAACCGTTTAATTCAAATAATGCTTCAAAACTTTCTTTTTGTCTGCCGTATGCGTTTCTTTTTACAGTGATATTCATTATGCCAAGGACAGGCTGATCGCTCTCCTCAACGGTTTTTGCCATTAGTATCATGCCGGCACAGGAGCCGTATAGCCCCATGCCGGATTTTACTTTTTCCAATATAGGATTCATAATGTCATTTTTAATAAGAAGCTTTGCAATTACGGTACTCTCGCCGCCCGGAATTATAAGACCGTCTATTGAATCGAGATCTTCCGCTGACCTGATCTCAATACCTTCGGCTCCGATTTTTTTAACCATATCCAGGTGCTTCTGAAAAGCACCCTGCATTGCAAGTACTCCTATTTTTTTAGACATGAATATTTTTTACCAGCCTCTTCCTGCAAGTTTGTCGCTCTCTTTCATCTGAGACATTCCAATCCCTGTCATAGGCTCACCGATATTTCTTGAAATCTCCGCGAGCTTGGCAGGATCGTTATAATATGTAACCGCCTGAACTATAGCCTGTGCTCTCTTTGCCGGGTCACCTGATTTGAATATGCCTGAACCGACAAACACTGATTCTGCACCAAGATGCATCATAAGCGCAGCATCGGCCGGAGTTGCTACTCCTCCTGCTGAGAAATTCGGAACAGGAAGCTTGCCGGTTTCTGCTACTTCAAGAATCAGCTCGTATGGTGCTCCCATCTCTTTGGCAACAGTCATCAGTTCCTCTATGGGGAGGTTTCTTATTCTGCGCATATCATCCTGCAGAGTTCTCATATGTCTTACAGCTTCAATTACATCTCCTGTTCCGGCTTCACCTTTAGTCCGGATCATGGCGGCACCTTCACCTATTCTTCTCAGGGCTTCGCCGAGATCGCGGCAGCCGCATACGAATGGTACCTTAAAGTTTCTTTTATTTACATGGAATCTGTCATCAGCCGGAGTAAGAACTTCGCTCTCATCGATAAAGTCCACACCAAGAGCCTCGAGAATCTGCGCCTCAACAAAGTGGCCAATACGGCACTTTGCCATAACAGGTATTGATACAGCCTTCTGTATTCCGATGATCATTTCTGGGTCAGACATTCTAGCCACTCCGCCGGCTACTCGTATATCAGCTGGCACCCGCTCAAGTGCCATTACAGCTGCTGCGCCGGCATCTTCAGCAATTTTTGCATGTTCAGGAGTTACAACATCCATTATAACGCCGCCTTTAAGCATCTCGGCAAGACCGACTTTTGTTTTCCAGGTAGATTCCTGTTTTTCAGACCATTTTGATTTATTCATAGTGATATCTCCATATTCATTTTATAAATATTGATGTAAACAAAGGTTTTTATCTCCACCCTTTAATGATTCTAACCTAGTTATTAAGTTGGGCATAGTAAATAAAGGACTTTATTTTTCAATTTGTTTTTTTATGATAAATTTTTCTGACAGCCTGAAATTCAGTTAATCAGTATTATAATTTTTTAATCCTGAACGTTATTGCTGATGATAATAAGAGACTCAAAAAGATGTTTTTTTTAATGCTTTTTATTAGAAATTAACATGGGGATAGCTCTTTAATTGCGCAGTGATTAATGATGAAAATTAGCCTCTTCGTGCTTTTACACTCTATATTGATTGACATTCTATATACTTATGTTTAAATTAACAAGTAACAATTATGGAGACAACGTGAATCATGCCAAAGAGAAGTTCTTTGTTTCAGGCTCTAATTCTATTTTTTGTCTCCATGCTGATTTCATGCGGGGATAGCTACAAAAAATGTATCACCTCCGAAAATGGAAGTATAACTCTCCACAATTATAATTTTAACAGCAGCATAATTCCTCTGGATTACCAATGGGAGTTTTATTGGAATAAACTCTATACCCCGGAAGACTTTAAGAAGTTAAAGCTATCCGGTTCAGTATTTTTAAAAGTTCCCGGTGTATGGAACGGTTTTAATACAGGTGACGGCATTGCCGGGGGAGATGGTTTTGCAACATACAGGTTCACTGTAAAAAATATCCCCGCAGGTTCCTACGGATTGAAAATATCTACAATGGCTACAGCATATAAGTTGTGGGTAAACGGAAAAGTTATATCTTCAAATGGAACAGTCGCACCGGGTGAGCATATGATCCCTCAACAGCTTCCGGCTATTGCACTCTTTGATACACTTGGTGAAGATGTAGTCATTACAGTACAGGTTTCTAACTACATGTCTGACAAAGGGGGAATATGGGGGAGTATATACTTCGGTTCTGCAGATCTGATATTAAAAGAAAGAATTAAATCTATCGGTATTGATCTTATGCTCTTCGGAAGTTTTCTTATAATGTCATTGTATCATTTTTTTCTTTATGCCTTCAGGAGGAAGAACAGGTTTACTCTTTACTATGGGCTTTTCTGCTTTGATACAGCTCTAAGGATTATCATGACGGATGAATTTTATCTTGTTTATATGTTCCCAGGAATAAACTGGAATTTTGAAATCAGACTTGAATTTATGACTATGATTGCCGGTTTTATTCTGCTTTTAATGTTCATCAAAGAATTATTCAGTAATGAATTTTCAGGCAGGGTTGCTAAATTCTATCAGTTAACAGCATTTATATATACTATGGCAGTTATGCTGCTCCCTATAAAAGTATCAGCTTCATATCTCCCGGTTTTTCATCTTATAATTTTATCCGGACTGATTTATATCATATACACCCTTGTCCGGGCAGTGCGAAACAGGAGAGAGGGTTCTCTTTTTATATTAACAGGATGTATAGTTCTGATTCTGGTTGCTGTAAATGATATGCTGGATGCTAATAATATAATACATACAGGTTATATGTTTTCATACGGATTATTTATGTTTATTTTCTCGCAATCAATAATTATTTCAGGAATATTTTCAAGATCATTCAATAAAGTTGAAGAGCTCTCTTCCGAACTTCAGGCTTCGTATAATAGTATAGATGAATATAACAGAAATCTTGAATCTCTGATAGATGAAAGGACCCGGGAGCTTTCAGATGCAAACAGCAGACTCCGTGAACTTGATCATGCCAAAACAGATTTCTTTGCCAATATCTCTCACGAATTCCGCACTCCTCTGACATTGATACTTGCACCGATAGACGAAGCAATTTCCGGTAAAAGATTAAACCGCGATACACTTGAGACGATGTATCGCAATGGAAGAAATCTTCTGTCGCTGATAAATGATCTACTTGATATTTCACGCATAACAGCGGGAAGAATGATTCTCGAAGTTGCAGAGACGGACATCAGCGCTTTGGTGCAGCAGTGCTGCGGGGAGATGGAATCGTCGGCTAAGCTAAAAAATATAGAACTTATTTGCAATCAGGATGAATCTAAGCTCAATGTATATATTGATCCCGAGAGGATAGCCCATGTTATCTCCAATTTCTTTTCCAATTCATTTAAATTTACTGATCCCGGCGGAAGGATAGAGGTGAGCATATCAGTTGAAGGGGGTTATGCATTAATAACTTTCAGTGATACAGGATGCGGTATAGAGTCTGACAAGATGAGTATAGTTTTTGACCGTTTTTTCCAGGCTGACACCAGTTCAAAACGGAGATACGAGGGTACAGGTATAGGACTCTCTATTGTGAAGGAATTTGTTGAGCTCCATGGAGGAACAGTTTCTGTCGAGAGCAGACATGTTGACCAATACCCAGATGATCATGGTACAAAATTTACCGTGAAGCTTCCTCTTGGGAGGGGACATTTTAATGGCAATGATCATGTTGTTTTTGCCGAAGGCAGAAGAGATTATCCTGTATCAATGCCTCACGTTAGAGGTATTGAGCCGGATCCTGTTCAATACGGAGAATTGACTGCGGCAGTTTCAGAAGATGTACCATCAATACTTGTGGTTGAAGACAATGCAGATCTTAGAAAACTTCTTATAAAGATGCTTCGCGGCAGATATACAATATTCGAGGCATCCAACGGTCATGAAGCTATTGAGATCCTTGATAAAAAAGAAGAAATAGATCTTGTTCTCTCTGACATTATGATGCCTGGAATGGATGGTCATGAATTGATCAGGTGGATCAGGGCCGATGAACGCTTTCAGGGACTTCCCGTGGTATTTCTCACAGCCCGTGCTGAAAGTTTTATGAAGATAGAGGGCCTCGATCTCGGGGCTATAGACTATGTAACAAAACCGTTTAATTCTGATGAGCTTATTCTCCGCATACGTAATCAGATGGAGCAGAGAACTCTTCGTAATTCGTTGAATAGAAACTATGAACATATTCTGGCAAAACTGAGAGCTTTAAAATTACGATCAGTTACCAGTGACAGTGTATCAAAGATAGAAAGTATCTGTGTTTTTATAAAAGATAATTATATGCAGGATCTGCATCGTGATAATCTTGCAGCAGCTGTGGGATTAAATTCAGATACATTCAGTAGATTGTTCAATCAGCATACTGGTAGGACTCTCGTCGATTATATTAATGAACTGCGGATTAACGAGGCAAAGCGGAGGCTGCATGAAACCGGAGATATGATTACCAGAATATGTATCGATACCGGTTTTGAAAACATAAGGACATTCAACCGCGTTTTTAAAAAAGTCACAGGATTAACACCGGGTGAGTTCAGGGAGAGTGGAGCACTGAAAAATTGATTTTACACCTGTGAAATTTTATACAGCAACGATATAAAAGCGCTTGACTGCTTCATGAATTTGTATTTATTTTAATAGACTTACGGATGAATACATTTTCCCGGAAAAAGAAACTAAGAATATGCATAATAAATTAAAAGTACCGGTAGCAACAGCACAGGAGCTTATTAAAGATATACGTCTTCTTGCAATGTGCGGTAAAACCCAGTTCAGAAAATATCTATATGACCCTCTCCTCGATGCAGGATGGTATTCAGACCAGCCGCTTCAGAACAGACGGAAATTGATTGAAAGAATAAAAAGAGATTCAGCAGATCCTGCATATCTTCATACCATTGCTCCCCGATGTAAAAAATTAATATCTGCGGCAATGGATGAGAGTCTTGCCGCTCTTGGAGAAAGTTCAATATTTTTTCTTGAGAAAATGCAGATGCACACAGCTGTATCTTCATGTATTGAATCAATAGAATTTGAAGAGACATTGACTCCCCCTTTAGCTGAATTCAGTAAAGCAAATAGTGAGAAGAGCGAGGAACTTTTTACTGAAGCAGTTTTGGAAGCTGAGGCTGAAGATATTAAAATTGCCCTTGAGCCGGTTAAACTTGCCAATGATACAGAAAAGATCAAACTCGACAGTGAAATAAGGAGATTATACGAAAATATACTTATTGCAAGTCAATATCAGAATATCCCGAAATGCAGAAAACTTCTTTCAACATATATCATCCGTTATTCGGACAACGAAGATTATGCCCGGAATGATGTGGAGAAACTTACAAAGGCAATGAATAACAGGGCTCCGGGATTTGAAGAAGAACTGCGAAACACAATAGCGATAGATCTTTATTACAGAATAACACAGGGCGTTCTTAATGGTGATATAGGTTCAACAATAACAGCAATAAGAAAATACGGTTACATCTTTGAAGGAGATTCTACAGCACGATATTTTTTTGACATAGACAGACTGGAGAGAATTCTTTATAAAATGATATCTGAAAAAGGGCTTTGGGACGGATTAAAAAAAGGAAGAAAGTGAGGATATAGATGGCAGAGGCAATTTTAAAAATCACGGAGAAAATTTCAGGCGGAGTATGCATCATCGCACTATCCGGGGACATTGATGCCCATACTGCACCGTCTTTTAAAGAATCGATTGATAAAAATATCTCAGCAGGTAATATACGTATTGTATTTGATTTTTCCGCACTGAATTACATCTCATCTGCAGGCATTGGAGTTCTAAATGCGGCACTTCACACTGTGAAGGGTAAGGGCGGGAAAATGTCAATTGCATGTGCCAATAAAGTTGTTTATGATACTCTTGATGTAATGTATTTTACAAAAAAAATATCTGTACAGAACGATGTTGAATCTTCCGTAAAAGAGGTTTCGGCATCCTGACGGTATCCTGAATGAAACGAAGCTTTTCTATCCCCGCTCGACTCTCCGAGTTATCTGTTATTCGCGAGGCAATCTCCGATTATATTGGAGGTGCCATGGATGAAACTGATGTCGGAAGAGTGATTCTTGCAGTGGACGAGGCAGTGTCTAATGTTATTGTCCATGGCTACAAATACGATGAAAGTAAAAGCATTGAAATTGAAATGGATTCAGATCCGGAATTCTTTACTTTTACTATATCAGACTCGGCACCCCTGTACAACCCGCTTGATTCAGCATCGCCGGATATAGATTGTTATCATGAAAACGGACATAACGGCGGACTTGGTGTGGATATTTATAAGCGTATTATGAACGTGAGTTACGAATTGAATGACAATGGCGGCAACCGCCTGATCCTTACAAAAGAGAAAAAGAATGAAAATAAAAAAAATATCGATTAGCGGCTTCATCCGCAGAAAACCTTTTTTAAAGAAAATGATGCCGGGTATCAGATTTAAATTTTCTTTTCTGATAGGGATCTTCATATCTATGGTACTTGCATCGGCGACATATATTAATTATATAAATCAGAGCAGTATTTTAAAAAAAAGTTTTAATGACGAAATCGAAAGTTCACTCAACTATACAAACCCCATCGTAAATTCCATCGACAGTATAAGAGCAAACCTGCTTCTTATAGAAGATATGAAGATCAGAGTGAATGAAAAAAGCGTGGATCTTAAAAAGTATAAGACCTATGCGTTAAGAAAAAAAGATTCAGTTACTAACAGCTTTAGAAACTTCGGAAAAAAACTCGGCTTTAAAGTCAGGTATGAGTACTACTCTAAGGGATATGAATCGTATTATAGCACATATCTTTCAAAAAATGATATATCAATTCTCGAAAAAAAAACAGCTCTGCAATTAAAACAGAGTGATGGTACAGAAATCAGCAGTGCCGAATTTAAAGACATTCAGAGTCAGGCTAACAAGGTTATGGTTATCCGTAAAAGAATTGACCGGATGCAGAACAGGATAGACGAGAATGATGAAAGTTTAACATCTTTAGTTGCATCAGCATCAATGACCGAAAATGAAAAGAAAGAGATAGAAAAACTGAAGAATGAGAACCGGTTATATGAACTGAAAATCTCAAGAGAGAGAAAAAGAATTACCGCAACCGAAAAATTATTCCGGAACAGGCTTAACCGCTATTACAATTATCAGCTTAAGAAGATAGAGGAAACAGGAATTTATAATAGCAATATCAGAATTATTACTTATAATAATGATGGAGATGTAAACAGCGATACAGGGGGATATTTCAGAGACAGTCTTGTTAAATTCGCCCCTCTGTTTGAAAATAAAAATTTCGAAAAAGATAAAGCTGAATTTTTCAGCGGCATAGATATACTATCATCAATAAAATCTCACGAGTATGACTATACATCAAACAAAAAGTTCTTTCATGTGCGATATGTACCTGTTTATAAAAATCCTGCAACTTCGGAGAGGCTAACTGCAATTGTCAGGGAGCTGAATTCAAATAAAGGGAACTGGACAGAATACTTTAAAGAGGATTCACGAATTTCCGGAGAGCTGGCTGAAGTGGTGAGAAATATCAGGGACAGACTTGATGATCTCCGTGAAAGTAAAAAAGTACCCGGAAAGGATAAGGACTTCATTGCGCTATACTCGGTCTATAAAAAACTTCTTAGCGATCGTGAAAATGCATTTAAACAGTATGCCCCGTATAGTGACGAGATTGAACAGATATCCGCTTATTACAATTCAAAAATTAAAAGCGTAACTGAAAATCTCGCTGATGAAGAAAAAAAAATCAATGCACTAAAATCAGGGAAAGATAAAAATCCAGATGAATACAAAGAGGATATAGAATCTTCAACACAGGCAGTTGACGAATTCAAGGACGAGATAAAAAAACTTCAGCGTGATATGGCGGAGGCCAGAGAGGACATATGGCAGTCGGATAAACTCTCGGCGCGAAATGCAATCCGTTATCTCAGAGAAGCTGCTCTGTATGATCATGTTATACTTAAACAGAAGCAGGATCCAACGGCGTACCGTAATTTTCTCAGGTCATCAAAAAATCGTGAAATTGATGCAAAGAGATGGGAAACTCTTCGTGAGTGGATAATGGCTGCACGAAGTGAAACTAATCTTCCTGAAACTGTCATTGGAATGAGAAATGTTAAGCTTGCAGAAGATGGCGTACTGGCATACAGCAGAAGTGAAGCGGAAGAATATATGTGGAGTCTTGACAGTACTCCAATTGCCGGAAAGATAGGATTGATGAGCAGCGGACTTGAAGGCGGAGTTGTGGAGAATCTTTTTGCAGAAAATATTACCGGCTTTAACGGTGTTTTTATCGATAAAACAGATGGAATAGAAAATATTGCCCGTAACAGAGACAGGATGATGATTTATTCAGTCATCACGGCATTAATAGCAATAGTAATGACATACTTTCTTGCCGGCTTTATGGTAAAGAGAATAAAAGGTATAATAACTCAGGTCAGGCTTGCGGGAAGGGGTGATTTAAAAGTTGAGTTCTTCGAAAACGGTCTTGATGAGATTGAAGATCTTGCGGTATCTCTTAATGGTATGATCCGCGGTCTCAGGGAGAAGGAGGAACTTAAAGGTGACATTGCAGCTGCAGGTGAAATTCAGAAAACTCTTCTGCCTGAAAAAATTCCGTCAAATCTTGAGGGTTATTATTCAATAGGAACTTTCTACAGACCGATGCAGGGTGTTGGGGGAGATTATTACGACTTTGTTGAGCTTGATGAAGACAGCATTTTTTTCTGTATCGCCGATGTTTCGAGTCATGGAGTCGGTCCGGCGATAGTAATGTCTATGCTGAGGGCTCATATACATGGAATTCTGCGTAGAGGTTTGAGAGAACTTACGGAGATACTTCTGGAACTTAACAGGCAGATATTTATTGAAACTCCGCCGAATATATTTGTGACAATTTTCACCGGAATAATAAACAAAAACAGCAATGAAATTGAATACTGCTCGGCAGGTCATCTTAAATCTGTTATCTACAGATATAAAAAAGACTCAATAGAAATACTCGATGGAGGCGGACTCCCGGTCGGCATGGATGATAACGATATTTTTTCAGAGACTATAGCTGTTAACAAAGTTCAACTTAAACCGGGTGATCTTTTCTTCCAGTATACAGATGGTGTAAGCGAGGCAATGGACGATTCAAGAAATCTTTTTGGCGAGGATAGGATGTATGATGAAATTAAAAAGTACTCCAGGAAAAACCCGGATTTTATGATTACAAAAATTGCCGAAGCTGTAGAGATATTTACCGGTAAAACAGTTATTGATTCATCGATGAGTGAACTTAATGACGATATAGCAATGATTGCCCTGAAGCGGGTGAAGTAGATTGTTGGTGTTTGTTTTTTTAATTATATTTTCGTATTTGTCATTCCGGTTTTGCAGCCTCCATTCTTGGAGCAAACAGGATGTTTGCCTGCCAGCAAGTAACACGATGTTACAAAAAAGCTGGCCAAATACCGGAATCTCCTTATGGAATCAATAGTATGAGATTCCGGCATTTCGTTTCACTACAGCCGGAATGACAGTGGACATACTTTTAGGTCAACCCTTAGGGGAGGGAGTTGTGAAAGAAATCTCTAATCCCTCGTAAACAAATCCCTTGTAAAAACTTTATCTTTTACGTCGTTCAATTCCTCGTGTTGCCTGTTTGTTACAATTATATCTGATTGTTTTTTAAACTCTTGAAGGGATGTAATTTTTTTTGAACCAAAGAAATGGTCTTCTTTTAATGATGGTTCAAAGACTATGCATTCGATCCCTTTTGCTTTAATTCTTTTCATTATCCCCTGAATAGAAGAAGCTCTGAAATTATCCGAACCCTCTTTCATAACAAGTCTGTATATGCCCACTCTGTGCGGTTTCTTTGCCAGAATCTGATCAGCGAGAAAATCTTTTCTTGTACTGTTTGATTCAACAATTGCCTTGATGATATTATTCGGAACATGCTCGTAATTTGCCAGAAGCTGTTTTGTATCTTTCGGCAGACAATATCCGCCGAATCCGAATGACGGATTATTGTAGTGAGATCCGATCCTCGGGTCGAGTCCAACGCCTTCAATAATCTGCTTTGTATCCAGATGATATTTAAGGGCGTATGAATCAAGTTCGTTGAAATAAGCAACACGTAGAGCAAGATATGTATTTGAGAATAGTTTAATAGCTTCAGCCTCGGTGGATGAAGTAAACAGTACGGGTGTATTCTCATCAAGTGAAGCTTCTTTAAGAATTTGTGCAATTACCTCGGCATCTTTCGATTGTTCACCAACGATAATTCTGGAGGGGTGAAGATTGTCGTACAGTGCTTTTCCTTCTCTTAAGAATTCAGGGGAAAATATAAGTTTCATTCCCGGGTACTGCTTTCTTATATTGCCGGTGTAATCAACAGGGACCGTTGACTTTATACATACAATAGCTCCTTTGTTATATTTTGCGATATCATCAAATATTCTTTCTATAATTGAAGTATCAAAAAAGTTCCCCTCGGAATTGTAATCTGTAGGCCCGGCAACAAATATTACCTCTGCATCTTTATAAGCCTCTTCAGGATTTGATGTGGCCCTAAGATTAAGTTTTTTATTTGTTAAATAATCAGATATCTCGTGATCTTCAATGGGTGAAATTTTCTTATTAATAAGGTCTACTTTTTCCTGGATAACATCAACCGCAATGACCTCATGCCTTTGAGAAGCCAGAACTGCAATTGATAATCCAACATAACCTGTTCCTGCTACTGCTATTTTCATATTTATTCCTCTTTATGATGCAATATCTTTTATTGTATAATACAGTAACTGTTTAAAATGTGAGAAATTCCATTTTCGCCGAGGCTTAGGTGCGATAGAGGGCATTGTCATCACCAGTTTATGGTTAGTTATGTAATATATGCATCATATTGCATTTTTTATATATTTTTTATTTCGATCTGATAAATAAAAATCAATTGCCTTTCAGTCAACCTCTTTTTTATTGAATGTAATTGACTAAAACCTCCATATCTGTATGATTACAATGAAAATAAAAAAAGGATGTTAAGAAATCAAATCTGCTTTTTACAGAAGATTCTTCTGAATTCCTGAACTATAGAGTAATTGAAATAATATGTTAAACGATAAAATAAAAACAGGCATTTTTATTCTTATGCTATCGGTTTTTTTGATAACTGATGCCGGAGGTGAAGATCTTTCTCTTAAACCGGAAGAAAGGCTTATTAGTACCCAGGAAAATGATAACAAAAATGACACCAAAGGAAGAGAAAATTATCTTTTACTTAAAAGTGCCTTTGATAAATGGGACAGCGGTCTTTTCGGCAGCAGAAAATATTATAGAAACAGGCTGAATCTTTTATTGAGTGATATGATAGGTAATGATATTGTAACTGCAAGAGATTTCAGAATTTCAATACCGGATGTTTTTGAAAAAAGATACTACTCCAGTGATCTCTATAATTGCAACTGGCTGTATATTCATGGTCCGGCTGATGATTCAAGTATAAAAATGTTTGCAGAAAAAGGAAATGACTATATAAAAGGGGTTGAAAGAAACATGGATTTGTTTTTTTTGTCCGGAAAGGTCTTGAAGTTCAGAATCGGCGAAACAAGTTCAGGAAGATATAGTTATGAAAGAAGTATTCATATCTATCTTGAGTCTGTTAAAATAAGGGACTCTATTAAATAAAAAAATATTTTTTCTAGAAAATGTAATTATATTGGTACAATAGCATTTTGTTGAATTGAGTTTTAGAAATGGATAATATGAATTAAAAAGATTATTATTAACTCAAAACTTTGATCTTTCCCCGACTCTAAATGGCAATTTTAATAAATTTTTTTAAGGAGATTCAAATGTGTGGAATCGTAGGATATATCGGAAGTAAAAGCGCGCCTGAATTGATAATTAATTCTTTAAAGAAGCTGGAATATAGAGGATATGATTCCGCAGGAATATCGGTAAATTGTGATGGTGAACTGGTAACTCAAAAAAAAGCAGGTAAAATAGCTGTTCTTGATTCTGTACTTGATTATGAAAGGCTTAAACATTGTACTATGGGGATAGGTCATACAAGATGGGCAACTCATGGAGGACCATCTGATCTTAACGCACATCCTCATGGTGATTGCAACAATGAACTGGTAATGATTCATAATGGAATTATCGAAAACTATAAAGACCTTAAAGAGGTACTTATTGCTAAGGGACATGAATTTATAAGTGAAACTGATACTGAGGTAGTCGTGCATCTTATAGAGTATTACAAAAGAGAACTCCCTCTGCTGGATGCTGTAATTAAAGCTCTTCAGAGTGTTGAAGGAACTTACGGAATAGTAGTAATGTCAAAAAAAAATCCGGATATACTCATTGCTGCAAGAAAGGGAAGCCCTCTTATACTTGGAGTAGGTGATAGTGAGATGTTTATTGCATCAGATGTAAGTGCTGTGATTGAACATACCAGAGAAGTTATCTATCTTGAAGATGGAGAGATTGTCGAAGTAAAAAAAGACGGATATAGAATATATGACCTGCATAAGAATGTTATAACTAAAGAAATTGAGTCGATCGACTGGGATATAGCCTCGATTGAAAAGCATGGTTTTGATCATTTTATGCTGAAGGAGATATTCGAACAGCCTGAAACTATAACCAATGCATTCAGAGGGAGAATTCTTCTGGATGATGCTATGGTGAAACTTGATGGTTTAGGTCTTAAAGAAGATGATTTGGATAAAATAGAAAGAATAATATTTATTGCATGCGGAACTTCCTGGCATGCCGGTCTTGTGGCGAAATATCTTATCGAGGAGTATGCGCGAATCCCGGTTGAAGTTGAATACGCAAGTGAATTCAGGTACAGAAAACCCGTGCTGAAAAAAGGTGATCTGGTTATTACAATAAGTCAGTCAGGTGAAACCGCGGATACACTTGCAGCTCTAAGAGAGGCAAAGGCAAAGGGGGTAAGAGTCCTTGGTATTACTAATGTAGTTGGAAGTACAATAGCCCGTGAATCTGACGGAGGAGTTTATACTTATGCCGGTCCTGAGATTGGTGTAGCTTCTACAAAGGCATTTACTTCACAGATTACAGTTGTAGTTCTATTGACTGTTTTTCTCGCAAGAAGGAAAGAGATGTCTTTTACTGAAGGGAATGAAATCCTGAATGATCTGGTGAAACTTCCGGAGCTTGTAAAGTCTATTCTGTCTGAAAGTGAAAAAATAAAAGAGATAGCCGAAGTTTATTCCAGCAAGAATAATTTTCTTTATCTTGGAAGAGGAATGAATTTCCCTGTAGCGCTTGAAGGTGCGCTGAAGCTGAAAGAAATTTCTTATATTCATGCTGAGGGATATCCCGCTGCAGAGATGAAGCATGGTCCTATTGCGCTTATAGATCAGGAGATGCCCGTTGTCTTTATTGCTCCAAAAGATGAAATTTACAACAAGATAGTAAGCAACATGGAAGAGGTAAGGGCCAGAAGCGGCAGAATTATAGCAATAGCAACTGTAAATGATAAGGAGATTGTGAAATACGCGGATCATATAATATTTATTCCTGATGTTCATAGAGCTCTCCGCCCCATACTCTCTGTAATTCCGCTTCAGCTTCTCTCGTATTATATTGCAGTATCCCGTGGTTGTGATGTTGATCAGCCCAGGAATCTTGCAAAGAGTGTAACGGTAGAGTAGTTAATATGAATTATATCAAATCGATTATTATTGCAGCTCTTATATTAGTTTTTGTGAATCAGGCTTTTTCTTCAACTGCAGTGGAGTTAATGAATGAAGGGAGAATGACACTTTACAAAGGGGATATTCCAGGAGGTATCCGTTTACTTGAAGAAGCAAACAGGATGGACAATAATAATCCTTATATAAAAATTATTCTGGCAAAGGGATACAGCTGGAATAATGAATGGGATAGAGCTAAATCTCTTTATTCGGAAATAGTTTTATCATCTAAACCGGATGAACAGATCTACTGGGAAGCAAAATTCGGTATAGCGCAGATAACTTCATGGGAAAAGAAATATAATGAATCACTTGGTCTATATGAGGAAATTCTCACATCATATAAAAAAATTCCAAAACATTTTAAACTGGATATTGGCCTGGCGATGGGAGACATCCATTCCTGGAATATGGAAAATGATAAAGCATTTGCTCAGTTCAATAAACTTCTCGATGAAAACCCGGGCAATACAGTTATTTTAAACCGTATCGCCAAACTATACCTATGGCAGGGTGAATATGCAAAATCCCGTGAGTATACCAGTCAGGTTTTATCCATTGACAGTAAAGACGCCGATTCTGCTGAACGAATGAGGGTACTTGATCAGATTAAACCTTTCACTTTAATTATGGGATATAATTTTACATATTACGATTCTAAAAACGATAAAGGAGAAAAAGTCAAAGTACATAATGTTGTACAGGGTCTCGACTGGCAATATTCAGTTCCCTTAAAAGTTTTTGCATACGTTAATGAAGTGAGACAGAACTCTATTGAAAGCTCTGATCCTGCAAAAACATCAGAATGGAATTACGACGCAGATTTCAGAGGGGGCGGAACATACCGGATAAATCCGCTGACATATATATCTGTCGCGGGAGATTATGCTTATAACGCAAAGATCTTTCCTGATTTAAGTACTGAAATATCTTTAAGCAGAAAACTGAATCAGAATGTTGATATCGAGGGTTTGTATAAATTTACATATGACAAGATTGACAGCGCACAGACCGTAAAAAGCAAGCAGTACCATCTTGTTTCTCCCGGTATAGTTATTTATTACAATCCTTCAATTTATAACAAACTGCTTTTCTTCGTGGAATCGGATACCAAAGATCTTTTTTATTCAGTCCTGATACAGCAGTATCTGGCTTTTAATCCTGAAAATATTTTTCAGTTCTATCTGTTTCTAAGTCAGGGACGTAGCTATCTTGTATTCTCTGATTCTACTATTTTACAGAAGACAACAACGTACAGCGTCTCGCTTTTATATACTCACTTCTTCACACCATCATGGGGTGTTGAAATATCAACAGGTTTGCTGACCAGTGTAAATAAGTATTCCAACTATCATTCGGGGATAAGTGTAATTTACAAATGGTAAATCAATTGCTTAATACAAAGAATATATCAATTATCTCATGCTGACGGGGAAGATCGTTTGACCGAAAAATCTGTTGAGATATTTAATAACATTTTCCTGGTTGGTTCATCCACGCAAGTGAATGGTCTCAACACTAATATTTATCTGCTTAATGATGGCGATGAATCTATTTTGTTCGGAGCCGGATCTGCTGTTGATTTTGAAGAAATATTTTCCAATATTACTGAAATAATAAAAATAAATAGATTAAAATACATAATTCTTCAGGATCATGATTCATCGATCTGTTCAGGAATTAACTTGTTTGAAAAAAACGGATTTTCCGGGAAAATTATTACACACTTTAATCTATCATCTTACATAAAATATTATGGTATCAGATCTGATATTATATATAGTAATTTAACAGCAAACAGACTTTTTTTAAAATCCGGAAGAGTGATCCGCTTTTTTAATACTCCTTATCTGAAATCATCGGGGTCATTTTCCGCTTACGATACATCGTCAGAAATTCTTTTTTCGGGAGAGCTCTTCGGAGCATCCACGGCAAAGTGGAGTCTCTACGCCGGTGGAAATTACTTTAACGAAATGAAAAAATATCACTCTGAATTTGTACCTGATAAAAGTATTTTAAAATATATTCTGGATATCATAGTTGATAATAATATTTCAATGATTGCTCCACAACATGGTTCATTGATAAAAGACAATATACCTGATGCAATTTCATCACTTATAGATACTCAGTGCGGTTCTTTTATAAAAAAGATGAAATTCAATTCTGATGATAAATATAATGACATCAATATATGTAACGAACTTTTAAAACATTATTATTCACTTTTCAAGACTGATGAGATTCGGGAGATTTTCAAAGACAGCGGTATAGAGATAGATGAAAAATCCGGTCTAATAGTAAGATATGAAACCGGCATTTCAAATCTGTGGAATCATTTTTTTGAAACAATTGTTTCAAAAAAAGGAATAGAATGGATTGCTTTGGCAGAGAGTGATTTAGTTAAGTTTACCACGGATCATCAGCTGGAATATCCTGATGTTTTTAAATCTTCTATTTATAAGCTTGAACAGAGATGTGAAAAAATAGAAAAAGAAAAAATCATTTTATTAGATAAATTACAGTCGATTGAAATGAAATTGGAGAGTAATGCGGCCAAAGATCCGCTTGCGCAGGTTTATAAAGAGGATATGTTTAAAGAAAATCTTATATCCGACATAGCAGCATTCAGAGATATGGGCATTGAATTTGCATTTTTTATAATTGAAATTGATAATCTGCCTCAACTCAACAACAGGTTCGGACGTGATGCCGGTGACGAACTGCTTGCTAACACAGCATATCTTTTAAAAAACTTTAAGAAGACCAACAGGAATTATGCTCACCATCTTATTTTCAGAATGAATGGCCCGCGATTTACATATTACTGCACAGATGTAACGCAGCAAGAAATCATAACAATAGCCGAAGAAGTACGAACCGAATTCCGTGAGTCTACGCTTTTTATAACGAATGTTACCATCTCTGCAGGAGTTATCCATTCAAGTGAATTTTCAGTTGGTAACAGGGATCCGCTTGAATTTTCAGCCAATATTATAGAAGTTGCAAATTCAAGGCTTAGGCTGGCGAAGCATAAAGGTGTCGATTCTGTATGCAGCGAATCGGAAACAAATGCCTGTTTTGACAGAGAAAACTATATTATGGTTATCGATCCGGATATCAGTGTAAGATATCTGCTTGAAACACATCTGGAACGTGCGGGTTTTAATGTACAAACATGCGCAATGGGAGATGATGCTCTGCAGTTAATTGATATCAACAAGCCGCTGGTTATAATCAGCGAACTTATGCTCCCTAAAATGGATGGCTTTTCCTTGAGAAAAAAAATGCTAGAAGATTCATCTTTTAAAGATATTGCATTTATTCTCACCTCCGCAGTGAAAGATGAAACATCAATCACCCGAGCACAGTCACTTGGAATATATCATTATTATAAAAAGCCATATTCAATTATAGAATTAATAGGATTGGTTAAAAACTTATCAGTAGATAAAGTATAGCTGATGGAAAGTATAAATATACTATATATAATCGTCGGATTTCTGTTTTCAGCTGATATTATATTTGTTTTTCTGCTGTTTTATTCGAAGTGGCAAAATCGCCGAAGAAATAAAAAATATCTTATAAACAAAAAAACTATAATTGATCTCAACACTGATCCGGATAATACGCCGGACTACTCGAAATTAAAAATAAATCCTTTAACAATATTCCATATTTACAAGGATATATCAGTTTCAGTTTTATGTTCTGATGCTATTTCAAAATCTTTTATTGATTATTTTATAGAAACAGGTATTGTTAAAAAATACTGCAAGGCAATTAAATCACGAAGTAGGATAAAGCGCTCTGAAGCAGCACTTAATCTGGCTTTCCTTCCAACAGATAGAAGCCGTCGTGCGCTTGAATCAGCGCTGGTTGAAGAAAAATATTATTTTATAAAAGTCTGCATAGTAAACTCTTTGATTGAAACAGGTGATTCTCTTTCAATTCCTTATATTCTCCAGACGCTTATTGGTTCACCGCAATGGTATAATGAAAAAATTTATAGCATTATGGGGCAGTTCGGAGAGCGGCTCCATAACTTTCTGATAAACCTTCCTTCAATTGATTCAAAAGAGTTAAAGATGGTAATTATATCTTTTGCCAATTACTATTTTTCACCCGATATTAAAAGTCTGCTTATCGAATTTATGGTTTCAGATGATCCTGAAATTGCTAATGCTGCATCAGAGCCGTGTAAGAAATTCTATCCCGAACTTCTTCGTTCAGAAAAGTTTATAAAATCACCAATGCTTAGTATTCGAAAAAATGCCATTGAAGCAACGGCTTCTCTCCCTTCCCGGGATTCTCTAAATATATTGATAGAATCGATGCAGGACAACTATATCTATAATGATTGTGTATCTGCTATTTATAATATAATATCTCAGAACAATGAGCTTTTAAATGAAGTTATTTCTATGTTTATATCTGCAAGTGATCCGCTTGTGAAGATGGGCCTTGCTGAAGTTTTATCAAAAAGGATAGAATATCTTTTTACAAGACTCAGGTCGGATGATTCAGACTCTCTGAAAAAGCTTATTAAAGATATTATTTCATGGGGTACAGCACGTAGTACTATAGCATTCCTGAATGCTAATAGCGATGATAGGCTGGAGAATAGAATTTGCGGAATAATCGCAGAGATTTTGAAAGACAGAGAAGATATAAGAAGTGAATTCGGACTGTATCTTGACGGAAGGATTCTCTTAAAGCTGAATCTTGTAAAAATTGAGCCGCAAAAAGGTGAGCCCAGGAAGGAGGTAGTCCGTATTTGGCTCCTTCAAATATTCCTGGTAACTGCTATCTTAACATTTCCGGTAATTTATGTTATTAAGTATTTCGGTACATTCAGTTTAGCGGGGAACTACGGTTCAGTTAAAAACTTTTTTTATCTGTTTAATTATTTTTTTGCCTACTATGGGATTTCACTAAATTTAATTTATCTGCTGCTGCTTCTGTTTTCTTTTATCGGTTCAAGCCGTCAACTCCGCTGCTGGAGGATGAAGGATAACAAATTCCTCTTTAAGAAGGGAATCCTTCCATCTATATCTATTATCGCACCGGCATATGGAGAAGAGGCAACAATTATTGAGAGTGTTAATTCTCTTATGAATCTAAGTTATCCCGATTACGAAGTGATTGTAGTAAATGACGGGTCAACAGATAAAACTCTTCAGACATTGATAGACCACTTCACCCTGGTGAGAACTGATATTCATATAGTTGAAAAACTTAAAACAAATTCAATTCGCGGGCTCTATGTCAACAAGCATCTTCCGAACCTGCTTGTTGTAGATAAGATTAACGGAGGGAAGGCCGACTCACTCAATGCAGGAATTAATATTGCAGCGAAAGACTATTTCTGCGGAATAGACGCAGATTCACTGCTTGAGAGAGATTCTCTTCTTAAAATGGCAGCTCCGTTTCTCGATACAGATATGGATATTATAGCAACAGGTGGAAATATAGTTCCGGTTAACGGTTGTTCTGTGGATAAAGGGTATCTGACAAAAATTGAAATACCGAAAAGCTTCCTCACAAGACTTCAGACGATGGAATATATAAGATCCTTTATATCCGGCAGAGTGGGCTGGGCAACAATCCGTTGTCTTCTTATTATATCCGGCGCTTTCGGACTTTTCCGTAAATCTTCTGTGATTGCCAGCGGAGGATATTTAACCGGCAAAGAAAAATTCCAGAAGGATACTGTAGGGGAGGATATGGAGCTGGTTGTCAGGTTGATCAGACATTCAAAAGATAAAGGCAAAAAAGGTGTAGTAAATTATATTTTTAATGCAAACTGCTGGACCGAGGTGCCGGAGAGTTTTAGTATCCTTCGTAAGCAGCGGGACAGATGGCAAAGAGGTCTTCTTGATATAATGACATTTCATATAAGAATGTTTTTTAACCCAAAATACAATGAAGTGGGGCTTATAGCATTTCCTTACTTTATTATTTTTGAAGTAATAGGTCCATGGATTGAAGTTCAGGGTTTGCTGATGTTTCTTATTGCACTTGGACTTGGTCTTCTCAATTTACAGGTAATTCTTCTTTTGTTCATCGGAACTATATTTATGGGGCTTTCGGTTTCAATAATTTCATTTTTTATTATGGAGAGAGGTAACGATTATTTTTCATACAAAGATATAATGATTTTAGTCCTTTACGCTTTTTGTGAAAATTTTGGGATACGGCAGTTTTTCAGTGTCATGAGACTCGGCGGATATATAAATGCATTGAGGAACAAACAGGGCTGGGGAAAAATGATCAGAAAAGGATTCCAGAGTAAAACTATAGCTTCATAAAAATACTTACATCTTGACAAATTCTATTTTTTTAGTTTTATTAAATCTATTGTAACTACTAATAAACCGGTGGCGAAATTGCTCTCCGCCGCGCCATAGGTGCGGCGGAGACAAAATACTGCCGATTTATAAACAGTTATATTCTATTCCAGTAGTTCCATTTAATTTTGCACAGGAGAAAATCATGCATTTTCAGAAAATGACAATTATACTTTTTTTTGCAATGGTTTTGACATTCCCAGGTAGCGGTATATCAAAAGAGAAATTGGATTCATCAATACATACTGCAAAAGCAAGAGCACTGGTCTGGCTGAAAAATCAGAAGGTACCGAATGTAATCATTCCGGACCCTCAATCCGAACGGAGAAACCTTGTTGTAAGTTATGAGATTCAGCCCGATGCGCCGGCGTATAAATATATTTTCGGCCGTTCAATAATATATGATGATGCACTATCGGTTATTGCATTCACAATGAACAAAGATTACAAAAGCGCATCGCAGATTCTTATGGCGCTTAAACGGCTGATGCGCAAGGACGGCGGATTGTGGTTCGGGTATAATGTTAACAACGACTGGCCGTCTGAAAAAGATTATGAAGGTTCAACAGAACGTACCGGAGCAACTGCATGGGTAGGATATTCTGCACTGTTTTATCTTCAGGCACGTCTGGCTGAAGATCCGGCTTTTATAGAGACTAACCGGGAAGCAAAGGAGATTCTCAAACTGGCTAAATCACTTGGTGACTATCTGATTAAAATGCAGGTGAACAAAAGCAGAGATCTTCGGAATGGATTAATCACCGGTGGTAAAAACTCGTATTCACTTGAACTTAAAAATAATACAGTCAATGAAATATTCAAGGATACCAATATCGAATGGATCAGCACCGAGCATAATATTGACGCTTATTTTTTTCTACGCGATCTTGGAGTTTTAACTAAAGATGAAAAATTTATTCAGAGTGCCTCCTCAATAAAAAAATCTATGCTTAGTGTCTGGAGTGAAAAAGATAGACAGTACTATCGCGGAATTAAACCTAAGTTTATTGATACAGCACTGGCTCTTGACTGTGCCAGCTGGGGTGCAGTATTTTCTCTTAGCGCAGGAAAACCGGATTATGCAGCTCAATCGCTGGAGACCATTGAAAAACTTTACTATAGCAGTGCAGCGTCACCATATGTAAAGACAACAGTTAACGGCTACAAGCCATATGCTGATAAAGAAATATATGAAGAGACCGGTATTGAAGTAACTAAATATTATTTTCCGGAATTAAACGGATCAACATGGGATAAAATCAGCGGTGTGTGGGTGGAGGGTTCCATGGGGGCAGCTCTTGCCTATCTCAAAACCGGTAACCGTGAAAAAGCATTGGAAATACTGAAGAACATGCTTCCGCTTCAGGGCAAAAGCGGAGGTTTTATATATTTCACCCGCGAAATACCGCATGAATTTTCAACATACATAAGCGTTGCAAGCACCGCATGGTTTATTATGATTGCAACAGCCCTAGAGGATCAGGAAATTGCAGACAGTTTCTGGAGGGAGTAAAAATTGTGAAAAGTAAGCAGTGTTTTAAACGCATAAAATTAATTTGTTTATTTTTTATTCTTCTTATATCTATATCAAATTCAATTTATTCTGATACAGAAAAAGATGTAATGGTCAATCGTCACCGTGCAATGATATTAGACCTTTCAGGTAGAAATAAGTCAGGAAATACTGAACTTATTGCATTGAAACATTGCTTTGATATTTTCGCCATACAATACACTGTAACTGACAAAATTACAACTGCTGCATCTTCACCTCTTATTTATACTGCCGGAGATTTACGCAATACAACATTTTCACCTGCAGAGCTACAGCAGCTTTATGACTACGTTGAAAACGGAGGGGTACTTGTTTCGCAGGTTGTAATAGGCAACAAGCTGTTTTCACTATTCGGTATTAAAGATCTGGATGAGAGCAAAAAGCGCTATACAATTAACTTTCAGAAACCTTCTGTTGACAGTTCGCTGATATATCTGGATCGTCCGGAAGAGCGGACGGTTTCACTTGGAAATAAAAAATTATTCACCAGCACTATATGGACTCATGCATTTTCTGTTGCTGAAGCAAAGGTTCTAGCCTCAACGGAAGATAAGAAAACTATTTTTTCTGTTAACCAGTATGGTGACGGATTTGCCTATGTTCTGGGCGTTTCTTTAAGTGATTCAGTACTCCTTCCTCATGTCGGAAATGACTATGAGGCTCAGCGCGGATGGATCAACACATTTGAACCAGGTTCGGATGTGTTTATTCTGATCATGAAATCAATTTACGAACAATTTAATTCACAGGCTATTTATCTCAGCACTATCCCTTATGGAAAATCTACAGCATTAATTTTGTCACATGATGTTGATGCGCAAAATTCTTTTAAGAACATGATTGATTACGCTGAACTTGAGAAACGTTTCGGTGTCAGCGGAACATATTTTATAACGACAAAATATTTTAAAGATGAAATGGATATCGGATACTATGATGCAGAGCGGATAGAGTATATCAAACAGGTGAAGCAGCTGGGCGGAGATATCGGTTCACACACTGTTAGCCACTCTATCATTTTTGAAAAATTTCCTGTTGGAACAAGTAATGTCACCTTTGAAAATTATAAAGTACTAAAAAATCCCACTGTATTCGGTGAAGTTAAAGTGAGTAAAGAACTGCTTGATCGTGACATTCCTTCACAGAAAACAATCTCGTTCAGATCGGGATATCTCCGGTATCCGGATAATCTGGTAGATACTTTAGAAAAATCAGGTTATTTATATGATTCATCTTTTTCAGCAAATGACATTATGTGCAACTATGCATTCAAAGCGTTTAAATTCCGTAAGGTCGGGTCCGAAGAAACATCTATCATCGAAATACCTGTGATATTTGATGACTCACAGGGATTGCTTACTCCACGTAATGTAAATGAACTTGTTGCCAAATGGGTTGATATTATCAAGGCAAACGGCGACAATGAAGCAATTTCAGGATTATTGATCCATCCTTCTGAAACAGGATATAAACTCAAGGCGGAAGAAAATCTTCTAACTCAGATTTACCGTGAGAATATCTGGATTGGTAATGTTACAGCCTATGGAGACTTCTGGTCAGCACGGAATAGATATAAATATGATAGCAGGGTAGACAGAACAACTCTGACAATCAAAATCCTCAGTTCTGAAATTGATGAGCGTATCATCATATGTATAAAAAACTCAGCATTAATAAAAGATATTCGTTTGACCGATTCTAAAAATAAACCGGTTCAATTCACCCGGACTCAAATAAAAGAAAAAATATTTCTTAATTGTAAATCAGAATAATTAAGATATAACTTTTACCAGAAAATACAGATATTTCCAAACTCTTTTTGTAAGTTTTTATTAACAGTGCATGATTTTACAATAAGTGTTAAAGTAGAGTAAAATGTGATCCGTTTAGTTCAGGATTATTAACCTGAATGTTAAAAAATGGATTTTTTTCAATCACTGTGCTGGCGATTTATTCTCAGGGGTGTGAATACTACGCATTCACTGGAAATAGTGGATTACAGGGGCAACGCCGCCGTAATCCACCTTTTCTCGCACAAAGTGAAGCGCAGTGCTCCCGAAAATAATAAGCTGCCATCCCGTTTTTAATAAATAAATTATTTATATTATTGACACAGGTTAGGGCATGTTTTAGATTCAATTATTGTATGAAATTATTTTTTTAGTATAGTAAACGACGAGGTTAAAATGATTGTAATAGAAAGTGTAAACCATATAGGTATTACTGTTTCTGATCTTGATAAATCCATCAAGTTTTATAAAGAGCTGTTTGATTTTGATGTAATTGATAATATCAGTAACACAGGACAGGCCTTTATGAAAATGGGGGATATACTTTTATCTCTTGTTGAGGTAAAAGGCTATAAATGCAGCAGTGAATCAAAAAGCTGTATCTCTTTTTATGTAGATGAAGAGGATTTTGAAGATGCATTTGATGAATTAGAGGAAACCGGTATTGAGATAGTTTTCGGACCTGAAAATATCCGTAAAGGTCAGAGAGTGGTATTTGCTGATCCTGATGGAAATCATATTGAGCTTTCCTATCCTAAAATTGACTGAATTTTTTAATATTAACTATGAAATTCAAACAGGGTTGCCAATAGGTAGCCCTGTTTTTTTTGGTTAAAATTTTGCAGTAATGGAATATTTGCAGTATCACTTGGGACTGAGAAATCTTTATTTTGTAAAAATGCTTCGACAGGCTCAGCATGACATTGGGGTATGTCTCCCTGAGCCCGTCGAAGGGTGTGCATTTCTGATGTTATTAAAATAATACTTTCCGCCGATAATTAATACTAAGAAATTCTTTAAAGGTGCAGATTATGCTTAAAGACCTGTTAGTTAGAATAAAATCGGTACCTGTATGTGTCTTTGAAGAAACAGAAAGTGCATTAAAAACTGCAGAACTCCTCATGAAACATGGAGTTGATGTAATAGAAGTTACCCTTAGAACAGAAAATGCCTTTAACTGTATAAAAGCTATAAAGCATGAGTTTAAAGATGCAATTGTCGGGGCGGGAAGTGTTTTAAAGACGGATGACTTTAAGAAAGCGGCAGATCACGGAGCGGTTTTTGCAGTCTCTCCATGTTTTGATGAATCTCTTTGTGAAGCTGCAAAAAGAAATAATATGCCATATATTCCGGGAGTATCAACTCCTGGTGAATTGTATAAAGCATTAAAATTTTCAGAACTGATTAAGATATTCCCCGCATCAGCCCTTGGAGGAGTAGATTACATTAATGCCATTGCCGCTCCATTTAAAATGTTCAATTTCGGACTTATCCCTACAGGGGGGATTGACAATAAGAATTATAAAGAATATCTCGCCGCAGAAAAAGTAGTTGCATGCGGACTCTCATATCCTGTTCATGAGAAACTGCTGAAAGAGAAAAATTTTGATATGATAGAACAAAGGATAAAAGAAATATATGGAGCTCCCCTCTGATATTGTAAATAAAGATATTGCTTATATGCTTAAATCGGCAATTGAAAGAAGAGGTTCACTTTTTGAAGATTCTGAAACTGATTGTTTTAGAATCTTCAATTCTTCAGGTGACGGAATTGATGGATTGACAATCGATTATTATGCGGGATATCTTCTTCTGCAGTATTTTAATTCCGGAGCAAGAGAAAAGATAAGAAAAATACTTCCCGATTTATTAAAAATAATACCGGTTTCAGTAAAAGGTATCCTTTCTAAAAACAGAATGACTCCTGCCGGCGATGAACTCCCCGATGAAAAGTGGAAAAGCACTATTCTTGAAGGTGATTATCCCTCCGATGATATAGTAGTAATGCAGAATGGAGTAAAAGCCAGGGTAGATCTGGTGAATGGACAGAATACCGGCATATTCCTTGATATGAGAGAGATTCGTGACAAACTCGCTCACTTTTATAAATCAGAGTCTGTTAAAAGGATGCTGAACCTTTTCAGTTATACCGCTCTTTTTTCAATTCATGCATTGAAAAACGGGGCGGAGAGCGCGGTAAATATAGATCTTTCAAGGGGTGTACTCAATAGAGCAAAGGTAAATTATCAGTTAAATGATCTGAAAATTGACGAAAGAGATTTTATATATGGAGATGCTCTGGATTGGACAAAGCAGCTAAGCAGAAAAAATGTATCCTTCGATTATGCGGTTTTTGATCCTCCTACATTTGCCAGGAATAAAAAGAAAAATTTTTCAGTAAAAAAAGATTACTCCGACTCATTGCAGAAAGTTGAATTACTTATCAATAAAGGATTTATTCTTACGTCAATAAATTCATATACTGTAACTGAGCAGGAATATCGGTCATATCATCCCGCCGCCTGGGAATTGTTAATGTTCGGGAATGAATCGTCCGACTTTGTATATAGTGGCAATCCTTATCTGAAAGCCGGTTTATGGAAAATTTAAAAGAACATCAGGATCGCTTTGAAAAAATCTTGACACCGTCATTCCGGATTTTAGATTTTTTTATACGGTAATTTAATTGAGCAGAGTTCCCTAATTTATTCAGGGGTAGTTTATGGTATATTTAGCAATATTATTGATTCTATGCGGTCTGCTTATTCTGATTACTGCATTATCTGTAGAAACGGGAAAAATATCTTTCGATGGAGATATTAAATCAGACGGACCGAAATCTTCTTATACAAAATCATCTGCCGGCAATCACCATGTAGATTTTGACGCCGAGGAGGTTGAAATTATTTTCCCCGGTGATGGAATTGAGAAAATAAATAGTGATAATACAGGTAAAAATGATATATTCCTGAGTTTTGATGATGAATCTGATGATTTATATAAACCGGAGAGTTCTGTTTATAACAACAAAAGAAACAGAGCCGAAGATGAGCCGATAAAGCCCGCCACTACAGGAAGACCTGAAGTAATAGAAAAAAGAGATGTAACTTCAGGGAGCCGGGATAATGATGTTTCTGTTTCTGCCGTAATGTATGATGACAGGTCGAATATAATAGATTATGAATCCGGTACAGGAGTGATAGATCCGACCTTCTCAAAATATAAAAGTATTAAGAGAGTCGGAAAGGGTAAAATCGAGTCGGATTATGACGGGTTAAATTTTTATATTGATGAAAAGCTTTACAGATTTGACTTTCATAAAGTATATGACATCTGGAGCGGTTCCAATTATATAGCTCTTCCGTTAAAAGGAAACAGCACAGTTAAGCTTTTTATAATCGAAAATTCTAACGGTTTCACTGATAAAGTGGAAGCTAATTTTAAAGAATATGAAAAAGGGTTGTAATGTATTATAGATATAAATCCAAAAAAAAAGATAGAAAATTTCTAAAGCTGTTTTTCATCAGTTTAGCGGTAGCATCAATTGCCTATGGAAGTTATAATTTCCGTTCAAAAGTAATGTTCTGGAGAATCAGTAATAATAAAATGGTGGATCAGATCAGCAAGATGTCAATGGTGACTGATTCAGCCAAAAAAATTGAGGGATTCAGAAAGCTGGCTGAGGATATTGAAACATACAAGCATGACAATTCATCGGAGGCTGATTCTTATATTTATTCTTCAAGAATATACTACAATCTGGGACTGGCATTATCCGGTAAAAGTTTTACAGAGATGTATCTTGATGATATGCTGCTGCAGCTTACTTCGGAACAAAAAAAATGTTTTTTTCAATCAATTAAAGACATGAGCAAGGCTATTGCTATTCTTGATGGGAAAGAGGCTGAACCGCAGGATATCTTTATTCTGGGCAAAAGTTATTTTTTTACAGGATATAAGGATAATCCGGGTATATACTCAATGCTTAAGATTGCATCATCAAACATCGATCTATTATCAATAGATGATATCAGGTTTTACTCTCTTCTCTGTCTTTCGGGAGGGGCGGTCGATGAAGGTTTGGATCTACTTGATAAGAAGGGCGGGGTGGAGGATTCATTTCAGGGAAAGCTTTTTAAAGCTAAGGCTTTAAAAAATTCATTGAAGTTTACCGATGCAATAATAGCCTTTCAGAAGCTTCTGAAAAGTACCGATGATCCGTATGTTCAGAAACTATCTTATTCGAATCTTGGTAAAATCTATTATAGCCAGAATTTATATAAAGAATCACTTGATCAGTTCAATGCCGCTCTTATTCTTGGTGATGAGATAAATTCTAAAATCTGGATCGGAAAAAATTATCTCGCCATGGGGATGAAAGATAAAGCTAAAACAGTCTGGAGTGAAGTGCTTTCAGTAAATGGCGACAACGAAGAGGTGAAAAAGCTTCTCGGTTCGCTTTAAAAAAGTCCATTATTTAAAGGACTGAACTTTTAAAGTGTTTGAGGTACTGTAATTCATGAAAAGCCCTGTAGGGTTTGGCCTGTTTTAATTATTTTTATTTCTTTATACAGAGAGATTTTTTTTTCCATGTTTATCGCTTGACAAAAAATATGCACAAGCGATTTTTAATATGTTTATTATGTCATATGTTTTTCGGGTTTTTACTTAAAAAAAATATTTGTGCCGCCGCTTCCTCTAATGCTGGTTGATTTTAAACAGCAGGGGATCCAGATAAATTGAAATTATTTCAGGGAGATTGCTAATATGTTCGATTCTTTTTATAGTATGTTCTCAAATGATATGGGTATAGACCTTGGTACTGCAAATACTCTTGTGCATGTGAAAGGTCAGGGTATAGTGCTGAGTGAACCCTCTGTTGTAGCTGTGCAGACAAGTACCGGCAAGGTTCTTGCGGTGGGACACGAAGCAAAAAGAATGCTTGGAAGAACTCCCGGTGATATAGTAGCAATAAGACCGATGAAAGATGGAGTTATTGCCGATTTTGAAACAGTTGAAAAAATGATAAGATATTTCATTCAGAAGGTACATAAACGTAAAACTCTTGTAAGGCCGCGAGTTGTTATAGGGGTGCCTTCCGGTATCACTGAGGTTGAGAAGAGAGCGGTTCGGGAATCAGCAGAACAGGCTGGAGCCAGAGAGATTTTCCTGATAGAGGAAGCTCTTGCAGCTGCAATTGGGGCTAATATTCCGATTCATGAACCGGCAGGACACATGATAGTAGATATTGGAGGGGGAACAACTGAGATAGCTGTTATCTCTCTTGGCGGTATGGTTTTAGCAGATTCACTCCGTATTGCAGGTGATGAATTTGACGAAGCAATAATAAAATATATGAAAACACAGTATAACCTTATAATCGGGGAGAGAATGGCGGAAGAGGTTAAGTTCCGTCTTGGAAATGTTTTCCCGGAGAAGAAAGTTGAAACTATGGACCTCAGAGGTAGAGATGCGATTTCAGGTCTCCCCAGAGTTCTTGAGATAGATTCTGTTGAAATTAGAAAGTCTCTGAAAGAGCCGGTTGAAATGATCCTTGAAGGCATAAAGCATGCACTTGAAAGAACTCCCCCGGAACTGGCTGCTGACATTGTGGAACGCGGTATTGTTATGACGGGAGGAGGATCCCTTCTTAAAGGTCTTGATAAGTATATAAGTAAAGAGACAGGTGTACCTGTAATTCAGGCTGAAAATCCTCTTACTTGTGTTGTACTTGGAGCCGGAAAATTTTTAGAAGAAATAAAGAATCTTTATAGAGCGAATCTGAAGTAAGAAAGTGGAATTTTTTGATAGACATAAATCTATAGCGACTTTTATTTCATTAACTCTTTTCTGCATTATTTCATTGTCAGTTCAGGGGAGCGGATTTACGCTTACTTTTGAGGGTGTGATTAGTTGGTTCACCATGCCGTTTCAGAAGGGATATAACGCTCTCCATGGAGGTACAAGCAGGCTCTGGGCAGGATTCTCAGAGCTTGATAGTGTGCGAAGTGAATTAGAGTTAACCAGAGCTAAACTTCAGACATTTGAATCTGCCGATGTGGAACTTTCGGAAATAAAAAAAGAAAATGACAGGCTTAGGGCTCTTCTTGGAATGAAGGAGATGCTTAAGTATGATTCAATAGCTGCTACAATAATTTCTAAAGACCCCGATAACTGGTACAGAACTCTCATAATAAACCGTGGAGAAAATGACGGCATTAAGGCAAATATGCCGGTTGTTGCTTATCAGGTTGTTATGAAAGGCGATGTCCGGGAACTTGTTAAATGTGTTGTAGGTAAAGTTGTTGAAGTGAGAGGATCCGTATCGAGAATTCAGCCATTAATTGCGCCGGATATCAAAATCGGGGTTAAAATCGGCGAAAGCAGATTTCCAGGATTGCTCTCGGGATATACACAGAATTCTAATTTATGCGTTGCTAACTATATTACCCGCGCTGCTCCGGTAAAATTCGGCGATATAATTATAACATCAGGTCAGGCTGGCGTTTTTCCTCCAGGTCTTATTATAGGATCTGTTGTTAAATCTGAATTGCTTGAAACAAGTCCTTATCAGAGAGCGATAATAAAGCCGTTTATAGATTATAATCTTCTTGAGGAAGTTTTTATTATAAAAAAAGCCCCTGATAAGGATCTTTTTGATCTTTTTGAGGAGATAAAATGATAGTAACATATATAATAACAGGTGTGATTGTTCTAATCTCACTGCTTATCCAGAGTCATCCATCTTTTGATGTAATCAGGATTGCCGGGGTTAAACCAGATCTTATCTTCATTATAGTCGTATATGTCGGATACAGTTTTGGATCTTTTGCCGGACAGGTTACCGGATTTGCAAGCGGATTATTTCATGATTCAGTTTCAAGATCACCCTTTGGATTTCTCGCACTTCCAAAACTGATACTTGGATTCATTGTCGGAATGATAGGTAGATCCGTTTTAAAGAGTAATGTACCGACTATTATTCTGCTTTTGTTTGTTTCAACTCTTCTGAAGGGGATAATTACACTTTTTATAAGCTATGTTTTTACCCAGGGAATGTTATCAAGTATTATACATGTTATTATTCCAGAATCCTTTTATAATGCACTTCTTGCACCCCCTCTGTTTTTTATATTTGATAAAATATTTCATGGAGAGCTGGAGAGGGAGGGTTATTTATAAATGTCTCAGACTTCCCTGAAAGCCAAAATGCTCGAAGCATTCAGGAAGAGAATGCTTGTGTTCATCATCGGCGTTTCCTCAATCTTCGCAATACTGGCCTTACAACTTGTTAATCTTCAGCTTATTCATGGTAAGGAATACCATCTCAAAGCAACAATGAATATGGAGAATAATATACCCATTCCTGCTCCAAGGGGTGAGATATATGATAGGCATTTTCAAAAAGGTGTTTCCGGAACAGTTATAGTTTCAAATCGTCCGACCTTCAATCTCACAACAATTCCTGAAAGTTTTACGTCCGATAATGAATTAATGGAAGTACTGACCAGACTTTCAACAATAGTAGATATTATTCCCGCAGATCTGTTTAATGAAATCAAAAAAAGTAATCCATGGGAGAGATTTCTTCTTAAAGATGACGTGACTTTTGATGTGGTAGTAAAAGTTTCTTCCCATGCAAATATATTCCCTAATATACGCTGTGATGATGTGCCGGTACGGGTATATAATTATGGTGAGCTTTTTGCTCATACAATAGGTTATACCGGAAGTTTAAATAAGGATGAATACAGTAGCCTGAAAGGGCAGGGTTATAAATATTATCAGAGTATTGGAAAAGCCGGTATTGAAAAGCAGTATGATAAACAGCTGAGAGGTGAAGATGGATTCATTCGCAGAACTGTTGATGTAAACAACAGAACTGAAAATGAAGAGATCGGTCAAACCCCATTCGGCGGGAACAATATTGTACTTACAATTGATTATGAAGTACAACAGGCTGCTTTTAATGCTCTAGGGGACAATTACGGAACAGTTGTAGTTTTAAAACCCTCAACGGGTGAAGTTATAGCTTTAATAAGTAAACCGGGATATGATCCAAACGAGATTATTTCAAAAGACAATTCAGTGATAGTGAGGGACTTAAATGCAGATGCCAAGAAACCGTTTTTAAATAGGGCAATACAGTCAAGGTATCCCCCGGCTTCGACATTCAAACTGGTTACTGCAATTGCTGCACTGGAAACTGAAAAAACTTATGCTGATAAATCATATTACTGTTCCGGGAAGTATACACTTCAGGGCTATAAAGATCATGATTTTTTCTGCTTTAAACCTCACGGCACCCTGGACCTTTACTGGGCCATTGGTAAATCCTGCAGTGTTTATTTTTACAATCTGGGGATGAATGTCGGCCCAAGCATGATTATGAAATATGCAGGTTATCTTGGTTTAAATGAAATTACAGGCATTGATATTCCTAGTGAAATATCAGGATTTATTCCATCGCAGAGGTGGAAGCTTAAAACATTCGGCCAACCGTGGTTTGACGGGGATACAATAAATCTGTCAATCGGGCAGGGTTTCACGTCAGTGACCCCTATTGGAATTGCAAATATGCTGTGCGGAATTGTCAACAATGGAATTGTATATAAACCATATCTTGTTAAGCAGATTTTTTCGCCCGACAACAGAACTGTAATCAGTGAAACAAAGAAAGAGAAGCTTAGAGAAATACCACTATCCCCGACAACTCTTAATACAGTAAAGCAGGGTATGCGGTATGGAGTACAGGGTGGAACATCTCAATGGCTTAATCATTTGAAAGTGCCAATTGCTGCAAAAACCGGAACTGCTCAGACGATATCAAACAGGAAGGAAAACGTTTCACAGCATGCCTGGTTTGTCGGGTTTGCGCCTTTCGGTGAGCAGACAGATGATGCAATCGTTGTGACTGTTTTCATTGAATATGGTCAATGGGGAGCTGTAGCTGCAGTTCCTGTAGCTGAGAAGATATTTGGAAAACTTATAGAACAAGGCTATTTTAAAACGCAGGAAAAGGAAACCATTTTAAGGAAGTAGTTGATGTTTAACAAAGATTTTTTCAACAAGATGGATATTGTTCTGATTGGTGCTGTTTTTATAGCTATCATTTTAGGAATATTAATGATATATAGTGCGGGCTTTGATCCGGCTGTTCTGGTTAATAAAGGTCTTTATAAGAGACAGATTATCTGGTTTATAATCGGAATAATCTTTATGATCGTAATGTCAGTTATCAATTACAGGGCGCTTGGGGATTATGCTCTATATATTTACGGTTTTATTTTCTTTATACTTGTGATAACAACTGCTTTCAGCCGTCCGATTAGAGGTACTTCTGCATGGCTTTCTTTCGGGTTTTTCTCAATTCAGCCATCTGAGTTTATGAAGCTCAGTGTTGTAATAGTTCTTGCTAAATATCTTGAGCTCAGAGAGCGGGATATTAAAAACTTTAGAGACCTATTTATTCCGGCACTTGTAACATTAATCCCGGTTTTAATAATATTGAAACAGCCGGACTTTGGAACAGCAGCAATTTTTATACCGGTTCTATTTACTATGCTTTTTTTAGGTGGAGCGGATGTTTCGCATCTTATTTCAATTGTTATGATTGTTGTTATTGCGGTAGTATTTCCAATGCTATTAACCTATTGGGAGTGGGCTGGTTATAAAGGCGGAAGTTTTATAGTCCAGATGTTTGTGCATGTGGATGTGCTCTTTATTGTGGCCGGTGTTCTGCTTCTTATTGCCATAATTTCATTTATAGTTCATTATTTTGTTAATAAAAGTTTTTTAAGAACTATATATATCCCGTCGACAGTTATTTCGTTGGGCCTTTTTCTATCTGTTGTAATTCAGAAATGGTTTAAAGTTTATCAGAAGAAAAGAATTCTGGTTTTTCTCAATCCTGATCTTGATCCGCATGGATCCGGGTATAACATAATTCAGTCAAAGGTTGCAATAGGCTCGGGTGGTTTTTTTGGAAAGGGATTCCTTCATGGCACTCAGACACAGCTAGGTTTTCTACCGGAAAAAACATCAGATTTTGTTTTTGCAGTAGCCGCTGAAGAACTCGGATTTGTGGGAGCGATGTTCATTCTTGTACTCCTGGGAGTTATCATTTACAGAGGTATTCAGATATCTCTTGATACAAGGGATAAATTCGGAGCACTTCTTGCAATAGGTATAGTATCAATTTTGTTTTTTCATATACTAATAAATATAGGTATGGTCATCGGCATAATGCCAGTAACAGGGCTTCCTCTCTCATTTTTTTCTTATGGCGGTTCCAATCTTTTTATGATAATGATGGGGATTGGTATACTCAATAATATTCAGATGAATAAATCCTCGTATTAAAATAGGCTCATCCGGCTGGATGAGCTGAAAACACTTATAAACCGCAGTAATGAACCTCATTTTTTTTTAAAATCAATTCAGTAAATACCATTTTTTCACGATAATAAATATTAAGAAGCTCAGATATGTTATGGTTTGGAATAAAGGCGTTCAGATTTTTCTCTTTGACTTATGTATTGGAAATCTGATCTGCGGGCTTTTTTAAAGAAGTTAGTTAAGAAATCATAGAGGTAATTAATGTTTGAACAGGTAAATGCAAATCAGAATAACATTATAAATCTTTTAAAAGTTCCTGAAAAAGGGAATTCTGATATTCAGTCTAAAAGTTCAGGCACTGACTTTTTTGCAATGGTTATGGAAAAAACAGGCTATGATGACAAGGCGAGACAATCTGAAAGTAAGCTAAACCAGGTTGCAGAACCTCAAAAAAACAGTGAAAAATCCGAACCGGTAAAAAATGATCAGAATATAACATCAGCAGATAATTCAAGAGTTTCCGTAAAACGGGACCGTGAAGAAAATACATCAGACAAAGAAAAAAATGTTTCGAAAGAATCAGATAATAAAGAAATAAAAAATGAAACAAAGCATGATTCAAAAGATAAAGAAGTAAAAGCTGTTGGTGATAGCACGGTAAAAGATGTTAAAGTTAAAAAACACAATGGTAAAGAACCGGTTGAAGAAACCGACATAATAAATCAGCTGCATGGTGAAAACAATATTAAAAATCTTATGGAGATAATTAAAGCAGCTTTGAACGGTAACAAAAAAGCTGAAGAAGAGGGCTTTCAGAAATTATTCAGTAATCTAAAACCAAAACAGGATAAAGAAAATATAAATTCAAAATATTTATTTATCAAAAACGATACATCTAAAAATCAGAAGGCATCTCCTGAAATTTTTAACTTTATTACAAAGGAACTCAAGGAAACAATCAGCAAAGAGTTATCTAAAAATATTGAAAACAAAAAATCCGGCAGCAAACCAC
Organism: uncultured Leptospirales bacterium; assembly: GCA_964450405.1. Classification (GTDB taxonomy): domain Bacteria; phylum Spirochaetota; class UBA4802; order UBA4802; family UBA5550; genus WRGT01. The sequence continues at coordinate 203,477 of CAYVCQ010000002.1, read as the reverse complement.
AGATTATAAATGATAAAGAGCTTAAAGAGCTGGCGTCAAATATCATAGACAGCATCAAAAAGAATAAAGCAAAAGATATAGTAAGGCATGAAACTAGAATTGCTTCCGGTGATGATCATAAGAGCGATAAAAAACCGGCATTAACTATTGATCCGCAGCCTTTAAAGAAAATGGAAATATCCGAAGATTCATCTTTTGATAAAAACGGTACTAAGGATAAAAACCATGGCAAGGACAACTTAAGTTATAACGGTACAAAAATAGATTTTTCCGGTAAATCCGGAATGGAAAAAATGGAGCATGCTCTTAAAATGTCAGACTTTAGAGAGAGCCTCCAGGAAGTAATTGATAAGGCTAAAGTAACAGTTAAAGACAGCCGCAATGGGGCTTTTACTATAAGATTAAACCCGCAGGAACTTGGAAATGTAAATGTTAATCTTATCATGGAAAATGGTGTAATTACCGGGAAGTTTCTTGTCGATAGTGAAGAAGTGAAGAGCATGCTTTTAAGCAGTCTGAATGATCTTAAATATCAGCTTGAGGAAGCAGGTATCTCTTTCGGAGATTTCAGTGTAAGTGTAAATGATCAGCGTGAAAAGTATTTAAAACAGAAAGATGATGAAAGTTTAAAGTCTTTGTCTTTTTTGAACACAGATAGAGATATTATTGCAGCTGCAGATCAGTATGATTCCACCACTGCGGCGCATACCGGTCATATCAATATGGTAATATAGGAGCGAATTATGCAGGTTTATGAGATGTCAGCGTTTGAAAAAGCCAATACAGCGCAGCAGGCAAATGAGGCAAACAAAAAGAATAAAACGGGTGAACCTGGTGAGAAGAGCGGACTGGGGAAGGATTCTTTTCTTAAACTTCTGGTTACTGAGCTTAGACATCAGGATCCTACAAAGCCTATGGAAGATAAAGAGTTCATCTCCCAGATGGCTCAGTTCTCAAGTCTGGAGCAGATGTCTAACATGAACAAAGAGATGAAAAATCTTGTGATGAGTCAGAAATCAACTGAAGCTTATGGAATTTTAGGAAAAGATATAGATGCTTATGATCCCGTTCAGAAGAAAGTTGTAAAGGGAATGGTAAATTCTGTTTTCTACAAAGGGGATGAGCTGATGATTAGAGTAGGGAAAGAGGAAGTCTCTATGAAGAATATCAATTCAGTTAATGTGCGTGAAGTCGTAAGAGAAACTGTTAAAGAAAATATAAATGTTAATGCAAAAGAAAATCTAAAATTTAAAGAAAAAATTAATTAAGCTGGTAATGAAAATTCTCCAGTTGACGACAATATATAAAATAGGAGTTATCTGATATGATGCGTTCACTTTTTTCCGGTGTTTCAGGTTTAAAAAATCACCAGACCAGGATGGATGTTGTTGGTCACAACATAGCCAATGTTAATACATATGGATATAAAACACAACGGGTTACATTCCAGGACATGCTTTCACAGACTATGTCCGGTGCTGCCAAACCGGAAGAGAACAGAGGTGGAATAAATCCGAAGCAGGTTGGACTCGGGATGACCATCGCTTCAATCGATCGAATATTTACACAGGGTAGTCTTCAGACAACAGGGAATCAGACTGATGTTGCTATTTCGGGAGATGGATTTTTTGTAGTGGCTGACGGCGATAAAAAGTTTTATACCAGGTCAGGTACATTCGGTATTGATAAAGATGGAACTATGGTAAATCCATCTAACGGATTAAAAGTTCAGGGGTGGATGGCGACACTTGATTCGAACGGGCAGAAAGTTGTACGTGCCAATGGAGCAACTGAAGATGTTATAATCCCTGTTTATAGTAAAATTGATGCTAAAGAAACAAATAACGTAAGATATAAATGTAATCTTGATACAAGAACCGGTATAGTGCCACCAGAGGCAAATGCTAAGATGAGAGCTTCAGCTGCAGTTACAACAAGTATTGATACATATGATAATCTTGGTGAAACACACAGACTCACTATGACATTCTGGAAGACCGGATTTAATCAGTGGACAGCATCGGCCGCAATAACCGGTGCAAACAGCCAGGTAACTCTTGATGTACCGGCAGGTGCAGGACAGAATAATCAGGCAAATCCTTCAAGCAGAGTAAATCTGAGATTCTCCCCTGATGGTAAACTGATTTCTATCGGAGACGGTTCCAGCCCTGATGAGCTAAACCAGGGAAATCTTGTTGTTAATGCAAAGTATAGAGTTGAAGGTGATCCTCAGGTGAGAAACATTGCCTTAAATCTTGGAGAAGCGGGTGTTCTTTCCGGTATAACTCAATTTTCTTCAACATCAACAACAAAGGCTGTTGAGCAGGATGGATTTGCAATGGGTTATATGGAAACCTTCAGCATAGATAATTCAGGTTTAATAACTGGCGTATATTCAAATGGTACCAAGCAGAGTGTTGGGCAGATGGCCATGGCTGTGTTTACAAATCCACAGGGACTTATAGCTGCAGGAGAGAACCTTTTTGAGGTATCAAACAACTCCGGTTTGGCCAATATAGGAGCTGCTTCATCTGCGGGTAGAGGAAAAATGGTTGCTGGAACCCTTGAGATGTCAAATGTGGATCTATCTGATCAGTTTACTGATATGATTGTTACACAGAGAGGATTTCAGGCTAACTCCAGGACAATAACAACTGCAGATCAGATGCTTCAGGAAATAATATCACTTAAGAGATAAAATCTTTTAACATGTAATATAAAAGAAAAGCTCCCGTTTTGGGAGCTTTTTTCTTTCATATTGTACCAGTATTTTTTTTTTCTTGACTGTTCATTTATATATTTTCTAGTGGAGTATTGTTGTCTAAAGTTAAACAATTACTACAATTTCCTATAATAATGTAATATTGTGTATTATGTCGTATAATTTACCGAACTTCCAAGGAGTATTTTAATGTCCAAAGAGAAAATTTTCTGCTCAAATTGTATGCAGTGTATAGTAATTCGGCAGTATGAATCAGAACCTGATAGATATGTTCTACGGGTAAAATGTTTGAAAAAACAGTGGTCTAAAAGATCAGGCGAAGAGAAACTTTACAAGTATTTTACTGTAGCAAGAAGAATCATGGATGAGTGCGAATATTATGAAGAATGTGGTGAGCTTTTCCCATATATAAAGAATTTAAGAAAAGAACTTCCTATTAAGGATGAGATTTATTCTACAAAGGATGTATAGTTCTGTTCAACATCTTTAGAGGGGGAGAATCAATCCTCCTCTAAGAAAAAATCTTACCGATAATCTGAAAATCCAGACTCTTTCAGTTGCTTAAATCTATTATATTCCTATGTAACATCATATAGGTGTTCCGTTTGGCCATGTCGTAATTTTGTGATATTATTATTGATGGTAGAGAATAGATCTGAAACTTATCATTGTAAAAGTTTTTGTTTATTTCTTTTAAAAAGTCATTGCTCTTCATAACCCGAATGAGAGATGCTTAAAATCATATTTAATTCAGGAAAACTCAATTGGATTGACAATGACATTTTTCACTTAGATATTATTTAATGGAATTTATCCGGTTCTCCGGAATGGAATTATAAAAAAACAAATAGAGATTTTAAATGAGGGGTTTGATATGGAAATTCATCAGCCTGAAGTAGTGCTCTTAGCAATAACACCTGATGCTGAAAAACTGATAGAAGAAGCAGGGAGGACCTGCTATCTTTCATTGTCAAAAATGACTGATGATAGTGAAAAGAATTTTATTAGAAGCGCAATAAGGAGAGGGCATCATTCAATACTTGAACATTCCTCGGCATCTTTTAGAATTACCGGCGCTTCGAGAGCGTTCACCCACCAGATTGTGAGACATAGAATTGCAAGCTTTTCACAACAGTCGCAGAGATATGTAGATGAGACTGAATTTAATTATATTGTTCCGCCGGAGATAAACGGCAACAACGAAGCATTAAAAATCTATAGAGATTTTATTGAACATTCCAGAGAAACATATAATAAACTCCGTGATCTGGAAATAAAAAAAGAAAATGCACGTTTTATTCTGCCAAACGCGCTTGAAAGTCAGATTGTATTTTCTGCAAATTTCAGAGAGTTGAGGGCTGTATTTAATGTCAGGCTTGAAAAGGCTGCCCAGTGGGAAATCCGCAGAGTATGTCTTCAGATGCTGAAAATATTACAGGAGAAAGCTCCATCGGTATTCGGTGATTATACGATAAATGAAGATGATTGGACTGCTTATCCAGGATTGTAATTAGATCGGTATAGGTTATATTTGTAAAATATTATTATGCTGCCTTATCCACGGAAGAATTGAAAATTAAAAATGGTTTATAAGTAGTAATATAAATTGTATTGACTTAAATATCATGTTGTATTACGAAAATACTCTATAGATGTATAATTAAATATTTTATATTTACAATTTACAATTTTCAATTTGGAATATATTTAACAAATAGAAGCAGGAGTAATAAATATGAAAAAGTTTCTAATTTTTTTAACAGTTTTATTTTGTGTATTCTCGTTACTTCAGTGTGCCGGAACGCAGAAACCGGATCCAAAGGTAGTTGAATGTAAAGTTAAATGTGATTCAAAACTTGATGGATGTGTAAAAAAGGCATTAAAAAATGATGCTAAAAAAGCAGCCTGTGAAGCAGCAAAGACTAAATGTTACGGGGACTGTGATAAAATATAAATTCTATATTTATCAATTTAAAATAGTTACTAATTAACTTATAAACAAATATCATTCGATATAAATTTGTGCTGCTGATATAAATAAAATATAAATAAAGAAGCCCTCTGAAAGTTCAGAGGGCTTCTTTATTTTAAAACTAAATACTTTTTATTTAAGTGCAATGTTCATCTCAAGCTGTCCCATCGGGCTGTAAAGAGTTATACCCAATGTTGTCTGCTTTATCATTGTAATACTGAAATTTTTTCCTTCTATTACGGTAGGAGTTGTAATATCAATAACTTTGCCGGTTGATGCGAATAGGTTCATTGCATTTCCGGTTATCATATTTGCAAGTTCTCCCACTATATCTTTATACTCATTTTTAGTCTGTTCAGGAGTGAGCCCGGGAATAAGAACTTCAGCAATTTTTTCAACCATGGGATAACTCATGCTGTAGACTATTTCTCCGGTAATACCCCCGGTAATCCCTATAATAATAGCAATATCCATGGAAGGAAGAGGTGTATCTTTAATAATAAGCTTACCCCTCCTTAGGTCAACATTAAGTATTGATTTAAAAACAACACTTGCAGCTTCAAGAAAAGGATTAATGTACTCTGCGTTTATACTCATCCGGTCGGGGCTCCTATTCGTATTATAAGGATATGATATAGTAATTATTGATTATTTTCAATCAGTTTTTAAATTTTTTACTATTTTTGACTTTTCATTCATTTCTTTCAGAAGATTCCTTGTTATCATGTTGGCGCTAACGTAATTAGCTGCATCTGTGGCTTTTTTCATTGCTTCTTCAGTAGGCAAGGAAGTTGGAATTACTTTAGATACAGGTGAAAATATATAAATTCCAGAACCGTTTATTATTGCAGGTGAAGTTTTATCATTTGCCAGCATCAGGCATTTATCGGTGAATATAGGTGAATTGTTCAATGCTGCAATTGCTTTCGGTTCTTTTTCATCTGTTTTAACAGGCTCACCAATTTTAAATTTGGAGGATTTTGCTACCTTTCCGTTTAAAATAGAGTTAGCTGCGCTAAATGAACCGCCTGATGCTGAGATTGTATTAATTTTTTCAGTAAGTGTATTTTTTATTGCTTCAAGTTTTTTATCTTCAAGCTGTTTTCTGATTCTCTCTCTGTCAGTTGTCGGATCAGATATTTTTACATTATTATTCTTAATTTCCGCTTCAATTTCTGAATCGTTTACTGTAATTGCAGTTTTATTCTTCATTTTGAGATCTTCAGTGCTTAAAAACGAATATTGAATCTGTATACTCGAATTCTCAACAATGTTTTTTGTTAAAACATCCTCTTTTGAAGAAACTCCTCCAATACTGAGAAAAAACTTATAGTCATTAAGGGTAAAATCTCTTTTAACAAGCTTTTCGAATTCAGCAAGATCTATTCTGTTGTTTCTCAGAATTGCCTGAAAGTATAACGGGTCAAATTTTCCGTTAGATGGATTTTTAAACTCAGGTGAATTTTTAACATAGTTAGATATACGGTCTTCAGTTATTTTAAATCCGGCTTTGTCAGCTTTTTGAATAAGCAGCACTTCGAGGATATAATTATCAAGAATAAAGCTGTCCATTTTCTGATTTTTAAACTGGGAAAATTTGGTATCTCTATATCTTAAGAAATCAAGGTGATTAACAGGCTGTCCATTTACAACTGCGACCGCTGATCTGTCCGTTCCGCAGCCGGTAACATCTGGCATACCGAAGGAGAGAATTATTATAAATAGGAAAAATCCAACAAGCAAGTATCCGACATATTTTGAAATAACACTTTTATCGTTAAACATCATGAACCTTCTTCTTTTTATTAAATTAAATTATTTTCTTTGTTTTGAATTTGAATTATTTTTTTTCAGGTTTTTCGGCTTCATCAACGAGCATAACCGGAATTCCATCTTTTACAGGGTATTTTAAGCCGCATCCTGTACATAACAGCTTTTCGTTCCGGGTATCATACTCCAAATCTCCTCTACATGCGGGACATGCAAGGATTTCGAGAAGTTTTGTATCAATCATTTTCGGCTCCAGTTATAAATGGTAAGTTATTTTACTAAAAGAGTTGCCTGTGAGTCAATCAAAATACTAATTTGCTGTCAGTGCTGTATAATTTGTATTTTTAATTGTGTTTGATTAAAAACAAGGGTTAAAATATATTTCCGCCCTGGGCAGTGGAGATCACAGTTTTCCACGCTTTTTGAATTGTTACTTTTTATTTTATTGGATTAAAATGTCAGTAAAAATTTTAATTTTTTTTATGTTTAAAGCGTATTATATACTGTAGCCCCACCTAGGTCGAAGGCAAATCAAATTTTGCTATTTTATTTTTTCAGGAGATATTGTATGAACAAAAAAGGAGTCATACTTCTAAGCGGCGGTCTGGATTCTGCCACAGTTGCGGCGATCGCTATTAAAGAGGGATTTTCACTCTCTGCTCTGACTTTTTTCTATTCGCAGAGGCATGAGGTGGAAATAAAATTTGCCGAGAGACTTGCAGAACATTTTAAGATAGAAAATCATGTAAAAATTTCTATACCCGGGGAGATATTCAAATCTGCGCTCACTGCAGAATCTGGAATTGAAGTGCCTAAGAACCGGGAGAATCAGGGAAGTGAAATTCCTGAAACATATGTTCCGGCGCGGAATATAATTTTTCTCTCCTATGCTCTGGCATTTGCTGAATCGACCGGGGCTGAGCATATTTTTATCGGGGCAAATGCTGTTGATTTCAGCGGATATCCTGACTGCAGACCGGAGTTTTTTACAGCATTCAAGAAAATGGCAAATGCCGGAACCAGGGCTGGTGTTGAAGGGAGAGGTTTTAATATTCATACTCCTCTTATGCATTTATATAAACACGAAATAATCACTTTGGGAACAGAGCTGGGAGTAGACTACTCTCTCACCCATAGCTGTTATGATCCATATGAAGATGGATCTTCATGCGGAGTGTGCGACAGCTGCTTTCTCAGAATTAAAGGTTTTGAAGAGGCGGGAGTTCCTGACCCGACAAGATACAGGGTAAAATGATCAGATTTTTCAATTTCATTCTGGATTTTATTTATCCCTGCAGCTGCATATCCTGTGGAGATGCTGTTTTGTCATCTATGAATCATTTATGCCATAAGTGCAAAGGAGAAATCAGGGAACTGGATAACGGCTGCCCTGTATGCTCTGGAGTAATTCACAATAGTGAATGCACAATATGCAGTGACAGAATGTTTTATCCCGAGATGAATATTTCGCTCTTCAGCTATGAAAAAGTTGTTAGAAAAGTTATTCATTCTCTGAAATTTGAGGGGATGAAGCATTTATATAAGATTTTTATACCTCATATTTGCGGAAAAATAATTGTTTTTAACGATAAAATTGATATTGTAACTTCAGTTCCGATGAACAGAAAAAAACTGGTCAAAAGGGGATATAATCAGTCGAAACTTCTTGCAAAAAATGTCAGCCGGAAAACAGGAATTGAGTTTTGTGAGATATTGAAAGAAAACAGGAACAGTGTCCAGCAGAGGAATCTTAATTATAGCGAGAGATTTATAAATGTTATTGACAGGTATGAAACAATTCATAATAATAAATTCAGAAATAAAGTAATTCTGCTTATAGATGACGTTTTTACAACCGGAGCAACTGTTAACGAGTGTTCCAGAAAGCTCATTTCTGCCGGCGCCGCTAAGGTTTTTTCAATAACGGTGGTTCGTTCTGACTTAAAAAAGCTTGAAAATGTTTAAAAGAAGAGTTAGTGTAACTATAAATATGATAATTTAACTGGAGCTGGTGATGGAAAGAATTTCACATGATCATTATGAACTTATTATACTTGAAGGGCGGGTTGATCAGGCTGAGTCTGAAGAACTTGAATCTATTTTAAGTGATTGCGTTGAAGATGGGAAGATAAATATCTGTATTGATATGATTGATGTTAAACATATCTGCAGTTCCGCTCTTGGAGTTCTTGTTGCAATTAAGAGAAAAATAAAAGATAATGAGGGTGATATAAAACTTGTTATCGGCAGTGATAATCTTATTAAACTTTTTGAGACTACAATGCTTAATAAAGTCTTTGAAATCTATGAATCAAGACGCGAATGTCTTACTAATTTTGATTGATAGCCATTCATGAGTGATAATTTAAAGAAGATCCTTGAGCCTCTCTCGGATGAACTTCTAAGAGTGGATGAAAGGATTAAATTTCATCTGGAAACAGGTGTGCCCATAATTGATGATAGTTCCATGCACCTTTTCTTTAAGGGCGGGAAAAAGATAAGGGCAGCGCTTGTTCTGTTATCAGCAGGTCTTAAATCCGGCATATCTGAAGGGATTATAGATCTTGCTGCAGCTATGGAAATAATTCATGCCGCTTCTCTAATTCATGATGATATCATAGATAAATCCTTTATGAGGCGGGGATTGATCTCTGTACCGAGTAAATATGGTGATAAGGTTGCCGTTCTTGCCGGCGATTATATGTACGCTGTGGCAGTTAATATTGCAGTGAAGAGTAAAAATGAAAGAATCCTTGATTCAATCTCCAATGCAACAAAAGAGATGGTTAAAGGGGAGCTTTACCAGATAGAGTATTCAAATATCGATAAAATTACTGAGAAACACTACTTTAATATTATTGAGAGAAAGACCGGAAGATTGATGGCCACCAGTGCTGCAATTGGAGCCATAATGGCGGGACTTACCTCTGATGAATGTGATACTATTTATAGTATTGGTCTTGATATCGGTTTTGCATTTCAGATTATAGATGATACCTTTGATTTTAGCGACAGCAGTTCAATAACAGGTAAAGATATAGGGAATGACTTTAAGGACGGGAAAATAACTCTCCCCTTTATTTATATACTTAATAATGGAACAGAAGAAGATAAACGTAAAGTCAGAAATTTTGCTTCTGATCCGGACAGTGCCGAATGGGATAAAGTCCGGGATATGATTCATAACTCCGGTGCATTTAATTATTCAATAACCAGAGCAGGGGAGTTTGCTAAAAGCGCACAAAAGAATCTTGATATTTTTCCGGAATCTGTAAATAAGAATATCATCAGAAATCTGATTAATTTTATTGTTGAAAGAAATTACTGATTAAGATTTGATGAAAATCTAATTCGGGAGGCGTTTATGTTGACCAAAGAAAAAGAGGAACTTCTTAAATATTATAATCTTGGTCTTGCTGCATATAAGCAGAGAAAATGGGATGATGCCATACGCGCTTTTGAAATGGCGCTGAAGCTTTATCCTGGAGATCATCCTTCTGAAATTTATCTGGAGAGATCTCAAGCTTTTAAAGAAACACCTCCCCCCGAAGATTGGGACGGAGTTATGACGATGACAGAGAAGTAGTTATAGTTCGGGAAAATATTATCTCCGCCGCGCCTTGGCGCGGCGGAGAAAGAAATACACCGTATTTGAACGGTTAATAGAAGGTCAGGAAATAATAATGGCAAAAAAAATTATTCAGGTTAACAAAAATCCGGTTTATGATATAGGGATGATCTCTACTGTATTTAATAAAAATACAGAGTTTTACGGTGATCTGACATTCAAAAAGTCTCTTCAGATTAACGGAAGATTTGAAGGGGAGATTAGTTCCGGTACTTACCTTGTTGTAGGTGAGGAAGCAGTTATTAAAGCAAATATTAAAGCTGATACGGTTATAATAAAAGGTACTGTTTACGGCAACATTGAAGCTATATCCAGACTGGAGATTCATACAAACGGGAAGCTTTACGGAAATATCAGAACTAAAAAACTGATGATATCCGATGGCGTAGTTTTCGAAGGGAAGTGCGAAATGATCAAGCCCTATGAAAAAAAGCTGAAGAAAGGGGACGAATCCGCAGATTCAGCAGAGGCTGAAGAAACTCCGGCTTAATTAGTTCAGCTGATAATCATTTTAACTGAGATATACAGAAGCAGTACTCCGAATATCTTTTTTACTATTTGAGGATTAATGCTTAACGATAGCTTGCTTCCAAGATAAGCACCAATAATAAACCCGGCAGCTATTACAGCTGCCGTTTTTATGTCAGCATGTCCCGCTTTATAATATTCAAGGGCTGCCAGTATACCGATAGGCGGAATCATCGCCAGGAGAGTTGTTCCCTGCGCAGTCATCTGATCATATCCTAAAATAAGAACAAGTGCCGGAATCATTATAACGGCACCACCTATTCCAAGGAGACCTCCGGATATACCTCCAGCAAAACCTATGACTAATATAATTACTGCATTCATAATGATCCCTTCCGGTGATTAAATTTAAAGTATAGTATAATTCTAATTTCATCAAGGTGTGTAAATAAGTTTTTTTATTTCCAGCTAATTTTGAAATTCAAATTTCAATAATAGATCGGGTTGATCCTCTGTATTCGGGTTCTAAATTGTTATTATGAAAATTACTTTATAACAACTTTATAAAAAAATGATTCATAAAAAATTTTTTTGTCAAAATTCCAACACTTTTTCAACTACTAATTAAGCAATAATATTCTTTCAATTAGGAGTTATAATGAACTTTATAAAAAGATCTTTAATATCTATCTCTGCGTTTTGTCTTGCTTTTCTTTTGATTGGTTGTTCCGGGAGTACAGATGGAGGAGCAGATGTAAAGGGTGATGATTCTCCGGCTGTATACTACACAGTCACTTTTAACTCACAGGGAGGGAGTTCCGTAGGAACATTATCTGTAACTGAAGGTTCAAAAGTTACTGAACCTTCAATACCGCTCAGAATTAATTATATTTTTGGCGGGTGGTATTCACAACCGGCATGCAGTGAGTCGTACAGGTGGTATTTCAGCAGTTATTCAATTACTAAGGATACAATACTTTATGCTAAGTGGACTGCCCGGTCAAAGTATAAAGTGATCTATGTCGGTAACGGGAGCACGGATGGTGTAGTGCCGGTTGATAATAATGAATACTATACAGGAGATTCCTTTACGGTTTTGAGTAAAAATACTCTTGTAAAAGTTGTAAGCGGTATTGATTTTATATTTCTGGGATGGCATCATACTGAAAAAGTTGAGTACTCTACTCCTTATCAGCCGGGTCAGACTTTAACAATAGGCGGGGGTCAGTTACCCTCAAATGCCGATGTTATAATGTATGCTCAATGGACGGCTATAAAGCAGACCGGTCCTGCAGGCGGAACTATTTTCTACGATAAAGGTGAATATTCCGACGGCTGGCGTTTTATGGAAGTGGCTCCACTTTCAACTGAATGGACAAATATTGAGTGGGGGTATTGTGATTCTCATAATCCAAAACCATCGATGACGACTGATGGTATCGGTGCAGGATTGCAGAATACAATAAATATTGTAGCGTTTCACAATGCTATAAATTATTATAATACGTATAACAGCGGATATCCGAATTACGCGAATGGTACTGTAGCTGCTAAACTTTGCTATGATTTAGTTGTAACTAATAACAGTGTTACATATGATGACTGGTTTCTTCCGTCATATAATGAGATGGAACAGATCTGGAAACTTAAAAACGTAGGCGGGTTCGGCGGTTCATCCAGCTACACCTTTTACTGGACTTCAACTGAATGGATTCAAGACCCTGCCAACTGTTATACCGCGCATGGATCATGGTTTCAAAACAGTGTTGCGGGGGGAAGCAGTGGGAATAAGAGCGAAGAACGTCGTGTACGAGCAGTTAGAAGATTTTAAAATTTTTTTAAGACTTAAATTACCAGAATCCAGGAATACAGATTAAGTTTATTCCGTACCTTTGACTGAATGATTTTAAAAGATCATTCAGTCAAAAAGAATTTATGAATATTAATTATTATATCCAGCCAAGATATATGCTCTTCTCATCAGAGTTTGTGCTGGATGTATTTTCATTTATAGCTTTAACTCTGTAATAATACGTCTTAGCTCCGGTCCAGCCGGCACTTACAGTTGAATCAATACAGCTTGTGGCTGTTGTGTTTAGAAAATCTGCCCAGCTTCCAGTGCCGACTTTACGCTGGACAATATATCCTGTTGCTCCTGTTACAGCGTTCCATGATGTGGTTATTTTTCTATTTGGATGACTGATTCCATCCCCTGTAAGAACAAGTGTAAAATTTTCCGGCCTTGGTAAAATTGTATTTCCTGCAGCTGCGGAGCTTCTTTCACTCTCACCGCTTACATTTACAGCAGATATCCTGTAATAATAATTTTTACCAACACTGATTGATGGATAAATATCTTCATATGTCAATACAGTAAGACCTGAAGCAACAAGGTTATATATACCATCAGCTGATTCGGATCTGTAAAGTCTGTAAGATACAGCTCCTGCGGATGATTGCCATGTTACAATTATTTTTCCGTCACTCCGGTTTGTTGTGGAGGTAATTCCTGCGGGTATTGCCGGTATCTGAGGCATTGAGTAACCCTCATCTGATACACTCCTGTAGCTTTCCACGGAATTAGTTCCCGTACTCCATGATGTTACCTTATAAAAAAAATGTGTTTCATTTGCCGGTGGTGTATCTGTAAAACTGTTTACGAAAGAATTCCCTGCAGCCATATATGTCCCGTTGATTGTACTGCTCCTGTAAATTGTATAATGATGAGAGCCTTCAACTGCATCCCATGTGATTGATATTGTATCGTAATTACCTTTTGTAGCTGCTACGTTTACAGGTGCTGCGGTCTGAATCGGGGCACCGGTCTGTATCCAGCCTTTTTCTTTTCCATCGGCGGGACTTTCGCCTCCGGAGCTGACGGAACTTACTGAATAGTAATAATTATTATCAGGAACAGCCGTAACATCCTCAAAAAGAGAACCTGTAATATTTTCGGCAATTTTTTCGAATGTTCCTGCTGTGCCATCAATCTCAGGTGCTCTGTAAATATTATATGTAACGGCGTTAACAGATTCTGTCCATATGATTTCAACTTTATTGCCGTATGCGCCATCGGAAGCGATTACACCTGATGGTATAGCAGGTATATCCTGAAGCGCGACACCGGAGTAGGCAATACCAGGATCGCTCTCTCCATCGGTGTTACTTACTGAAATAATTCTATAGTAATACTTTTTGTCTCTCTGGAGCGATGCGTCTGAATCAGTATATGTATTATCTGTCAGGTTACTTATAATTTCTGTATAAGTTCCGTTCGGAGATTCGGATCTTATTATTCTGTATGAGTCTGTCTGAGGTACCTGCGACCATGTTATAGTAATTACACCGATTTTATTTTCAGATGCATTGACTTTTTCAGGAACCATCGGTTTGCCGGTGTGGGCAAATCCGCGGGCATCTATACTTGGTTCGCTCCACTTATCGCCGTTTGCAGCTGCTACTTTGTAGAAATAAATCCTGTCAGGCGTAACGTTTTCATCAGTAAAAGAAATACCGTTTACATTTGAAGCAATTACTCTGTACTTATCCTTGTTGTCGATTGACTTATAGATGATATAGCTCGCCGCTCCGTTGGAAGATGCCCATTCAACATCAACCTTATCAGTATATACACCCTCGGATGCGGAAATTCCCAATGGCACATCAGGAGTGGCAGTATTACTGCCTGAACTTTTTCCTGATCCTCCGCTGCAGGCTGATAATGCAATTATAAAAAGTACTGAAATTATAAATGATTTAATCGAAGTTCCGGTTTTCATATCATCTCCTGAAGAAATATTAAATTTTGGTTTAAAACTAAATTATTTTTCTTTTATCTTTTCCTGTATCTTTACTGTTGCTTTTCGTTTTATCTTTATTGTTTGATTTTTGATTTAAACTGCTGCTCTCTTTATCGGTATTCGGGGAATTGTCACTGTTGCTGAATAGTCGATATGTTGCTCCGATTGCCACACTGAACCTTGTTTCATCGAAATCTTTGCGTATATAGCTGTATGTTGGTTCGCTGACATTAACATAATTTTTATAATAGGCTGTGGCCGGTATAAATAGCTGGTAAAATCCGCCGATATTTATTTCAAGATTCTCATTTATATGAAAGCAGGCACCTGTACCTATCTGATGGGAATTAAGCAGAGGATCAGCCTCTGTCCGTTTATCGGGTTTGATTCCAAAGTCATTATAGAGATAACCAATGCTGAGTGTCACCTCCGGAGAAATAATAAATTCAATTCCTAATCCTGTCTGGTAACCGATGTTGTAATCATTCTCTCTTCCGCCAAGATCTCTCATCTGTCTCAATGATATTTGTGCAGAGGTTTCGAATTTAATCCACTCAAATAGAAGGTATGAAAGCCCGAAATTTAAAGTTGAGGGGTATGTGACTTTAAGTGTTTTACTTCCGTTTCCCTTGTTATATGACATTTCGGATGATGGTGAACCGTCTTTAAATATATCTACATTTCCGCTGCTCTCTATTGTTACGGGAATCATAAATCTGTTAGTTTTCTTTTTGAGTTCCATTGTCGGGTAGTACTCGCCTCTGAAAGTGACATCAAGACCTTTAAGTATAGGAAGAAGTCCTTCGGGGCGGAGATGAGTGCTGAATATCAGTCCATATCCGATTCCGGAAGTATCTACATCCAGGTCCCAGCTATCTTCAGTGGCAGCAGGATAATATGGAGCTCCATCCATGATAAAGTTAATATTGCTGATTTTTACCATCATGTTGCCCTGCGCCTGAATTACGCGTAGTCCACCACCGGTCGAGATCCAGTCGGCAAACTGGTATGCTCCGCCGGCCGTGATTCCTATGTACATTTCATTTCTTACAGCTATAGCGTTTCTTGTATATTGTTCAAGATGCTCGGTCGTCATTGTTGTTTCACGGCTCAGAAGATTTCCCCAGTCCAGCACGGCGAGTCCGTTGTCGTAGGTCATGTCGAGTGCAGCCTGCATGACAGCGATATCGAGAAAGGCGGCCCATTTATTCTCTTTCCATATAAAATCAAATCCGGGAACAGAGGGTGCTGTAAGCTCGGATTTATATTCTTCGGGGAGATTACCCCTGAACCATGTCTGTTTGTGAGGCGCTGCGGTTACCGGTCCGCTCGATTTCTCAAGAGCATAAAAATCCATTGTATGAGTTTTTTTTACATAGTATGTCTGGCTTGAAAATGAAATATAAAGTCCATCCTCCGGTATAAATGCAAGTCCCGCAGGATTATAGAATGCGGCGTCTGGATCTTTCGATGTATTGCGGTTCAATGTGCGGACGTATTCAGCAGAATGATTAGTCATGATCCCATCCTCCTGATGCAGTTCAGATGAATGACCGGCAGCTGATGCAAGAAGTATTATAAGAAAGATTTCTAATACTGCTTTATTGATCTTTATTCTGTTTTTCCGCATTATATTCCATCCTTATTAAAATTGAGAGGCACATGGTTATGCATGTGCCATAACCATGATAAGTTTTTATAATCCGTCAGACCAGCTGGACCAGTCGTAAGTGCTTGTAAACGGATAGGGCCTTGTTAATTTATAGGGCTCTCTTTGAGTTTGCCCCATATATGTAATTTCGGTGTAGGAGTCAGCTGCTTCAGCAGGGTCACCTTTTTTTACAACCAGGTTGTAGTTCAGTGTTGCTACATTTTCTCCATCTGCAGTTCTTAGATCAAATGGCGGATTTTTTGTAAGGTTCATACCGTTTTTACCTGATATGCTGTCCATTTTACATTCCTGTGTTCCGTTGGCAATAAAGCCTCCATCATTGTAAAGATAATCCATCTTGCCGTCATTGTAGTTTGTTACTTTTATTGTACTCACCGGCGCCAGTGTTACATCCCAGTTAATTGTCCCGCTGACATAGCCATTCCTGCTGAAACTTCCAGGCTGCGGTTTCGTCCAGCTGTTCTTTGATTTGTCAAATGACGGAGCATATATCCCCCAGAAAAACTCATCTATATTAAGAAGCTTCGCGTAGAGTGTATATGTTTTAGAGGTAGTGCTGTCTCCGGCAAGTACGGAAATTTCGATTCTGGTAACAAGTCCAATTGTTAGAGGTATAGTTGCTGATCCTGTTCCACCGCTGAGGGTTGATGAAACATGTACTCCATCTGCAGTGAATTGAATACCTTTAACAGTGCTGTCATCAGCTTTTGCTGTAAGTTTTATGGAATCAAATCCGTAGACGACGGTGACATATTCGTATTTATTTTTACTGAAAGTTGTAGTATTCGGATCATGATAGGTGGCTCCCCGGATAAAGGTTCCTGGGTAAATCGGACGCGGGCTCTTTGTTCCTGAAAGAACTGATAATCCCGAAAGATCTGCATTATCACTCCCCTGGAGGCTCGTTGCCGATATTGTATAGTTTGAAGATGATGTACCGTTTGCAACTTTTACAATTAGTGTACTGATTCCCAGCGGGAGTTTGACTGAAGTGATATCTATAATTGCGGATCCATTCAGTGTAGCTGAAGCAATAGCACCGGCTGATTCAGTTATTGCAGTTATATTCATCGGATTCATCGATGAACTGACATCGATCGAATAGTTATATATCGCGGGATTAAAAGGCACATTGAAATCTCCCCCTGCAATTGAGAGCCTTAAAAGTTTTGTTGAACCGTCAGTTGTCTGGCGTACAACTGTAATTGTATATTTTTCTTTTGTTTTGCCGTCAGGAGCGGTTGATGTTAAAACTAAGGTATTGATGCCTGGAACAAGTGCAATGGAATTATAATCAGAAACAGTAATATCTTTGATTGCGGCAGAAAAAGAGGCCCCTTCAGATTCGGCAGATGGAGCTGCGTGGAGTGAAATCTGCGGAGATATTACTTTTGCCGAAAAATTTCTATTTGAACTATTCGCATCAAAACCAGGATTTAATGACGTTCCATCTATTGTCAGTTCCGATAGTCCGGCATCTGAATAATTCTCTGAACATCTGGTGACGTAAATTATATATTCAAGTTTTTCTCCATTCTCGGCAACTACAGTTAATACAACTGTGTTTGTGCCCACGGTGAGCATTATCGGGTTTGATGCATTATTGCTGCTTAGCTTATCTTCACCAATGTATATTGTCTGCCACTTCAGGTTTGTTTCTGCTGTTATTGTTATTGAATCAGTGGTATATGGAACCTCAAGATAGTTGATCCAGTCATTGGAATTAAATGGATATTTTAGTGTTCCGGCAGAGAAGGTGAGGTTCTTGATAAAATAATCGGAACTGAGTCCGTCATCAACTTCACTAGCAGGAGTTCCACCGGTACTTCCTCCGCAACGGCCGAAAAAAGATATGGATAAAATAAACATCATGAACATGTATAATTTAATTGTCTTCATACTTCCTCCGTGCAAAACCGACTAGTCAGTTTTATTGCAATTTATTTAATTGTCGGCAATAAGTCAAGAAAAAATATAAAAATAGAAGATATACTTAGATAATGAAGTCTATATCATATAAACGATAAGATATCAACATAAAGTATCTGTGTTATAATAAAGAACGGCATTCGTTTGTTATAATGGATAGTTTAATTAAAATAGCTGGTCTACCTGAAGAGTAGTTGAGGTAATGACTCCGCATAAAAGAGGTTGTTATTAAAATATATAGAGAGATACATAGTGGATCTTACATGAATTGTTATTATTGAGTTACGCTGATTAGTTAAGATGAATTTCTTCTGGAATTATATCACTGTGTTTGAACGATTTTCGGGATAATGTGTTTAACCATTGAGAATTAAATAAAAACTCCCTATGGTTAAACAGAATTTATTTTTAGAATACTCTACTTCCCACCGCGTGATTTCAGAAGTTTGATCATATCTTTATCATTATTCATTATTGCGTTGTAGAGAGGTGTATGGCCGAAGCTATCTCCCCGATTGACGTTTGCACCGGCATCAAGAAGTGCAGTAACCATTTTCAGGTCTGCATGATAAACTGCAATGAGGAGCGCGCTTTCATCTGTATTATTAAGATTGTCCAGTGAGGCTTTCAGTTTAATAAGCTCCATAGCTGCGTCTGAACCACTGCCGTCACGAAGGGCGAAAATCAGAGCAGTCGAACCGTTCAGAGGACGATGACTCATCTGTGATGATTTAAAAACAGAATTTATATTTGCTCCGTTTTTGATGAGGAAACGTACTGTGTTAACGTGATTTTTAGAAGCAGCAGTCATCAGCAGATTCATTTCTGTGTCGGGATCTTTAGCCTCGGTATTTTTATCTTTTTTAGTTATAAAGGCATAAAGCTGTTTCACATACCAATCCGGTTCAGTGTTGTTGAGCTTAACCCCCTTCTGATGGAGTAATAGTCCGCAGTCAATTCCGTCATTGGTAATGGCATTTTCAATAAGGGAGAGGTTTGATCCATTAACGGAATTCAGATCAGCGCCCTTAGATATAAGCATTGAGGTTAGCTCAACATTGTTGACAGAAACAGCGGTACCCAGAGCATCGTTAGTATCAATTGGAATACCCCGGGCAAGCATAGATGTTACTATCTCTTTTATTCCGTATCGTATGCCGAAGATGTAAATCTCAGGCGCCTGATAATCATCTTTAATATCGGGCATTACAAATGGACTATGATGAGCCGGTTTTACGTCTGATTTTTTAGCTCCTCTTGATAGAAGATATTTCGTTAGGGCTGCATTTCCGTTTTCGGATGCTGTGCTGACGGCTGAATATCCGTTAATATTCTGAAGATTTATATCCGCCCCTCTTGAAAGAAGAGCATCAATTACATCAACATAATTACGTTCAGCAGCTGCAACAAGCATTCGTGGGGTTTCAGGATCATCGTTTATGGATGGTGCCGCTGTCAGCTGAAGTGCGGCAGCAAATATCAGAAAGGAAAAAATAACAATTCTTTTGATTGATAGGAACATGTTTTCACCTCGTATATTATAACAATATATTTATTTTATGAAAGAAAATCATTATTTTAAATCAAACAGAACTTATTTTTTTTAATATAATTACACTAATGAAGTATGTTAAGCTTTATCTGCTATTTTTGAATTTCGCCGAAATGTATATCTGCACTCCATGATGTTTCTGCATTTTCAACTTTTTGATTTTTTATTTCCTTATTTTTTTTACGGACTGGCAATTTAAAACCAATTACAGTATATTTAACAGAAGAACATTCCGCACATAATTTACTATAACCTTTTATTAAAAGGGAGCACTTATGATATCAAAAACTCCAGTTAAAGCAGTTGTACAGATTCTCAGTTTTTTTCTGTTACTTATATTTTTGAGCGGATGTTCGAACAAAGGCGAAAAAGCCGGGGAAAAACAGAATGTATTTTTTAACCATTATTTTTCTTTCAAAGGAACAATGGAGAACGGTATAAATCTTCCTGTGGAGGAGTTCAATAAGAGATCACAAAAATATAAGCTCATTGGTAATGCGCTTGATCATGAATCATTTAAAACAAGTATTAAATCCGACTTGAACTCGGGAAATCCTGTTGAACTTTATACATACTGGGCAGGAGCACGAACGCAATCAATCGTAGATAAACTTACACCGATTGATGATATCTGGGAAAAGTATAATCTGGATGCGGCATTTCCAAAATCAGTAGTGAATTCATCATCTATTTATAATGGTAAAAAATATTTATTGCCGATTACACAAAATGTAGTGGTAATATTTTATAACAAAAAAATATTTAAAAAAAATAAAATAATTATACCTCAAAACTGGAATGAATTTCTAGAGGTGTGCAGGGTTCTTAAGGGCAGACAGATAATTCCAATTGCAGTGGGGTCCAAATCCAAATGGCCTCTTCAATTCTGGTTTGATTATATTCTGCTGAGAACTGCAGGTCCTGAATACAGACAAAAGTTGATGGCGGGAAAAGCTTCGTATACCGATCCACAGGTGCTGCGATCTTTTGAAATGTGGAATGAACTTATTAAAAATAATTACTTCAACAGGAATCCAAACGACATAGATTGGGATACCGGAGCTGCTGATCTTTTAGTGAAGAATAAAGCTGCAATGACATTGATGGGGAGCTGGATAATCGGATATTTTACAAGTAAGGATGTGAACTGGCAGCAAGGTATTGATTATGACTTTTTTATTTTTCCAGAGATAGATAAAAATATTGCAGGAGTTTGTGTCGGTCCCATAGACGGAATAGTGCTGTCAAAGGATTCAAAGAATAAAGATGGAGCAAAGGATGCGATCTATTTTTTTTCTAAAAAAGAACAGCAGATGATGATAAGTAAATATTCAGGCTGCCTGTCTCCAAATCTGAATGTACCGGAATCGTTCTACACGGATATTCAGAAAAATCTTGCGGCAGTAATAAAAAACACTCCGAACTGGGCTTTTAATTACGACCTTGCGACATCTCCCGAAAATGCGGAAATCGGATTAAACGCATTTGCCGAGTTTGTTGAATTTCCGGATCTTTACAAAACAATTCTGTATAATGTAGAACAAAAAATTAATGCTAAGTAAAGAGTTTATTAAAAATCTTCTTATTAAATTTGGCGACTTAGATTTTAAGAAAAAACTTCTATTGAGTTTCGGTGTAATCATTTTCTTTATCGGATTAAATGCAGCTTTTAATTTTTATATTATTATAAACAATTTAAATCAGATCGATAATCTGAATAATATTTCAATGATACGGGCAAACATTTATGATATAAATAAAATTCGAAATGATTTTGTTATTTTTAAAAAAAGAGAAATGACTTATGAAGCTCTCGAATTAATAGAGAAAACAATTCTCTTAAATAATTCAATGCAGGATGACTTCAGTCAACGAGACTACCTTAATAATATTGAAAATATTGATTCCTCGCTTAAATCATATCTTAGATATTTTAATCAATTTATAATTATGGAAGATCGCATAAAGGCATTAAAAAGTAATCTAATTATAAAATCAAATAATCTCATAAGCATTATTGAAATTTTAACAAAAAGAAATTACGATTCTGAAAAGCTTATGAAGCTGACAAAACTTATACTTGTATTAAGCAATTCGGAAAGAGAGTATATTTTTTCTTCAACACTGGCTGATGCTGTAAAAATAAATTCACTTATTTTAGAAATCAAAGATATTGCTCTGAATATACGGAACAAATCAACTCTAACCGAAAATAAAATATTCGCTTACAATATTTACAGTACAACAAATGATTACCAGAGCATATTTAATAAACTTGAAGAAACAATTAATAGTCAGAAATTAATTTCAGAAAATATGGATGGAAGTTTTTCTATTTCTGAAAAAAACTGCAATGATCTATATAATTCTATCAACAGCTCTATAAGGCATCAGGATTTTGTAAAAATACTTTCGTTCATTGTGTTCTTTATGCTTATATTATTTTTATCTCTTGTTATTTCAAATTATCTTTCCAGAGTGATTGCAAATCCTATCAATTCTCTGGTGAAAATAACAAAAGATATTTTAAAAGGAAACTACTCAACCCAGATAGAAATTTTTTCAAAAGATGAAATAGGAGATCTTGGTAAAAGCTTTAATGAAATGATGGCAAAACTTGTTAACTACCAGAACTCACTTGAAGAGACGATAGAGAAAAGAACCAGAGAACTTATATCTGCAAAGAATGAAGCCGACAAGGCGAACAGCGCGAAAAGTGAATTTCTTGCAACAGTAAGTCACGAAATCCGTACACCGATGAATGCTATTATAGGCTTGTCTGATCTGATTTCTGAAACAGATCTGACGGAGGAGCAGAAAGAAAACATTGATATAATCAGAACAGCCGGGAATACTCTACTGATTATTATTAATGATATTTTAGATTTTTCAAAAATTGAAGCGGGCAAAATTGAATTCGATTATCAGCATACATCTATACAGGATTTAATGAGTAAAATCAGCCGGATCTTATTGCCGCTGGCAAATAAAAAAAACATTAAGCTTATCTTTAAGGTAGATAAAAAAATCCCCTATGTAATGACCGATCCTGACCGGCTGAGTCAGATTCTTTTAAATCTTGGAAGCAATGCTATTAAATTCACCGATTCAGGAAAAATTGAATTTTTAGTAAAAATAGAGGAACAGACTGATAATGATATCAATTTGTGTCTTACTGTTATTGATACAGGTGTTGGAATTTTTAAAGATCGGCTGAACCAATTATTTCAGCCCTTCACCCAGCTTTCCGATGCCAGCAAAAAACGGGGAGGAACCGGACTTGGTCTTGTTATCACAAAAAAAATTATTGATCTAATGAAAGGCACAATAGATGTCGAGAGCGAAGAGGGTATAGGAACAAAAATCACAGTTAAAGTTTTATTTCAGAAGGCATCACCGGGAACCCGCAGGACTGCGGAGAAAAACAAAGAAAGTCTTCCCGGCAATCTCAATATTCTAGTTGTAGAAGATAACATGATCAATCAGAAAGTGTTGACAAAAATACTAAAAAATCAGAAATTAACTATTGTTGATAATGGGGAAAAAGCAATCGAAATTCTCAAAGTGAGAAATTTTGATATCATACTTATGGATATTCAAATGCCTGAAATGGATGGTATCGAAGCAACAAAAATAATCAGGGATACCTCTTCACCTGTGCTTGATCATAAAATTCCGATAATTGCCTTAACTGCAAATATGATGAAAGACAACTGGAAATTTTACAAAAAATGCGGCATGAACGGATTTCTTGGTAAACCTGTAACAATAGAAAAATATAATCTCGAGATAAAAAAAGTTTTAGGGATCAGCAAAAAAAGCCAGCCTTCTGGTGAAAAAATAAAAAACTGAAAAATTAATTTAACAGGGCGAAGTGAATTATTATTACAATGACCTGCGTATTTCACCATCACTTCGACAGTTCGGTGTATCACCTGTCTTGCAGCTGATTTATTTAACTGAATAAAATACAAGGAAGTTCACCTATGGCAGCAAAACTCACACCCCGGCAGCAGCTGGAAGCAAAAGCGGCGTTCACATATTTCTTTGTATATTGCCTGCTCTATGTATTTTCACACGGTCTTCAGTTTATATCACATATTTCACTCCGCGAAGCGCTCCCGGGGTTGATTGTTAATACAACATGTATTACTCTTGCGTTCATTGTATATATGAAAAAACGACGTGGTATGCAGGCTGCGATTCTGCCATGGATCCTTGCATTTATGACAACTTCTGCACCGACAATTAATAAGTTCGGATATGCCAAATCGATTGGATGGACATTCGCCGTTCAGTCGTATAATAATTCCGCACTTATATGCATTTTTGTAACAATGATGTATCTTTTTTTTAAACCCCGTCTTTTTGTTATCTTCACAGTCTGGGCTTACCTGTTTTATGCGGTTTTCCTTTATGTTGCTTTTGAAAACGGTGCAGATTTTCACATGACCACTACCGGTCCTGACGGGAAGCCATGGGTTAGCGGAGTTATATTAACAAGAGAACTTTTTACTTTCTTTGTATACATGCTTATTGCATATATCTCATACAGGAATATTCCGGTAATAAATGAATTCGACGAAAAAACTACACGTCAGAGAGATCAGATAATTACGCAGAACGATAATCAGAAAAGGATAGGTGAGAAGATTAAAGATAAGATGCGTATTCTTTTCGGCAGGATTGATGAGCAGCACAATCTTATTGCAGGATTGAATCAGCGCCTTGAATCACAGGCTGCCAGTTTTTCCGAAATGTCCGCAACTATTGAGGAGCTCTCCGGGTCGGCTGAACAAATTGCAATACGTTCTACAGATCAGATAGGTGGCAATGTCAAGATGGAGGGGATAGTAAAGGATTTCCGGGATATCCAGTCTCAGACACAGTCGAATCTTGGAGAAGCCCTTGCAGATATTGAAGCGGTTGCCGGAATGTCCAATGACGCGGATAATCAGCTGAAGGCTGTGGAGAAAACAGTTGTTTCGATTAAAGATCAGGGAGCGAGAATCAGCGATACTGTAACTATGATAACAGATATTGCAGACAAGATAAATCTTCTATCTCTAAATGCAGCCATTGAAGCTGCACGTGCAGGGGATGCCGGGCGCGGTTTCGCCGTTGTTGCCGATGAAATAGGAAAACTGGCTTTCCAGACTCAGGAGAGCATTAAGGAGATCATGAAGGTGCTTTCAATGAGCGCGAAAAATACTGCGGAAGGAGTCCAGGTTATACAGCTTACCGCACAGATGGTACGGGAGATGATTTCACGGATGGGCTCAAGCTCTGAAAAAATAAAACTACTTCAGGAAAGTATACTTATTGAAGACCGTTATATGAAAGCAATTGTTCAGCAGATGGAGATGAATATCACTCTGGCTAAGGAGATTGGTGTCGGTACTGATGAACAGAAAACGGCTGCGCTCAACACTGCGCAGGCGATTGAAAATCTTAATGAAATACTATATGGAATGGTGGATGAAATGAAACGTTTGTCAACCGCTGCAAATGAAATATATATTAACTCCAATGAGCTTCTTACAGAATCGGATCAGAGTTGAGTCTGATACAAATAATAATTTTTGGAGCTAATGATGAAATTTAGTAATTATATTCTATCCCCATACTCGGATATGGATTATTTGAGCCTCACCAGAGCAAAATTATTGTTCTATTTTCTTATGGCATTTATTCTTTTTGCAGTATTATTACAATTCAGCATGCTTCTGGTGGGATGGTTCGATTTTGTTGTGACACTTCCTGTTACCGGTTTTCTTTTAATTGGTTTCCTCCTCTCTATGAATTTTCTCAGGAAGGGAAGGTACTTTTTAGCAGCAAATGCTTTCATTTCAGTATGTACCATCGCCGTTGTTGCAGGACTGATCCGTCAGCCATTCCTGGAGATTGAGCTATCGCTGACATCTTATATTTACTTTATTTATCCTTGCATCGCTATATGCGCCATTTTGAGTACTGCGCGATTTCTGATATTTATATCGATTGTGATGGCAATTGCTGATACTGTACTTTTTGTCATCATGAAATCACTCCCTCACGGATTGTCTGCTAAGATGGCAACCATTGCGTTTATCAACTCCATCTTTACCATCGGCTTCGTCTTTCTTATTTCAATTCTCATTCTAAAAGTGTTCGAAAGAAGTGTTGCGCTGGCTAATAGTGAATCAAAAAAAAGCAGCAGTGCAAACAGATTCATTAAAAAAATTCTAATGGAAAGTTCAAATGAAGTCGTCGTGGCCATGAACAATATGGCCACACAAAGCGATATTTTTTCTGAAAATGAGCATGATCAGTCTATAACTCTCAACGGAATAAGCGATACGGTAACTACAGTATCAGCAGGTATTGACCACATTGCCGATAACGCACGCGAACAGACTACAAGTCTTGAGATTTTATTGGGTATACTTGAGGACCTTTCACACATTACCCGTGATATCGACCGGTCCATAAGCGAATCGCTGGTGGCGACTCATGAAATCACAAAAAAAGCAGAAAGCGGAGAACAGTCGCTGCTGATGCTGGAAGAGGGAATCAGGAATGTTAACGCCAGCTCTCTGGAAATGACAAATATTATAGCCATTATCAACGATATATCCGACAAAATAAACCTTCTTTCACTGAACGCAGCGATAGAGGCCGCGCGTGCCGGTGATGCAGGGAGAGGATTTGCCGTGGTGGCGGACGAAATATCAAAACTTGCCGATGGGACAGTCAGCAGTATTAAATCAATCGAGAGCCTTATCAGCAACAACGAAATGGAAATCAGCCGCGGCCTCTCGGGTGCGTCCATGGCGGTGGATGTTATGAAGAGTATTATTGAGGGAATCGGAAAAGTTGATAAAAAAATCGAAAGTTTGAATGAATACAAACAAAAACAGATCGATACCAATAGTCTGGTGAATGAAAACGCCTTAGTAGTAATGCAGAGATCAGCGGAAATCAGCATGGCTACGGTTGAACAAAAAAATGCATTAGCAAAAATTGTCGAAAGAATGCTTTTAATGAGGGAACGGTCGTCGGAAAGCACCGCCAGCTCGGTCAAGATGTCTTATGATGCAAAAAGTATTGTTGATCTGGTCTTCGAACTGGGGAAAAAAATTGAGGGATACCGATCCGCAGATTGATTGCGGACGGTAGATCGGGAATTAAGCAATATCTACTGAATTATTTTTCTGCCTGATACATGTTAAGTGTGTTTTCCACGAGCTTTACAATCTCATCTGTAAAGCTATCCTCATTGTGGATACTGTAACTCTCTTTCTTTAATACAAAGTAGAAGAATGAAATTCTCAATACACCACCCAGGACAACATTGCCGGCCAGCTCTGTGTTAAGATCTTTGCTGATATGCCCGAAGCTCTGACCGATTTTTAAATCGGCAACTATTGATTTCATAACCTTATCTTCGAAGATCCGGATCACCTGTTCAATGACATCGTTAAGTCCTGGACTCATGCGGAGTATGATGTTTGCTCTGTCCTGATTTTTCGCAAAGAAACCTATTGTCTTACCAAGTCTGTGACGCAAATAAGCCTTTGCGTAATCCTTCGCAGGGTTTGAGCCCATAAAATCCTTCAAGTCGAGTGCTACTTCCTTCTCCCATTCTATAACGTAGTTTTCAATGAGAGATACAAAAAGACTTTCTTTGTTCTTGAAATACTGGTAAACTGTTCCTTTTGCAACATGAGCCATATCTGAAATATCAGAAACCTGAGACTCATAGTAGCCCTTCTGAGAAAAAATCTTTTCTGCACATTCAAGAATGAGATCCCTGGTTTGTTCCCCTTTTTTTAACATTCTTTTTGACCTGCAATTTATTTGTAGTTTTTCTCTGATATACAGTGGGACAGGTTAAATATTTGAATTATATTGAGATAAATATTTCTACACTTACAGATTAAAAAAGTCAACAAAATATTATATCGTAATCAGTCCCGAGATCTCTTCTCTTTCTGAAACAATAAATTGAATATCTGAAGTCTGTACGGACAATCCCAGGATTGTCCGTACAGACTCGTGTGCAGTTCCGGGATGATTATTCTCTTTGCTTAGATGTCCCAGTATGACATATTTCAAATTTTCATTAAAAACCTCTGATATCAGTTTTCCCGACATTTCATTTGAGAGATGGCCTTTGTCACTCAATATCCTCTGTTTCAGATAGTAGGGGTAGCTTCCCTCTTTGAGCATCTCAATATCATGGTTTGCTTCTATAAAAAGTATATTGGAATCTTTAAGATTTTCTTTTATATAACTGTTGTAGCATCCAAGGTCAGTCACAACGCTGATTTTTTTTTTATCTTTAGTAATTGTGTAGCAAACCGGCTGTACTGCGTCGTGTGAAGTATTAAATGGATGAACAGTAAGTTCATTTATATTAAAATCAAGATCAGGTGAAATTTCGTGAAAAAGATTTTGATCTATGCTGCCCGTTAATGAAGAGGTTACTACTTTTTTCCAGGTGAGAGATGTTGCATATATGGGGATGTTATATTTTCTGGAGACTACGCCAAGTCCCTTTATGTGGTCGGAGTGTTCGTGAGTTATGAGAATACCGTCAATATCCTCCGGTGTCAGACCGATTGTCTCAAGTCCGGATTTTAATCTTTTACCGCTAATGCCGACATCGATCAATATATTTGTATTAGCGGTTCCGATATATATACAGTTTCCGCTGCTGCTGCTTGCTATACTGCATATTTTCATCATAAATGTGTTTCCTTAAAGTAATTTTTTCTGTAACTCATATGTGAGTATCTGAATATCTTTAAATTCAGATCTTAATTGTGAGTTATTTCACCGTCGCGGCTTCGGCCCGGCGGAGAATACCATTAGTTTATGAGCAGTTATCAACCCCGCCGCCTTTGGCGGCGGGGAAAGAATTCACAAGAAAGTTCGTATTTAATTATATTATCCTAATTACTTATGAGTTACAGTTTTTTAAAATTGTGTTATTTTGAATAATTTATAAGATATTATTTCAGTTATCAGAGTCTACTATTATTTATATTTGACAAATCCAATAATGAGAGCTATATTTAAAATTAAATAATATGATGTAAATAAACCGGAGGACTCCATGTATAGGGATAGATTTAGGTTTTTTTTAAAAATTCTAGTAATAGCTGCAATAGCCTTTATAGTAACAGATCTTTATGCACGAGCGGGTGGTGCCGGTGGAAGCAGTAGCGGGGGGAGTCATAGCAGCGGCGGCAGCAGTAGTAGTCACAGTGGAGGCGGTGATGGCGGCGATGGAATTTATCTCGTTCTGATGATAATACGCCTTGTACTCTCTCTCCCATTCCCTTTAAATATAATTGTAGCAGGAGTGATTGTTGGAGGCTTAGTAATAAGCTCTGTTTACACAAAGAGAAAAGTTAAACAGCAGACAATATTTAATCAGCTTCCTTCGGGTGATCCTGTAAGTAATGTAAAAGGCTTTGATAAATTCCTGAGCAACAATCCGGGTTTTGATGAAGAAAATTTTAAGGATAATGTTAAATCTGCATTTCTTGATATACAGGAAGCATGGCAGAATCAGGACCTTTCCAAAGTAAGAAAATTTTTATCAGATGGAGTATATCAGCGTTTTACAACTCAGTTCAGGATGATGAAACTCCTGCAACAAAGTAACACTATAGAGGATATTGAAATTAAAAATGTCTACATAGATAAGATTGAAAGCGACGGATTATATGACATTATTCATACTGCAGTTCATGCTTCAATAAATGATCATTTTGTAAGCAAACTGGATCCTTCTATGAATTCCGGAGGAAAGGAGGAGTTTGTTGAGTACTGGTCATTTCTTAAAAAAAGAGGCAAACCTCGTAAGGATATTTACAGCAGTGATTCATGTCCGAATTGCGGATCCCCGCTTCCTGCTGATATGGGAGAGGTGAGTAAATGTGAATCATGCGGTACTCTTACAAACTCAGGGGAATACGACTGGGTTCTTTCAGAAATTACTCAGGCGGATGACTATATCGGTGCACATCCGAAACTTGCCAAATCAGAAAATTTAACAGAAAAAATCCGTAAAATAATAAATGAGAATGATGATTTTGCTGTTCAGCTTGTGGAGGATAAGGCAAGCAACGGTTACCTGCAGATTCTCACTGCTATTGCATGTAATGATCCATCTATTATGCGAAGATTTGTAAGCGATAAAGTTTTTAATGAGAGTGGAGTAAAAGATAGCGGACCAATTATTTCTTATAACAGAATATTTTTGAACGATGTTTTTCTTGTGGGTGTTTCAGAAGAAGCTGCAATGAATGTTCTTCATATCGCAGTAAAATCTTCATATCAGAGAATACAGATAGATAACAATAAAGTCAAAAGGATTGACGAAGCTGTTGTTTCACGTACTGAAGTGATATTTATGAGCCGCGATAAAAAAGCTGCAGAATCAAAAGGTTCTCTCTATGCTCATAGCTGTCCAAGTTGCGGAGCGCCTGTTGAAAACTCTCTGATTATTAATTGTAATTATTGCGGAAATGTAATGAATAGTACAAGTAGTGAGTGGATTATAACTGATATGATGTCTCTCTCATCTTACAATGAGTGGCTCGGTTCGAATAAAGGTGATCTCTCATACAGTGTAGACACAGGGCTAATTGATAAGCTTTATGATGTGCGCGATTTTGCATTAAACAATATTATGCTTGTTATAGCTGCAGATGGTGTCTATGCAGATGAAGAGAGGGAATTTGCTGAAGATCTTGCAAAAAAATGGGGTTATAGCGTAGATAAACTTCAGCCGTTTTTTGGTATGGCTCAAAACGGTCAGCTTGTAGTACGTATGCCTGATGATCATAAAAAACAGATGAAGATATTTAAG
This sequence comes from uncultured Leptospirales bacterium, assembly GCA_964450405.1. Taxonomy (GTDB): domain Bacteria; phylum Spirochaetota; class UBA4802; order UBA4802; family UBA5550; genus WRGT01. Next base: position 173,100 of record CAYVCQ010000002.1, on the reverse strand, counting down.
CTTATGAAAAAAGCCGCAGAGGCCGATCAGAATATATCTTTTGAAGAACAGAGACTTCTTGACTATATAGCAGCACAATATGGTTTGAATGATAGTGACGCAGCGTAGAAATTAAATTATGGGAGCTGTTCAAAAAGTCTGGTATTTTCGTATTTGTCATTCCGGTTTTGCAGCATCAATTCTTGCAAATACCGGAATCTCCTGATGGAATAAGTAGTATGAGATTCCGGCATTTCGTTTCACTACAGCCGGAATGACAGCAAACAGACTTTTGAGTCAGCCCCTTAATACAAGATTATTTCTTTTTCTTTAAAACTTTGTCCTTCTTTTCTTTTTTTACCGGCTTTATCTTTTTTTCTTTCTTTTCTTTCTTTTCAGGTTTCTTGGCGAATTGTATTTTTTCTTTATATTTAACATTTTTAATATTCGGGAGAGCTGCAATTTTTTTCATTACAGCCAGACCCTCTTCTTCATAATTCTCAAGCATTTTTGCTGTAACTTCAAAAGGATCATCCATTGATATACCAACCGTGGCAGACCGGAGTTTCCATCCCCTGGTGAGATCAGATCCTCCAACCAGATTAATCGGAGCTATATAGTCTCCAGGTCTCATATACGCATCGAAATACTTCGGATTGATATATTTCATAACAACCGAACCATCGGGGTCGATATTGGAACGCGATCCTTCAGGGAATATTAAAAAGCTCTCACCCATAACATTCTTAAAAAGATTATAATCTTCTAAACTGAAGTCTTTCATGTTCTCGGAAAAACTGTATGATTTAAAAAAAACTTTAATCTCTTTAATCTCTGCAGCCTTAAGAGATGATGTATAAACTTTGAAAGACTTATCGTCACCGTTAACAAATGCGCTCATAAAGTCAGTGTAATCAAATTTTTTAATAAGCTTAAGTCCTGAATCGGGAAGCTTGATAAGAATTTGAGTCCTCTTGGCTGTTTTTCTCAACTCCTCGGCAAGTCCGTGAGTCTGAATTGTCGTTGTCTTTTGTGAAGGCACCGTGAGAAAAAGATTACCTACATTAGCTGCTCCGTTCCGTAAAACAACGTTGGAAAGCATTCTTGGTCCAACAACGGTGTTGCAGTTTTTTGTCAGAGTGTCAAAGCCGAGTTTTCGCACTACGCTTCTTACGAAATATGGTCCAAGATATCCTTCATGGTGGCCGATGAAAAAAATACGGCGGCCTTTATTTTTTATTTCGACTAGTCTCTTAAGTATTTTAATTACATCAGTTGATGCTAATTCCTCAGTAGTACCGTTTTTAAAAGAGGTACGTTTTTTACTCTTGTCTACAAGGATGATATCAATAATTTTTTTCTTCTCAAGAAATTCGAAAAACTTATGCCAGAATGCCGAGTCGGGAAGAACAGGAAAAATATTCCTGTGAAATGAGAACTGAATAGCAAGAATTCTCTCCAGAGCTGTTTTAGAGAACTCCTGGAAAAATTTGTGCTGCATAAGCTGATTTTTCTTTTCAAGGAATTTTTTTTGTGATTCAGGAATACGAACCTTGTAATCAAGTCCATGTTTTGCAGCAAAATCCATTATCTCTTCAATGAGTTTAACATCACCTTCATTATGCGGAGGACGTTTCAGAGAGTATATTTTTGCCCTTAAGAATTCAATGAATTCCTCAAAGTTTAAATGATTTTTCCAGTCTGTGAATTTCTGTATTAAAATTCTTACTCCCGGGATGAGTAAAAGAAAACGCTGAACCAGTTTGAAAATCCTGTCGGCTATTCCTGCAATACCGGAGAAGAGTGAGAATAATCTATGAACCCATCTATATAGATAGCTATTATTATCAAGCTTTGAAATCTGACTTTCAAGTAAATGTTTGTTGTTCTGAAGAAACTTTGTAATTTCCTCGGGACGATAGTGTTTTTTTGCATTATTCCACCACCATGATAGTGGTTGTTTAATTGTAATTTTCAAGTTTATCCGCATCCATAATTTTAAGATTTAATTCTAAATAGATAAATGAATAATTTTATTCAGACTTAATTCTGTCAACCAATTAAGGATACATATTAAAGAGGGATAAATCAAGTTTTAGTGTTAAGATAAATTATTAATTTTATAACAAATAATTTATCTTAATACTCTCAACATTTAATTCATATCAATTCTAATTAGCGAATGGGCAGGTATAGTAACCTCAAGGGGATATGTGAAACTTCCAGTTGATGAAGTAATGGTGACATTTTCTGAACTCTCATTATTTGCAGAGAGAGACGCGTTGTTCAGCGTGAAAATATCAGCGTTACCCGATACTGCGGAGTCAAAAGTGAGATGTACCGTTTTGCTTTGTGAGTATGATCTGTTGAGCAGAAGTATTCTCGGTTTTCCAGTGGCAGAATTTTTTGATGCGATTGCAGAAACCAGTTTATAATTGAGGCCCAGGGGAACATTGCTCAATTCCTGAGTAGTTGTAATAGAATCATTGTTATCAATATAAACATTAGTTTTCTCTTCACCGCCGATTGCAGATATCAATTTAAACGCAAGTCCGGTAGGGCGGAGTCTTCCCATATCAGGATTCTGGATTGAACCAAACCACGGCTGGGCCAGATTCCAGATATGCGCACCTTCTACATTATTTTTTATCAGTGAAAACATAATATCAGCAATAGCGAGCCCGGACCGGAAATCCATCATCATTGCGGTTTGAGGAACCTTTGTAGTTTTATCCTCCGGGAAAATATGAAACTCAGTTATCCATACAGGTAATGTAGAAAGAGGTGTTATCTTATCCTTCAGAGTTTTTTCCAGTACCGCACCGCCGGCCATAACATATGTGAACGCATCTGCCTCTGACATTGCGGAATCGTATTCTTTGTATCCGTAGAAGTGACCGTCGAGAAAATCTACATCTCCGAAACCTGATACGCCGAGAACATCTGCATTCCAATTATAAAGTACACGGAGGATATCATATATTGGATTCGGATCAGCAGCGAGTATGCCCAGCCAAGTTGTGAGCTGCATTCCAGGCTCAATTATTCCGCTTACTTTTATGTTTCTACCCAGTGATGACGCTTTGCTTCTCATGGCAGCTATTACCGGCTTTACTGCAGCAGCATATGTAGCCGGTGTATCTGTAAGTAATCCTGCACCTTTATAACCTGCAGAGGGTTCATTTCCCACTTCGAAATATATAACGTTCCACGGATTTGTTCTTCCGTTAGCTTTACGTATAACACCCTGCGTCGTTGATTCGTTTCCAAGAACATACTCCACCAGTTCTGAAGCCTCAGTTCCGCCATTGAGATAGTTTACCTGTAGTACAGGTGTGATATTCATCTCTTCACAGAGGTTAAGGAATTCATGCAGCCCGAAAGACACTGTACCATAACTTGCAGATGCGCGGTTTTCACCTCTTGCCGCAACTGATCCGATAGAATTTTTCCAGTCAAAGAAATCTACCAGTGTTCCGCCGGGCCATCTTATGGACTTTGCTCCCATTGAAGTCAGGGAAGTTTTTACGCTGGATTTTATCCGGGGCACAGCTGATAGTTTAGACAGCCGGATTTCATCAAATCGTATGGAGTGAGTGCCGGACCCTGAATAAACGAAGTATATGAAAATCCCCGCAGAGGCAGCATCACTGCTCACTGTCAAATCAATACTCTGTCTGTCCCATGTATTGTTCCCGGAGGCGGAGTATAACGGAGAAGAAACGGATATTGGTGACCCGGGCGCTGAAGTATCATAAATATAAGCTCCAAATGTTTCTATCTGACCGGTTCCGAAAGATGATATGGTAAGCCTGTATGTTTCTGCGTTTTTTACCCCCTCCGTCAGTGTCTGAAATATTCCGGTAGTTCCCGATGATGTTCTGGTTATTTCACTGTATCCTTGATATGATTTTTCTCCAGATGGAGTATCTCCGCCGGTTGAGCTGTAGGAAATTGTTCCGCCATTAACATACTCTTTCCAGACTGTATCTGCCGCGTTACCTAAAGTATCAGTAAGACCTGTAGAATTTATCCGGAATGATCTGTCGCGAATCAGTTCACCTTCGGTAAAACATCCGTCTGAGAGATTTTCCCAGGGCATATTGACTCCGAAAATTTCTTTACTGTAAGTGTCGGGGGATGACGAAGGAGTTGTTTGTGATCCGCCTCCGGATCCTCCACAATACTGAAAAATAAGTGAAACAGATATAATTGATGAAATAATTTTAACTTTATTCATATTATCCTTTCTACATCTACTATAATATACAAGAATGCGTAATTTTTTTACAATTAATATTTGTTATAGGTGTTAGATATAATTCTGTTTGTTTCAGATATTTTAACTTAACTGTTTTTTTTTCGTTTTTTTAATCTTATTTTTGTAAATATATATGAAAAATCAACATTTTTGTGCTTTAATCACCGAAAATAAAATATAGATCCACGTGTGTAGCTATAAATAAGTTTACTTGTAAATTATCCGGAGGAATGAACATGAAAAAATTTTCGCTTTTAGTTCTAATATCTATACTTCCGTTATTTCTAATCACTTGCGGCAGTAACAGCGGATCCAGTTCATCGTCTTATCCCCGCTTCTCATCTACCGATAATGAGATTGTCAATTTTAGTTTTCCGGTTTCTAAAAATTCAACACTTACAGGTGATGTTGCCGGAGTAATTGCAGATAATACAATAACACTGAATGTCCCTAATACTGCAGATTTAACTTCGCTTGTTGCGGAGTATACAACTAACAGCAGCAATGTTAAGGTTAATGGCAATGAACAGAAAAGCGGATTAACTTCAAACAATTTTTCAAATCCGATTGAATATACAGTAACAGCAGATAGCGGTGATAAGAAGACTTATTCAGTCGTCGTCATTAAAGCACCCTCGGGAGAGAAGAGCTTAACGGCATTTTCTTTGAACGGTATTGCCGGAGAAATTGACCAGGCAGCGGGATCTGTAAGAGTAGTGCTTCCTCCACGTACACCGCGTAATTCACTAAAAGCATCATTTTCGTCGGCCGGTAAATCTGTAACTGTAGATGATGCAGTTCAGGAGAGCGGAGTAACAGTAAACAATTTTACTACTTCTGTAAAGTATACCGTCACTGCTGAGGACGGATCTAAAAAAGAATATAATGTAACTGTAGAATTATTAAAAGATACAGCTAAGGAGTTAATTTACTTCGGATTCAGAAAAAGTGATAATCCTTCATTAAGCGCCGATGTAAATGGATCATTTACAAATGATGAAATAAATGTTGTTCTTCCATATGGTACTAATCCTGATGGTCTTAAGGCATTCTATGAAACTTCAGGTGAGGCGGTTAAGGTTAACAATGTTATCCAGAATTCAGGTGCAACATCTAATAATTTTACCGCTTCGGTGGATTACACCGTAACTGCCGAGGACGGAAGCGTACATGGGTATGTTGTAAAAACATCTGTTGCAAAGAGTGATGCAAAGGGGATAACTCAGTTTATTCTTGATGGGGAATCTGCAGTGATTAACGAAGATTCAAAAACAATTTCTATAGCATTTCCATCGACAAAAGATTTATCAAATCTGAAGGCTACATTTATAATAACGGGAATACATCTTTCAGTGGGTGATGCTCTTCAGGAAAGCGGAGTGACAACAAATAATTTTTCATCTCCTGTCATATACAAAGTTACAGCAGATGATGATTCGGTTGTAAGTTATACGGTAACGGTAGAGAAAACTCCTGCAATAGCCGGTCTGTGGAATTTCGAGTATGGAACAGATGGAAGCTATATTGTGAACGGAGCAACTACAGTGGATGGTGTTCTTGGTAATGCCCTTCATTTTAATAGAGGAAACTATGTCATAATAACTGATAGCGATTTTCTTACACTTGCCTCCGAGGGAACAATCGAGGTTGTTGTAAAAGCAGATTCTCATCAGCCTTTTGCAGGTATAGTACATAAAGGCGTTAAAACAGATTTCAGCGACGAATCATACAGTCTTCAGTTCTGGGGGAATAATGGAACTGACGGTACCCTGCGCTTTTCAGTATTTAATGCTGCCGGCGGAAACGCTTATGTTGAGAGCAGCACCAAGCTTGTAACAGGCACATGGTATTATATTACTGCAACCTGGAATGCCGCTGATATTAAATTATATGTAAATGGTAACCTTGAGGATAGTATTCCAAATACAATAGGTAAAGTAAGGGATTCAGCGGGCGCTCTTATAATAGGAGCTCAGCTGCCGGTTATCTACAACTCATATTACAGTAATCTGGTATTCAATGGAACAATCGACAGAGTACAGATCTCAAGCCGGGCTTTGGCAGATTCTGAAATTACAGCTAATTATAAAGAGATGCCATTTGCTGCATTGAGTGCTCTCACTGCGTATATCCTTGCAGTTGCAGCAAAGAATTATTCTATCATCGGCGGAGTTTTCGGGTTACTTGTAATGGTGCTGATTGCAATTTTTATAAACAATAGAAAACGTGCAAAAGGTTGAGCTGATTTATACTGTAATTGAAATTACATAAGAATAAAAAAATGATATTTATAAAAACTTCTCCAGAGAAAATTTCAGTATTGTTTTAAAAAGTGATTTCTCCCCTCCCATGGCGGGAGGGGCCGGGGGAGTGTGATCTTCATATCTCAAGAAGTTTTAACGCTGTTTTTATTTTTTGAATAATAAATTTTTTAATTAAAGGGTAAATGAAAAAAATAAACTTTCTAATTCTTTTAATAATTATTCCACTATCCGCATGCGGATCGTTAATAAACTCGCTCTCATTTTTTCCGGATAAGGACTACATGATAAGGAACGAAAAACTTCCTGCTTATGTTAAACCGCTTATGCTTGTAACTGATGACGGAATAAAACTTGAAACGCTTTATTTTCATCATGAACAAAACAGCAGAAAGATTATAATTTATTTTCATGGTAATGCTGGAAATCTTTATAATAGAATTGAAGAGGCTACGGAAATATATAACATGGGTTATGATATTATTGTATCCGGTTATCGTGGTTTCGGGAGAAGTACAGGAGAACCCACGGAGGACGGGGTTTATATTGACGGGAGAACTGTTTTAAAATACGTTCAAGAAACTTTAAGCTATAAAACTGAAAATATCTATATCTACGGTAGATCGATCGGCACGACAGTTGCTGTTGAGATATCCCAGAATATAAAATTTGGTGGTGTAATACTTATTACACCATTAACATCTGCAGGTGATTTTATAAAAGAGAAATATCCCGATTTTCTTTCAATAATAGGGAGAAGACATTTTCAATCTATAGATAAAATAAATAATCTCAAATCTCCGCTTCTTGTTATTCATGGAACTGATGATGAAGTTATTCCGTATAAGCTGGGAGTTAAACTTTATGAGACATACCTAGGCAGAAAATGGTTTATCGAGATAAGGGGCGGCATGCATAATAATATTGAGTTTGTTGATCCAGGTCTATACTGGGGTTCTGTGAAATTATTTTTAGAGAGAAAATTCAGCTCTGAGTAAATCCGTATTTTTCAGGAATTATTTTTCTTTTGGATTTTTTTACTTTAAGCACAGATTTTAATATTCCGGCAATATCTCTGTTCTCAATACTCAGAAGAATATCCGGTATCAGAAATTCCTCGGCATGACCCTCTGGAGCATAACCGTTTGAAATTCTTGAAGTGTACCTTCTTGTGAGATAGCCCGGAGCCTCAGCCTGTTCATCTGTTTCCCATTTTCGGCACTCGGAGATTCCGATATCATTAATCCATTCAACGGAACCGAATTTGTATGAAGATATATAAATGTTGGAAATGGTAAAATCGTTCTTTAACGTAATAACGACAGATTTTTCTACAAAGTCAAGACGAAGATATGATGTCAGGTATATCTTCAATCCTTCGTCAGTTTTCTTAATAGATTCAAATTTAATAATTCCCATTATAAACCCCGGACAGAATTAGTATGACATTGTTTATAGAGTATAAAATAATTTTTGTCAACACTATCTTGTCATAAAATATTTATTCATTTGAAACAAAAAAAATTACGGAAAATTGCTCACCGCCCGTCGTAAGCGCGACACTGACAAGATGCCACGGCATTTTAAGTAGTTGCATTCATTTTTTTAAAGAAAATAATCTGCAGAAAACTTCACATGCATTAATTTGACAGACTTGTGAGGTGCTCCTCTGCCGAAATCCGGATCAGGATTTATAATTATAATTATTTGCCTTTGCAGTGAAAAGTATTATTATTTAATCAGCCTGTTAAGTCTCTGGAGGATTTTGTATGAAAGTCGGGATTTTAAAAGAAATTAAAACTTCTGAAAACAGAGTATGCATGACTCCTGCCGGTGTTGAGATTATGAAACAGCATGGGCATTCCATTCTTGTAGAAAAAAACGCAGGAGCCGGAAGCGGTTTTACTGATAGTGAGTATGAAAAATCCGGTGCAGTTATTATAAATTCTCCAGAGGAGATATATTCTGAATCTGATATGGTAATGCACGTTAAAGAACCCCTTCCGGCAGAATATAAAATGATCCGTAAGGGACAGATAATTTTTACATATCTCCATCTTGCCGCGGACCGTGTTCTTACTGAGAATCTTATAGAGAGTAAATCAATCTGTATAGCATATGAAACAATTCAGAAACAGAATGGTACACTCCCGCTACTCATTCCCATGAGCGAAGTTGCAGGCAGAATGTCTATTCAGCAGGGTGCAAAATATCTGGAGATGCCTCAAGGGGGGAGCGGAGTTCTTCTCGGGGGAGTTACAGGCGTTGAACCGGGAACAGTCCTTGTAATCGGAGGAGGTACAGTTGGAACTAATGCTGCTAAGATGGCTTGCGGACTTGGAGCGAAGGTTTATATTCTTGATACGAATACTGACCGTCTTGGTTATCTCTCTGATATAATGCCGGCGAACTGTTTCCCGCTTATGTCCAGTCCTGCAGCTCTGAGAGAGTTGATTAAAACAGCTGATGTGGTAGTTGGAGCAGTTCTTATTCCGGGGGCAAAAGCCCCGGAACTTATTACCAGGGATATGCTTAAGAACATGAAGAATGGATCGGTGATAGTAGATGTGGCCATTGATCAGGGTGGATGTTTTGAAACCTCCAGAGCTACAACACACAAAGAACCGGTCTTTGAGGTTGATGGTATTATTCATTATTGTGTTGCAAATATGCCGGGAGCTGTGCCTAAAACTTCAACAATGGCGCTGACAAATGCGACACTTCCCTATGCACTGCAGATTGCAGATAAAGGATGGAAAAAGGCCATGGGTGATAACATGGAAATAATGCTAGGAGCAAATATTATTGAAGGTAATGTAACATATAAAGCTGTAGCAGATGCATTCGGAATGGAGTACACTCCGGCTGAGGGCTTAATATATGTTTAATCAAATCACCAACCCCCCGGAGGAGGAGCTGAATATAATATTCACAAATTGATTCTTAAAAAGACAATACTATTTATTAACATTGCCATTGAAGTCCCCTCCAGGGGATTTAGGGGGCAGGAGGTTTAATCTGCGATTGATTGACTTATTTACAGTTTAATTATCACAGCAATCCCTCATACTGTTGAAGCTTCAGCTTCTTAGACCACTCGTTCTCAAGATAGAGTTTCTCGTAATAATATAAAGGCATACCGTCAATTTCGATAATGTTGCTTCTCAATTCCATAACCTTCGGGATAAGTGAAAGCAGAAGAGATTTATTATTGAGGTCATTCATTGCGGCAAATACTTTCATCTCGTTGTAAATATCCGTTCCACGTTTTGTAAATATGGTGATTTTGTTTTCATCCGAGGTGAAACCGCATTTTATCATTGCTATTTCATCTCTGCTGAATGATTTTCTGTTGATGCTGAATCCGAATATCCGCTGCCTGTATAGAAACATTGAATCGGTAACCTCGACAATATTGCTCCCGAAGATATTAAATAATAATGTTATTGAAAAGAATACATCGATCAATATCAGAATTACACTTCCAGCATATAATCCTGCATTATATTTACTCATGGATGGATATGCGAATGTAAAGAAAAGATAGTTGAAACCGAAAATAAAAGCACCGAGCAGAAATATCATTGCAAGTGATTTCCTGTAATTCCATTGATAAAATTCAGTATTGCCGATGTCACTTTTTTTAATACTCATTGCATTCAGAGGAGGATAAACGGGCTGAGCATTTTTATAAATACCGCTGCCTCTATGCAGCAGTGTCGCTCCGGAGAGAAGGTCTATGTCAATATATGAAATAATTGATTCAGCAGTCTGCTGAAGTTCTGTTTTATTTTCAGATTCGCATATCAGAAGTGTAGAACCATTGCGAAATACCAGATTCAATTGATATGTCATGAATTCAGTTTTATCTGAACTGGTGATCTTTACGGTAATAATCATTTTACTGAATGATGCAAATGGAATAGAGTATGGCTGCCCGTTTTCTGAAAATATAATCGAAGAATTTATTTTGCTGAATGAAATTGTTTGAGGGATTTTCTGCATCATAAAAATTATGCTTCCTGCTGTGAAAATAATTCCCATGCCGAGGAAGAGATTAAAAAATGTTTCGGGAGGATTTATAATTTTATATTTTGTCAGTACAGAGAGTGTTATAAAAAAAATACCTATCATTGTTATCGCAAACAGAAATATCGGAATTTTTGAATGGCTGAGAATCAATTCATCCGGGAGTACTTTTTTTATAGAGTAGCCTGTCATAATATTCTCCTTGAGTTTATTGGAAGCGGAATACTATGAGTATACTTAATGTTTGTGGTAAAATCAACTCTCTCTATGACATTTTATAACAGTTACTGACTCAGATACTCCTTTTAAATTTTCATTATATTTTGTGGTTTTATATTTTCTATTAGTTATAAAATCTGCCGCAGGGCTGTCGTTCCAGACATCTCCTGTCATAAAGATCTCACCGCTCTCTGCTAAGCCCTGTACCCTTGCAGCGATATTCACTGTCTGACCGAAGTAATCAAGAGTCTGATTCGCTTTTACTGCAATGACCGGACCACGGTGAATACCTATTTTAAGACCTATGCTCATTCCTTTGCTTTTAATTGTCTGATTGAAATCATCGATCTCTTCAACCATCGATGCCGCAGAGGTTACAGCTTCAAGAGGTGTATTAAACGATGCCATTATTGCATCACCCATAGTCTTGACTATGGCGCCTCTGTTCCGCTGAACAAGATTCTGCAGAATGCTGAAATGTTCCTGAACAAGACGGTATGCGTTAACATCACCGGTCTGATTATACATCTCTGTCGATCCTTTTAGATCTGTAAACATAACAGTAATATCGCTGATTTTAAGCGACAGGTCATTGGGGAGATTATCTACAAGAAACATTTCCCTGAAAGGCTGGTTGTTCAGCATCATCTTTCCAGTTGCAAACTGTCTGAAGTGTGGCGGGTAATTCTGAAGTGCTTCTGAAATTTTGTCAGATTCAGGAGATGTGATTACTACTCCGAGTTTTCTGCCCGATTCATTTTTAATCAGTATTTCAGCTGGTCCGCAATCAATAGTCTCCTCTTTTTCAGTAAAGCCTTTTTCTCCATGTGTAACTTCAATCTTCCGGGTATCGCTGCAGTGATTGTCATTGAAGTACGCAGTAAAAACCGAGTGAGAGTCCAGTGAAAAAATTCTATGCTTCATTGCAGGAGTTTCATTTATTTTTACAAGAGCTTTCTGATTTATATTAAGAACTGTAAAACGCTGTTTCGGCTGACTGTTGATAAGGTTGACATACTGCTCCGGTCTTACAAAATGATTTGAAAAAAAGAATCTGTTATAATTAGTATGAGATGAATGAGGATCGGGAATGAATCCGCTTATACGGTTGTTCATTGAGAACGATACTTCCATCAATGAGTCGGCAATTACATCGAGATTAACATCACAGACAGTACAGTGATAGTATTCCTTCGCAAGCTGATTTAAACTGTCATGACTATGTTCTCTCCCTCCGCAGTAAGGGCAGAGCAGACTCCACTCAAATGTAAAGATGCTGGCTTTAGTTGCGTATATGAAAAGTCTTAAAGTTTTTTCCGGATCAAGTTTATACTCTATAGCAAAATCAAATGGATTTATTCTGAATGTATCCCATTCCTTGAGATGAGCCAGACACTCTCTGAATTTTAGAATATCATCTTTAGTGATAAATTCATCATTTGAGACAAGAGCTTTTAAAACTTCAATTTTTTCATTTAAAAGTATGGATTTCATTTTTAACCTCAAAATTTAATACTCAGCGTTCTATTATATTTTTATGTTTAAATCCGCCGATTTTGAAAAATATGGAGAGGATATTACCTTTATAAAATTTAACTATTATACAATAAAAATTTATTTTTTTAACACTATCTGCTCATATACTGGAGAGTAAATTATATTTACCTAAGGTTTTTAAACAGCTGCTTCTAAAAGAAGTTTGATAATCTATATATTAAAACATAAAAAAATAAACCTTATGCCGTCTATCAAATAATTATTGACATTGCTCAATTTAATAGATAAATTATTTATCAAACCTCGGGCTGTTATTATACTGGTTTTCATTTCGGATTCTATATCCCCGGAAGTAATTCATTGAATTTGAATCAAAAAATGGCGGTGTGTATGAAAAAGAGTTTTTCAGCTGTTTTAACATTATCTGTTCTATTGTTATTTATTGCATTTTCCGGATGTAAAAAATCAGGTATTAATCTGGTGCTTGCAACAGGTGGAACTTCCGGAACCTATTATCCATATGGAGGAGCACTTGCCCGGATTTTTAACGATAAAATTCAGAATGTAAATGTTACAGCATTGGCTACAGGAGCTTCAAGTGAAAATCTGAGGCTGGTAGGTAATGATGAAGCTGATCTTGCCATAGTTCAGAATGATGTATTGGACTATGCTTACAATGGAACAAAACTTTTCGAAGGGAAACCGGTAAAAGGACTCAGCGCTGTTGCAGGTCTATACAGGGAAGTTGTTCAGATTGCAGTTTCTCCCGAAAGTAAAATTAATACTATTGCTGACATGAAGGGTAAAAAGATTGCAGTTGGAGACGCAGGCAGTGGAGTTGAGGCTAATACAATACAGATTCTTGCATCGGCGAATCTCACTGTAGCAGATCTGAAAACAGTTCATCTATCATTCAGAGAATCCGGTAATGCATATCAGGACAAACAGATAGACGGATTTTTTATCACAGCAGGTGTACCTAATGCTGCAATAGAGGAAATTACTTCTATGCAGAATATAAAAATATTATCGCTTGATTCCAAAACAATAGATCAGCTGGTAAAGCAGTATCCATATTACACTCCATACACAATCAAAAAAAATACCTACAGAGGGATGAGAGCTGATGCATCCACAGTTGCAGTAAAAGCAACTCTAATAGTCCGGGATGATCTTGATGAAACTGTGGTATACAATCTCACAAAAGCTCTCTTTGAAAACCAGTCGGTACTTGGAGAATCTCATCCTAAAGGAAAAGAGCTTGATATAAATGAAGCTCTTAAAGGCATATCAGTCCCTCTGCATCCAGGAGCAAAGAGATATTATCTTGAAAAGGGAATAATAAAATAAAAACTGACAGTACCAATATCAGATATTCTGAAACTGTTTTTGTGCCGGGCGGAATCAAATCTCTCCGGTATAAAATATTATTTTTTGCTTCGCTTATTGCTTTAACCGCATGCTTGATATTTTTTTTACTCCCGGCTGTACGACAGTTTCTTATTGTAGATTTTAAAACAGATAAATTACTTTATGCTGCAGAAGTAAAAATTGGAGATAAGTTCAGTATCGTATATTTTCATTCAGTAAACAAAAGTCCGATTGAAGACCAGTTCTGCATTACCGGAGACTATTCAATTCTGCTGCAGAAGAGTGTTTTTAAATCATTTGGTGCAGGAGTCCCGTCAAATAAAACAGAGGGTGGTAGATTTGAATTCTATAAAGACAGAATTGAGGTAGCAGATATAAACAGGAAGATCTGCAATTTCCTTTTATCTGTCGGGGTTACGGCAAATCATCACTTCATGATGAATGGACAGGATGTAAAGCTTGATCAGCTATCATCTCCTCAAAGTAGCCTTCATTTTGTGGTAGAAAAAATAACAGTATATCAGTACCTGAAATATATTCTGAACAAAAATGTCATTGTCACGTATTCCGGAATCCGCAAAGTTTAATATAATGAATTCTCTTCTTTAAGGAGACTACAGAGATTGTAATTTATACGATTACTTCACAAGTACAGTTATGTGATAACACCTGTTGTCATCTTCGAGAAAAACGTATATCTTTTTCTCTCTCTGCAATTCAAGCAGAGTCTCCATAAGTACCGATTTGTATTGTTCGCGAAGAGCATCACCAATTAGAAAACCGCTGCGGTTGTGGAGACTTTTCTGTATTTTCTCCTGAGCACTCCCTTTTGTTTCCGGTACAGGAAGCTGTACAAAGTAATCTTCAAAAAAAATATCGAAGCATCCTCCATAACTATGTGTGGAAACAAACTTTCTCCCGAAAATTTTCTCCTGGTAATCTACAGTCCGTATAACCGATGATACTGCAAGCTTGACAATGGGGAGACCTGCTTTGTGAGCCTGAATTTTCTGCTGAAATCTTGCAGCGACCAGCTCCAGTCCGCTCTTACCCTGCGGTGTCAGGTATCTGTACTCCTTCTGTACATTATGAAAATAATAAAATTTATCGCCATCGGAGTCAACCGGAACAAGTTTTCCGCTTTTGATATTCGAATTTATATCCTCTATATTTTTCATTGGAACTATTCCATGTTTAACAACCTCCGCTGCATGAGCTCCAAGATCAAATTTTTTAAGCTCACTGACGAGATCCGGTTTTGCAAAATCTCTGTATACAGGAATATTCTCAATGAATTCTCTTTCTATCTTGTAAGACATATCCTGGTATGACACGACATAATCAGTAATCGCTCTTTCCTTGTTTTTAATTGAAAGGATTGCAACACCCATGATTATCACAATTGATATTATCCATGATGTAAATAGATTCAGTTTCATAAAATCTCCGTAATTTGAAGTAATATGTTTTTATTTTATATAATGATTATTGCAAGATTTATTTATACTTAATGGTTTATGTTAAGCAATTGTTTTAAAATATACAAATAATTGTTTCACCTGAAGTAACACCGATGCAGCATATTTTTCAGAGTTTTTAATAATTAATACATGAACAGTAATATGTAGTTTTATTCATTTATATGCCGGTATATAAAAATATTTCATTGACATTATTTATTTTATGATCACAATAATAATTTCAAAATAATTATCCAGTTATTATTTAATATCATAAAAAAGGTGTAGTAATGAATAATGAAAAGCCGGTGTATCATAATTATGATCAGGAGCTGCTCTTTAAAGCCTTTGCTCATCATGCAGTAAATATAACGCGTAAGAGTAGAAATCTGGTTATCGGGCTTATACGTGTATGTATTAATGAAGTATCTGAAAAATCCAATGTCAGTATTGCAGACACAAAGATGCTGAATAACGAAAAAAGAAAAGAGCTGCTGGAATATGGTATTGATGAATTTATTAAAAGGGCAAAGATCGGATCGGTCCACAGGAAAGATATTAAAAACGGGTGTCTCTCCATTTATGACCGGTGGTGCGAGTTAAAGTCTTCTATACTCAATGAAAGAGATGTTATGCTCGAAGAGATTATCTCAGATACATCATCAAATCTAGTCGGCTATGAGGATCAGGAGGTTCTGCTCAACGCTTTTACACATTATATTGTAAATGTTACAGGTTTTGAAAAGAACAGTGTAATAAAACTTATCAGAGTTTGCATGCTTGAGGTAACAATACCACGGCGTGTGAATCTGAAAGATGCCCGTGATCTGGATGAAGAAACCCGTGAAGAGATGATCATAGAGGGAATCAATGATTATCTCAGACGCATGAAAATAGATGGAAACAATGCGGATATCATAAAAGCTGACTGCTTAAAAGTATATTACAGATGGAAAGAGATCAGACGTGTTGAGCCGGAGAAAGATGATATTGAGCTTGAAGATCTTGTATTAGTGATGTGAAAATCTGACATGTAACCTGCTGAATCATTAAAATCTAATTCTGACATCAGGCATGCAAATCGTTAATATGTTTGACATATTGTAATTACTATTGTTTATTTCCAGTTATAGCAGTTTTATAAATTACGAGGTTATTTCCGGTGAGAATAAGCAGCAGAGAGAGTGAGATTATTAGAGAAACAGCCCTGAAAATATTCGGCTCCTCTGTTTCCGTTTTACTTTTCGGTTCACGTATCGATGATACAAAAAAGGGAGGGGATATAGATCTTTTTATTGAAGCTGATGAGATGAAAGATTCTGTCAGAAAAAAGATTACTCTGATGACAGAACTTCAGTTCAGACTAGGTGAGAGAAAAATAGATATAGTTACTGCATCTAAAAACACAACAGGAGATATTCCTTTAATAGAGAAAATTGCCAGGGAGACCGGTATTAAGTTATGATAGACCTCCTAAAAGCAAAAATCCGCTCATCTATCAGGGAATGTGATTCTCATATGGAAAAGCTCCAAAGAGGTAGAGGGCTTCTTGCAGTTTTCTTTCCTCTTGATGTAGATACATTCAAAGAATTGACTGATGATCAGATTGAGCATATTGATCAGTTCATTTACCGTTTCACCAGGCTTCAGGATTCAATGGGTAAAAGACTTCTCCCCGCAATTATTTCTTATGTTGATAATGATTTAACTTCACTGGCATTTCTCGATATACTGGCAAGACTTGAACAGTTGGGTATAATTAAAAGTGATCATGACTGGCAGTTTTTTCGTAATCTAAGGAATAATCTTTCTCATGATTATCCTGATAACTTGAAAATAATGGTTGAAACACTCAATCTTCTTTTTGACGAATGGGAGAGAATGGAAAACATTTATGTTTGTGCCAGAGATTATTGTAATAAGAAAATCAAGTGACCATAATTTTGTAGTTATGGGTGATGCATATTATCCTTGAAATTATTGAATCATCAAAAACTGTTTTGAATAGTGCCTGAACCATGATTAAAGGTTTAAAGGATTATCTTGAGTTAGGAATAAGCTATTTCGCTTCATCATCTTGCAAATCCTTCAATCATGTGAATCAAGGTTCAGACAAAAAAACCTGATTAATCCTTTAGCTCTGCCTGGGCAATTACCCGTATTACAAAATCCGCAGTTGTTGTCAGGTGCCCGGTACTCTGCAGGAACGAATCAATTCTCTCCGGTGAACTTTTATGATAGTATGGAGTCATCTTTAAAAGATTGGAGATGTCCTCCCTGTTGTGAATATTAAGTTCATATCTGAGCCTTACAATTTCTTTAATTTTAAATTTATCCGACAATTCAAATTCTTCATCGTTAAGGTAAACTTCATCATAGAGATTTTTCTTAAGTTCAAAAAGATGATGTGCTCCCGGTGTAACAGAGAATATTGCTCCATTATTCTTAAGCACTCTTATAAATTCTGTTTCGTTAAACGGAGCGAATATATTCAGGATCGCATCAATTGAGTTATCTATTACAGGGAGATGATATATTCCGGCCACGGCAAAGTGTATATTGCTGTTTCTTTTTGATGCTGATTTAATTCCCTCCCGGGAAATATCTATTCCATAAACTTCAGAGTTTTTCAGATAATTATTTTTTGAGATGTAATCGGTGTAATATCCCTCTCCGCAACCGGCGTCTAGAAGAGTATATTGCGGAATAACATCAGATTCAATTGCCGTAATGTTTCTTCTCTGACAATAACTTAATTTTCCGGTATATGGTATAAGGTGTGTATGTCTTCGATGTTTAATGATTAAAGATGTTACGGCTCTTGCAAGAGATTTGTAATAGCCTCTGTTTAAAAAAGATTTTCTCGCATCAAGCATCTCCTTCGAGTCGCCGGGGTCGCTGCTCTTTTTCTGATTTGCAAGGAGAAGGTTTACGTATCCCTCTTTTGATATGTCATAGCTGTGTTTATTTTCGCAAATGTATGATCTCTCCTGCATCGTAAGAGGGAAGGAGCATACAGGGCATGAGAAAATCGAGAGGTTCATCCGATTGTTTATTTATTTTTGCCGAGATAATGGCAGCCCACAGATTTTGTGTTTCTAAGAGCTGCCGAAACAATCAGCAGCGAGCTTACCACGGCGTTACGAAGCTGGATAATATCCTTGTGCAGTCTTGCGCTCTTATAAAATCTCATTATTCTGTGAGAGAAGTAGTCAAGGTCAGCCTGTGCACGGTTCAGTCCTTTTTCTGTACGGATTATTCCCGCGTAGTTCCACATGGTGAGCTGAATTGCCTTCATATCCTGATCAATAAGCAGCGGATCAAATTCTTCAGTATAGTTAGGTTTTTCCCAGTCCGGAATACTTCCGAAACGGCTTTTATTTATTCTATATTTTTTAATTATAATATCTTCAGCCGCCGATTTTCCCCATAGCAGTCCTTCAAGAAGTGATGTTGACGCAAGCCTGTTCGCTCCGTGAAGTCCGGTACATGAGGCTTCTCCTATTGCATAGAGATTTTTTAGAGATGTTTTCCCCTTGATATCTGCCTTTATTCCTCCGCAGAAGTAGTGAGCTGCCGGAACAATCGGGATAGGTTCCTTCGTAATATCGATTCCGCCTTTTTTACAAGTTGAGTATATCCTTGAAAATCGCTGTTCAAGAGGAAGATGCCCCTCGTAGTAGTTTGCTATATCAAGAAGCATGTACTCTTTTCCGGTTTTAGACATTCTGTCGTAAATGGCACGTGCAACAACATCTCTTGGAGCCAGATCTCCCATCTCGGAATACTCATACATAAACTCATGACCGTCATGGTCCTTAAGTCTGGCTCCTTCACCGCGCAGCGACTCGGAGATCAGAAATCTTTTTATATCCTTATGAAACAGGGTAGTGGGGTGGAACTGGACAAACTCGGCGTTGATAATATCCGCTCCGGCTCTGTGAGCCATGCTTATTCCGTCACCGGTAGCCGATTCCGGATTTGATGTGTGATAGTAAATATTCCCTATACCGCCAGTTGCAAGAACAACGCTTTGTGCAAAAAATGTCTCTGTTTCACATCTCTTGTTGTTCAGAGCATATATCCCCATAACCTCACGTTCCTTGTACAGTTCCTGAGTATTGCGCGAGTGGTGATTATTTGTAATAAGGTCAATAGCGGTGTAGTCTATAAGAAACTTAACTCCGAGTTTCTTTGCATGATCAATAAGTGAGTCTTCAATTTTATCACCTGTATGATCTTCAAAGTGGACTATGCGTCTTATGCTGTGAGCCGCTTCTTCGGTATAATCAATGTTTCCGCCTTCCGCAGCGCTGAACTCGATACCAACGTCATTAACAAGAAAATCAAATACCAGGGGAGGACCGTATTTTGCGAAATAGTCAACGGCGTCAATTCTGTTATATGAACATCCCGCCTGAAGTATATCCTCTCGTAATAGTACGGGAGAATCCTCCTCCTTTGATGCTATGATACCCCCTTGAGCGTAGAAGGTATTACTTTCTGAAATTACGCTCTCCTTTGTCATTACAACAACATCAAGTCCCGCCTTCTTTAAATATATGGCACAGGTGAGACCGGCAATACCGGTTCCCACAACTACAGCATCAAAATGGTGTCTCATAATGTATCTCCTGAGCCCTCAATCACCCGGCCCCCGCACCCCCGGAGGGGGCAAAGCTGATTACCGTGTTACTTGAAGATTTAATTCCGAAAAAAATATCTATAACATCACTTTCTTTAAAGTCCCCCTCCGGGGGATTTAGGGGGCTTCTACTATATCTATCATTCTCTGAAGTGCAATCTTTGCATTTTTTACTAAACTTTTATCTACAAAAACTTCATTTCTAAGGGAACCTGTTCCGGCTATAAATTCCTCAACTGATTTTATACACTCTGCTGTATTGCGGAGAGTCAGCTTCACCATGTTTTTGCATGGTGAAATTTTGAGAGGAAGAACTGTTCTGTCGCTAAACGTATCGGCAATTCTCTTTACGAATGTAGTTTCAGTTCCCACTACCCATACAGATCCTTTTTCCGATTTTGCTATTCGGTCATATATCTGCTGTGTTGATCCCGACATATCTGAAAGTTCAACAACACTTTTACGTGACTCGGGATGAACTATAATTCTGGCATCGGGATAATTTTTTCTTATAAGAAGAACATCCTCGTCTTCAAAAGTCTGGTGTATAGGACAAAAACCATCCCATAAAAACATCTTTCCCTCTTTAAGATTCTTTCCTTCTTCAAGTGAGAGATCGCGTCCCACCTTGACTACAAGCGAATCATCAAGTGCAATCTGCTTCGCGACGTTGTGACCCAAATGATAATCTGGAAAAAAGAAGAGACTCTTTCCTTCATCGAGATAGTGCCGCACAATTTTTTGAGCATTGGAGCTTGTACATACAGCTCCACCTTTCCGGCCGCAGAAACTTTTTGAATCTGCGTAAGAGTTCATATATACCAGCGGAATGATCTCTCTATCGCATACTCCGCTTATTTTTTCTACAGCGCGTTCGGCAGTTTCTTCATCGATCATCTCCGCCATGGGGCAACCTGCTGCAGGCTCAGGGTGGAGTATATGCTGATTCTCACCGGCAAGTACTTTTGCTCCATCAGCCATAAATCTAACTCCGCAGAACACGATAAACTCCGCACTGCTTCTGCTTACATCAACTGCAAGCTTGTACGAATCGCCTGTGAAGTCTGCAATTTCAACAAGATCCTGATTGATGTAGTGGTGAGCCGGAATAATGAGTCTGCTGCCGAGTCTCTTTTTAGCTTCTATAATATAACTTTTTAGCATTGTATCTGAATAGCATTCAAAATTCATATTTTTACCTGTTATTATTAACTTCATTCACTTCTTTAACTTCTTTAAGACTGAAGTCAAATGCCTTAACTGAATTAGTAAGATCACCGAATGAGATATAATCTACACCGGTAAGAGAAGTACTTTTTATTCTCTGAAGATTCATATTTCCTGAAGCTTCTGTCTCCGCTCTGCCGGCAATAAATTCTACAGCCTCTTCCATATCTGTATCGCTCATATTGTCCAGCATAATTCTACCGGCGCCGCACTTAAGGGCTTCCTTTACTTCATCAAGGTTCCGTGTCTCGACCTCTATTTTATATTTGTCTCCCCACTTTTTCTTTACCCGTTCAACAGCTGCAGTAATTCCACCTGCGGCATCGCTGTGATTGTCTTTAATCATCACCATGTCGTAGAGTCCCATGCGGTGATTCTCCCCGCCTCCGCATTTGACAGCATACTTTTCCAGTTCTCTGTAACCTGGAAGAGTCTTTCTGGTGTCGAGAATTATTACTTTGCCTTCAGCGCGTTTAACAAAGGCTGAAGTTTTTGTAGAAATAGCAGATAGGTGCGAGATGAAATTCAGAGCAGTTCGCTCGGCTTTTAAAATAGAAACAACAGAGCCTGAAACATCTGCGATAATATTTCCGCGATTGATAACGTCTCTGTCTTTAAAATGATTTTTTACTATTAGTGTATTATCAACGTATTTCATTACTGTTATAAATATATCTATCCCGCAGAGTATCCCGCTCTCCTTTGCCATGAGCTTATATGAATATGATTCATTGCTAAATATGGCCTCAGAGGTAATGTCTCCGATATCCAGAAGATCTTCATTAAGGGCCATTTCTATAAGAGTCTTGAGGTTTTTAAAATTTTCCATATTCATCCATTAATTTGTCAGTTAATTATAAATAAAGTACTCTATATGATTAAGGTCAAGTATTTTAAAAGGAAAATGGAAGGTTTTCAGAAGCTGCTTTGCTTCACATTACGATAGGGAACTGTGGCTGTGAAATTTCTGTGTTGGTCATTCCGGTTTTGCATCATCCATTCTTGCAAATACCGGAATCTCCTGATTAAATCAGCTGTATGAGATTCCGGCATTCCGTTTCACTACAGCCGGAATGACAACGATTGTTCTTTTGAGACAGCCTTATAGGAAAATATGAGATGTCATTTCTGCTTTTTAATGTAGATCAGGTTTGCTCCAGTCAATTGTTTCGCCAATTACTTTTGCCATCTCCTCAACGCCGTTGTCGGCATGGTACAGCATTCCGGGATTGTTGTCTTCAATCAAAGCTCCGCTTTTATCAAGTGCAAATCTTCTTGCAGCATGATGTGAGCTGGTAACGGTTTCACTTGCTGAGCTTTTTTCACCGGTAAGTTCTATCGAACCGTTACAGGTACAGAAATATGTGCTTTTTTCATTCTCTACTTTAAGACAGAAAGATGTGCCCCTTACTGAAGCGGTAACTGTCGGAGTTAGAATTGTAAATTTCCCCTCTTTAGTAAATACTTTTCGTGTAACGCCAGCCATCCATCCCTTGTCAAGCTGCAGAATATTCTCTTTGTCCGATATTTTTATTATAAGTTTTGTGTCAGGTTTCAGCCGGAGAATATTTTTATCGTTTATGATTATATCGCATGACGAGTTACCGATCGTTTCAATGGCATCACCATAATTGATTACCATATTTATCTTTGTAACGGCATTTGCATTAACAGTAACATTCCCTGTATAGCTAAGGATTTTCATCTCAAGTTTAGTTTGTCTGGCGCAGGATAAAGTCAGACAGAGGATTAGAATAAGACATAATTTGTTCATAATGGAACTCCTGAATTTTGTAATTTAACTTTCCATCTTTCTTTTTTTCAAAGAGAGGGATGGAAGCGAGTTTAAATCTTAAACAGCGACAGTTTTTCTCTCAGTATCTCGGCCATTTTAGCTATATCTTCCGAATTTGCGGCTATCTCTTCAGAACCGGTTATAACAGCCTTTGTCTGTTCTCCGATGTTCTCAACTGAACGGCCGATCAGGTCAACTTCATTCTTCTGTGTAAGTGCAGTGGAGCTTATATTCTCCGCTCTTGAGTAAATATTTCCTGCGTTGTTTCTTACTTTTTCAGCGATGATCTTCTGTTCCCTCGTTGTAACCTGAATCTGTTCAACCTCTCCCTTCATTTTTTCAACACCGTCAATAATCTCAGTAAGTATTTTTGTAGTTACATTGATATTCTGAATTTCAAGTGATATCTCGTCATTGTTGACTTTTATAAGCGAGTCAATATTTTTTGTACTTGTAGCAGTCTGGTCGGCCAGTTTGGAAATCTCCTCGGCAACAACGGCAAAACCTCTACCTGAATCTCCTGCACGTGCTGCCTCTATCGCCGCATTCAGTGAAAGAAGATTTATTCTATCAGAAATATCATTTATAATTTCAATGATTGTAATCATATCATTGGAGCTCTCTTTAACCTTGGCCATACTCTCATTCATTGTAGAGAGTGAAACCTCTCCCTTCTTCGCCTTGACTGAAACATCTCCCGAAAGAATCATAGCCTTATCGGCCTGTTCATTGCTTTTCGAAATTCCGTTATACAAATCTCCGATAAGCTGACGCTGAGAAATAAATATCTCAAGCTGCTCATTTGACAACCGGGCGATGGTGTTGATGAGTTCGGTTATCTGTCCGATTAGAGAAACTATTTCATTTGAGCTGGAGGCCTGCACCTGGGTTGTATCGGTAAACGCAGTACTTATTGATGAAAGTTCTGTTGAAGACGAGGCAAGCTTAAGCGATATTTCGTCTATCTGCAATAGAATCTCAGCTGCGCGGCTGATAAACCCGTTAAAATTTACAGCCAGGGTTCCAATTTCACCGGTGGTTTTAACATCTATTTTTTTTGTAAGATCTGCATTTTCAGTAATCTCATTGAGACTCCGGATAATTTCAAGTATAGGTTTAACGGCTATCAGTTTGACATAATAGATCATAATAAGAGCGATCAAACAAATTCCTGTCATAATTACTATGAGAAGAATTGTAGCTTTCATTTTTATTTTTTTTATATCTTTAATGTCATAGTCTGCACCAATAACAATATCATTCGAGCCGGCTTTAAATTTAAGAAAAGCAGATTGAAATGTTCCGAATTCATCAGTGTAGGGTTTTTTTGAAAATGCGATTTCTCCTGTATCTATAGCAGCTTGAATTTCGGATGGAGGATTTTGATACTCTTTCAGAAAATCGCTCTCCTTCTCGCTTCCATCAGGTTCATTTATTGTGTCAAAAACAAAGGTCAGTTTTCCTCCGGTAATTGTGAGAGCATAAAGAGATGAAAAACCCATGGCATGTCTTACGGAATGAAATTGCTCAAGAGTATATTTATAGTATTCCGAATTTTTTGATTCAGGAGTGTTTAGAGTATCAATGTTTTTTAAATCAGCAACACTGCGTATTATATTAACTCCAATACTTAACTTTTCAAATAAACTTCTATTAAGCTCCTTTGTGTATTGTACATAATATATACTGCATGCAATGGCAGAGCATAATATAATTGCAGATCCTGTTAAAATGGAAATTTTTGTTGCAATGGTGTTTCTCATTTGGTCCTCTTTGTTTATGTCATTCCCGTGTAAACCGCAATCCACGGTTGCAAATATGATGAACCCCGAAATTCGCGGGGATGACAGACAGTGGTTATGTGGCGCATCATTGTAAAAATTGCGAATTAAAGGTACTAAAGATAATAATTCAAAATTTTAATAATAGAACTATTACCTATAATATAGATAATATACATATTTTTTGCTCTGTCAAGAATCAAATTATCTCTTTTTACATGAAGTTTTGAAAAAAACAGTATAAATCAGTTATTTGTGATTTTTATGAGATTAATTAGACATCATTTTGAAGCTATTTTTTTAAATCCCCGGCAAAAATCTTCTTGCTTAAAGTGATGTATTTATTTTTAAGTATCTAAGGTGTATTTTTATGTTTCAAATATATGAATTTACATGTAATGCCTGATTTCTTCCCTTAAAGTGTAGTCAAAATAACCTGATCTTTTAACGGGTCAAAGGGGGCAGTCCCTTAGCAGTCCCGATTGGAAAGTTCGAGTTAAATAATAAAAGAAGTGGAAATATATGTTTCTTAAGTCAATGGACATGTTTGGTTTTAAATCATTTGCTGACAAAACTCATGTTGAGTTTGAGTCGGGTATTACTGCTATTGTTGGCCCCAACGGCTGTGGTAAATCGAACGTTGTAGATGCTGTAAAATGGGTTCTCGGAGAGAAGCAGGCAAAGAATATCCGGGGTCAGACCATGGAGGATGTTATTTTCTCCGGAACTGATCAGAGAAAGCCTCTATCTCTTGCAGAGGTGGCACTCACCATTGATAATTCAAATAGAATACTTGATTTTGATTCAGATGCTGTTACTATAAGCAGACGTATCTTCCGTGACGGAGAATCGGAGTATCTCATCAATAAATCACCCGTAAGACTTAAAGATATAGATAAACTCTTTATGGATACAGGGATCGGTAAATCAGCATACTCAGTTCTCGAGCAGGGAAAGATGGATCTCATCCTCTCCACCAAGGCTGAAGATAGAAGATATCTCTTTGAGGAAGCCGCGGGAATCTCGCGCTATAAAATGCAGAAAAAAGAATCACTCAAAAAACTCCAGGATACCGGAGAAAACTTAAATAGATTAAACGACATTATAAAAGAGATTGAGAGAGAGAAGGAGCTGAAATCGAAACAGTCCGAGAAGACTAAAGAGTTCCTTAACTTTAAGGGTAAACTTTCTGATCTCGATATAAAACTGAATATTCTTAAATTCAGAGAAATAGTTAAGAAATTTGAAAAAAACCAGGAAGATATTGATAAGCTTCAGAAAGAGAGAGAGTCGATTGTCGGTAGAGTTTCTACAACATCTGCTGAAAACGAAAAAGACGAAAAGAAAAAGAATGATCTCCAGTACCAGTTGTTTGAAATAGAGAAAAAGCTCGATGCTTACAGAGTCCGCAGAGAGACCATAGATATTTCCACCGAAAAGAACAGGCGCCTTGTTGAAGAACATCAGGGTAGAAAAAAGAATATAATCAAAAAACTTGAAGAGCGCGGGGAGAGCCTGGAACGTCTTCTTACGGAAAAAAAGAAGAGTGAAGAGACTGCCGTTGATCTTAAAGAGAAGATAACCGAGGATAAAAGAAAACTTGCTGAATCATTCGAGGGCCGGAAAAAGAAAATAGATTCAATTCATAACTCAAGAGATAAAATCGAAGAGAATAACAGGAAAATCCGTGACAACGAATCAACTCTAAAAAAACTTAGAGAGGCCCTTGAGGTTGTAATCAAGAAACTTGTTGATGCAATCGAAAAAAGAAAAATCGAACTTGAAGACTCCGAGACCGAGAGAGAGGATGTAAAACGTCTTATTGAAAGCGAACTTAGCCAGATTGAAATGGATCTGAATAATGCCATTGATGAACTGAAAGTAAGATCTTTTGACCGCGCGTGGATGTTTATCGAAAAGATCAACGTAAAGAATCTAAAAGATAATATTTATAAATTCGAGAGTTATGAAGATGGTTTCAGATCTATACTCTTTGATAAAACAGGTATACATGCCGACAAGGAGAATCTCGACAAGCGTATAAGAGAGATGGTTCTCGAGGTGGATGAACTCCGGGCAAATAACGGACTACTTGATGAGTTTATACAGAGTGAGCAGGCAGAGCTTGAGAATATCAATGCCATGATCACAAGGATAGAGCGGGACCTTGCCAGATACGAGAATGACAGCAACTGGATTGAAAAGAACCTTACATCTCTTACTCATCAGATAGATGATGTTAAGAAACAGATTGAAAACTTCAACGAGGAGATTTCAAGAACTGACAAGGCGATAGATGAGCTGACCAAAGAGATTAAGGAATCTGAAGACAGACTGATACAGTTTAACGAAAAGAGTGAGGCACTCAAGTCTAGTATAAGTGAGCTTGTTTCCAGAAGAAGTGAAATAGAGAATAATATTATCAAACGTAAAACCGAATCCCGTAAAGATGAAGAGGAGCTTGCAAAGGCGCTTGAGAAAATAAACACCATGGAGAGAACCGGTGTTGAGCTTTCATTTAAGAGAGATGGAATCCAGGACTACCTCTGGACTGAGTATGAGAAAAAAGTTTCGGAATTAAATGATCTTAAGATAAACGATACAATGGCAAATGACTTCCAGACCGAGATTCAGGAGTTAAAGAAGAAGATTCAGGATCTTGGTCCAATCAATAATCTAGCTATTCAGGAATTTCGTGATTTAAAAAAGAGATTTGAATACTACATTGATCAGAAGAGCGATATTGAAAAAGCACGTCAGGATATAATATCAGTAATTGAGGATATTAACAAAACATCAGTTGATCTCTTTATGACAACTTTTAATGACATTCAGAAGAACTTTTCCGATGTATTTAAAAGGCTTTTTGAGGGTGGAGAGGCTTTTCTTGAAATGTCCGATCTGGAGAATGTACTGGAAAGCGGAATTGATATTATGGTAAGGCCTCCCGGTAAAAAATTCAAGAATATAAATCTTCTCTCTGGCGGGGAGAGAGCTTTAACAGCTATCGCTCTCCTGTTTGCCACATATATGGTAAAACCATCTCCATTCTGCTTTCTCGATGAGATTGATGCTCCTCTTGATGAACAGAATATTCAGAGATTTGTTAAAATGCTGAGAGAGTTCTCCAAGAGCACTCAGTTTATCATTGTTACACACAATAAAAAGACCATGAGCATCAGTGAGTCTATTTATGGTGTTACAATGGAGGATCCGGGAGTGTCTAAACTCGTATCACTGAAGATGGAGAGAGTCGAGTCGTAGAGCAGGGGGCTGCAGCCCCTTGTCCTATGCAACCCCTTGTGTCCCCAATTCCAATTTATTTTTTAGAAGTTTTATAATTCATCTCGGTTTCCTTTGTCTGAACCATGATTAGTAGGATTTAAGGATTTTCATGATTCAGTGGAGTAATCTTTTACAAATTCAAGGAGATCCTTTAATCCTGAAAATCAAGGTTCTGACAGCTGCAGGGTCAGAGCCTCTGAGTTAATTAATTTTGTTGTAGTATATCCCCTGTTTTTTCTGCGTTTTTATTAAAATTTGTTCATAATTAATTGACAAATTAGAATCTTGTAATTACCTTTGTAATAGGAGACCTTTATACAAAAAAAATATAAATAGACACAATGGAAGGTGTAAAATGAAAGTAACTGCCGATGGAATTCTGGGATCAGCCCAAAAGATCAATAATAAGAAAAAAACTGATGAAACCGAAGTTAAGCAGGATGCAAAGAGCGTAAAGACAGATTCAGTTAATTTGAGCAGAGTTATCAACTCAAGAATAGAAGCTCTGGGTAAAGAAGTTAAAGATATTCAGACCTCTCTCACAAAGAATCAGATTATCAATGAAGGTATCGATCAGTTGCTTACCGCCTCTACCGAAGAAGATACCAAAAAGATATTGAACGAAACTACATTCAATGAAAGTAAAATTCTGAAAGAATTTGTAGGAGAAGCTTTTGCTCCTCAGGATATTGCATCAAAGAAAAATGAGTTAAAAACTCTCATATCTGCTGATGTCAGCAAGCTTACAAAAATTCAGGTTGAGATGGACAACTTTATTGCTTCAGACCTCACAGGCAATAAGAAAGTTGAAAATCTCATGGCGGGAGTGAGTGAAACATTGAAGAAAACTCCTGCAGGACTTGAGAATATATCAAATCTCAATACAGAAAAGGTGATGAACCTTATCAGGTAGGGATTTCTTTTTTTGACTTTTTTTAGTTTAGATAATAAAGGTGAAAGCACCTGTAAAGGTTTTATGTCCAGTAAAATTATAAATTTTTTATTCGTGCTTTCCTTTATATTCTCTGCTTATAGTTATATCTACCCGCAGATTATCTCTGAGAGCGATACTGTTATTATTAATAACATCAACATTAAAACAGAAACCGGTGAATCACCGGCAGAGAGTATTGATTTTAAAGACGCTTCAAATTGGGCAAATAATCTATATCTAACTCTCGCTCCCGATGCCCCTCCGTTAATAGATAACAAAGCTTTTTTTATAACTCAATATCAGACAGTGATCCCTGTAACCGGATATAAAAAAGAACTTTTATATCGGATATATTTTGATTTTCTTCGTTATAGTCAGAAGAATGTACCTTTTAATTCCAAACTTAAAATATTTATAAGAGATATACATGGTAATAAACGGCAGATTGGAACTGCGGATTTAAGTTATATGTCAGATAAAAAATTATTTGAAGTTTCAATTCCTTTTGATTTGTCATATCCGGGCAAGTTTGATATTATTATCCATGAATATTCCGGGAAAACCGGGAACTGGGGGATTTGGGATATTATAGTTACTTCAAAAAAAATAAACGAAATAGAGATAATGCCCATAGAATCTGTAGAGAAAATTAAGGAGATTGAACCAAAAATTTTTAAATAAGTATGTAAAATATTTTGACAAATAAGGGCCCCCTTTTTTTGGTATTCACAGCGTGTCTGCTGAATAAAAAATTTAGCGGATATTAGAAAATACAAAATCATCATAAAATAAGGTGGGTATTGAAATGGCTGACGATTATAGAGATAAAGATTTAGATGATCAAGTATATGAAGATGATTACTATGAGGAAAACTATAACGAAGAGGAATTGAAAGATTCTGACGATCTTCTTGATGATGACGACGATTTTCATGGAGAGGGCGGAGATAGAAAAGTTCATATAAGTTATGCCTGTGAAGATTGCGATTACAGATGGGATGATGTACTTATCAGAAAGAAACATGATATTGATGAGGAAACCGAGAGAGATGCAGTCTGTCCGATGTGTGGTTCGATTAATATCACTCTGATATGAAGGATAGAAAAATTGTTATCAAGGGAGCGCGAGAGCATAATCTGAAAAACATCTCCCTTGAGATACCGAGAGATCAGCTTGTTGTCATAACAGGACTCTCCGGTTCAGGTAAGTCTTCACTCGCATTTGATACAATTTATGCCGAAGGGCAGAGAAGATATGTTGAATCTCTCTCTGCCTATGCAAGACAGTTTCTTGGTTTAATGGAAAAGCCCGACGTGGATTTTATCGACGGACTCTCCCCTGCAATATCCATTGAACAGAAAACAACACACAGAAACCCCAGATCTACTGTGGGGACAGTTACGGAAATATATGATTACTTCAGGCTTCTCTACGCGAGGGTTGGAGTCCCGTATTGCCATAATTGCGGGAAAAAAATTTCATCTCAATCGATTGACCAGATTGTTGAATCGGTCCTCACTCTTAAAAAAAATTCAAAATGTCAGATACTTGCCCCGCTTGTTCGCGGTAAGAAAGGTGAACATGTTGATTTTATAGAATCTGCGCGCAAAAAGGGTTTTGTGCGTCTTAGAGTTGATGGCGAGTTCCGCACAGTTGAAGAAGATATAGTTCTTGAAAAACAGAAAAAGCATACCATAGAAATAGTAGTAGATAGAATCGTCATCAAGGATGGTATAAGGCCAAGACTTGCAGAATCTATAGAAACAGCAATGGATCTCAGCGGTGGGCTCATAATCGTAATTGCTGATGAAAAAGAACTTCTTTTTTCCTCTCAACTCTCCTGTCCTGATTGCGGAATATCCATGTCGGAACTTTCTCCAAGGATGTTTTCATTCAACACTCCTTATGGTGCGTGTCCTGAATGCGACGGGCTGGGTTACATTATGCAGTTTGATCCGGAACGGATTGTATCAGATCCCGATAAATCTCTTAACGATGGAGTTCTTGAAGTATGGGGTAAGAGTACAAGTTACTGGTACCTCGAAACAATTCAGGCTCTGTCAAAAAGTTTAAATTTCAAACCGGATACTCCATGGAAGGATCTGCCTGAGAAAGTTAAAAATGTTATTCTTTACGGATCAGGCCATAATAAAGTGAATTATAATATTAAGCGGAGTGAATCGGAATTTAAGTTCTCAAGATCATTCGAAGGAGTTCTCCCGAATCTTGAGAGAAGATATAAAGAGACAAATTCAGAGGATATGCGTATCTGGATGGAGAAGTATATGGCAAACAGCACATGTGCTGTTTGTAAAGGTCAAAGACTCCGTCCTGAAAGCCTTTCTGTAAAAGTTGCCGATCGTGGTATTCATGAAATTTCATCCATGTCGATAAAAGATTCATTTAAATTTTTCAATAATATTGAGTTGAATGCAACTGAACTGAAGATTGCGGAACAGATTCTGAAAGAAATTAAAACCAGACTTAAGTTTCTTAACGATGTAGGAATTGATTATCTTACACTTGAAAGATCAGCCGGTTCACTCTCAGGAGGAGAATCGCAGAGAATCAGGCTTGCGACACAGATCGGTTCGGCACTTACCGGTGTACTTTATGTTCTTGATGAGCCGAGTATAGGTCTTCATCAGAGAGATAACGAAAGGCTGATGAAAACTCTTAAGTATCTCCGTGATATCGGTAATACTGTGCTCGTTGTTGAACATGATGAAGATACAATAATGGAAGCTGATTATGTTATAGATATGGGGCCAGGTGCAGGTGTTGAAGGCGGTTATGTTGTTGCTGCCGGTACACCGGAAGAGATAAAGGCCTGTGCAAAGTCTTTAACCGGGAATTATCTTTCCGGCGCTAAGGTGATACCGGTTCCGGCATCAAGAAGAAAATCGGAAAGGTTCATAAGCATAAAGGGTGCGAGGGAGAATAATTTAAAAAAGGTCGATGTTGATTTTCCTCTGGGAGTATTTACAGCGGTGACTGGAGTCTCAGGGTCGGGAAAATCTTCGCTGGTAATTGAAATACTCTACAAGGCTTTATCCGCTCTTCTTATGAAATCGAAGGAGTATCCCGGTGCATTCGATGAAATTCAAGGGCTGGAATATATAGATAAGGTTATCGATATTGATCAGTCGGCAATCGGAAGAACTCCAAGGTCAAATCCTGCGACATACACCGGACTTTTTACACCCATAAGAGACCTTTTTGCAAAACTTCCTGAGTCGAAGATCCGGGGCTATAAAGCGGGGAGGTTCTCTTTCAATGTTTCCGGCGGGAGATGTGAATCATGCGAGGGCGACGGATTAAAAAAGATCGAGATGCATTTTCTTCCCGATGTATACATCACATGCGACGTATGTAAAGGTAAGAGATATAATCATGAAACACTTGAAGTAAGATTTAAAAGTAAGAATATATTTGAGATACTCGATATGACTGTTGATGAAGCAATACCTTTCTTCGAAAGTATCCCGGTTGTTAATACTAAACTTGAGACTCTGCAGAGAGTCGGGCTCGGTTATGTAAAACTCGGACAGCCTGCGACAACACTCTCCGGCGGTGAGGCTCAGAGAATTAAACTCGCAACTGAACTTTCAAAGCGTGCAACAGGTAAAACTGTATATATACTCGATGAGCCCACAACGGGACTTCATTTCGATGACATCAGAAAGCTCATAGAAGTACTGAACTCCCTTGTTGATAAAGGTAACACAATTATTGTAATTGAACACAACCTCGATGTAATAAAAACTGCAGATCATGTCATAGATCTTGGACCTGAAGGGGGCGATGCTGGAGGAACAGTTCTGGGGACAGGTACTCCCGAGGATCTGAGCAAGGTCAGTTCCTCATACACAGGACAGTTTCTTGCAAAGATGTTCAAAAAGAAGAAGTAATCTTCTTTATAAATCCCAATATCGCTTCATTCACTTCTTCCGGTTTTTCGACAGGAGAGAAATGTCCCGCACCGGAAATATTCACATGACTTGAACCGGTAATGTTATCCGCCAGAAATTTTCCATATTTCTGTGGAGAAAGTTTGTCCTCTTCAGCTGTGAGTATTAGTACCGGTACATTTATGCTGCTTAATTTTTCAGTTACATCAAAATTATTGCATGCGGTAAAATCATTGTATACAACATCGGGGCTGCATTTTTCCGCATCGCTTACTACATCACTGAGTCTGGAGCGATCAGTTGATGATGAAGCACCTATTGCCGGAATCGATTCAATGTATCCGCTGTAATTATTTTTTATAAGATCAAATATTAACGGATTAACTTTCAGTTTTGCACCTGAGTTTATTATTATGCCTGCTTTAAACTTTATTTTGCTGCTAAGCAGCAGAGTGAGAGTGATCGCTCCACCCATGCTTAGACCGCACGGTACAGGTGTTGGAGGATTAACTTCTGAAATAAATTTCTCAACAAATTCTGCATAATCTCCAATTCCGGACATTCCGGGTTCACTGCTTCCGCCATGTCCGGGAAGATCTATTGCTATTTTATTTAGTTCTGCAGAAAATTCCTGAACTTGTGATTTCCATAAATTTTTAGAATTACCCGCTCCATGAATAAAAATAATTGTAGGGAGCGAAGGGTTCAGAGGCCATTTATCGGTTATGAATTGAATATTGTTAAAATTTTTCTCTATCATTGCTGATCCCCAAAAATTATTTTTTTATAATATTCCGACCAATAGGTCATGTCCTGTACTATTAATCGAATCATTTTCAATATTTTCCGGTGTATATACTTTATTTGTGCAATTATTTTGAGGAGTATCTGAAAAAAATGAAGTAAATAAAAAAAATAGAAAAATTGTTTTTGACATAATTACAAAAATGTCATATTTATAAACAGCTATCAACTTAAAAACCGCAGGAAATTATGATTCCCTCAGCCATTAGCAGTGAGGGGAAATTTATTTCATAACCGGTTTGTGAGTAGATAGAGAAACACCTATATATTACTAGGATGCTAATTTGACATTTTGAATTTAAATTAGTATATTATTAACATATGGGGTTTATATCCTGATGATCATTGTTCAATGATGTTCAATGTTCAATTCAGATTTACTTTTTTAAATATTTATAAAAATTTTATAATATGGCAGGTGAGTAGATGAATGGAAAAACAGGTGTTCTTTCTGATGATGTAAAAAAATGCGTTGATCAGGTTATTAAGCATGTTGGTAAAGATGTCAAATTAGGTATGACTCTTGCATTGGGAAAGCCGCTTATTATTGCCAATGAGTTTTACCGAAGAGCAAAAGAGGATCCTTCAATCAGTCTAAAAATAGTTACCGCTCTCCCTCTTGAAAAACCCAAGGGTCACACAGAAATGGAGAGAAGATTTTTAAAACCCATTGCTGAGAGAATTTTTGATGGTGTGCTTGAATTTGATTTTATGCTTGATCTTAGAGCTGGAAAGCTTGCGAAGAATGTTGAAATTTATGAGTTTTTCTGTAAAGCCGGAGCAAATCTGAATCAGCCTGAATATCATCTGCACCATTTTTCATCAAACTATACACATGCATGCCGGGATGCAATGGATTTCGGATGTAATGTTTTCGGTCAGCTTATTTCCACTAAAGTAATTGATGGTAAAGTTAAATTCTCAATGGGCTGCAATACTGATATTTGTGTTGAAGCTGTAAAAATATTGAAAGATCAGAGAGCTCAAGGTAGAAAAGTTGCCATAATTGCAGAGGCGAATGAAAAAATGCCTTTTATGTATGGAGATGCCTTTGTTCCTGCAGACACATATGATATTATTCTCAAAGGTGAAGAATATAATTATAAACTTTTTGGTGCTCCGAAAGACGCAGTGGCATTGCCTGATCATATGATAGGGCTGAATGTAAGCACATTGATAAAGGATGGCGGTACTATACAGGTCGGTATCGGAGCCCTTGGAGATGCGATTGTTGCAGGTCTTCAGATGCGTAATAATCATCATAAGGTTTATACTGAAGTTATTGAGAAGGCGGGTATAACAACCAGGTATGCAGATCTTATTAAAAAATGGGGAGATACCGGACATTTCAAGCAGGGCCTTTACGGCTCATCCGAGATGTTTGTTGATGCTTTTATGCAGATGTATAAAAGTAAAATTTTAAAGAGGAAGGTTTTTGACAGTGTTCCTCTTATGAAACTTATTAATAAAGGTCAATTGGCTGCAGATAAAATTCCTGCAGATATAATTGATAAGCTTGTTGATATGAAGGCAATTCATGGAAAGCTTACTGAAGAGGACTTCAATTTTCTTACTGAGTTTGGAATATTGAAAAAAGGATTGAAGTTTGTTAAAGGTGCAATTAAAGACGGGAAGATCAGTTATCCCGGGGATATGAATGATAAGGCGAATAGAACAAAAATAAGAAAAATTTTAGGGAAAGAGCTTCATGGCGGTAAGGTTATACTTGGAGCTTTCTTTTTCGGTCCTCAATCTTTCTACGATGCTCTAAATGAAATGAGCGAAGAGGAGAGAATGAGTTTCGGTATGTCAGGTGTGGAAAAAGTAAATCAGCTCTATGGAGACGAGGAACTTCGGGCTCTACAGAGAAAAGACGGAAGGTTTGTCAATACCGGTATTACTGCAAGTTTACTGGGGTCAATAGCATCAGATCAGCTTGAGAACGGTAAAGTTATAAGCGGAATCGGCGGACAGTATAATTTTGTATCCATGGCTCATGCTCTTCCTGATGGAAGACTTATCATGATGATAAAGAGTACTAAGGGATCCGGAAAAGCTCTTAAATCAAATATAGTATTCAGTTATGGACACTGCTCGGTACCGAGACACCTGAGAGATATCATTGTTACTGAATACGGGATTGCCGATGTAAGAGGAAAGCCCGATCAGGAAATTGTTGCGGCGATGCTTAATATCGCTGATTCAAGATTTCAGAAGCAGCTTCTTGAACAGGCAAAAAAAGCAGGAAAGATTGCAAAGGATTATGAAATCCCTAAAGAGTATTGCAACAATACACCTGAAAAAATCGCCAAGCTGCTTAAGCCTTATCAGGAGGAGGGATATTTTCAGCCGTTCCCATTTGGAACTGATTTGTCCCCTGATGATATAGCACTTGGAGGTTCTCTAAAGGTTATGAAGGGTCTGGCTGCTGGAAATCCTAAAAAACTGGTAGGTGGTCTTTTACTTGAACTACTCAGACCTATTCCAAAAGTTGCTCAGAGACACATTGAAAGAATGAAGCTTACTGAGCCGTCAGGACTTAAAGAGAAAATTATGCGTAAGATGGTTATCTTCGCATTGAGAAACAATAACAGACTTAATTAGAAATCGTAAGATCGTTAGTAAAAAAACCCCCGGTATTCAAGCCGGGGGGTTTTTATTTTATTTGTCAGATGAAAACTACTTCTCTTTATGAGCTCTTAACTCAGTCGCTCTTTCTACTGCAGCTTCAAATGTGAAACATACATTCTCCATTCCCAGATGATCAAAAAATCCCCCTTTAGTCATTGTTTTCAATGGCTGATCTTTTACCTCAGATAAAATCATCTGGGTTCCTAAATCGCGGCATTTACCTAAGAGTCTTGTTAATGCATGAAGACCTGTCGCATCCATTGCGGGAACATTTCTCAGACGTATAATAAGTACGGGAACCGGCCGGCGGTCCTGAACTGCACCTTCAAGAAAACGGTCTGCAATACCAAAAAAGAATGGTCCGTTTATTTCATAAATCCCGACACCCTTTGGCAGATGGATGTTTCGGGAATCCATATACTTTTTTAAGTCAGATGTGTCATCTTCAGCCTGTTCGTGTGTAAATCCGCTTTCAGTAACATCGGACATTCTTTTCATGAAGAGGAGAGCCGCCAGAATCATGCCGACTTCTATGGCAACAACAAGATCGACAAATACTGTGAGGAAAAATGTTATAAGAAGTACTGTTATATCGCTTTTCGGCGCTCTGAAAAGTGATTTAAAACTGTGCCATTCACTCATGTTATAAGCCACAATAACAAGTATTGCCGCCAGTGCTGACATCGGTATAAATTTTGCAAGAGGCATTAGAGCTACAAGCATAATAAGAAGAACAATTGCATGCGTCATTCCTGCAATAGGGGTTCTTCCTCCATTGTTTATATTTGCGGCAGTACGGGCTATTGCCCCTGTTGCGGGCAAACCACCAAATAGTCCTGAAGCAATATTCGCTGTTCCCTGCGCGATAAGCTCTGCATTAGGACGGTGAGTGCTTCCGATCATACCATCTGCAACAACAGCTGAAAGAAGTGATTCAATACCTGCCAGAAGCGCAATTGTTATTGATGGCATTATAAGATCCTGAATTTTTTCCAAAGATACAGAAGGGATAGAGGGCATGGGTAATGAAGATGATATTTCGCCAAATCTTGAACCGATTGTTTCTACAGGAATATGAAAGATATATACAACAGCAGATGCACCGATTATCGCAACCAGCGAACCTGGTATTTTCTTTGTAAGTTTCGGCCAGAATATTATAACCAGCAGAGATATAAGCGCAACTCCTGCCGCCTGGTAACTCAAAGTGCCGGAATTTGCGACAAAGGCTTTCCACATTGCTATAAATCCCGAAGGCATTTTAGCGATGGTGAGACCAAAAAAATCTTTTACTTGTGTCGTAAAAATAACAACTGCAATACCGCTTGTAAAACCTGTAGTTATAGGGTATGGTATCAGCCGGATAAATGATCCGAGCCCTGTAAGACCGAAAATAATAAGAAAAATCCCTGCCATAATAGTAGCGATAATAAGTCCGTCAAAACCGTACTTCTGAATTATTCCGAATACTATAATTACGAAAGCTCCCGTGGGCCCGCCGATCTGAACACGGCTACCTCCGAGAAATGAAATAAGAAAACCAGCCACAATTGCAGTATGAAGTCCCTTTTCCGGTGAAGCGCCGGATGCTATTGCAAGTGCGATTGAAAGAGGGAGAGCGATGATCGCCACTACAACTCCGGATGTTATGTCTTTAATAATCTGTTCCTTTGTGAAGCTGCTCATTAATGAAAAAAACTTAGGTTTGAACACTGATAATCCTCCCGGATAAAATCAAAAATTGTGTACATGATAAACCTTTCACCTGAATGTCAATAAGGTTTCTAAAATTTTTGAAAATGGAAGTTTTTGGATGGATATTCAGGTAGATGTGAAAATTATGTTTTGTAATAATTATCAATTTTATAAAAAGGGTGAATTTGTATTATTTTTACCCATTGTCTTAACCACGATTCACATGATTTAAAGATTTCCATGATTTACTGAAATAATTCTCATTTATTAAATCAGGAAAATCCTTTAATCCTATAAATCAAGTTTCAGACTGATTGAAAGGGTCAGAGCATCTTTAGCAGCATTTCAGGGTCAGAGCCTTCACATCATTCATTTATAAAAAACATTTCATATAACTGATATCTGAACATAAAGCAGAAAAACCGAAAGCAGAAGCGTAAGAGTAGTAACCGCAACTCCCGCTTTCAAAAACTCGAAAAAAGAGATATGCACACCCTGCTTTTTCGCTGATTCAATTACGATGATATTTGCCATGGCACCGAATATTGTTGCGTTACCCGCTATGGTAGATGCCGAGGCAAGTGATAGCCAGATGATATCGCTGCCTGAACTTTTTAGTATAGGAATCATCAATACTGTGTACGGGACATTGCTCACAATCTGGGAGAGAACAAGACTGATCAGGTGAATAATTCCAATTCCATGAAGATCAGGAGTTATGCTGTATGCATTTAGAATATGCTGGATCAGTCCGGTTTTCTCTATCCCTCCAACAACAATAAATAGAGTGGAGAAAAAAAGAATCAGTACCCAGTCGATATTTTTTATTACTTCAGAAGGTTTTATTTTTCCTAAAATAAGGATAAAAGATGCACCGATGAGTGAGATTACCGGTATTGACAGTCCGACATTCTGATTGATAAAAAACAAAATGACAACAATGATGAAGATTGGAACAGAAAATTTCATTGAGAGGTAGTTGTACTCATATGATCCGGCATGTGGATCGATGGGATTTATCTCTTTAAAATTTACCGGATAGATAAATTTTATCACGAAGTAAATTAAAATCATTCCAATGAAAGAAACAGGCATCAGATGAATGAGAAAGCTTGAATATGAGATTCCTGAATTTATTCCTATCAACATATTTTGCGGATTTCCCGTGATAGTCATAGCACTCCCTGTGTTTGCGGCGAGAATCTCTGCAATGAGATATGGTATAGGATTTATCTTTGAATCGCGGCAGATTGATATTACTATTGGCGTATAAAGAAGTACAACTGCATCGTTTACCAGGAATGCGCTTGAAATTCCAGTTGTAAAAATTATTATAAAAAGCAGTCTTCTTTCGTTTCTGGCAAGTGTGATGGTTTTATTCGCGATAAAGGCAAAAAATCCATCCAACTCCAGAACCGTTATAATTATCATCATTCCTATGAGAAGTGAAATTGTATTAAAATCGATAGCTTTTACTGCTTCATCAAAGGAAAGTACTCCAAAGACAATCATTGCAACTGCGCCAAAGAAAGACGCAGAGGGTCTGTCTATGTTTATACCGGGAAGGCTTGTGAAAATTATTCCCATGTAAGTTATCACAAATATTATTGCTGCAGCTGTTATCATAGATTTACATTCAAGTCCCTGTTTCTGGAAATATCTGAAAATTTTGATTAATTATGTTTTCTGCCGTGATGGGACCCGGCATTGAAATATTTTCTATCAGTTTTTTAAGAAGGTGTCTGTTTTTATGAATTTATAATTTAAGGCGGTCTTTTATTGTCAAATATTATTGACAACAGAGATAATATTATGTCTTATTAGCTGAAGCTTTTGATAATTATGTCGATAATAGAATTGAATATCTGCGGGGACAATTAAGAGGCTTAATAAGAAAGATATTTCCTGGCTGCGGGTGGGTTATATCTAAAATTCAAATGTGCTGGTATAATGGTGATGAGAGTTAAAAAGATTCTGCTTCTTTTCTATGTGCTTCTATTTACGCTGACTCCGCTGGTGTCAGTCTATCCGGCAATTAATCCTGCAAAATTTGAATCTGCTAAAAACTACTTCAGAAAGGGAGTGGTATATTTTAATAATATGCAGTATCTGGCTGCCGCGGATTTTTTCAGAAGAGCCGTTCAGGAGTATCCCGATTATTACACTGCCAGAGATTATCTTGCAAGATCATATAAGCTTTCCGGTTTTAAGGAGAGTGCTCTTTCTGAGCTGAATAAAACACTGGAAATTTATCCGGACAATATTGCTGTAAAAAACAGAATTGACAGTCTGCATTTTCGAAACGCATACAGCAGCAATGATGATAATCTGAATTACCTGCTTCAAAGTGAATATAAATCACATGCTATGAAAAAATATTCCTTCCCTGACGCTGCAGATATTGCAGTTGATGGAGACAGGAATCTCTATATTACCTCTTTTTCATCATCAAAAGTTGTCAGGATAGATCCAAATGGTAATGGTGAGGAGATTATCAGGCCGGGCTTCGGAGGCGGGCTTTACGGTATAGATTTTTTTAATAAGACTTTTGCTGTTTCAGATTTCAAAAGCGATATGATTTATATATTTTCAGAGAATGGAAAAATTCTGAAAAAGTTCGGCACTACAGGGAATGGTGAAGGCTCTTTCCATGGACCTAAAGGGGTCTGCTTTGACAAAAAAGGATTTATTTACGTCGTCGATGGCGGAAATTACAGAGTGCAGAAGTTTGATG
Organism: uncultured Leptospirales bacterium; assembly: GCA_964450405.1. Taxonomy (GTDB): domain Bacteria; phylum Spirochaetota; class UBA4802; order UBA4802; family UBA5550; genus WRGT01. The sequence continues at coordinate 132,580 of CAYVCQ010000002.1, read as the reverse complement.
TAAACGGGCGTTTTGTACTAAGCTTCGGCAAGATGGGTGATTACGAAAGTGAACTTGCCAATCCTACGGATATTGCGGTTCTTGGCGAGATGGTATATGTAACTGATACATCTAACAAAAAGATTGTTGTCTTCGACCATTACGGAAATTATATAAAAGAAATTTTTATGGATGAGCTCTTATCTCCACGGGGTATATCTGTTAAAGGTAACAGTCTTATAATTTCCGATGAAAAATCCGGTATTATTATTTACGATACAGTGAGCGGTGCTAAAACTGTTTTCAACTCATGGGATAACGATAGAAAACTTGTGCGACCGCTATCTTCAATTTATGATCAGGATGGATTTTTTTATGTCCTTGAATCTAAACCGAACAGTGTATACTGCTTTTCTCCGGCAGAGAAACAGTATACAAATCTTGAACTGGAAATAACATCCGTTGATGCTGCAAGCTTTCCTGTCGTGGCATTTTATGTAAATGTTAAAGGGAGAGATGGGCGGCCGGTGTACGGACTTCGTCCTGAAAATTTCGGCATAACTGAAGATAACTCGGAAATAATAAATTTTCAGACCGATTACCTCAAGCGAAGAACTACCTCAGCTTCATTTGTAATGGCGGTTGACCGCTCCACTGGTATGAGCAATTATCATAAAGATCTGCCCTGGCTGGCGGAGTTTATACTGAAAGTAATGAAGAAAAACGACAGTATTGAGCTTCTGAATTTCAATGATCAGGTATGGTCGGGTAATAATTTTGACTGGAGCAGAAGAAGAACACTCTCTGCACTGGATAAGATGGATTACAGAAACGGAAAACAGACCGGCACAGCATTATATCAGGCTATAACAGATCTCATTCCCAGATCTGACCGGAGAGGAATAGTGCTGATAACAGATGGTACTTCCGGCGATGATTCCTTTAAACAATACACTCCCGATACAATAATAAATTACGCCAATGAGCATTATATTCCCATATATATTATATCTCTAAAAAATGCCGATCCGGAAATAGCTAGAATTGCAAATGAAACCGGCGGTAAAGTAATCCGTCCATCCGAGATTGATAGTTTAAGAAAAATATATTCTGATGTTAAAGCATCGGAAGAATACAGATATGTGCTTGTATACAATACATATAAACTCCCGTCATTCAAAGGCTGGTGGGTGGATGTTAAACTCGAAGTGAAGTATAAAGGACAGATCGGAAAAGAGTGGGGTGGATATTTTGTACCATAGCAGCGACAGGATGTTTAATGCACGAAGGAACATGGTTATAAAACTGGAGCAGAAGGGTATATCTTCCGGATCGGTTCTCGATGCAATGATGAGGGTTCCCAGGGATCAGTTTATGTCCGAGGCTCTATGTTACAGGGCCTATGATGATACTTCTCTTCCAATAGGTTTCGGGCAGACTATATCTACACCATCGGTTGTCGCTTCCATGGTTCAATCTTTGAGGCTCACCGGGGATGAGAAGGTTCTCGAAATTGGATCAGGTTCAGGATATCAGGCTGCGGTTTTAGCTGAGCTTGCAGGGGAGGTTACCGCCATGGAGCGGATCCCTGAACTTGCAGAACGTTCCCTAACAGTACTTGCAAATTTAGGATACAACGTGAATATTTTATGTGGTGATGATTTCAATAATATTGATGGGTTCTTTGACAGAATTATAGTATCAGCCGGTGTAAGAATATTCCCCTCCGATCTTCTGGCTAAACTGAATGTAGGAGGGATACTGGTAATCCCCGTTGATGAAAGCGGAAGGAATCATCAGATTAAAAGATATGTTAAAAAAAGCGAAACAGATTATTTTGAAGAAATAATCGGCAGAGCGACTTTTGTTCCATACATCATGAATGAAAGGGTAGTGTAAGCAACAGCGGGCAGTATGCGTTGTATGAATAAGTTTATTGCGAGATACAAAATCCCCCGGCCTGGCGGCCACCCCCTTTGATGAAAGGGGTTTGACTTATACTTTTTTATAACCCCCTTCATCAAAGGGGGATGTTGAGCGAAGCGAAACGGGGGGATTTAATCCGTAAGGATAGAGTCTATGAGCCAGTTAACAGCTTTTATCCTCTGCTCCTCACCTCCAGCTTCATTCCCACCTTCCGGATATACTTCAATTGTTTTTTCACCCTGGACATTGTTGAAAAGACCCATAACGCATTCAGGTGGTGAAATGGTATCTTTCAATCCGGTGATGAAAAGTGCAGGGCAGTTGATGTTGTGTGAAAAGTTTATTATATCGAAATAAGTCAGGTTTTTCTTAATCTGTCCTTTCCTTGTTTTCTGGACGTTTATTATATCATTTATCTCCCGGGAGGTATCACTTTGTGAAATGTTCTGGCTAAGCGGGAGATTGCAGAATAACGGGGAGTCCATTACTATTGCTCCAACTCTCTGCGAATAAACTGCTGTGAAGAAACCTGCGGCAGCTCCGAATCCCTTACCGTAAATACCAATTTTGCTGCAGTCTATAAAATTTACCAGTCTGAGAAAATCTATTGATCTGTAAACGTCCAGATAAACAGACCGGGCATAATATGTTTCCATATCTATGATGTTTTCCACTATAAAACCCAGCGGACGATCCTGGGCAAGTTCTTCATCAGTTCTGTTTTCTATAATATCGTGTCCTCTCATTATTAGAAAGAGATGAGCAGTTTTATCTGAGAGAATCTTTGCTATACCTTTATCGGGAAACCTGTTGTAATCATGCAGATGGATTACAACTCTGCTGCGATCGTTCTTTTTCGGCACAAAGAGAACTCCTTTTACCCGCGCCTTTAAAAAACCGTTGTATGATATAGTGTAAGCCTTGAACTTTGATGTTGATTTCTTCGGACTTTCAGCAACTTCAGGTTCAATGGGGATTTTCTTAATATCGGAAATTGATTTATCCCAGAATTTATCAAAATCGGCCTCTCTGCTGAGTTCCGGCAAATTCCAGAAATATTTGTCGAATGCTTTAATCGCCATATTTATGCACCGCCTGCTATTCTATGGAGATGATAGTAATTGGAGCTGAAAAGAAAATATATTACAGTGATAAGCAGTGCTATCAGCAGCATGATAAAAATGAAAAGACCTGCGTATTGAACAGGTCTAAGAAATACATATATTATTATCGATTTAACAGTTCTGCCGTCTCTATGCAGTGATCTGATCTTTACAAATAACAGAGTGATCAGAAATGCTGCGAGAAAAAAGATTGCTGTATATTTAAACAGGATGTTGAAAATATCCACATTTCTTACAGAGTAATAAGCAATAGGAAAAAAAATAAGATCTGCTAAAAACAGAGCAAGTGCAGCCGCAATTAATGTGAAAATCGAGATTGAAAGCAGTTCTTTCATTTTTGCTTTTATGGTGCCGCTTTCAAGGCGGCTTTTGTCATCATTCATCTTCTTTGTCATTGTTATTTCCAGGATCTTCATCCTTCATTCCTTTCTCAATAATTCCCTTATCCTCAAGGGCTTTTCGTGCAGCTTTTCGAACTTTACTGCTTGGATCATTTTTCATTTTATATTTTAATATGTCAATTGTTCTTTCATCATTGAATTCTTTTATAAGATTAACAGCTTTCAATCTTATAGAAGTGTTATCGCTTCGCAGAGAATTCATCAGAAGTTCTATGGAATCTGTATCACCCAACTCAACAAGTGCCGCTACCAGGTTCATGTATATTTCATAGTATTTTTTCTTTTTATTAAAAGGATAAGAGTCAATTTCTTTTATCAGATTTTTAATATCCGGAGTTGCTTCCTTAATTTTCAGTTTCGAAATTGACTTTATAGCATAGGATCTTAATAGACTATCCTCCTCATCATTTTTGCAAAGCTCAACTAAAAAATCTTTCTGAGCGACTGAACCGGTATAGCCGATGTAAATGATAAGTTTTTCACGGAGCATTTTGGACGTTGTACTGTCTTTACCTGCAGTTACAGCAACGTCAAGAATATCCGGCGCTTTAATTTCATAGAGAGTTGTAATTACAGCATCGGTGAGATTTGAATCAAGTTTAAGATCCTGTTTTCTGAATAACTCAACAAGTTTTGTTTTTGCACTCTCCGCCTTAATTCTTCCTAAGGCATAGCATGCAGCAATTTTTATATCTTCGGAAGAGTCATCAAGAGCTTTGATAAGCGCTGCTGTTGATGCCGTAGATTTGTGGTCACCGATGGCGGTTACTGCAGCTTTTTTTATTTCAACATCTGAATCGTTCTCCATTATAAAAATAAGTTTCTTCATCAGTTTTTCTTTTATCTGTTCATCCTTTATATCACTGATCATTATAATGGCAACTTTCCGGTCCTTCTGCATTCCATATTCAAGTGTAGATTCAATTTTTTCAGCTTTTTTGGCATCATCCCACACTTCAGGTTTCTTCGTTTCTTTTTTAGGGTCACCAGCAGTTTTTTTTGTGTCATTCCCTTTCTTTGCAGGATCATTTTCAGGTTTTTTCGGATCTTTAACCGCTGATTTATTTTTATCATCAATGACGGGAACGGTTTCTTTTTTGGGTTCGTCTTTCTTAGGTGTTTCTATTGAAGAAGTTTTGGTCTTATCATCCACTGAGGTTAAGGCATCTTTCTTAGGGGGATTTTTTTTGATATTAGTGGTTTCAACCTGTGCATATGCGGACAGTATAAGGGAAAGTGTAAAAAATATCGCCATTGCCGAACGCGTTATATTCATGGAAATTTTGTTTGTCATAATAAATCCTTAATGCTTAAATAATCCTTTTGTATGATTTAATTATCGGATGAAATGTTTCGTAAAGAATTATTTTTTGTTAAAAAACAGATTTATAGAGTGGATTAAATAGGGGATTTCCGGGAACCGACTAATGTCTGAACCATGATTAAGGGATTCCGGGATTTTCATGATGTTGTTTAAAAATCAATGTTAATTTCTTAACATGTATATTAGTGTAAAATAAAACATTACATCGCGCCGCCGCCTTTGGCGGCGGGGCGATGAGAGCCTTTTTCTATTATAAAAATGCTTTGGAATTATTACTGATAAAAATAGTTTTTCATCATGTAAATCCATTAATCATGTGAATCATGTTTCAGATTATGGTCTTTCACCCACAGTTATAAAAAGTGCTAATTTTGTTTTATTCCGCCAGACTTCCAGTTTAAGTGTCTTACCTATGCTTGTGCTTTCAACCTCAGAGATAAGATCTCCGAAATCTTTAATGTCTTTTCCATTTACTGTGAGTATTACATCTCCAGTGGTGACGCCGCCCTTATCAGCTGGACCACCCTCTGTTACCTGTCCAACCAGAGCTCCTGCATTATCCTTTAATCCCAGTTCAGCGGCATAATCCTCGGTGAGCGGGACTATCTGAACACCTATAAATCCCCGTTTTATTTTTTTATGTACCTTGAGCTGTTCAAGAACTTTTTTTGCAGTATTTATAGGTATGGCAAATCCAATACCTATGTTTCCGCCCGATTGAGAATATATCATTCTGTTTACACCTATGACTTCTCCATAAATATTTAATAGAGGGCCGCCGCTGTTCCCGGGATTTATAGAAGCATCAGTCTGGATCTGTGTCTGGGAGTCTCCCATAAGATCTACATCTCGACGTGCAACAGCGCTAATAATACCCACGGTGAAAGTCCGGTCAAGACCAAAGGGATTTCCAATTGCGATAGCCCAGTCTCCGACACTTACAGTATCTGAATTCCCGAAATATACCGGAGTCAGCTTGTCTTTAGCATTTATCTTTAACAGAGCAAGATCTGTCCGTTCATCAAATCCGATTATTGAAGCATCGTAACTTGTTTTATCAATTTTAACTTTAACTTTTTCGACACCGGCAACGACGTGATAGTTTGTACAGATAAAGCCGTCCTCTGATATAATAAATCCTGTACCAAGTCCTGTTCGCTTCTGAGTTTTGGGCTGTTTCATCTGTGAACCGAAGAAATCATTGAAAAAGGGATCATTCAAAAATGGGTTTTGCGGCATTTTCACTGTCTGTTCTGTGCTTATAAATACCACACTGTTTTTATTGATATCATATACTTTTTTAAAAACCTCCTGAACCTTAACTGCGTCTGCAACTGTGCTGCCCTCCCTCAAAGGGGAATTGCCTGATAAACCGAAGGTTTCCTTATCTTTACATAAAACACCGGTAACAAGTATCGTTGATAAAAGGGTTAAAGAAAGTACTCCGGCGACTCCCGTTAAAATTACTTTTTTCTTTTTCATGTTATAAATCTCCAGATTAGAATTTATGATAATTTCTCTGTGGAAATAACGAATTTTTTGTTAAAAAAAAGTTATTGATGAAGGAAATTTTTTTAAAAAATTGTTTATGGGACTATCCCGAAAGTTACTTTTCCCCTCCCTTGAATGTAGAGGCCGGGGCGGGTGCTCTACAACAACTGAATTTATAAGAACTTTCACGCTACAATCTAACTTTCATCATAAAGGTGTGAGAAATTTATGGACTTTTAAATCAGTGCAATTACCGGTGTTGCAGTCGGGGTCAGATCCTGTTGTGAAAATTCAAATCAATGTTTTTATCAGTAGCAGTGAAATTGTCTATGGGCATACCTGCATTTATGGCGCCCCGCCGATCTTGTTTTAATATAAAATTTTATGTTATAACAACTCTTGAGGTTTCACAAACCAGGCGTTCTAACATCGGCGGCCCGGCTTTCCGCTTGTACTCCTCGCATACCGGCGGAACTTGTTTTGATTATTATATTTTGTTTTTAAGAAAACTTAATATGCAGATAATTTTCCGCAAAATCCGCCGCTCTGCTGCGGGGTAACGCTGCAATCCGTGGCGCGGTGTTGGGTACTTTGTGATTTTTTTATTTACTTTTGGAGTCAGAGGGCTTTAGTAATTAGCATTTTATTTTTTTTGTTCGGGGGACTTTTCGTTTTATTTTACTTATCGTGCAAGGGGGGTAGCCGCACCCCCCTTCGCGAACCCCGCGGCTCCTCCGAAGGCGGAGGGCCTTTCTTTTTACTCTATGTGGTTTCAAACTTTTACCAGTTGCGCCGCAGAGCCCATCCGTGGACGGCTGCGGCGCAACGCCGGCGCACATCCATGATGCGCCGGACTTGTAGTGTGATGAAAATTTATAAAAATAATTTCCACTCTATGACTACTTGCCTGTAAAAAATAGATAAAAAACAGAGTACAATTATTATCCATGTAATAATATTCATTCTTTTGGAAATCTTTAAATTATCATATGCTTTATATTTTTCAAGTATTGTGATCCATCTTCCATCTGAAAGAAAATATTTCCAATTTATAAAACAGAGTAATCCAAGAACACCGAACTGAACATATATTTTCTGTATCATTAAGGACTGAAAACGTAAAAACATTAAAACTAAAACATAAAGGGGCATACCTTGAATAGCACTGATTGTAAGAATTAAAAAGAGACGATGCCATATTTTTAATTCTCCATATTTATTCAAAAAAAGTTTATATAATTTATAGAAAAAATAATCGTAGTAATTAATTTTCATTTTTTTTCACCCTGATTCTTTTTTTCCAATTCTCTTAATTCATACCTGCTATAGTAGGGAACTTTGTTCTTTCCGTCAATAGGGGCATTGTCTGCATATTTTTCAATGAAACCTATTAGTTTTATATTGTATCCTGAAACCGATGCTGAAGGGTAAGAATTATTATTTATTAAATCAGATTCAGTAGTTTGAGGGTTTTCATAAATTGACATTTGACCGCAATCATTGTATGGATTAGTATAAAATTTACCTTCATACTCAATATTTTTCCTGCAATAATCTCCTCGTGGTGAAAACTTTTTATGAAAGCCATACATATATTTTTTTCCATCATTCATTTCGAGCTGAATTGTATATTTTTGATCATATTGGCCGCTATAAATTTTTGTTCCATAATCAAAGGTTGAAGCTTTTTTCAGTTCAGAAATAATACTTTTATCTGTTATTGTAATTTTATATCCTTCAAATTTTTCCTGGCTACAATATATAGTGACTTGGACTATATCCCCTTTTAGTATTTGTTCAAACATTTCAATCCGTGGTTTATCAACTTTTTCTTTGAAATATAATTTTGATATTAAAAACACGGTAACAGTAAGAATTACAAATGTGATAAAAGTGTACTTGAATAATTTTTCTGTTTTTTGAAAATTCACATCTTATCTCCTTCCAGGAAAATTTTTAGAAAACATGTTATAAGTTTGTGTATAACTATTACTTCCACTTAAGCTCCAATTACAACGTTTTTAATGAGAACGGCACTGAAATTTACACCTACTCTTGTATTTGTAAAGGGTTTCCCTTTATCACCTAAATTACTATATGATTTTTAAAAATTTCCTGGTTGGCTTTATAATTCCTAAGCTCAGCCTGTCTTAAGTTTGAATTTCTGGTAATCTGTGAATTATACTTATCCACACCATGTCCATTATTATTCGACTTGCTAGTCGTTGTTCATGTTTTATTTGTGCCTTTATTCCCGTCATATATATAAATAGAGGAAGTGAAGGTAGTCATATTTCAAAGTCAACTAAAACCAGATTCACGGGGGCATTGCGGGTCTATTTTCTTCAAAATATCCTTAATATGTATAGTTCTTTACAAAAAATCATCTCTTCCTTAATGTGAATAGTTGTACATATTATGCGTTTTAAATATTTATTGAATTAGAGATTATAATTGTTTATGGAAAAGAAAAAGTGGCTCCTGAAAGCGGAAATATTTGCATCTCTTGATGACAGTGGGCTTGAGCTTATATCCGGATATTCCGATTTTATTTCTTACCATTCGGGCGAAGAGGTTTTTGTCGAAGGGGGAGAATCGGGGGTATTGTTCATTGTTGTCTCAGGTGCTGTTCAGGTTTTAAAATATGACCTCTATGAGGGTATTTCAATTATTGCCGAACTTGTTCCGGGCGATATAATCGGTGAGCTTGAATTTTTTACTGAATCTGCCTTCAACGCAACAGGTGTAGCCTCGGGTGAAACTGTTCTGCTTCGAATACCGGTACTGGGTAATAGTTTCCGTGTTGTACTTGAGGAACATCCCGAGGTAGCCGCGCCAATTCTTTATGAATTTCTAAAAGTTATATCGGGTCGTATCAGAAGTGCCAATTCAATGGTGAGGGACAACTCCGCGCTTATTCAGGAACTTAAACGCCAGGTTTATGGCGATAAGCTTACCGGTCTTTATAATAAAACATATCTTGAAGAAACTCTCCCCGAATTTATGAAAGACCGTTCAGGGAATGTGGGGCTCCTTCTAATGAAACCGGATAATTTTAAATATATTAATGATACCTTCGGACATGAAGCCGGAGATGATACTCTTAAGATCATGGCAGTTGCGCTTAATCAATTCATGGATGACCGCGGGACTGTACTCCGTTATATGGGTAATGAACTGGGGGTTATTCTCCCGGGGTTCGGACGCGAGGAGTCTTATAAAGAAGCAGAGAAGATCCTCGAGATGTTTAACAAGCTGGATATATCAGAAGCTACAAAGAGCCGTGATGTATGGCTCTCGATGAGTATTGGAATTGCTGTTTTTCCCGGTCATGCCGATATCTCCGATGAGCTGATATTGCTGGCACATGAACTCCCCCTTGCCGGACGGGCCAGAGGCGGAAATGTTATTCTATTTCCGGAGGATGTACAATAGATGTTTACTGACAGTAATGACAACATATTAAAAAATATATCTATTTTTTCTGACACTTGTGGAGAAGATCTGAATAAAATTGCATCTGAAATGAAGAGAAAGGAATTTAAGGCCGGTGATCTGATTTTCAGAGAGGGTGATCCCGGGGACGAGCTATATGTAGTGGTAAAAGGAGGAGTTTCTATTTTTATAATTGATAAAGAGGGGAAAGAGGTTGTTCTCTCGGAAATAATGGCGGGGAATTTTTTCGGGGAGATGTCTATTATCGAACAGGCTCCAAGATCGGCAACATGCCGTGTTATTGAAGATAGTGTTTTCCTTGTGATGCATGCCGATGATTTTATGCGCATTACACGCACCATGCCTGAATGTGCAGTACATATAATGAATAAGATGCTTTCTATTACTGTAACAAGACTCATGAATGTCGGTGCCTTTGTCACTCAGATGGTTCAGTGGGGCGCCGAATCACGTAAACGCGCCATTACCGATCCTGCAACGGGTCTTTTCAACAGGCGTTATCTGGAGGAATCCTTCGATGGACTTGTCAGCAGAGCAAAGACCGAGGGGAGCAGCCTGAGCTTTGTTATGTTTGATATGGACAGATTCGGATCTCTTAATACAAAGTACGGGCAGGAGTTCTGTGACGGACTTATTGTTACCTCCGCGAAGGTCTTCCGCGATGTTTTCAGTAAAGACGATATCCTGGTCCGGTTCGGAGGAGATGAATTTATATTTATATTTCCCGGAACCGATAACGATACTGCACAGCAGAAATGTGATGCTTTATGCAAGGCAATAAGAGAACTGAGATTTCCCGAGCATGAGGAACTGAGGCTTTCATGCAGTATGGGATTTGCCACACTGCCGTATAACGCATCAACTGCAGAGGAGCTGAAAGACCGGTCGGACAAAGCACTCTATATCGCCAAAGAGGCGGGGAGAGACCGGGCAATAGGATTTACTCCTCAATAGCTTCCATAGATTTAATCAGAAGATAGAGTGATTTATTCCATGGCATCTCCAGGCCCTTGCTCTCGCCGTATTCAATAATCTTTCCGTTGATACTTTCAATTTCTGTTTTTCTTCCATTCCGTATATCCTGAAGCATGGAACATACATTCATACATGTCTTTTCGCAGACCTCTCTCGTCGACTTAAGAATTTCCGGAAATTCCATTCGAATATTATTTGCCGAGGCGCACTTAACTGCTTCCTGTACGACATTTTCCTGCAGCATTGCAGCATATCGGTTTCCGGTAATCTCTCCGTTTGTTATTCCAAGAATTGCTGCTATGGGATTTATGCCTGCGTTAATTACGGCTTTATGCCATAGGTAAAAATCGGGATTGTCTACAATATATGAATTAAGCCCGGCGCTGTTCAGAAGATGGTGAACTCTCAGGACATGCCCATTCTCCGCCCCTCCGATATTTATTATACCCGATCCGCCCGAGATTACCGTTGATAACGAGGATTTTGCCGCTCCGATAGTTGTTGATCCGTAAACGATTCTATCCGGTTCAATAATTTTTTTTATCTCATCGATATTTCCCAGACCATTTTGAAGTGAGACAATTATGGAATTATTCATCAGACTGGGTGAAATATCATTTAGTGCGTCCGTGGTGGAGTAGCTTTTAACAAAGAGAAAAATTATTTCTGCATCATTAAGAATTTCCGGAGATGAGCTTATAGCTGGATTAATTTTTTTTACATGCTCACCCTTTACAAGGGTAATCCCGTTTTTTTCTATATCTGCAACTATCTCTTTGCTTTTTTCGTAAATCACAAAGTCGGTTAAATGCTCATGTAAATAGTGAGCAAATAGTGAACCCAGTGCTCCGGCGCCGATTATTCCAGCTTTCATAAAAGTCTCCTTTTTTACTGCTCTTTCGATAATGCTGATGAGTTACCCTGCATAGTTTAGGGACTTATGATTCTTGTAAAACCTTAGAAAGTAACAATGATCTAAATATAATATCTGTTTAAAGAAAGGTATCAATCTTTTTTTATTTTAATCCTATATTCGTAAGAAAAAATTCAGCTCATTCCGGAAAGCTGCGAAAATTGACATTACTATATCCCCCCTATCCCCCGGAGGGGGCAGTAAGGTTGAAATTTAATTATTTATTATCCCAACATTCCGTAAAGAGCCAAAAATTTAATTGTTAAAAAAGTAATTTAATTGATTTTAGTAATTGAAAATTATTTTATTTATAATGAGTATTGTAAAAGATTATCAAATCGATTCGATATATCAAAACAAAAAAGGAGATAAGCTAATGAAGAAGTATTTTGTTGTTTTATTTGTTTCACTTGCCATGGTTCTCTCAGGTCTTTCTTTTACTGCATCTGCTAAAGACGATTCAAAAAAATCTAAAAAAGCTGTAGCAGCTGAAAAGAAAGATGACAAAAAGGATGATGAGAAAAAGAAGAAAGATAAGAAAGATAAAAAAGAAGACAAGAAAGACAAAAAAGAAGACAAGAAAGATAAAAAAGAAGATAAGAAAGATAAAAAAGAAGATAAGAAAGATAAAAAAGAAGATAAAGCTGACAAGAAAGAAGATAAGAAGGACAAAAAAGAAGATAAAGCTGACAAGAAAGAAGACAAGAAAGACAAGAAAGAAGACAAAAAAGATAAGAAAGAAGCAAAAGCATCCAATCATTCTAAAGGTGCTGATGAAAAAGAAATTGGAAAAGATGACAAGGGCCGCATGATTTATGAAGGACCGCGCGGCGGACAGTATTACTATACAGATCACGACACAAAAGTTTATCTAAAAAAAGAAGATAAAAAATAGTTTTTATTATGCCGGAAGCTGTTACGCCTCCGGCATTTTATTTTCTTCGTTAACCACCGGGAATAAATTATTGACTTCTCCTGTTCAGACACTACTCTATCATTATGAATTCAAATATTGATCAATCAAACGGTTAGCTCTGGAAATGAAAATTCCTTCAATTATAAAATCAATAGATCTGCAGGATTATAAAGATCATATGAAGGGGAGCTGGTCAACAAGCTGGCCGATGATTTTTATTATGTTCTTCGAATTTCTCATCAGTCTTACAGATGTTTATATTGCCGGAAAACTCGGTAAAGAATACCAGGCTTCGGTAGGGTTCGTTTCCCAGATATATTTTATTTTCATTGTTCTTGCAAATGCCATAACTATCGGCAGCGTATCAATTCTTTCCAGACAGTTTACCTCCGGAGATAGAAAAACATTTTCCAATTCGGTTTACTCAATTGTCCTTGCCGTGAGCTCGGCAGGAGTAACTTTAAGTTTACTGGGGATTTTACTCGGTCCTTTGACAATAAATATCATGAGTATACCTGAAGAACTGAAGGTAATATGCAGACCGCTCATAATGATTCTTGCAGGAGGGATGTTCTTCCATTACTTCATCATCAACTCAAACGGAATACTCCGCGCAACCAGAAATGTAAAGAAATCAATGACTACAATGGCACTTGTATGTGCAGCAAATATCGGTCTGAACTTTTTTCTTGTATTTAACACATCTCTTGGATACAAAGGGATTGCATTATCAACTTCTCTCAGTTATCTTCTGGGCAGCTTAATAAATTATATTCATATTTCAGCTCTAATGAAAGGAGTAAAAAGCTTTTCTCTTTCACTGGTTAAAGATGTTATCGCCATCGGCTGGCCTTCGGGACTTCTTCAGATTGCATGGACGGCGGGATACACTCTTCTATATCTTATTGTTGGCATGCTGCCGGAGAATAATATAGATGTAATCGCCGCATTTACAAACGGAATCCGGATAGAAGCGGCGATTTATATGCCTGGTTTTGCATTTGCTCTGTCAAGTGCGGTTATAACCGGAAATTTTCTGGGAGAGAAAAAGGGTGACAGCGCTTTCAGGTCGGGAATTGCCACTGGTATTACCGGTGTTATATTCATCACTTTTTTATCTGTTATAGTTATATTCAACGCAGGTGCATTCTCATCATACCTTTCGGTAAATCCGATTGTTGTTGAGGAGTGTAAATATTATCTGATCATCAGCATGATAGGTGAACCTCTAACTGCCTGGGCAATGATACTTGGAGGTTCGCTTAACGGAGCCGGTGATACTAAAGGTGTGATGGTAATTGTCGCATCGAGTATGTGGCTTATACGTCTTCCGCTTTGTTATATTCTTGCAATATGGCTTGGTCTCGGTTCTCATGCAATATGGTGGTCGATGAATATATCAATTCTTATCCATGCGGTTTTCATCACCAGACGTTATATGAAGAAGAGATGGATCGGGAATGTGTTACTTCAAAAGAATTAATGGGGGGGAGATCCTAGATCAAGTCATCCTCCATCAGATTTTCCACCAGTTCAATCTTAAGTTCCGCAAGAATCCCGGACGGTACATCCTCCGGGCTTTCATACTCTGCGCATAAATCCATGAGAATTTCCAGTGAGTTAATCAGGAGACTGTAGTAGTACCAGTCTTTCATAAGCTTTGCGGCAAAGAGTACCTGTCTGTCGGTAAGTTCATTCCAGGCTACGCAGAGAAAGTGTTTACATGTACCTGTAAAGAAAGATTCAAATCCGCTCCCCTTGTGATCATCGTGGTAGGTGAGGCATCCCACAAGTCCCGGATCGGAATCCGAAATACCGACGTTTCCGCACTGCATTCCCTCTTTCACGAGTTTCTCTTCAGATGAATGTTCCGGATGCTTTGAAATCCGAAGGGATGATTCATTATCTCTGCTGATGAACAACTCTTCAATCTCTTCGGGAGATATTGTATAATTGTGGCTTCCGCAGCAGAAAGAGCAGGATGCGCCGAATCCCGGTCTGCAGCGGTTGATTCTATTTTTAGTGTTTATAATGGTTTCCTCATACTGTTATCAGGGATGCCGGAATTATTTTTTAAATTAAATTCATAATAGTTCTTTAATGTACAGATCGCCTGTGATTTCAGTACTGTCAACGAAATATCAACTCTGTTTAAAAATAACATTTGCAATTTGGTACAAAATTGTTAAGCTATGACATGAAATATAAAAATGGAGATACATTATGATTACACTCATTGCAACTTTGAAAGTTAAAGAGGGAAAAATGGATGAGGTAAAGGAAAACTTAAAAAAAATTGTCCTGCATGTAAAAAAGACTGAACCGGGATGCCTTGAGTATATTCCACATACAGTGAAGGGTGACTTGAACACTATAATATTTTATGAAAAATATCTGGATAAGGATGCTCTGAATAAACATTCAGCTAATTTTATGGAGAACTATAAAGATGTAATACCGCTCCTTGAACCCGGCATGGATCTTAAGACATGTTTTGAAATTGTTGAGCAGTAAATAGCAATTCTCTAAATGAATTATTCCGGGAGATTGAAAACTATGGGAAAGATTTTTCTCTCACTTTTTTTTGTTTTTATCTGTTTAACTTCATCTTATTCTGCACAGAAAATTATTCTTGTTACAGGTGAGTGGGCTCCATATACATCTGAAAAAATAACGGGGGGTGGATTCTTTACTGAAATTGTAACTGCTGTTTTTAAAGAAGCCGGCATGGAAGTAGAGTACAAGTATTATCCCTGGTTAAGATGTGAATCTGTATTGAAAGCCGGAAAAGCCTTTGCGGCATTTCCATATTTTAAAACTTCTGCAAGAGAGGAGATTTTTGATTTTACTGAGAGAATTTACAAGACACAGGCAAAATTTTTTTATATGAAAAACAGAATTGCCGTTGATTATAAATGGGATAAATTTGAAGACTTTAAACCCTATACGATGGGCGGGACCTTAGGTTTCTGGTATGTAAATGATTTCGAGAAAGCCGGATTGAAACCTGAGTATTCAAACGACGACATTACAAGTTTTAGAAAATTAAAAGCAGGAATGTTTGATTTTTATCCAACTGATGAGCTGGTTGGATTGTGGATAATTAAAAATGAGTTCCCCGGCGAGGCGGCAAATTTTAAAACGGTGAAAAAACCGTTAAACATCGAATATCTTATGTTGATGGTATCCCGTACTTATCCTGAATCGTCTATTATCAGAGGCAAATTCAATGCAGCACTTAAAAGGATCAGAGAAAAGGGGATATATTCGACAATACTGAAGAAACATGGCATGAAGGAATAGGTATGTCCTTTTGTGAAATCAGTTGATTTGCAGAATATGGATTCAGATATTGGAGTTTATCCTGATCGTTTAAACTATATTTTTTTTATTTGTTGGATAATTTTTTACGAAAAAAATGAAATTTCATTATGTTTGGTTATATTATTTATGTTGATAAATCAAAAAATGAGGTTAAAAATTTATGAGAAAGCTGTTTATATCACTTTTTATTGTTCTCCTTTGTGCAGCTGCATCTAATGCTGCGCAAAAGGTTGTTCTTGTTACCGGGGAGTGGGCACCTTATACATCTGAAAAAATGGCAGGTGGAGGATTTTTTACTGAAATTGTAAGTGCAGTATTTAAGGAAGCCGGGATTGAGGTTGAGTACAAATATTATCCGTGGTTAAGATGTGAATCTGAAGTAAAGTCCGGAACGGCCTTTGCAGCTTTTCCATATAAAGAGACTTCCGAGAGAAAACAGGTTTTTGATTTTAGTGATGGTATTTTTGCCTCAAAGGGTAAGTTTTTCTATTTAAAAAATAAAGTAACCCATGAAATTAAATGGGAAAAATATGAAGATCTGAAGGTTTTTAAAATCGGTGGTACCCTCGGATACTGGTATATGAAAGATTTTGAAAAAGCCGGATTAAAACCGGATTATGCCAATGATGATACAGCTAGTATTAAAAAACTTCAAGCAGGCAGAGTTGATATTGTACCTGCTGATGAGCTTGTTGGCTGGGTTGTTATTAAGAAAGAGTTTCCTTCTGAAGCGGGAAATTTCGCAACGGCGAAAAAGCCATTAAACGTAGACAATCTTTCGCTGATGATATCAAAATCCTATCCTGATTCAGCTGCTATAAAAGTGAAGGTAAATGCGGCTCTCAAAAAAATTAAGGAAAAAGGGATTTATTCGACAATACTTAAGAAATATGGCATGAGTGAATAGTCTTTTATACTTAAAACTGAATTGATAAATGTAAAAAACGCCCGGGTGTATTCAGAGAAACGCGGGCGTTTTTTATTGTTTAATTTTATAAATATTCATATATTTAAATGGGAAAGTTTACAAATCAGGGTTAGTAATATGGAAAAATGGAAATGGAACAGCCGGTTTGAAACAGGTATAAAAGAGATTGATGAGCAGCATAAGGGATTATTCGAAAGGATCGATCAGCTGGAACTTGCAATGTACAGAGGATCTGCGTCTGAAGAATTGAAAAAAATTATTGAATATTTAAATTCATACATACTAAAACATCTTGAGGTTGAGGAGAAAATTCTCAGGGACTGCAGCTATCCCGATTATGAGGGGCATGTAAATCAGCACGAGGAATTCAGGGCGCTATGCGCGGATCTGCTTCATAGATATAAAGAAAAAACAGATGATGTTTATCTTGCGCTTGATGTGGATAAGCAGATGAGAAAATGGTGGGAAAATCACATTTTGAAAATGGATATGGCCTATGTCCCGTATGTAAGAAAAGAAGCTGATTATTTATAATATAAAATTGAATCTATTTCTTCCGGAACATAAATCGTTAGCTACTCCTGCACTCGAGATACTTAATTCCTCTCACACGTCAAAGTTGAGGCGGAAGAAAACTTTAGTACCGGTTTATTAGTTGTTACATAGATTTCTTTTTCTTCTTTTTAAGAATCAAATCAGATATGGTTTCAATATTCAAACTATCCGATTGCGGATTGAGACTTATGGCGCTCTGTTTACAGTCAATCACACAGGCTTCACACTGCATACAGTATTCAGGTTTTGTAACAGCTGCAGTTTTAATATTCTCTGAATCTTTTTTATTCTTCATTTCAATTACACCCATTGCACATACAAAAACGCATCTTCCGCAACCGTTACAAAAATGTTCATCTATTATTATAGGGGTGTATTTATCATTCATGTTTTAACTCCGATTTTGAACAATGACTATCTAAAGCTGGAAAGTGTCAATTTTTTTTATTCAAAAAAATGTATCATGAATGGCGGATAATTTTCAGGGGTGTGTAGGTCTCAAATTTTATAAATACGCGAAGTTCCCTGTTTATTAAAATAATTTTCTCACGGGTTATTAAAAGCTTTATGTCGACAATAAGTTATAAAAGATGGTATTAGAGTTTTTGAAGATAACTTATCATTGACAGATAATAATAGAATTTTAGAAATAACTGGAGCCTGTTATCTATATGTTAATGAAATAAAAAAGCGGTATATGAAGATTTTAATACTGCTGAAACAAATGGAACTAAATGATTAAAAATATTATATCTGTTTTCATCCGTATCATCTTTGTAACTGTTTTTTTTCTATCATGCAGTACATACAATATCACCGAAAAAGACGGAAACGGGAACTCTCTGCTCCACGAAGCCGTATTGAATGGAGATATCAACCGTGTTAAAGCACTGATTGATGATGGTGCAGATTTAAACTGTTTAAATGAACAGTGCGTAACTCCCATCCGTCTGGCTGCATATTTAAATCAGAAAGCTATGGTTCAGCTCTTTATAGAAAGAGGAATTAATATCAATTACAGCCAGACAGATACAAGAAGCAGAAACTCTAATCTCTTCGGGAATAACATCCTCAAATATCCGGAAAAGAAAAAGAACTATTTTCTAACTTTCGATGCCGGAGATGACAATACCAATATAAAATATATACTGGATATGCTAAAAAAATACAGGATAACCGCTACTTTTTTTGTAACGGGTAAATTTATTAAAAAGTATCCTCTTGATGTTAAGAGAATTGTGGCGGAAGGGCATATCGTCGGGAACCATACTTTCACTCACTCTTTTAACTATAAAAATGAAGACCAGCTTCTTAATGAGCTATTTGAAACAGAGTACATTTTTAAGAAGGTTACCGGCAAAGATATGTCAAAGATATGGCGTGCTCCTTATCTTCGACATAGGGAAAAACCATGGATGCTCACTGCAGCCAGAAAGCTTGGATATCGGCATGTTGATGTATCTCTTTACTCAAAGGACTGGATACCTGAAGGTGAGAGGTTATATCTCAGTAATGCCAGATTTATAGATCTTTTTAAAAACAGTATCGATTTTACTAATGCCAGCCGTATTGTTCCTGACGGTAAAAATTATTCCGTATTCAGAAAAAAAGTTACAGATTACCATGGGATTATTATGCTTATGCATTCAGGTTCATACAGAAAAAACGGCGATGATTTTGTATTCACACTTGAGGATGTGATACTTCAGATAGTAAGCTGCGGATATCTCTTTGATAATTGTCAGAAGTTTGAAGATTAAAAAGCTCATTTCTGTAACATTTATCATGAAAAATGCGACTACTAAGATGTACTTTGAAATATAATTATTTCGTTCATCACAAGGCGAAATTTGCTGGAGCGGATTGTTTTTGAACAGATACTGAAAAAGTGTTAAATAAATTGTAGTTTACATGGAAATAGTTAAAAGTAATATGTAAACTGAAGAGAACAGTTAAGAAAAAATTTTAAATGGTAAAAGATATGTTTTGCGAAAGATGTAAAAACAATGAAGCAACAATTCATCTCTCAGAAGTGATAAAGGATATGAAGTCAGAGGTTCACCTATGTGAGGGTTGTGCGCGAGAGGTCGGGCTTAATACAAAGATATCAAATTTTTCACTCTCTCTGCCTGAAATGCTTACATTTCTTAACGTCGATGAAGTGACAGATTATAATGATGGGAAACATTGCTCTACCTGCGGATCTGACTTTCTTGAATATAAAAGAGATGGTAAGCTGGGATGTCCGGAATGCTATAAGAATCTTTCTGAATTCCTTGAACCGGTTCTTGCGGGTTTTCATGGAGAGAAGAGTCATATAGGTAAGTTTCCGGTTCACAATGATGCATCTGTCATATCAGTGAAAGAGTATAAAAGCAATAAAACAGAGTCAGTTAATGCGGCAGATCTTCAGTCAAAGCTTGACGCGGCTGTTAATGAAGAGCGGTATGAGGAAGCGGCATTACTTCGCGATAAGATCAGGGAGCTTAACCTGTCATTAAAACAAAGTTGATTGAGGATACATGTTCGGTCTACAGGAAATAATAAATAATAGAAACAGTTTCTGGAAACAGAAAGGTCCGCGCAATGATATAGTTCTTTCAACAAGAATAAGGCTTGGACGGAATGCAGGTCTTATTCCATTTACAGATGCAATGGATGAAGGCGATTTTGAACTTATCAAAGGTATCGTTGAGAGCTTTATTTCAAAAACAGCCCCCGGTAAAAATACTGTATGCTTTAATCTTAACCAACTCGATCTGCATGAGAAACGTCTCCTCCTTGAAAAAAATATTATTACAAATGAAATGGAGAATTTGGACAAGTGCCTTATTCTTATAAATAATACCGATGATTTCACAATCCTTGTAAATGACACGGATCATTTCAGAATACAGGTGATTCGTCCCGGTTTTCAGCTTTTTGATTTATATAAAGAAGCTGATGTTATTGATGATGCCCTTAACAGTGTTGTTAAATATGCTTTTTCTGATAAATACGGATATCTAACACCTGACCCGGTGAATGTCGGAACCGGTTTGAAAATCTCATGCATACTTCACCTTCCGGTACTAACTGCCAACAAGCGTATTGGTGAATCAATCCATTTTATACGTGAAAGCGGTTTTCAGATATCAGGAACTCTCGGTAATACCGGAAGAGTAACCGGCGGGCTTTATCTTGTGAGCAGTAAAAAATATCTCGGGCTAACCGAGGTTGATATTCTCGAAACAGCAGATGATATAATAAACAGAATTATAAAACTGGAGGATGATGCCAGGGATGAGTTTATAACTATTTCAAAAAATGAACTCGAGGATAGCGCCTGGAGATCTTTGGGTGTACTTCTTTATGCAAGAAGATTAAACTATGTTGAGGCTGTGGAACATCTTTCACGAATCAGACTCGGCGTTGTGATGTCTGTCATTAAAGATTACAATGTGGTTACAATAAATGATCTTATGATAAGAGTTCAGTGGGCTCATCTGCAGGAATATTTCGGACTGAGATTTAAAAGCATAATCAATAGTGATGATTACCGGGCTCTTTTTCTGCGCACGGAATTAAAAAAAACCGGAGATGCAAATGTTTGAGTTTACAAAAAAATCTAAAAAAATAATTGAACTCTCCTCTCAGAGTGAGGGTAAGAGAATGAATTCCGATGTGCTTGGTCCGGAACATATAATGATATCACTTCTGAAAGATGATGATTCTGTAGCATCAAGAATTCTTAAAAATCTTGGAGTAAATTTCGAAAAGGTCATAGTACTTCTTGAGAGAAGTTTAAAACCTTCAATGAGTTCATTCAGTCCAATGAAGCTCCCGGTTAATCAGGGGTTTAAAAAAATAATTGAGCTTTCACGCGAAGAGGCGAAGAGTCTTAAGAATTCATATATAGGAACAGAGCATATACTTCTTGCAGTATTTAAAGAAGGTTCATGCGGCGGCTTAAGTGAGCTTGAGAAGGGTGGCATTAACTACGATGTAGTTAAGGATGAGATTCTGAGAGTTCTCGGAATCCGGACAGTGCCTAAAACACTTCCCGTAAAAAATGAGGCCAAAACCTCTCCCCTTGAAGAATTTGCAACGGATATTACAGCTCTTGCTGCGGCTGGTGAGCTTGATCCGGTAATAGGTAGAGATACAGAGATATCCCGTGTAATAAGAATCCTATCCAGAAAAAGAAAGAATAATCCAATACTTATCGGCGAGGCAGGTGTTGGAAAAACCGCCATTGTTGAAGGACTCGCGCAGAAAATTGTAAATAAAGATGTACCTGAAAGTCTATATGATTACAAACTTCTGACACTTGATCTCTCTGCAATTGTTGCGGGAACAAAATACCGCGGCGAGTTTGAAGAACGGCTTAAGAAGCTTGTTGCTGAGATTTCTAAACGTGAAAAGCTGATAATATTTATTGATGAGATTCACACCATAACAGGAGCCGGTGCTGCAGAGGGCGCCATAGACGCAGCAAATATATTAAAACCGGCATTAGCCCGGGGTGAACTTCAGTGTATAGGTGCAACAACTCTTACAGAATATAAAATGTATATAGAGAAAGACAGTGCTCTGGTTCGCCGTTTTCAGAATATAATAATTGATGAACCCGATACAGAAGAGACTCTCAATATTCTCAAAGGCCTTAAGGAAAGCTATGAAAAATATCATAAAGTGATTTTTTCCGAAGAGGCTCTTGAAGAGGCGGTGTATCTTGCTGACAGATATATCAATGACCGTTTTTTCCCGGACAAAGCGATAGATCTTTTAGATGAAGCCGGAGCTATGGCGAGATTTGAAAATCTGGAAAAACCCGCAGAGATTTTTGAACTGGAAAACGAAATAGGCAGACTCAATGAAAATAAAATTGAACTTGTTCAGGCTCAGGAATACGAGCAGGCGGCAAGAATCAGAGATATAATAGCTGAGAAAAAAGACAAAGTCGAGGCTATAACCGCGCAGTGGCTTAATAGAGCGAATGAATATGAAGTGCTGGTTAAACCTGCTTTAATAGCGAAGGTTGTGGCCGAGATGACAGGTATCCCCGTAGAGGATATTGAAGAGGATGAGTCTGATAAACTGCTCCGGATGGAGGAGTTTCTTACTCAGCGTGTTATCGGTCAGAATGAGGCTATTGATACAGTGAGCCGCTCCATAAGACGGTCAAGAATCGGACTTGGCGGAGAAGACAGACCTAACGGATCATTTATTTTTCTCGGTCCAACCGGTGTCGGAAAAACTGAGCTCGGCAGAGCCCTTGCGGAATTTCTTTTCGGTGACGAGAGGAGCGTTATAAGACTTGATATGTCGGAGTTTATGGAAAAGCATACTGTATCAAGACTCATCGGTTCACCACCGGGATATGTCGGATATGAAGAAGGTGGTCAGCTAACAGAAAAAGTCAGGAGAAAGCCGTACTCGGTTGTTCTTCTTGATGAAATAGAGAAAGCACATCCCGATATTTTCAATATTCTGCTTCAAGTCCTGGATGAAGGTGAGCTGACCGATTCATCCGGTATAACAGTAAGCTTCAGAGATACAGTAATTATCATGACATCAAATATCGGCAACAGCGATCTTGATAGAACCGGTTCACTCGGTTTTAATAAAACTGCCGGAGGAAATTTTAACAAGGATAGAACAGATTCAGTTTTAAAGAAAAGTTTTTCTCCGGAATTTTTAAACAGAGTTGATGAAATTGTAGTTTTTAACAGACTCACTATCGAGCATCTTGCTGATATAGTTAATATTATGCTTGAAGAGGTCTGTGAAAAACTTGAGCGCAGCGGTATTGAACTTAAAGTTCTTAAACCTGTAAAAAAATATCTTATTGATAAAGGTTTTGATCCGAAAACCGGAGCTAGAAATTTAAGAAGAGTAATCCAGCGTGAAATTGAAGATCGTGTTGCTGAAAGTATTCTGAAAGATAAAGTTTCCGATGGTGCATCTATAAAGATTTCTATGAAAAAAGGTGAGTTGTCACTCTCTCTGCACAAAAAAGATGACACTGATGAATTAAATGAAGAAAGTGAAGATAATAAAGAGAACGAAGCAGTAAAAACAGAAAAAGCTTGATTTTTAGAGAGTGTAAATCTATCTGTTTTTAAAAGCCCCCCAAACCCCCCTGAGGGGGCTTAAATATTGTAAAATATTGAATTATAATTTTTCATAATAGTTCAAAGTCCCCCTCCGTGGGATTTATGGGGTGGGTAGTTGATGGTGATTAATATAGCATCATCAACTGCATGCAGTTGTCAGCATAAACAGGGTCAAAGGGGCGGTAGCCCCTTAAAAGCCCCGCAGGGGAGCACCCCTGCGAAGATATAAACGAAGTTTATATCTTCGTAATTACAGAAAATAATCATGAGGATAAAAATATGGGAAAAACCCTGACTGAAAAAATTTTTGAGGCTCATAGAGTAGATGAACTCTCGGGCGGAATAAGTGTTCTTAGTCTCGATGCGGTATTCTGTCACGAGATTACAACTCCAATTGCGATAAATGACCTTGCGGCGCGCGGAAAGGATAGAGTTTTTGATCCGTCAAAAATTAAGGTTGTAATTGATCATGTTACTCCATCGAAGGATACTAAAACTGCAATACAAGCGAAGACTTTGCGTGACTGGGCAAGAAGAAATAAAATTAAGGATTTCTTTGATGTGGGGAACAACGGCGTATGTCATGCAATTTTTCCTGAGAAGGGATTCACAAGACCTGGATACACAATTATCATGGGAGATTCACATACATGCACTCATGGAGCATTCGGTGCTTTTGCTGCAGGAGTCGGCACAACTGATCTTGAAGTCGGTATGCTGAAAGGAGTCTGCACATTTAAAAAACCGGATACAATAAAGTTTAATCTTACAGGTAAGATGAAGGATGGAGTTTATGCCAAGGATCTTATTCTTTTTATTATAGGTAAAATCGGAGTCAACGGCGCTACAAATAAAATTATGGAGTTCACGGGACCGGTTGTTGATGCAATGACAATGGAGTCGAGAATGACACTCTGCAACATGGCAATAGAAGCCGGTGGAACAAGCGGCGTCTGCTATCCCGATATGACAACTGTTGAATACCTGTGGGAACACATAAAAAATGATTACAAGTCGAAAGATGAAGCGCTAAATGATTACAAAAAATGGATATCCGATGCAGATGCTGTTTTTGACAGTATTATTGACATTGACGTTAACTCTCTTGAACCGATGGTTACTTATGGATTTAAACCCGATGAAGTGAAATCTGTCAGGGAGATGACCGGAACACAAGTTGATCAGATTTATATTGGTTCATGTACAAACGGGCGTATAGAAGATCTCCGCATCGCTTCTTCAATACTAAAGGGTAAAAAGATAAGCGATAATGTTCGAGGAGTAGTTTCACCTGCTACGCCGAAGATTTTTAAAATGGCAATGGAAGAGGGGATTATAGATATTTTTATGGATGCGGGTTTCTGCGTTACAAATCCGACATGCGGTGCCTGTCTTGGTATGAGCAACGGTGTTCTTGCTCCCGGCGAAGTCTGTGCATCTACTACAAATAGAAATTTCAATGGCCGTATGGGGCAGGGCGGTACAGTTCATCTTATGAGTCCGGCAACTGCTGCCGCTACAGCTATTAGCGGTAAGATTATAAATTCAGAGTTATATAAAGAAAAATAATAATTACACATAAACCAGTATGATTCTTACTCCGCAGCGCCGAACGCACAGCGGTTAGTAATTACCAGTCGGTTTATGGGAACTTTAGAAAAATAAGGTGGATGAATATATGAAAAATTTTGACGGGAAAGTACTTTTTCTGGACAGGTCTGATATCAATACAGATGAGATTATCCCAGCTAAATATCTTACTGAAAATACGAAAGAGGCGCTTAAGCCTTATCTTCTTGAGGATCTGAAGCTCGACAAATTTGATCAGAAAAGAGATATTGCAGGTGCCAATGTTGTTCTTACGCGTGGAAATTTCGGATGCGGATCGTCACGTGAACATGCACCATGGGCATTCGAAATGAATGACATTAATCTGGTAATAGCGGTTGATTTTGCACGGATTTTCAGGCAGAATATGTATAATTGCGGAATGATGGCTGTTGAGCTTCCTGCTGATGTAATTGATATGCTGTTTAATAAGTTTGCAGGAAAAGAAACATTTGTTAAAACTGATTTTGAAAATGGAAGGTTTGTATTTACCTCTGGATCTTTATCCGAAAGTGTACCTTTTACAATTTCAGGATTTGACAGAGATCTTGTTATAGCTGGCGGATGGGTCGATTTTGCCGACTCCCGTTATTGAGACTTTTTCAGCATTTTCATATTTTTACTTTCAGTGATATTGCCGTTAAGTGAAAATGGTATAACATACCATTTTCCGCTGAGGTATTCATTGAATACTGCAACAGCAGGTCGTGGAACATCCTTAATAAAGTGGTTATTGAATTCAAGCTTCATATTCATATCTTTTGCGGTGAGATCCTTATCGATACGCCCGTTTATTGATAATCTTATATCTTCCGAATTAAAAATAAAAGAGTTGATGTTGAAATTATTCCCTGCAATTTCAATATTGCCGTAGATTTTATTAAACTCCAGATCCTTCAGTTTGTATCTCAATTCAGAAAGAAAAACAATAAGACCATCCTGTACTCCGGTGTTAACAACTTTACCTTTTGTTACAGTAAAAGTTGCGTTTCCCTTAATTGTCTCAGCGGCATTATCTCTTATCTGCAGATTCAGATTGGCAGTTCCATCGGCAAATCCGAATAATCTATTATTAAGCTTTTCGTTTTTAAACTTTATGTCATGAATTTTAATATTGTTAAATTTAAGGGATGTCTGTAATACCGGAGATGATCCTGAAATGTCCAGTGTTCCTAAAGCGAAAAGTGCGCCGCTTAAAATCAGAGCGTCGGCATTATTGATTTTTATTAAGTTGCCCGCCGTTGATATATTAGCTTTACAGTTTTTAAAAATCAGATCATCATAAACAAGTTCTTTAATACTAATTTTACCGGTAATATTTACCGGAATATTTAATTTACTGCTGCTTATCGTACCATTCTCAGAAAGAGGAGTTTCTTCCTGTATAGCATTGGCATCTTTTTTGAATTGAATATTATTAATATTCAATTTTTCAGAGTTAATGGAAATATAGAAGTTTTTAAAATTATTATCAGTTGTTGCTATAGAAAATAAAGAGCTGCTTCCCAGAATTGTTGCGGGAATATTCTCCTTCCTTATTGTATTATTATTTATTTCAATTGTTGTGTTTAAATCTCTGATTAGTTCTGTTTTATTATAATAACTTATTCCCGAAAGATCGACTTTACCGTTAAAAGCTTTTCCGTCGAATGAGAATAGACCCCGAACAGCTCCGGAAAGTCCTGCCGGGAGGGAATGCAGCAGATATCTCAAATCACCAAGCTGAAATACTATGTTCGAAAAACTGAACTGTTTTATTCCTCCCTGTTTTGTTGATATCAGCATGTTGTCTACATTAACTGATGAAGAATTAAGTTTACCTTTAATATCCTTGAGTGAAACAGTCAGTTGATGTAAATCAACTGTGGCAGATCCCTCTGCTGATAGAATACTTTTTGTTGTTTTTAAAGTTGATGTTGCCTTGGCGTATCCCTTTACATGATCTTTAGTAATTTCAAAATCATTGATCTGTCCGTTTATTACATCAAAGGGGAGTCCCGGGTCTTTTCTGGGAAATTTATATACCCACAAAAGTGATGCGTTTTCGAGTTTTATTTTACCTCTGACTGAAAACTCTCCGGCAGTTTCGATAGTAAGTTCAGGATAAAGCATTCCTCTTTTTAAAGGGAGTGTTAATCTTGTATTTGAAATAATAAAAGTTTTTTTCTCTTTAATATTTATTGAACTGTTGAGCAGGTATTCACCTTCAAGGGGTTTGACAAATTCAGGGGGATTTGTAATTTTTAATCTGCATTCATTCAGAATAATTTTTGAGAGCTGAATGCTTTTCTCTCCTCCATCCTTCATCGTTTTTTCTTTTACTTCTCTGATCAGGTATTCAATATTGCTTTTTTTATCCTTATCAAAAATACAGTTTATGAATAATCCATTAAGATAAATTGTACGGAGTTTAAAATCTTTTTTAATAACAGAAAAAATTGAAAATGTTATAACTACTTCATCTGCTTTAACTAGTACAACGTCTTTGTTATCCGCATCTTTATCATATATGGTGACATCGTAAATAACAATACCTTTCGGGCTGTAATGAAGAGAACCAATGTCAATTTTGCGGTTAAGCAGAATTTCTGCCCGGCTTTTAATAATCTGCATTACTGAATCTTCAGGATAGAAATAGTATAGCAGGCTTACCGATATTGCAAGAGTCAGCACCAGTAATATTACCGATATAATCGCTATTTTAGTAAATTTAGTAATTTTTCTTATCATCTGTTTTACTTGTTATTTATTTATTTTTGTTTGCTTCCCGCTGGCGTTCCATGGCTGTCTGTTTTTTATAAAACATTACAGTTTTTTCAAGCTCTGATAGATCAGAACTTATGATTTTTCCGGCGACGAGGTTTATATTTTTATCTTCAAGAAGCTGAACGATAAGATCTTCACCTTCATGAGTTGAAAGTCCAACCATATTGATAAGCTCTTTTGATCCGAATTCGAAATTATGCGGTTTTTTCGGTTCAATCGAAATCTTCTGTTTCTCAATTTGTATAAGCAGGGTGTCGTAAATTCTTCCAAGGGGATTTCTTATCATGAGATTTTCAAGCTGCCTGTAGGCAGTCCACATCCTTTCGCCCAGAAGCTGAATCAATCGTGTTGCCAGCTGAGGCTGAGCCTGAACCATCCCTTCGAAGTTAGATTTATTGATGGCCAGAACAGTAACATCGCCGTAAGAGATTGCCGAAGCGCTTCTCGGTTTGTTATCAAGGAGAGCCATCTCACCGAAAATATCCCCTGTTTTAAGAACAGCAAGAAGTATCTCCTCTTCCATGATTTTTGTAATTTTTACCTTTCCATCCTGAATGATGAATAGTTCATCACCAGGTTCTGCCTCGGAGAAAAGCATAGTGTTGTCCGGATATTTTCTGTTCATTCCCTTCATGTACGGCATTTCAGGAGCTTTAAATGGAGCTTTAAGAGTTTTCAGTCTTTCGAGAGATTTGTCTCTATATGAACCGCCGGGGCAAAACTGGATATATTTCTGATATGAATAGACAGCATGATTGATGGCTCTCTTTTTTAAATAGTATTCACCAATATTAAAGAGATGTTCAGGATCCTCTTCCCCTGCTGTTTTCAACGTAAGGCTTGTTATAGCATGGTCAAACTGTCTCAGTTTACGGCTGAAAAACCGGATTATCTTCATTGCAACTGCAGGGTTTTTCTGAATGAGCAGGCCGAACATATCTTTCTCTACACAGATAAGAGAGGTATTTTCAAGAGCTACGGCTGATTCCTGCCGCTGATGCCCGCTCATACATGAAACAACTCCAAAGAAATCGCCTGGTCCTATTATTGTATACGGCTCTTCAGAAAGGACAGGATTTTCCTTTGCAACCTTAACTTTACCGCTTCTTATAATATAAAAGTTGGTCTCATTTTTCTTCCCCTCTACCATGATAAAGGAGCCTGCAATGTAGTTTTCAACTTTAAACTGGGTAGCTGACATTATTCCTCGTTAACGGATATATAATACAAAAGAAATATAATACAATACTTCGTTACTATCTAATTTCGGTTAATTTTCGATAAAGTTTCATGAATTTTTATTTTTAGTTTGCGGTTATAAAAACTTCGTTTTTTAACCGCAGGGAGCCCCTGCGGGGGGCTTTTAAGGGGCTACCGCCACTTAAATCCTGTAATTTCAGATATTGAGTCTTAATTAGCAAAGGTACCCCTTGCCGTAGTGCAACGAATGACGAATTAGTAAAACTAAGTTTTCGGGAAGATTAAAAATAAGAATTTAGATGCTCCCGAAGCCTTTATAATTATATATTGAAGATACTCTATCAGTCTATCAATTTTTTTAATTTATGGAGCTCATTAATGGCATCGACTGGAGTGATGTTATCGATATCAATTTTTTCCAGGATTTGCAGTATAATATGATTAGATGCGTTGAAGATCTCCAGTTGTTCTGAAGATATCTCATCTTCACTGAGTCTGCTTTTATCATTCACTTTGCTTTCAAGCTTTTCCAGTATTTTTGTAGCGCGGGAGATGATATTTTTAGGAATGCCTGCGAGTTTTGCAACATGTATTCCATAGGATTTATCAGCGCTGCCGGTTACCACTTTGTGCAAAAACTCAACGCTGTTCATTGTCTCTTTTACCAGAACGTTGTAGTTTACAATACCGTCTTTGTTCCCAAGCTGAGTAAGTTCGTGATAGTGCGTTGCAAAAAGTGTTTTCGCCTTTAAGTATCGGAGAATATGCTCCACAACTCCCCATGCAATTGAGAGTCCGTCATAGGTACTAGTTCCTCTCCCCACCTCATCCATAATTATAAGGCTTCTTTCCGTTGCGTTATTCAGAATATTTGCTGTTTCATTCATCTCAACAAGAAATGTAGATTCTCCTCTTGAAATATTATCTGAAGCTCCGATTCTTGTGAATATCCTGTCGGCAATTGAAAGATCAGCACTCTCCACAGGCAGAAAAGAACCGGTCTGCGCCATGAGCTGAAGAATTGCACACATGCGTATATATGTCGATTTTCCCGACATGTTGGGACCTGTGATAATATTGATAATATTCTTATCATCATCAAGGAGTATATCGTTTGGTATAAAGACCTCTTTTGTGTAATACTTTTCCACAACTGGATGTCTTCCATTCTTTATCGAAATATAGTTGTTATCATTTATCGATGGTTTTACAAATCTGTTCAGTATTGCCGAGATAGATAGAGAACAGATGAAGTCGAGATATCCCACTGAAGATGCTGTTCCCTGGATCTCACGGCTTTTTTCAATTACTTCAAGGCGGAGTTTCTCTATCTCACGTCTCTCGATATCGATAATTTTATCTGATGCGCCCAGTATATCTGTTTCAAATTTCTGCAGTCCCTCTGTGGTATATCTTTCTGCACCAACCAGTGTCTGCTTCCGGAAATATTCCGCAGGGGCTTTATCCGCCTGACCTTTACTTATTTCAATATAGTATCCGAGAATTTTGTTATATTTAACACGAAGGGTGTTTATTCCAAGTCTGGTTTTTTCATCCTCCTGAAACTGCAGTATCCACTTCTTCGCATCAGATTTCAGCTCATAAAGATTATCAAGTTCCGGTATATATCCATGTTTAATAACTCTCCCATGTTCCGGGGAGAGTGCAGGATCGTTATCTATCATTGTATCTATTAAATCAGCAAGAGGTGAAACATCGGAGAATCCGTCATAGATCGGAGTGAGCATAGTATTGTCTATTGTGCAGTCATGAATTATTTTCTTTATCTTCATCGATGCAGTAATGGATTGTTTCAGTGCGATAAAGTTTCTCGGCTGTATTTTACCGATTGTAAATCGTGAGAGAATACGTTCCATATCGAGAATTTCTTTGAGGAGTGAGGTAATCTCCTCCATAAGATCTGTTCGCTGGTAGAAAAAATCCACCAGGTTGAGTCTATCCTCGATTATATTTTTTTTAACCAGAGGTTGTAATAAATTTCTCTCCAGGGTTCTTCTTCCCATGGGTGTCTTTGTGTTGTTCAGCACAGAGAAAAGAGTTCTGTTTCTAGATCCATCCTGCTGATTTTCAACTATCTCGAGGTTAGATACCGTAGCTTCATCGAGCATCATGGTGTCACGCGAAGCGAGTTTCAATGGATTTTTCAGATGCCCGAATACAGTTTTGTGAGTATCCCGAAGATATTGAAGGATGGAACCAGTTGTGATTATTTCAATATCTGTTTCAATTCCAAGTCCGCCGAGATTATGAGTCAGAAGTGTCTGGCAGATTACATCTGTCATAAAATCTTTTTCATAGTTCCATTCATTCAGTGTGTATACTGGAATATTTCTGCTTTTCACAAACTCCGCGAAAATTGAGTCTGTTTCATTTGACTGGGCGTAGATGATGGCCTCTCTGGGGCTGAACTTTGCTATCTCTCCACGGAAGAGCTCCATGTTTTTATCTGAAGTGAGATAAAAGAAATCACCCGTGGATACATCGACAAATGCCATCCCCATCTCTTTTTTTGTTATGTATATTGAGCATAAAAAATTGTTGTCGTCGCTTCCCAGAAGATTGGATTCTATAACTGTACCCGGTGTGACTACTCTTACAACATCTCTTTTGACAATGCTGCTGCCGGCCGACGGAACACTTTCCAGCTGCTCGCAGATTGCAACGCGTTTACCAGCCTTGATGAGCCGGGCGATGTAACTTTCAGAGGCATGATATGGAATGCCGCACATCGGTACATCATTCTGTCGTGCAGTGAGAGCAATGTCGAGTATTCTTGAGGCAATCTTGGCATCATCGAAAAACATTTCGTAAAAATCACCCATTCGAAAGAAGAGAATCTCCTCGTGGTACCGTCTTTTAATATCGCTGTACTGCTTCATCATCGGAGTAAGTTTTTCGTCCATCTACCGGTCCTCGTAAATATAACTTTTTTTTTCGTGCACCGAGAATCGCACGATGTTTCCATTAATTCCGTATTCTTCTGCAAGGCGTATTCTTGTGTCAAGTGCGCTATCGGTATCGGTGTATCTGCCGAGATAGAGCATGTATCCGTAAGCGGTTTTGACCTTGCGTATGTCATCGTAATGCTTTACGAGTTTGATCACCCCGGCGGTATCGTTAAGTTTATTAAATGGTCCGATTGCCACCGAGTAGAAATTTTCATCTTTCTCTTTGTTAACTTCGATTTCCGGTGAAATATCGAGTTCATCGGTATTTTTAACAGTGAGATTATCCGGCATATAATTTATTTTTTTCGGATTCATTTTTTTAAGCTTATCAATTCGTTGTATCGACATGTCGGCTTCCGGTGAATCGGGAAAGAGTTCTGAAATATCACTATAGGCGGAGTATGCCTTGTCGTAGTCTTTTTTTTCATCATAGAAAACTGCAAGACGGAAGATAACCGAAGGGTAGAGTTCAGATTTGCGGAATCCCGCAGCAAGCTCTTTGAGGTTGTATATGTATGGCTTTGAATTTCCGCTGATTTTTCTTTCTGATTCAGCTAGAAGAAATATTGCTCTGGAGAGAGTCTCGAAGTCATGAGTATGTTCGGTTATCTTTATGCACTCATCGCGCGCAGTGTCATAATCCTCAAGCATAATCGAAGATGTTATATGCATAAA
Source organism: uncultured Leptospirales bacterium (assembly GCA_964450405.1). Classification (GTDB taxonomy): domain Bacteria; phylum Spirochaetota; class UBA4802; order UBA4802; family UBA5550; genus WRGT01. Next base: position 99,952 of record CAYVCQ010000002.1, on the reverse strand, counting down.
TCTGAAATCATCCAGATAACTCCCGGCCGGGAAAAGTTTTATACCGTTTGCAGATTCAGTTTTAAGTTCCTTCCACTTTGATTTAAGGTCAAATATCTGACATATTTTGTAGAGTGCATATTCTCTTCCGGAAAATTTGCTGTAGTTTTTAATTACCAGTCTGTATTTTTCAACAGCCAGTTCAGTGTCACTCTCTTTATCAGCAAGTAAAAGCCTTACTTCGGGGACGCGGGCACTGGAGGGAAACTGTTTCAGAAAAAGCGAACTTTCCTTTTCAAAACTATCCTGATCTTTAACGATGGATGATTTTTTTAAAGCACGGAATGCTGCTTCTGCCGGATCTGCTGCAGAGTAGACCGGATTGCTTAATAGGACTATTATTATGAAAAGTCCCTGAAGTTTAATTAATTTTTCTGCCAAAGAGGGTAGAGCCTCTGACTTCACTGATTTCAACAAATGTTTCCCTGCCGATATCGTTAATATCTCCGCTGAATACAACGGGATGGTTTAAAAAAGATTTACCTGCAACTTCAGAGCCCGATTTTTTACTTACCTTTTCAGCAATGACTTTCTCTTTATTGTTTACTCTCTTCATAAGTTTTTCAAGAGAAATTTCTCTCTGAAGTGAAATTAATTCATGAAGTCTGGCTGATTTTTCTTTTTCAGTTATTGTCTCTTTTATTGAATATGATGGAGTGCCGATTCTTGGGGAGTATGAATACATAAATGCTTCATCGAATTTTATCTCTTTCACAATCTTTAAAGTTTCGTTGAACTCCTCAGTTGTCTCGCCGGGGAAACCTGTAATGAGGTCGGTTGATACTGCGTAGTCCGGAAGTATACTATTGATCTTTTCAATTATTGAATAATAGTGTGCGGAGGTATACTTACGGTTCATCGCTTTAAGAATACGGTCTGAACCGCTCTGCAGTGGAAGGTGAATACCTCGTGATATATTCGAACTGTTGTTTATTACATGGATAATATCTTCGCTAAAGTCCATGGGATTAGATGTCATAAAATTGACTTTTAACAGTCCGCTTATTGCGGAAGTCTGCTCAAGCAGTTTATGGAACGGGATATCGCCGGAGTCCTGTCCATACTGGTTGACGTTCTGCCCCAGCAGAGTAATTTCTATTACACCGGAATCGGCCAGTTCTTTTATGAATTTAAGTATTCTGACCGAGGGAAAAGATATCAGTTTCCCCCTGACATATGGTACTATACAGTACGAGCAGAAATTTTCGCAGCCGTGAGTAATGGTTACCCATTTGTGCCAGGGTTCGTTATCGCGGCTTAGCATAAGTTCAGGAGTGAGTCGCTCGGCAAAGTTTTCTCCATCCTGTGAGACGTACAGCCTGTTTTTTCTATTCTGTAAAAATTCAAGAAGTATCTCGCCAAGACGGGGAGACTGATACGGGCCGATTACAATACTTGCGATCTTCTTCTTTACAAGTTCATCTCCAAGTCTCTGAGCCATGCATCCCGCTACGACTACAATGCGTTTTTTTACAGCGCCAATACCCTTTGCGGTTGAGATTCTTGCCAGTGCACGTTTCTCAGCATTATCTCTCACCGAGCATGTGTTGTAAATAGATATATCAGCTTCGTCGGGATTCTCCGCCTCGATAAATCCGTTTTTTTTCATCGACAGACGTATCAGCTCCGAGTCTCCGACATTCATCTGGCATCCGAATGTCTCTATACGGAAAGTTTTGTTCATCTATAGAATTCCGGCCTTCTTGTAAATGGCATCAATATTCTTATAGTATCTGTTTATATCGAAAAGAGTATCAATCTCCCCGGCACTTATTCTGCTGCTTACCTCGGGGGATTTTAATGTCAGCTCTTTCAGATTACCCTCGCGTTTCCATACTCTCATCGCCATGTCCTGAACAGTTTTGTATGACTCCTCGCGGGTAAAACCTTTCTCTATTAAAAGAAGCAATAGAGACTGAGAGTAAAATAGACCGCCGGTTTTTTCGATATTTTCAAGCATGTTCTCCGGGTAGACATGGAGATTCTGTAATATAAATATCATACGGTGAACAAGATAATCAAGAGCAATAGTTGAATCTGGGAATATAACTCTCTCCGCAGATGAGTGAGAAATATCTCTCTCGTGCCAGAGCGTGATGTTATCCAGCGCCACGTTGATATTTGATTTTATGACACGGGAAAGTCCGGTTACGCGCTCTGAAAGTATCGGATTTCTTTTGTGAGGCATTGCAGAAGATCCTTTCTGTCCCTTCTGGAACGGTTCTTCAATCTCGCGAACCTCTGTCCTCTGGAGATGGCGTATTTCTGTTGCAAGCTGATCCATAGTGCCGGCCATTATTGCAAGAGCAGACATATACTCCGCGTGTCTGTCTCTCTGGATAACCTGTGTCGAAACAGGATCAGGAAGAAGACCAAGTCTGCTGCATACCTCCGCTTCAATCTCCGGGGAGACATTACTGAATGTTCCCACCGCTCCGGATAACTTGCCAAATGAGATACCCTCAATGGCACGTGTAATTCTCTCTCTGCTTCTTTTAAATGATTCGTAGTAGAGAGCCATTTTTACACCAAAAGTAGTAGGCTCGGCATGTACTCCATGGGAGCGACCCATGCATCTGGTATCTTTATATTTAAGAGAGTTTTCTTTAAGTGTTTCAATCATTCTCTCAAGACCGTCGAGTAGAATTTTTCCCGCCTGAATCAGCTGAATCGAAAAAGCAGTGTCGACCACATCACTTGATGTAAGACCAAAATGTATATGTCTGCTCTCCGGTCCCACATTCTCAGCAACAGCGGTGAGAAATGCTATAACATCGTGATGAACCTCGTTCTCAATTTCAAGAACGCGGTCAACGTTAAATGCGGCTTTCTCTTTAATCACAGCAAGATCGGCTTTAGGGATCATCCCTCTCTCTGCGTAGACCTCACAAACTGCAATTTCAATTTCCAGCCAGATATTGAATTTATTTTTAAGTTCCCATATGTTCGACATTTCTTTTCGTGAATATCTATCAATCATCTTTATATCCTTTTATCGTTATTTACATGAGCCGGTGCATATAAATCGGGCTCTGACCCCTAGAATTTAAAATAGAGGCTCTGCCCCTTATTTCAACTGTTAAAACGTCAGACATACTGATTAAATCAAGAAATTTTTTTCAAATACGGTCAATTTTCAGTTTGAAGTGAGAATCTCAAGTTTTTCGAGGTTAGCGTATGCCTCGGAGAAGTTTTTGCCGCAGAGAGCCTCAGTTGGAGTGAAATTACTGCAGACAGCGGGTCTTTTTGTATAAATTAAACACTTCATTTCATGTGAGAGATGAACACATCTGATTCCGGCAGGTTTATTTTTCCCCGTTTCAGGAATTTTTGTGGATATAGATAGAGCGATGCAGCAGGCTCCGCAATGGTTGCAGTTCATAATCTTCTCTCTTAAAGATAAAGGGTCAGAGCCTTATCGACTCAGAATGTATCCCTTATATATATGATAATAGTTTCTGAAATCTGGTGGTATAAAATCAAGCTGAAAATTTCTATTTTTCAGGATGGTGAGTTTGTTTTGGTACATTTTCAAGAGGCTCTGACCCATATATAATTAGCATGCTCTGACCCCCTTTTTAATATTTGCCATTCTTCTTGACATTATTGAGAATTAAATGGTTGTTATATATAGCTCAAATGGCTGTTTTTTTCGGTTTTAAAAATAATTTATAAAGCGAGAGATTCTTTGTTCCTGCAGTCCGGTTTTTATAACAGACACGGCCGGTATAAGATAAAAAATATGAAAAAAAACATTATTATCATCTTTTCAATTCTATTCATTTTTAAACTCTTCCTTTCATATCTTGCATACCGGGGTAGCGCTTCACCGGAACTCCATAGCGAAATTTTAAAGTATTTTACACAGGCGGATATTGTAAAGGGTGAGATCTATTCCAGGGGAGGTTTCTGGATCTCTCTTCTGAAAAGTGTTGTTGTTACTATTTTCCTGCTGGTAATGTCGTTCACCTTATTGTCAAAAAAACTTGAAACTTTCTGTGCAGGACTCGGGAAGAACAGATTTTTCCTTACAGCTGTAATTTATATAGCAATATTTTCTTTTATCTGGAATTTGATCGCGCTCCCATTCAATTTTTATCTTTCGTTTATAAAGGAGCATCGTTTCGGATTCTCGAATATGACTACCGGTTTCTGGTTTTGGACCCAGGCGAAGAGTTTTTTTCTCGGTCTGATTATGTTTACTCTCACGGGTTCGGCAGCATTACTGGCAATAAAAAAGTTTAAATTTTATTCTGTATTTATTGTACCTGTTGGTGGTCTGATTATTGGTTTAGCGATGACTATTCTCTATCCTCTTGCAATACTTCCTTTATTTTATGAAATAAAACCTGTTGATAATCATTCTCTTGAAAAAAGAATTGTTGAGGTGGCCAAAAAGTCGGGAGTCAATGTTGATAAAATATTTGTAATTAAAGAGAGCGATTATTCAAAACATACGAATGCTTTTTTTGTAGGATTCGGAAGCCATAAAAAAATATATCTCTATGACACACTCATTCAGAATAATAGTGAATCAGAGGTGATTTCAATACTTACGCATGAGATTGGTCACTGGGTTTATAATCATAATATAAAGGGGATAGTATCGGGATTTTTGTTATCTTTAGCAGGATTTCTCCTCATTTATTATTGTGTAAAAAGAATGCAGACTGAATCGGATTACTCAATCGGGGAGATGCATTCACCGTCAATGATTCCTGTCTATTTAATACTCTTTACAATTTTTTCAGGTATAACCGGTCCGGTAGAAAATATTGTATCACGTAAAATGGAAGCAAATGCGGATTACTACTCATTACAAATTACAAATGATCCCGATTCATTTATTTCATCAGAGATAAAACTTGCGAGAAGTAACAGCTCCAGACTGAATAAGCATCCTTTTCCTGCATTTTTCAGAGATTCGCATCCTGCAACGATAGAAAGAATTAAAATGGCTGAGATGTATAAGAAAAATATGATTCGTGCTGATAAGTAGTAATTGGGGTCAGAGCCTCCGTCTGAAAAAAAATGCTCTGAACCAAAATTTTTTTTCACCATTGCAGTTCTCCAGACGTATTAGTAATAAATGCATAAACTGGAGAAAAAATGCCAAAACCACTGAGGACAATCCTTCAAGGAGTAACGTATCACTGCTTTACAAGATGCCATGGTAAAAGAAATCTCTTTCATAGCAGTTATGCAAAAAAATTTCTTATAGAATCAATTGCTATGTGTCAGGAAAAGTACGAATTTGAACTTATCGCTGCAGAGCCTGTAGTTAACCATATCCATCTTATAATAAAGACAGTTGAAAATGGGGAAACAGTATCATTGATAATGCAATATATAAAAGCAAGGATTGCAGAGAAGTATAACAAGTCAGTGGGGGAAACAGGTGCGTTTTGGAACGAACGTTTTGGATCAACAATTATTGAGAAATCTGATGATCCGGAACAGTACTTGTTATGGCTCTTATGGTATATAGGATATAATCCTGTTAGAAAAGGTCTGACAAGAGATCCAAGAAATAATTATATAGGCTTTATAAACTGTTATCTTGTGAAAAACTTTGAGACTAAGGTTAAGATAACACTTCATCAGTATTTTTTAAATCTTGGCAATACATTTGAGGAATGTGTCAAAAAGTTTATATTATATGAAGAGGCGTATTTAAAGAGAATTGCTGTTGTTTTATAAGCTATGGGATTTGCTTCTATATCATTAGTTTACTGATTTTCATTTTTAATATTTATTTATATGGGGAGAATAAGCAATAAATTCACCTTTTTATTAAATCTTGAAATTTTTCCTTGTATCAATCTGCCATATATAGAAATTTTTCATAATAATAGTTTAAGAATCATATAACAAACATATAAAGGTGAAACCCATGTATATTTCAAAAATTTATGTTGATGTAAAAATACCCTCAGTACTGCACGATCTCAGCAGCCTGAACCATTTCTACGACTCACTGAAAAAGATTTCAGGAGGGTCAGAGCCTCTGTACCGGATAGATAATGTTCCCTTGAATGAAACCGGATATATTCAACCGGTAGTACTGATCTCTGAAAAAAAACCTGAAGTTTCTAATGGCGCAGTCGCTGCAGGATATATTGTAAAAATAGATTCTCTTGAATACGATATACCGGTCAGAGATGGTATGGTTTATAAATATTATCTCAGGGCAAATCCATCTGTGAAAATATTTTTTAAGCATTCGAATCTAGAAACTGTTGAAAGCTGGAAAAAGTGGTTTGAAACAGAGGGTGTGATTAATGGATTTGAAGTTTTAGACTCACAAGTTGCCGATGATGGACATGTAACTTGTGCTGAAAAGAAAATAAAATTGGTTTCGGTTATATTTGAAGGTTCATTAAAAATTAACGATGAGAAGAAGTTCCGCAAAGCTATTAATACGGGGATAGGGCGCGGCAGAGAATATGGTCTTGGTCTTCTTTCAATAGAAAGTTTCGGATGCAAAAACCGTGATATCGTCCAGGAGATGAAGAATGCACAGGAGGCTCTGACCCGCTGATCTTTTCAAGGGGCCCAGGGCCCTCTAAAAATCATAATGCTCTGACCCCTGTCGTTCAGCCGATAAAAAAAATTGAACCTGCATCAAAGATTTTTTCTTCAGAGAGAATCTTTAGATGCATTTTTTTCGATTCGACAAAGTTTACTATTCTTTCTTTATCCGGGTGATGATCAATCGAGCCTGTGAGATATATAGTGTCAATAAATCTCCCCGATGCTCCGCCGATGAATCCGTAATTATATCCCGGCAGGTCAATATATCCTTCTGAAATCAGCAGTGAATCGAGTCCGGCACTCTCCGCAGAAAGATGTATTGCATTATCAGCTGTGATGATGCTGCTATCATCAACAATCAGTGTTGAACACTTGCTGTAGCCCTGTCTTGTATCAATAATTTCTATTTGATTCCGTAGAAGATAATCCATTATCTCCTTGTCTGTGAATGCTTTTTTATGAATGGCAATTTTTCCCGTGCATGCAATATTGTAAGATATATCTCCCGGGTACTTTTTATCAAGTTTTGAAGAACATATCATTATATTAACATAATCTTCAATTTTTTTTAAGAATGATTTATCTATATCAGGGTGCACAAAAATATTTGTATCGTGGATAAACATCTGAATATCCGGATGACCCGCGAGAGGCTGATCAACCTTTTCTATCAAAGGTACTGCAATAGTTTTAAAGCCGGAGTTTTGCAGACTCTTCATGATTTGATCAGATAATCTGGGGTCAACTATTGCGCATGGATTCATTAAATTTTTATTACCAGTTGAAGATACTCTGCGAATCCATCAAGTATCATCTGTACTCCGATTGTTGCAACAATAAGTCCGGTTATCCGGATCAGGGCACCCATGATATTATGTTTTACAAGCGTACCGGTTATCCGGGGTGAAATAAGCATTATCAGTAAATTTACAATAATAGCGGCTAATATTGAAACTGCAGTTATGGACAGACCGTATTTTGCAGGAAAAGAAACAGCCGCTGTAATTGTGGCAGGGCCTGCAATCATCGGTGAGGCAAGAGGTACTATAGAAAGATCCTCCAGTTTCTGTTTATGTTTTAATTCAAAAAACTGACCTTTGTTAAGAGCTTCAAATCCTCTGAAAACAAGAACAATACCTCCGGCTATTTTAAAAGAGTATATCTGGATATGAAAAAATTTAATCAGAAGAAAATTTCCGATAAAGGTGAACATGAGTAGAATAACCAGTGCAATTATTGAGGATCTAATCATGATATGTTTCAGGCCGGCTGCATCTGTATTGTCTTTCAAAGTGGTTATAAGAAAGATTTTACTTATAGGGTTAATAAGCGCTATAAGTGCAAGTGTGCAGTCAAGACTTAAGTATAAGAATTGATCCAATTGAATCTCTCCATGAATTGGTAATTTTATTATTAAACTAAATAATAATTAATATATGGCAATAATCAATAACTATTTTAATGAAGATTTTTTTATATATATGTTAAAATATTTCACAATGCAATATTTTTTTGACTTAGTCCAAAGATCTTAATATAATTTATATAGTCTAGAAACAGAAATCATTGGAGGAGAATATGAAAATAGAATTTAATGATGAGGAAATTTCAATTATTGTTGAGATGCTGAAGAAAGAGCAGGCTGAAATTCCTGTTGAAATTCACCATTGCAGAACAAATGATTTTAAAACATTTTTAAAAGAGAAACTTGTAAAAGTAGAAAAACTTCTTAAAAAATTTGAATAGGTTTAGGTTTTCCTTGCAGCGGCAGTCTCTTTTAGCACTCGTAATAAGTAATTAAAGAGACTGCGAAAATTCTGTTTATGAATTATAATTCGGAGAGAAATATTTCCAGTTCTTCCGCTTTCCTGAAAATTACTATTTTCGTCTTTCCGGCCTTTGCTATTATTGATTTTCTTCGGGGAGAATTCTCTTCTATCAAACCAGCATCCCGGATAAAAATATATTTAACTCTGTCTTTATATTGATCCGCAATTTCTGTGTATACCTCGGGATCTTTTTCCCCTGAATCACCAATGAGTATAAATTTTCGTTGAGGAAAACGGTCTATTATTGTTTTGATGGCATTTAATTTGTATGTTAACTGATCGGCTGAAATGAATTTAATAATACTTCTATCCTTTACTCTGAAGAGTTTCAGTTCAACAGCTCCTTCCGGAAACTGTTCATCATGAAGAAAACTATTGATAGCGGGGTAAAGCTGCCATGGAGAACCTGAGACATAGTGAAAAGCGATTCCTTTTGATTCAAACTTTTGATACAATTGAGGCATTCCCTTTACCGGTGAAAATTTTCTAAAGAATGTATTTTTCACCAGTTCTTTTTTATCAAGAACATTACTTTCCTTTATTGTATCGTCGATATCTGAAATGATGCTGTATCCTTTTTCACCTATTATCTGAAAAGTACCAGTAAATGTTTCAGTCCCGGCATCACCCGGAAGAGTTGTAAAACTTTTTCGTATTTTTGCAGTATCGAATTTTGACTGATCTTTAATTTTTACCGTTGTAAGGCTGTGACCATTGGGTGAAGTTGCAGTAAGAGGATATTCATTTCCTGAAATGTTAATAGTTATATCTTTTCCTCTATGATTATCTACAAGGAAGAATTTGAGGCGATTTTCAAAATTCTTTTTTTCTGCAGCCGTTGCATTTTCAAAATGTTCTTCTAATAATTCAATAAAACCCTTTCTTAAAATAGAATCATCTTCAAGTTCAAAAACCCATGCATGAACTAAAATATTTATCTCCCCATTGGTTGTCCAGCCGTAGGTAGTAGGGAGCAGCATTGTTTCATCCTTTTCAATTTTACCTGAAAAGAGATTGGGGTACTGCAGTATAAATATTGAAGTAAAGAATAAAATGAGTATAGTTTTAAAAGATTTCATAACAATTTCCTTATGATTTTTTTGAATAGGTTTTATTATATTCAATTAGATAATCCAATTTTGTGAAAAGGGCAACTCTAATTTATCAATCAGTCTGTTTAACTAAACTGAACTGATTTAGTAAATATTATGATTTGTATTTTATATCGATGCAATTATTATTTTAAACTTTTGAAGTTTAATCGCAACTTCAAATCAGCAATAAATTCTTTAATCTCTGGAAATTTGTATTCCTTCATCTTTGAGGGTCAGAGCCCCTTTCCTGCATCGAAGATATTTACTAGAGCACATAAGCTTTAATTATGTTTATTAAAATATGAAATTAGATAATAGAATGACAATAAAAAGCCTAACTGGGCTTTTTATTGTTGACTTTTTTATTCATAGGAATATTTTGCCCATAATCAGCAATTTATTATATGAGGTAAAACATGTTAAGGAAAACATCAATTTTAATAGCTCTTTCTGTTTTTGCAGCAGCTATGATTTTTGTTTCATGCGGTAGTAAAAACAGCGGCGCCAGCGCAGGAAAAGCTCCTGATGTAGAAGTTGTTTCTGTTGGTACCGGAACTGGTACTGGTGTAGAAGGGGGAAGTAACGGCGGAAATGCTTCAGGCAGTACAGATACTGTCATCGTTATAAACACGGATAACGGCTCACTTCCTGTAAATGGAGAGAGTGTAATTCCGGCCTCATATAATATTCCCGGTGCAGTTATTGTTACAGATGAACATGGTACAGTAATTGTTCCTTCAATTGATACTTCTGGTAATATTTCTATTACTCCTGCAGATGGTTCTGCTTCAGGAACATACACTGTAGTTATCACTGCCGATGGAAGAGAATATGTTCTAATAATAGCAGTAGATGCAACTGGAACGGCTGTTGTCACTACATCAATAAGTTATCCTTCAGGCTCACATATGGTTTTAGACATTGATGCAGGTAAAGTAAAAACAGATATAGATGGAAACGGTACTGTTGATGATTTTCTCACTTTGTCTTCAATCAGCGGATCAAACACAGGTTATTCACTTGATTCATCAATAAGATCATTCACAGTGAAAGACAGCAGCGGAAATACTATAACTGCAGTAATCGATTCAGTAACAGGTGATTTAATCACATCCGGGAATGGATCATCTGCGTATATAATTACAATAGTAAAAACAGACGGAAAGATAGTTACAATATATACAGACTCCACAGGGAAAATAACAAGTATTCCTGTAGATGGAATGAGTCATGTCCTTATACCGGTTCAGAATGGAACTGCTGTTATAGTTCCGCCAACGACAATATCCGGTGTAAATATTTCGGCTTTAATTCCTGTTTCAGCGAGTACAGCTTCAGGTATCTGGAGTCAGTTATCCAGTATAACAGGAATCAATGCATTTACCGGTGAAAACTATTCACAGGGAATCGTAGTAAAAATAGATCCTTTAACCGGTTCTATTGTAACTCCGGGACTGATTTTTGCAGAAACAAAAGTTGTTATAAATGAAACCACTTCTTCAAGTACAGCAACATATACAATTCTGATAAATGCCGATGGAAAAATAACATCATACATCAAAGTGGAACTTAAGAATGACGGCACTTCAATATCTACAATAATCCTCTTTGATGAGAATGGTAATATAAAAGTTTATGAAGAAAAAGTGATTAAACCCAACGGAGAAACCACTACAACTACAGTTATTGTTAATGCCAACGGCACAGTAACTGTTACAGTTATAAATGTAGGAGTTATGCTGAGAGTTCAAAGCGGTTCGATTTCTTCAAATGGTTTTGTTCTCGACCTGACAGAGAAACCTTCCGGACTTTGGACACTTAAAAATGGAGTCGAGATAATTTCAGGTATGGCGGCGGATGGCTCAATTCCAGTCAATTCTCTGAAAATAACAATAGATCCCGTAACAGGTTATCTCCTGCTGAACGGGGATGGAACAATTGTACCTGCAGGTCCATATGAAATAAAAGTTCGTATCAATGGAAGCATCTATATTATCAAGAGTGACGAAAATGGTAATATAGAAACTATTCTTCCTGGAAATATTTTACTTCAGACCGCGCAGGGATTTATAACCTACAACGATAGGGATGTTCTGAAGATAGCAGAAAAAATAAACAATGTATGGTCGATCTCTTCTCAAATAGGTTCGTTAACAGCAGTTGATTCCGACGGGAATGCTGTTAATCTAAGCATCGATCCATATAAAGGTAATATTGTAACCACTGGAATTATCACAGGTCCGGTAACTATTACCTTCATTTATACAGATGCTAAAGGTAACGGAATAACCTATACTCTAGTTGTAATAAATGGCAGTATCTATTCATATACAGCGGAAATCACAAATGCCTCTCCGGATTTTGATTTCTCTACTGTTACAAACATAAAAGTTTTCCTTAATGTAGTGGATAAAATAAGCGGATTACCTCTTAAACAGGCTTCAATAAATCTTGCAAGTGCAACAGCAGCAAACAGCTGGGTCGGTTTTACTGATGATTCCGGTATATCAGTATTTACTGCAACGGTTGCTTCAGCAAGCCAGACTACAAATATAGCTGTAACACATTCAGGTTACATCCGAATTGAATCACCAATAACTGGTATCGGAAAACTCATAGAAATTGGTAAGAAAATAGCAATGACTCCGGAAGAAGTTGTAACGACTCCTGTAGATTCCGATGGAGATGGAGTTGCTGATGTGGATGATGAATATCCTGGTGATGCAACAGGTGCAAAAAAGATTGTTGGCGCTTACACATTTGGATTTGAAGATCAGTATACATTCGATAAAGTTACATTCAATTCATTAGTAAATGGTATGCCAAGCGGTAATGATGCGGATTTTAACGATTTAGTTGTACGTCTTTCTATTGAAGAGAAGATCGACTCTCAGAATAGAATCACAAAGATCACATTGAAAGCTAAGACACTTGCAGCATTTTCCGGTAACAATAATTCATTTGGAATTTATGTAAACGGAATCAAGTACATAATGATACTTAAATCACAGGTGACAAAGAATCCTCTGGTGCTTGCTGCTGAAACTACACTTGAGATTCCCTTTGCGGATGGGATTGCCCGTAATACAATTGGAGCGATGCCTTTTGATCCGTTTATGGTACCTAATGGCGGCGGTACTACCGGAATCAATGGACCAAACGAAGTGCATCTTGCATCTGTAAACACAACATACACCGGTGTGAGAAAAGGTAATGGATATATTAAGACAAGCGCTACTTCATGTGTTGCAATCAACGGTTTTGTATGGGCGCTGATTATTCCTGAAAACTGGCAGTGGCCTGCAGAAGGCAGATGTATCGCGATAGCATATCCTACTTTTGTCAACTGGTGCAACACGGATGGAGCTTCTGATTATGACTGGTTTAATAATTTTAAACCATGACAATGATACTTTAAATATTGTAAAAGCAAAGCCGCCCCTAAATGGGCGGCTTTTTTTATGAGTAATTTTTGTTTATTTAATCTTGAAGAGCTATACTGTTGAATTTAAATTAAAGAATTAATCCGGTTATTCGGAGAATAGTGAAAGCACATATCTTGCAAGGCGGGCCGGATCCATGCCGATGGGGTCAATGGTTTCAAGAAGCCCTGCACTTAGAAAAATTATCTGCGTAATTCTGGCAAGAAAATCCATGTCGAACTCTTTTTTATCAATTGTAGGGAGGTCGGTTTTTGCCTGATTTATCAGTTTTTTATACATCTGAAGATGTTTTCTGAAAAAGCTGCTGACCGGTTCCATCATTTTAGGATTTTCAAGACCATACAGAATCAAGTTGATGAAAATTTTAATATTTTTCTGATTAAGAACAAAGTTTTCAATATTAAAAAGCGTAGAGAGAACAGCCTTATCGCCGCTTCCATCCTGCATATCTAACATCCTGATATGATCATCTTCAATTTCCTGAAAGAAATCCTCCAGCAGGCCTACAAACAGAGATTCCTTTGTGGGAAAATAGTATCTGAGTCCCCCCTTGGAGATTCCTCCTTCATTAGCAACGTCCTGCATCGAAACATAACTGTATGAATATTTTTCCAGAAGGATCTTGAGAGAGTTCAATATATGTTTCTTTTTTATAACAATATTATCTTCTTTGTTCATTTAATAAAAAAACTCCATCGATATTTTTAGATTATTGCGTGAAAATGAATAATAAATCAGCATTAAATTTTGTCTATAATTATATTTAACCTTGACTTGAATAAATGTTCGTATAAAATGGAAAATATTAATGAGAGAATTCAAAATGAATATTATAACAACAGAAAATGATCAGCAAATCAATATTACTATCTCCGGATCTGCGGATTCTGCAGGGGTAAAGAAATTTATTGATCTTGTTGATTCAATTTGCACTGAAAAAGAAAAAGATGTCGATATTGACCTCTCTGAAATGGTCTATATGGATTCCACATGTATAAGTATACTTCTTAAACTGCATAAATTCCAGAAGCAGAAAAACCACGATTTTAAAATATCAAGCGCATCTTATAATGTGGCATCCGTTCTCAGTTTGTGTTCCCTTTCAGACACTTTGATGAAATAATACATATCTTTTCAGGATCCGATAAGAGCTTTTCGGGAATCCGCTTTAGATAAATAAGTTTAAAACTTATTTATCTAATACAAAGAATTCTGTTCTTCTGTTTTTTCTTCTGCCTTCGGCAGTTTTATTGTCACCTATAGGTTTTTCCTCACCCATTCCCACTGCCTTGAGTCTTTCCGGGCTTATGCCGTGTTTTATCATATATTCAGTTACAGAATCGGCTCTTCTTTCAGAGAGTTTTTTATTGTAAGCGGTGCCGCCTGTGGAATCAGTATGTCCCCTAACTTCAAGTTTTATTGCTTTATTTTTATTCATCTGATCTATTATTCCATTAAGAATATTGAGAGATTCCTTCCGGAGATAAGCTTTTCCTGTTTCGAAGTGAATATTATTTACAACAATACTTTGTCCCTTCTCAATTTTTGTCAGAGTTATTTTTTTATCCTTCTCTTCCCGTGATACTATTTCTTTTTCCGGAAGATATCCGGGAGATTCAGCGGTTACCTCCACATCATCCATATCGGGTACTTCAATTACCTGATCCGGTTTGGTGACCGGTATTTTATTTGAATATATCAGTTTCCCTTTGTCCCACTTCTTTATATCAACTGTTGCAGGAATCGGTTTCCCGTCATTGCTGTTGATGGTTATATTTAACTTTTTCATCGGGATAGATTCAGGTTTATCTTTTTTTGTACTTGATTCATCGTTTATTTTTTTTAATTTATCTACATCATCCTTTTTGATCTCTTCGTTCTCCGGGACACGGTTGTACGGATCATAATATCCGCTGCCGCCGTCAACTATCTTAGGATAGTAATCTGTTCCAATTGCATAGAGATAATTCCCCGCAGGGAGAAACATTATCCCTTTTGACGCAACGGGCTGAAATGAAGCTCCGGGAAATTGAGGACTATACTCCCATGCTTTGCTCTTATCCGTGATATTGAAAGATTCAAGGAGTGACCACGGTACATCTCTTCCTCCTATATTCTTCTGAAATGTTGTGCCGACATATATCTGATCGCGAATAATAACGAAGTAGGGCGCCTTCTGCTCTCCGAAATCAAGTCTATTCATAATATCACCGTTGTCGGGATTGATCATTACAATGCTTCCATTGTCCATGGTGAAGAGAATTGCCCTCTCTGTGAATCCGGGATTCGAAGTGATAAGGCTGTTGTACTTTTTGGTCCAGATGATCTCTCCGGTTTTTAAATCTATACAGTATACATCCATCCCTGAAACAAAATAAACCCTCTGTTTGTAAACAACCGGAGGATATATTTTGTGAGGACTTTTAATATCTCTTACCCATACCTTTGCGCCGGTTTTTGCATTAAGACAAAAGAGGGTAAAAATATTAGTTTTGTAATCCATCGATTGTGTGAATATGTATTCGTCGTAGAAAGACGGGAATTTACTCCAGCTTTTTATTTCATCGTTATTCCATAGCATATGACCGTTAGTGATATCCCGTGAGATAAACTCATTGCGGGTTCCGTAATAGATAACATCTCCAACAATGACAGGGTCGGAGTAGATACTGTCCACCATGGCGTAGGTTGACTTCTCCGGATTCCAGTTTCCCGATCCTTTGACGGGATCAGTTCTGTCTTTAAGCTTTGTGCTTTTATTTTCAGGCGCTTTCAGGTTCAGATCGTCACTTCGCATTCCGGTTCTGGCCCAGAGGACATTTCCGGTGTACTTGTTCATCGCATAAATAGCGATGTTATCTGTAATAATAAGCGTATCCCCTTTAATAAGGGGATACTTGGTTGTTCCGAAAGATTTTGTAGATCCTCTGAACTCGGAGGCGAGAACGTGCAGATCGATTTTCCATCGCAGCTTTCCGGTCTCTTCATCGAGACAGTAAACATTTTTTGCAATATCAATAAAAAAAATCATTCCGTCAGAGGCAATCGGGTTGAGAACTGTCTGTGTTGCCTGATATAGCCATTTGAGGTTATTATTTTTTACTGTAATTTCATCGTTGTTCCCGGTAAAATATATATTCCCTTTATATATAGGCCAATCCTCAGCGGGGAGGAGCGGGCCTGAGATAAGAAACAGCATAGTAAAAATAAGTAAGATTCTTTTCATGATGAACTCCTTAAGTTTGAGTATGAGCTTTTTCTATTAATATAGGCGCTCTGATCTGTTTAGGGGTCAGAGCCTCATATAGTCTTATATCAGGGTCAGAGCCCCTTTTTGTTCAAAGTCAACATCCGGGGGATTTAGGGGGCTTTTACAAAAAGCTTAATTACCCTATGTATTTTTATGGATGTTATTTTCGCTATATTATAGAGGTATTTATATAAAAGATATCAGATTTTTTGAAGTTGATGAATTTTTAATATTTTTTATCGGAAAATTTCTATTCCAATGGAGTATACAGTCCGTTTTTCTCTGCTGTCTACAAAACCGTAGATGTTTCCATAAAGAACTCCGGTATAGATTGAAATTTTTCTATTATCCATGAGATTGCTTAAAACAATACCGGTTTTAATCGAGATGGTATTTGTACTGTTTATAACAGGATAAGATTCATATCTTGTTTCCACGCCAGATGGAGAATCGTAGTATATATTTCCATATACTTTCGTTCTGCTGTGGAATATATACCGGTCGAAGCCTGAGATAAATATATCTGTATCTCCCCGCAGAGGATACCTGAAATCAAAGCCGCCTGAGATTCCCTCTGACCACGCGAGATTATTAACCGGAAGTTCGGGTGTATTTCTGCTTTTAAAATAAAACTGCATGTCACCTGTAAGTGTTAAGGTGTATCCTGATCCGGATGTGCTGCTTACACGCAGTAGAAGTGAGTTCATATTTATATTGCGGTATGTACCGTCGTAGATCTTGTCATAGGCCTTGTCGTTGTTGTCATTCAATCCCATGGTAGGGTGAGCGCTCTCATGTTCAAATCCGCAGGTGAGTTTAAGGAACTCCTTGTTTTCAGATAGTGCATAATCGGAATAGATAAAGACAAAGCCGCGCCAATTGTGATTAGGAAGCAGGCCCTGATTGAAACGCGATTCGTTGCGTATCTCAGCCATTGCGCCGAATGAAAAAAATTCTGTGCCGAATGTATCTCCAAGTCTTACATCGGTTACACCTCTGTATTCAACACCGGTAGAAATATGATCAGGATCTGATAAAACGGTATCTGCAGCTGAAACATCATGGCTATAGAATATTATTACTATGAAAGTGAAGATGAAACTTAAAATCATTCCTGTGAATACGGGAATCCATTTTTTATTGATACTTCGGATTTTCAGAATAAATAATCTCAGTGCCATGGAGAGATTTTGATTTCATCTCCGCTTTTGAGATTATTCACGTTAGTATTAATGAAAAGTTTATATCCGCTCATTGATAGTCTTTCAGCTTCACTACGCCATCTTGTTTTAAATACCGCAGGGAGATTCTTCCAGAGGATTGTACACTGATTGTATTCGTTAGTAGTCTTTATCTGTCCGTTATTATTATGGTCAGCATTCTGCATATTATACCCCGTTTTTACAGATATCTATATAATGAAAAATTTTATTATATAGATATCTTTTCGGTTATATATGGGATGCTGATTACATATTTTATATTTTATTTAACTTTAATCTTAATTCTTTTTTGTACAACGTACCCGCCGTTAGGCCAGTCATAGTAAATCCGCACTTCGTAGTCGCCCGGTTCGGCAACTTTAAAAGAGTAGCTTCCGGATTTCTGCCCGTAGGTGTAGAACCAGTCTCCATATGTTGTATCGGGCTCAGAGGCTTTAGTAAGAGTTATCCAGTCGTTCTGATTGCCCGGCAGCCCTGAATACGAAATAGTAACCTGTTCCAGTCTTGTAAAAATGGTTTTGTTCGGTTTAATTATCGCTATTGTATAATTAGAATTCTGATTGTCTGAATTGTCTATATTGTCTGTATCAGTATTATTTTTACTATTGTCCGCCGAACCGGTTTCAGTTACAAGTTTCTCATTTGCAGAGGCGAGTATAATACCTCTTTCACTCTGTATTACTCTTGCGATAAATTCTACATCTTTTTCAGTCACATGGATTGTCCCGATAACGACTGCATCAACAGAAAGAATCTTTCCGATCTTTGCCGCGGTACCTGCATCTACTGCTCCCGTCATGGATAAGCTCTGTTCTTTTAAAATCTGATCAATCCGTGAACGCTCGATCACCATCAACACGCCGTTTGACACAAGGTAGTGAGTCAGCTTTTCAGTAGCAAACTTTGCGTAGCTGTCTCCCGGTCGTCCTATTACCTCGAATCCGTAAATGGCTATTGTTTTATTGGGGAGTTTTGATTCTACCTTCGACAGAGTGTCAGCGAGTTTTTTATATATTTCATCCGCATCGGAGTTTTCCTTTGCATGAAGGGATGCTGCTGATATTAAAGTAAGTAGAATTATGATAGCTGTGGTTAAGAAATTTTTCATTTGGATGAACCTCTCTCTCATATGTATGTAATTTTAATGTATAATGTATGAAAATGGATGTCAATTTTAAATTTATTTATTATTATAATTCAGTTATTTGCCACAGAGACACGGAGGCACAGAGGGTTTTTTATGATTATGGTTTTATACAGATTTATATATCAGGTTGTTAATCTGAATTTTTTAAAATTCATATATTACTGCAATAGTATTTTCTTCACCCGGAATTATCTGAACTGATATTTTTTTGCTGAGATTGCTATGCAGCATAGGTATCAGCCAGCCGGTAAAGCTTCCAATTGCTGCACCTGTAATTATGTCCGAGGGGTAATGCATACCGGCACGGTACCTCAGATATCCTGTAAGAGATGCCGCAGAGAGAGTTGTTCCCCAAACTGCAAATCTCCATGAACTCTCCGGATAGTAATCTGAAAAAACAGTGCTGACAAAAACTGCTGAATTGAATGCATGTACCGTATGGCCGGAGTAAAATGAAAGTACTGCATCATTATCTTTTTTGAAAGATGCGGAAATTTCGGGATTGTATGTGTATGGACGGTTTCTCTGCACTGTGTTTTTAACTGTTCCGTTTAAACCCTGAGTAATAAGCAGAGATTCTGCATACATTACACCTAGTGTAAAGAAGTCATTTCGAATTTGGTTTTCAATAATTAATCCTGAAGGTGAAATCATAATTGCAGCAAGAATTCCATTACTCCACCTGGCGGATGCCGGAGACCAGTTATCTGCGGCTGACCGGTCAAATCGGTTGATATCATTCTTCTTTAGTGCTGCGATTTCTTCATCCGTAAGGGGATCGATGCGCGTTTCACTGTAAAGAGATATACCGAAGAGTGTAGCGCCTGAACCGATGAGTATGCTGTCTGTTTTTGGTGAGAGTTCGTATGGCGATGAATAAACAGCACTGGAGAATGAAATTATAATTGCTATCGGAAATATTGTAATGATATATCTGCGGATTTTCATTTATCAGTTCTCATTTGAACTTTGAAATTATACGGAATATTATTGTTGCGATGATACTGATCAGTATACATGTTGTGACTGGAAAATAAAAAGAAAAATTTTCTTTTTTTATGTTTATATCTCCCGGGAGTTTCCCCAAATATTTTATCACAGGGAATTTTTCACCGTAAATTAGAATGATTCCAATAATAACTGCGGCGCTTCCGGCAATTATCAGAATTTTTCCTGTCTGTTGATTCATGTCATCTATCCAGTTTTGATATCGTTTTAGAAATCTCTATATTCCAGCATACAGAAACAGATAAACTGTTGTCGATATATTTTAGTAGAGCAGGCATGATTTATTTATAAAACACTTTGTGTCCTTAGTGGTAAAAGACTTAAAAAATCTGACAACGAGGTATATGTTACAGCTAAAAGAACATGGTGGCGATTCTCCCAAAACAGGGATTCGATATTCTATCCGAACTCAACTCAAATCAAAAGAAAATATCTTGAAATTTACACACACCTCTGTGAACTTATCCAAAACTGACTGACGGCCAAAAACCGCAATATTTACGGCATAAAAACGACAAATCTTTACGAGGTATAAAAATGAGAGTTTCGAAATATATTCTTCCCACATTAAAGGAGAATCCTTCAGATGCAGTTGTTCTGAGCCATCGTCTTATGATGCGCGCAGGTCTTATCCGCAAGGAGTCTGCCGGGATGTACGCGTATCTCCCCATCGGGCTGCGCGTGCTCCGTAAGATAACCGGCATTATCAAAGAGGAGATGGACAGAGCCGGTGCACATGAATGTCTTATGCCGGAGATGACCAACGCCGAATACTGGAAGGAATCGGGAAGATGGGAAACTATGGGTCCCGAGATGATCCGCATTACCGATAGAAACGGTCTTGAGTATTCGCTGGGACCTACGCATGAGGAGGCCTTCACAAATTTAGTCCGTTCTGTAATCTCTTCGTACCGGGATCTGCCGCTTAACCTTTACCAGATAAACACAAAGTTCCGTGATGAAATACGTCCCAGATTCGGAGTTATAAGAAGCAAAGAATTCATCATGAAGGATGCATATTCATTCGACATCGACCAGGCCGGTCTTGATGAATCATATAATGCAATGGCAAAAGCCTATCGCCGTATATTCGAGAAATGCGGACTTGAAACAATTTCTGTTCAGGCAGATTCAGGAACAATGGGTGGAAGCGCCTCGGAGGAGTTTATGGTGGCGTCGGAAGTCGGGGAGGAGACTCTTCTTCTTTGCGAAAAGTGTGACTACCGTGCAAACAGCGAGAAGGCCGAATTTAACAGACCCGCATCAATAGGCAATCCATTAAAAGAGGAACTGAAAGAGGTTCATACCCCCGACATTAAAACAATCGATGCCCTTGCCGGATTCTTTAAATGCGGAGAGGACACATTTCTTAAAAGTATAATCTACGTTGCCGACGGAAAACCTTTGATGGCAGTAGTTCCCGGAAGCAGAGAGATCAACGAACACAAACTTGCAAACTATCTCGGTGCTGTGGAGATCGAGCTTGCAACTGATGCTATAGTAGAAGAGATAACCGGGGCAGCTGTTGGATTTGCCGGACCTGTAACAGATAAAAAAATCAGAATGATATTCGATTCATCGGTAAAAGATATCTCAAACGCAGTTGCCGGTGCAAATAAAAAAGATTTTCACTACACCGGAGTTAATCCAGGTCGGGATTTTGTTATAAAAGAGGAAACAGATATCTCAACAGCAAGAGGGGGAGACAGTTGTCCTAAATGCTCATCCTCAATGTACGAAAAGAAGGGAATTGAAGTGGGCCATATCTTCAAGCTCGGGTACAAATATACAAAAGCTATGAATGTCTCTGTTCTGGATGAAAAGGGCGCAACAATCACTCCGATTATGGGGTGCTACGGAATTGGAGTCAATAGAACAATGGCAGCCTGTGTCGAGCAGAACAATGACGAGCGAGGAATCATCTGGCCGAAAGCTGTTGCTCCTTTTCAGGTGCATCTTATTGGTATTGCAAAAACAGATGAAGAAACAGCCGCCGTTGATAAAATCTATGAGTCGCTTCTAGATGCGGGAATCGACGTGCTCTATGATGACAGAAAAGCAAGTCCCGGATTTAAGTTTGCCGATGCAGATCTTATAGGGATTCCACTTCGAGTTACTGCCGGAAAGGGTTTTTTCGCCAATGGTGAGCTGGAATTCAAAGAGAGAATCAGCAGGGATATACTGAATGTTCCCGCTGAGAAGATTCTCGATACAATAAAAGAATACTTGAAATAGTTCCCGGGAGATATCTTCTTAATATATAAATAAAATATGCTGAAGATATCTCCCTCCTTATAAATCTATTCATCACCCGCAACTCAAATTTTCATAGCAAATCATCCTACAAAGCCCCCGCACCCCCGGAGGGGGCAAAGAAATATTGATAAAAATAATGATTTCAATAAATAAAATTAAGAATTACATATTCAATTCCCCTTTCGTGAGATTTAGTGGGCTGCGCAAAAAGAGGCGGGTAAGGCATAGCTCCTAAATGACTTCATATCCCTAAAAGTTTCCGCTGATTTATAAACCGGAAAATATCAAACCATCAGGTTTTTCTTACAAAAAAACACTAAAAAATAAACTAATAATGCAGCACTTGCTGTAAAAACCTTCGAAACAAACAAAAAAACCAACCAGTCGGTTTTTTATATTGACATTGTTCGCAAAAAGAGAATATTATTCTTATATGGAATTCAAATTTTCAGGAGGCTTTATGAAGTCAAAATTCTTTGTATTTATAATAATTACAATGTTAGCGGTTCCTGCATCATTATTTGCATCAGGAAGTTCATCAAAATGCGATACAAAATATCCAATAGTAATGGCACATGGATTTGCTGCACAGGCAAAAGTTCTTAATATAGTAGATTACTGGTGGGGAATTAAAGATGCCCTTGAGGATGAGGGTGCGGATGTTTATATAACTTCGGTAAATGGTATGGACAGCACTGCTAATAAGGCTGCTTCATTTAAAAGACAGTTTCTGGAAATTCTCGCTATTACAGGGAAATCAAAGGCAAATATCATCGGCCATTCACATGGATCTATATACACCAGATATGCAATAACAAATCTGGGACTTGCATCTAAAGTTGCATCACATACCGGGTTATGCGGACCACATAGAGGAAGTTCAGTGGCAGATTTTGTTTTTAAAATGGTACCTCAGCAGAGCTGGACTCTGGTTGGAAATATTTCCGATTTTATTTATACATTTGTTTTTGGTGATAAGAGCCCGAATTCTCTTCAGAATGGTATAGAATTAACCAGGCCATACATGAATGATGTTTTTAATAAAAGTGTTCCTAACGTAAGCGGTTTATACTATCAGAGCTGGGCTGGAAAAATTAACTATCTTTCAAACAGTCTGATTTTACAGATTCCGTGGATGATATGCAAGGCCTACGAAGGGGATAATGACGGATTAGTTGCTGTTTCATCGGCAAAATGGGGTAATTTTAGAGGAGTTATCTCCGGAACATGGTGGAGCGGCGGAGTTGATCATATAAATATGGTTAACCATTTTTTTGGAATTACACCGGGATTTGATGCACCTCAGTTTTATATAAATACTGTTGCTGATCTTAAAAATCGCGGTTTCTGATAACTGTTTAATTTTGATAATATCTGCTGCGGGAATTGATTATACTCCCGGCAGCAGATTTTGTTAAAAAATTGAAATCTTTTCTCTTCATATCTGAATTCTTCATAATAATTTGTTAAATTATACCGGCAAATCTTTCAAATCTTAAAATTTCTTCATTTAACTTATAATAAAAATCATTGAATGTTACGTGGCAATTCCTGAAAATCCGGTTTTAAGAACCCGCTTTTTAAAGCATAATTTAGCTTCAGGAGGCTTAACAAAGAATTGCTCAACGAAAGATTAAGCAATTTGAATTAATTCAAAGTAAGAAATTAAAAAAAATGAGTTTTATTATTTTATAATTACTGCAGTAAAAAAGTAAAAACATGCGCAAAATATGATTTATAGAGGGCTCTGACCCCTCAAAACTCCACGGATGTCGCTTTATTGATTAAAACTCAGCGTTTATCACTGTCGGTATATTTATTTATGCATATATAAATTTTAATTATACAGAGCTCTTAACTGTGTTTATTTTATTCAATAAAACAGATTAATATTGACATAAATTTCTACCCTAGTAATAAATGCTAACGGACTTTTTAACTTTAGTTAACAAATAAACAAAAAATCAATTAAGGGAGTATCGCAATGAAGATAGTTGTCTGTCTGAAACAGGTTCCGGATATGGAATCTAAGTTTAAGATCGTTGATAACAAGAAAGTCGATGAGTCACAAATCGCTTTCAAAATCAATGATTTTGATAACTATGCTGTAGAAGCAGCCCTCCAGCTAAAAGAAAAACATGGCGGAGAAGTAGTTATTGTATCAGCAGGTCCCGACAGAGCGGCCAAAGACATCCGTCAGGCATTCGCTATGGGAGCTGACTGGGGTATGCACATCACTGATGCAGCAATTTATGATGGTGATAGTTTTGTAATCGCAAGCGCTCTAGCTAAAGCAATCGAGACCATCGGGGGAGTTGATCTCGTTATGACAGGTGTTCAGACTGAAGACCTTCAGGCTGCAGTTACAGGTGTTATGATTGCCGATATGCTGAATGTTCCTCATTGTACAAACGTTGTAAAAATTAATACAGCTGATGGAAAAGCTTTTACTCTTAACAGAGAGCTTGAAGGCGGTCTTAATGAAGTTATGGAACTTGCAGGTCCTGCGGTTCTTACAATTCAGTCCGGTATCAATGAACCAAGGTATCCAACCCTTCCAGGTATCATGAAAGCCAAAAAGAAACAACTTGATGTTAAATCAGGCGCTGATCTGGGCGTTTCTGCTGCATCAAGAACTGCGTTTATCAAAATGTTTGTACCTGTATCTGACACTATGGCAGAGATCATTGCAGGAGCACCTGCAGAAGCAGCTGCTAAACTTGTTGATAAGCTCAAAAATGAAGCGAAAGTGATATAAGGTAGGGGGATCAGAAAATGGCGAAATTACTTATCATCGCAGAACATAGAAACGGAAAGCTAAGCGACGCGACAATGGAACTTTGCAGAATTGCAAAGGAAATAGCTCCAGGTCTTGGCCTTGAGCCGGTTGCAGCAGTTTTTGCAAAAGATGATTCTCTTGCAAAAGAAGTAGCTAAATACATTCCGGAAGTATTTGCAGTTTGTGACGCAGCAGTTGAAGGTTACACTTCAGATGCATACGCTCAGGCTGTTAAAGCAGTTGTAGAAGCAAAAGATGTTAAAGGTGTGTTAATACCTCACACATATGATGGTGTTGACTATGCTGCTAAAGCAGCTATGGCTATAGGCGCCGGAATTGTTTCAAACTGTAACAAAGCAGTTGTTGAAGGTGGAAAGCTTGTTCTAACAAGAAACATCTACAATGGAAAACTACAGGAAACTAAATCTGTTTCTACAGATAAGTTTGTTGTATCATTTGAAAAAGGCGCTTATGATCCTGCAGAAGCTGGTGCAGCTGGAACAGTTACAGCAGTAGCGGTTTCATTCACAGCAAGCAGAACTAAAGTTAAAGAAATCATTGCAACATCTACAGGCGGAGTTGATATTACTCAGGCTAAAGTTATTGTTGCTGGCGGTAGAGGACTTAAAGATGCTGACAAATACAAGGATGTTGTTCTTCCTTTGGCAGCAAAACTCGGCGCAGAATATGCCGGTTCACGTCCTGTAATAGATTCAGGCTGGACAGATGCATCAAGACAGGTTGGACAATCAGGTAAAACTGTAACTCCTGACCTTTATCTTGCTCTTGGAATATCAGGTGCTGTACAGCACGTTGCTGGTATGAAGGGATCAAAATGTATCGTTGCGGTAAACAAAGACCCTGAAGCACCTATTTTCAATATAGCTACATATGGAATAGTTGCGGATCTTTTTGAAGTTGTTCCTGGAATTATGGCTAATCTATAATACCGGAATTTATAGTCTAAAAATGAAAGAGGGTGTCCTATGGGCACCCTCTTTTTTTATTAAAATAAATTATATAATTATAAAAACAATTGAAAAGGAGTTTATATTCAGCTATTATCGTGTTCATAGGGTATTAAATCGCGGGAAATATGAAAGTATTTCAGGAGGATTTTATGACAGAGGCAACACTTAAAGCTCTAACAGGTCTGAGGGATTTAACAACTTTAAAATGGTATGTTATACCGCTTATGGCAATAGTTATCTATATCTACACGAAAGAGATTAAAGATGCCAAAAAAACCGGGAACTGGAACGCTGTATTTGCCGGGCTTGCAATTTTTGGCGCGGATTTTTTTAACGAAACATGGAACGGCTGGTTTATGGTACTTTCGGGGAGATCTGCAGTATGGACAGCTCCTGGAGAAACTGCACTTCGAACTATGGTGGGTTGGAATATTGAAATAATGTTCATGTTTTTAATTGCAGGTATAATTTTCTATCACACTCTCACAGAGGATAAGGAGATAAGGATACTTGGTTTGCCGGAGAAATGGTTCTGGGCTGTTGGATTTTCGGTTTTCTGTGTTTTCATTGAATGTATGCTGAATAAGGGTGGTCATCTTGTCTGGGAATATCAGTACTGGTTCAGATCATTTACCGGTGTATGGCTGGTTTTTTTTATCGGTTATTTCCCGTTTTTCTGCGCGGCGATACTTGTTATTTCTCTGAAGGAATTCAAAAATAAACTTATCACTTTAGGTATTATCTATTCAATACCGGTTATAATGAACATAATAGGTTTCGGGATTATGGGATGGAATTATTGACTTATTTTTTGAAACGTGTTTATAAGTTTATTATAATAAACCGGAATGAATTAGAAAAATTGGAGGCTATCAATGGCGTTTAGAATTAAAGAAGCAGATTGTACAGCATGTGGAGCGTGTGAACCTGTATGTCCTGTATCATGTATTTCGGAACAGAAGGATGGAAAAAGGAAAATAAACGAAGATGAATGCATCAGTTGCGGAGCCTGTGCTGATACCTGTCCTGTTTCATGTATAACCGAGGTTTGATAAATTTCGTTTTACATTATGGCAGAATCATATCAGATTTGTAGAGACGTATAGATCACCACTTGATGCTTATCTACATGGTTATCTATACGTTTATTCTTTTTTCGATCCGGGGAATATGTTTGTTCTGAATCTCCAGCCGGTTGTGAGACTGTAGTTTATCATATCTAATCTGTCGGTTGATTTATCTCTTTGATATAAAAGATTTGTGGGATAACCCTCTGCCATTAATCCAAATTGAAAATCGGAGTATTCTGTTGCCTTTATTATGAATAAGACACCTGCAGTCAATCCAATCTGATTTGTATTGATGTACTTTAATGCATTATCATAATTATTAGGAATCGGCATTGTTGAATCTGTTGTCATGACGGAATAAAAAATGTGAGAATAAACAACGCCCCCTACAAGATGAATTGCCGATTTAGGCCCGCTAAATGAAAGAATCATTAGAAGCGGAATGTTTATTGACTGAAATGTCCATGTTGCGTCAAGTCCGTCCATGTTAAAATCAGTTCTAAAATACCTGTATTGAATTCCGCTACCAACTCCAAACTTTTCATAAATCATTTTCTCAACGGATATTCCACCTCCGGTATACATACCCGGTTTAGGCTCAAGATCAATATTCTTCTGATACATATCAAATGAACCGTAGTTGCCATTTATACCTATTGCAACATCGGGAATTTCGTTGTCATTGTTCTTCTCAGCACTGAACAATGCAGTTGAAAAAGTTGTGATGATGAGGAGGGTTATAAATATTTTATTCATCGATTTAACTATTATTCTGCTTCCATTATGCAGGTACCGTTGAAAACCGCGCCGCTTTCCATGACAATTTCAGGAGCTACCATATCAGCGCTTATCCTGCTTTTTTTGAATAGTTCAATTTTTTTTGCTGCTTTAATTTTGCCGTTCACTGTACCGCTGATTGAAATAATAGATGCATTTATATCGGCGCTTGTAACTGATTCACGGCCGATTATCAGCTGTCCGTCTGATATTATCTTACCCTCGAACTTACCCTTAATCTTAAGAGAGTTTTTGAATTTTAAAGTTCCTCTGAAGTCTATATCGTCGGCTATTACTGTATCAATTTTATTTTCGTCTTCTACAATTTCTTTAATCTCTGACATCAAATTATCCTTTTTTTATAACAGTAAATCAGCTGTGTTATAAATTTTTTTATTTGCACTAAAATCTATTTATAGTAAGTATTACTGATTGTAAAATATAAACAGGTATAGTTCTCTTGTCAAACAAAAAGGAATATATTACTATATAAGGAGATAAAAATGGAAGAAATTCTTGCAAAAGCCAATGAACTAGGTATTCTTATTAAAGATACTGAAGATTATATAAAATTTGAAGAATTGAACGTAGAAGTTGAAAATGATAAGGAAGCCTCGCTTCTGCTTAAAAAGTATAATGAAATTGCTGAAACAATACAGCAAAAGCAGTCGGGAGGATTTACTCTTGAAAAATTTGAACAGGAAAGGTTCAGGGAACTTTCAGGGGCTGTTGCATCAAATGAGCTGCTTTTAAGATACCTTAAAGCAAGAGATATTTATATTGGACTTCTTATGAATATACACAGTGCATTAAGTAGTGAGAACTCTCAGCAGTAAAATTATTCACAATATTCTATAAACAAGTGGTATTTTGCTTTGCCAAAAGCGCGGCTGAGAGTAATTTTATCGACAGTTTATAAGTACTTAAAACTATTTAAAAGTCTTCAGAATATTTTTTATTGAAACAATTTTTATTATTTGTTATCTTGTTATGAGTGGCAAAGCTTAGATTATTAAGCCTTCCTGGATAGTAATTCTAAAAAAGATCACATTTTCAAATGATTTTAAAATTATAAAATCTTGATTTTGTGCAATTTTAATAAAAAAATATTAGTATTTTTTAATACTAAAAGGCAGGAAAAATGCAGCCCGATTTAAACAATTTGAAAGCAAAGATTTCGGCAAACAGGGATTTTATCGACAGGATAATTACAACACTTCCCGGTTTTAAAGGTTATGTTGAAAAAGCTGAGAATTACGACGCAGATAAGATGATAAGAGGTTTTGTCGCTGATAAAATTTTATCTGCAAAAAAAAGTCTTGGAGTAATTTCCGGTGATTTTGCAAAAAGCAAGAATTTCGAGATCACTCAGGAGTTTGATTCTCTCTCTAATCTACTTGAGGGTTTAGTTAAAAAAGTTGAGTATGCAGAGTATGGTGTCAGCGGAGGTTTTTCAAAAATCAAGATAACCGAAGAGGATCAGAACAGACTCCTTGAGTATGACTGGAGACTGATAACTGCATTTGATGAAATCTACAAATTAATTGCAAATATTCCGGCACTTCAGGGTGATCCTTTGAAAGCGGAAATAAGTAGTATTAAAACCAAAATAAGAGAATTCGAAAAAAATTTCGATGATAGAAAATATGTGATAATGGAGGTCATATAATGGCATTACTTGATGTCGTGCAGTGGGATAACAAGCCGGGTGAAGTTATTTTTAAATTTGAAGAGGGTGCAATAGCTCTCGGTTCTCAGCTGATAGTCAAAGAGGGGCAGGAGGCTATTTTCTTTAAAAACGGACAGGCTCTTGATTCATTCGGTCCGGGGAGACACACTCTCAGTACTGGAAATATTCCGATTCTTGAAAAACTTATCAATCTTCCTTTCGGCGGCAAAACACCTTTTCCGGCAATAGTATATTTTATCAACAAAACTGAAATCCCGAACATGAAATGGGGCACCAAGCAGCCGATGCTTCTTATGGATCCTGTATATAATCTCCCGGTTCCGATCAGAGCATTCGGATCATATTCAATCAGAATAACAGAGGTTAAATCTTTTTTAATAATGGCAACAGGAACCTGGCAGGCGTTTACTACAGAAGCAATAGGCACAGCTTTCAGGGATATGGCTATTCTTCCTAAAGTTCAGGATTTAGTTGCCGAGTTTATGATTAAACAGAATATTACTATATTAAAACTCCCCGCATATTATGATGAAATAGGCTCTGGCGGAAAAGCTAAACTTGCTGAAGAGTTTACAAGCTTTGGAGTTGAACTTATCAGATTTGCAGTTGAATCTATAAATATTCCCGACGATGATGAAAATGTTATGCGTCTCAAAAAAGCTCTGGCTGATAAAGCAGAGATGAATATTATGGGTGACGATTATAAAACTAAACGTACTTTTGATACAATGGAAAAAGCAGCTGCAAACGAAGGAATGGCCGGCGGTATGATGGGCGCAGGTATGGGTGTCGGAATGGGTCAGCAGATGGGGAATTTGATGGGTGCTGCCATGGGGAATGCCGGAGCAGGTCAGGCGGGAGGACAGGTTCCATGTCCTAAATGTAATGCAGCAAACCAGGCCGGGGCGAAGTTTTGTGCGTCATGCGGAGGACCTATGGTTGTTCCTCAGGTGGCATGTCCTAAGTGTAATGCAGCAAATCAGGCTGGAGCTAAGTTCTGTCATTCATGCGGCACAAATATGCAGGGTTCAAATTGCGTAAAATGTAATGCCCAGCTTGCTCCCGGAGCGAAATTCTGTCCTGAATGCGGATCGCAGCAGGGATAAGGAGACAATTGATGTCATCAATGAATTGTGCTTCATGCGGTGCTCCTGTAGAAATAAAGAACAGGTTCAGCAAGGTTTTTGTCTGTAATTATTGCGGGACACATCTTAAAGTCAGTGATAGCGGTCTTGACATTGCAGGCAAATATCCTAAACTTGCTGAATT
Source organism: uncultured Leptospirales bacterium (assembly GCA_964450405.1). Lineage (GTDB taxonomy): Bacteria > Spirochaetota > UBA4802 > UBA4802 > UBA5550 > WRGT01. Next base: position 69,573 of record CAYVCQ010000002.1, on the reverse strand, counting down.
TCCGTCTATATTCAAAGTCGGCTCAAGAGGGACTATACTCGGCAAACCTTTTTCAGCTTTAGGACGGATGAGGTATAAATATCAGGGTGGCTATTACGACGAGTGGTTTATTGACCTGGATGAAGAGAAAGCCTGGTTTACAGAAGATGAAGGAACATTTACACTTTACACAGATCTTTTTGAAGCAGTTGATATTCCAGATGTGAGCGGTATTAAGGCCGGACAGAATATTATGGTTGGCGACAAAAAGGTAATGGTGAAGGAGAAGGGTCACGCCGTTGTAGAAGGTGGAGAGGGGGAACTCTTTTTCTATGTCGAACCGGGTACAGAGGTTGTCTATCTTGATGCAGTTTCTGATGGTAAAAAAGTATCCATCGAATATACCGAAAATGAAGTGGAGATGTTCGCAGGAAGACCTTTACTTAAAAGAGATATAATTGTAGAGAATTGATATTTATGTATTATTTTTATGCTGTAATACCGGCTGAAGTGCAACGGAATACCGGTATCTCATACGACGGTTTTTACTATGAGATTCCGGTATTTGCTTGCTCGGAAGATGCAAAACCGGAATGACATAGATAATTAAAACAGACTTATAGGGCAGTCGCAAATAATAATAGAATAAAGCGTATCTTAACCAGAGGTTGCTATGGCTGCAGACAAGAAAGAGGAACTGAAGGCCTTAAAATGTACAAAGTGCGGAGGTGATCTATCAAAGGGATCACGTTCTCACTATGATGAAGATGAAGAAGAAAATGTAAGCATTCCTATAGCTAAATGTATCCAGTGCAATACTGAATACGATCAGCACACTTCCGAATACTACGGTATTTTTGCAGATGATCTCACAAAGGATAAGGATTCCACAGTTTTTAAGCTGGGACTAAAAGGTAAACTTAAAGGTATCGAATATGAAATTATAGGCCGCTTACGTTACCAGGAGGAGGATGAGTATGAAAAATCCACCTGGGACGAGTGGGTTGCCATTTCCGAAGACGGTGTTTTCCACTATCTTGTTGAGGAGGGTGGAGAAATAGATTCATATGAGGATTATATTCCTGAATCTATAGATATTGATACAAACGGTTCTTTTATAGAATTTGAAGGAAAAAAAATCAGCAAATCAGAGGGGTATATCGGCAGGATTGTTCTAGCTGAAGGTGAACTCCCCTGGAAGCCTGAGATCGGCGAAGCAACACTCTGCTATGATTTTAAAAAAGACGGGAACCACTACACAATTGAAAAATCAGATGAAGAAGTCTCAATTACAAAGGGTGAAAAGCTTTCACACGGTGAAGTGATTGAAGCATTTAACATCGAGAAATATAAAGATCTGTATACTAATACTCTTAAGAAAAGAGATTCATTTAAATGGGAAAGCCGTTTCTATGTTGCCGGTATGATTATTGCGCTTGTAGTTTCGGTGTACAGCTGTTTTAGCGAGACTCCGGTTCAGGGAGTTATGAATTCCAAAAAAATACTTGTAGATAACTCTGCCGTACAGGATGCAGAGGGGAGTGTTTATGAGAGTCAGATACTTTACGGACCCTTTGATATTCCTGAAGGTAATAAACTTTATAATGTAGCTGTGAACGTAGATCAGAAAGTTCAGCCTCTAAATCTTGAGTGGCAGTCTTTCAGACTTATGCTTATAAATGAAAACAGGCTGAATGAAATGTCAGGGGGAAAGATAAACGATCCTCTGGTTTTGAAAGATATCTTTGAAGATATTGATGCTATGCCTGAACCTCTGGAGTCATATGTAATTGTTGGTGATTTCTGGGATGAAGATGGCCGTGATAGCGACGGGTACTGGCATGAATCTGATTTAAGTTATAATACCGATTTTGTTCTTGATGAATCAGGGAAATATTATGTTTATATGGAACTGTTCAATAATAATGTGAAAGATGTTAATGCAATAGCTTTTTCAATATCAAAGGCTAGAGGCTATATGTACTTTGTAATAATATTTGTTATATTTTTTATTCTATGGGGAATCAGCCGGATCCGTTCAAGATCTTATAATGAACTCCCATTTGAGATGTCGGATAAGTAGGGGGCATATAATGATAAGAAGTATAATAATTACTGTTTTATTGACTTCCGGAGCTTTTATGCTCACCTCACGGTATATAGGATATTCCAGAGCAGGAAAGGAATACTTTAAAAAAGTCAGTGAAGAGAGAAAATCTCTAAGGGCGGGGAGCGGATACTATTCTCCATATCATGGCGGTTCAGGTAGTTTCAGGTCAGGGAAGTAGTATATAAGTATTACATTTGAGATTATGAGAAACTTTTCTCTGCCGCGCCTTGGCGCGGCAGAGAAAAAATCGGAATGTTTTGGTAGTAATAAGTCTGATAATTTTCAGATGATAAAAATACATTTAAAAAAGTTCAGGGGGGTTTTATGGATTGGTCAGTAGTTCTTTACGGTATAATTGATACGGTAGTATATTCACTGGTGGGTATAGTTCTTATGGGGCTTGGTTTTCTGATTATTTCTTTTTTTACTCCATTTTCAATAAAAAAAGAGATCGAGGATGATCAGAATATCTCTCTTGGTATAATTATCGGAGCAGTTATTCTTGGAATATCAATTATCGTTGCGTCAGTAATTTCCGCACCCACAAGTACTGGTACTTTAAAAAGCAGTCAGACTAAAACTGAGCAGCCGAAATAAAATTGAAAGCTAATCTTGAGAAAAACGAACAGAGAATACTTCTATTCTCTGTTTTTATTTTATCACTGTGCGGAATAATTTACGAGCTGGTGCTTGGTTCTCTTGCTTCATATCTTCTGGGAAATCCGGTTCAGCAGTATTCCATCACAATAGGTGTTTTCCTCAGCTCAATGGGTCTAGGTTCATATCTTTCCAGATATATCACGAAGGATCTGATTAAGTCATTTGTCAGGATCGAAATAGTTCTTGGTCTGGTTGGCGGAGTTTCCGTGGTTCTTCTTAACTATATGTTCTCATTCTCCGCGTCATTTTACATGCTCCATGTTTTTTTTCTGGTGGTAATAGGTACTCTTGTAGGTCTGGAGATTCCACTCCTTACAAGAATTCTGAAGAGTTACGGAACACTGAAAGATATAATATCCAACGTCCTTACTCTTGATTACATGGGGGGGCTGGGTGGATCACTTCTTTTCCCGCTTATACTTTTCCCTTACATGGGAAGATATCTGACATCAATCTTTATCGGTATTTTAAATATTGCCGTGGGGATAATTGTCATAGTAAAAATTGTCGATTATTCAAGAAAAAAAATAGATCTGAGCTTCGCGATGTTATCTCTTATTCTGCTTCTTTTCTTAGCGGTAAACTCCGACTGGGTAACGGCAATTCTCCATAAAAAAATGTTTTATGATGATATTGTTTTTTCTAAACGTTCAAAGTATCAGGAGATTGTGCTTACCAGAAGCGGTGATGACTTCAGGTTATATCTCGATGGTTCACTTCAGTTTTCCACATCTGATGAATACCGGTATCATGAAATGCTGGTTTATCCCCCTGTAATGATCTGCGGTGATAGAAACATATCAGTTCTTGTTCTTGGAGGGGGAGATGGCCTTGCTGTCCGCGAACTTCTAAAGTTTAAAAACATTCTGCATGTTACACTTATTGAGCTTGATGAATATATGGTGGATCTTGCGAAAAATAATTCAACACTGAAATATATAAATAAAAACTCCTTAGCTGACGGGCGGGTGTATGTTGTAACCGGCGATGCCTACGATTACCTCACAAGAAACAGTCTTAAGTATGACGTAATCATTGCCGACTTCCCTGATCCCCATGATGAAACTGTTTCAAAACTTTATACTGACAGCTTCTTTAAAATAGTAAAGAGGTCCCTGAAATCAAACGGTGTATTTGTAACTCAGTCTGCATCACCTCTTTTTGCTCGTGAGGCATTCTGGTGTATAAATAATACGTTGAGTGAGGTCTTTAAAACAGTTGTTCCTTATCACGTATTTATCCCAACCTTTGGTGACTGGGGATTTAATATCGGTATGGATAAAGATTATAAATTTGAAGAGATGAGTGAAATAGGAGATTCAAAGTTTTTCACAAAAGAAACATTCAGGGCTTCCATGCATTTTCCTCCTGACTCCGACAAGGTAAAGACAGAGGTGAACAGATTTAACAAACCGCTGCTTTATCTATATTACCTAAAAGGGTGGAAAAACTCGGATTATTAGTGTTTTGACCCGATGGTTTTGAATCACTGTGTCATCCTCGCGTATGCGGAGTTCCATTGTTTTTTAAAATTATTGAATTTACCATGAGGGCTCTTCATTCGATCGCCCGTTTTCACTGAAATGACATTGAGTGCAATTTCTCAGATAGAAGCAGTAGGGTAAAATAAAAAAGCAGACTTTCACAGTCTGCTTTTAAGTTAAATAATGTAAAATTACATTAAACAGCTTTAACGATATTACCTGTTTTTATGCATCTTGTGCAAACATTAGTTCTTACAGCTCTGTTATTAACAAGCAGTCTGATTTTTTTAACGTTTGCTTTCCACATTTTGTTTACTCTTTTATTGGAATGGCTCACGTTACAACCGAACTGAACGCCTTTTCCGCATATCTCACATTTTGCCATTTGTCTTTTCCTTAGTTACGAAGAATTTGTAGGCAATAGTAAATCTGCTGTAATTATTTTCAAGTAAATTATGTCGTTTTTAAAGAAAATTGTTGAATTATTTGACTCTGTTATGAAATTCTGTTCTCTCTGGTATTGTTTAAAATGAGTTATTAAGCCTGTTTAACCATTCGGGGAAAATCACCTCCGGGGATACCGGGCCGGATGCGTGAAGTTAATATTTACTTACCATCAAATAATTATAAAATAGAGGTCTAAAATGGAAATAAAAGGAAATACTAATGTCGCTGAAGCGTTGAAAATGTCTAAGAAAGTAGCAGATGTTTTCAGGAATAATAAACTCGACTGTCTTACATGCAAGGGTGTAGTTGAGGAGACTATAGAAAAGGCCGCCTTTCACAATGGGCTGACGCTGGATGTTTTTCTAAAAGAACTGAACGATGCTCTTAAATAGTTGATGGAAGATTTTGAAAGGAACTATTCGAATTATTGCAGGTCAGATGAAAGGGAGAGCTATCCCCTTTAACACATCTAAATTTATTGATGCTGAGATCACACCTCAGAAAGTTAAAGGCGCGTTGTTTTCGATACTTGGAGAGAATCTTGACGGTAAAACCTTTGTCGATCTTTATTCAGGTTCGGGACAGATTGGTTTTGAAGCTCTCAGCCGTAAATGTTCACAGGTTGTTTTTGTTGAAAAAGACAGGTTCCGTTTTGAATTTATCAAGAATTTTATTACATCAAGCGGAAATGGTGAAAGAGCAATTGTTTTAAATTTAAACGCAAAGGCAGCACTGAAACTTATCTCTGAACGGGGAATAAAGGCTGATGTTGTTTTCCTTGATCCTCCATATGACAAGGGGAAGGGCGCAACCGGTTTATATGATCCGATTCTAAATGATATTCAGGGTTCGCAAATATTGAAAGAAGACTCGGAGATAATTATTCAGCATTTTTCCGCGAATGAACTTCCTGAAACATGTAGTGGTTTTAAAAAGCTTGAGACAAAGAAATACGGAACAACATCACTTACGATATATAATTATATTGCTTAAATTATTCCCATGAATCCGTATATCGTCTTATCATGCCGGTTTCTCGTAGAGAATACCGGCATCTCATAGTGAAAGTATTGTATGAGACCCCGGTATTTTCAAATTAATGAAGCTGAAAAACCGGGGTGACTGCTACAAAACTAATTATTGATATTAAAAAATTTTATCAGATTGTTAAAGCCTATTTAACTACAGAAATCTTCATATCCTGAATGGTTGATGCTGCATTGAGGTATTCCAGCGGAGTCTCTGTCATGAGGTTGTGATATGCAAGGGCAATGTACCTGTTGGGATGCAGATCGTGAGGTCTTGTCGAGTCAACCAGTATCCATTTTCCATTCTGAAATGCCTCCACCCACATGTGATAGACAAAAACATTCTGTTTACCTGAAAAATTTTCTGCAAGTATTATCCCCATAACAGCACGTGAAGGAATCTTCAGTGTCCGGAGAATTGATACCGTCAGAATACTATGCTCTGTGCAGTCTCCCGATTTCCCGGATAGAATTGATGATGCCGGGAGCATTGGTATCCCGATTTTTTTGTCCGAGATATGGTTATAGACGAAAACTGAAACCTCTTGCAATGGATCTTTTGAGGTTTTAAATCTTTCAGCTGCTTTTATAATACTCGCTTTGTCTGTATTAAGATACGGTGAGTTTCTGAGATATATGCTTAAATCTTTTTCCACAGGTGCAGCGGATTCGCCTGAAGAAACAAGTATTACACTTCTGTCGTTACCGGATTTGATAGATAATATTTTCTGATTAGCAGTCGGTGATAGTGTAAAATCCTCATCTGAGCTTTCGACTCTATAAACAGTTCTGGACTCTGTATAAACAGAACCGGTTATTCCGGAAGGAACAATAATAAATGATGATACCGGCAATGATTCTGCATTGCTGCATATTAAGATGAATGAAAAGATGGAAGAGAGAGATAAGATTTTAAAAATCAGTTTAAATCTGTTCATTCAACTCTCACCAGTTCAAAAACATTGTTCAGCATTTTTATTACAGTTTTTTCAGTTATACCCTGGTCGTTTAAATACATATCCATGCTTTTCAGTTTTTCAACTCTCTGCTTGATATGGAGAAGCTTCATTGATTTGTTACCCACCATGACCTCTTCCATACCCTTTGTTTCAACAATAACTAGAATCGGAGTATCGATTTCCACAGATGGTTCATAAATATATCCTTTAATAATAACTCCAGGTTTAAATTTATTTTTCATAAGTTCACTGAAAAAATAATTACCATCAAGAACAAATGGTTCTTTAAGATTAAATTTAGTTTCATACTCGCCGGTTTTAAGAGTTACTTCATTACCTTTAAAAACCGCAGTCTTATCGATCTCCTGAGTTCCCACACCTGCTGTATCGGTCACAGTATTGTATACTTCAAGTTTTACCGGTTTAAAATCTTTTGTCTCAGTTACAATCTGAACAGATTTATTCTGTATAGTTCCCATGTTGAGGTACATTTCACTTTTTATAACAAAATTATCTCCCGAGCTGGTGTTGGAGAAAACCGCCCGTCCTGCTTTAATTCCATTTACAAGTAGATCGTAATTCCAGGTTCCCTCGGGTATCTGAGCCGGTTTAGACGAGCATGAAACGCCGGTGATAATTAAAAGAATAGATAAAAAAGTTCTGAATTGCATTTTAGTAAACCTCTGATTTATTTGAAGTGATCATATCCATCGATTTCTATAGAAGAGCGTATACCGCCTGAAATCAAAGTATATCCATCTGTGGTGATATTTCCAATATGCGTAATCTGCTTGTTATCAGGAATCTCATTTTTTGTTGTAAAAAGAAGTTCATACTCCTCGCCGCTGTAAAGAGAATAATCGGAGGTTTTAATTTTTTTATTTATGCAGAAATCATTCAATTCTTTATCTACGGGAATTTTTTCCTCAAAGAGTTCAAATCCGCAGCTGCTCATGGTGCATATATGTCCAAGATCAATAATCAGGCCGTCGGAGATATCTATCATCGATGTCGGAAGGTAATCCTCAAGAATTGAGTCTATAAGTTTACCTCGAGGTTCAGGTCTTAAATGTTTTCCAGTTGATTCGGGAAATTCACTCTGAATGAGATTGCCACGGAGTACCTCAAGTCCAAGCTTCGATAAACCGGTATTACCTGTAATGTAAATTCTGTCTCCCGGTTCGGCACCTTTTCTGAAAACAGGTTCAGATGTTTCACCGTAGATTGAAATGTTTATAACAAGTTTTTCGGATTTCGAAGTATCCCCGCCGGCAATAAATGCTCCGTGTTTAACCGAGCATGCAAGTATCCCGTCGTAAAGGTCGTCAATCATCTGCTGTGTAAACGCAGATGGAATTCCGATAGACACAAGTGCAAGCACCGGCTTTCCACCCATGGCATATATATCAGAAATATTTGCGGTCATTGACCGGTACCCGGCATTGAAGAGAGATGTGTAGGTTAAATCAAAGTGAACATTCTCAATACAGATATCTGTGGAAAAAAGTCCGTACCTGTTATGAGAAATTCTGTAGACCGCACAGTCATCGCCGATACCGGTAATAATTCCGGAGATCTCCTGTGCGCGGTTTACTCTCTCTTTTATTGATTCTATAAGTTTAAATTCGCTATTTATCATATTATCAGCAATACTTTTCTTTGCAGTATTCAATCCTTTTCTTGATAACGTTATAACCGAGAACCGGGATAGCAAGGTCAAGTTCAGGTCCGGTTAGTGAACCTGTTATTATCGCTCTTATCGGATGAAAAAGTTTTTTACCTTTATGCTCAGTTTTTTCTTTTATGCCGGGAACAAGTCCAGCAAGAACTGTTTCTTCACTCAAGACGGAGATAACCTCCGATGCAACCTTTATAATATCTCTGGTGTAATCCTCTTTCAGAAGGGCATCTGTCTCTTCATCGGGAGTATTGATTTCGTAGAAGAAAATCCCCGCGAGCTTTGTCACATCGGATAATATTTCACAGCTGTTTCGTATGATCGCAATTATGTTTTCAAGTTTTTCTCTGCTGATTGACTTTATGTCAAAATCAGCTTTTTCGAGATAGGGGATGAACATGTCGGTAATCGCCTGAAGAGAATACTTTTTCATGTAGCTTCCATTCATCCACTTCAGCTTCTGGAAGTCGAATATTGCAGGGCTCTTCGAGATATTTGAGATATCAAATAATGATATGAGTTTATCAAACTCTAGAATCTCCTCACCCGATTCGGTTGACCATCCCAGCAGTCCAAGATAATTCATCAGTGTTTCCGCGAGGTAGCCCTCCTGTCTGTAGATGTCAACAGAAGTAATTCCATGTCTCTTGCTCAGCTTTTTTTTGTCAGAGCCGAGTATAAGGGGTAGGTGAGCGTATTCAGGAATGGGGAGTCCCAGTGCCTTTGCGATCAGTATCTGCTTCGGTGTGTTTGAGAGATGATCCTCTCCCCGAATTACATGTGTTATTTTCATCAAAGCGTCATCAATACTTACTATATAATTGTAAACCGCGCCGCCATCGGAGCGGACAATGATGAAATCGCCGCCGATATTGCTGCTGTTGAATGTAACTGTACCTTTTATTTTATCGTCAAATACAATGGATTCACCTTCGGGAACTTTAAATTTAACAGGAAATGCACCTCCTGCGCAAAGTTCCTCCTGTTCCTCCAGTGTAAGATTTCTGCACCTGTCGAGAAACGGTTTGTTCAGAGTCTGGGCTTCCTGCTTATCCTCTTCAACCTGTTCATTGGTACAGAAACATCGGAAGGCATGTCCGCTTTTTAGAAGTTTATCAGTATATTCTCTGTAGATGCCGTCTCTTTCAGACTGTCTGTATGGGCCGTGACCTTTATCTTTATCGGGGCCTTCGTTCCACTCGATACCAAGCCAGCGGAGATCATCAAGAATGGATATTTCGGATTCAATGGTACTTCTCTCTTTATCGGTATCTTCTACTCTTATTAGAAAATCAGCGCCGCTTTTTTTTGCTATCATGTGATTAACAACTGCGGTTCTGGCATTACCTATATGAAGGTAACCGGTTGGACTTGGGGCAAATCTGACTCTCATAATAAACTCCTCTTGACTTATACCTTTTGGATATAAAAAACCGGCTATAATATTTGTAAATGAAAAAATTGGTGTCTTTTTGAGATAAATTGTATACAAGTTTAATTCTTTATTATTTGTAAAATAGTTTGATGTATGTACCAGTTGATATAATTATTTGTCAGAACAAGATTTTCGGGATTTAAGAGATTGCCAGGATTGACCAGGGTATCTTTTTTTATTGTTATGAACCTTGGTATTCGCAAAAATTTTTAGACAGAATTAAAATATTAAAAAAAATGCAATGATAGAGGAAGTTTTCTATTTAATCGTGAAAATCAATGAAATCTTTAATCATGTCCAAACAATTTACAGGTATTTAATTTTTCAATCATAAGGAGAGAATTATGTTTATTGGACACTATGGCGTGGGCCTTGCTTTGAAAAAAGCTGATAAGAATATTTCACTTGGAATGCTTTTTTTTGCAATAAGTTTTATAGATTTACTTCACTTTATTTTAGTATTAATCGGTATTGAGTCTGTAAAAATAGTTCCAGGTTTTACTAAATGGATACCTATAAAGGGAATCAATCCCATAAGCCACGGCCTTACAGGAATAATCGGATGGTCTCTGCTTGCTTATATCATTGTAATTGTTTACGGAAATTTTAAGAAAGGTAACTCAATCAATTACCGCAAAGCCGCATTGATAATATCACTGGGTGTATTTTCTCATTTTATCTGCGATGTAATTGTACATGCTCCTGACCTGCCGGTGTTCGGATACAATAGTGTTAAACTTGGCCTTGGACTCTGGAACTACCCGGTGATTTCGAACGCATTAGAACTTGGGATTTTTTTTACCGGACTTATTATTTATTATAAATCAACAATTGGTGAGAGTTTTAGCGCAAAATACGGAATGATTATTTTAGGAACCTGTCTTGTTGTATTCAGTATTCTCATGGGGATTGTTCCACCTTTGGATAATGTAAACATTACTTATATAAATATGCTTGTGTTATCGGTGGTAGTTATTGCTGCGGCAGGGTGGATTGATGGGAAAAGAATTTAATTGTCTGAATTAAGATTTGTAGGATTGAAGGATTTTCATGAATTAGTGTGAGTAGACATTATATGTTAATTGAAAAAGTATTCTGATAAGTTGTCAGAACATGATTGCGGGATTAAGGGATGTTCATGATTATGTTGTATTCTTTTCGTAATGCCTGAACCATGATTTTCCTGATTAAAAGATTTCCATGATGCTGCAATGAGAAAAATCTCTTTTTTCAAGGAAATCCCATAATCCTTTAATCAAGGTTCAGACAGCTGTTTCTTGCAAACTGAGTGGTACATAGTCTAATCCTGGTAATCTATTTAATCATAGAAATCCTGTTCTGACAGGTGAATCAACAAATATAACTTTTCGCGAATCCAATAATCCTTTTATCCTGCAAAACATAATTCAGCAAAATACTAAAAAGCACGTATAGCACGAGTATAGACTGAAGAGACGTTCTTAAAGCCGTTGCCCTTAACGCCATTTAAGAAATACTGGGCATACGAATTGCTAACACTGAGCTCCGACGAACTCCAATAGTATCTATTATTAGTAAAATCACCAACACGATTTGTGCCATATGCAGGATTATCCGTCGTTCCGGGTCCCCTGCTATGAAGAACCCAGCACATTTCATAACATTCATCTATTGATGGTAAAAACCAATCGTTATAACCGCCGTAGTCTAAGCTGTCACATAGCTGAGCTGCGCAACCGGTCTGACCGTTTGCATTGAGCCAGGCTACAATGGCTGCTGTATTAGCCTTTCCGGTTCCAATAGCAGTTAGCCGAGGAGGATCACCTGCTGTTGATCCAATAAAAACAGTAGTATTGGTTGACCATGATTTTGATGTCCATTCTGTTGAAACCGGCGCAGCCTCGAGATATCTCCATCCATCCTGTTCCCAATTCGGATTGATGTAGAATATCCAACCACCTGCCGGGCCTCTATCGCGGAGGTTGTACAGTTTGCTGTTATCATATGTATCCATTAAGCCGTCATAGCAGGATAGAAAACCTGTTAGTATAAGAAGTGTTAATAGTAATATTTTTTTATTCATAAAAATCTCTCCTTAAAACGAATAGCCAATGCCGGCATTTGCGGTAATGAAACTGAGCAGACCGTTTTTTTCAACAACGGCGCCATATTCGCATCCGGCAGTTAATGAAAGATAATCTGTAAACATATATCTTGCAGATAGTCCTGCTTTGAAAGCCGGTTCAAATGTCTGAAGATGCATGTCCCGCCCTTCTACCGCTGTTCTGTTCCGGTCAACATATTTCGCGTCAAGATAAACTCCGCCGATCGATAGCCCCGGTTTTATGGCAAAACTGTCTCCAATTCTGAAATTATACTCCGCAGTGAGATAAAGTGGTGCAAACATAAGCGTCTGGTAATCCAGATTTTTTTCTGCCAGAATATTTTTCCCCTGCATATAGTAAAATCCAAGTGCAATACCGGCTTCAAAGTTTTTAAAAATAAAGTTCCGTTCGGATATGCTAATCAGTCCACCATAGCCGATTTCATACATCTCGCTGAATTTGCCAAGAGGTATAATAACTCCGGGATATAAATCCAGAAAAGTATTCGGGAAAAGCTTAACATTAGCTGTGTCCGATTCTTCGCCACTATTATCTACCGCTCTAATCTCAACCTTGTCATAACTTAAAGCTTTCTTCAGAACATATTCTGATTTCTTGATCTCCGCAATCATCTCGCGCTTGTCATCTTTTGTTCCGTATATTCTATATTTCTCTACATTGCCGTCGAGGTCAGTGGAGGTGTTCCACACAATTATTCTTTCTTCTGCTTTGATATCACCGGAAGAGGTTATATCCGGTTCAGTTGGCGGTATATTCTTTGTGGTTATTTTAAGTTCGTTGCTTGGCGGTGACTCATAATCACTGCTGTCAATGCTTGTAACTGTTAAAAAATATGTTGTATTACTTGATAGGTTTTTAAGTGTAATTGATTTACTTCCTGTGCTATCTATCAACTCATACTTATCAGATTTATTTTTTTTTATATAAATATTGTACTTTTTTACTTCATCAAAGGGAGGCAGCCACACAAGGGATACTCTATCGGTTCCGATTTCTCCGGAAACCTTTAGTCCTGAGGGATTTTTCTCCGCCATAAATAGGACATCTTCTCTTTTGAGGACAAATTCCTCCGGCTTGTAGAGTTCTTTCCGGAAGGTGTAGCTTTCCTGATCTTCATCAACTATATATGCAACAATACTATCTCCATCCCGTTTCTGGATGTAGATCTTTCCCATTTTAAGCTTGGAGTAGAGGATCCGTATTAATTTATCACGGGGGATCTGTTTCTGTTTTTTTTCTTTAGTAAGAATTGTAACAGATTCAGCTGCATCATTTACAATATCCCCTTCGATAATTGAACCGTCTTTCAGAAATACAAATTCAGCGGCAAGCTGTGTATTAAATACAATAAAGATAAGTGTAAAAGCCGCAATTGCTGAAAATGTATTGTGTTTAAATGTCATTTATCTCTTTACCTCTCTTGAAAACTGTTTTGAGTATATGTAACTAAAAATATAATGTAATTCAAATAACTGTTTTTTTTTAATCTATAGAAAACTACCTCGGAAACGGATTCCTGTCATGGGTCAAAAGACCCAGTATATTTGAAATGAGCTGCGTTTTGAAACAATTATTGAAATAAATGAAGAAATATAGTTTTAAAATTTACTGAAAACGTATTTCCTCAATGATTACTGAGATGTTTATCACTCTAAATACTATAATGTAAAAACCTTTAGAGACACTTCTTCATCTGGCAGGGCAGGAAGCCTCTGCGAAAAGAATTTTATCACTATATAAAATAGTATAAGTGATTATAAAAAAATTTCCATATTTATGTATAAAAAAATAAATTTGTACGGAAAAATTGCACAATTATGTAACACATACTGTTCGATTAGGTTATTAACTCTTTTATAGATGGTGGTCAAGAAATAATTTCGTAATTAAACCGGTCACATTGTCTGAACATGATTGCGGGGATTAAGGGATATTCACGATTAAAATTGCATTCTTTTCGTAATGTCTGAACCATGATTTTTCTTATTAAAAGATTCCAATGATGATGCAATGAGAAAACTCTCTTTTTCAAGGGAATCACATAATCTTTTAATCAAGGTTCAGATTACTGTTTCATGCAAACGAAGTGAAGCATCGTCTAATCCCGGTAATCTATTTAATCCTGACAATACTGTTCTGACAGGTGACGGAACATCAGTTTGAGGGAAATTGTATAAATATCCGATTTACCCCGCCATAATTTACTTGATTATTGAATTATATAATAAAAGTTGTCTTATAATGAAATTTATAAAATGCAGAGTTGAATTTAAATATATCCGGAGCAGATAATATCATGAGTGAAAACAATATAACAGAAAACGAAACTGGGAAATCCAATTTTATTAAGGATATAATAAGAGAGGATCTGAAGAATAATAAGAATGACGGAAGAGTGGCGACACGTTTCCCCCCGGAACCTAACGGTTACCTTCACATTGGACACGCAAAATCTATATGCCTGAATTTTGGTCTTGCAAGAGATTTTAGCGGCACATGCAATCTCAGGTTTGACGATACCAATCCTTCGAAGGAGGAGACCGAGTATGTGGACTCGATTCAGGAGGATGTTAAATGGCTCGGCTTTGACTGGGAGGACCGGCTATTCTACGCATCAGACTATTACGAGAGACTTTATGATTTTGCAGTACTTCTAATTAAAAAAGGGAAGGCGTATGTCTGCGATCTTACGGCAGATCAGATGAGGGAATACCGAGGTACTCTAAAGCAGCCTGGTAAAGAGAGCCCATTCAGGAATAGAAGTGTTGATGAAAATCTCGATCTGTTTAAAAAAATGAGAAATGGTGAATTTAAAGATGGAGAGAAAACTCTCCGCGGAAAAATAGATATGACCTCGGGATATGTTGTAATGAGAGATCCTGTATTGTATAGAATTCAGCGTGCAACTCATCACCGCACCGGAGATGCATGGTGCATTTATCCGATGTACGATTTCGCACATCCGCTTTCCGATTCGATAGAGGGGATAACTCACTCCGTGTGCACACTTGAGTTTGAAAATAACCGTCCGCTTTACGACTGGGTGGTGAACGAATCTGAAGTGGAACACAAACCGAGACAGATAGAGTTCGCGCGTCTTAATCTCTCATATACTGTAATGAGTAAACGTAAACTTCTTGATCTTGTTTCGAAAAACTATGTTTCAGGATGGGATGATCCGAGAATGCCCACTATCGCCGGGATCAGAAGACGTGGTTACACTCCTGAATCGATCCGTGATTTTGCCGATAGAATCGGTGTTGCCAAAGCGGACAATATGGTCGATATCGCAATGCTTGAACATTGTCTCCGTGAAGACTTAAATAAAAGAGCGCAGAGAGTCATGGCTGTACTTGATCCTGTAAAAGTTATTGTGGATAATTATCCCGACGGGAAGGTTGAGTATGTAGAGGCAGTAAACAATCCTGAAGATGAAACCATGGGAAAACGGGAAATGCCATTCTCGAAAGAGTTGTGGATCGAGAGATCAGACTTTATGGAGGTTCCGGCGAAGGGTTACTTCCGGCTGTCACCAGGCGCCGAGGTTAGATTTAAACATGCATATTATATAAAATGCGTTTCAGTTGATAAAGATTCTAACGGAAATATTGAAGTTATACATTGCACCTATGATCCCGATACACGGGGCGGCTGGACTGAAGATGGACGGAAGGTTAAAGGTACAATTCACTGGGTCTCTGCAGCTGAGGCAGTGACCACGGAGGTCCGGCTTTACGAACATCTTTTTACAAAGGAGAATCCTGATAATCTGGAAGAGGGTGAGGATTACAAAGCCAATCTCAATCCCGATTCAGTTAAGATTGTGGAGAATGTTTACGTCGAACCTTTTGTTAAAGATTTTAAAACCGGAGATAAATTCCAGTTTGACAGAACCGGTTATTTCTGCATCGATCGCGATTCGACAAAGGACAAGCTTGTTTTTAACCGGACTGTTTCTTTGAAGGATTCCTGGAAGGGGAAGTGAGTGTAATTTTTTAATTTTTGCACTTAAAGATTGACAAAATAACTACTGCATTTTTTATAGAAAAAAAAGGAGTCTCCATGAAAAAAAGGAGTCTCCATGAAAAAAACAATTTTTTTAATTTTTACAATTCTATTTAGTATTACTCTTATCTCATGTTCCGGTTCAAGCAGCAGTTCTGCTTCAACTACTACAACAACAACTCATCCAGCGGCAGATAAGTCAACAAATATCTGTATTGCAGCAACAGAAGTAATTGATGATATAGTTAGCCCATATTTTGCAAGTATCAGTTCGGCGTCATTTAATGTAACAACTAGTACTTATACAATGGTCGGAACAAGATCAGGTGTAAGCGGTAATTATACACAAACTTTTGTAATGACTTTTACAAATAGAACATTTAGCTATATTAATACTCAGGGCGTTACAACAGCAATCACTCTTAATGGCGGATGCAACGTCGTATATAATCGAAATACAACTGCAGGAACAGAAACATATACTATAACTCCTTCAGCATCTTCACTTTCACTGACTTATGGTGCACCTAGTGATATAAACACTATAGCATCATTTAACATAGTTAATTCGATATCGGCAAACCCGACTAATATTGCTGGAACTGCAACTGTCAGCGGTGTAGTTGTTACATTTAATTATACCTGGTAATTTTTAAAAATAAAATTAAAGAAGAAGACCTCGCGAGAGGTCTTTTGTCGTTTATAGGGAAAGTATTATGATCTGGTGTAAGCGTCGTAGGCCATCTCCTCCATGAACGGGGGAGAGAGGATAGTGAATATTTTGTATTACACCTTGCCCCATTCATGGGGAAAGGTGCCCGCTGGGCGGATAGGGGCGGAGGAGTAAACTTCCAGAAAAAATCTAAATATTTGTCTTTTGAATAAGTAACGTATCTATCCCGAAAATAACTACAACTCCAACAGCATACGCCGCGATATCCAGCGGATCGTAAGTACTTCCCAATGTCAGTATTGTAATAATACTGTGAGGATGAAAGTGTTTCGGAATCCCTGTGTATTGAATAAACTCAACAAATACCGCAAAGAAGAAAACTCCTGCAGCAATATGCAATGGGGGTCTGTCTTTCAGAAAAAATTTTATCACGGAATAAATAAAGATAACTATGAGGATATCTCCAACAAAACCGCGCGCAAATGAGCGCTGATCGATAAAAAAAGCAACAAGTATTCCGCAGAACAATGCTATGTGAGAAATTAAAAAATAAAATAATCTTTTTTTCATAGAACCTTTTCAATTTGAGAAATGAAATGAACAGTTTGTGTTTATAATAAAAATTCTTTTTGATTGCAATAAACAGAAAATATCCTGATTAAATCTCCCCTCTCTTTCTTCCAAAGAGAGGGGCCGGGGGTGAGTTTGAAAGGTTAATGTAGGTACAAGTCATCTTATTATAAAGATAAGTAAATAACAAGAAGCGTCAACTCACAGCATCCTCAATGGCAGAGATTATATCCTCGAGATTATACGGCTTCTGTAAAAATCCCGATATCTTTTCATTAGTGAATTTTGATACAATGTCAAACTCGCAGTATCCGCTTGTGATAATTATCGGAATATTCGGATCAATTTTCCTGATCTCCGTAAGCGCTTCCCTTCCATCGAGCTCCGGCATTGTAAGATCCATAAGTATGCATGAAATCTCGTCTTTCTTTTTGCCGAAGACCTCAATAGCCTCCCTTCCGTTTCGCGCCAGATGTACTTTGTATCCCGATATATTAAGCATCTTTGTTGTAAGATCTCTTATATACTTTTCATCATCGGCAATAAGAACCGTGAGATTTTTATTTTTGAAAGAAGGATGTTTTTGCTTAACCTGATTATCCGGATCATAGGCCTCGTGGGAAACCGGAAAGTAGATTTTAAAACTTGTACCTTCGTTTATTACGCTCTCCACTAAAAGACCGGCATTATGACTTCTTATAATACCGGAAACAGCCGCAAGTCCAAGACCTCTGCCGGTAAATTTTGTTGTGAAGAATGGATCAAATATCTGTTTCAGTTTTTCGCTGTCAATCCCGCATCCGGAATCGCGTACTTCAAATAAAACATATTCTCCCGGTGTAAGATTAAAATTAATTGTGAGCTTGTCAAGATCAGGTGGAGTCAGTGTAACTTTAGAAGTCGTTACGTCTATAGTCCCATTGTTTTCTATGGCGTCAGATCCATTGAGTATAAGATTCATTACAATCTGTCTTATCTGTGTGGCGTCACCTTTGATCCCGGGGAATTCAGGCATGAGCGAGTATGATATTTTTACTTTTTTTGAAATGGAGGCTTCCAGTAGAGAGTTCATGTCAACGATAAGATCATTCAGATTTATGTGTTCAATAATAAATGAACCTTTACCCGAGTATGCAAGCATCTGGTTGGTGAGTTCACTTGCAAGTTTTGTTGCCCTCTTTATCTCGAGAATTCTCTGCTGGATCTCAACACTCTGCGGCAGTTCATAAAGAAGCAGGTCGGAGTTTCCAAGAATCCCTGTTAAAAGATTGTTGAAGTCATGGGCTATTCCGCCGGCAAGTACTCCGAGACTTTCAAGTTTCTGAGCCTGCTGCATTTTTAATTCCAGTTCAATTCTTTTTGATTCAGCCTCTTTTTGTTCTGTTATATCCATAACAGAACCTGCTACACGGATAGGTCTGTCATCGGCATCAATTTCGACAATCTTTCCACGTGAGAAAAACCATCTGTATTTTCCGTCAGGCATTTTTGCGCGGTATTCATCGATATAGATTTCACTTTCATGCTTTAAAAGTTTCTCCATAGCTTTCATTGATTTAGGGAAGTCATCCGGGTGGATAAATTTCTTCCACTGTTTACCGGCATTTTCGATAGAGTTTGTTTTAAATCCTAAAAGTTCAGTCATATTGCTGTTTAATCTAAGAGTATTTTTAGGAACATCAAGATCCCATAATCCTATAACTCCGACTTTTAATGCTATATCAAGACGATCCCACATCTGCTGAAGTTCAAGTTCAGCTTCATATCTCTCTGTTTCATCTCTACCTGACGAAAAAATAAGATTGTTTTTCCTGAAGGCAATACTGCTCCATCTTAAAATCCGGTATTCATTTTTTATTGTTCTATATCTATTTGTAAGAGTGAGTACTTTATCTGAATTTTTTAACTGTTCATCAAACTCTTCTGTCTTTTCGACGTCATCCGGATGAAGGAGGCTTGACATACCCATTTTTTTTATTTCTTCAATTTCCCATCCAAGGACAGAAGTCCATGCGGCATTAATCTGCTTAAGTTCACCGTTGAAATTCATAATTGAAAGAAGATCACCTGAGTTGTTAAAAAGAAGTTCACGCTCAAATTGTGATGATTTGAGCTCGGTAACATCCTCTACAAAAGTTGTGAGATATTTTTCACCTGTAAACTCGTCAGTCATTTTCAGCATGTAGACATTTTCGTAAACAAGCGATTGATCTTTTTTTATTCCGGTGATATTTAGAGCCTGGACTAAATCGGTTTGTGAAAGTTCTTTAATTACTTTCTCTCTTGCGCCGGCATCGTGATAGAGATTGCGGGAGTTTTTCAGAGTGAGAATGAGATCCTCCAGCGAATCATATCCGAAAATTCTGCAGAATGCAATATTTGCATCCAGTATATTTCCGGTTAATGTAGATTGAATTATACCTATTGGCGAGTTTTCGAATATTCTTCTGAATTTTGTTTCACTGATTTTAAGTTTATTATTTGCGCCTTCGAGCTCCATTTGATTATTCTGGAGCTCGTCCATAATAGCTGTCATCTCTTCATTCTGAGCTTCAGACTCCTCATACAGAGCTTCAATTTCGCTATTCTTTGCATAGAGCTCACTTTCAACCTGTTTCTGGCCGGTTATGTCAAAAATGATCCCGTCCATTCTGACAGGTTTACCTTTTCTATATCTGGTAATCTGACCATTAAGAAACAACCAGATATATTCACCATTGCTTCTTTTTACACGGTATTCAAAATCGAGACCCTCAGTTTTTGTCCCATTTATATAATCATAAAGATTTTTTTTAATCCTTTCTCTGTCCTCGGGGTGTACATTTGACATCCAGTAATCAATGGTGTGAACCTGAGTATTCTGATAACCGAGTTTATCCAGCCAGAAATCGTTTATATAGAATTTATTTTTCTGAATATCCCATTTCCACAAACCGATTTTTTTTCTGGTTAATGGAATAACTATATTTATGTTTTTTGACAGCTGTCTGATTTTATTAAAAAAATTCTTCATTTCTCACTTATCCGGTTCATTTTGAAACATTTATATAATAGTATAAATAGAAAACATTCTTTACTCAATATGAAAAGCAGTCCGGTTAACAAATATAAAACACCTGTTAAATGAAGTGTTTTTAGAGAAATCAGCCTGCCTGATATGCCTGGAATATAAAGTTAATCATAGATTATTCGACAATTAATTCTGCAAAATGATACTTTTAATAATCATAAAGATTGGAAGATGGTTTTCCTGTTACGATTTCGTTAGAATCTCTTTCGAGTCTGTTTATCATCTTCTGAAGTTTATCTTTCGTTTCCTCCGAATACTGCACTTCATCACATCTCATACATTTAGCCGCCGGTACATTTTCCAGTATAAAAGTAAAATTTTTACTGCTGTTTCTATATGTACTTTTTCCATCTATAAGTACACCGCCGCATCTGCATTGCATAGTTTTCCCCGGTATTTATTATTTTTTATGTAACTACTCAGCTATACAAAATGATATTGAAATTTAATTAAAATATATATTTTCGTCGATTTTCAAGTAAACTTTGAAAACTAGTTAAATAGTCACTTTTTATTATAAATTCAGTATGATATTTAACTGTCAATTAAATTAGATTTTTAAAACAAATTATTATGTCGCTATATCTATGGTTTTTAATTGACACAGGCATATATAGATATTAAATATTGAATATCATAAACTTTTCATTTATAAAGTAAAGAGTGTTAAGGATAGAGAGAATATGTATTATTAACACTCTTTTGGAATTTTTATAAAGCTGATAGTATAGATATCATTCGTATTTAACTCCGGAGCTTATCATGGACAGAAATCTTATAAAAGCTGCTGAAATTATAAAAAAAGCAAAAAATATGATAGCTCTCACCGGAGCGGGAATTTCAGTCGAAAGCGGAATTCCGGATTTCAGAAGTGCCGGCGGTTTATGGGATAAATATGATCCTGCTATATATGCTTCGATTTACTCATTTCACAACATGCCGGAGAAAGTATGGGAAATGATTTTTGATATGATTGAAATTACAGATAATGCAAAACCAAATAAAGCTCATTATGCTCTGGCTGAGTTAGAAAACATGAAATTACTGAAAGCGGTTATTACTCAGAATATCGACAATCTGCATCAGGAGGCAGGGAGTAAAAATGTAATCGAGTATCACGGTAATGCAAAAAATCTGGTTTGTCTCTCATGCTCGGCAAAATACACATCATCTGAATTTGAGATTTCTGAAAGGAGAATTCCTCACTGTGATGCCTGCGGAAAAATATTAAAGCCGTCTGTTATTTTTTTCGGAGAGAGCATCCCGCATCATGCTCTTCATGATTCTCAAGCCTTTGCAGAGTCTGCGGATGTAGTACTAGTCGCAGGGACTTCAGCTGTTGTATATCCTGCAGCTGGAATTCCGAGAATTGCAAAAAGCCGTGGAGGATGTATAATTGAGTTTAATATAGAAGAGACCGAACTTTCCAGAAATGATACTGATATTCTTATACTTGGTTCTGCCGGGAAAACTCTCCCGGAACTTGTTAAATTACTGAAAGATATTTAAATGTATAGTGGATACTAATTAGTTGTGCAGCACTTCGTTATGCATAGTTAAAAGAGGGGCTGTCTCAAAAGTATAATCGTGGTCATTCCAGCTGTAATGAAACGAATGCCGGCGACCGAAGGAAGATCTTCGATAATCTCATACCACTGATTAAATCAGAGGAGATTCCGGTATTTGCAAGAATGGATAATGCAAAACCGGAATGACAAATACGGAAATATCAGACTTTTGAGATAACCCATTAGATTAATTGTAATAAAAAAATGTTAAGGTGATGTATTGAAAAGAATTATACTTTTACCCGATCATATAAAACATATGATTGCAGCAGGAGAGGTTGTTGAAGGGCCTTTTTCTGTCGTCAAAGAGCTGGTGGAAAACTCTATCGACTCCGGTGCGTCGATGATTGATGTGCAGGTCTATGATTCGGGTCTGAAAAAAATTATGGTAAGAGATGACGGTTCCGGAATATTGAAGGATGATATTGCACTATCAATTCAGGAGCATGCCACAAGCAAGATAACAGATATTGCCGGGCTGGGTAATGTTACCACCTACGGATTCAGAGGTGAGGCTCTGTCGAGTATCTCTTCTATCTCCGAACTGGTAATTCTTTCTAAAACTTCAGGTGAGGCGGCAGGCTCAAGGCTTGAATCTATCGGAGGGAGAGTTACTATCTCTGAATTTGCAGGTACGAGAGGGACAACTGTTATTGTTGAAAATCTTTTTTTTAATATGCCTGCACGGAAGAAATTTCTAAAATCAAAACAGACCGAACTTCGTAATATCAGAGAGACCATTATTAAAATGGCACTTCCTGCTTATAATATCGCTTTTACACTTGATGTGGACGGGAAGAGAGAGATTTCTCTCCCGATTGCTGCAACTCACGATGAACGTATTCAGCAGATTTTCGGCAAAACAATTCTGCAGAGTTTATATTTTGAGGAGCTTACCGATCTTAAGGTAAAACTGAAGGGGTATCTCTCCAAACCTGATTTTATGAAAGGTTCAAGAAACATGCAGTTTCTCTACGTAAATAACAGGCCGATAGAATATAAGTTTCTGTCGTATCATCTCTCGCGGGCTTATGAAGCTGTAATTCCCAAGGGGAAATATCCCGCCGCGATAATATTTATAGAGATTGATCCTGAACTTATAGACGTTAATATCCACCCTGCAAAAAGAGAAGTGAAACTCTTCGATCAGAAATATATCGATGACATGATATATAATCTTGCATCAAAAAGTTTAAATAAACCGCATGCCATTCCGGATTCTTTTTTTAAAACTTCACCCGGTGAAATAAATTCAAAACAGAATTATGCAGGAGCAAACTCATACTCCATTCCTCATAAAACTGAATCTATTTCATCGGTAAAGGATTTATCAGAGAACAGTTACAGCGGAACACTCTTTGATTCCGGCGAAATGAATATCCCGGTTAATCCTGATATTAAAACCGATAAAGGTTTAAAAATATTAGGAACACTTTTCGATACATACATTCTCATTGAGGATAATGATAAACTCCTGCTGATAGATTTTCATGCTGCGCATGAAAGAATTCTCTATGATAAACTGAAGATGGGACGATCTGAAATTGAATACCACGAACTGATTTTCCCTGTAAGTATCGAACTTTCAATAGATGAATTTGCACTTGTAACTGAAAACATTGAAATGTTTAATGAAATCGGATTTGAAATTGAAGAATTTTCGGATTATACTATAATTGTAAGGTCTGCACCGGTTATTATAGGAAATGATAAAATTGACGAACTGATTAAAAATATGATTGATAATATAAAAGACGGGATAAAAAGTAATGATCTCATCGAAAGATTTCATTCTCTGGTTGCCTGCCACTCCGCTAAAAGAGCGGGAGATAAAATGAGCAGGTCGGATATGGAAACACTTACGCGTATGGTGCTGGACGAAGATATCGAATTGAGGTGTCCTCATGGAAGACCTTTTTTCTTTACAATAAATCAGAACGATCTCGAGAGGATATTTAAAAGATTATGAAAAAGATAGTATTGGCAGTTGGCTCATCAATTTCAGCGTATAAATCATGCGATCTTGCACGCCTCTTTGTGAAAAGCGGATATGATGTATACACCGTGTTGACAATGAATGCAACAAAACTCGTGTCGCCAATAGCGCTTGAGGCACTCACCGGTCATCCTGTTTATACTGATGAAACATTATGGGAAAAACATGAAATGGGTCACATAACCCTTAAAGATGATGCCGCTCTCTTTTTAGCAGCGCCGACAACGGCAAATATGCTTGGTAAATTTGCAAATGGAATTGCCGATGATATGGTGAGTACAACTTTTCTTGCAATGAAGTGTCCAATTCTTATTGCACCGGCGATGAATCCAAATATGTACAGTCACCCGGCAGTTCAGTTTAATATTGATAAATTAAAAGGTTGGGGATACCGCTTTGTTGAGCCGGAGGAAGGTTTAGTTGCCTGCGGCGATACGGGGAAGGGCAGACTCGCCGATATTAATGTAATATATGAGGCGGCAATCGGTGTTATTGAAGGAAAGTAAAATTATCATAACCGGCGGTCCCACACGGGAATGGTTTGATCCTATACGATATATCTCCAATGCCTCCAGCGGTAAGATGGGAATCGCGCTTGCAGATGAAGCCTTTAAAATTTCAGAAAATACTATATTTATACATGGACCGATAAGTGAGCAGCTTTATAAAGATAAACCTTATAAATGCAGGAAGATTGAAACAACATCGGATCTCCTCGAGGCTGTGCTTGAAGAGATAGAGGAAAATTCTGTTCTTATAATGTGCGCCGCTCCGGCAGATTATACTCCAGTGGAAAAATCTGACGAAAAAATAAAAAAGCATGATGGAGATATTGTTCTCCATATGAAGAGAACACCGGATATTTTGAAGAATGTAGCTGATATGAAGAAATGCAGTGGGCTGAAAAATTTCTTTGTAACGGGATTTGCTGCGGAAACGACTAACACCGAAAGTTACGCTCAGTCAAAACTGACGTCCAAAGATCTTGATATGATATGCCTTAATGATGTTTCAAAAGAAGGTGCCGGATTTAATACAGATACAAATATTATGACTCTTTTTACAAAGACCGGATTGAGGATTGAACTCCCTATTCTTACAAAGGAAAAGACTGCTTATGAAATTCTTAAGCAGATTGATGCGGAACTTTTAAAGAGAGGTGAATAGCAATGTATATAAGAAAACCTGCTGTTGCAAATTCATTTTATCCCGGAGATCCGGAAGATCTGCAGAAATTAATTTTAAGATATCTGGATGCTGCAGATCCTGTATCT
Organism: uncultured Leptospirales bacterium; assembly: GCA_964450405.1. Lineage (GTDB taxonomy): Bacteria > Spirochaetota > UBA4802 > UBA4802 > UBA5550 > WRGT01. Next base: position 44,532 of record CAYVCQ010000002.1, on the reverse strand, counting down.
CCGGAATTCGACATTAAAAATATTCTTGGAGTTATATCTCCGCATGCCGGTTATGTTTATTCAGGTCCGGTAGCGGCATATGGATATAACTATCTTGCAAAGAGCAGCATTGAGAGATTTATTGTAATTGCTCCATCACATCGCGGGAGATTCAATGGCATTTCAGTTATTCCGAAAGGTATTTATAAAACCCCGCTTGGAGATGTTGAGATTGACTCTGATCTTGGAGAGAAGCTTGAAATGAGGGAACATTTCGGATTTATAAAGGAAGCCCAGGAGATGGAACATTCGCTTGAAGTGCAGATTCCATTTCTTCAGATGGTGAGACCTGATGCAAAGATTGTTCCTCTCGTGATCGGAACAGTTGATCCGGAACTTTGTAGAATCATCGGAGAGACTGTTGCAGAGGAGATAAAGGCCTCCGGTAAAAAATACGGAATAATTATCTCTACCGATCTCTCTCATTATCATCCATATGATGCTGCAGTTAAAAAGGATAACAATTTTATTCAGGCACTGGAATTATTTGATGAGAATAAAATTGTAGAAGCCATATCCAGCGGAAAAAGTGAAGCCTGCGGTGAAGGTGCGGTACTGGCAGGAATTGCTCTTGCCCGCAAACTTGGTGCAAAAAAAATTAAAACAATAAAATATGCAAATTCCGGAGACACTGCAGGTTCAAAAGATCAGGTGGTTGGTTATCTCTCGGCTCTGATACTTGGATGATAAAGGGGGATATTATATGATTGAACTAAGCAAAGATCAGAAAACCAAACTCCTCAAGCTTGCCAGGAAAACAATTGCAGATAAACTCGGTATAGCCAGTGATATAGAACTCCCTTTATTCAATGACGATATATTTCAGGAAAAATGCGGAGCTTTTGTAACTATTCATATAAAGGGAGATCTTAGAGGGTGCATCGGGTATATTGAAGGGATTAAATCGATTCCCGAAACGGTAAAAGATATGGCCATGGCATCGGCGTTCAGTGATCCAAGGTTCTCTTCGCTTACTCCCGAAGAGTACAAAAAAATTGATATTGAAATCTCTATACTCTCGCCTATTGAGAAAGTAAAAGATTTAAAAGAGATTGTAGTAGGGCGTGATGGACTGATTATTTCGCATGGTTACAACCGTGGTTTACTCCTTCCTCAAGTGCCTGTTGAGCAGGGTTGGGACCGCGATACTTTTCTCTCTCATACCTGCCGTAAGGCCGGGATTTCTGCTGATTCATGGAGAAATCCCGATGTATTGATTGAAAAGTTTTCAGCGCAGGTTTTTTCCGAAAATGAATTGCTTTCAAATGAGTAGATTGAAGAATAGTATAATTCGGAATTATCCAAAAATGCTTCGACAGGCTCAGCATGACAGAAAGTCAGTCACCCTGAGCCTAAGCCTGCACTGAGTTTATCGAAGTGAAGGAAGACTTTTTCATATAGTTGATTAATTACATATTAAATGTACTAAAATATCCCTCCCCTAAACCCTCCAATCGAGGGAGGGGAATAATAGGAAATGGTAATTTATAAAAATGAAAATCAGTAAAATTATAGCAGCATCAATGATTATTGCTCTTTCTTTTGCACTTTCCTGCAGCGATAAAAAAGCTTTTGTTGATCCAGTATATGTTTTTTTAAAGTGGTCAAGTGCCGTAAAAAATCTTAATTATAAAGAGTATAGTGAATGTGAGGCCTTTCCTAAGGATGAGATGGTATTCCGTGAGCTTTACACTGATTTTTATTTTACCGATCTACTTATCAGGGAGCTTGGTAAATTAGATGAAAATAATATTAAAAGCGATGTTGAGGGGTATAAGTTTAATCTTCGCAAGGTATATTTTGAGTGTAAAAGAATAGAACGTAAAACCGGGCGTGCAGTTCAGGAGATGAAGGGAGATATAGAGTTTATAAATTATATAAATGGCCCTAAGTTAAATAAGGGATGGCTGATGTATAACAGAACAATAATAAGTACGGGGATAAATATTAAAAAATGAAATTTTTTGAACTTTTTGTCGGATTCCGCTATTTAAAATCAAAGAAAGCGCAGGGGTTTATCTCTTTTAACACACTTCTTTCGATTTTTATAGTTTTTATTGGTGTTTTTATTCTAATTGTTGTCCTTTCTGTTATGAACGGTTTCCAGGGTCAAATAAAGAATAAAATACTCGATGTTGATTCACATATTGTTGTATCTACTATGGCCGGGGAAATTGATGGAGCAGCTATCAGTAATTACAAGGAGGTAGCTGCTAAGATTAAAAAGATCGACACTGTAATCTCTGCAAATCCTTATATACAGGGGCAGGGATTATTCAGATTCAGGAAAAATGTCGGTCCGATAATGATCAGAGGTATAGGAACTAAAGATGATGTCCCTAAAGATATCACAAAGTTTTTGACTACAAATAAAGCCGGATTCTGTAAAGAGAAGGGAATTTATATCGGCGAGGAGATGGCCTTTAATTATGGAATTAAAGCCGGTCAGCAGATGGAACTCATTGTTCCTCAAGGTAGACTGACAGCCATTACCGGCATCACTCCCGGTATAGGAAAGTATAAGGTTCTTGGATTTTTCAAAACAGGATATTACGATTTTGATACAAAGCTTATAATGATGTCTTTAAAGGATTGCCAGGATCTTTTTTCACTTGGTGATGTTGCTTATGCAGTTGGAGTAAAAATAGATGACATTTATCAGCTGAATAAAATGTCTTCCATAATACAGTCGGCAATAGGTTTTGATTATGTTACTATGACCGCGGAGCAGAGAAATCATAATCTTTTCTATGCCCTTAAACTGGAAAAACTGATAATGACAGTGATACTCTTTCTTGTTATAATTGCATCGGGTTTTACTATAATGGGCACAATTGTAATGGTAGTAATGGAAAAGAGAAGAGCCATTGGAATACTGAAATCCATGGGAGCAAAACCTGAATCTATTATGATAATTTTTGTACTTGAGGGATTTCTAATAGGAGTAATTGGTACATTTCTTGGAGTGGTACTGGGACTTGCAGCGTCACTTAATCTTGAAGCGATTGTCGTATGGGTTGAGGATTTAATCAACGCAGTTATGGCATACTCGTACCAGTTATTCGATCTAGGTATTTTTTACAGAATAAGTATTGTTCCAACGAATGTTTATTATATAGATTCAATCCCCACAGAAATCAGTCCTGAGTTTGTTGTATTTATAGCAGCATCGGCAATTTTTCTCTCAACATTCGCTGCTATTTTTCCGGCCTGGCAGGCTTCGAGACAGAAACCTGTCGAAACTATCAGGTATGAATAGGTTAGATAAATGAATTCAGAAAATAATATAATTGAGATAAAAGGTCTCGAAAAAACCTACGGTTCCGGCAGAAGTGTTATACAGGTGCTTAGAGGTATAGATCTTGAAATTGCTAAAGGTGATGCTGTTTCTATTACTGGACCAAGCGGAACAGGTAAATCGACACTTCTGAATATGATTGGATGTCTTGATAACTTCGATAAAGGGAGTCTGAAACTTTCAGGACGTGAAGTTTCATCTTTATCTGTTGATGAACTCTCATCATTCCGTAACAGACATATAGGATTTATTTTTCAGCTTCATAATCTTCTTCCGGAATTTACCGCAATTGAAAATGTTATGATTCCTCTTCTTATAAGAAGAACTAAATCGAAGGATGCGCGTGAACTCTCTATGGAGCTTCTGAAGAAATTTAAAATGGAAGATAGAGCGGATCATAAACCGGGTGAAATGTCCGGAGGGGAGTGTCAGCGTATTGCAGTTGCACGGGCAATAGTGGGTGAACCCGATTTAATACTTGCCGATGAACCCACCGGTAGTCTTGACTCAAAGAATTCCATGATACTTCTTGAAATTCTACTTACACTTTGTAAAGATAAAGGGAGCACTATTGTGATAGTAACGCATGACATGAAAATTGCAGGTATGACAGGGCGCAAGATTCCGATGCTTGATGGTGTTATTGTAGACAATGAAGATGTATAAATATAGCGGAATGTGATAATATGCCTGATTTAATTAAAACAGTTACAGATAAAGCTCAGTTCCAGTTTCTGCTGGAAAATTTTTTTAAAGGGGCAGCGGTTTTCATAAAAACCAGCAGCGGGAGTATTACTCTTCAATACGTAGGATATTCCGAGGGCAATGTTGCGTTCAGGATACCTCTTGTAAAATCCTCACCCGATACTGTTGTGGTCTTCACACGGCATAAAACAAATACCATTTATCTTAGCATGAAGTATCTTGAAAGAAGTGAAGATACATTTGTATATATACCGATCAAGTTTCAGATAATTTCTGAATCAAGAAAAGAGGATAGAAAGCTTGTAGGATTTGAAGGCGGCAAGAGTATTATGTACCTGAATAATCTTATCACTGATTATATCATTGAAAGAGGACTTGCCGGTGCGGACAAAAAAATAGATAAGATAAAAGAGTTTGCTGAGTTTGAACTTAAAAAGAAATTTGATCTTGTAAAAATTGTTTTTATAAATGAAAGTAAATCTGATAACAGACTTAAACATATTCTCAGTACTTCAAAATTTATTTATATGCCGAATCTTAATGTTGATCCTGAACCGGAGAGAGCTGAGGAACATAACTTCTACATTAATCATATTTATAAATCGGACATATCGCTCTCATCAAGACATAAATATGTTTCGGAGATTACGATACCGATAACGTACAATAATGTAATTATTTACGGGTACCTTCAGGTTAACAGCACCCAGCCGATTTCAGATGGAATGTTTGAAGTAGTTAAACGAATGAGTATAGCAATAAATCAGCTTATGGTAAAGCATCAGCTTTTCTTTCCCCTGGAGGATAGGTTCCTAATTGCAGATATTTCAAAGAGTGGACTTGGTTTTGTTTTTAAAGAAAAAAAATTTTTAAGATATTTCGAAGAGGGGAGTAAAATTAATTTTGATATAATGCTCCCGACAAAGAAAAAAGCTTTGATTGGTGCTGTTGTCAGGAATATTACTTTTCTCGAAAACAGAATAGTAAAAACCGGCTGCGAAATATTTGCAATGGATGAGGTAAGCAGAGCTAATTATGATGAATTTATCCTGTTGACGGATAAAGAGAAAAACGTGCCGCAGAACGAGGATCCGGGACAGGCTAAGGATGAGTCCAGTCCAACGGAAGAGTCAAAGCCGGTAGATGAGTCTAATCCGGCGAAAGAGTCTAAATCAATGGAAGAGTCCAGCACGACGGAAAAGGCAGCATCAGTAGAAGAGTCAAAGCCGGAATGAGAATCCGCCTCGTGATATGAGGCGGCGTTTGAAGTTATTTATAGATAGTGATCCAGTGTGGCGATTAAATCTTTTAATTTCGGTTTTACATATTCCAGACCTTTGTCGACATCATCAAAGTAATAAAACAGATCAAGATCCTCGGCTCCTATCATCCCTGTATCAACCAGTTTCTGAAAATTTATAAGTTCTTTCCAGTAAACACTGTCATATAAAAGAACCGGAATCTGCTTAACCATTTTCCTTGTCTGAATAAGTGTCAGTGTTTCAAAAAGTTCATCAAAGGTTCCGAATCCGCCGGGGAAAACAATAATAGCTTTCGCATGGTATAAAAGCCAAAGCTTTCTCATAAAAAAATAATGAAACTCGAAGTTCAGCCCTTCTGAAATAAAAGGATTTGGATGCTGTTCAAACGGCAGAGAGATGTTTAAACCCAGTGTATCCATTCCTGCATCACGTGCTCCGCGGTTTGCAGCCTCCATGATGCCAGGTCCGCCCCCTGTACAGATATGAAAAGTTTCGCCGGTTTCTTTTTTCAGTTCTTCACTGTATTTCGCAAGTTCAAAGGAAAATTTTCTTGCAACATTATAATATTCAGCAGTTCCGAATTCATTGTTATCGGGATTGATTCTTGCCGATCCGAAGAAAACCACAGTGTGATTTATTCCCATTTTTTTAAATTTTGCTTCAGGCTGAATGTATTCACTGAGGATTCTTATCGTGCGGCCTTCTCTGGAATTGATAAATTCCGGGTCTTTATATGCTTTGAGAGGTTTTTCCATGCTTGAGATACCGCCTTTTTCGTTTTATATTAAATATGGTGCCATCAGTAGAGTCCGTTACATTAGAGGCTATAATTGTTTTCTTATCGATATACTCGATTGAAACAGAATCCATAAAGCTTAATATAATTTTCAGGCCGGCACCGATACCTCTAAGCGGTACAACTTCTCCATTGATTTTAATAGATAGTTTGGACTTTTCAGATTCAGTGGCATAGCTGATAATCTGATCGTGGTAGTTTTTAGAGTTAATGTCAGGGGTAGTACTTAATATTTTTATAAAATCAAGACCGGTTCCATGATCAATTATTGTAGCATCGAATTCCTTTTCCGATACAGTATATCTTATGGTTATATTACGTTTTTCCGGAATCACACAGTTTGTATCGTTACAGTTCATGGTAACCTGAACTGCATTAGTGATAGATTCATCCATAGAAAGGATTATTTCATCAATCTCTTCCTGAGGATAAGACATTTTTATTAAATCTATCATTAACCTGTCAATCACCTCGGGTACAATTGAGGTGCTCGCGGTAAAACTATCCAGAAAACCTATCTCTTTTTCTTCTATCATACCATTACTTTATTCTAAATTATGTCATGAAGTTCTAAAATTAGCCGAAAAAAATCAATTCATTAATTATTTTTATTAGTTACTTCAATTGTTTTTTATATTAACGGCTATTTATGCTTGATATTATAAGAATTAATTACTGTTTTGTAAATAAATTAAACAATAGAAGCCCGGCTGGACTTTCCCATTACATAATTGTTAATATTGGACCAGTCTGCAGATAGTAATCAATCTGGAAAGGAATTAATTTTTAATTATTCAGCAATTTATAAAAAGGATCTATTTAATATGAGAATGTTGTGGTTAACCGAATATGTCTTTGAAGATTTTATATGAATAACGGGATTTATATACATATTCCATTTTGTAGAAATAAATGTGATTACTGCAGCTTTTATTCAATCCCCCTTAATGATGGAGATAAGAATAGTGACATTGTTCAATCTTATATAGAAACTTTATTGAGTGAAATAGATTTTACTACAGAACAAACCGGCAGGGTGAAGGCCGATACAATCTATTTTGGCGGGGGGACTCCCTCAATTCTTAATCCCTCTCAAGTCGAAAAAATTCTAAATCATCTTTCTAAGAGATTTATAATCAGTTCTGATTCTGAAATTACCATTGAGATGAATCCCGATGATCTCCTCCCCGAAAAACTTGACGGTTTTACAACGGCAGGAGTAAACAGAATAGTTCTTGGTGTCCAGTCACTGGATAACGATATGAGAAGCGCAATAGGGCGGAGAGGGAAGACCATTACAGATTCACAATTCGATCTCTTTTTCTCTAGTAGAGGATACATCAGATGTATTGATTTCATGGCGGGTCTTCCCGGACAGAATGAGATTCAGCTGATTAGTGATCTTGAAGCTATTATTCCGTATAAACCTGAACATATTTCTCTTTATCTACTCTCTGTTGATGAAGATACACCACTTGGATTAAGATTTACTCCCGATGAGAAATTTGACAATCTGCAGGCCGATTTGTGGAGTGTAGCAATGGATTTCCTTGTTAAAAAAGGATATAACCATTATGAAATTTCAAATTATGCACTCCCGGGGTTTGAGTCTAGACACAATTCAAAGTACTGGGATTTTACACCGTACTTCGGCTTCGGTTCTGGCGCTCACTCATTTGTTGACGGGAAAAGATCCTCAAATAAACTGAATGTTCGGGATTACATAAAAAGCAAAGAGTTCCAGTATGAGGTGGATACTCAGACTGCTGAAAATATTGTCGTAGAATTTCTAATGACTTCTCTTCGGAGAATGAAAGGCTTCAGTGCGGAGGAGTTTACTGCTGTAACATCGATCGCTCTTCCGGAAACTGTAGTCGATAAACTTAATTCTCTCAGACTTGAAGGGATGATAGAGTTCGAAGGCGGGAGATATCGGCTGTCAAAAAAGGGACTTTTTTTTACGGATTCGATAATTTATCGGATTACAGAAGACTTTCTTTGATGGGAGATTGCTGCATGTTGCCAGTTGTCTGGAGTAATTTTTTGTAATTCATTCTGCCATATTGTCTGAACCTTGATTCATAGGATTAAAGGATTTACATGATTTACAGATTGTAATCTCCCGCAAAATCAAGGAAATCCTGAAATCAAGAAAATCAAGGTTCAGACAAAAAATCTCCTCCTATTACTTCGCCTAAAACCCTAAAACTATCACAAAAACTTCTCATTGAATCATGGTATGCGGCCGATACTAAAATGAATATCCATCTTTGATCATGGAGGGTCAAATGCAGCAGGCCGTTTTAAAACTGGAAAATATTATAAACCTTGAGAGAGAGATCTATCAGGATATATTCCATATAGAAGAAGAAAAAAGTGAAGCAATTATAAAGAAAGCCGGTCGCGAGATCGAAGAACTCTCCATTGCTCAGGAGAAGCTTCTGCTTAAAGTTGACTCGCTCGAGAAAGAGAGAGTCAAACTTATGGAAGGCTTTAAAAAACATAGAAATCCGCACTATCATGACGGTGAGATTACTTTATCGGATATTATGGATTCAAGTGACCAGAAATCCGCATCATCATTAAAAGGCGCCGGCTTAGCTCTTAAAACTGTTCTTCTTAAAGTTAAAAACATTCAGAATATGAATTCGCGTCTTTTAAAGGATAACATGGAGTTCTATGATATCCTTATTTCAGGCTTAAAAAACAGTTCAACTCTCAGATCCGGTTACGGCAGTGACGGCAAGGAAAAGGCGAGAGTTTTTAATCCTGTATTGTTCAATATCAAAGCGTAAAGGGGAAATATATGAATTCGACATTCATGGGACTTGAAATCGGAAAAAGAGGCCTTCAGTCTCACCAGCAGGCGCTTCATGTAACCGGTCATAATATATCCAATGCGGAAAATAAAGATTATTCGCGTCAGAAGGTGGTGATTACATCAGCTGATCCCATTTATGTTCCTGCATTAAATAGAGGTGAGCAGCCGGGGCAGATCGGCCAGGGCGCCACTGTTGCTTCTATAGAAAGAGTCAGGGACACATTCATTGATGATAGAATGGTTGCTGAGAAAAACACTTTGGGATACTGGAAATCAAAGGATGATTTCATCTATCAGGTAGAGGCTATCTATAATGAACCATCTGATCAGTCATTACGGAGCCGGATGGATGCAATGTGGGTTGCATGGCAGGAGCTCTCGAAGTATCCCGAGGAAAGATCCACCAGAGAGGTTGTTAAAGAGAAGGGAGTTCATCTTGCGGGAGAGATAAACAGCACCTTCAGAAAACTATATGATTTAAGAGAAAACGCTAACAGACAGGTTGAGCATCGTGTTGAGCAGATCAATATGTATGCCGCTGATCTCCGCGACCTGAATGAAAGAATTCAGAAGTCTGAAGCTTTAGGTGATCAGCCGAATGATTTAAAAGACCGCAGAGATGCACTTATTGAAAAGCTTTCAAATATAGTTAATGTTTCAGTTGGAAGAAGTGATAAAGATGAAACAATAGTATATATAGATGGTGAAAATCTGGTGCAGGGTCCGGTTTTCAGACCTCTGAAAGTTGTAAAAAACCCTGAGAATAACGGGATGTTTGACGTTGTATGGAAAACTACGGAAACACCGGTTTCAATTAAGGGCGGAGAACTCTACGGGCTTCTGGAAGTGAGAGATGTTATCATGCGGCAGAATTTAAATGATGTTAATGCTCTTTCAATTAACCTCACTGACCTTACAAATGAAGTTCACCGCGACGGTTTTGGACGAAGAGGTGAAACTAATAATAACTTCTTCTCTCATTTAAACATCAGTGATGACAGTGAGGGGAATTTCGATTACAATAATGATGGAGTCAACGATACCACTGCAATATTTAAAGTTGCAGGTAGTAATAAGGTGGATTCATCTGCAGCAATCGGGATGAGCGGTACTCTGACCTTCGCAAAAAATGATGCGCTTAACTCTCCAGCTGAAATTGATTACAATGAATCAGACACGGTAAACACTGTCGTGAAGAAAATAAATGATGCAAAACTTGGTGTTGTTGCATATATCGATCACAATGGAAGTTTTGCAGTAAAAGCAACTGTTGCAAAAGATGTCGATAAAAAGAACTTCATGCTTCGTCATATGGAGGATTCCGGACAGTTTCTTGTTGGTCTGACCGGCGTTCTAAAACAGAGCGGCCAGCAGGGATCTTTTGACTATCGCAGAGTTAACGACATAGTAAAATTTCTTCCTCAGAAAGAACATATAACAATAACACCGAAGTTTAATCCTGCGGCAAGCATGGCTGTTGCCCGCGAAATAACTGAAGATGTAGATAAAATTGCCGCAGCGAAAGGTAATGATGTTGGAGGAACCGGGGATTTTAATACCTCCAATGGTATTGGTGACGGAACCAATGCTCTGGCTTTGGCTTCATTAAGGAATAAAGCGGCCATGGTGGACAGCAAAACTACATTCAGTGAATTTTATACATCACTTATAGCAAGAATAGGTACTCAGGGAGAAGAGACCAAAGATAGAATTGAGAATCAGGCGACTCTTCTTAAAAATCTTGAGAATATGAGGCAGTCAGTTTCAGGAATAAACCTTGATGAGGAGATGGCAAACATGGTGGCATTTCAGCATGGATATAATGCCTCAGCAAGGGTGATTTCGACAATGGATAAAATGCTTGAAACTATAATCAGACTTGGAGCAGGAGGAGCGTAAATCATGTATAGAATAACGAACTCAATGATAAATAACACGATGACCTACAATCTTCAAAGGCATCAGACAGATATGGATACTATGCAGAACCAGCTTGGAACCGGAAAATCGGTTCAGTCGCCGCGTGATAATCCCATTGCCGCAACCAATCAGATGATGTACCGTACCCGTCTTACTGAAATAGATCAGTATATTTCAAATATTAGTGAGACACAGTCGCGTCTTAATGAGGTGGATACTGCACTGCAGTCAACACTCCGTATTTTTCATAGAATCAGAGAACTTACCGTCCAGGGAGCAAACGGAATCTATTCCAACTTCGAAACAAAAGAGGCAATGGCTACTGAGATAAATCAGCTCCTCGAAGAAGTTGTAAGTCTTGCTAATACAAAGGGTGCCACAGGAAAGTCAATTTTCGGTGGATTTAAAACCGGAACAGAGGATCAGCCTAACCCCTTTGTTCCAATATATATGACACTCGCAGCGGGAAGACAGGGAGATGCAATGATTGGCGTTGAATACCGCGGTAACATCGGCGGACAGACAAGGGAGGTCGGTAAGGGCGACTTCATGGATGTCAATATTGCAGGTAATAAAATTTTCTGGGGAACAGATCAGATGCTTACATCGAGTCTGGATGCTACAAATTATTCATCAGCCTCAAATCAGATCATAAAAATTGACGGAAAGGAAATTTCTATATCTGCGGGAGATAATATTGACATTATCGTAGATAAGATAAACAATGCCGGATTAAGTCTCACTGCTGCAAAGGGCGGTGTTAATAATTTAATTCTATCAACAACAACTCCTCATCAGATATGGGTTGAGGATAAAGGGAGTGGAACTGTTTTACAGGACCTGGGAATAATAAATAAAAGTTATCCTCAACCTCCTAATAATATTGACTCTACTGTTACCATAGGCGGTATGTCAATATTCGAGATGATAATACAGGTTAGGGATGACCTCGTTCGTGGTGATCAGGAACTTGTAGGAGGAAGAGATCTGGGCTTAATTGATATGGCTCTTGATAATATTCTTAAACATCTTGCTTCAACAGGTGCAAAGCAGAATAGAGCTGAAGAGCTTGCAAAAAAATCCGAGTATGAAAAAAGTAATGTAACGGAAATTCTGGCTAAAAATGAAGGTATTGATTATCCTGAAACAATAATGAACTTTAAATGGCTGGAAAGTGTTCATGAATATGCGCTTTCTGTTGGAGCAAAAACAATCAAATCCACATTGATGGATTTTCTGAGATAAATAAATGGCCCCCGCACCCCCGGAGGGGGCAAAGCAATTCTTCTACCCTCCGGGGTGCGGGGGCTGGCGTAACAAGAGTTATCGTTTTAATCTGTTTTTAGAAATAACTGCTTTTATAGGGTCTAAGGGGCGATAGCCCCTTAAAAAGCCCCCCGCAGGGGCCTCTGCGGTCACATGAAATGTGACCATCTTAATAAAGAAAATAATTGTGAGGTTTTTCTTGAGTATAAAAGTTAACACTAAACCTTTTGGAGAAATAGAAGTTAATGAACTTCAGGTAATAGATTTCCCGGAAGGTATTCTCGGATTTGATTTTATAAAAAAATTTATCATAATGGATGCCGAGGAAGAGGGTTCTCCGTTTAAATGGATGCAGGCTTTTGATGAGAAGGATCTTGCCTTTGTAATAATAAGACCTCTTGATTTTATGGAAGAGTATGAACTTGTGATTCCGCAGAACGATCTGGATACATTAAAAACAGATAATATTGATGATGTTATTACATTTGCAATTGTTACTATTCCTGAGAATCCAAGAAATATGACTGCGAATCTTCAGGGGCCGATAATTATCAATCCGGCAAAACGAATCGGCAAACAGGCTATCTCGCTAAGCGATCGCTACACAGTTCGTCACAATATTCTAGACGAAATGAAAAATCATAATAAGGCGGGAGGATGAGATTATGCTTGTTCTTGCCAGAAGATTAAATGAAAGTATTATGATCGGCGACGATATTGAAATTGTGGTGATAGATATTAAGGGTGACCAGGTCAAGCTTGGTATCAAAGCACCTCGAAAAATTACTGTTCATAGAAAAGAGATTTATCAGGAGATTAAACAGGAAAATATTGCAGCTATAAGTTCAGATTTTGACCCGAACACATTAAGGGATCTTTCAGATTTGTTCAAGAAGGACAAAAAATAATGTGCAGTAATAATTTCTTATATATACTTTCATTTATATTTATCCTGTTCTTTCTGATTCGGGAGTATGTAGCATATAAGAGAATTCTCACTCTGAAATACTTTTTTACCCCATCGTTAACACTGCTGCTTGTGCTGATGATGATTTTATCAATCACTATTAATGGTACTGATAGATACAGATTCATGATTCTGCTGTCATTGCTTGCTGCTCTGGCTGCAGATACCCTGCTGATGATAGAAGAGGTGGATCTCTTAAAAAATGGAATGATTTTTTTTATACTTGGTCATGTTTTTTATCTCGGTGCTTTTTCTATCGATGTATCATTTCAACCATGGAATTTATTTTTTATCGTATTAATCTCTCTCCTGAGTTTTCTTTATATTAAGGTTTTAATTAAAAAGGCAGGAAAAATGCTGGTCCCGGTATTAATATATGTTTTTATATTGGACCTTATGGTTTATTTTGCAATTACAACATTAAATCGCGGTATAACAACATCGGGAATTCTTCTGGCTTCCGGTGCTGTCTTGTTTATGATCTCAGATTTTATTCTATCAGTGAATGCCTTTGTTAAGCCGATCCCAAACAGCACAGTTTATACATGGCTCTTATATGCCCCCGCACAGTATCTTATCGTTTTATCTACATTTTATTCTTTTTAAAAAAATTAAAGAGTCAACACAAAGGTGTCTGAGTTGCTTATTTATAAGCAACTCAGAGCTGGTTGTTTAAGTTTTTTACATATTGTTTTTATAATAAAATTATTTCGAAAAATTGTAATTTTTTTTAGAAAAAAATATTGATTTATATTACTATGACACGATGGTGAGTGTACTTATTTAATAATAAAAACTTGACTTTGAATTCCGGAGTTTTTAACGTGTCAAAACTTTTCAGATGATAAGTTTTGTATAAAGTCCCTTCATATTAATGGTTGTATCTTAACCAATTCAGTAAAACAGTTTTATAGTACAAAAAGGTTGAAAAAAAATAAGCAGTATGTATGCAAATATTTATATTAAAGGAGAATCAAGATGAGCAAAAAGCAAATGAAGTCTATGGACGGAAACGTTGCAGCAGCCCATGTGGCTTATGCTTTTACAGAAGTTGCGGCAATTTATCCCATTACACCATCAACAACTATGGCAGAGCAGGTGGATGAATGGGCAGCACATGAAAAGAGAAATATATTTGGTAATATAGTGAGAGTCGCCGAGATGCAGTCTGAAGCAGGAGCTGCCGGAGCACTGCATGGTGCTCTTCAGAGCGGGGCGCTCTCTACAACATTTACTGCATCCCAGGGTCTGCTTTTAATGATTCCAAATATGTATAAAATGTCGGGAGAACTTCTTCCTGCAGTTTTCCATGTTACTGCAAGAACAATTGCATCACAGGCACTCTCTATATTCGGAGATCATTCAGATATTAATGCTGTAAGACAAACCGGTTTTGCAATGCTCGCATCGGGAAGTGTACAGCAGGTAATGGATCTTGCCGGTATTGCGCATCTTGCAGCAATAAAAAGCAGTGTACCATTTCTTCATTTTTTTGATGGCTTCAGAACTTCGCATGAGATTCAGAAAGTTGAAGTTATGGAGTATGAAGATCTTGAAAAACTGATCGATTATGATGCAATTGATAAATTCAGAAAAAATGGTCTTAATCCTGAAAATTCATGTACAAGAGGCTCTGCTCAAAATCCGGATGTTTTCTTCCAGGCGCGGGAGGCATCAAATAAATATTATGATGCAATCGAGGATATTGTAGAAGGATACATGCAGGAGATAAGCAAAATCACAGGAAGAGAGTATCATCCTTTTACATACTACGGTTCACCTGATGCAGAAAATATCATAGTTGCTATGGGTTCAGTAACTGAAACAATAATAGAAGTAATAGATTATCTTGCAGCAAAGGGCGAGAAAGTGGGACTTATATCTGTTCATCTATACAGACCTTTCTCTGAGAAATACTTTATGAAAGTGCTTCCGAAAAATGTTAAGAAGATATCAGTTCTTGACAGAACTAAAGAGCCGGGTGCAACCGGAGAGCCTTTGTATCTTGATGTAAGAGAGATATTCTACGGGAAACCAAATGCTCCGATGATCGTTGGTGGAAGATTCGGATTAAGTTCAAAGGATACAACTCCTGCTCAGATGATTGCAGTATATGAAAATCTCAAACTACCGGAACCGAAAAACGGTTTCACAGTAGGTATTGTTGATGATGTAACATTTTTATCATTACCGGTCGGTGACGATGTAAGTGTTGTTCCTGCTGGGACTATTGAAGCAAAATTCTACGGATTAGGCTCTGATGGTACAGTTGGTGCAAATAAAAATTCCATTAAGATAATTGGAGATACAACAGAGCTGCATTCACAAGCATACTTTGCCTACGATTCAAAAAAATCCGGTGGTATTACTGTATCACATCTTAGATTCGGTACAAAAAATATCAGATCAACTTATCTGATCTCTCAGCCGGACTTTGTTGCCTGTCATGTACCATCATACATCTTTAAATATAATGTGCTTAGAGGATTGAAGAAGGGTGGAACATTCCTTCTTAACAGCGCATGGAGTGCAGAGGAGACATTAAGTAAACTCCCCGAGAAATATAAATATTATCTGGCAAAAAATGATATAAACTTTTACATCATGAACGCAACTCTGATTGCAGATGAACTTGGTCTTGGAACAAGAACAAATACAATCATGCAGGCCGCATTTTTTAAATTATCCAATGTTATCCCTTACGAGAAAGCAATTGGTGAGATGAAAGCAGCAATAAAAAAATCTTACGGCAAAAAAGGCGATGATGTTGTAAATATGAACTATGCAGCAATTGATAAAGGTGCCGAAGCTCTTGTTAAAGTAACAATCCCGGCAGAGTGGAAAAATATTACTCTATCATCCGCAGTTGAGGGCGGGAAAGCTCCTGAGTTCATAACTAAAGTTGCAGAACCGATGAACAGGCTCGAAGGTGATCTTCTTCCTGTAAGTGCTTTTATGGATAGAGCCGATGGAACTCTCCCTGCAGGTACATCACAGTACGAAAAGAGAGGAATAGCAGTCCATGTACCTAAGTGGGTTCCGGATAACTGTATTCAGTGTAATCAGTGTGCATACGTTTGTCCTCATGCAGTTATCAGGCCATTTCTTCTAAATGAGAAAGAGGCTGCATCTGTTCCTGCAGGTACTGCGCTTGTTGATGCAAAAGGTAAAGGTCTTGAGGGATTGAAATTCAGAATTCAGATAAGCCCTCTCGATTGTACAGGATGCGGAAACTGTGCTCAGGTATGTCCTGCAAAAGAGAAAGCTCTTGTGATGGAATCACTCGAATCTCAGCTTTCTGAATCTGCTCCATGGGAATATATGACTCAAAAAGTTGGTTATAAAGATACCTTTCTACCTAAGAATACTGTCAAAGGAAGTCAGTTCTCTCAGCCGCTATTTGAATTCTCAGGTGCATGTGCTGGCTGTGGTGAAACTCCATACATCAAGCTTATTACGCAGCTTTATGGTGATAGAATGATGATTGCAAACGCAACAGGATGTTCTTCAATTTACGGAGGATCATCTCCGGCAACACCTTACTGCCGTAATGCAAAAGGTGAGGGTCCATCATGGGCAAATTCACTTTTCGAAGATAATGCCGAGTATGGATACGGTATGAATCTTGGTGTTGAGCATCAGAGAACAAGAATTTCTGATCTTGTTGAAGTATATATTAAAGAGGGATCATCTGATGAGTTGAAATCTCTGCTTAAAGACTGGTCAGAGAATAAAACCAATCCTGAAAAAACAAAAGAACTTCGAGATAAAATTGTTCCTCTTCTCGAGAAAGATAAAGCTAAGTCCGCTGCGGAGATACTCAAACTTAAGCAGTATCTGATTAAGAAATCTATCTGGATTTTCGGCGGAGACGGCTGGGCGTATGATATCGGTTTCGGCGGACTTGATCATGTTGCTGCATCAGGTGAAGATGTGAACATTCTTGTAATGGATACTGAGGTGTATTCAAATACGGGAGGTCAGTCATCAAAGGCAACTCCGACTGCTGCTGTTGCAAAATTTGCAGCTTCAGGAAAGAAGATACGAAAGAAAGATCTCGGAATGATGCTTATGTCTTACGGATATGTTTATGTTGCCCAGGTGTCAATGGGAGCAAATCATGCACAGTATCTCAAAGCTGTTATGGAGGCCGAGGCCTATCCGGGACCATCAGTGATTATAGCTTACTCTCCTTGTATAAATCACGGACTCCGTGCAGGTATGGGCAAGTCACAACTTGAAGCTAAGATGGCGGTGGAGAGCGGTTACTGGAGTCTGTTCAGATTTAATCCTCTTCTTGAGCAGGAAGGAAAGAATCCTTTCATTCTTGAGTCAAAAGATCCGGACTTCAGTAAATTTCAGGACTTCCTGGCTGGAGAAGTACGATATACATCTCTTAAGAAGGAATTCCCAGAATCAGCTGATGAGCTTTTCACTGCAGCAGAGAATAATGCCAAGTGGAGACATCACCGTTACGTGAAACTTGCGGAAAGTAATTAAGACTTGAAAGTATAAAAACAAGAAGGTGACAGTTATACTGTCACCTTCTTGTTTAATATTAGAATTATGTTCAACTTTATTGTACCCGTAGATGCCGTGTAGTCAGAGTTTTAGAACCTGAAACCAGGTGGGTTCCCGCATATGATATCAGATCTTCTCCTCGAGAGAGCTGGATCTTTAATCACAAATATTGAGATCCCGAAATTTTAGTAGGTTCAAAACATGGTATGACTAATCACGGGCACCACAGGCATAATGAAATAGAAAATACAGGGTATATTTAGGCAACAATTTTTTAATTATTGACAATAATTAAAAAAATAAGAAAAAGTTAGTAATATTTATATTCAGATATTAATGATACAAATGAAAGGAAATGATAATGTTAAAAAATTACTTTATTGATTTCAATAAGAAGATTAGTAAAAAATCTTCATCGGCTAAAGGATCAACAGCGAAGGGTGCTTCTAAAAAAGGAGCTGTAAATATTGATTTAGAAGCATTTATTGAAAAATTGGATGGTATAATTCCGCAAAAACTAAGAGTTGATTCTCTCAAACCCGTGGATAGTTCGGGTTTCTCTCCGGAGGGGGCTGATTTAATAGTTTATCACGAGTATTGCAGAGATATTAACAAAATAATGAATGGCTACGTACCTTTTGAATTAATTCATGGTGCTTTTTTTATGGTAAATGATCTTACTAGAAGTTCGCTGGCAGATGTTTTTGGAAGAGTGGCGACTGTTAAAAAAATTAATCATTTCACCGAAGAAGCCGGTAGTTTTTCCATACCTTCATTTGTCATAGTGAACAATAATTCAGATTATACACTTCTCGAACTGAAAAATGACATTATGAACTATTATATGTCTAAAAATTTATCCTCAGAATCTGAATTTGAAATTATGATGATTCATAATAGCGGGTTGCTTATAAAAGACTGGCACAAGGGTGATCACAGGTTTATCGGTCTTGAAACTGGTGAAGATACTATGATGTGGTTTTTTATTCTGATGAATGAATACCTGGATGTAGAAAGAGAAGATGTATTTGATATACGGAAATATGTCAGAACTGAAAAAGCATACAATGAATTTTAGTGACCCTTCACAAGCTTTAAGTAATTTTTATGTCCGTTACTCCACTTTCCGGAAAATAGATTTTACTGCCAGTTTGTAAGTAATTTCAATTTTAATTTGTATGTTATTTTAATTATTCTTGACATTCTTTATTAAAAAAAGTACATTAAAAAAAAATGTTGAGGGGATAATAGTGTTACATGTAAAGAAAATTACTTATAAATTATTATTACTGCTGGTCGTTGGATTTGTTTTAATTCTTAAACCTTATTCCTATAGTGCAGCAGCTAATAAGGATGTAATCCTGGTTCTTGATACATCGTTAAGTATGGTCGGGTTTCAGGGTAAGAACATTCTCGAGTCTGTCAAAGGGAGTGTTAACTCATATTTAGATAGTCTTCAGGATGGGGATAAGGTTACCTTTGTTACATTTGATGAAGATGTAAAAGTTTATCCTCAGGTAATAATTGATGATCAGAATGATAGAGATATAGTAAAAAAATATATTTCTGTTACTGAAGCTAAAGGGAAGTGGACCCATACTCTAAAAATGCTTAAAACAGTTTTTGCAATTGCAGATCAGTTGACTAAAGAATCAGTTCAAAACTCAACGGAACTAAAGAGGAATGTTGTAATAGTAATTATGACTGATGGTCTTGATGATCCACCCCCTGCAAGCGCTAAAGAAAAATTCGATCTGAAAAAAATAGCAGCTCAATACAGTAGTAACGACTGGTGGATTTATCTTGTTAATCTTGATGAACTTCAAAAGACGAAGGAGATTTCAGCAGCACAGAAAAATCTGTTGAAAGAATTGGGTAAAGTAAGCGGTAATACAAGTATGCTTGACGGTAGTAATCCGGATAAAGCTATCAATGATGAGCTGAAGAAGGATATTGAGCGTAGAGAGAAAGAGCAGTTTTATAGATTGCTTACTGTAGTTGCCGGAATTTTAATTTTATTGTTGATTGTTGCACTGATAGTTATTAAAATAAAATCAATTAAGATTAAGGGGCAGCTTGAATACTGGAATCATGAATTGCTGAAACCTGAAGTACATACTGTTTCCTTAACAAACCTTGGGAAGAAAGAAATCATTCTCGGTAGAACCAGTGCATGTACTGTTAAAATCAGGGATTACGAGTCTCGTGTTCCATTCATTCTAAAAGCTGTAAAAAAAGGGGGACAGGTCATTATTAAAATCGACCATGAAGAGTCTCTTGACCTGGGTTTTAAGAATAAGGAAGCTGATGGTTATCTTTTAAATGGCGATATATTTAGTGCGTCTAATATAAGTTTCAGATATATTGCAGATTAAATAAATATTTTTTTTATAGAAGATGACGATAATAGATTTATATCAAGTTTTTTAAAAATAATGGGTAACTTTTGCTCATTATTTTAAATAAATCTTGACACAGGACATATTACTGATATCTTTATCTTTAATTATAAAAAGTTAAATAATGCAATAAAAGGTATTATAATAGATTTTTTATTAGGTACAGGAAGTATGATAGTAGTTACCGTTTTGTTATATATTTAAGGAGGATTAAAGAATGTCATTAAATCAATTTCCAAAAAGTCCAAACAAGGTTCATCCTACTACTCCAAGTGCTGTTGGTTCAAGAGAATCAATTGCTCAGGAGGGAAGGGATAAAATCGCGGAAGGAAAAGTAATACTCGATGAAACTTTTGATAAAGTTTTAAATCAGATACAGACTAAATTACCTGAAGAAGTTTTAAAAGAGCTTGATGTAATGGGTGGTTTGAAAGAGAAACTTTATAATTATATCAATCAGACATATGTGAATATGTTTAATAGATATACCGTTACCATGGAAGATGAGTTCATGAAAAAAGTTCGTGAATTCGTTGATAAAGAAGAATCTAAGGGGCTAGCAAGATATACTCCGAAAGAGATTGTCGAGATTCTTGACAAAATCGGAGGAGCTGACAAGTTCCATACTGGTGAAATTGAAAAATCTATTGTAAACATGTATGGTCACCTTCAGGGTCACATTCAGAGAGGAGTTAATGATCTTGAAACAGAAACTAACTCAATTCTGAGACAAAAAACTGACGTTGGAGCCTTTGTACGTGGAGAAAATGCATATGCAATATTAAAATGCGTTTTCAAAGATAACGAATTGAGACCAAAATATGTTGATGATGTTAAGCTTTCTATAAACATACTTGAAAGTGAATTGATCAGCCCTATGTATCACTATCAGGTTACAGTTGAATCAATTATGAAGGATACAATTCAGAAGCATATCCAGGATTTAATTGAGAAACAGGTTCAGCAGTTTAATGATGATCTTGTTGACAAAGGTAAAAATGAGCTTTCATCAAGTGAAAAAATGTTTGAAAAAGTTAAGAGAATTGAAAACTTTACTGACGATGACAAAGAAGACGAGAAATCAAAAAGATATACAATTCTTGCAAAAAAATTCCTTGATAAGATCGAAGGTTTAAGAGCGGAAATTGATGTTGAAGAAATGGATCCTTTAAATATGAGGGAAAACATCAAGTTTATCATAGATGAAGAAAACATCAGAAATAGAGGATACAACACATGTGTTAATTCCATAACATCTATTCTTGATACAAGTAAGCTCGGTTATCAGGTTTGTGATAATATGAAAAACGCGCGTATTTGCAGAATTAGTGAATACGAAGAAACTGACCGTATGATTCTTCCTGATGAAAGATATACAATAAGAATGGCTTACTATGACCAGAACCAGTTGAAAGAAGCAAAAAAAGAGTACGACAAACAGGTTGCTTCTTTTACAACAGAAATAGGAATGCTATGGGATGTAATCCATGCTCATTATGAGTCAAAAAAGAGATTTAGATCTTTAATAGATTTCGATGATCTAAGTGCAAGATTGATGAACAAAGAATGGAAGAAACAGAAGAAAGCTTACGAAGATGATCCAGATGGTGTAATGTGGAATGAAGTAGGTGAGATGTATAATGAGAGTTCATTTGTTGAAAAAAATAATAGAACTTATGAAGATAGATTTAAAAATTTAAAGAGCAAAATTACATATCTCAAAGGTGTTCTCAAAAAAATGCATGGATATCAGAACCCTGTAGAGAGAGTTATCCTTGATGAAAGAATAACTTTTATGGAAAAAAGATTCAACGAGTTTGCTCATTTAGTTAATCCTCACCATATTCAGCCGGGTCTTGTTCTTGATATAGATATCACAACTATTAAGAGAAAAAGATACATTCTAAAGAGTATGGCTAACTGCTTGAATGAATTCCTTTACAGTATTTCTAAAGGTTTTGCTGATGCTGCATTTGCAACTTATTCAAGAAGAAGATCTACAATTAGAGCTGACATCGACCAGGCTTTTGGTGATGAAGAAATTGGTGAAGATCTTTTTGAAACTGCATACAAGCAGAACTCTGAAAATGACATGAGCGGTATTGTAATACCGGAAATAACAGGATCTGTAAATTTAACACCTGGTCAGTCATCTAAAAAGAAAAGTTCAGGTTTAAAAGAATTATAGAATTTTATTCAAAATCTAATAAAAAAAAGGGATGATCTACATCCCTTTTTTTTATTTAAAAAAGTGCTATTTTATCGTGTTCTATGAATTTAATACTTGAAATTAATCATTTTATTATAATATATTTTTATTGTGCTCAATTATAACAGGAGAGTCAATTATGGAAACTACTTATTATTCATTGGCATCTAAGTCTTCATTCAATAAGGCATTAAGACATTTTTATGCCGTAAATGATGCTGTTGGTGAAATTGAATCCAGGTCAAATCTTGCGGATTATATTAATGATTTATTGGATGATGAAGAAATGCATCCCGATCAGGTACTTCCTATTATAGGTGCTGTGGTAAGAGATAAGTTCGAATACAGTTATTTTTCATACAGTGTTCCTAAAACTGTTACTGAATTTCAGAAAATTCAAAGTGAGTTAGTTAAGTGGAATACACTTGATCTGATAGTTATTTATTTTGCACCTGATGGTAAACGATTTGTAATTAACCCTAAGAATATTGAAAGCTGGGAAAGAAGTACTGAAATTCATAAAGATCAGCTTTTAGTTATATATTCCAAGTTTTTAAAAGAAAAAAATGTTAAATTGGAAGAGGAAGCTACTAAGACTCTTATTGATTTATTTATAGGTAAGGATGTATTTATCAATAAAAGTTTTATTGATCAGACCATAGTTGAACGTCCTGTAGCAGTTAAAGCACCTGTTGCAGCTGCCAAACCTGGCGCTCCAGCAGCAGCGGCTGTAGCACCTGCAAAAACAAAAAAAGTAAGTATAACTCCAAAATATGGTGTGATTGTATCAAATGAGTTGTTTCATAACGGTAATGTTGAAGCTTGGAAAAAAATTCTGGAAAGCTATCAGGTTAAATATCCGGAATTAACTGTTCATGTAATGTTTGGAGGTGAAGTTATAAATGATATAAATGCACTTTTCAAATGGGGTAAGGTTAAACATGGCGATTCTATTTATTTTCAGGTATCAGGTGAAAATATATT
The DNA here is from genome assembly GCA_964450405.1 of uncultured Leptospirales bacterium. Taxonomy (GTDB): domain Bacteria; phylum Spirochaetota; class UBA4802; order UBA4802; family UBA5550; genus WRGT01. Next base: position 21,345 of record CAYVCQ010000002.1, on the reverse strand, counting down.
AGGAGTTTCAAAACTTCAAAAATATCTTTATGAAGGTGCAAGTCACCGTTATGAACAATTTCTCAAACTTGGTGTTGGTCGTGTTCTTAATATATTCTAAATCACTTTATAAAGGGGGAAAAAATGAGTAATATTATATATTTTAATAAAGAATTGAAGTTAGACAATGAAAAAGTTTTATCAAAACTTGGTATCAGGGGAAGACGTGCTGTTGAACTTGCGAGTATGGGTTTACCGATAGTTCCTGGTTTTATTATTGATTCAGAGCTAACTATGAAACTTCCTCAAATGAATATAAAAGAACAGATTCTTAATTATATTTCTCAAGTTGAGAAAGAGACCAAAAAGAAATTTGGTGATGATAAAAAACCACTATTTTTAAAATTGGTATTAAGCTCAGATCTTAATATACCTTTCTTTCCTTCTATTCATAATATCGGGATGAACTCTGATACAGTTGAAGCATTTGGTAAATTCACTGGTCTGGACTTTGCCTATGGTGAATATCTTTTTTTAATGAGAAGTCTTGCATCTAAGTTGTTTAATATTCCAGAAGAGAATAGAAAAAAAATTGAAAGTGCTATTCCTAAAAAGCCATCTATCGAACAGGTTAAAACAGCAATAAATGCATATAAAAAAGAATTCGATATTAATTTTAGTGATGATGTTATAGATCAATTAATCCTTATAATGAAGAAAGCTTCGGAAACATATTGTGATTCCGATATAGATGTTGATAATACACTTTCAATAATGATACAGGCTATGGTTTATGGGAATTTTGGAGAGAATTCTTATGCTGGTAATTATTTTACAAGAAATATTATTACAGGAGATCCGGAAATTCAGGGAGATTTTCTGAAAAATGAATTTGATTTCAGTGGTGGTAAAGCTAATGAGATCAAAAAAATTGATAAAAAATATTTTGATAAGTTCACCCAAATTGGTCACAAAATAGAAGAGAATTTCAAAGAGATAAGAAATATAAAATTTACTATTGAAGAAGGTGACTTCTGGCTTGTTGAGCAAAGAGAAGTTGATGAAAAATCTACCCAATCTCAGATAAAAACACTTCTTGATTTAAATGCAAGTAAAATCATTTCAGATGAGTTTCTGATAAAAAATATTAAACCAGGTCAACTAAATGAATTATTACATCCAGTAATAGACCCGAGAACTGTAAAAAATATTAAAACTATTAAGGGTGGTATTGCCGGATCCACAGGTGCTGCAATTGGAAAAGTATATTTTTCAACTCCAAAACTTTTAGAAGAATACAAAAAAGCAATAATGCATGGTGCTGATACAAATATGATCCTGATACTAACTTCATCTTATGCAGAAGATGTTAAGGCGATAGAAGTTGCACAAGCGGTAGTTACATGTGAAGGGGGATTCTCTTCACATGCACCAGTTGTAGCGAGAAGTCTCGGGAAAGTTGCGATGGTGCAGCCGGAAATGAAAATTAAAGGTAACACTTTGACACTTGATGGTAAAACCATTAAAGAAGGAGATTATTTATCAATAAATGTTCCTTATTATGAAGAGCCGACTCTGTATTTAGGTCAAATTGGTTTAATTGAACCTGATTTTAAAAATAACGGATTACTAGATTTTCTTAAGATTGTAGAAAAATATATCGGGCCGTTTAATGTCAGAGCTAATGCTGATCAGGGAAGAGATGCAGTTATATCTAAAGAATTCAAAGCTGAAGGTATCGGTTTGTGTAGAACAGAGCATATGTTTTTTAATGAAAAAAGAATTATGAAATTCAGAGAAATGATTATTGCTGATGGTTCAAAAGAACGGATAAAAGTTCTTGATATCCTGAGGCCAATGCAAAGGTCGGATTTTTATGATCTATTTAAAACAATGGAAGGTAAACCGGTAACAATAAGATTGCTAGACGCTCCTCTTCATGAATTTCTACCAAGATCATCTGATAGCATGAAAGAATTTGTTTCATATATGCAAACTAAAAGAAAAGATATTAAAGCCGCTGACATTGAAGCAAGGTGTGAAGAACTTGAAGAAATGAATCCGATGTTAGGCCATAGAGGCTGTCGAGTAGCTGTAACATACCCTGAAATTTATGAAATGCAGTGCAGGGCAATATTTGAAGCAGCCTGCATGCTTAAAAAAGAAGGATTAGATGTAAATCCTGAAATTATGATTCCTATCGTTATGAGTGAGCAGGAAATAAAATTCATTAAGAATGGAAAGAAAATTGAAGGAATTGTAGTAAAAGGAATCAGGGATATTAAAGAGGAAGTTTTGCAGGAGTACGGCATTGATGATCTTCATTATACTGTTGGAACAATGATCGAACTCCCGGCTGCTGCTTTATCAGCTGGATCTATTGCTGAATATGCGGATTTTTTCAGCTTTGGAACTAACGATTTAACACAAACAACCTATGGTCTATCGCGTGATGATTCCAATTCATTTTTCCCGGATTATTCACTTTTCGATTTGATGAAGAATAATCCATTTAAGGTTCTTGGAGATCCCGTAAAAGAACTGATCAGTATTGCTGCTGTAAGAGGAAGACTTACAAGACCTGACATCAAAATGGGTCTTTGCGGTGAGCATGGGGCAAATCCAGATAATATCGCTTTTTGTATTGAAACAGGATTAAATTATGTTTCATGTTCACCTTATGCGATTCCTCTTGCTAAACTTGGTATTGCTCAATATAATCTGAATAAATAAAGAATCACATAAGATTTTTGAGAATAAAAAAAAGCGGCCATGGCCGCTTTTTTTTATTTATTGAGTATAAAGAACTATCTGTCCAATGCTGCAATTCCGGGAAGTATTTTTCCCTCAAGTAGTTCAAGAAAAGCGCCGCCACCAGTTGAAATATAACTTATTCTATCAGAAACTCCTGCTTTATTAATTGCAGTAACACTGTCTCCGCCTCCGACAATACTTAAACAATCAGAATCAGCAAGTGTCTTGGCAACTTCATTAGTCCCGGTGGCAAAATTTGACATCTCAAAAGCGCCCATTGGTCCATTCCATATGATAGTTTTAGATTCCCTGATTTTCGATGAAAAAAGTTCGATTGATTTTGGTCCAATATCGAGGCCTATTATATTATCAGGTATTTCATCAATGGAATAAACCGCTTTGGATGAATCGTTATCGAATTCTTCGGCTCCAACTATATCAACTGGAAGTAATATTTCTACATTGTTTTCTTTGGCTTTGCGAATTATCTCTCTTGCTGTATCGAGCAGTTCATCTTCAAGAAGTGAATTGCCTATTGAATAACCTTTTGACTTTAGAAAAGTAAAAGCCATTCCTCCGCCAATAATCAGAAAATCAACTTTAGAAATTATGTTTAGTAAAACATCAATCTTTGATGATACTTTTGCGCCTCCGATTATTGCACCAAAAGGACTTTCCGCGGATTGAATTGTTTTCTGACTGAATTCTATTTCATTTTTTAATAAAAAACCTGCAGCTGATATTCCAATAAATTCAGTTATTGCAAAATTTGACGCATGCCCTCTATGAGCTGCTGCAAAAGCATCATTGATGAATATATCTGCATGTTTAGCAAGAAGTTCTCCCAGGGATCTATCATTTTTTTCTTCGCCGGGGTAAAATCTAATATTTTCGAATAAAACTATTTCACCATTTTTTAAATTGGTAGTAATTTTTATTGTTTCATCACTTAAAGGTGTATCGATAAATTTAATAGGCATATTTAGTAGTTTTGATAAACATTCAGATACAGGCCTTAATGAAAGATTGGGTTTGACTTCTCCTTTTGGTCTTCCAAGATGTGAAATTAATATTATTTTACAATCATTTTTAAGACAATACTCAAGTGTAGGAATGGTAGCTGTGATTCTTGTATCATCTGTAATGTTCATTTCCCGGTCATATGGTACATTGTAATCTACGCGAATCATAACTCTTCGATCTTTTAAATCCAGCTGATCTATGTATTTTATAGTCATATTTTATATCCTCTTTTAACTGTATTTCGACTTAAGTTCTTTTCTTTTTTTTCGAATCATCACAATCCTTGAGATTACTATTGAAATTTCATATAAAAACATCAGTGGTACTCCAACAAGACTTTGAGATAAAAAATCAGGTCCAGGGGTTACAACTGCGGCAGTTATCCAAATAATAAGTATAGCATACTTTCTTTGTCGGATTAAAAACTGAGGTGTTATTATTCCGATTTTTGTTAAAACTAATATTATAATTGGTAGTTCGCAAAGGAATCCCATGATAAAAGACATAAAAAAAATAAAATGTAAATAATCATCCGCACCATTGGTGATTAGCATTGAATTATTAACAAAACCAAGTAAGACTTTTATTGTAGATGGTAAAAGAAGAAAAACAAATATAACTCCTGCATAGAATAGCATGATGGCAGAGAAAATTGTTAAACGTGAAAAAAAGCGTTCCGGCTTTTCAATTGCTGGAGATATAAATCGCCATACATGAAATATTATCAAGGGAATAAGTATAAGGATAGCAATAGCTGCGGAGACTTTCATTTTTATAATGAATCCTCCCGCTAGAGTAAAAACATTAAGTCTGTTTCCGCTCTCAAGAAAAGGCTTATTTATAAAGTAAACTAAATGTTCTGAAAAGTAGAATGCAATGCACGTCAGAATAAAAAATGAAGCCAGAACTACAATTATACGGGATCTTAATTCTTCAAGATGTTCAACTATTGTCATCGGGTCATCACCCCGTGCTAAAGCTGAAGGATCAATTGATTCATCTATTGTTTCAGGAAAATTATTTTTTTTATCGATTGCTTTTTTCCCTTTGGAGATCTTAACCACGTCAGATTCTTTTTTAGTAAACGATTTAGTTTCAATATTTTTTGAGAGTGTATTTTTTTTTGAAGATTTTTTTTCTCCAACAGGCTTTGCAATCTTCACTTTGGGGATTTTATGTGAAATTTCTTTTTTACTCTTTAATTTTTTTTCGTCTTTGTCAGTCAAGATGATCACCAATTAGTAATTTTCTGTAGTTGTAAGTTTTTCATTTTCATCGTATAATTTCCATTTGCCGGTTTTCTCATCTTTCTTGAAATTTCCTTCAGATTTCCTTGTACCTGTTTCATAAAAATATTTCCAGAGTCCATCTTTTATTCCGTTTTTATACTGTCCGATAGAACTTCTTTTACCATTGGGATAATATAAATTCTCAATTCCGTCTTTTTTATCTTTAACATACATCGAAATTTCCTTCGGATTTCCATCTGGATAATATATTCTATAAACTCCATCTTTAAGATTATTTCTATATACTATTTCTGATAGAGGTACACCGTCTGAAGAGAATTTAAATAACTGACCGTTTAATTGTCCGTTTCTGAAAGTTGCTTTAATTTTAGTTTTACCATCAGGGTAGTAAATCGTCCACTGACCATTTTTTAGATCATTCTTATATGGCCCCTTTGCCAGAACACTTTTACCCTCAGAGTCTTCAAAGTAAATTTTCCATTCACCATCTTTTTGAGAATTCTTAACATTTCCTTCAGCTTTTATATCTTCATCGCTATAAAATATTTTAAAAAGACCATTTTGTATAGTTATTTCATCATTTTTTAGTTCATCAGCTATTACATCAGTTATATCAGAAATATCATCATTAGAGGATGAAAATAGTGCACAATTCAGTAAGAGTATCATAATAATGATAATTATCTGTTTATTCATCAATTATACCTTTTAGTTATTTAATTCAGAAAAGTGTTATGTCTTCTTAGAAATTCTTTTGTTTTATGATCTTTATGCCGATAACAAATATAAGAAGCGTATATTTCATGACACTTAACGGTGTCAAAGTTATATAGTCAAATATTTTTTAAACAGATTATTAGATAAAAAATTTACTAACTTGAGGTGTAATTTTATGATGAGATCACTCTGGACTGCAGCATCAGGAATGGTTGGTCAGCAGTTTAATATCGATACAATTTCAAATAATCTCTCTAATGTCAACACAACCGGATTTAAAAAGCAAAGGGCGGAGTTTGAAGATCTGCTATACCAGACTCAGCTGATGGCAGGTACACCAGCTACTGAAGTAAGCGAAATACCAACTGGTATCCAGGTTGGGCATGGAGTTAAAGTCGCTGCAACTCAGAAGATGTTTGAGCAGGGGAGTCTCCAGTCCACAGAAAATAAACTTGATCTGGCACTTGAAGGAGAAGGTTTTTTTAAGATCCAGCTTTATGATGGAACAAGTGCTTATTCGCGTGATGGAGCATTTAAGATTGATTCAAACAGACAGCTTGTTACATCAAACGGATATCTTCTTGAGCCTCCAGTGGTATTGCCGGAAAGTTTTATAATGAATACATTAACCATCAGCCAGGATGGCAGGATCAGTGTAAAAGTTGTAGGTGAAGAAGATCCGGTAGATGTTGGTCAGATGGAACTTTCCAGATTTGTTAATCCTGCAGGTTTAAGCAGTATAGGTGGAAATCTTTTTAAAACTACTCCAGCTTCAGGAGATGAGATTCCCGGGCAGCCGGCAATTGAGGGTATGGCAAAGGTTCATCAGGGCTTCCTTGAGATGTCAAATGTGAAAGTGGTTGAAGAGATGGTAAATATGATTGTAGCACAAAGAGCATATGAAGTCAATTCGAAGGCGATCCAGACATCTGATTCAATGCTGAGTACAGCCATAGGTCTTAAGAGATAATGAAATTCATTAGTCCGGTATTGGTTTTATTATTTTTTCTTTATTTTCAGATTGAGGGATTAAGCTATACAAGGATATACCTGATGTCTGAAGTGGAAATAAGTAAAGAAAATCTGATCATATCTGACATTTGTAAAATGGAGGGTGATAATATTGATTCAATTGCAAATCTGATTATATCACCTGATTTATATCGCGATAGTATTGTAGATAATAAAGAATTATATGATTTTATAAGTTTAACAATAAGTGATAAACTATATATTTTTGGAAGCGGAGTTAAAATTAAAAAAACTATTATTAAAAAAGAGAGTGAATTAGTAAAACCAGTCATGATAGAAAAGGGTGATACTATTGAACTTACGATTTTGAAGAATGGTATTACTATTGAGATGAAAGGAAAGGCATTGAACAGCGGTTGTGAAAAAGAGGAGATTGACTTCAGGTTATCTACCGGTAAAGTTGTAAAGGGTAAAATCACTTCATTTAAAAAGGCGGATATAATTCTATGACTAGAAATTTTCATTTAATTATATTGATTGTTTTCCTTTCGAGTTTTGTCCAGGCTGCAACAATCTGGCAGGATAGAGATATATATTCAACAGATAAGAATCTTAAAATTGGTGATGTAATAATTATAAACGTTAAAGATTTTACAAAGATGAAATTTGACGTAGCTCTTAAAAATAATACTTCATCTGATATTTCATCAAATCCGGATGTAACTATAACTGGTTTTCTTCCTAAAATCTCATCTAACAAAAACATTAAAAACAATGAAGCTACAACTTTTAATGGAAACTCTAAGATCGAAATTGCCATTGCTTCAAGAGTAACAGAAAAGCAGAATAATGGTTTTTCTGTGATAAATGGAGTAAGGATTTATACTTTCAATGGAGTAACCAATACTATTATTGTTACTGGAATTATAGACCCGAAACTTCTAAATGCGGGTTCAATTGATTCTGATCATATAGCAGACTTCAGGATTCAGATTACCGGGAGAAAGGAAGGACTTACTATCAGGAAGGGACAGATCGCCGCAGATGGTAAGGTCGATATTAATCTCACTGAACCTGAGAAGCAGCAGATAGTTATTGATTATCTCGAAAAGATTATAAGGGAATTAACCAAGTAATATGAAATTAACTAAAATTTTATATATAATATTCTTTCTGATTTTAGCTTTAAATCTAAATGCAGAGATTCCTGTAAAAGTAAAAAATATCTGTTTCATTGACGGCTATAAAACTAACCAGGCTTATGGATATGGACTTGTTGTTGGTCTTCAGGGAACCGGTGATTCAAAATCTGTATTAACAAAGAATTCGCTGAAAAACCTTTTTGCCTCTATGGGGCTGCAGGAGGAGAATCCTGTTACTAAAAATACAGCTGCAGTAATTCTTTCAGCGACACTTCCTCCGAATTTAAGGATAGGCGAAAAAATTGATATCAGCATTTCATCAGTGGGAGATGCTAAATCCCTGGTTGGCGGAATACTTGTTCAGTCTCCTTTAAAAGGTGGAGATGGTCAGATTTATGTTGTCGCACAGGGAAAGATATCTTTTCCTGCAGGCGGAAATACAGGTTCTACTGTTAAAACAGCGGGTACAGTTGTTGGAGGCGGAGTTGTAGAGAAGGAGATTAAACCTGATTTTGTTTTTAAAACTGCTGATAATAAAGATTTTTTATATCTTGTTTTAAATAAATGGGATTATTCAACTGCAGATAAGTTAATTAAAGCTTTAAAAAAGAAATTAAAGAACAGCGAAGTTACACTTGGCGAAAACGGAAAAATCAGCATAACAATTGATAGTGTACTTCCATTGTCGGAGTTTATATCAAATATTGAGAATCTTGAGGTTGTACCGGAAACTAAAGCTATAGTTGTAATAAATGAAAAAGACGGAACAATTGTAACAGGCGGAAATGTTACCATTTCCGAGGCAATGGTAAGCAGACGTGGAATGATAATACAAATAGAAAACTCTGATAAAAAACTAAGCGCTTCAATCATTAAGGATGCTTCAACGGTTAAAGACCTTGTTGATAGCCTTAACGCTGTTGGTGCAAATACCGAAGATATTATTTCAATACTTAAAGCTCTTAAGGATTCCGGATCTTTACATGCAGATTTAGTGATCAAGTGAGGTTGTTATGAACGGGATAGAAAATGTAGTTAATAATGCGGTTTCCGGCAGAATTAAATCTGCTGAAAACAGTCTGAATAAAATGAACTCAACTGAAAGTTTTGAAACTGCATTAAAATCTGCAGTAAAACAGAACGACCCGGCCAAGATGGATAAAACCCATAAGAAACTCTGGGACACATGTGTGGAGGCTGAATCTCTTTTTGTAGGGAAGATGCTTAAAGAGATGAAAAAGACAGTCCCGAAGAATGAATGGCTTCACGGCGGTCAGGCGGAGGATATTTTCGAGGATATGCTTTATGATGAATATTCACTTAAGATGTCAAAAAATTATAATTTTGGTATGGCTAAACTTCTTTATGATGAAATGAGCCGACGAATATAATTATTATCAATACATAATTTATGAAAATTATAAACCTCATTGCTCAAAGCTTTGAGGTTTTTTTGTATTTATGATGATCATTGAAAGATTAATATATTCTTCAAAATAATTGACAATTATCACGTATAATATTATTATGTATATAGAGTCGTGGAGGATTCTTATGAACAAAAAAGTTAAAGAGTTAAGAGTCGGCATAAGGCTGGATATTAAGAAACCGCCTAAAGTGGAAATTCCAAAAAATGTTTATACCCGAAAGGATAAGCATAAAAAGGGTCTGGAAAACGAAAAGTTCAGACCCTTTTTTTATATGTTATCTGCCTGATATGCTTTTTCTGCAGTTTTAATCCCCTGATTTATTTTTTTTATTTTATTTAAAACTCTTCTTCAGTTGTCCGGAAAACAGAGTCAGCGGGTAGAATAATTTCAATATCCCCGTTAATGGTGTATCAAGAGCAACTGTCAAGTCCGAAGTAATACTAGAGATATTATCTATTGCAGAAACCCCTCCATGAGCCATAGCAATCGTAGAAACTTTCAAACTGCCTATTCTGGAAAGACTCTCTGACATTTTAATTTTATCAGTAACGGGAAAGGGGGAGAGATATTTCTCTCTTATTTTTACCACAGTATCGGAACAGTATAGAAAAGATTCTTTTTTGTTATACAAAACAATGTCATGTTCTGTGTGGCCGGGAACAGATAAGACATTCCAGTCAGGAAAGAATGGAATGCTTGAATTATTCTGTAATGTATAATCTACTTTAATTTGTTTGGGATAAGAAACTCTCAGAAATTTCATTTTACGTCTTCTGGCAGAAATATGTGCAAGAAGTGAATCCACAATGTGCTGGATTGATCCTCTAATTCCGCAATACCAAAGATTAATATTTTCCGGAGCCGCTACAGGTATATTATATTTTTTTGAGAGGCTCATTGCCGAGCCGGAATGATCAGGGTGGAGGTGAGTTACCACCAGAAGTTTAAGATCTTCAATAGGCCGTAGAAGTGTTTGAGTTATATAATTCTCAATAATTTTATGATCGCTTCTGCATCCGCAGTCAAGGAGCAGAAGTGTGTCTTTGTATTCTGCAATATAAAGATCTGCTATGTGACCATCAAGTTTGTGAAGGGTAAATGAATTAAAATTGTATTCCATAGAATTATAACTGCCTGATCTCCATTGTCTCAAAATATTTTTCAAGAATAGATTTGGTTTCTTCAACAACTTTTTCTTCCAGCCGGATGCATACACCGCAATCATAACTTATTGATTTTGGAACCGGTATTATTTTGATAGGTATCTGAGCTGCAAGGAGAATCTTTTCTGCCTTCATTACATAGCTTACAGACGGGAGCAATACAACGAAAAATTTTAATTCAGATGCGGATGTCATGGATTAATTATCCGGTTAGCTTTATTCATTGTATCAAGTATATCGGACATATTTGAAATTAAACCGGTTTTAATTTTATCCTGCAGATTATAATAATTCACGCATGTACCACAGATAAGTATCCTGACACCTTTGTTTTGCAAAACCTCCAGATCATCGACAACACCGGATCCTTCTGCGGTTAGAATTACACCGGAATTATAGAATATAAGCTCTGCCGGTGCCGGCTCCAGTGAAGCAAGAGTATGAATGAAGGCTTTCATTATTATGGTTCCAAGATCATCATCGCCTTTTCCCATTTTGTCTGAGGAAAAAACTATGGTTGAATTCTCGCAGCTGCATGATGATGAAATTTCACGCTGAGCATTTAAAATCTGAGAACCGGTTTGTTTTAAAATAATTTTATAGTTTTCGCCTGATAAAATATTTTCATAGCTCCAGCCGGAGCTTGAAGCGAGCCTTTTTATATTTTCAACTGCGGTTTCATTATCAACAATTATTTCAATCAGGCTGCATTGTTTCATTTTGTTTTTTGTTAATACCACCGGTTGCGGACATGCAAGACCTCTAGCATCAATTTCACATTTCATAATTTTACCTTTTAATTGTTCGTTTAAATTTTTTAGTTCTATAACACTAAGTCACCACACAGCTTGAGGGTGAAAGAATTTTTAGCTGCCCCCTCCTGGAGTACTTGGACTGTTTTTGCCGTGGTCAGAGATTTGATTTATTTGAAATTTCATAAATAGCCTTTATCGCTGCATCAATTTCTTCATCAGTATTGAAGTATCCGAAACTAATTCTGTTTGTACCGGTTGGAAATGTTCCTATTGTTTTGTGAGCGGATGGTGCACAATGAAGTCCGGGTCTTGTTAATATTCCATATTTTTCATCAAGAAAGAATGATGTATCCGAGGGAGATAATCCCTCAATATTGAAAGATGATACAGCAACTCGATCTTTTTCTTCATCAGTTCCATAAAGAATAATATTTTTTAATTCTGAAATGCCATCGAGAAATCTTTTTAATAGTACATTTTCTTTTGTACGGATTTTTTCTATTCCGGTATCTGTAATAAATTTTACACCAGCATAGAGACCGGCAATACCTATTGTGTTTAAAGTTCCGGATTCATACTTATCGGGCATAAAATCGGGCTGGATTTCAAATTCAGATCTGCTCCCTGTACCTCCGAACATTAGCGGACGAATAGTTCTTTCGAGATCTTTTTTTATATATAGACCGCCGGTTCCCATTGGACCATATAATCCTTTATGTCCGGTAAAACAAAGAATATCAATATTTGATTTTTCAACATCAATGTCAAGTATACCGGCAGTTTGTGCTGAATCAACGCAAAATGGAATCCCGTACTCAGAGGTAATTTTTCCAATCTCTGCAATAGGGAGAATAGTGCCGCTTACGTTTGAGGCATGTGTGGAAATCATAAGTTTTGTATTTGGTTTTATAAGTTTATGAATTTTTTCCGGATCAAGCATTCCGGATCTGCCGCATTCAATTATTGTTAATTCAACTCCGCGGGTTTCGAGTTCTCTAAGCGGACGCATTACGGCGTTGTGTTCAATAGATGTTGTAATTACGTGATCTCCCGGCTGAAGCAGACCCAGTATAACTATATTTAGAGAGTGAGTTATGTTTGAAGTAAATGCGATCCTTAAAGGATCAGATACTCCGAATAATTGAGCTAAAATTTCACGTGTATTAAATAAAATACGTCCTGCATCGATTGATGAATGGTGTCCCGATCTTCCAGGATTGCTCCCAATGAGATCATTAAATTGTTTCATCGCATGAATTACAGGCTCTGGTTTTGGCCACGATGTTGCGGCATTATCAAGGTATATACTCATCTCAAATTCACCATATTTTTAAAGATAAAATATCCTTTATCCAGTCAAGATATTTATCAAAAATTTTAATGTTATGGATTAGTATCATTAATAGTAAATACCAGGTTTTGAGGTAGAAAATATATCAATATTCTAATAAACATGAGATAAAAGGGATTTTTGCTGTAATTCTCCGCGTGGAAAACAGTAGTAACCACCGCTTTTGATAGTTGCCGAAAAATTTAAAAACAATTTATGAAATCGTTGCAAAAAAAATACTGATTGTGAATGTAGTTTTGAAGGAGAATGTTATGTGTGATCTTAAACAAAAAGGTGCTGGTGAAACAGCAGGGAATTATCATGATCAGGGATTCAACTGCGCAGAATCTATATTTCTTACATTCAGAGGTATAGCTGCACCGGAATTACATGAGAGTACGGTTCGATTGGCTTCTCCATTTGGCGGAGGACTGGGACGTTCAGGATGTATCTGCGGTGCATTGAGCGGAGCAGTGATGATACTCGGAGCCGTAAAGGGCAGAGTTTCTCCTGAAACGCCCAGGAAAGAATCGTATGAATTATCCAGTGAATATCACAACAGATTCAAAGAAAAGTTCGGAGCTACATGCTGCAGAGTATTGGTTAAAGATGAATTCGGTTCAAGGGGACAAAGCGAAAGATGTTATCAGATTATTACTGAAAGTGCCGGACTTATGATGGATTTTCTTATAGAAAAAAAATTAGTCAGGAGTGAGGAGTAATCTGCTTCGAAAAGGAAAGTAAAAAAACAAAAATAGAATAACAGCATATTATACTTTTTCAATTACTGATTGAAGTTATAAAGATTTTATTGTTAATCCGGTTTATCAGGATTTCACCCTTGCCAATAATCAGACCCTTTGAACTTGATTTAATATCAGCTAATGTCTGGCTAAGTATTGCGTTCTTAATTCTTTTATTAAAAATTTTATTATAGTTAACAATAAACATTCCGGAATCATTAAGTTTTATTCTTTTTTTATTTATAACTGTATTCAGCGGATAAAGCAGCATCTCTGAAATTTCCTGAGATGAATCATTTTTAACATAATTTTTGAGTTTAAGAAAAAAATCATCAGCTTCTAAATCATTATCAAATCCCGCATCAGAAAACCTGCCTCTTTGAAGTGTATTTATCTCTCTTAATCTATTGATTACACCATTTCCCGTTTTGATTGGATCGGGAGAAATTTCTTCGATGTAATTTATATTGAAGTGAGAATTTACAAAATCAGGATTTGTAATATAAGTTTTATCTGAAGATATAATAAGTTTATAGCTTAGGGAGTCCAGTTTCCGGAGATCTGTATAGAATATAACATATTGACAATCATCCAGTTTTCTGAATATGAGTTTCCATTCATTTTCGTTTATCTGTTCCGCACTTTTAAAGACAGCAGTTGTCTGAAGCGTTAACTCTGGATTATTAATTTTATTTGTGTCTTTTATATTATTACTTGTGCATGACATAGCTATTATAACGGGTAATAATATATAAAGAAGTTGTGTTTTCATGACGGATTTTTACCTTGTAAAAAAAGTTAGATTCTTAGGCTAATTTATCCACTTTTAGCTGTCAAGTAATATGTTTATTAAGGGATCTATATTAGGTAATGATTTATTTAAGAGGTACAAATGCGAAGAGCTGTTCCTCCAAAAATAATTTGCTATCATAGAGGCATTTATGCAAATTGTCCTTATATTTAAGTTGTTGTTATGGAGATTTTTTATGATTCAGATTTTTGGAACAAAGAAATGTAAAGATAGTTCAAAAGCGGTAAGATTTTTTAAAGAGAGAAATATTAAGATACATTTTGTTGATCTTGCTGATAAAGGAATAAGTAAAGGCGAGCTGCAGAATATTTCAAGATCAATTCCCTTATCGGAACTGATAGATACTGAAAGTAAAGAGTATGAAAAACTCAATTTTAAATATATGAAATTTGTTATTGAAGATGAACTTCTTGCACATCCGCTATTGATTAAAACACCTATAATCCGTTCAGGAAAAAAAGCTTCATGCGGTTTTAAACCTGATGTCTGGGCTGAAATGGCAATAATGGAAAACGCATAAATACTCTATGGTTATTGTTTTCAGTCTCAGTTTCAGTAAAATATCTTATAAACAAATTTGCAGTTCAAGATAAGTGTTATGATTCGATTGTATCGATTATTTTTGATTTAACAAATCTGCTTCGTAAAAACTTCATAAGTATGTAGCCGGCAATTAAAACAATAAGTATTATAAAAATAGCAATTTTTGTATCTCTCATCCATCTAATCAGGAGCTCTCTATTGCTTGCGCTGTAATATCCAAGGTAGTTCCATATTGGAACACTAATAAGTGCTGCAAGTCCATCAATGAGTATAAATGTCGGGAACCCCACAAATTTTGTAATACCTGCAGTAAGAAATATCGGAGTGCGGAGTCCAGGCATAAACCTTGCAGCAAAGAGCACCATCTTGCCGTTTTCATTGAAACTCTTGACTATCTTTTCATACCAGCCGTGTGACAGTATTCTTTTCCCGAACTTTGTACTGAAGATTTTAGTTCCGGAAAATCTCCCGATATTGTAAACAATTAAATCTCCCACCAGAACTCCAAGGAATGACACAAGGCACATTACATGAACGTTCCCATAGCCCAGTCCTGTTATAATTCCGCCGGCAAGTATTGAGATATCTTCGGGGATTGGAATTCCAAAGCCGCAAAGTAAGAGCATTCCGAATACAGAGAAATAACCGAAGGAGGAGTAAAAAGATATTATATAGTCTAGTGAAACCACAATTTTCTCCAGAGGATGAATTTACTTATTTAATTGTTTAATATATGTATATTATATATACTTTTGATAAAAAGTTTGTAAAATACATGTTTTTATTGAATGATTAAAATTTAAATAATTCTATAAAGTATGTTTCTATAAATAATTTAATGAAAATTACGCCAAGCCTATTTTTCATTTTTTTAATTTTTTTTCTTTTAAAATATTAAAATCTATTTTTATAAAATTCACTAAATTTAAATCTATAAAAATATTTATATTCTTTATCAGAATCTGCTCTTAATCCGGATTTATACGATTGTATAATTGTATAAATTTTTTTTGTGAATTGATAGATTTGGTTAAGAAGATTTGTGTTTCCGTCCATGAGAGGAATCTTCCTGTTAAGGTAAAGGTTCCTCATCTGAACGGATTTGATGTGCGCTAAAAAAGCAGTTTTAAATTCACAATCGGCTACAGATATTCCTTTATTTCCATTTCACCTTTAACTGCAAAGTAAACACCCTCTTCGAGGGCCTTCATCTCATCTTCTCCGGGATAGATAATTACTTTAGCGAGAAATCCAGCCTTTTCCTCTATCCATTTACAGAAAACTTCATCATAGGCGACTCCGCCTGTTAGAATAATAGCGTCAATTTTTCCGTTCAGTACAACTGCCATCGATCCGATCTCTTTTGATATCTGATACGCCATTGCACGGTATATTTTTTCTGATTCCTTATCTCCATCTTTTACTTTTTTTCCTACTTCATACGCGCTGTTTGTACCAAGGTATGCAACTAAACCACCCTGACCGGTTATTTTCTTTTTAATTTCATCTTCAGTATATTTTCCAGAGTAACACATTTTTACAAGGTCGCCAACGGGGACTCCGCCGCTTCGCTCGGGTGAGAACGGGCCTTCACCGTCAAGTCCATTATTTACATCTACGACGCGACCCTGTTTATGTGCGCCTACGGTTATTCCGCCCCCTATATGCACTACAATAAGATTCAATTCTTCATATTTTACGTTATGTTCTCTGGCGAATCTTCTTGCAACTGCTTTCTGGTTTAAAGCATGAAAGATGCTTCGTCTGGGGATCTCGGGCATACCTGAGATTCTTGCCTGAGGTTCCATTTCGTCAACTATCGGAGGATCAACAATATATGATGCTACGTTATCGCCGATCTCTTTTGATATTTCAAATGCGAGAATACCGCCGAGATTACTGGGGTGAGTTCCGGAAACCTCATTTTTCAGATCTCTTATCATTGCATCATTAATCTTATATACTCCCCCGGAAATCGGTTTTAAAAGTCCGCCGCGTCCCACAATCAGGTTAATAGATGAAAGTGTTATCCCGGCATGCTCAAGTTCTTTTAAAATAACTTTTTTCCTGAAGTCATATTGATCCATTACTTTATTGAATGCGCATATCTCTTCTGTAGTATGTTTTATATTGACGGTGAAAATATCATTATGATTATCAAAAACAGATATTTTTGTTGAAGTAGATCCGGGATTTATTGCGAGTATTCTCATATTTTTCTCCATAATTATTTATCGCATTGCCGCAGCAAGAGCAATTGACATAAATTTACTTTTATCCGAGTCGGCCCTTGAGGTTACGATTATCGGTGCAGTTGCACCAAGTACAACTGCGGCTATGGTAGCTCCGCCAAGGTAGGTTAGAGATTTATACACGCTGTTACCTGTTTCAATATTGGGAAAAAGAATAATATCGGCATCTCCTCCCACTTCAGTTACAATTCCTTTGTGAGTACATGCTTCTTTTGAAACTATATTGTCAAAGGCGAGAGGGCCGTCGATTATGCAGTCTTTAATCTGTCCTCTTCTGTTCATTACCACCAGCATGGCAGCATGAGTTGTAGCTTCCATTTTTTCGTTTACAAGTTCAACCGCGGCAAGAATTGCAACTTTTGGTTTATCAAGATTTAATTTTTTATATATCTCTACGGCGTTGTTGATGATTTCTGTTTTTTCTTTCAGGTCGGGTGCCACAATCATTCCCGAGTCTGTGATGCAGAGGATTTTATGATAGTATGGAGATTCCAGAAGAGCAACATGACTCATGATTGTTCCTTTGCCGATACCATTCTCTTTGTTGAGTACAGTTCGAAGAAGGTCAGCTGTTCCTATCAGCCCTTTCATAAGTATTTGAGCTTCACCTTTTTTAATCAGGGACACGGCAATTGAGGATGCCTTTAAGGGATCTTTTTCATCAATGATTTCAATTCCGGAAAGATCAAATTCAATCTTTCGGGATATGTCTTCAATTGCTTTTTTATCTCCCGCAAGAATAGGGATTATTATTCCGGCCTTTGACGCTTCTTTGACAGCATGAAGTGCGTGGTCATCAGCTGCTGCTGCAACTGCCATTTTGACTGCCGGTTTGGATTTAGCGATTTCAAGAACAGTACCAAGGGATTTGAGGATCATAATTACCTCCTTACAATTTTCATTCACACCGGTTAAGGGCATGTAAGCATTTCAAAATAATTTGCTGTAAACAAATTCGTTGCTTAATTCAGATTAGATGCTGAAATCTTACTTTATGCAGTATATTGGTTAAAAAGTAAAGAATAATTTCTAAATATTTAATAAAATATTAGACATATTGGTAAAATATTGTCAAAATCTTATGATTGGTAAAGTTAAATCTCCGTAGCATTTGTTTTCAGCAGATATTCAGGACTATATTGCACTATTCATTTTTGAAGATTCTGCTGAAGCTGAGATATTTATTAAAGGGGTTAGAAACAGCGAAATCAATAGAATACAAAAATAATTTTTCGCAGGGTCCTCTCTTTATTTAAATATTTAGTTTAATGTAGTTATAATGCAAATCGAAATCAAAACTTATTGATGTATTATACCGATTTGCTTCAGGGGTGAGATTTTGAATAATAATGTATTTCAATGATGAATTAGAGAATATAAAATCCGGGGATTAAAATAAAAGTTGAATATACCGTCTAAATTGAGTATATTTAACCAGTGTTGATTAAATTTTTAAACATTATATATCTATTAAGCCAAATTCAACTGCCGGTTTTAACATAATTAATTATTCCAGTACATCGGAGGATCAACTCATTGATCATTACAAGTTCATATAAACAAAGAATTAAAATAATTCTAAAAATTTTTTTTGGAACATCAACAAATTCTGAGTTATTTGATAGTAAGGAATTCAATGAATATTATTTCAGGAACTCAAAAACGATAACGCAAATATCAATCGTATTTGGAATGTTTATCTTTATGATTTTTGCTATTGTCGATCAATTTACTCTTACTGTATCAATACAAAAATTATTATATTTCAGATTAATATTTTTTTTACCATTATACGTTTTAATGCTTTTTTTAACATTTACAAAATATTTTAAAAAATATAACAATATAATTCTTTTTATCATATTTGCAATTAATGCAAATTTTGCTGTTTTATATGTAATATTTATTCCTGAAAAAAATGAAATAGCGTATAAGTATTATCAGTTCACTGAAGTGGTGCTGATATTATTTGTTATGATTTTATCAAGGCTAAGATTTAAAAGAGCATTGATAGTAATTATTTGTAATTTAGTGTTATATTATTCCGGAGAATTTTATTTTAAAGATCCGTTTTCCCCGGAAGAGATAGGAATATTTCTTACATCATCTTTTTTTATCATTTCAACATTAATTATTTCAATAATATTTAATATTCAATTAGAGAATTACATAAAAAGAGATTATTTAACTCAAAAGGAACTTGAGATAGAAAAAAATAAACTGAAATTAAAAAATGATATTCTGGAAGATGATATAGCCCTGGCAAAAAAAATTCAATTTCAGCTTATACCGGATCCTGCTCCAACTGATTACATTTATTCATTATACAGACCGATGCACGAGGTCGGCGGTGATTTATATGATTTTGTTCATTTTAGAGATTCTAAAAAAATAGGTATATTTATAAGTGATGTATCGGGTCACGGAGTTCCCGCTGCCTTTATTACATCTATGATAAAAACAACAATACTTCAATCTGGGAATAGAAAAGAAGATCCTGCTGAATTATTGAGATATATAAATGATGTTTTACAAAATCAAACTGCAGGAAATTTTATTACAGCATTTTATGGAGTTTATGAGCCGGAAAATAATTCGATTCTTTATGCAAGTGCGGGACACCCGCTGCCTTATATAATTTCTGGCGATGGAATAACTCAGCTCCAGAAAGGGAGGAGCACCGCACTGGCAATATTTTCTAATCTTTCAATGGAAGAGAATAATAAATCATATATTAATTTCAAGGAAATACTTCCTGCTAATTCAAAACTGTTACTTTATACTGATGGCCTGACTGAAGCATGTTCAATAGATAAAATATTATTTGAAAATGATATTATGATGGAAGTGTTTATGGAAAACAGGAACTTTTCATCCCGGATATTTATTGAGAATTTATATCAAAGACTAATCATTTTCAGAGGTGAAGATTCTTTTGAAGACGATGTATGTTTAGTTTGTCTTGATGTGATATAGAATTGTCATTATTGATGTATAATATTATTTAGCAAATCCCCCCGGCGGGTACGCCGACCCCCTTGGTTGAGGAAAGGGGGTTAAGAGTGTGGTATGCACTTGCTTGTTTTTTTAAACCATTCCCCCCTTTTCTTTATCCAAGGGGGGTTAGAGGGGATCTTTTCGAGAATAGTAAACTGTTGATTCTATAAATTCTAACTCCCGTAAAGGCAAAACATGTACCCGTACTGGCAGAAATGGCATCCGTGCAGACAAAATAGTCGTCCGTACTGGTAGAAATGCCATCCGTGCAAGTAAAATAGTCGTCCGTACTGGCAGAAATGGCATCCGTGCAGACAAAATAGTTGTCCGTGCAGGCAGAAATGTCACCCGTTCAGATAAAAGTGGTTATAGTTCATGATTAACGGATTTTAATGAAGGTTTGGAGTGGGAGGGTGTTACAGAGACAGCACTGGGGTCTGTTTCTGTATATGTTGAAATTACTCAGGCTTTTACTGTTTCGTTTTCTTTCTGACTTTTATTTTTTATACGCCTCTTCCTGTTGTAATCACTGGCGTATCCCTTAAGTCTTGCGGGCTCCTTCCATAAAACAAATGCCGCATGTCTCTTCAGTTCGGTAACCGCTTCTTTAAGATAAGTAAATGCCTGGTTTCTTATCTTAAGACTGTCGCTGCAGTATGCTCTCCTTGAATTTACCGCACCGAGTAGTGACGCCATTTCGCGCGACATCACAGCTGCGGTGTCGAGCATTGTGATATCAAAACTTGTATTCCTGAGCAGCTCGATGTGTTCTTTTCCGAAGACCGAGATATCACGCAGGGCCTGAATCATTGCAGCGTTGCTTGTTTTATCACCCAATTTTGATACTTTTGCCGCAGCGGCTTTGTTGCTGGCGAATGCGAATTTTAACGAACGTACCAGATTCTGTCTTAAGAGGTGAGCCGCGGGTGATTTTTCATCCCATAGTCCATAGTTTTTCGGTTTCAATATCGGTAGAATCTGATGTAGCCCATCTTGCCTGTGCCTCGCGGAGTGCATCTATTCTGGCCGGCATATCCTCAACAATCTGCCACTTAAGGCCCTGTGCAGTGAGTCTCTCTTTGTCCGGCTGACACCAGTTGTAAAGGTTTTCAGCCTCCTGGAGATAGACATTGACCGGGATACTGCCGGGGACAAGAATTTTATCATCAGCTATTGATTTGATGATTGAAATTTTTTCAGAATAATGATCTGTTGTTGTCATTATTTCCTCCTTTATGATTAATTATACACTCAGGGAGTGTATAATTAATTACGATGGAAACGTGCTGGTGGAGAAAATTTTTTTTATTTTTTTGAATTTTTTTTATTTATTTGGAGTTTGGGTTTTGGGCTCCGTGTATACGGAGGGATTTTTTTTTATAGTTAACTTTTGCAAGGGGGGTAGCCGCACCCCCCTTCGCGAACCCGGGGTAGTGTGCAAATAATTGTGTCTGATGGCAGTTTCCGATAATTAAAGCGACCAA
>CAYVCQ010000001.1:0-491897 GCA_964450405.1 uncultured Leptospirales bacterium | reverse complement strand
AACTCGATTATATGTTAGAGGGCTGTCATCAGACACATAAAAATGCATAGTACCATCCCAATACTCATCAGGAATTCATCCCTGTATCTATCGTATTCTTTTTGTGAATCATGAATTTTTCCATCTATTTCAATAGCAAGAAGCTTTTCATGACAGTAAAAATCCAGAATATAACGATATAGCGGATGCTGACACCTGAATTTATATCCACTCACCTGTTTCATTCGGAGTACTGACCATAATTTTTCTTCTGACACAGTCATGTTGTTTCGAAGATCTTTTGCAAGCTCAACGATATAAGCAGGTGTTTTAATATTGTTATGATTCATAAATTAACTAATAATTTCCCTTTGCGTGCCCCCTCCGGGGGACAGGGGGATAAAGGAATGTCAAATATACTGACAATCCGGAATGAGCTAAAAAGGGGCTTATGAGGTAAAAAATTTATCTTTCCCGGCGGGACCCGCTCACTTGCAGAGCAAGACGAAGAACTATTATTTCTTTTCAACAGTTTTGAAAATATCTTCGGGAACTATTTTATTCTTTTCATATTCTGCTTTAATAACATCCCCGGCTGAGGTGCGGAGATCATTTGCTATGGTGCATCTCCCCTCAAGTAGTACTCCGTTCTGAATAATAAGCTCCGGTGTTTTAATGTCTCCATATACCTTTGCTGTGGGCATGAGCAGTACACGGCTTGTGGCATTAATGTTTCCCATGATAAGTCCCTCAACAATTACAGAAACAGCTTCGATAGTTGTTTTTACCTTGCCGTCATGTCCTATATAAAGCTGGTCTGCCTTAAGCGATTTCCCCTCAAAGCGTCCGTCTATTCTTAAAGAACCGTTTATACTGAAATTACCGGTGAAATAAGATTTTTCCCCAATTACATTGGTCGATAGATCTCCGGAAGTTTTAATAATTGCCATGTTTTTAATCTCCTTAGTTCAACAGAGACTAGTTTTTATTTTTTTTTAATAATGTCAACTTCAATTTTATATACAATCTGCAAAGTTAAATTTGGCAGCAAATTATTTTTTGGGGGCATGTCTTATGTCGCGGTTAAATACATACCTTCAGTGTTGTCATTCCGGTTTTGCTGCTTCAGTTCTTGCGAATACCGGAATCTCATACGATGATTATATGGAAATAATGCATTTTTTAAATGATTCTCAGTCTATGAGATCCAGGCATTACGCTAAAGCTACAGCCGGGATGACATGCAATATAGATCCCATTCAAAGTAATTATATCAATCGATATTTTCGGAAAACTGTACTTTTATCTGAACGTTGTTCATAAAAAGCTTGATTAATTATATGTGATTTATCTATCAATGTAGTAAATATAAAAAATACAACAATTCACACTTAAAGCAGTATAAAATGTTCGGGAGGAAAGAAATGGCATATGATACTTTGAAGGCGTTACCGCCGCGGATAAATTTCACTGAGAAATATATCCGGGAAAGGGGAAAACTCGAGGCTGAATTTCAGAAACATCTAGATGAGTGGAAACAGACTGCACTCATGGTTATTGGTCAGGCAAAAAAATACGGAGACAGGGCACAGCTTCATCATAAAGTGTACGGCACATGGGAAACTCTCTCATGGAATCAGGTTGTTGAAGGGATGTTCGCCGTTGCAGGAGCTCTGCTTGATTCAGGATTTAAAGAGACTGATAAGACCGGTATTTTTGCTCCAAACAGGGCGGAGTGGCATCTTTCAGATCTTGGAACACAGCTTGTAAGGGGAGTACCGGTTCCGATATATGCGACAAATACTGAAAAGGAATCAGAATATATAATAAATGACGCGGAGATAAAAATTCTTTTTGTCGGAAGACAGATGCATTATGACAGATCATATGCGCTTCTGGACAGATGCCCGTCTCTCGAAAAAATTGTTGTGTTTCATCGGGGGACTAAAATCCACGATGACAAACGTGTTGTTATGTGGGATGATTTTCTGAATACGGGGCAAAAGGCCGGCAAAAAGGCGGTGATTGAAGAGATTATGGGGCGTGCGCATTACGATGATATGTGCACAATAATATATACATCGGGCACTACCGGAGAACCTAAAGGGGCAGTTCACTCTCACAAAACTTTGATGCATAATTCCTGGGCAGTGGGAAGATATCTACAGGGGGGATTCAGTGACAATGAGTCGAATCTCTGTATGCTGCCGCTGAGCCATGTTCTTGAGAGATCATGGAATTACGGAATTTTTTCAATGGGTATGCAGATATGGTACTGTGAGGATCATACACAGGTGCTTGAGTATCTTCTTGAGGCTAATACTTCGGTTATGAATAACGCCCCGAGATTTTTTGAAAAAGTACATTCAACTGTTTATACAAAACTTAAAGATGCTCCTCCGGCGAAACAGAAGCTGTTTCACTGGGCTGTAAGTGTTGGTAAAGCTCATGGAGATATGGTTCTTGCGGGTAAGCAGCCGGGACCCGGACTCTCGCTTAAAAGAAAACTTGCCGATAAACTTGTTCTTCATAAAGTTCGCGGTCTGTTTGGAAAAAATATGCACCATGTTAATTACGGCGGCGCGCCCCTTAGCTCTGAAATTGAAAGATTCTTTTTTTACTGCGGAGTGCTTGTAACACCGGGTTACGGTCTTACTGAGACATCCCCGGTACTTTCGATGAATGGGCCATCTGCTTTTAAGTTCGGAACAGTGGGGCCTGTTTCTCCGCTTGTTGATGTAAGAATAGATAAAGACAGCGGTGAGATTCAGGCAAAGGGACCTAATGTTTTTAAGGAATACTATAAGAAACCGGATAAGACAAAAGAGGCGTTTACCGCAGACGGATGGTTTAGAACCGGAGATATCGGAAAATTTGATGAAGATGGTTATCTGCTGATTACCGACAGGCTGAAAGATCTTATTATAACCTCCGGAGGAAAAAACATCGCTCCGCAGATGATTGAGCTTATGATGGCCGAGGATCTCTTTATAGAATACATTGCCGTTGTAGGTGATGCAAGACAGTATATAACTGCACTGATTGTTCCTTCATTTGAAAATCTTGAGGACTGGGCGAAGAAGAACAATATAGCCTTCAGTTCCCGTGAAGATTTGATTAAAGATCCGAAGGTGCTTACTTTCTATAAGATGATTGTTGATAACAGGCAGAAGGATCTTGGACAGGTGGAGCAGATTAAAAAGTTTACTCTCCTTGCGAAAGAGTTTTCCCAGGAAACCGGTGAGATTACACCTACAATGAAGGTTAAGAGAAAAGTCGTTCAGGAAAAGTACAAGGAAGAGATTGAAGCGATGTACTAAAGGAATACAGAAATAAATTTTTCCCGCCCCGCCCCCTCTGCCCGCAGGGCATCTCCCCCATGAATGGGGGAGAGATAACACAAAAAATTTCGTATTAATCCTTGCCCCATAAATGGGGAAAGGTGCCCGGCGGGCGGATAGGGGCGGGGATGTGTTATTAAAGACAAATTTCACTCTCGATTCTACTCTATTTTAACATTTTTTGCAACACTGAAAAATTCTCCTAGACAAATCGTCTATATTATACTCAATTAATGTAATGGTTCAAAAGCAGCAGGCGATACCGGTTCTCTCAGCTTAGAAGGCATTTCTGGAATAAAGATTATCAACAGTTTAAGTGCAGCTATCTATCATTTAGAGAGTAATAATGAATCTGAATTATGAAAAGAAAGACAACGTTATAGTTGTATATATCGACTCACCACTCGATATAGGGAACTCTCCGTATATCCAGAGAGATCTCAGTACTCTGATAAGTCAGTTTCCTGATTACAATTTTATTCTGAACATGGGACATGTGGAATTAATGAACAGCGCCGGTCTTGGAGTGCTTATTATCTCTGCTAAAAAAATTGAGGCAAATAACAGGCGTTTTAAAATTACAAATCTGAATATTTCGGTAAAAAAAGTTATTCAGATGATGGATGTTAATGATATTATTGAAGTTTATGATAATGAAGAAGAAGCTCTCCAGTCGATTGAAATCTGTATATAGTGTGTTTTTTCTCACACTTTTGCTATTCCCTCTTTTTGTATCCTGCAGAAGTTCAGACACTGAATACACAAAATGTGAGGAGATGTGCGAGTATTCAAAGCGCGACTGTATTGAAGGCTGTGAAAACTACAACAGTTTCGGAATCTCAATAGATTTCGGTAAATCAGGATTCAGTTCCCCCTATGCCTGTACAGATAAATGCGAAAAAAAATCCGAAAGATGTCTTGAAAAATGCAAAGATAAAAAGATCACGAATGAATAGTTGTTTTCATGAATAAAATTCTTCTTCTTGGAATAAACGCCAGATACACGCACTCAAATCCGGCTCTTCTCTATCTGAAAAAAAATATTAATGATTTAAATATCACAACCTCAGTTGCAGAGTTTACTATCGGTGAAACCCCGGAGAGGATTGTAAACGAAATCAACCGTCATCAGCCGGACATTCTTGCAATCTCTGTTTACATATGGAATTCTCTCCATGTTAAAAAAATTCTGAACATAGTAAAGTCATCTCTCCCTGATATAAAAATTATTCTCGGCGGGCCGGAGGTAAGTTACAGCAGCGGTGATTGGATTGCGGAATTCGGCGCGATTGATTTTATAATAACAGGGGGGGGAGAGAATGCCCTGCGGGAACTTGTTCTCTCCGGTTTTAAATCTCATAGTAAAATTATACAGGGGAACAATCCGCACTTCAGTCTGATCAGATTTCCATATACCTATGAAGAAATTAAACTTATGAAGGGAAGATATCTCTACTACGAAAGCAGCAGGGGATGTCCCTACAACTGCTCGTACTGTCTATCGTCAGTCAAGGGGCAGAAAGTGGAGTTCAGAAAAATTGAACAGGTGATAGATGAACTTGATTTTTTCTTATCGTATAATATACCATTGATAAAATTTGTCGATAGAACATTTAACTTAAAGAAAGATCACTATATTCCGGTGTGGGAACACATCGTAAAAAAATACAGCGGCAGCAAAACATGCTTTCACTTTGAAATTTTTCCCGAGCTTCTCGATGAAGGTGACCTGGAGTTTTTATCACAGGTCCCGCACGGACTTTTTCAGTTTGAGATGGGAATACAGTCTACGAATGTGCAGACACTGAGGTCGATCAACCGCTCCGGATCCTGGATCAGTGCAGAAAAAAATATAAAGAGACTCGCAGAGATGAAAAACATTCATCTCCATACAGATCTAATTGCCGGACTTCCGCACGAGGATATTTCCGGTTACGAAGAGTCTTTCAATAAAGTATACTCACTTGGTGCAGAACATTTTCAGGGAGGGTTTCTTAAAGTTCTTCCCGGGACGGAGATGCGGAGTAAAACTGAAGAGTACGGCATGGTGTACAATTCTCTCCCCCCTTATGAAATTATAGAGAACAGATGGATCACTGCGGCAGAGATGGAGAGACTGAAACTGATCAGTGAGCTTGTTGATCTTCTGCATAATACAGGAAAATTCGCTGAAACAGAAAAGTTTATGGTGTCCCTTTACGGCGCTCCATTCAGTCTTTATAACAGGACGGCGGATTTTTTTAATAGAGATGACGGTGCCGCACACCGTAAGCGGGAGTATCTGTATGAAGTTTTACTTTCGATGGTTAAGAGCGACTATCCGGAATCGATTTTACTTCTTACTGACTATCTGCGATGGGACTGGTGCTGTTTAATGAAGCATCACCATTTTCCGGAGATCCTGAAATCTGAATTAACAGTTGAGGCAAAGAGGGTCGGGTACCGTTTCTTTTTAAATCTCGTTGAGAAAAAAATATTCAGCTACGACGGAATCTCTTTTTCAGCGGATGATCTCAGGCGTTCGATATTTTTTACCGCGGAAACAGATATTTTTATGAAAGAAAAAATGAAGGATAAAATGGCAATGTTTATGCCGGATAAAAGGATAGTTTTTTTTAATCCTTAAAAATTTTCATCATGCATTCTCCGCAGTCAAATTCAATTCTGTATTTAATATTTCCATCGCTAAGATAAAACGGTTCAGAAAATTTTCTGTTTTTATTGTTCTGCTTCGGGCAGAGATTGTATTCATGTTTAAGACAGAGTTTTGTTGTCATCAGCGGGCCGGTAATGCGGCTATTTGCTGTTTCAAATGATTTTTCTATTGCATCTACGCCATGTCTCTTGTAGAATTCTTCCGCCAGATGATTGCTGACATTATTTCTGAAGTCGATTTGTTTATAAGGATATGGGATGTCGTTTTTTTCTATTACATAGGGTGTTGTTTTATAACTTTTAATTCTGATTTCAAGCAGCTGTTCAATAGCTTTTCGTCTAATGTCATTGAGGATGCTCACAGGTATAAAAAAATTCTCCTTAAGAGAAATTTTAATTTCTGTTGCCGAGAATATTGTCCCTCCGAGTTTTGAAAGCTGCTTTTTCATCTGTTCCAAAACGGTATTGTCCGATTGAGATATTACTTTTCCGGATTCGATCTCTTCTGAAGCGCTATAGTTATCTTCATCAATTACTGTGAGTTTAAATCCGGTCTCTGTTTCGGAGAGTTCCATCGTAACATCAATCTTCCGTGCAGTTTTGCTGATGGAGAGAGTTTTTTCAAATACTACATCGTGGTTCCGGTAGATAACCGCTTCCTTAAAAATTCCGTTCATAGTCAGGGGAAAAATTTTATCGTTGTCAACTCTGTTTGCCTTTACTCCGGTGAGATTTTTTTCTTTGTCGAAGAATGCAAGTCCGTCTCCGTTACTGATTTTTTCGCCGGTGCTGATTTTAAACCAGTTGTTTCCTGTTTCAGTTACTCTGCCTATCTCCTTTCCCGGAGACTTAGGCGTATGTGGAGAACGAATTGAGTGTGTTCGCTGATTAATAAAATATTCAGTATAACCGCGGTTAAATGTTCTGGCTGGATCGGGAGTGAAGTCGAATTGAACTCTGCCGGATGATGCTTTGCATATATCGCTTCCTCCTTCGAGTATATTATCAAGCTCTTTACGATAGTGTGCCACAATATTTTTTACGTAGTCGATATCCTTGAGTCTCCCTTCGATCTTGAGCGAGTCAACTCCTGCATCAATTATATTTTTAAGACTGGCTGTCTGATTCATATCCCTGAGAGATAGCGGGTAACGGTCTCTTGAAATAATCTCTCCATTAGCATCTGTGAGAGTGTAACTCTTTCTGCATGGTTGTGCGCATTCCCCGCGATTCGCGCTTCGTCCTCCGGCAGCGGCACTCATATAACATCGACCGCTTAGGCTTACGCAGAGTGCTCCATGAATAAAAAATTCAAGTTCACACTTTGTTTCTTTACGAATTTCTTTTATCTGTGGAAGTGAAAGCTCACGGGCAAGAACAATTCTTGGAAATCCGATTCTATCGAGAAACTTAACTCTCTCAATATCGTAGTTATCGGTCTGTGTACTTGCGTGGAGAGGAACCGGCGGAAGATCCATCTCCAGAATCCCCATATCCTGAATTATCACAGCATCGATACCGCGGTTATAAAGATCAGTTATGAGCTTGCGGGCATCTTCGAGTTCATTGTCAAAGAGGATTGTGTTTATCGTTGCGTAAACCTTTGCATTATATATATGCGCATGATTGATAAGTTTCTCAATATCCTCGAGAGAGTTTGCAGCCGCAGAGCGCGCGCTGAATTTTTCGGGGCCAATGTATACGGCATCGGCTCCGAAGTTAATTGCGGCGATTCCTGTTTCAAGGTTTCTTGCTGGTGCAAGCAGTTCGATTTTACGCATAGTTTATGATGATATCTACCAGATTGTATTTTTAAAAAAGGCGCTGATTTTTTCATCTTTGGTTATTATGGGGATCGCTTTCAAAATAGCCGTTGCAACGATTACTCTGTCGGCCGGATCGCGGTGTGACCAGTTTAATTTAATACTTTCGATCCATATTTTTTCATCAACCGGAATTATTTCAACGCAATTCATCTCGTTTAATTTCTGTAAATAGTCCTCAATCGGCATGCCTATGTCGAGCGCTCCGTTTTTAATCTTTATACCTATCTCCCATATGGTTATTGAGCTTATAAATGAACCTGTATTTGAAATCTCAGAACATCGGGCAGATGCTTTTCTGGAAAGTTTTTCAGAATCAAGTGTCCACCAGAGCAGGGAGTGAGTATCAAGAAGTACCATATTTTATTTATCCGTCCATTCATCAGAGGTATCATTTAAAATGTTTTCATTGTATTTGATTTTCCCCTGATATTCTCTGAATATATCTTTCGGAAGTCTTGTTTTTTTTAAGGGAGAAACTTTTAATATTGGAATACGGTTATTTGTGACAATTAACTCTTCACCGGTCTGTTCGACTCTTCTGAAATATTCGAGCATTTTTGCTTTTAATTCTGATTTTGACACAGTTATCATTTTTGTACCTTCATGACTATGGATATGACTATAGTAATGTGAATGATGGAGAGAGTCAAGTTAAATGTTTAAATTTTAAGTTTGGAATATGAAACAATAGAATGCAATTGTCTGAAATTGATTATGGGGATTCAGAGGATTTTCATGATACTGTCTGAACCATGATTTGCCTGATTAAAGGATTGTCATGATGCTGTAATGAGAAGTTCTATTATACTTCCAAACTGTATTGTACAACATTGTCTGAACACAATTACGGGGATTCAGAGGATTTACAGGATTAAATAGAGAACATTTTCTAATATGTGAAACCCTTATGAAAAATTAAATTTTGTCTTCAGTGTATTATGCTTATTTTGTTTTCTTACAATGGAAAGAGGTTCGTAGTCTAATCATGGTAATCTAATGAATCATAGAAATCCTGTTCTGACAGTATAAAAAAACAGTTAAAAATACATTGACAGGGTATACCCCTCATTTTTTGCTCTTACTTCTGTGATTTGATTTATTTCATTTTTTTAAAAAAAAACAGTAAATCCATGGGGAATAATTAAGGCTTTTTTCTACTGTATTGTAGAGAAGTTAAAACTCCCTTTGCCCTGCTGCAGATTGAGAATTTATTTTAGGATATTATCATGAAAGTTAAAATGTACGGGAGACTGCTCATTGCTGCAGTTGTAATCTTCACTGCGGTTTCAGAACTCCCACTTGCGGCTGAGGCTGTATTTTTAAAAAACGGATCAATTGTTAACGGAACTATCGAAGCTGACTCTGCAGATGCAGTTACTCTCCGGCAAAGTGATAATAAGGTCAAGCGGATTCTTCGAAAAGATATAATGCGTATTCTCTACACTGAGCTTAAAATGGGTAAGATATATATTCAGAAACGCGACGGGAAGGGTGTTGTGGCCTTTATGGTAGATGAAGACCAGCAGAGTTATACCTTCCGTAAAGAGCTGTATGTACCGGAGGAGTTTATTCTTAAGCGGAGCGAGGTTCTTTTTATCTCGGAGAAAAACCCTTCGGGACTGCAGGTGGTTGGTGAGGTTGGAACTGACCGGGTATCTCTTGAGTGGCAGCCTCCGTATGACGCAGTTAAGAAGTATAACCTTTACATAAAGAAAAATGAAAAAGATAAATATAAGATAATCGACAGCACCGGGAGTAAGTCTATTACTCTAAAAAACCTTTCGAGCAACACTACTTATTATTTAATAGTAACAAGCGTAGACAGCTCTGATTATGAATCATCTCCAAGCAATGAGCTTAAAATTAAAACACAGAATATTCCACCGACTGAACCTGCAGGTATAATCCGTGAAATGAAGAAGGATAAACTTGTTATTAAATGGAAAGAATCGAAAGACTCTGACGGAAAGGTTAAGGAATATAATGTTTACAATAGAGACGAAAAAGAAAAGGGTAAATTAGCAACGGTAAAAACTCCGGAGTATACTGTTCCGGACACTGTTTCTGTCTACAAACTGGAGATAACATCAGTTGATGATCTAAATGCTGAATCAGATAGAGCCAATGTACCTCTGCCGCTGCAGCTTGTAATATCTGTAGCTCCTGCCGGGTTTATAGCCACTGGCAATCTGGGTGAAAGTTTTAATCCTGGGTACGGGTTGCTCCTGAATATTGGTCTTCGTAATTTTATATTTGATAATTTTGAGGCAGGGATAAACACCGGTTATATATCTCTTAAGGGAAAAGCAGAAGCAAATATGAATATGTGGGAATTTATACCGGCAGCAGTGTATGCGGGCTACCATCTGCGCGCAGGAAACTGGTTTTCTTTTTTCCCGTATTTAAAAGCGGGTGAATCTTTTTCCTCTGTTAAATATACAGGTTTTAGCGGCGATAAAAGTAAATCAGTTACTGACCCCATGGCGGCAGCAGGTCTTTCTCTTACCGGGAGCAGTGATAACCTCACTTTCTCCATTGGCGCTGATTACGGGATTCTTGTAGAGAGTAAAAGCATGAAGCCTTTTTATGAGGCATTTATCAGCTGCGGAATACTTATTGAATTGTAGTGTCCCGGTTCTTAGCACTGCGATGTAATTAAGATTTTTGTTTTAGTTATTATAGAATGAAAGAAGGAGTTTAATATATGAAACTGAAAAGAATAATTCTGCTGATGATGCTTCCCCTAATACTGGCGGGATGTGAGTCAGGTTTTGATGATATGCTGGATGATGCAAACATCGGCAGGGCGGCGCTTCAAAGTGCGACTATTTCGGTTGGGAGTATAAGTCCTGCTTTTAACAGAGGGGTGACAAGTTATATTATTAATGAAAGTTCAACTATAAATACTGTTACTCTTACCACTGTACCGGCTAAATCTGATGCAAAAATGCAGTACAGGATAGATGGAGGTGCCTGGGCAGATCTGGCAGGTTCCCAAGCAGTCACCGGGATCCGGACTGCTTCAAATTTTACAAAAAAATATGAGGTACAGGTTACATCGGGTGACGGAAAGGGAATCGTTTTGTATACTTTTACTGTCAAGGGAATGCCTTTCGCTATAGGAGATTCTTATGGTGGTGGGAAAATAGCGTATATTCTTCAGCTCAATGATAATGGTTTTGATGCGAATATCCCGCATGGACTTATTGCGGCAACAGCAGACCAGAATGGTGGATCAGGTAGAGAGTGGTCTAATCTGACAGCATCTGTCAGTACAGATGGCTACCTTGGGAGTGGGGAGACAAACACCAATAATATTATTTCTCAGAATGAATTTCCTACTTTATTTCCTAGGACTACCTATGCTGCAGGTATAGCTCGTTCGTACACGGATGGAATTTATACAGACTGGTATCTGCCGTCAAATGATGAACTATTAAAACTCTATGAAAATAAAATCGCGATTGGTGGTTTCGTTATTGCAGGTAATATTTATTATTGGAGTTCGACTCAGCTCGATTCTGATCCCAACAATGCATATTGTTTGAATTTCACGGGTACAGGGAACACCGCCACTACTGCTCTTAAAGTAATTGCACCTCATAGGATTCGGGCTGTCCGGTCTTTTTAAGCATTTTTCTATTTAATGAGCGGGTCAGGGGAGCGGTTGCCCCTCTGACCGGTATATTTGTATATGCTGAATTCTAGTACTGTCAGGAAAGTGTTAAAGACTGAATAAAATATTCAGATGCATACTGCCTGAACCATGATTCACTCGATTAAAAGATTTCCTTGATTTACTGAAAGTTAACTTTCTGTAAATCAAGGAAATCCCTGAATCCTGCTGATCATGGTTCAGACAGATTATTTTTTCAGCTTCTTAATCTCCTCAACAGAAAGTCCTGTAATCTCCGCAATCTCTTTAACTGGCATCTTTTTGTTTAACAGAGCTCCGGCAGTTTCAACAGCTTTAATATGTATCCCTTCGATTTTACCTTCAAGCTTGCTTTCTCTGGCAAGCTGCTTTATGGATGTTCTTAACATTGATTTTACCTCTTCAATTTCCTGAATTTCCACTACAAGATCTTTCCTGTCCTGAAACATATATCTGAACCAGTTGGCGAAAAGTTTTATCTCATCCGGTTTTTCTGTTTTTACTAAATCAACTATTATATCTATCTCCTGCTGAAGTTCTTCGCCTGAACAGTTCTCAGTATAAAATAACGCTCCAACAACATTTTGTAGACTTTTTAAAAATTCTTTCCCGAATTCATTCTCAGCTATTTTGTAATATCCGAACCCTGGCATATACCTGCCAGGTATTGATTTCTCTATCAAAATATGTAATTCCTCCGGCGCTGTCCACCTCTTTTCTCCGTTATAAAGCATAACAGGAAAGACCGCAGGGAGAGTTTTTAATTTATAATTTTTTACAAGATTTTCATATAATTCAATGATGTAGTGAAGCATCCGCAGCGACATAAATCTGTCCACTGTAGACTGAAACTCAATAAGTAAAAAAATGTAAATATCTTCCCCGGCAAACTTTGCTTTATAGATAAGGTCGGATTCTCTTTCAATGAATTCGTCAGAGACAAAACTTTTATCTATCCGCTCAAGAGTGCTGAACTCAATACTGTTTATCCATTCTTCATTTACAAAGCCGGTTAATAGCTGACGTACCAGCTCAGGATTTGAAAAAAGTTTTTTATATCCCGAATCGTGTGAGTTGCGTTTTTTTGCCATCGTAACACCTCTATATATATACGATGGCCGGGTGAAAAAAATGAAAATTTTTTCTTTAATCTGAATTTTAAATTGTCTGAACCGCTGATTTCACTGATTGATGTATTTTCATGATTTGGTGTAAGGTGATCTTTTCTTTTCCTCAAAACAGTAATCTGTCAAATTGTCTGAACATGATTACGTGGATTAAAGGATTTACAGGATTAAATAGAGAATTTTTTATAATACATTAAATTTTATTGAATTATTGAACTTTATCTTTGAAGTACTATGCTCAGTATGTTTCTTAAAAAATGAAAAAGATAACTAGTCTAATCCTGGCAATCTATTGAATCTTACGAATCGTGTTCTGACAGGTGACTCATCTAAGATAAAGTAAACTCATCCCCATCCATCCACGCCGGAAACGATTCCCTATAAGCTAAAAGTTCTGAGTGAGATAATTCAATAGTATAAACAGACTCGCTGTCATCGGCTGTGTATAAAATATTTCCGTAGTAGTCAATCATTGTTGATTTTCCGTTGTAGGCAATTCCGTTTCCGTCACTCCCTGTACGGTTGACTCCGGCAACATAGCACTGGTTCTCAATTGCACGTGAGCGGAGGAGCGTCTC
The DNA here is from genome assembly GCA_964450405.1 of uncultured Leptospirales bacterium. Classification (GTDB taxonomy): domain Bacteria; phylum Spirochaetota; class UBA4802; order UBA4802; family UBA5550; genus WRGT01. The sequence goes on along the minus strand of CAYVCQ010000001.1, from coordinate 478,736 downwards.
CCAGTGAAAGTCTCTTTTTGCCGGCCAGTTTGCGGAGTAGATTGCAAGATCGTACTCCACTCCGGAATTGCGCGACCACACCGGAAACCTCAAATCGTAGCAGATAAATGGACGTATTCTCCATCCCTTGAGATTTACCGTAAGATGAGAGTTTCCAGATGAAAATACTTTCTCCTCTCCGGCCATCCGGAATAGATGCCTTTTGTCGTAGGTGAATATCTCTCCCCCCTGCTTTACCCAGATGATTCTGTTGAAGTATAAACCGTTCTCTTTTACGGCAATACTGCCGGCAATATCAGCATTAACCTCCCTGGACATGCGCATGAGAAAATTTACTGTTACACCGTTCATATCCTCACTGACTTTTTCCGGTTCCATAGTGAACCCTGTATTGAACATCTCGGGGAGGAGTATTAAATCTGTAGAGAGAGTTTTTTGCTTTATTAATGATTCAATATGATTAAGATTTTCTTCTACATTCTGCCAGAAAATTTCAGTCTGGACAATTGTTACTTTGAGATTTTCCATAAGTTGTCTGCTCCGGTAAATGGATGATTGATTATTATTGCGATGTATTTTAAAATCAAGATAATTTTATGTAATATTCAATTGTTAAGTTTAAGAATACCTATACTCGCTTCAAAACATTTCTCTGCTACATTGTCTGAACACAATTACGGGGATTTGAAGGATTTACACGATTAAATAGAAAATTTTTTTTAATATTAGAAATCCGTTTGAATCATTCAATTTTGTCTTCAGTGTATTCTGCTGATTCCGTTTCCCTTACAATGGAAAGAGGTAACTAGTCTAATCCCGATAATCTTTTGAATCATATGAATCGTGTTCTGACATGCAAAAATTTGACTTTACAATAACTCAATCTCTGTCGCAATTGAATATAGAAAGTACTAAAAAACAAAGGAATTATTTCCCCCGCGCCCGTGGCGCGGAGGAAATAATAATTGCTGGTGTTTTTTAAGCATTTAGACGTAATTACAACTAAGGACATAAAATGAAAAAGAAGAAAAAGAGAGTCTTTGCGGATCTTATTGAAAAATATAAAGGCGAGGGGTGTGAACCTCAATGTAAATATTTCGGCGAGTGCGGCGGCTGCATGTTTCAGAATATCGCCTATGAGAATCAGCTTTTGCTCAAGAAGGAATATGTAAATTCAATCTACGAAGGAATTGCCTCTGTGGAATCGGTCGCTCCATCAACTCCATTTAATTATCGAACCCGGATGGATATGGTTACTGCTTTCGGAAAAAAAGGACTTCGCAGGGCGGGGAGTTTTAGACACGTTATTGATATAGAGACGTGTTCCATTATGCAGAACAGGTCAAACGAACTGTTTGGTGAGGTGAGGAAACTTGTTGAAAAAGTTGAGGATTACGATTACCTGAAGCATGAGGGTTATTTAAGATATATAGTCCTGCGCCAGGCCCGCTTTACCGGCGAGGTTATGATAAACTTTGTTGTGTCGAAACCGGAAAACAGATTTGGTCTGGAGTTTTATGATTTTATAGAAGAGGTTGATTCATCATCCATTATTCTCAGTGAAGGGCTGGGGGATCTCAACTACGGCGATATCTTCCAGACTCTTAAAAAAGGTTTTATAACAGAAACCTTTGACGGCATTGATTATATGATGACTCCAAATTCATTCTTTCAGTCCAATTCGGAAATGGCATTGAAGATGTATAGAAGAATACTCTCATTAACCCAGGGGAAAACTCTCGACCTGTACTCCGGAGTGGGGAGTATCTCACTCTTCGCTGCATCTGCTGCAGAGAGCGTTACCGGAGTTGAAGTGATTCAGGAAGCCGTTGATGTTGCCGAGAGAAACCGTGAGAACAACGAAATTGAAAATGTAAACTTCATCTGCGCCGATGCCGGGGAGTATATAAAAGAGAACACCGGAAAGTTTGATACACTGATACTGGATCCTCCGAGGAGCGGAATGCATCCGAAGATGCTGAAGTATATAAATGGAATGTCTCCTGAACGCATTGTATATATGTCGTGTAACCCTTCAACATGCAGGGACGACTTAAAAATGCTCGAGGGCTACACCGTGGAATTCCTTGAGGCATACGATATGTTTCCTCAGACTCCGCATGTCGAAACTCTTACACTTTTAACCAGGAAATAAAATGCCGGATAAAATAGAGAACAGTCCCCTTGCAAGGCGTATAAAAAATCATGTTATCGGAAGAGAACATGATTTTTTCGCTGTTGTTCAGCCCGGTTTTGAGAAAGTAGCCTCGACAGAATTTTCAGATACAGGACTCTCTGTAAAAGATAATTTCATTGAAGGAGGAGTTGAATTTACCGGTAAGCTCGAATCGTGCTACAAGGCATCGCTGATGTCCCGAACAGCCGGCCGTATAATGATGCGTATAGCGGAATTCAGATCGGTAAACTACTTTGAGCTTGAAAGGCTTATCCGTTCGTTTCCATGGGAATTATATATCTCTACCGGCTGTGAAATTAATTACAGAATCAGTACGGCAAAATCCATGATATATCATACAGGAAAGCTCGAGGAGATTTTTACTCCTGGAGTGAATGAACGTTTAGCAGCTAACGGAATAAAAATTATTAACGATGAAAAAGAATATACCCAGACAATATTTATACGAAACAATAAAGATCTCTGCACTGTAAGTCTTGATGCCTCAGGGGAATTTCTTTACAAGCGCGGAAATGGAAAGAATATCAGCCGCGCAACTCTTCGTGAGACAACGGCAGCTTTGATGCTCCTCGAAGCTGGAGTAGAAAGATATAGCCAGATAATTGATCCGATGTGCGGTTCAGGTACTTTCAGTTTAGAAGCTGCATCAATCCTGACGAAAACTCCGCCTGCCGGTGAACGGAATTTTACATTTATGCACTGGCCCTGTTTTAAAATGAACTCATTCCAGTTTATAAAAAATTCAGTGATGAAAGAGATTATTCCTCAAGAGAAGATTGAACAGAAAATTATTACTTCGGATCTTGACCCCGCTGCAGTAAAAATTGCCGGGTCAAATATTCCGGAACAGTTCAGTGATATAATAAAGCCTGGAGTATCGGACTTCTTTTCTCTCTCCGGCGATATTGCGAAAAATATAAAAACTCTAATCGTCCTCAATCCTCCATATGGAAAGAGAATTGAAGACAACAGAGCAAAATCCATCTACAGGGAAATCGGAAATAAGATACGAAAAGATTTTGCATCCTGCGGATATGCAGTAATAGTTCCCGGACATGAAAAGGAAAATATTCTGGGCCTTGGATATGACAGAAAGATTCCATTTATGAACGGAGGTATAAAGGCTGCGGTAATTTTTAAAGACGCATGAGTAAGTTTTAAATAAAATCACAACCATGCAAGCCCCCGCACCCCCGGAGGGGGCAAAGCTAATCCTTGCCCCCTCCGGGGGTGCGGGGGCCTTTTCAAATAACCCCATTATATTCCAAAAAACATTTTATATGATTGAAATTTTCTCTAATAGGAATTACTTTAAAATATGCAATATAAATGAGGTAATTCTTTTGAGCGGCATTGAAAAACACGTAAGCAGTTATCTGGACGAAGTCGGCATTGATTCAGAAGAGCATAAAAAATATCTGGAGAAGCTGAACAGAGTTCTTGCGGAGATGAAGAACTCCTCCAATAGTGCGGAAAGAAAGCAGTATGTATCTTTTAAAGAAACTATAAGTTCTTTTGAACGATATCTGTCAGAAAAAAGAGTAAAACTTACCGCCCATGAAAAGGAACGTTTTGCAGTAATTGCCGGCTCAGGCCTGAACAATCTTGCGAAGAAAAGAATGGCCGAGGATCTTGTGCATCAGGTTAAGGACCGTATTGCAGCTGATCTTGAATTGAGAGCCGAGGCCACCAAAAGAAAGGAGGATGTTGCCCGTCTGAAAAAAACAGGTTTGTGGCTTGTCGATTGGTACAGGCTGACAAAATTTGCCATGGAGTTTGGAACAATTACGCTTTTCACACACCGCTATCGTACTGAATCTCTTGATCTCATCAGGCTGAAGGCAGCTTCAGCACATGAAGAAATTGCCTCCGAACTCAAAGGAATTCTCGACGGATATTATTATTTTTTAAGTGTGCTTGAATATAATTCCATAGTCAGGTTTTATAAGATGACAGTATCATTCAATAAACTCGCTTCAATAAAAAGAAATATCTCATATCACCCTATGGAGATATTTGAGCAGATGAACGATTTCGCTGCAGTTTATATAGCGGTTATGCGTAATCTTACTTCTATTGATAAAGGATTTAAAAAAGTTTTTAAGGATAATCCTCCGGCACATGGTTTCCTGGGATTCGTAGGGTTCCTGACAGACAGGCAGGTTTATAACAACAAAGCTGTAAGGCATAGTGAAAAAGAAATGATGGTGGGAACTATATCCGGTTCTTTGTATTCATACTATACTGCTTATCTCGGAGTAGAGGTGAAAACATTTAATCAGCTTATGTATATCGTAAGTGAAGAGGGAACGATTAACAGCGCTGAAAAGGAATTAACACCTGAAGCAAAAATAGCGATAGAAGCAGATAGTCATGAACAGAATTCCGAGGGATCAAAAATTAAATCAAAAATTTCAGACCTGGTAAATATTACAACCAAGTACAGCGAGATGGGGAGAAGTCTCTCGAAAAGAATTTTTGAAATTGAAGCAAGGGGAGGACTTAATGCCTGGAATAAGGAATCCCTGATAAAACCTTTTTTTAAATTAATGAGAGTGTTTGATGCATATTTAAAGTATATACTTGAATTTGTTGTCAGCAGGGAAAATTTTGATCTTGAGTACGATAATAAAGTAATAACATATTACATTGAAGGCTTTCCCGAACTTATAAGGGCAGTGGATGATTACCGTACTTTTTCTCTGGAACTGCAGGGATCAAGAGGAAAAGATCTTCAGAATTATAAATTTTCCCAGGATGCTGATAAAGAAGACTTTATCAGAAAAATTATGGAGACTGAGAATATTTCCACACTTACCGGTGAATTAAAATTGATGAGAGAGACATTGAACGAAATATCTGCAAGGGCTTATAACCTCTGCATAAGGTTCAATGATATGCTGAATAAATTTTATCATTTCGGAAAAATTGAATCTACAGATGTAAAAGAAAATTATAATTTTCTGCTTAATGCTAAAATAATTCATCCAAAGGTCCGTAATCTCGAATATATATTAAACAGAAAAGAGGTTTATCTTATTGATTTTCTCGAAGCCGGATGTTCTCTGGCGGAGTATTTTGCAGAGACTTTAAAAAATAAAGGGATCAAGGCAATATACGAAGAGGTTGCAAAACTTCAGAAGGAGCTTGAGGAGAATAATCTTAAGACTGAAAAACCGCATGTAGTTTCTGATGAAGAGGATGACAGCTCTGATGAAGAAGGACTAAACTCCGATGCAGACAAGATTTATGTCGATACTCTTACAAAATTCAAGAAGTGGGAATATTTCGAGGATTTTATTTTTCCGGAACTCTATGATGAAGATGGAAATTTTAAGGGGGATAAGCCCCGTCATGTATTCTGTGCAGAGCTTTCAAATCTTGTTGATGTAAATCGTGTGTGCGGCAATGATTCAGGCGACAGTGTTTATAAAAGACTGAGCGAAATAATTAATGAAACTCTTCTTAATTCGGGTGCAGATAGTGTTGTTATGAGAAGTAAAGGGGGACTTATCATCGGATATCTTAATGATATATCTCTGATGGAGTCAGTGGATCTCCTAAATAAAATGCTTCATCTTGTTATGGATTATTCTAATGACAGCGGAATAGAATCTCTTCCTGAACTCATTTTTAATGCCGGTATATACTCTGAAAAAATAAGAACAAATGCAGAAATGAATATTGATATTGCCCGGAGTATTATGTTCCTGGGTTCAGATGGTAAAGCCGGTCATGTGGCGTTTCTGAAAAATCCCGATCAGATAGTGACCGAAAAAGATTTTGACAGGAGAGGAAGATTGAGTGAATCCCTGATCTCTGTTTTAAGCTGATTGTTTATGAATGATTTTACGCAGAAAGAACGTATAATTGAATCAGTTGTACATGAGGGTTATGAAGGTTTGAGACTGGATCTCTATCTTTCAAAGCGCTTCAGTTATATGAGCAGAACTTCATGGCAGAGGGAGATTACCTCCGGCAAGCTGAAGCTTAATGGTATAGTAATGCTTAATGTGAAAAAGCATATATATGCAGGTGACATGATTGAGTATATGGCTGGGGAGATAATCGAACCTGCTGTGGATACTGATTACTCTGTCATCTTCGAGAATGAAAATTATCTTGCTGTAAACAAAACCGGAAATCTACCTGTTCACCCGTCTGGAATTTTTTTCCATAATACTCTTGTTATGCTTCTTGAAGATAAGCGTGGTGAAAAATATTTTCCTGTGCACCGGCTTGACAGAGAGACCTCCGGTGCGATTCTTTTTGGAAAGAACTCTGCAGCTGCTTCAGATGTGCAGAAAAATTTCAGTAAGGTCGGGAAGGAGTATGTTGCAATTGTCCGCGGAGAGTTGATTGAGCGGGAGTTCTCAGTTGACACACCGATTGGACCTGCACGGAACTCTCTTATAAATAAAAAAAGAGAAGCCTATGACGGCGCAGAAGAGTCTGCACTGACAAAGTTTGCAGCGGGTTCCTCCTCGGAGTCTTTATCCATTGTAAAGGCTTTCCCTGTTACCGGAAGAATGCACCAGATACGTGTTCATCTTAAATATGCCGGTTTCCCGATACTTGGAGATAAAATGTACGGTGATGATGAAACCATTTATCTTGACTACGTTAAGACCGGTGAAAGTGAAAAGCTTACAGAAAGAGCAGGATTTCATAGATGTGCTCTGCACTCCAGCTCTTTTACATTTTTTGATCCATTTGAAAAGCGTGAAATTAAAATTGACGCTGTCATTCCGCCGGATATGAATGAAGTGTTAAAAAAATATAATCTTTTCGTTGAATAAAATATTGACTCACCAGCATGCCTGCAGATATCCCTTAAATTATGTGAAATCAGGAAAGCCGGTTAAATTCAATGTTAAGTAAATCGATTTATATCATTAAAATCTTTTTCAGCAGACTTAAGTTTAAATATAAGCTGTCTATATACTTTACTCTGTTTGGTCTTATAGTGGGACATTTCTCGTTTATTTTTTATACCACCATGGCAACTAATAATCTTGAGCATATAATTTCACAGGTTGTTGGAGACTGGCTTAAAAATAATATTCAACCTCCGGATGTAATCGAATCTTATGCTGGAAAAGTTTACAACAGTAAAATGAATGATATATTTCCTTTCATATCAATCGCCGGAGAGGATCTTTACTCCGGACCGCAGAGAAAAAAAATTGATCTTTATTATCACTCTTCATCACAGAACAGATGGTTCAGGCTTGGCAGAGATCATTCCGGGTTGATAATAAAAACTGATCTAAATAATAATGAAGCAGATGAAGTTTCATCAATACTGAAAAAAGGTACAATTTCTGTTTCACATCCTGCGTTTTACGGGAAGAGTGACAATGTCTACTTCTGGATCAATCTCACCAGACCTCAGGATAAAAATGTTTATATAATAAGAATTGCATCTGATAGAAAAGGTATTCTTGCTTTTATTGGCGGGAAAGAAGTGGCCCTGGTTTATACGCTGTTTTTATTTTTCTTATCGCTCCTTCTTTCGAAGGGAATAGCTCTCCATATTTCAAAGCCAATCTATAAATTGAGTTCCCAGGCCGCCGGGATAGCATCGGGCAATCTTGATATCAGGACGGAGATTGTTTCAAAGGATGAAATCGGAGAGTTGTCTAAATCAATAAATACAATGGCCGACAGCATTAAAGAAAATATAGAGAGCTTGAATAAAAGGATGGAGTCGATCTCTGTCATGAATAAAATTGATAAAGCTGTATTATCTTCAATTTCCCGTTTTGATCTGATTGATCGTGTAACATTTATAGTATCCGAACTCTTCAATGACTGCATGGTTGCTCTTGCTATGTCTGATGATGATAACAACAGGTACATGATGCTTTCGCATTATATAAAAGGGATTAAGGGCGAGAAAGGGATGGGTGTTACTCTCCCATTTGAAAGGCTTGGCCGGGAAGCTGTTGAAAAAAATAAAAGTTTTTATATTCTTAATGATAAGATAGACGAAAAGCATTTGAATTTTTTAAATTCTGTCATTGATGAAAATTTCCTTCACCTGATGAACCTCCCTATCTTTCTTGATGAAAAGTATATTGGATCTCTTTTTATAGGCAAAGAAGCCGACAGCCCGTTTTCTGCATTTGAAGTAGAAACATTGAAGGCCCTGGCGGATCAGACCGGTGTTGCCATGAAGAGCGTTAAATTTTTTGAGGAGAAGGAAAATCTATATCTTGGAATACTTCTGGCGCTTTCAAAGACAATCGATGCAAAATCGAAATGGACATCGGGTCATAGCGAGAGAGTTGCAGAATACTCGGAAAGGCTTGCGGTAATGATGGAAATGGGCGTATCGTTCTTAAGTGATCTGCGTATAGCGGCAAATCTCCATGATATAGGGAAGATCGGAGTTCCAGAGGCAATTCTCGATAAGCCCGATAAGCTGAGCAATACTGAATTCGATATAATCAAGAAACATCCGCAGGATGGTTCCTCTATCATTGAAGAGATTCCGGGGTATGAGAAGTTTATAAAGGGAATACTTTTTCACCATGAATCATGGGATGGCAGCGGTTATCCCTTCGGTCTGGCGGGGAGGGCAATTCCTCTCATGGGGAGGCTGATTGCAGTAGCTGATGTGTATGATTCTCTTATATCGGACAGGCCATACAGGAGCGGGATGGGCATAGATGAAGCTCTTGCCATACTAAGACTGGAAAAAGGTAGAAAGCTTGATCCGGTAATTGTTGACCTGATGATTTCAATAATTGAAGGTGAAAGAAAATAAACAGTTTTAAGCAGAAAAGGTCGGATTTTTTATAATAAGAATTTCTTTAATTTTTGAATCGCCCGCAGAAAAATAAATAACATGAGACTCCATTAGAGAATACTCATTCATGATCACGAAAAGTTCTTCGTCAAGCTTCGGATCAAGAAGATCAATTTCCCGGAGTTTTTTATTTCCTATATATATGGCTTTCATCGCTGTCCCTGATTTTTTATTTAAACAAACTATGTAACTGTTCAAAAATAGTAGTATTTAGTTTCCGCCGCGGCGAAGAGCAATTTCACCACCGGTTTATGAGTAGTTAACTTACTATCTAGTTTTAATTTAATATTTGTCCAGTATTTAAATATATTTTTTTTCTGATGTCGGGTTAATTAGTCAAAAAAATTGAAGAAGTGAGTAGGCATGATTTATAAGTAAAGGATATCGGGAGTGATCGTTGATAATGACCCGGTTATGTCGTCAAACTTATCCTCAGTGTTGATAAAAGCAATCTTTTATAAGGAATAGAAGCGCGAAGTAGATAATAATGTTATTCACAACGATGAGCCTCATAAACAGACGGCTGTTGCGGGAGGAGAAAAGTCTTCCAAATGGTGATTTAATCACTAAAAAAGTCTTCCGGAGAAGTTCTTGATATATCACCCGGTGCGGGGACTTGATGTTTTACTGATGCCGCGAACCATTTACTTTATGGCGGATTTTTAGTATTGACTTTTTTCCTGTGTTAATTGTAATTGCAGTGAATAATCTGATTGTTGCTGCAGTTTTGATATTAAAAATTTATTATTAAAAAGAAAAGTTATTATGTTTAAAATGAAAAAATACACCATGACCGCCATTGTTATCCTATTCTCTATCTTTGCAGCGGATGCATTTGCCTACAAATTTGATTTTGTCACTGTAAGTGATGTGGTAAATAACATCAAAAAAAATTACAGCAAACTGGAATCATACCAGGCCAATTTCTCCATTCTCTCTGATAAAGGGGGGAAGAAGGTATCACAGACAGGGATTCTCCGGTTCAAATCATCTGATAAGCTTCTCATGGAATTCTATCAGCCATCAAGACAGAAAATTGTCTCTGACGGAAAAATGATGTGGATTTACATCCCATCGATGAATGTTGTTGCCGAACAGGATCTTATGTCAGACTCGGGGCTTTTCACTTCAGGGTCAGAGGCGGGACTAAACAGACTCTTCTCTAAATACCACTATAGATTTGCTTCAAAAGATGAGCCTGAAACAATGAAAGACGGAAGCAAGATGTATACTCTTGTTCTAAAGCAGAAGGAGAGCAGAGGCGGATATAAGACTATCAATCTCTGGATTACAGAGGGCTTCTTTATTCAGAAAGCTGAGGGTTTTACCTCTTCCGGAAAAAAGGTTGAGATTAACCTTACAGATATAAAGACAAATGTCGATCTGCCTAACGGGATTTTCAAGTTTGATATTCCTGCAACGGCAAGGGTTATAAAAAATCCTATGATATCAGAGGAGTAAGTCGTGGAGAGCATTGGAGATAAACTAAAACAGGCGCGCGAAGCAAAAAAACTTACAATTAAAAATGTAGCACTTGATACAAATATGTCCCCGACTTATATCGAAGCTCTCGAATTCGAAGATTTTGAAAAATTTCCCGGTGAAACATATATAATCGGTTTTTTAAAAACATATTCAGAATACCTGAAGCTTGATCCTGAAGAGATGGTGATGCTTTATAAGGGTTATAAAATCGGTGAATCCGCCACTCCTCTTGAGGAGCTGACAAGGCCCACCAAATCTCAATTTGTAATAAATGTTCTAGCAATTTACGAAAGATATAGAAACCTGGTTTTTTTCGGCGGAGTTGCAACACTCTCTCTTCTTATTATATGGGGAGTATGGGCAATGAACAGATCCGATGTCAGTCTTGATGAATCTGATTCTGTTTCTAAAATAAAAAAGAACTACGAAGAGAGTCAGAATTCCAGTATTAAAAATATTAAAACTCTGCAGCTCTCTAACGATAAGGGATTCACACTTGTTTATAAAGGTGAAGCAGTTCAGTTTCTTGTTGATACCAAAGAGGTGGTCTTTCTTCTAAAAGAAATCGGCGATAATAAAGTAACTATAAATTTTTTAAATAACGATAAAGATATAGTTATGGAGATGGACAAACAGATTCCGGTTACTCTTGCAGAATGTCCAAGGGAGATTCTTCTTACATTGAAGGGGCTTACCGAAAGCAGAGCCAAGGTGATGATAGATCTCGGTCGTGATCTTAAAGCTGAAATGAATGCCGCGGCAAATGTTGCCGGGAATCCCGATGTTAAACCACTCATCGAGGGTGATAATACAAAGGTTATAGCCCAGAGCAATAAAAGTCTGAAGATTGTATTTGAGGTAAAATTTATTCAGAAATCTTTTATAGAAATTTATCTCGATGGTAATAGAAAGCAGAGAGGCTTTATGCCAGCTGGAAGTGTAGAAAGATGGGAAGCCTCTGAATATATTCAGATGAAGATCGGAAATGCCGGCGGTATCAAGTCTACAATAAATGGTAAAGAATTTACATTCGGAAAACCGGGCCAGGTTGCTAATAAAATAATTACATGGAAAAAGGATGTGGCAAATCCTAATCTCTATCATATTGATGTTAAGGACTGGTGAGATGTGTATATTTCATCAGACCTCTCCTTCTATCTTATTTCTCTAGGCTGTTCCAAAAACCTTGTTGATTCCGAGAGAATCAACGGGGAGATGATCAGTGCAGGATTTACCCCTTCTGAAGCATCGGAAAATTCAGACATTATAATAATCAATACCTGCGGTTTTATTGAGGATGCAAAAAAAGAATCAATCGAAGTGATCCTTGATGCTGTATCAATTAAAGAGAGTCAGGGTTCCGGGACAAAACTCTTCCGTCACGGAAGCGGAGATCCGCAGCCCTTCACCAGAAAAGTTGTTGTAACGGGTTGTCTCACAAAAAGATATTTTACCGAAATTGAAAATGATATTCCTGAAATAGATTTTCTCTATGGAATACCGGATGAAAAATTTATCCCGGAATTGTGCCGCAAATTTAATATAAAGACCGGCAGCATTATAGATATAAGAAAAAAACTTTATAACAACTACCCGTACTCGTACATTAAAATATCCGACGGGTGTTCAAACAACTGCAGCTACTGCGCAATCCCTCTTATCAGAGGTCCTCATGTTCCATTCTCTCCGGAAAAAATCTTAAAAGATGCAGAATCGGAAGTGGCGGGCGGAGCTCTTGAATTGAATATTATTGCTCAGGATATTGCAATTTATAAATGGGGAGAGTACGATCTGACATCACTTGTAAATAAAATGTCAAAGATTGATAATCTCAGGTGGATAAGACTTCTCTACTGCCATCCAGATCATATAACCGATAGAATAATAGATCTTATTGCTGAAAACGAAAAGGTCGTTCCATATATTGACATACCGTTTCAGCATGTTAGCAGATCACTTCTCAAGTCCATGGGGCGGGAAGGTGATCCTGATAAATATCTGGCTCTTGTTGAAAAGCTCCGAAAGAAAGTTCCGGATATAACAATAAGATCTACTTTTATGATTGGCTATCCCGGAGCAGTGGATGAAGATTTCCGAGAATTGATCTCTTTTATTAAAACTGCGAGACTCGACAAGGTTGGGTGTTTTATTTATTCTCCCGAGGAGGGGACAGATGCTTTTAATATTCCCGATACAGTTCCTCTAGCAGAGAAAAACAGAAGACTCGACGAACTTATGTCACTGCAGGCGGATATTTCCAGAGAAAAACTTGATGAGAAAATTGGTTTAGAGCTTGATGTGCTTGTTGAAGAAAAACTTGATGATAAAACATATATCGGAAGAACGGAATCTGACGCGCCTGAAGTTGACGGAGTTTTTTACTTGACCGCCGATCTGAACAGGGTTAATACTATCGTTAGGGCACGCGTTACAGATTCAGTTGAATATGACCTTATAGGGGTAATGATTTGAAGCTGACAGGGGACAAATTTAACATACCAAACTTTTTTTCATATTTAAGGATAATGCTCATCCCTTTTATAATATATTTTTTAACAATAAGAACGGTTGAATATTTATTCTACGCCCTTGTGATATTCGGATTCGCTTCATTTACCGATTTCATAGATGGATATCTTGCCCGCAAACTTAAACAGGAATCGGAATTCGGAAAGTTTATAGATCCAATTGCCGATAAATTTCTGGTAATATCAGCTCTTATTGCAATACTGGTAATTGACCCGTCGTTTCAGGTTCTTGATTCATGGATGATTGTAATTATCGTAGGTCGTGATATTCTTATAACTGTTATGAGATGGTTCGCCATTAAAAAAGGCCGCTCTCTCCGCACCAGCAGATTCGGTAAGTTCAAAACTGTATTTCAGATGCTCGGGATTGTATTTATTATAATGGTATATATGTCAAAGAGAAGCGGTATTTTTGACACACATGAATCTCTTCCGTACTGGATTATGTTCACTGTAACTATAATGACTGCTCTTTCCGGTGTAAGATATCTTTTTACAAATTGGCAGCTTTTCTTTCCCGAAAAAAAGGTTCAGGAAAATAAAGAGGTTAAATGAAAATTAAAGAATTTATTTTTACTGCATTTTATTCAGGATATTCACCGGTCGCGCCGGGCACTGCAGGTACGCTTGTTGCGATGGCTCTCTATATACTTGAAAATCTGATATTTTCAAAAACTGACCCAGTAGTTTTAAATTATTTTAATCTGATTTTTATAATATTTATTATCTATCCATCGATTAAACTTGGAGATGCTGCAGAAAAGTTTTTCGGTACAAAGGATCCTCAGCAGGTAGTTCTTGATGAAGTACTGGGTTACTGGATAGGAATTCTTTTTATACCTTTTTGTTTTTCATATGCAATTCTTGCCTTTGTTCTCTTCAGAGGATTTGATATAATAAAACCCTTTCCGGCAGGCTCTCTTGAATCTCTGAAGGGGGGCATGGGAATTATGATAGATGATATTATTGCAGGTATTTACACTTTGGCATGCATGCATACAACGGTATATTTTCTTAACCTATATAATATTACTCTGCCTTAATTCAAATACAAAATTATCTTAGCAGTCAACGATTGAATTGAACAGTTTTCAGTCATTCCGGTTTTGCTGCTTCAATTTGAGCAAATACCGGAATCTTGCTTTTGATGCATTGTCTGTGAGATTCCGGAATTCCGCTATCGCTCCACCCGGAATGACAAAGAGCTAATTCATTTGTAAAATGATATAATTAATTAAATATCGCAACAAGTGTTTGTTTATGATAAAAATTGACCACAGGATTCAATTTTAACTAATCTTTACTATGGAGTTTCCCCATGAGAAAACTTATTATTTCAGCGCTATTTTGTATTTTTTTTGCCGGCGTATCCCTTTTTTCTCAAAGTGAACCATCAAAAGGGGGTATAATTGACATTTCATCATTTGAAAAAAGATTTAAAGTTATTGATGAATCTATGAATTATTTAAAAACCAAAAATATAGAGTATAATGATATTATTACCATGTATACAGAAGCTGAAAGTTTATTAAGGGAAATGAAGTATACATCTGAATTGAAAGATCCCGATATGGCTCTGAGATTTTTATCTAATAAGCTTTCAATTCTTGAACAAAAAACTTTAGAAAGAGTTTCACTTGCCAAACGAATGGATTTTATGTATATTCTTATGGTGGCATTGGGAATATTAATTATAGGAATAATGTCGTATTATTCAATTTATATGTATTCGAGGAGAAAATAAACTGATTGGAAAGAAGTTATCTGTTCAATACTGAAAAGATAAAATATGTAAAAGGAGAAAAACCCTCCGTGGAATGTATCCTTTGCGCCATTAGAGATAACAATCCTCTGGTTAAAAACCTCAATGTACATACAACAGAAAAGTTTATAATTGCAGTAAATTTATTTCCTTTTAATCCGGGTCATGTTATGATTTTTCCTAAAAGACATTTAAGTCAGATTAATGAGCTTACTGAATCTGAGGCAGCTGAAATGCACGCTCTTCTTGTAAAAACTATTCAATTTATAGATGAAGAGTTTTCACCTTCGGGATATAACATAGGTTATAATCTTGGAGATGGAAGCGGTGCCAGTATACAGCATATCCATCAGCATATAGTTCCCAGGTACACCAATGAGGTAGGCTTTCTCGATGTGCTCTCAGGGACACGAGTTATTGTAAGTGATCCGGTTGAGGTCATGGAACGGTTGAAAAAGAAATTCAGTTTAATGCAATCGTAACAGCGGAGGTTCCGGTGAAGGAAATAATTTTACTCAATGAAAGATATGGAACTGTTGAAATTGATAATTCCGGTATAATAACCGGTTGTAATAAAAATGGGCTGGCTCTGCTTTCGAATCCTGGAAAAAATAATTCAGGAGATTTAAAAGGTTTAAATATATCCGGGTTTACCCGGGGTTGTGAAGGACTTGCGTTTAGCTTTGAAGACCCGCGGCTGATCTTCTCTTTGATAAAAGGAATAAAATTAATTGATAGCATATATTATAAAAACCAGAAAACTTCTATAATAAGGTTTCTCCCTGAAAATGAAGGAACAGCTCCATTTTTTAATATTTTAAAATTTTTCTCCATACTGTATATGGAACTGGATGAAGATTTGAACATTTTATTAATGTCAGATTTTCTATGCAGATTAACAGGTATAGATAAATCTGAACTCTACGGATCCAATATTTCAAATTTTACAGATAAAAGCTCAACAGGAAAAATCAGTTCAGCAGCCGGTCTCTCCAGCAGGAATATTAATGATTGTACAAAAATAAATGAAATACAGTTTTCTTTTAAAGGGCTTATCCGCAATTTTGATATGGAGATAACTGCTTCAGATGATGCGGGAGGTTTTACCCCTTCAGTTTTCTGTTATCTTCTCGATTCTTCTTTTGAGAAAAAGTGTAAAACTCTGACCCGCAGCATCCGGCGGATGAGCGCAGTGGCAAATTTTGCCGGAGGTATTGCTCACGATTATAATAACGCTCTAACTGCAGTTCTGGGGAATATATCATTGGCGAAGATGGATGCCGAAAAAGATAGTGAACTGGAGGAACTGCTTTGCGATGCCGAGAGCGCGGGGCTTAAAATAAAAACTCTTACAGAAAGACTCGGAATGTTTGCACGTGGAATGAAACCTGCAAAAGATAAAACTGATATAAAAAAACTAATTGAAAGTGCTCTTCCGGATCTCTTCTCCGGATATAAAGGTCAGCACATAATTGAGATTCAGGAGAATATGACAAATCCTGAAATAGATCAGGAATTGATTAGTGAAGCATTTCGACATGTAATTGAAAATGCAGTAGATGTTTCTGATAAACCTGGCGGAGAAATATTAATAAAAGCGGATGAAATAGAGATAAGTCAGGAATCGGTATTCAGGGAGACTTCTCTGGTTTCAGGAAAATATATTGTTATTTCAGTGAGGGACAATGGACCGGGAGTTGATCCGCTCTCCACGAGAGAAATATTTGATCCGTATGTAACCACAAAGGATGGAAGAGAAGGACTCGGGCTTGCTCTTGCATATACTATTATTAAAAGACATCGAGGATTTATATCAGTAGATACTCCCGAAAACGGCGGCGCTGATTTTAAAATTTATATTCCGCTTTTCTAATCGCAGGTTCGTATAAGTTCAGGAATTTTTACCTGTAATTAATATCTTTTTTAGTAATTTTTTATTGAAAAACCCTCAGCTGGTAGTTACTCATTAAAAGTTGTAATAGTATCGTGAAATTAAAAAAAATAAATTTAAAAGATTTGAGATTTGGTTTCAAAAACCTTGTGTTTTCAGCTTTATTGTCAGCTGTTTTAAAGGCTCCTCGTAATACAATCTCCACTTTTATGGAAGAGCTGTATTTTTTTAAGATGATAATGAGGGGTTGTATTCTGTCTTTTGAAAAATCAATTTATATGGAGATTTATATATGAAAAAAATCGGAGAATTTAAAGTTGTTCCGTATCTTCCGGAAAGATTAAAACCGCTTATGAAAATTGCAAATAATCTCTGGTGGGTATGGAATTTTGAAGCGATAGATTTGTTTAGAAGAATTGATGTAGATCTGTGGAGGGAGGTTGGTCATAACCCGATACATTTTCTTGGTGCTCTTTCACAAAGTGCCCTTGACCGGGCCGCCGAATCGGAAAGTTTCGTAGCTCACATGCATAGAGTAGAGAGCGAGCTTGAACGGCATCAGACCAGAGTTTCATGGTATGACCAGAATAGTAAAGATATGAAGGATCAGGTTATAGCTTACTATTCAGCGGAATTCGGAATTCACGAATGTCTCCCTGTCTATTCAGGGGGCTTAGGAGTTTTAGCAGGAGATCATCTGAAATCTGCAAGTGAACTGGGGATACCACTTTACGGAATGGGATTTCTTTATCGTCTTGGTTATTTCAGACAGTATCTAAATCTTGATGGCTGGCAGCAGGAGAGATATCCGGAAACAGATTTTTACAATATTCCAATAAGTCCTGTGCTTGATAAGTCGGGTGTTCATCTAACAGTTGGTGTGGAATACCCGGGAAGAATAATCTATGCGAAAGTCTGGCAGGTGATTATCGGAAAAATAAAGCTGTTTCTTCTCGATACAAATGTAGAAAGCAACAGCGTGGAAGACAGGACAATCTCCGATCAGCTTTATGGTGGAGATACCGAGATGAGAATCAAGCAGGAAATAATGCTGGGTATCGGTGGAGTCAGAGCATTTAGAGCGATGGAAATTAATGTTACTGTTTACCATATGAATGAAGGTCATGCGGCGTTCCTTGCAATTGAAAGAATAAGACTTGAGATGAAAGAGCATGGTATGACTTTTAATGAAGCTGTTTCTTATGTAACAGCGAGTAATCTATTTACTACTCATACACCTGTTCCGGCGGGCAATGACCGCTTTCTCCCGGAGATGATTGATAGGTATTTTCATGAAATATATTTAGAACTTGGAATTGATTCTGATACATTTATGGCTCTTGGCAGAGAGAATCCCTTCGATAAAAAAGAGGAGTTCTGCATGACTGTTCTGGCAATTAAAACAGCATTCGGCTGCAACGGTGTATCAAAACTACATGGGGATGTTTCACGGAAAATGTGGAATAATATCTGGCCGCAGCTTCCATCTCATGAAGTTCCAATCGGGCATGTAACTAATGGAATACAGACTCTCTCCTGGACATCAGATGAAATGATGAGATTGTTCAACAGATATCTGGGGCCGGACTGGATTGACAATCCTACATCAAAGGATATATGGAAGGGGATTGATAATATACCGGACTCCGAATTGTGGAGATGCAGAGAGAGGCTGAGAGAGAGACTTGTGAGCTTTTCAAGAAAACGTCTTCACAATCAGCTTATTGCCAGAGGTGTACCGAAGAAGCAGGCAATTGTATCAAGCTCCGTGCTCGACTCTGAAGCATTGACCATTGGTTTCGCCAGACGGTTTGCCACATACAAACGCGCAACCCTTCTCTTCCGTGACATGGATAGACTCTTCAATATTCTTTCATCTCAGAAAAGACCGGTGCAGATTGTATTTTCAGGAAAGGCTCATCCGAAAGATTCCCTGGGAAAAGAATTTATAAAAGAGATTATTCATACATCGCGTGATGAAAAGCTCCGAAAGAAAATAGTATTTCTTGAAGATTATGACATCAATGTCGCGAGATACATAGTGCAGGGTGTTGATGTGTG
Organism: uncultured Leptospirales bacterium; assembly: GCA_964450405.1. GTDB lineage: Bacteria > Spirochaetota > UBA4802 > UBA4802 > UBA5550 > WRGT01. The sequence continues at coordinate 459,998 of CAYVCQ010000001.1, read as the reverse complement.
GCTAAACAATCCAATCAGACCAAAAGAAGCATCCGGAACAAGCGGGATGAAGGTTGTAGCAAATGGCGGAATAAACGTCAGTATTCTTGATGGATGGTGGGATGAGGCTTACAATTCAAACAACGGCTGGGCCATCGGCAGCGGCGAGATTTACGACGATCAGAATTATCAGGATGAAGTAGAGAGTCTTTCACTTTATAATCTTCTTGAGGAGGAGATCATACCTCTCTTTTATACAAGAGCAGAAGACGGTTTACCTGAAGCGTGGCTTTCAAAAATAAAAGAGTCAATGAAAAGTATAATTCCTGAATTCAATACCAACAGAATGGTGAAGGACTATACAGAAAAATATTACCATGCGGCCCATATTAATTATACAGGATATCTTGAGGATAAGTTTAAAATTTCAAAAGGGCTTTCAGCCTGGAAAGAGAAAATAAAAAAAGTTTGGTCCGATGCGCATGTTCTTGAAATGCGGATTGAGGATGATTCAAATGTCACTGTAGGCTCGGTACTCCGTGTTAATGCAAAAATTAATCTTGGTAAAATTGCACAGGAGGATGTTCTTGTTGAGCTTTACTTCGGTTCGGTGGATCAGTTTGGAGATATAAGCGACGGTGTTGCGGTTCCAATGGAGAGAGGCTCCAGTGACGGGGATGGTATATATTTCTACACAGGTCAGATGTTATGTCTCCAGTCCGGACGGTTTGGATACAGTGTAAGAATTATTCCTTTTAACAGAAATATGTCCCGTAAGTTTGATCCCGATCTTCCTATCACCTGGGCTTGAATTAAATACAATAGTAAGCCGGATTTAAGTCCGGCTTTCTACTGAAAAGATGGAATAGGGAAAGTTTCTCAGGTTTTAGATATAATACCTGAAATTAATTATTTTTTTTATTTATCTGTTTGACTTATTTATTACAAATATTAATATTGAATAGAATCACACCAGCAGCAGCGGCAGAACATCGGCCGTTTCTTCGTCTTAGTTGTTTTTTATATTTCGTTATTTTAATTATAGTATATGATGCTGATTTAAATGTCAGGTGCAATTTCAATATCTGTTAAGGGATTTATATGCGTGAAGCTAATAATATAAGTGATGCAGTTAAAAATAAAAAATATATGGAAAGAATTAGGGAATCTCTCATTAAAAAGAATGAGAACGATAATGAGGAGATTGAATTTCTTTTAAAAAGACTCTAATCAAATTATAGAATTTTTCCAAAGCTGTACTGACTGTTTATAGTAGTCAAAAGGAGGCGGTGCAATATCCCCTTTTTGAATTATAAGTCTTCGTGCCCATCGTCTCTCTGCAAGCTCACATATATCTTTAATATTTCTTCCTGTCAGTGTTTCTGTTTTGCTGCCCAGATGAAGACAATCATCCTCCGAAAGTTGTTTAGCGTAATTACTGAATATCGCACCCCGTTCTTCGGTGTTCGGATATGGAAATTTTATTATCTGATCAAATCTGCTCAGAAGGGCACTATCGAGGTCGTTCATTCTGTTAGTTGCACCTATCGTTAATGTTTTTTCCGCAGAATCTATCCCGTCAAGTTTTCGAAGAAGTACTGAAAGAATTCTTCTAGTTGCTTCAAACATATTCTGATCCCTTGAGCCGGCTAAGGAATCTATTTCATCAAGAAAAATAACTGCACCGCCCATAAGATCACACATGTCAAAAATTTCAGCCATGTTTTTAGAAGACTCTCCATACCATTTAGACATAATAGATTCAACCGGAACATAAACAAGTGGAAGACTGCTTTCTCCTGCGATAATTCTTGCAGCAGTAGTTTTGCCGACACCCGGAGGTCCCTCAAAAAGAATCGCCTTCGGTCTGTTAGTTTCAAAACTTTTTCTTGTCATGCCAGCTATAGTATCATAAACATCAGGATTCTGCACCGGAAGAATTATTGACTCTTTTATTTTTCTTTTTATGTCGGCATACCCTGCGATGTAATCCCAGTCGGGAGTATTATCTCCGCTAAGAATTGATGCACCAAGTTCTTTAAGTCTGTCTGCCGGGCTGAAAAGAAGACTTGAGTTAACTGTCCTGATTATTTCAATAACGGAATTTATCTCTTCCTGAGAGAGGTTGCCTTTTTTTGTCAGCTCAATGTAGGAATTTACTATACTGAAAAAATCAATTTTAAGGTTATCCGTAATATTTTCTGTGTTAAAAACATTATTGTTAAGAGACTGAAAACTGTAATGCCCCTTTTCAAATGATAGAATTCTTAAATTTTCAATATGTTTTTTTATAATTTCCAGAGAATCAAAGAGCATAATATCCGTAAGTGGAGGAATCTCTGCCTTTATTTTGGTCTGACCTCTCTGAAATTCAATAGTAAGTGCAGGAGCTGCAGCGGAATTATCTGCAAGTCTGAGGAGTGCTGATTCAATCTGATTTTTCATCTGATCGAAGGGGATCAGGCTGTCATGAGCGTTCATTATACTAATTCCCCGCTATATTATGAATTTCAATTTTATTATTTTACGGCTTTTTTCTATCATTCTGGTGTAGTCTTCGTTCCAGTCGCTTTTGATAATTACGAGAAAAATTTCATTTTGTTTAATTTTTATAATATCAGTCTTATTTCCTGAGCCGTTTAGATCGACAATACCGGATATCTCTCTTGTGCACGAATATCCGCTTTCACTTTTTAATACACTGTTGAATCTGTGGTCAGAATCATCAGCATAGTACCAGAAATTCGGAGTATCAAGAGAGATATATAGTACCATGTCTTTATTGAATAGTTCTTCGGCTATTCCGGTATTTTTAAAACCTGAGAGTTCACTTAACGGCAAACCTTCTTTTGCATTATTAAAGGTTTCAGCATGAAAGGACGCATTAATCAAAATGCTGTCAGGTTGAGCGAATTTGAATTTAATTGAAAATGAGGTTCTTCTTATTTCAGCAACATCATCAACAATGCTGATATTATTTCCGCTCTGTTCAATTGATACATCGATTTGATTCAATATATCGTTTTTTATATTTTTATCAGCGGAACATCCGTAAAGTGTAAAGAAACTTAATATTAAAAAACATAAAAATTTATTCATTATATCCTGCCGTATACAGTAGATCGTGGTAAGTATTTTTTAAATTCAAATATTATATCTGAATATTCCGCTATGCCTGCACCACTTCGAAAAGTATAATTGCAGTTGCGGGGATACATCTATAATTTAAAAGAGCGGATATGCTTCAATGCTTTTTCCGTAAATTTACTTTCATCAAGTGAATGATAAATTTTAAAATATTAAAAACCTTGAATTATTTTTTCTTTGATATAATGGTTTTACCGGTTTCTGATTTTTTGGATTATGAAAATTATAATTTTTTTCAGGATGAAGTAAACAGTCATAAAACAAACTAATCCCATTGCACCGAAAATGAGAGTGTCTACAGTGAAAGAGATTCCCGGAACGAAATTTTTAAGAGCAGCTTTAAATATGTCAAAATCAATATCTTTTATAAAATGAAAAAATTTAACAAATCCCTTTGATCCGGAGAGACTTTTTAATGCAGAAGAAAGATCTGTAAATCTTTCGATGTTTTCTGACATTATTTTTCCAGTGGATACAAATTCTTTTACATCTGATTGAAGATGAAGTCCGATATATTCTTCAATTGTTCTGCTGTTATCAGCCGCAGCAGATTTATATCTTCTAATTATAAGAGCAAGTTCATCAACATGCCCTCCAAGTCTTTGCTGATACTGAATCATGAACGTAGGAATCTGAATGAATATAAATATCCCAGCAGCTGAGACAAATCTATCAAGAATTGATTCAAAGAATAAACCGGCATTTTTTAAAATTCTGGAACCCATTTTATTTCTGTTCCTCCTTGATTAAATTGGAATCCATTATACATGTTGCGAGTATTCCACCCCGGACATTATATACTGTTTTTATCGATAGAAAAAGAGGTGTGATGCATTTCCAGATATCCTTGTAAATTCTGTCGGTTGCAGCCTCCTGATAAATACCTACATTTCTGAAAGATGTAAAATAATATTTAAGAGATTTAAGTTCAATAATTTTGTCAGAGGGTATATATTCAATTTCTACAGTTGCGATGTCCGGAAGTCCGGAAAAGGGGCAAACGGCACTGAATTCAGAAGTTTCATATGTAATTCTCTGAGGATTTCCTTTATATTCAATTGTTTCAAGTAATCCGGCGTCTATATGACTCTGATCGTCAAAGGTAAAGGTTTTTCCTTCTGCTAACGGCATAGTAATTCTCCTGATGCTGATTGTTCCGTTAATATAGTATTTTTGATCTGATTTAGTCAAGAAAAAAGGGAAAGGTTAAATCCGGCTTATTATATTAATATTTTCAAATTTGTTTAAAAACTGCTTTTTTCCCTTCAGTGACGGAAAATTTCGCGCTGCAGTAAGGACAGAGCTGCTCCCCTGTTTCTCTTACTCGAACTAAAGATCTGCATTTAATGCATTCTATAACGAAAGAATCATCCGTATCCTCACTTCCGTCGAAACCATCAAAATCCTCCACGGGGAGCGAATCCTCTGTCTCGTAATCTGTAATAGAAGTTTCTTCATCCGGAAGGGGAAGTTCTATATTTTTTATATTTTCAGATCGGATTGTCTGCAAGTCATCCGGAAAGAGTTCCATGTGCTTATCAAGGAGATTCAGTGCATCGGCTCTATCTGAAGCAGTAGTAATTACTTTGTCAAATCCCAGCAGTTTAAAGAGAGATATAATTTCATTATTCATATTAAAAAAAACTGCAAGTCCATTTCTTTCGTTTATACTTTTCTGAATCATAAGGATTGCTCCAATACCTTCACTGCTGATGAATTTAAGATTCTTCATGTCGATCAGCAGACATATAACATTATTATTAACAAGCTTGCTGATATAATCATCAAAATCCGGAGCGGAGTCGCTGTTGAGCGGACCTTCAACTTCAATGATCGCAGCGGAGCCCTCTCCAATATCGGTATGGTTTATAAAAAACATCGTTACCTCTTTTTCCGGATAGGGATTGCATCCCTAATTTCTCTATTCATTGAGTTTTTATAATCGCTAAGACTTATAACAGGTGCTATGTATTCTCTTGCTCTTTCCTGTTCTTCTATAACAAGCTCAGGTTCAGATTCAATTTCGCCAAGAAGCTCAACAGTTATATATTCATCTTCATCAGAGATGGTTTCATGTTTACGGAGAGGAATAGTTCCGGAGTAATCATCTCTTTTAAATGATGCTGCTGATGACGAAATTGATCCATCTTCTTCAATTATATTGTCATCAAAATTATCTTCTATCACATAATCCATGGTAGGTTCGATCAAATTACTGTCCGGAGGAAAAAACATTACGTCATCCTGATCCGTAGCGGGTACTATAGTCTGCATAGGAATTATCCGCAGAGTATCTTCAGTGGAGGAAATATTTTTTTCTGTGGCGGATACGGCGCGTGTTCCTAAAGCATTTTTCTGTATGGAACGATATCTGAAAAGAACTATCAATGAAACAAAGAAAGATAAAATCATCGAAACAGTAATAACCAGTAAAGAGTACTGTTTTGCCTGAATTATTGATTCCTGAATGGAGGAGTATACCCGGTCTTTACTTACAATGAAATTTACAGTTCCCACAGGTTTATTTTTAACAAATACAGCTTTTGTAAAAAGCCATCCAGTTGCGTTTAAATCCTTATAAACATATTTCTTTAAAAGATCTCTCTCCTGCCGTTTAAAAGGAACAGTTTTGTTGACGATGTTATAATTGTTTAGAAAAAGTTCACTGCTTTTTGTCTGAACCGGAAGCATTATCATGTCGAGGTTGTAGGCCATTTCGTCCGTGGCGATATTTCCCATAAGTTCTTTTTCAACAGTTGTACTGGAGTGGACAATTAGTTTTCCATCAGCCATAACAAAAAAAGCTTCGTCAATTGTATTCTCTTCAATTTTTTCGTGAAATAAAGTTTTGAGAGAAGTATATTTTTTTGTTGAATAACTGAATTCTGCTACTCTTGCAAATGCCTCAGCCATAGTTTTTGAATAGTTGACAGTATAGTTTTCTATTTCAGAAATATTCTTTTTTCCTGATAAATAGAAATATGAAATAACTCCAGTTGTTCCAATAATGGATTCCGCAATAAACATCAGCAGAAATATTCCCACTGGAAATATAAGTCGTTTAAGCTTTTTTGTTTTATGTTCTGTCATTTTATTTAATTTTTCCACACAAATTTTATAAATTCCCGAACCGATCTGTCATCCTCGCAAATAAGGAGATCCTTTAATATGAAAAAGCGGATTCCCTTCTTCACGGGCTTGACATTGAGTCTTCTTAAAAAGTCATAGTACATTGCAATATCTGCAGGTGCATTGGTTTAAATCAGTTAGAAATTCCTGCAGGATTTCAGTACATTATTCTATATTGTCGGTAATAATCTAATTTCGGTTGATAAAAAAAGGTATATAATATTGGATGTTTTAGTAATATGAAAGATAAAATTTTAAATAATAAAGAGCTTCTTGAAGCATGGGACTGGGTGAGCGGAACACCAACAGGGGTCAGCATAACACGTGGTGATTCATACAGAACCGGAACTCCTCACGAGGGTGTTCACCTGTGGATTGCAAGAGATGCAGGTGATGATGTTGAGCTTTTATTTCAGCATAGGGCGCGCAACAAAGCTCTCTATCCCGATTGCCTTGATATTACCGTGGGAGGCCATGTTACCTTCGGGCAGGATACCGGGAATGATGGAAAGATTAGAAAGGAGGCAATGGAGGAGATCGGGATCTCTCTGGTTGAATCTGAACTTACCGATCTCGGTTATTGCCGCTTTGAAGATAAGACCGATTACTATCATCATAGAGAGTTTCAGCATGTATATCTTCTGGCTGACCAGAGATCGCTTGACTGCTATAGATTCAATGATGGTGAGGTTATAGGGTTATATGCGGTTCCGTTATTGTTCTTTCAGTCCATTCTGAAAGAGGATAGTTCGCTTACAGTTGAAGGATTTGATGGAAGCGCTATTGTTAGAAGATCTGTATCGAGGAAAGACTTTCATCCCATGCTGTTTGATCAGAGAATGAAATTATATATGTCCATTGTAATGCAGGGTGCATCTGAACTTATAAGAACCGGAAAAGTAAGTATAACAATGCCTCAATTATAGAAATAAAAACTCTCAATTGCTCAAAAAAATCAATTCACTGCTGGAATATATGGAAGATATAACTTTTGAAGAATCTCAAAAAATAACAAATCCCTTATACGTAGATGTACGGGCACCCATCGAATATAACGAAGATCATATACCTGGAGCGGTAAATCTCCCCATATTCAACGATGAAGAGAGGAAAGAGATCGGAACTCTCTATAAGATGGCGGGTAAGACAGATGCTGTCAAGCGTGGAACTGAAATAGGGGGAAAAAGGATTGTTGATATAATCAACTCTCTCACTGAAATTAAGGATAAGCAGATTATTATATACTGTGCCAGAGGGGGGATGAGATCCGGTGCAGTAGCATCTCTAATAAGTTCACTTGGAATAAAAACATTTAGAATAATAGACGGTTACCGGTCATTTAGAAAAATGGTAATGGATGATCTTTCAACTATAACAATTAAACCAAAAATGTTTGTGCTGCAGGGCCTCACAGGGGCAGGAAAAACTGAAATTTTAAAGCTCACGCCGAATTCTGTTGATCTTGAGGATATGGCAGGACATAGAAGCTCACTCTTCGGAGCAATAGGACTGAAACAGAACAGTCAGAAACGTTTTGAAACTCTGCTCTGGCAGAAACTTAAAGAACTGGAAGATAAAGATTTTGTATTGTTTGAAGGTGAATCGAAAAAGATAGGGAACCTGCATATTCCCGAGAATATTTTTGTTCAGATGAGAAAAGCCCCGGCAATTTACATCGATACAGCAATTGAGCGACGCGTTGCAATTATTAAAAAGGAATACACCGGATTCAATGAGGATGAAAGAATTTTGAAGACGGTAAATTCACTCAGAAGTAAAATCGGCCAGGTTAAAACAGATCTTCTCATTGAGCTGTATAATCAGGACAACATTGATGAGTTTATAAAGATTCTTCTTCTGGATTATTATGATACGTTATATAGACACACTCTTGACAAGTTTGAGTATCTTGCTACAATAAATAATACCGATAGTGTTGAAACATCAAAGAACGTTATTGAGGTTGTACGGAAAGCTATAAATATTTAAAACTTCAATAACATAATCTCCGCCCCGCAGGCCGTTGATCATCAGTTGAGCATCTTTTTGTCATCAAATTTATTGTTACAGTGCGGTCACGAAGCCCGCCTGTGGAGATCTGATAATATTTCGTGATCATCTCTGCCATTAAAATAATGTTTGAAATCTTCCATGAAATCTCTCTTAAAATCCTCCCTGAATGATAGTAGAGTCAATGTAACTTTTTTATTTTTCTCCACTTTTAACTTTTGGGGTTAGTGCCAAAGGATGGAGGGCGGAGATTTCCACGGATGAAACTGCAGCCTGAATTCAGATTCTTCACGAAAAAAATAAGTTAGTGAAAATTTTTTTTGTCTATTTTTATAAGCTCTTTCAACTACTAATTAAAGCTGAAAGATTAATGACAACATCTATCGTAATTGAAAATTGAATTCAGAATTTAAATTATTAAAACTTCATTATAATAATTGACATTTGCAGATAAATTTGTTAATCTTTAAATAATACGATTTCAAAGGAAAATTCAGGGGGACATATGAAAAAATTGATTTCAGCAGCACTTTTTATGGTTTTAATCGGTTGCGGCGGCGGTACTCAGTATCAGGATGTTAACAAAGCTGAAGGCTCAGGGGAGTGGGGCCCTAAAGAGATAAAAATTACTGTTGATAAAATGGTAGGATCTCTATACACTTTTTTGAAGGATGAATATAAAAAACCGTCTTTTATACAGGTAAAAAAATTCCGTAATAGAACATCAGAGCATATTGACACAGAGCTTATCACAAGCGAAATACAGACAAAACTTATTCAGAAAAGGATAAAATTTATTGATGATTCTCTTGAAGCAGATGCACTTAAAGAGATTGAAAAAGGTATGACTGGAATGGTTGACCCCGACAGCGCAATACCCGCCGGAGAACTGAAGTCTCCAAATTTTTATCTTACTGGCGAGATAAGTGATAATGTAAGAGAAGTTAATGGAAGAAGAGTTCAATATATAAAAGTTACTTTAAAACTTATAAATCTGAAAACCAATGTATCAGAATGGCAGGATCAGCAGGAATTTTTAAAATCTTCTAAGTCTGACAAGATCAGTTTCTGATCTGCATTTTAGTTTGCGGAGTTAATTATGAAAAAAATAATGCAGATAACATCGATTTTTCTGATCATATTTGCTCTAGTGTCATGCGGATCTAAGAGCTATGACAAGGAGATGAAAATCTCTGAGGAGATGTTTTATAAGGGTCAGTATCTTGAAGCTGCAAGGCTCCTTCTCCCCAATGTTAATAAAGGGGGAAAGGATGAACTCGTTTTTTTAATGGAGTGCGGTCTTATGCTTCACACTGGCGGTGATTACGAGACAAGCAACAAGCTGATGTTAAAGGCTGGTAAGCTCGCTCAAATAATCCCCATAAGTGTGACACAGCAGGCGGCTTCGTTTCTGACAAATGACACTAATTCAAATTATAGAGGCGAGGATTTTGAGAAGGTCCTTATTCATGTTTATGCCGGTATCAATTTCATAATGCTTGAGAAGTTTGATGAAGCAAGGGTAGAGTTTACAGGCGTTAACAATGAGCTTGCTAAAATCAAAACCGAAGAAGGGGAAGCGAGATATAAGCAGAATCTCATGGCCAAATATCTAACTGCCATTGCGTTTGAAATTGTAGGCGATAAAAATAACGATACAAGAGATCTTGATTTTGCATATGTTGAGTACAAACAGGTATATGCTCTTAATCCTGAATTAGCCATGGTTAAAGATGATCTGCTAAGGCTGTCAAAACGTCTGGGGTATGACGATGATTATCAGGATTGGAGGGGTAAATTCGGGAAAAGTTATAAAGAAGATGAAAACCAGGGAGAGCTGGTTACAATTTTTCAGGCCGGAAGGAGTCCTATTAAAAAATCCAGGGGTCCGCTTCTAAAAGATCCTCAGATGGGACCTTATATAAGGCTGACGCTCAGTACAACAAATCTTGCTGCAGGGCTTACTATCGCTGCGGTTCTTGTTACTCTTAATAATGCAGAGAATCCGATTCCTACATTTGAGAAGAGATCAAACAAGGTGGATAAAGTAAAGATTGAAGCTGGCGGAAAAACGATTACTACCACAATGCTCGAAGATATTGAGAAAACAGCTGTTAAAAATCTTGAAGATGATTACGATATGCTCCATAAAAGAGTCGCAGCTTCTGTTGTTACAAAAGCGGTGGCTTCTCTGACGGCAGGTCTGGTTGCTAAAAAAGTGGCTGAATCATTTAAACAGACAAAGGGTTTTGCCGGTCTTATAGGTCTTGCTGCAGGTGCGGGTACAGGAGCAGCATTATTTTCTCAGATGAAGCCTGATTTACGATGCTGGCACACACTTCCTGCAAACTTTCAACTGGGGCGGATGAGGCTTAAACCGGGTAATTATAAGCTTAATTTTGTTCTAATGGGTGGCGGCGGAATTGTAGATCGCATAGAAAAAGAAGTTGAAATAAAGAAAGGAGAAAAGAAAGTGGTAAACCTGAGAACGCTTTATTAGGGTACAGGTTGAATATATGACTCAAATGTATAAAACAGATACGGGAGATAAAAAATCTCCCGTTTTTTTTAACAATGATATACTAAATCATCTTCTTTATCCTGCTTGCATTATCACTTCAAAAAGTATTCTTGAATACGCAAACACCTCGTTTATGCAGTTTTTCGGAATTGATTCCGGAGAGAGGAAATTTGACTGGCCGAATGTATTTAACAGCGAGCATAAAAAATGCGTTGCACTTACCTTTGTTAAAGCATTTAACGGTGCTTTTGCCAGCTGCGAAGTAGAAGTAAAAACTCCTGAAAATGAAGGAATTCCCGTAGAAATACTTATGCAGCCCGTTTCCGATAATGGGGTTATACATAATGTAATGATAATGATTAGAGTTCTTGATGAAGATATTATTACTAATCGTACATCTGTCAGCCGGCAGGAGGAGTTTACCAATTCCGGTCATTATGAGTTTTCGCCGCTCCCGCTGATGAGATTCAGCAGAGATCTTCAGATTTTAAGATGCAGCAGGTCTTTTGAGGGAACGCTCGGTTATAGTCTTGATGAACTCTCCAAAGATAATTCCGGGATCAGTACAATCTTTAAATATGATTCTGAAAAAATTAAGAATCATATACTGGAGATTTTAAAGGGGAACATCCCGTTTAAAAGAATTGGAGAGATTAAGGTACGAAGCAAAGAAGGCGATGAAAAAATTGTTAACGTTATTATATATCCCGTTTTAAGAGAAAATGAAATTGTTGCTATAGATCTTATAATGGAGGATATCACCAGAGTAAGGGAACTAAAAGAGCGGCTGAGTTCCGCAAAAAGACTTAATCTTGTAAGTGATATCGGAAAGGGTTTTATTCATTCAATTAATAATACTGTAAATGTAATACTGAATCAGACTCAATTATTACAGATAATTACAGAGAAAGATACTGTTTATGACGGACTTAAACAGATAGAAAAATATGTTCACGAAGTAGTTGAACAGCTTAGAAGGATTCTGGGATTTATTGATGAAAGAAATGATCCCAGCGAAGAGAGAGAGGAGCCTTTCGAAAGTATTCTAAATGATGCAATTGAGTTTGCTAAGATCCATTTTAAAATAGAAGAGGGTAAAAAAAGAAGAACTATTTCTATCGAGAAAATACCTGGTTTTGAAATGGTTATAAAAACAGATACCGGTTTCCTGAGAGAGCTTTTTATATGGGCTATACTGAAAGTTTCAGCATATGCAGGCAAGAAGGGTCAGATTGAGATTGAACTTAAAAAAACATCTATTGTATCGTTGGCAGTTTCTGTGTACAAACAGAGCGGATTTGATAAAGATAATATTGTCCCATTCACAATTGACGGTCTCTCTCCATCTGATATAAGAAATGCCGCTGAAAAATTAAATCTTAAAATTCTCGAAGAAGAATCGGTTGAACAGTATTCAATCAAAATAATTTTTCCTCAAAGAATAATTGTCGAACATAACAATGAAGTAAATGGGGAATCGGATTATAATATTGAAGACAAAGATATTATGATTGTAGAGGATGAAAAAGCGCTGCAGATGATTCTTGGTAACCTCTTTGAAAGAATGGGGAATCGGGTATTTATAACTGATAACGGCAGTGAGGCTTTTGAAGAGTTTAAACGTAAAAATTATGATATTGTAATTACAGATTATGATGTTTCCGGATATACCGGGATTGAACTTTCTGCAAGGGTCAAAGAAATTAATGAAGATACTCATACAATACTTCTTTCCGGGTGGTCACTCGATCTTAAAGGTTATACCGGTTTTATAGATCTCTTTATGGCGAAACCATTCAACATTGAGGATTTGATTAAAGGTATCTCTAATCTGAATTTACCGAAAATTTAAGTATTAAATAATATCGTTAATTTTTTCCACATCATTAATTTTGCCGAGCATTACTATTACATCATTGAATTCAAGAATTTCAGTAGGCTGAGGATTGAATATCATCTCTCCACTGGCCTTCTTAATTAATACAATTATCACACCGTAATCTTTGCGAAGGTTGCTTTCTATTAGTGTTTTACCTATGTAGCGGGATTTTGGGCTTATCTTTGCCTCCTCCATCCTCAGTCCCAGTTTGTCGTCCATTGTTGCAATATCAATAAAATCAACCACCGTGGGGCGAACCAGCATCTGCGCCATTCTCTGACCTCCTATGAGGTATGGGGAGACAACCTTATTAGCTCCTGCACTTAAAAGTTTTTTTTCATTTTTTGCATCGGAGGCTCTGGCCATTATATAAATATCGGGATGAAGCATTCGGGCAGTAAGTGTTATAAAAACATTATCAGCATCGGACATAACAGCGGTGACTAATGCCTGTGCTTTCATAATGCCTGCTTTAAGAAGTGTGTTCTCATCGGATGCATCCAGAAGCATGTATGTTACGCCCATAGCTTCAAGTTCCGGAACACGTTTTGCATCATTTTCCAGCACAATTACTTTTTCTTTATTTTTTAATAATTCCTTTGTTATAAGTTTTCCGATACGTCCGAAACCGCAAACTATGAAATGATGTTTTAGTACTGATATTTTTCTTGCCACTTTTTTTCTCCCGAATCTTTCACTTATTTCACCTTCAATCAGCATCCTTACAAATGTACCAAGTGTATAACCGGCAATTGTTATGCCGAATACAATTATAAATACGGTGATTATTCTTCCTGTTCCAGTGAGGGGTTTAACCTCTCCAAATCCCACGGAGCTTACAGTGATTGCAGTCATAAATATTGCATCTGAAATAGACCAGCCTTCAATGAAGTGATAGGCAAGTACTCCGGAAAGGCATGTGAGCATAAACAGGTAGAATGAAAATCTTAATTTTCGCAATAGAGTATCCTGCTAATTGTATTTGAACAGTTAATTATCGGCAGAAATTATTATTTACTGAAAATGTTATTGCATGAATAATTATAATCATTTAATTATATGTTATTCGAAGAAATCTTTGCTTGTAAGTTAATACTTGGAATAAGATAGTAATTATAATTTCCGGCTTGAATTACGCGGCAGTTACAGTTTCAACAATTAAATTGTAAGGAGTTACATTGTTCCATCAGTCCGTGAATGAAAAACATATGAATATAAAATATAAATATATAATAATATTTTTCCTGATGTTGATGCTGAATTTAAATTGCACAGGTGGAGACAAAGTTCTCATATACCGCGCAGCTGAGCGTGCAGATGTTGATATTATAGGCGGAAGAGCAGGACTAATAAGAACTCTCTATTGTGATCTTTATATAGAGTACGTGGATAATGAAGGCTGGGACTATTTAAAAAGTTTCAGTCAGTTTAAAGGAAACGGCGGCGGGTATCCTGTTGATCCATGTTTTCATTTTGTAATAGTTAATACATGGAATAAACCCTTTATCATTGATAAAGTAGAAGTCGTGTATAATGATGAATCAATTCAATCTGAAGATTTTAGTTTTATTAAAGATAAATCTTATCTTGATAACAGATATTCAGTAAGTATTTCGTCTCTTCTGAAAAAAAGAAGAATTTTATCAGACAAGGAGTTGTTTCGTTTTATCGATTTTGAGAATAGTGCTGTTGAGTACAGGCTGAATTTTATTGCGCCCGGAGATAGAATATCTTTTTTCAGTTTCTTCAAAAGTGTTCCATCAGGGAAATTGTCAAAAATAAGGGTGACAATAAAATACCTTGAAGTAAAAAAAGTTATTGATTTTGACATTGGTCGTTTTGAATATAAGAATGTTGATAATATGGATTAAACGTTTGAATTAAATAATTGTATTTCTATATGATACGTCATTTTCGTGAGGAGGGAAATCCATTCTTTTCACGAAGTGGATCACTTCTTATGTGAAGATGACAAATTGACTCAAAACTAATAGGTCGCACATTGGTAGTACTATGCTTCACTGCCTGCTTGTTCTGCAGGATGAAGATTGCGAAGATTAAGAAAAATGATGGAGCCTACAAAAAATGAAAATTGAAGAGAGTGATATAATCAAAGTTGCAAAGCTTGCAAGGCTGGATCTTTCAACGGATGAAAAAGATGAATTTTCAAGGCAGCTAAGTGATATTATAGAATATGTAGAAAAAATAAATGAACTCGATACATCAAATGTCGAGGCAGCTGATCATATTGTTGAACTTAATAATGTTTTCAGAAAAGATGTTGTTAAAGAATCTATCGGCCGTAATGAACTGGAAAAGATTGCACCTGATTTTAAAGATGGATATATAGTAGTACCTAAAATTATTGAATAATATGGAAAAGGCTACCCGCCGATTTTTTATTGCACTCCCTGTTGATGATGAGAAATCTCTCGAATCATTATCAGGGATATTCAAACATCTGAATAAAAACAGACAGTTTTTCAAAATAGTTCCGATGCATAATTACCACATTACAATTAAATTTTTTGGATCACTAAATCCGGAGACTTCGGAATCTCTGCTTAAGTCCTTATTATTGCTAAATCAGTTAAAACAGGTTGAATATAAGATAAGGGGGATAGGAGCTTTCCCCTCTGCAAATAATCCCTCTGTGATATGGGCCGGTCTTCAATGCAATGAAAATCCTTTGAATGAAATAATTAAATCTGCTGAAACTTTGGCGGCTTCCATTGGTATTCCACCCGAAAACCGGAAATTTATACCTCACCTCACATTGGCCAGAGTGAAAAAAGAAGAGAAAATACCCGCCGAATTTGAACTATTTTTAAATGAAAACAAAGATTTGCCATTCGCATCATCTGTTTTTAAAGAGCTGATCCTCTATGAATCTATTCTGAAAAATACCGGCGCTGAATATAAAAAAATTGAAGTAATAAAACTGATTTAAATAAGTCTATTTTTGATTGATTAATTATCATTAGCAGATTATCTGGTAACTATAAATTTTATGAGAGGATTTAATGGCCACTTTACTTAATGTACCTGAACTGGTTTCTAAAGATCATTATCTGCTTACAATAGAGATGAAAAATTCCACATTTAAACCGGGCCAGTTTTTAAATATTAAAACTACAGAGGGAACGGATCCTCTTCTAAGACGTCCATTTTCACTTTATAATGCTGATGGAGAGAAGGCTTTCATTGTGGTGCGTGTTATAGGGAAAGGAACCGGACTGATATGCGATATGAAGCCCGGTGAAATAAATGTCGTTGGACCTTCCGGTAATGGATTTACAATTGAAAAAGGAAAAAATGTTCTTCTGATTGGCGGCGGAGTAGGAAATGCTCCATTGTATTATCTAATGAAAGAATTGAAAGAGAAAGGAAATAAAGTTACTTATATATATTGCGCAAGAAACAAAGATTTTGTTTTTGAAAAGAATAAATATCAGAGTCTGGCGGATGAATTTATTCTCACAACCGATGATGGTTCCGACGGGGTGAAAGGTTTCGCTACAGATGTAATGGCTGATAAGATCTCAATGAAAGGTTACGACAGGGTGTACACTTGCGGTCCCGATCCTATGATGGAAAAAACTGTCAGACTTGTAGATGCGGACACACCTGTTGAGGTCTCGGTTGAAAATTACTTCGGCTGCGGAGTTGGACTCTGTGTCGGATGTACTGTAGATACAACATCTGGCTACAAAAGAGCCTGTGTTGATGGACCGGTTTTTGACGGGAGAACAGTTCTCTGGGATAAAATGCCTGATTAAGAAAATATAATATATAAATAAAAAACTCCGCATGACTTGCGGAGTTTTTTATTTATATCATAATGTACTGATTATTCAGCACTATCATCTGAATGACCAAAAATAAGGAAGAGTGCGGCACCGGCGATTACGATTCCTATTCTAATTGCCCAACCGATAGCAGTCCCCCAATTGTCGATCCACATGAAAATTCGCAATTCAAGACTTACAATTTTAAAAACATAGAGAATATTAAGAATGATTGAAATTGCTCCAGCTGCGGCAAAAAATGCTCCAACTGATGCTAATTTAGATTTGATCTGATCCATTTTAATCTCCATTATAGTTTTATTAAGAAATTATAATGGAGATTAAAAGAGTTTTTACTTCTGGTCAAATATTATTTGAAAAGTGGTGATAATTTTTTAAACTCCGGAGTTCCCGCTTTTTCAAGAATCATAAATGCAATTGTCTCTGAAGGATATATTAAGGCTCCTGCCTGTGATAGAATCCTGAGAGCCGCTTTGCAATCTTCATCTCTTCTGGATGCAACTCCATCTGATGCGATTACCACTTTCCTACCTATGGAAATTAGACTTAACGCTGTTTGAAATACGCAGATATGCGATTCAATCCCTGTAATGATAACGGTCTTTCTATCAGTCTTTATAACAGCATTTTTTATCTGTTCATCTTTCATGCAGTCAAAGTAAATTTTTTCAAAGTTAGGCGAGTCCTGCGATAATTCCTTTAATTCAGGAATGGTTTCTCCCAGGCCTTTTCTGTATTGTTCGGTAACTATCATCGGAATTTTGAATTCCCGGGCGGTATTAATAAGAATGGCGCAGTTTTTTTTCAGAGATATTTGCTCTCTATTCTCCATAGCCTGAAAGAGTCTCTCCTGTATATCGATCATAAGTAATAAAGTTTCGCTGCTGTTTATTGTATAATTGTTCATTTAAGTATCCTCTTCCGGAGAACATTTACTGTAAAAGTTCATCTCCAATATTGTTTATGATTGTATTTTTTTTATTATCCTTTGTTTTGTTCAGCATTTTTTCTTTCTGTCCCTGCATCAAATTCTCGTCGGGAGATTGAGATGATATGTGAAAATCTGCATTCTGATTGGAGCAGATGTCGCATATTTTTGTAGGGAGAGTTTCAGGGATGAAAACCTCTTTGATTGTACTTCTACATGATGGGCCCGGGAGCAGCCCTGAGTTTCCACAGACTGTAATTTCGGTCAGTACTGCATATGAGGGTAAACCTGATACTGGTTCGTTTCTCAGTGCTTCACGCATATAATTACCCCAAACCGGAGCAGCAATTCCTGCCGCCGCTTGTCCTACTCCAAGTGATAGGCCGAGTTTATCGTACCCTATCCATAATCCTGTAGATAGATCTGAAGTGAATCCGATAAACCATGCATCCTTCCAGTTATTGGTAGTTCCTGTTTTACCCGCAGCTGGTCTTCCGGGATATGCAAATCTAGCCGTTCCGGAGGATATTACACTCTGCATAAGGCTTATCATAACCTGTGCTGTGCCGGGGCGTATTATCTGTATTGTGCCGTTTTTAGTTTTTTCGGCGATTATATCATTTACTTCCTTTTCTCTGTTCTCAATTATTTCGCCGTCGCGGTTTTTAATGTATCTAATGGCAAAAGGGATTACATCTTTTCCCCCATTTGCAATTATTGCATAGGCTCTTGTTATTTCGAAGGGGGTTACCTCCAGCGATCCCAGAGCGATTGAAAGATTTCGCGGTATTCTTGCTTTTTTTTCTGAATCACTGAACTTTAAGAGTTTAGCATAATAGTTCATCACCATATCCATCCCTATTGTATCAGCAATCCGTATTGATACAACATTGATAGATTTTTCCAGTGCTTTACGTAGACGGATAAAACCATTATACTCACCTTCGTAATTTTCCGGTAGCCAGTCTCCCCCTTCTGTATCGAGATAAACAATCGGAGAGTCCAGTACACTTGTTGCTGCTGTGAATTTACCTGATTCTATTCCCGCTGCATATAGAAGAGGTTTGATTGAGGAACCGGGCTGTCTCTTGGACTGCATAGTTCTGTTTAACTGGTTTATACTGGAGAACTCGCCTCCCCCTATCATAGCTTCTATGTAGCCGTTATGGTGATTGATGGAGATGATGCAACCCTCAACACGCTGAAGCTCACGGTCATCGGTATATGTACTTTTATATTTATCAAGAAAATCGGATATCGTGTCAAGACCGGCAAGATAGTTTACTCCTTCGAGTTCTTCGACGACTTCACTTCGCAGATGATTGTTGAGCTTATTGTTTTCGGCTGATCCTTTTTTATTGAATGAGTTAATATTGAACATCAATGAAGCAAGTGATATTTCATCTGAAAAATTATTGACCATATACTCTTCATTGTTAAATGAAAGTCCGCCTGAAACAACACTCTGCCTGTCCAGAGCATCTTTAAGAATTTTCTGTCCAGCCATCTGTTTATTTACGTCAAGCGTAGTATAGACGGAGAGGCCGCCGGTGAAAACCATATCCTCTCCATATTTCTTTACGAGCTCTCTTCTTATATATTCTGTGAACCATGGCGCTTTATCAACTCTTGTACTCCATGTTGTAAGAGAAGGGGAAAGATCTCCTATGTAATTGAGATAGTCAGGCCAAAAACCGAGGAAGGCCTTTTCAGCTTCATCAACGGATATATATCCCATCTCGACCATTTTACTAAGAACTACTTTATGTCTTGAAATTGAAGTTTTAGGATGCCTTATCGGCGAAAGCATATTTGGAGATGAAGGGAGCGACGCAAGCAGTGCACACTCGGCAAGATTGAGATCCCATACATTCTTCTGGAAATAAATTTTTGCTGCGGATTCAACGCCGTATGCTCCATGCCCCAGAAATATCTGGTTGAGATAAAGATTGAGAATTTCATTTTTGGAATATTTCGCTTCAATCATTAAAGCGATAAAAGCTTCTTTGATTTTCCGGTATAGACTTCTCTCCCTTGAAGTGAGGAGAATTTTTGCCAGCTGCTGTGTTATTGTGCTTCCACCCTGTTTAACACCTCCAGCGAAAATATTTACAAAAAATGCCCTTACTATACCTTTCGGGTTTATTCCCCAGTGGTCATAGAACTCATTATCTTCAATAGCTATAAATGCATTTACAAGATTTTTCGGAATTTTATCAAACGGAACTATTTCCCTCTTTTCAGTAAAGAGTTCGGAAATCAGTATTCCGTTTTTGTCATAGATTCTGGTTGTTATATCGGGCTGATATGTTGCCAGATTCTGAACTCTGTTGAAATCAATAACCAGTATAACGATAAAGGCTATAATCATACCGGTTCCAATACCGATCAGCGTTGTTTTATAATTTTTTACAAAACCCGGGAGATTAGCGAAAATACTTTTTAAAATAATAATTATCCCGGTAAGGATATTATCAGCTCTTTCAGTATTTATGTTTTTTTTAATATTGAATTTATTTGATCCGGATCGGATTGGGCTTTTTTTACCACCGTTTCCTTCTCCAAAAGTTTTTCCGTTGTATTTAACCATGTTTAATGATCCTAAAGTTTAATAAAGGTTGATTGTTAATTTATTATCTGCCAATACAAATATTTTTTTTAAAAAAGTGAAAAAAATAGATATTTAATAACTTTAATGCGATATTTAATAATATAATATAATAAATGCCTTTAAACAGCTTTAATTGCCCGCCAGTGGTATCCTGTTAATTTTTTAAAAGGACGACCTTCATTATGTAAAAGGAAAATTTTTAATGATGTCAAGGATGACAACATTTAAATTCAAGGAGGAATATAATGATAATTAACCACAACGTAGCTGCAATTTTTTCCCACAGGACTTTGAAGTTCCATGACTGGAGCTTATCAAAAGATATCGAAAAACTTTCTTCAGGTATGCGTATAAATAAAGCCGGTGACGATGCTTCCGGACTCGCAGTTTCTGAAAAGATGAGATCTCAGATCCAGGGTTTAAGACAGGCAGAGAGAAATACGGAAGATGGTATGTCCATGATTCAGGTTGCTGAAGGTTACCTGAACGAAACTCACGAGATACTTCAGAGAATAAGAGTACTCGCTGTACAATCTGCTAACGGTATTTATACTGATGAAGACAGACAGCTGATACAGATTGAGGTTTCAGAACTTGTAGATGAAATCGATAGAATCGCGTCTCAGGCTGAATTTAACAAGATGAAGCTTTTAACCGGATCTTTTGCAAGACTGCATCCTACTGCGTCTATGTGGTTTCATATGGGACCAAACATGCATCAGAGAGAAAGAGTTTTCATCGAAACAATGACAACTGCCGCGCTTGGACTTCGTAATCCTACAGTGCTTACATTTATATCACTGTCAACTCCAGGTAAAGCAAACTCTGTAATAGGACTTGCTGATGAAGCTCTGAGAATCATATCAAAACAGAGAGCGGACCTTGGAGCATACTATAACAGACTTGAACATTCTGCAAAAGGTCTTATGAATGCATACGAAAATACTCAGGCTGCAGAAAGCCGTATCAGAGATACTGACATGGCAGAGCAGATGTCTTCATTCACAAGATATCAGATATTAACACAAGCTGCGACTTCAATGCTCGCCCAGGCAAATGCGAAGTCACAGACAGTACTGCAATTACTTAAGTAAAATCCTGAGCCAACATCGCAATACCATTCGAAACGCCGGACTCTCCCATCCGGCGTTTTTTAATTAATGTGATCCGCCCCCTCTGCCCCCTCTGTCACTTCGTGACATCTCCCCCATGAATGGGAGGAGAGATGATAGTAAATATTTTTTTACCTTTTCCATCCCTTGTCTGAACAGGATTACGGGGATTAAGGGATTTTCACGATTAAACAGATAACTTGATGTTTTTTATGGAATTTTTTTGAATAATAAAATTATCTGTTCAAAGTATCATGCTCCTTTTGTTTCCATGCAAATTGAAAGAGGTCAGTAGTCTAATCCTGAAAATCAATTGAATCATAGAAATCATGTTCTGACGCTTAAAACAATCCATCAACAAACTTCGCGTATTCCTCATATCCGCCATTATTTAATGCTTCAATAAGCGCGGTACCGATAATAAATCCGTCACTATGTTCCATTGCTTTAGCCGCAGAATCTTTGCTTTTAATCCCAAAACCTGTCACTACGGGGACCTTCGATTTACTTTTTGCGTAGCGGATCTTTTCTTTCGTCTCTTCGTCTAGATTAAAATCAGTTCCGGTTATTCCTCGCATAGATACGAAGTAGATAAAGTTTTCGGAAACAGCTGCTGTTTCATCTATCGATTCAGTAGTACTTTCCGGTGTCATGAAGTTTACCAGTTTAATTTTCGGGTCAAGTCCAAGAGGTCCGAAGAAATTTCTTTCACAGAAGGGTATATCGGGGAGTATCAGCCCCTTCACTCCGTTGTCTAAGCAGAAGGAATTGAATGCCGGAATGTCCATGTTATATATTAAATTTGCATAGGTCATGATATAGATATCTTTCTCTGCGGGAATTTGTTTCCGTATAATTCTAATGCTCTCTGATATATCACTGAAAGTTATGTTTTTATCAAGGAGGGATTGTGCTGCATCGGATATTACATCGCCATCAGCAGTGGGATCGCTGAAGGGTATTCCCACTTCAAGAAAATCGAAATGCTCTAACCCTTTTACTGCTGCTTTGATAAATGTATCTTTGTCGGGGTAGTTTCCCATTAGATAGAATCCGTTATATTTTTTCATAGTCCAAGTTCCTCCTCAATGATAGGCATATCTTTATCACCTCTGCCGGAGAGGTTTATTAAAATATTTTTTCCTTTATACTTTTCACGATTAGTAAGCAGATAGCCCAGTGCATGACTGCTTTCAAGTGCCGGGATAATACCTTCGCAGAGGCTGAGTTCTTTGAATGCACTTAGAGCTTCAGTATCGCTGCATGTGAAATATTCCGCAATACCTGTGTCATGAAAATGGCTATGCTCAGCACCTACAGAAGGGTAGTCGAGTCCTGCTGAAATAGAATGTACAGGCATTACATTTCCCTCTTTTGTCTGCAGTACATAAGTATGGTTTCCGTGCATTATGCCCGGTCTGCCGTAGTTGAGTTTTGCGCTATGGTCGCCATCCTTTGATGAACGTCCACCTGCTTCAACTCCGATAAGTTTTACGCCTTGAATATCTTTGTAATTAGCAAAGATTCCTGCAGCGTTGCTTCCACCTCCGACACATGCTATTACATAGTCCGGATCACATCCTGCGACATCTCTGAATTGAGGGATGGCTTCTTTACTTATAACTGACTGAAAGTTTCTTACCATTAGAGGAAACGGATGCGGTCCCACAACTGATCCGAGTAGATAGTATGTGTTCTGAACTGTCTTTACCCAGTCTTTCATAGCCGCATTGATTGCATCCTTTAATGTTTTACTACCCGATTCAACAGGTGTGACCTTTGCACCGAGAAGCTTCATTCTTTTTACATTCGGGGACTGACGGGCCACATCTACGCTACCCATAAAGACTTCACATTCAAGATCCAGGAGTGCGGCGCATGTTGCCGTAGCCACTCCATGCTGGCCTGCACCGGTTTCTGCAATGATTCGTGTCTTCCCCATATATTTAGCAAGCAGAGCCTGTCCTAGGGCATTATTCAGTTTATGTGAGCCTGTGTGGACAAGATCCTCTCTTTTAAAATATATATTTATACCGTGACGGGCTGATAGTCTCTCTGCGTGATAAACCGGGGTCGGTCTTCCTGCATAAGTTGATAGGAGTTTGTTAAGCTGTTTCTGCTGCACATCATCCTTCATAAATGAGGCATAACCTTCTTCTATCTCTTTTAATATTTTTATAAGTGTCTCGGGGACAAATCGTCCGCCGTATTTTCCAAAGTAACCTCTTCCATCAGGCATTGTATTCATTTTCTGCCTCCTCTATAAGCTTAATTATTTTTAATATTTTATTTTCAGATTTTATTCCAGGTGAAATTTCAATACCGGATGATATATCTACTCCTCCGGGGCGGAGATCTGTTATTATATTTCTGATATTCATCTCGTTAAGTCCTCCGGCGACAATCATTTTGTCTCTGAAGGGGTAGCCTTTGATCAAATCGTGGTCAAAACTCTTTCCAGTTCCTCCGTGAGCTTCGCCGGTGAATGTGTCAAATAATACCATTCCGCTGGGTAGAGGATCAGGTAATTCAGTCTGTTCAGGATCTCCGACTCTGAAACAATTGATTACAGGAACCGTCCCGGAAAGTTTAATTGCAGTTTCATTGTTATAAACCTGAACCATGTCGAGATGTGCTTCCCTTACAATTTCCAGTATCGATTCTGCATCGTCATTAACAAAAACGCCTGTTGATTTAATTCCGGTCTCTTTAAGTATAAGAGAAAGTTCTCCTGCCTGTAGTGGAGTTATATATCTTTTAGATTCTTTGTGAAATATAAATCCCGCGGCTGATATAGGCAGATCTTTTACAAAATTAATATCTTCGGCTCTTGTAAATCCGCAGAGTTTAATAAACATCTTTAAACTTCCTTAATGTCCCCTCAGGGTCACCATTTTTCATCAAAGATGTTCCTATAAGAAAATTATTTGTCCCGGTTGAATTCATTACATATGAGATATCATTTCTGGTATATATACCGCTGGCGCTTATTCTGATAATGTCTTGCGGCAGCTTTTTCAGGGTTTCAATTCCAGTGCTGAAGTCCATTTGAAGTGTTCCAAGATTTCTCATATTGACAAGTACAAGTTCAGGTTTGAGAGAAAGTATATTTTCAATTTCTTTCTCTTCGTGAATTTCGATAATCGGAGTCATACCGAAGTTTATTACTTTATCATACAGTAATTTCAGCATCGAACGGTCAAGTGTTCTTGAAATCAGAAGCACCATGTCTGCGCCGCATAGATAAGCTGCTTCGATCTGTTCCTCGAAGTAGATAAAGTCTTTGCATAGAACAGGTATTCCGCAGGATGAAGTTACAGACTGAAGATGGTCATATGATCCGTCAAAAAAATTTTTCTCTGTAAGGACACTGATTGCTGATGCTCCGCCATTTATGTATCTTTTGACGATCTCCGCATCTTCAAGATCTCCTGAAAGTTTTCCCGCCGATGGAGAAGAATGTTTCAGTTCGGATATAATATTCACTTTGTCGTTAAGAGTATCTTTTATATTATAAATGGGACGATTTCTAGTTTTAATTTTATCAATGATCGATTTCATTATGGATCTCTCATCCGTTTTAATATTGATCATCTCTTCAAGTCTGAAATTCATCAGATATCTCCTCTAAGCTCTTTGAGTTTTGCATGGACAGTGCCGTTAGTAATCGCATCTAAACATTTTTTGTAGGAATCATCAATACTGTTATTTTTATTATATGCATAAAGAGAAAGTGCGGCATTAAGCGCAAGCAGTTTACCAAGTGCGGATGGTTCTCCCGAGCTTACAACATCAATAAACAAAAGTGCGTTTTCCTCAGGAGAAAGATCTGAAGGAATCAGTTTTGATTCAGCCTCTGATATATACGATCCTGGCTTAATCGAAAATTTTTCCATTGAGCCGGAGTCAATTTCGTATACAATTGTATCAGCAAGAGGTGAGACTTCATCCATGCCGTCAAGAGACGAATATATTACGCATCTCTCAAATGAAAGAGATAGTGCTGTCTCTGCATATAGAGAGAGGAGTTGCGGGCTGAAAAAACCTATCGCCTGTCGTTTGGCTCCTGCCGGATTTGTAAGAGGCCCAAGGTAATTGAAGATGGTCCTTACTCCAAGTTTTTTTCTCACAGGTACTGCAAATCGCATAGCAGGATGATAATTCGGCGCAGCCATATAAATGAAGCGGTGTTTTTTAAAATAATTTACTGCCTCTTCTCCGGTGAGTTCTGTAGGGATCCCGAGGTTTTCATAAAAATCTGTAGAGCCGCTCTTTCCGCTCACCGATCTGTTGCCATGTTTTGCAATGGGGACTCCTAGAGAAGATAGTATAACTGCAACTGAAGAAGAAATATTAAATGATCCGGAATTATCTCCACCTGTGCCGCAGGTATCAAACACATCAGTTGTTCCAAGATCTAAATGGCTGCAGAATTTACGCATCGATTTTGCAGCGCCGGATATCTCCTCCGGTTTTTCTCCGCGGAGTTTCATGGCCATAAGAAGGCCGCTTAATTCAATCTCGGACATCTGCCCGGAGAAAAGATGTTCAAAGAGTTTTTCACTCTGGTTTGAATCAATGCTGTTTCCGTTATAAACAGTATTCAGTACCATTCCTACTGATTGAGAACCTGTATTGTCTGCTGTATTCTGATTTATCATTGTTTTCTCCTTTGTAACTTAGTTTAAATAAAAAACCGCGGTTTTTTATTTCCGCGGTTTCAGGTAAAATAAAAACCGCAGGTGGTTTGCGCCCCCCTGCGGATATATATAGATACACAGGTCGAGGCTAGATGTCCCGGCGCCACCATATAAGACTTGCTGAATTTTTAAATTTTGCGATGTCTATGCCTGTTTTCATGTTTCTATATATAGAAACAGAAGCGCTTTCTGTCAATAGAATTTTCTATTTTTTTTTGAATTTTTTGAATTTTTTTTCTGAACCTGAATTTCAAATAAAACTCAACCTGTTTTATATACTCAAAAACCCTGATAATTATGCTTTATTTCGCGCTGAAGGTGCGAGAGGAAAGAAATTTCTACAGTTCTGAGTAGAGAACTCTGTTTTTATATAATCTGATTTTTTTTAATTGTTTTATTGAGATTAAATATGTAGAATTTTTAGAAATGATCTGAGAAGCGGAGTTTCTTAAATCATTTAATTTAGCTTAAAATCGGGTGTTTTAGAATGAATATAAATTTTCAGAACTATTATTATTCAGTGAAAATCAGAATGTGTGCTGAATTTCTTTGTAGGCAGAGTTGTTCACTGATTTCTGCACTCCTGATAATACTTATAATAACTGCAGTTTTCCCTGGATGCTCAACATTTTCATCCACAGACATATTCTCTCCGGAAGAACTTTTTGATTTCAAAGTTGTGGAATTCAGAGGGAGAACATTTGTTCTAGGGGGATATACCGAATCTGGAAATTCAGAAAAACAAAATAAACAGGTGTTTGAGATCAAAGACAGTCTAAAGGCTTTTTACTATAAAAACGGATTAATGAAATCTTCCGGTTTTAGCGGCATATCTTTAAAAGAATTCAGAGCGTCCGGGAATATAACAATTGAAGGAACTCTTCCTGAATACACGGAATTCATTGAGTTTAATAACAGAATGTATATGATCGGAGGCAAAAGAGAAAACAGGCTGAGAGCTTCTGTTTATGTAAGCGATGATATGCTCAGGTGGAAACCGGTTTGCAGAGATGCTCCATGGGAAAATGGAGAAGGAATTGTCCGTCATAAACTTGCAGTTTTTAACGGGATGCTGTATCTTTCCGGAGGCGGAGTGAGTGATGCGGTCTGGCGGAGTTCAGACGGTATTAAATGGGCAAAATCATCATCACTTAAAAAAGACGTAAGAAAGTTGTTTGTATGGAATGGAAATCTTTATCTGTACGCCCATGATGGAAACAGCAATGTACTCTTTACAACTTCAGATGGTGAGAAATGGGTAATCGAAAATGGATTTCCTCAAAAAGATAATCTCGAAATTGTATTCTCCGATAAAAACCTTTTCGCAGCTGTGTCACATTCAGTTTACAGTTCAGGAGACGGAAAAAAATGGAACCTGATAATTAATTCTCCGGCAATAAATACACCTTGCGGTATGTATAATGAAAAACTATATATAGCAGAGCTCGAAGGACTGACCGGGCCCAGTTTCAGCAGTGACGGCATCAACTGGGAATCGGCAGAAAATGGCGCTAAAGTTTCTTTAATTCCATATGATATGGGGAAGGATGGACTGAATAATTATGATGATTTTTCAGTTCTTGAATTTAATAATACCGGTTGGATTATCGGAGAGTCCCCTGAAAGGGTATATAAATCAGCAGATGGAATGAACTGGAAAAAGGTAAATGTAAATTCTACAAAGAGATTTGTCGGCCGATCAAAGGGTGCCATGGGTGTATTAAACGGTTCTATGTACATTGCAGGGGGAGTCTGGACCGGCAGCTTTAAGGGAATAGATAAAAAATATTATATAGTAATGAACGATATATGGCGCAGCAGGGATGGAATAAACTGGAATCTTCTAACAGAAAATGCACCCTGGGATAAGATGATGAATGCAGTGCTGGTAACTTTTCAGAACCGGTTTATTCTTTTTGGAGGAGACCGGTACGGCGGTAATGGAACTGTATTTCAGGTATGGGAGAGTTCAGACGGGGTTAGCTGGATAAGAAATACAGATAAAGAGAAGATGAAAACGCTCGCAGAGTCGGATATCCGGAATAGTTTTATCGGTACTGCTGTTTTAAATGGGAAAATCTATCTTAGCGATAAACATGTTGGTTACGACATAATTTCTACTCCGGACGGAAAGAAATATACACAGCTGGAAAATTCAGGCGATACAAAAGAACTCAATATAAGACTTAAGAACTGTGTGACGATAAAAGATGAAGGAAAAGAATACATGATTTTGAAAGATGATGATGAATTCTTTATTACATCAGATTTTAAGAGATGGGAAAAGCTTGGATACAGTTACTCCAGTGATTATAAAGGCACAGAGGCATTTGATGATTTTATTCTTTTTAAGATTGGTGAAAAACTTTTTTTGACCCATCCGAGTAATGGAGATAAAACAACAATCGAATCAATCTCTATGAAACTTAATATTAAAAAGAATTCGGTCACCTTTAC
Organism: uncultured Leptospirales bacterium; assembly: GCA_964450405.1. Classification (GTDB taxonomy): domain Bacteria; phylum Spirochaetota; class UBA4802; order UBA4802; family UBA5550; genus WRGT01. The sequence goes on along the minus strand of CAYVCQ010000001.1, from coordinate 431,716 downwards.
GAAATATAACTTGTCTCAGATTTAATAGAAATGCATATAAATCGCAGGTAGTAATTCTTCATGTCACTCCCGTGGCGTGGCGGTAAGAATTTCAATCGCCGACTTTTGAGCAGTTGCACATTGAGTAAAAATAAAACCGGCGGATATTAAATGTTAAAAAAGTATATAATCATATTAGCTGTAACTGTCTCTATCAGTTTTCCTGCGAATATTTATGCTCAGAATTGGGGTGAAAAGGACGGCTGCTGCCTCATCGCTATACTGATTCCGGCTTTTATTGTCCAGAGTATAATTGACGGATTTGACGAGCTGGGAGATAACATTGATGATTCACGGACAGTTTCGGTAAAAGTCAACGGTGTAAAAGCCGAGTTTCAGAGAAACACGGTTGATTATAATGAAAAAAGAAAAGATTCTATCCTAAAGGGGAAATTGCTTAAAGAGATAAAGATATCAGTTCGGGGGAAAACAACTACGATACTTCCCGGAGAGATTACTTTTTATGAAAATGGAAATATTGCCCGATGCTTAATATCTTCATCGGAACTATACATCGGAGACAATACAACTGTCAGGTGCCGGGACTTGGTAGAGTTCTATGATGATGAATTTTTAAAGAGTACAATCCTCTTAGAAGATTCTGAAGATGATATGAGATTATTTAATATTCAGGGAAAAGAGAGATCCCTGACTGGAGAAATCTCATTTTACAGAAACGGACAGATAGAATCATGTCTTTTGAAAAAGAGTGCAGATTTTAATTTGACAGATTACTCAATCCACCTGCCGGAAAAGACAGCAATTAGCTTGAATGAAAACAATAAAATTATTTATATTAATCCTCATTATAAAACATCCATCATGATAAAATATAAAGGAAAACTCCTGCAACTATCTGAAGATTTTTCTCTGCATGAAAACGGAAAGTTAAGGGGATGCGTTCTAAGTGATGCATTAAACATTGAAAATGGTCTTCATAAACTGAGAGTAAGGGGAAGGATATCTTTTTATAATAATGAAATGATACAAGAGTGTATAATAACTAATCCCACTCCTCTGAGAATCAACAATAGTGTAATTGAATTTGAAAAAGATGAAAAACTCTCATTCTATAAAAATGGAAATTTAAAATCCGGAAAAATAACCAGTAAGAAAAAACAGTTTTATACTCATAATGGAAACCGGATACGAGTAAGTGACGGATCGGAGATAAAATTTTATGAAGACGGGTCTTTGAGCAGTTTGTGTCCATATGATAATTCAGTTTATAAAGTTGGTAATGACAGTTTTATACTCGATGATAGTTCAATGACGTTTTACAAAGATGGTGGAGTGCTGTCTCTGCATTGCGCAACAGGGACTGAGTATTATTATAAGGGGACAAAGCTCTATGTGAATAATTCTTCGGATCAGTTGTTTTTTAACAGAGAACAGGAGTTGATTGCATTCAATAATGATGAAGGTACGGATTTAATAGTTAACGGAAAACCGGTTTTTGCACCATATGGTGTAAAAGTTTCATACGCCGATTATGATAAAAAAACAGTCGATTATTTAATGATTAATTACAGTCAGATAACTCTCCCTATGAATGTGAAAATAGCTGATACTGAACATATTGAATATGCAGACATTTTTGTTAAGGCAAAAGATTTTTACAACGATAAGAACAAAGACAAACTCTATGCAAGGAATATACAGGCGATAATGTTCAGTGAAGACAGAGTTATACTTGTAGACGGAAAAGAACAATTTTGTGAAGCAATGAAATGGATAAAGCTTTCAGACTGATACAATTGTTTTAAAACCGAATTGGTTAATTATTTAATTGATTTTTTCATTGCATGGCAGGAATGTTGAAGGAAATAAAAATAAGTTTTTACAGAGGAAGACTTTGAGCATTGCATTTTTTGATTCCGGAATCGGTGGTATTACAGTTCTTCATGAGGCGTTGAAAATGCTCCCTTCTGAAGATTATATATATTTTGCCGATACACTAAATGCTCCCTACGGGACAAAGTCAAGAGATGAGGTTAGAGAACTTGTTTTTAATGCAGTTGATTTTATTGTATCTCTCGGGGTCAGTGCTGTTGTTATTGCCTGTAATACTGCTACAAGCGTCGCCATTGAAGATCTCAGAAAAAGATATACTATTCCTATCATAGGAATGGAACCTGCAGTGAAACCTGCTGTGGAGAGAACCGGGGGGACACAGAAACGGGTTCTTGTAACAGCAACTCCTCTCACATTGAAAGAGGAGAAACTTAAAAATCTCATAGATCGTATTGATAATGAACATATAGTTGACCTTCTTCCGCTGCCCGGACTTGTTCAGTTTGCTGAAAGTTTTGAATTTCATGATGAGGTTGTGGCTGAATATATTCTTAAAGAGTTAGCTTCATTCGACATGAACAGATACGGAACTATTGTGCTTGGCTGCACACATTTTATTTTTTTCAGAACAGTTCTGAAAAAAAACATCCCCGCCGGAATAGATATTATAGATGGAAATATCGGAACGATTAATCATCTGAAAAAAGTCATTAATCAGAAAGAACAGTCGGGAACAGGAAAAGGTAAAATAAGATGGTACTGTTCCGGAAGTCCAGTTGAAGATGTCAAGAGCCTGGCGGAGTTTGAACTTCTGCTGCTGATTCTTGATACTGCTGATAACTCTGAAAAGTAATATAAGAAATATGCAGTAAAAATCACTTCACCGTAGGTAAAAATCAATTTGCAACATTTGCCGGATCTGAATATAATCGTAGAATGTATCTGAAAGCAGGATATCATTTGCGGCTATGATGACCGAGCTTACCGGAGTACTGGCGGTTACTCAGTACTCCGGTAGACAATGCAGGTTTACATAAATATTATAAGAAATTTACTTTGTTTTCTCTTTTACAACGACACGCATATTATCCAGTTTGATTTTGTAGCCGCCGGAAACTGTAACATAGCCTTTGAAAACATCTGAAACATCAGTTATTTTTGCCATGAACCAGTTATTCTGTAGGGCTTCATCTCTATTTGCAGGAGCACGGTATACTTCTCCGTCACCAATTTCACATGCTATAACCTGAAGTCCGATCTTCAGTTCTGTCTGAGCGGCGATTCTGGTTATATAATAAAATTTGGTCCAGATTTCCTCTCCATCTCTTATTGTTGTAAATTCAGCTTCATTTTTTGTCTGTACAGTCGCGGGTGTTTTCATAGTTGCCAGTGTAACATAAATCCATCCCTGTTTAAAAGCCTCTTTTGTAATAAAATAATGATCAGAATTGATGTAGTGGTCATCATCCTCTGCAAATGCCGGTGCTGTTGCGATAAATACTAAGGAAAGAACAGTGAGTATAAGTGAGCTGAGCATAAATTTTGTCTTCATTAAATCCTCCAATAATAATTTTCCGGTTTGTCCCGAAAACTCAATCCTCGCAGTGTCCACAGGGGTTGTATCATATTTATAAGCACCCTGAACTTCCTGCAGTAATCAAAACTGGTTTCAGAAAATACCTGGATAAGAATAATGTAATTCAGAAGTTCAATTAAAATAAAATCAACTCATATTTTTTTATTTTTTTTTACTCTCTACTCCTTCTCAGACGTATTAATAAAAGAGAAAGGAGGTAGTATGCTGTCTAAAGCTGTTTCACTGGCGCTGCATGGTATAAGCGCTGTAAAGGTTGAGATTGAGGTCGATATAATTAAGGGATTACCAAATCTTACAATTGTGGGTCTCCCGGATTCTGTAATTAGAGAATCGAAAGACCGGATCCGGTCGGCCATAGAAAACTCAGGGTATGAATTGCCTCCAAAAAATTTTATTGTGAACCTTGCGCCTGCAGGGTTTAAAAAACAGGGGGCAAATTTTGATCTCCCTGTAGCAATGACCATCCTTCAGTCCACTGGTCAGATTGACTGTAAAATTGACAGCATCCCCATGGTGGGAGAGTTATCCCTTGATGGAAGGATCAAAGCTGTCAGGGGTGTGATCTCAATGGCAATTGCACTTTATCGATTAGGATATAAGAAATTTATTATACCTTATAATAACCGGTTTGAGGCATCAGCAATTGACGGGATAGAGATCTATCCTGTTGAAAATATAAAGATGGCCATTGATGCTATGAATGGAAAACTCTCTCCATTTAAAAGTGATTTGAAAATAGTTGAGAGAAATGATGATCTGAATAATTTTGATGATGTAAAAGGACAGGAAAGTGCAAGAAGGGGGATAGAGATTGCCGCGGCGGGGAGGCATAATATTCTTCTCTATGGAGCTCCCGGTTCGGGGAAGACTATGCTCGCAAAAAGAATTCCTTCAATACTCCCTCTGCTTGAAATGGAAAAATCGATCGAGGCAACAATGATACATTCAGCATCAGGGGTTCTTCCGGATGGAGAAGGTTTGATACGTATTCCTCCATTCAGGTCGCCGCACCATACTGCATCGGAAGCTGCCATTGTGGGAGGAGGGGTTAATCCCGGGGCAGGGGAGGTTTCTCTTGCCCACAACGGAGTACTGTTTCTTGATGAGTTTGTAGAGTTTCAGAATAATGTGATACAGTCGCTCCGGCAGCCCCTTGAAGACCGGGAGATTACTGTTGCACGGGCTGCAGGGACGGTGACATTTCCTGCAGACTTTATGCTGGTAGCGGCAAGTAATCCATGTCAGTGCATTCTTAGTCTCGAATAGCCACCCGCCTCAAAACCCGAAACCGGCGGCTGGCAATTCGACCCCAAAAACGCACCGACAACCAATACAAGCCCAAACAACTTTAAAACCGGATTCAAAAACTGTTTTCAATCAAAAACACCCAGAAATAAATCAGGAATACTTTACTAATTATACACGCAGTCTCTTGGCTCGTTTTTATCCGAAACAGTGTCCGAAATGCGGTGGCACCGATTTCAAAACAATTACAACCAGGGAACAAGAACTAATATGTGCAAAGCCGGGCTGCAAGACTCATGTGAGCTTAACAAGTTATACACCTTGTCATCACATGAAATTAAGTTTGTGGGTTTTCGGTTTTTTATACAGAGAGGCGCTACTACTTCATCCCCAGCCTTTGACATCAACTCACATACAACGGAAACTTGGTGTCGGACGCAGCACCGCTACAACATTGAAACGCAGACTTCAAATATTTTGCAGTGATTTGATTCCAGCAGTAAAAGAAATAATGGTTGCAGAGATTAGGAAAGACTTCGATGCCGACTACAGGCTTCCACATAAGGATGTTGATATTACAGCGGAAATAAAAGGAAAATCCGTGGTTTATTCAGATACAATGGCACTCTTCAGTGTCTCCAAACGTGCAAATGGTCACAGGTCAAGGCACAAGCACAATGGTCAGACATCATCAATATACTTAACCCCAGAAGTTGCAATCGAGAAAGGATATGCGCAGGTCGGAACCCTTGTTCATACTTTAACGCTAAAGGGTCGGGGCTTAACTATCTTCACGTCAGTGTCTAATCAACGACAAGAAACTATTGAACCAATTCTTGAGTTCTTACCACCTAACGCACCGCATATGAGTGATGAAGGCTTCCCATATTTTGCAAGGCTTAATGAAAACTACAGAGCCATCAATCACAGTGCGAGGGCATTGAATGGTAAACGCAATGTTTGGGCTCGGGGACGTTGGAGTAAAAATGGAATTACTTCGCAGCCAAGTGAGGGCTGTCACCGAATTTTTAAGACCTACATGCGTGCTATGTCGTTTGTAAGTTGCAAATTTTCTCAACTCGAAATGAATCAATTCTCTGCAAATGCCGCCCTACGTAGTTTCGGTGAAGGGCGGATTATTGCTGAAATTGAGGCATTGAGAGCCAGAATTGGGGAATGCGGTCAGGAAATTGGGAAATTGGGGGTCTCTGGAGTCCGTAATGACAGATATTTACAAGACCGAATTGAGGCTAATTTTTACATAGCTCCAAACTCTCCATTAGAGCAAGGGCAGGGGAATCTTTCCAAAACAAGTAAGGTAATTCCAAAGGAACTAAAGCAACTTTTGAAATTGAATGACTACTTTGAATGCAGCCAGGCGGTGGAGGATTACTATCTGTACTACTTTGAAAAAGATAGTAAACGAAAACAAAAGGAAAACGAATTCAATGCCTATGCTTTGAGGCTCTTCAAGTTTCTTAAAAACAATGAGACCAACTCTCTCAAGATGATATCGAACGCTTCGAGCATTCCCTACTTCCATTGCCTGCGCATAGTCCGAATTTGGAATAAACTCGGAATTGCAAGTGTTGAACAAGTCCAGCGCCCCGGTCAGAAATCTCTGAACTATATCGTAAAGCCCATTATTCCTGTGATGCCAAGTCTTCTATATACATATGATAGAGAAGACCTTGATGAACTCAATACCCTTTCTCAAGCAATACCTATTAGAGAACTGCCACCTCTTAAAGGTCGGAAGCAGCCCAAGTACGGACTCACAAAAGAAAAACGCAAAGCAATAATAAAGGAGAAAAATATATGAAGACAGACTTTAAATTTGGAGCCGATTCATTTTGGCAGCTTATTGAGATGCAGAAAAAACGCTGCTTTCTCACCTCAAGAATTTTAACACCCTTAAATTGTGAGGTAGAATTAAGGAACCCAAACAAGGCTGAGGGCAGGTTCGGACTCGATAACTTTTACCTGATTTGCAGTGACCTGAAGTATTTATGTAGGCATCTCAGTGAACAGCAGGTGGTCGAGCTCTGTGCAGAAGTAATTCAACACCGGGGCAAAGATTTTGGATATAGTTTGAGGAGGACCCGGCATGAATAAGATGAGAGATACGGAATTTCCACCATGGCTTATTCAAAATTTCATTATTAACATATATAATAGGCAGAGACTGAAACCGGAAACTGTTCCAAAACAGGATAATGGGAGAAACCGGACGTGGGGTAAAGCTTGTTCAAGAGCTGTTAATAAGCTCAAAGACAGGTTTAGGATTTATTTGGAGAAGCAAACCCTGAAATCAGATTGGCAGAACCTCATTTCGTACCAAATAGCTAAGCTCAATAAACGTTACGACCCAATCTATTTATGGGGTATATGTGAGTATAGGTTATTAGAACATATGAATAGCTTCGATTTCGGAAATGGCTATATCAAAACCTCACTATTTAACTTCAGAGCCGGGGAATTAGTGGGGGACCTTAATAAAAGGATTAGAAGCCAGCGTTCCAAACTCAAAAGGTTAGAAACCTGTATTTGGACTGATTTAATTGGAAACACTTACAAGAGGTTTACAAAGCCTGAAAAGGAAGCAGGTCTTGAGTTGGGATGGAATCTTTGTTATAGATATAATGGCGTCAAACTTAGTAAAATCAGTGGGTATCAAGACTGGCATTCCTGTATCAGTCAAAATCAGAAGAAAGTCCAGAAATGGATTCAGCCCCGGCTCGGTCTGGATGCTGAAAATTGAATTTTTTTTTGAAAAATTAAAAAAAGTTTTAATCACCTCCTCATATGAAACGTATTAATTTTTAATACAATCAAAAGGGGATTTATATGAAAATCAACAACACAAGTTCGGAGTTTAGAATAACTGCTGAAGTGTTAAAACAAAAGAGAATAAAGTTTTATGAGTCATTAAAAAATGATGCAGCAGAATTTGATAACTTTGCAGTTAAAATAGAATCTGCACTGGCATATTATCTAATTCTTGGAGATATCCGAAATCAGGGGCATGATTTTAAGAAAAAAGTGGAATACGAGATTCAGAGAATTTTAAGCTGTGATGAGTTTTTACAATAAAAACATTTACAATCATTTAAAAAGATTAATGGGGTCGATGTAGAGAGCCAAACATATTTTATGGAAAGTTTCCATAGTGATATTGGCTCTTCCAGCCTCAATTTTTTGATAATATTTGTATTCAATTCCAGTTTTTTCTGACACTTGCTCCTGAGTTAGCGAGTTGCTCTCCCTTTTTGTTTTTATCCAATAACCAAGTGAAAATAAAAATTTTTCAGAGTCTTCAATTTCAGATTTTTCTTTCATATGAAACTTTATATCAAAAAAGACTTGCCGCAAACACCGCAATATATCACGGTTTATAATAATAGAGCAATTTATGAATTCAATCTTTTGCAAGGGCTATGATAAAGGAGAGTGTTATGACTATTATATCTGATGATGTATCAACAAAAGGAGAGAAACAAAAAAAGAAAATAATCGCTATCTTGTTGGCGATACTCCCTGGAGGTCTATGGACGTGGCTCTATACCTTCAAACAAGATAAGTATAAATTTATTGGGGCGGCATGTCTTCTTATCGTATCTATTGTCATAAATGTTGTCATGTTTCAAGTAGTGTTTTTTATTCTTTGGCCATTAGTTTTTCTTGAAACGCTAACAGAATCGAAAACAAAATTCTATGGACCTGAGAAAATTGCCGAATTAAAACAGAGCGTTGTTGAAGACTATGAAAATCAAGAAAAAAGTTATGCCCGGAAATTGGAGACAAAGCTTAAGAATGAAGGGATTATTGTTACTAATGAAATTGTGCTCTCATACTTAGGTGGCAATTCAATTTTACCAGATAGACGTAATGAAATGGTTCGCAGAATAACCTCATATAAAAGCTCTGGCGCAAAACTCGGTTCTGCCTTCGCAAACCTTTTAAACGGTGGTGATGAAAGTCTTTCTCAAAACACATTTCTGTTATTAACAAATTACAGAGTAATAGCAGTATTTCATCTTTATGGCATAAGCACTGACTTGTACACGACATGGACTGCTTACTCCTTGTGGGAAGATATTATGTTTACGAATAACTCTCTAAAAGTTTTCAATCTTGAACTTGTTAACATTACCAATGCAGAACAGTTTAAAAACTTTAGAGATACTTATGAGAAAAATAAAGAGAAATATATTTCATTTAAAAGCTTTAAAGACGGAAAAGCTTATAACGGATTTCATGAGTTCACTCAACCAGACGGAGCTGAAGTCTCTGTAGAGTTTGTTAACGGCAAAACAAACGGATTTATCTATATCAAAGGCGATACATGCCAATTTCTTGGAACCAGTCTTAATAATGTCCTTCAAGGTTATTGTATCGTTGAATACAATGATGGAACTCGAATCGAAGGTGACTACTACGATGATTGTTTTAGTGGTGTTGCAGCAGTAGACTCTGTTAAATATGGTTCAAAATATGAGGGTGAGGTTTATAAGGGAATTCAACATGGATACGGATGCTTGCAGTTTTTAGATGGAACTAAATTATATGACAATTTCGTTAAAGGTGAACCAAGCGGGGATGGAGCCGCATATGATGCCTTCAACAAAAAAATTCATTTAAAAGAATCTGTCCTTAAAACAACTTTAAACTCTATAAGTGCAGCGTACCTTTCATACAAGGTAGTCTCAAGGCTTTAAATTTAAAAATAAGGACATATAATAAGGAGAATAATATATGAAAAAGATTTTTGGTGTTTTTGCTTTCATTGTATTAATGGTGGGCGTTGCCATTGCATACCCCAAAGGTGATTATTTTAGAATTTTTAACAAAGGTAAATATTTACAAATCGTAAATGTCAAATGTAACGATGGAAGAGTTTATGAAAAAGTTAGACTTTCAAGTCCACTTAAACCTGCGATTATTGAGTGTAGTGCAAAAAGGATTACACTACTTGAATGCCAGAGTGAGGCGTGTTTGACTTATTCTGATGGTTTTGAATTAAAAAATACTGGGTACTCTGACATCATAGTAAAAGACAAAAAAATGCGAGTGGATGATTGATTTCATATTTGTCGGTACCAAAATTGACCTGTAGATAACAGGTCAATAATATTTATATTAACAATTTATAATGTATAAATTCTTGGAGATGAAAATGGAAATTCAAAAATATTATAAAAACCAGTTCATGCAAGATATAAAGAGCATTAACCTTGAGAAACCAAACCAAACTGTTCAAAACAGCCCCGAACATTTTGGAGTCGATGAAAATACATTTTTTTTCGGTGGCAAGGACTGGGCAAATCTAAGTAAAGATATTGCAAATGTTGAGAAAGAAAATCGTGAAAACTTTTGTCTTTGCCTCTTCTCTATGGTTTCTATTGATTTGACTTTGCACACCTACTTCAAAGAAGCTTACCCAGCCTTTCGTGATAAGACCAACTCCATAAAATTTGGCTGGTCAGGATTTGGACCTCATTTTGAATCACCATCAAAATTATTATCAATCCCCCAGCAAAAACAAGTTGTGGATTTTAATACTACTGCCGCCGCCGTTGAAGAGTTTGTTGATTTTTTCATCGGAGCATGTGAGGATGCATTATCGTTGAGTGCAGCAGAAATTGACGTGAATGATTTCATAGGTAAATTGATAACCGATAAACAATATAGAGTAGGTTCGGATTCCGGGTCTATGTTTGAAGCCATACATAAATGTTTGGAGCTGAGAATATAGTATTGCCGTGAGTTTATATTAGATTTAATAAACAGGCATAGGAGGTAATTACATGTCATTATTACAATTCAAAGCAACCGCAGCAGAGAAGAAAATGTATAATGAGTGTGCCAATTATCTTAAAAACAATTACACTCCGGAACAACTTAAAAATACACATAGCCGATTTGAAATCCTCTTCCCTTTTCTCAAACTGAAACGGTATAGAGTGGGATGCGATGACATCGGCATTATTTTCATGATAGCTAAAGGTGAGGCAAAGATTTAAAAACAGAAATTTTTTTGATTATAATATTGACAATTCAATCATATCTTTGTACTGTTTTATTATAAGTTGCAAGCACCGGGGTTTAATTGCAAATTCCTTTTGGCGCTATATCAAATAAAAAGGTAAAAGCGGATAACCACACTACTTCAGAAGTGAACCCGCTAAAGATTATTTGCGGGTTTTTTTATACCCCCGCAAATCCTAACATAGATGAACATGAATACTATTACAGTAATTGTTTTCAGGTTTGTTGTGCTAAATTTAATTCAGTTCTATTATCAAAGCATGATACAATGAAAGGAGGATATCATATGTGTGAACTATTTGCCCAATCATTTAACAAGCCTGTGAGACCTGGGAAAGTGATGTATAATTTTCTTGATAGGGGCTTATGCAATCCCGACGGAACCGGAATTGCTTATGCTTTGCCTGACAAATCTATGATAGTTAGAAAACAGCCGGTCATGGCGCTTAAGTCACCATTAATCGAAAAGGTTATGAAATCTACGGAGTCAGTTTCAAATTTATTCCTGTTACACGTCAGGCTTGCGAGCCCCGGTCTCAATAAAAATTTTGAAAACTGCCATCCCTTTAAGTTCACACTTAATAACAGAGATTGGGTATTTATGCATAATGGTACGCTTCGGGGACAGAGTAGGCAACTACCTCTGGGTCAATACAAACCATCGGGACAAACCGACTCTGAATTCTCGTTTGCGTACATATTAAGTGAAATATCAAAACAGCAGTTGGTATGGAATGAAGATGGATTTAAAAAGATTCATAGTCTTCTGTGCGAAATTAATAACATGGGCTCATTTAATATAATCATGACCGATGGAAAACTTTTATTCTGTTACTCTGATATCAATATGCATAATGGGGGATTAGGATATGTTAAAAACCATTTATCTGAAAATTCGGGTTACACTGTATCCACCAAGCCACTCACCGTTGAGCCATTCACACAGTTCAGCCCCGGCGAATTGAAGGTTTATAAACAAGGTGAAGAAGTGTTTTCATCACAAGAAAGGAAAGGATAAAATGATAGATATAATTATATGCAATAAAAATAATATAAATGAGAGAATTGATGAGCATTTGGAACTATTTTGTGTCGTTGCAGTCAGCAACCCCTTCCCGGACCCGATTCAATATCACGACAACAACTTAATGAAAGGCTTATTACGCCTCCAATTCTGGGATTCAGACTTCAAGACTTGTAATGACGAGGCTCAACTATTTAATGTCCAAAAAAAAGAAACGTTTCTTAATTTTATTGAAGATATGATTTCTTGTGGGGTCAGGTCTGTTCTGATACACTGTGACAAGGGTAGAAGCCGGTCAGTTGCGCTGGGATGTTCGTTAGTTCAATACTTCGGTGAAGACCGGTTTCAGATATTAAACTGGGAAGATTTTTATACTCCGAACCTATATGTTTTATCTTTTTTTTAGAATTACAATAATACATAAAAAAAGGAGTGACTCCAATAGAAATCACTCCCTTGTTTAAAACATTTTACATTCTCATGCAGAAAGACTTTCCTTTCCTTCTGACAAAGGAGATGAAGTCATGCGTCTTTTTTGCCATTTGAATTTATTTATTTTTATAGCAGAAAAGGGACTTCTATCCCAAGTTACTTTCAAGCCATTTTTGCGGAGTATTTGAGAAATCATTTTACCTATCTCTTTGGCTATATCTCCTGTTCCATTTTCAAAAAATGTGCCATAATACAAATATAGTCCATCGCCCTGTCTTGCAGAATAACCAGCTTGCCAGTGATAGAATAGATAACCGTAATACTTTTCTCCTTTTGTTTCTCTGATTTCCAATTGTTTGTGCATGGACTCAACACCGGCACTCAGACAAAAATCAAAATCTTGTCCTGTAATCAGACCCATAGATTCCAGTTCAGAAAAAGATTTATCGAGTTTATCATTATCCGTAGCCTCTACCCATGTTTTTTCTTCTACATGGTATTCTTTTAAAACCTCATGTACAACGATTGGAATTGCTTTATCAATTTTATCCCAGTCATATTTTTCGTGAAAATCGGTACAGTTATATGTATCAATTTTTGACTTTTCTAAGACTTCTTCAAAATCCATATCGGTCATGAAGTGTTCCTTTATTGTTTCTCTCATCTCATCTTTTATAATCTGAACAAGTTTTTTCATTTTCATTGAGTAACTCCATTATTCGTTTTAATTTACAGGCTATTTAATTTTAAGTCTGCAATAGAGGGGATTTAGAAATCCCCTCTATCAGAACTTTTACTTACACGGTTTTCTTTAATTGCAAACCTAACCAGACATGGTTCTTACCACTGTCACGCTTAGCGTCTTGAAAACCTTTCTGTTTAATTGCCCGACCGAATTTGGTTTTGGTCAACTTAAATGAATTAGTTTCTTCTGACCAATCTGCATAGCTGGAATAAAATTCAGCTTTAGAAACGAATAATCCTTCACCGGTTTCACAGCACTCTGAAAGAAAGTTGTGAACAAAGTCATTCTCATCAAAATACCCAACTGTTTCATCTATCACGCATTTTGGTTTATTCGTAAGCTTCCTTGCATGATACATTTCAAGCCCTTTGACCATCCAAGCAAATACACCATCCATTTCTTCTCCGGCAAAGACATCCTTGAGTGTAACATCAGGGTTTTTTGCTTCATAGGTAAATGGAATCATCTCGATTTTTTTTCGCATTGCTTCGTCAGTCGAGTAAATGTCAGGCTTTGTGTTACCATACATAAATAGTTTGAACTTCGGAATAAACTGAAAATACTCCTTATGCAAAAACCTTGCAGTAATAGCATCACCATTACCAACAAAGTCTCGGAGAAGTCCGTCGTTTAGTCTATGTCCAGTACTAATTTCGCTACCAATGACAAATCTTGCTCCAGGTAGCCGAGCCAGGTCATTGTTAATGTTTGACCCATTTTTTTTCACCATCAAACTGTCGCTCATTATTTTCATGCAGTAATCATTCAGAATATAACCCGCAGCATTTAATAGAGTGGACTTTCCATTATTTCCAGTATCTCCATAACAGAAAAACATCGCTTTTTCATCTGTTCTACCTGTTAAGCAATACCCCATTATACGCTGTAAGTAATCAGCAAGTTCAGGATTATCCATAGTAATGTCTTTAATGAATTTTCTCCATCTATCGGCTGGTTTATCGGGAATAAAGTTTGCTCTTATAATCTTTGTCATATATAACTCTGGAGAATGAGGCAAGAGTTCAAGTGTTATAAGATTCAACACTCCATTTTGACAATTTAACAAATTATCATCTGTATCCATTTCCTGAATATTTTTACTGAGCATACCTCTTAGGTGATTTTTTACACTTGTCATGGTAGAAAACCATTCAGATTTGAGCTTCCAACTAAATTTTTCTTCTTTGAGCTTGTCATGTCTTTCATTTATTGCCTCATAAAGAAGGCATTCAAGCATTTCATCATACATCTTTAAAAAAGATTTTCCTGAGTTTTTAGAATTCCAGGACTTTCCATCCCACGCATAGAATTCACCAGTCTCCGGGATAAAGATTAATTTACCAGGGAACATATCAATGATACGTTCTGCATTACCTCTATCGGTTCTGCTGTAGATTTTATCACCAGTGAGTGCAAACCATTCAGAAGTATGTTTACCCTGTTGTTTTGTTTTAGTTTTCTGTGCATATTTCATTGCAGACTCAAGAGTTGCAGCAGTCCTTTCTGCTGGATGTCCGCCGTCAATGGATGCTTTCATTAAGGCATCATATGCTTCGTCCTGAGGCAGATTACCATTAACAACTTCTATAAATACTCTGCCCGCATAGAAGCTTATGGCATCATTTTGAGTTCCATCTTCAGCTTCAATGATAGCCTTACATGCTCGCTCCAATAATTCAGCAGCTGTTTCTTTTTTATTTGCAGTTATTCCTTTTTTTGCAGGCTCAATACCAAGCTCTATCAGTGATTTGATGATATGTATTTCATAACCTTTAAGAGAATTTATCCATTCATAACGTTTTCCTTGAATATGAATGGAAGGCGGGCAAACTACCTGCCCTCCTTTTGCTCGGCAATCACCAAGCACTTCTCCATCAAATCGTGCAGGACCTGTAAATCCACCATCATCAACACGAAAATAAACATGCATACCTTTCCCGGTCTTTACAACAACTGTGTTTGCAATAATTTCAGGGAATTTTTCTGCAAATTTATGATAAACTTCCATGTTGTCAAAATCGACCACACAAAGTTTGTTTACACCAGTGACTATACCATAGTTTCCTTTGTGATTTACAAACAAACGTCTTGCATCATCTTCCGTATGTGTTTCCAGATTTAGATTCTGCCAACCTGATATTTTCGGCTCCTTACCAGTAAATATTCTTTTACCGGTGATTTTTGCCAGTTCCTTGAGATACTCCTTTGTATTTCTCTCATGGGGCTCAATAGATGCTTCGCAAAGAGGTATCATTATAAAATCTTTTTGCAAAGCTTGTACTGCTAACTCTTCGCTTTTAAGCGAATTAAAATCTTGTGCTACATTCATCTGTCTTTCTCTACAAATGTGCGACTCTACTTGAAGCTTTTATTATAATTGAACCATATTACAGATAACATACATAACATGGTTTATATCGGAGAAAAGTCCTCCAATTATTGAAAACTAAGTCAGACCTGTTATTCACAGGTTTAACAAATGCTGTTTTCAAATACCACAGCCATAAGGCTATGATATGTTAGTATATCGGAGAAGAGGCAAAAAAGGACTCAACTTTTTTTTGAAATTGAAAAAAAGTTCTAATTTTTTTCATTTATATTGCCGAAGAACCAATTCTTTCCACAGATACCCCCTCAGTGACACAGTGACATCACTGAGGGGGTATCTATCCTTCTTGTCATTTTATATATATAAAATCCCCCTATTATTATAAAGAATATGAAAGTGACACACTTTCGGTCACTAATGAAGCGAGTGTCGGTCATTCATACCTTCGGCTATAATGGTATAATATTCCCCGGATAGGATTTACAAAAATTTTAGCCTCGGTTTGGAGGTATTAAAAGTTTGATGCGAAACTATTGGTTTATTTTCAAGTTGCTATTCTTGATTGGGAAGAAATTGAAAAAATTTGTGTATGAATTGGTGATGGATAATCAAAAAAAAATTATAATTCTAAATAATATCTAATTTATCGTTTAAAACGGTCACTGTGTCACTAAAGCTAATACGGAAAGAATCCTCACTGTCGGCAACCTTGATGAAAAAAATTAGAACTTTTTTTTAATCTTCAAAAAAAGTTGAGTCCTTTTTTGCCTCTTCTCCGATATACTAAGATAGTTAAAAAATAGGAGTGTATTATGGAAACAAATGAGTATTACTATCGAGGACCGTCAAATCCAAGTGATTTGGCTCGACTACGAATATTTATGATTAAGGAGCTTCGTAAAGCCAGGAGTAGAATCTTGGCAAATGAATCACAAGAAATGAACGAAATCGACAAAAAAATAATCGTCGATATGGCTCGGCTATGTTCTGCTGGGAAAATACGTAAACAGTTTTTCCATGGGTATATTTGGGGTACAATACTTAGTAAGTATAAGCTTGATGGAGATAAACCTGATTTATTCAAACTTGCTATGGCAAAAGATTTATATGACAACGGTTATGGGGAAGGAAGGAAAAAACCCATATACATTGATTACGATATTTCAAAGGGTTTTGTGATAAACAAAAAATGAAGGGTCATCTCACATTTTTTCTATATCCAGTGTAGTAATTAAAATGTTGGGTAAAATATTAACCAACATTTTAACAATAAAAAAATCGTATTAATTACCGAAGAAAGAGGTCAATATGTTTCCGAAAGAATTGAATAGAGAAGTAAGATATATCATGCCAATTAAAAATGAATTAAATATGCCTCAGTTGCTATGGTGGAAAATAAAAAACAAAACATATAAGTTTGTTTGGGAATCATTAAAACAAAAACCTTATAATAGAGAAGCAATGATTGCATCTCTATTTGAATACTTATTATTGAATTTCCATAGAGACTTCAAAAAATATTCCTCCTTTAATTTAAGGAAAGATGTCGAAACTATTTGTGATGGTCTTTTCGATTTTTACAATACACTTGAATCAACATATGATTATAAGTTCAATTGGGAGACTTTTGAGTTAACACTCTTGGGACCTAAAAAAGATAAAAATATTTCAATGAAAGACCCTGGTTGTGGATGTTTAAATTCCAATTTCATAAAAAAGATTTCATTTGAATTGGCAACTAATAATGAAACGTTTAACAAACAAACTCAGGTTAATCCAACGAGAAGAGCAAGGATGTGATGTAATAGTTGGGCATAGAATGTTCCTCAATATTACAACTTTTAATCAGTCCCCAGGTATTGTTATAAGCATTTATTCCGTATTCAATTATAACAGTCATAAAAAATATATTTTAAATGGATTGACTTCTGTGTTAAAAGAACTAAAAAATAAAAACATAGTAAAAAAACATGCGTAGGGATGAAGATAATATGAAAAAAATAAGCCTCTTTCTTGTTCTAATTATGGGTATTTCAACTTTAGCTTATTCAAAGCCCAACGAGTGTACCTCTGGCAATTGTATTAACGGTGAAGGAACAATGACCTATTCAAATGAGAGTGAATATAAGGGGCTGTTTAAGGACGGAAAACGATTTGGTCAAGGTGAATATAAGCAATTGAATGAAAGTGGGTTTATAAAAGTCTATAGCGGTGAATGGAACAATGACAAAAGAAATGGAAAAGGAAAACAGACTTTCTCCGATGAACAATCTTATGAAGGAGAATGGGTTAATGATAAGAAGCATGGACAAGGAACAAATACCTATTCTGATGATGTGACTAATAGTTGGAAAACATATACAGGTGAATGGAAGAACGATAAATACGATGGTAAAGGAAAACTTACAGATTCTTTGAACCAAAATTATGACGGCGAATGGAAAAATGGAAAACGACATGGCAACGGTACCGAATCCAATCCAACTTTTGGTGAATACGTAGGTGAATGGGAAAATGATAAAAAAAACGGCCAGGGCATTCAAGTATATTATAATAACCAGGAATTTGATGAATATAAAGGGCAATGGAAAAATAATTATAGGAATGGTCAGGGTGAGATGCGTTATAAAGATGGGAGTGTTTATAAGGGGCAATGGAAAAATAATGAATATAACGGAAAAGGTATATTATACAACCCTGATGATACTATTGATAAATCCGGTATGTGGAAGAATGGTAAATATATTGGAAAATGATTTTGCTTAATGGAAAGATATTGTTATGAAAGAAATAACAGTTGATGGTATAGGCTATAAATTACCCACCACATTAAATATTTTTCAAAGGGAAATATATGTAAATTTGATTAACTGGAAATGGAGAAACATTACTAAGGAATCGGGCACGGATAGAGGTCGTGTATTTGATGCTATACTTCCAGAAAAATTTGATGGAAAATATATCCTTCTTTACCCAGCAGCTAAAGATGCGTTCCTACATCAATTAAAAATATTTTCTTTCAAAGTCCATCCCTATTTTAATCATATGGCAAGTTCTCAAGCAGCTTGCGTTAATTTATTTTTTCCAATATTATTACATAAGAATGTTAGTTCTATACTTAAACATATTAAACCGGATTTCAGAAGTATTGCAAAAGATAAACTGGATAAAGGGTTTAGGGTTGAATTTTGGGATGAGCCATTCAATAACTTGAATGATAAAAATAAAGCTACAGGTACTGATGTAGATATTGCTATTGCTTACTACAATGATAAAGATGAGCCATGTCTATGGCTTATTGAGCATAAGCTAACTGAAAAAGATTTTACTTCATGTGGGGGCTATAAAAGTAAAGGAAGAAAGGGACAACACGATTGCACATGTAATTTTTCCAGCATACTAAGAGATAAATATAAATGCTATTATCACGATGTTAATAAATATAATTACTGGAATATAACGGACAAACATCAGTCATTCTTTTTAAATCATAACCATTTTGATTCCTGCCCCTTTAGAAATGGAATGAACCAATTGTGGAGGAATCAACTTTTGGCTTTGAGCATTGAAGAGGATGAAAGACAACCATATAAGCATGTATTTTTTTCTGTAGTAAGACATCCGGGAAACATTTATCTTGATGATACTCTTTTGAAATATCAGGAACTGATTGGGCATAATCCAAAATTTTCTATTCTTACTTATTCTGACTTTATCAATGCTGCTGAAAAAGAAAGCGATGCCGAACTACAGATATGGCTTGATTGGTATAAGGAACTGTACTATCTGCCTTAAGAGGCTCATGAAGGTTTACAAAGCACAAAATTAGGTGTGTACTGTGGACTATCATCTTTATTCATCACAGTAAGGCAAATCTCCTGGATAACACCAATGAGGAATTTCAAGTTCGATTATATCACTAAATTTAATGGTTCTTTCGATGGTGGTTAATCCTTCGTCATACTGTGCCTCAAGTTGTGTTTCCATCACAAACCAATCCCCAAAGATGCTGTCACATTCTATACAGCCAAAAGACTTATATGAACCATTTACAGCACGGCTATATCTTTTTTTTATTTCTCCAAGTCTAATATGTCTACCCTCTTCTGTTTTTGTAAACTCTCGTGCCATGTCAATTATTTCCGGTCTATATTTATCATCATCTGAGCCCCACATTGTTTCGGAGGCAAATATGGTCGCATTACACGCAGTATAAAAATCTGGTTCAATATAATAAATATGATTCATTTCGCCACATTTCCAGCACCGCATTTCAAAGAAAACCATTTTGATATTCTGGTCAGGTTTTGTTCTGGCTATTTGTGAGAATCTTATTTTTCCTTGCAAGAATACTTCAAGAAAATCATGCAATGGCAATACACGCCGACCTCTCAGAGAAACCGAGAACGGTGGTTCATTATTCATAACATAGAACAGTGGCAGGTCTGGTCTTTCATTCCAAGGATTCTCTTCATGATGATTTTTAACTCCTTTAGTTTTGATTTGAGCGGCCTCATTAAATAACCAACATCCTGTAATTTTATCACGTATATATTTATTTTGTCTTTCAATTGTTTTGGTTATAGATTGAGGACTCATCTGTACTTCAAAAGCAATTTTTTCCCCAGCATCTGTTATTGCAAGAACGTCAGCTCGCCAATCACGACCTCCACATTCTTGAATTGCTTCATAACCTAAATGTCTACAAGCAGTAAGGATTTCTGCTTTAATCATATCATGCTTTGAGATTACTTTTGGCTCAGTCATCTTTTACCTCTTACCCATTTATTGGTTTATGGTAGTGGATTATGTTAGATTCTAAGTTTTAAAAAAATCAAGTGTTAAATACTTGACGTTTGAAGAATGTATCTGCCATTAACTTGCAGTAGTTTTCAAATAATAGATATTGGATTGGTTTCTCTCATGACTATAGATGACTGTAAAAAATGTGACTACTACCGGAACTATGTTAATGGCGCCGTGCATTGTGGATACGATAAAAATATTGTTAGTATGGCCACAGTGTTAAATCCAAAACTGAATAAGTATATATTATTGTCATGCCCTAAAGAAAGAAATAAAAAGCAGTAAAGATACGTGCTTCAAATCAAATTTAACAACAGCATCGCCACCACAAGTTATACCCATCTCTTTTTTTAATACAAAAAAATTTTGTGATAAAAATATCCCAAAACATAGCATTGTAAGGTTGCCAAAGTGCAACATAAAGTATGTTATGTTGCACTTTGTGCTAAATACTCAAAACTATAATTAAAATAGTATTGACATTATATTGGTTTAATTTATAAAAAACGAGTTGCGCATCTATATTTTACACTACCTATTTATTAAAAGAATGAAAAAAGAAATTAAAATACCGAAGAAAATCACACCTGATTTTATAATTGATTCAGTGGTTGAGATTCGATTTAAAAGTTCCATTCCAGAAGAGGCTATTTTTGGGATAATTTTTAATCTATTACAAAATAAACATCCTAATTTTAAAAACGCACCTATCGCTCCTGACCAAAAACGACAAAATCCTAATTTACAATTTTTTCCTGATGGTACTATTTATGACGATAAGTTTTCTGTCGGTATAAATAAAAGCTCCATAAGCTTTAGTTGTGTAGATGGTTATTCTGGCTGGGATGATTTTTTTAATATAATAAAAACTGACTTAGACATCTTGAAATCGAAAGACGGTCTTATATTATCAATTGATAGAATTGGTATTCGTTTTATAAATTTTTTTCCAAATATGGACGATATATTTAAAAACTTTGATGTTAATTTCGATTTTTCCAATATGCATGAATATATTACTAAGAGAATGCTGTTTAATTCTGAGGTTGAAAAAGATGGCATAACTTTTACCTTAAATGTTGGAGATAAAATCCAATTAAATAATGAAAATGTTGGTGTTATTTTAGATATAGATGCATTTATTCAAAATCCTAATATTATATTTGCATCGAGTGAGTTTTATACTTTGATTAACACAATTCATGTAGAAGAAAATCGTTTATTTTATTCTTTATTAAATAAAGATTTTTTAACAACTTTAAATCCGATATACTAATATAATAATAAGCTAAAAGAGAATATAATGAACTTAAATATCGCACATTATTACCAGCCTTGTTGGGAGGATTTGTTAAATTTTAATAATCCTGAAATTAGTGCATTGGGGAAAGTAAAAAAATTCATTGTTCATTCTGAACAACCTACAGCATATACTTGGTCCTTATTCCAAGCACCAGTTCAAGAGGAGCAATCGGTAGATTCGTTAAAAGATTTTATTTCAACCAAAACCAAGTATAGACAATTGTCAGATTTAAAACCTACCATTGTTAATTTAGTTTATGATGCAAAAAAATCTGTAAAGTATCAAACTTTAGAAAAACTATATGCTGATGAAAAAATTAAATATGGTCATTATATTACTGATATAAAAACTATTGCTGATTTTATGGCATCCAAATTATTTTTTCTAATTAAAGAAATGGACTATGAAAAAATCTCTGTCGAGTTAACACAAGACAAGTCTTTATTTTTAAAAGTTTTAATAAACAAAACTTTTAAAGTACATATTGAGGTGTATTTAAATAAGACAAATGATTTAGATGAGAATACTTTTTTTGCTATATATAAAGATAAAATTTGTTTAAACAATGGGTATGGGACTCTACACGATGCTATTGATGATATTCAAGAATATACAAAAGACTTTATATTTTAACACTCATGTTTTAATTTTAAAATATCCATCCACATTAAAAATAGCTGATAAATAATAAAAAGTGAATTAAATGACGGATTTTATTTAACATCTTTATGTGCAAAATAAATAAACACTTATTTTTTTTAATTAAAAAAAGAAAAAAATTGAATGAAGATATGATATATCCTTGCGAGTTATTACCTAAAGAAAACTACACAATAATCAAAACAGAGAATCTTCCTGATAATTGCTGTTTAATAAGACGCTCATTGAAAGATAAAGATTATACTTTTGATAATATGGGGGAAGTTCGAATTGATGCAATTTGTAATACTGAAGATGAACATGATATGTATGGTTTATCTAACAACTTGTTAAGCATTTTTAAAAGACATCATATCAATTACCGAGTTTTAACTGATGAACATAAAAATAATGCATATTGGAATGAAGGTGATAGTACTCCAGCAATTGTAAATATTAAATTTGAATATTTACAAAATAATCCACCCATATTTTTTAAAGTTAATGAATTACATGATAAAGATTTCCCGTATGAGCCTCCTCTGAAGAATAAAAATAATACTAATAAAACAAATAAAATTATAGGTAAATGTAAAGTAATTCATAAACCAACAAAATGTAACTATTGGCACTTTGAATTAAATTTTTTTGATGTCAATGAAACTCTAATAAAAAAAACTAGTTCTGTTTGGAAAATTGAAGCAGCGAAATTTTTTATTAAAACTTATTTGATAATGAATATTTATTCAGAAATTACTGAAGAAATTCAATTAGAGGAAAATGTTTATACAAGGACTTAAATGTGAATGATTTAATTTTAACGTATTACTCTCTTCCTGTGTTACATCTTTTCTTTTAACCCTTTATAACGTAATCTACTGAATAAAAGTCTTGTTTTTCTTGTTATGATAGTATAAAATATTATTACAAAAATGGATATCGTTGTTATTCTAATTTCTGCCATGGAGCCCGATGAATGGACATTAACGGATTTAATCAAGCATACCACGGTACTATAAAGAAATTTCTAAAAAGTATTGAAGGGATAAATGTAGAAGGGATTCCCGAACCGCATCTTCCTTGTATTGGAGAAGAATATCAGACTGCGAAATATAAATTAGCTTTTTATGGTATTGAAACAAACGGCTGGGGAGAGTTGTCCGATTTTATTAAAGCTGGGAAGAAGGGTTCCATACACGCATTACATAGAGGGAAAAACGAAATTGATGACCTCAATCATTACTATTACTTCAGGAATAATTTCAAAACTACTTTTTTTGATTTTGTTCTACAATTTTTATGCGGCTTTTATAATATTCATTCAGTAGAAGATTTAATCTCAACGCCTCAGCATGTTAAAATTCTTAAAAGTATAATATGGGGTAATACAAATTCAATTGAAAGATTTGAGGTTTCTGCTGAAGAAGCTGAAGTTCAATTTGAAAACTGGTTAAAAGTTAAGGAAGCAAGCAAAATATTTGATACTCCTGAGCCTGTGATATCGTTTCTGAAACCTAATATTATTATTGTAATGAATTGGAATGAAAAAGAAGAGTGGCTGACTGATGTTGGTGATATCAAAGAACCTGAAAAGCTCGGGGACCATCTTTTATATTACAATAAACCTGACACCAACACACATATTTTTTGGGTCGCTCATCCAAGATGGATTGCAATAAATTTTGGATTTAAAAAATTTATAACTAAAATTATAAAACATATCAAGCAAAAACAAATTTTTACAATATTGCCTGAGTCTTACGAGTCAGCATTTATATCAGAATCACAAGTATTTGATATGTCGGAAAAAAGAGAGTACATTTATAAACTTAGTAAATTTTTAACAGCAGAAAAAAAAGTTATGTCTGGGCGTGAACTCAGCGAACATTTTAATAGAAATAATATAACAACTGAATATGGCACATATTACGCTGGCGGAAGGGGAATTTATACCTTTATAAGCCAAGCGTATAAATATTTTGATGAATCCGGAGAAACTGAAAAAGCAAAATCAATAGCTCGAGCATTTGTTAAAGAAAATGGTGATTATGCATATGAGTAGATTAAGGACTTCTTTTTAATCTGCCTTGGTTATTGTTTTCAAGAAACTCGTTGTATAACCACAAAACTTGCATTCCTGATGATGTCGATATATATATTTCGTTCCTGGTATGGCTATCTCTTTTGTTTTGATAATTTTACCTTCACCATCTCTTTCCTTCAATTCTTTAATAATAGTTGTAGGTTTTTCTTCGATGAGTTCTTTATTTGTTTCTTTCATAGCGCGATACTTTTTACAACTATTACATTTCCTTGCAAAGACCAATCTAAAAATTAGAACTGGAATAAATAATATCAAAAATATAATAACTGCATAATAGATTTCTTCGTTGGTCATGTATAACTCCATTTATGAAACTTCGAGTTTTTTAGTGAATACTTTATATGGCAACAATGCAAGTCTTTTTTAATGAAAACATTTCTGATGTAATTTAAAGAAAGGTTTACAGTAAAAAATCAAATTTCAAGTAGTCCAGGCATCGGTCTTCGTCAATTATATAGTATTGCTCCGTTACATTTATATTTGAGTGTCCGAGCCTGTTCTTAATAGCAACAAGAGAAGCTCCACGCTTCAATGCATGACTGGCATAGGTGTGACGTAAAAAATGCGTGGTCAGTTCAACTCCAATTTTTTCACCAATACATTTCACAGTATATCTGATATCGTACCGATTCATTGGTCTCCTTGATTGCAAACCATTTGTTGGGATAGTATAGAAAAAATGACTACCTTCGCTCAAACATCCTATTTTGTGATAAGCTTTTACAGGTCCAAAAACGAAATCATCGAACTCAACAAGTCGTTCTTTATCACCCTTCCCCAGCACTTTTATCTCCACAGGTTTTCCCTCTTGATAAATTATATCAGAAAGAGTAAGACAACAAAGTTCAGATGCCCGGAGTCCAGTCATAACCAAAACATGAAAGATAGCATAATTCCTGAGACCACGTTCTGATGTATCCTGTTTAAGTATAGAATATATCTCTCGGAGTTGGTCTTCATTAAGCCATTTATGTTTGGCTGTAAGCTTTGGTTCTTTATAATATTCTATGCCTTCGACCGGATTGATAAGGTCCGGGTCTTTTGATTGCAGCATCCTATAGAAACGTTTAACTGCTTTCAGGTTATTATTGATACTTGTATTCTTATACTTAAGATTTTTGAGCCCTTCCATGTATTTTATGATAACAAGTTTATTAACCGCTTGTCTTGGAATATTATTATTATCAATCCAGCGTATAAACTTCATAATAAGCTTTGAGTACGTATATAGGGTTGCCTCGCTTTTCAACCTGGAATCGAAATTAAGCATCTTCATAAGCTTCTTATCTGTAAGTTTATCAGTGCTTGTTTTTACTATGACTGACATGTGGAGACCTCCTCTCTATATCTTTAATTTAGTTGCATATAGACAACTATTTGCTTATTAAAAAAGCTGTCATATTGACAACTCCAAGAATACTATATCTCTTTAAAACGCTTATCTCTTGTTTTCTGTTCCTTTCGCTTTTTTTTAAACTCCTTTATTGCTTCTATATGTATTAAATGAAAACCATCAACTTGACTGACCGGCGCGAGCTCCTCTGATAAAATTAATTTCCGAATACCTTCTTTTGAAAATCCCAGTTCTTCGGCTGCCTGCCTCATTGATAAATAGGATTTAAGTTCATGAAATTCCTTTTTCGTCATAAAGTATGATGAATAATAGTTGCAAATTGTCAACTATTATTCACGTATAAGCAATCCATATCCTGAATACAGAGTTTTATAATGTATACCGGTACAATATAATATAAGAGGTTTTTATGAAGGTTGAGATAATTGAATTCCAGGATATAAATTCATATGAACAATTACCCAACGAATGCAACACCGGTGGAAAATTTGGTAGAACAAAATCCGGAGTTCATTTTATTATGCCTATTGAAAATCCATTTTTTAAAAATATTGAAATAGGTGGATATTGGGCTTCAAACAAGGAAAAAAATACATTATATCTTTGGCCGAAGGGAAAAGCCAAATACTTTGAGTTGTTCATAAATGAACTTCGTGGAAATGATTGGTTTGAAAATCTAAGGATAGCTTCTGGATTGGAATGAAATTTTCTTTATGCTATGACTTCATAAAGTGGAGGTCAAATAATGAAAGGGTATCAAGATGAAAGTTGAAATTCGGCGCTTACCAGACATTAATAAGTTCGAGCACTTGCCCGCCGAGTATGAAGGCTATGGCAGATTTGGCATAACCAAAACTGGGCTCTTCTATGTTCTTCAAATTCAATCCAGCCATCCCGGAAACACCAGACTTGGAGGATACTGGGCTACAAACATTACAAGGGATACACTTTACCTATCTGCAAGAGGGTCTTCACTTGGTTTTGAAGAGTTTGTTCAGGAAGTGATTGAGAATGGCTGGATAAAAGAAATTGCAAAGGCAGCCGGGATTAAATATAAGTAGAACTCGATACCACAGGAGTGGTAACATTTGCATTCTTAGTTTCCTCTTTTTTTTAAAAACATTTGTCATTATATTGTTTTTGTAATATAAAAGGAAGGACTTGATATGACAACTTCAATTATGATTTACGACATCGAGCCTAAACGAAAAAAGAAGGTGCTTGCTGCTATCGCTTATTTTAAAAAGAATTTCACAAAAGAAGAGATGGCAACATTATGCCCTCGCGACACTCTCATTCCTTACATTAAGGAAAACAACTCCAAATTTTTTTTCGCAGAGTTATCAGCAATTTTTGCTGTAAGTGAAGGCAACGGTGTCATAAATTAAATTTGTGATAGTCCTCCGAATCAATCTTTTCGGGGTTAATCCCCCACTGTGACAAAATCCAGTTCTCGCTATGATATAGTGCTTTACAAAATACTACTATATTGTTTAATTTAATTATTCTAATCCTCGGAGTGCCAATCATGAAAAAATTATTATTCATCCTGTCTTTAATAGCATTATGTTCTGTCACTGCATTTGCACTAGATGATAATGAAGACAATGATGGCACATGCATCGAAGGCAATTGCACTGATGGCAAAGGTACTATGACATACGCTGATGGTCAAGAGTATGTTGGTCAGTTCAAAGATGGCCAATATGAAGGTCAAGGGACTTTTACATTACCTTCTGGTCAAAAGAACGTAGGTCAGTTTAAAGATGGTCAATATGAAGGTCAAGGGACTTTTACATTGCCTTCTGGTCAAAAGTACGTAGGTCAGTTTAAAGATGATAAATATGAAGGTCAAGGAACAATGTCATGGCCTGATGGTCAAAAGTATATAGGTCAGTGGAAAAATGACAATTATGAAGGTCAAGGAACTATGATAATGGCTGACGGAAGTAAGTATGTTGGTCAGTGGAAAAATGGCAAAAAAGAAGGTCAGGGTGTTTGCTATGATGAGGAAGGGAGTGAGGTGCAGCCCGTTGCGCAAACGAAACTGGAGATTACATGGTTTGATGAGCGAATTCAACAAGTATTAGAGTCTAGTAGTAGCGAAAGGTTTGCTTCGGTTAGAGTGGGTGATGGATGGGGATATATCAACAATGAAAGTAAGGTGGTTATAGGGCCTCAATTTTATGTTGTAAGGGATTTTTACGAAGGGCTTGCTCTGGTTCGGGTGAATGATAAATGGGGATACATCAACATAATGTTCGAGGTGGTTATAGAACCGCAATTTGATGAGGCAAGGGATTTTTACGAAGGGCTTGCTCCGGTTAAGGCGAATGATAAATGGGGATACATCAACAAAGAAGGCGAGGTGGTTATAGAGTCGCAATTTGATGATGCATGGGGATTTCATGAAGGGCTTGCTCGGGTTGAGATGAATGATGGATGGGGATACACCAATAAAGAAGGCAAGGTGGTTATAGAGCCACATTTTGATGATGCAAGGGATTTTCACGAAGGGTTTGCTCTGGTTAAGGTGAATGATGGATTGGGATACATCAATAAAGAAGGCAAAGTGGTTATAGAACCGCAATTTGATGTTGCAGGGGATTTTCACGAAGGGCTTGCTCTGGTTAAGGCTAATGATAAATGGGGATACATCAACAAAGAGGGCCAGATGTTTATAGAACCACAATTTGATGAAGCAAAGGAATTTAGCGAAAGGCTTGCTCGGGTTATGGTGAATGATGGATGGGGATACATCAACAAAGAAGGCAAGGAGGTTATAAATCCGCAATTTAAAGAGGCAGGGGACTTTCACGAAGGGCTTGCTCGGGTTAAGGTTTGGGTTAGTGTGAATGAAGATGAAATTATTGTGAATAAATATACATGGGGCTACATCAACAAAGAAGGTAAGGAGGTTATAGAACCGCAATTTGATGAGGCAAAGGACTTTCACGAAGGGCTTGCTCACGTTAAACTAAACGGCAAATGGGGTATTTTGCGCAAACCCTTATCTGATGTCGTACAGGAAAAATCCATGGAACAGGCTGGGCTATTCGTGGGAACTGTGAGCAAAGTTGCACCGAGCGAGATTTTGGTAGAAGGGAGTGCTATTGCCGAGAAGGTGAGCATAGGCGAAAAGCTCTGTCTCTATTCAGGCGACAGCATCATCATTTTGCGCTCTACGTTCCCCATGATGACCGTCACAAAATGCGGGCTTGTTTCAGGGAATCTGAAAGATATCAAACCCGGCATGAAAGTGTACAAATATTCCGGTGAAAAGGAAAAGAAATAAATGTATTAAATTTTATGGCTTTTGTGACGGCGCTTGGTTTTGATGAATTTGTTTACGAGATAATCGAGTCAGGGCAGATTGCTGATATTGGTAGAACTACCGGGATAAAATATAATTAGAGATTGTTGACAACTTAGACTCGCTCATGAGAAAAAAGATTAAATCAAGAATAAAGGTCAGCAAAAATGAAAGGCTTTACATCCATATCATTATTAACAATATTCCTGCTCATATCATCACCTGTCTTTGCCGGTGATAAGGCAACAGTGCAATATGTAAGTGATGGGGACACCATTGCTGTTAAACTTAATGGAGTTAAAGAAAAAGTTCGTCTGATAGGAATAGATACGCCAGAGAGTAGAGTTAATGACAAAACATTAAGAGATTCCAACCGTTCCGGAGCTGATATTGAAACTATCATATCTCAGGGGAAGAAAGCCACAACATTTGTGAAGTCTGTTTTGCATAAAGGTAATGAAGTAACACTGAAATATGATGTGGAAAGGCGTGATAGGTATGGAAGGCTCTTGGCTTATGTTTATCTCGGTGATGGCAGAATGCTTAATGATGTAATAATTGGTAACGGATATGCTGCGCCATTGACAATCGCACCCAACGTTAAATACAAAGACCGGTTTTTGAAATCATACCAAAATGCCCGGAATAAAAAGCTCGGGTTGTGGGCTAACTGATTTAACAATACTCAGTTAAATAAATTTTGTTCCAGACATTGACAAAATAAAGCACATATATATAATCAAACAGAGGTAAAATAGAAATGGATATATTTACATCAATAAATACGGCGGTAGGAATAGCCAATCAATTAAAGAAATGGTCTGATACTATTCAGGATTTAGAAATTAAAGTATTGGTCTCGAACTTGTTATCAGAAATAGCAGATATAAAAGTAGAATGTGCAACACTCAAAACTGAATCAATACAATATACAGATAAAATAGCAGAACTGCAAAAGCAACTTGATATTAAAAAAAGTATAGTATTTGATGATAAGAGATTCAAATATGGATTCTATTACAGCACAGAAGATGCAGAGAAGAATCAGCCCTACTGCCCCACATGTAAAGAGCATAGTGAAAGCCTCATACATCTAACCTCACAAAAGCCTAAAAGAGGTGGGCATTATTTTGAATGTAAAGTTTGTAAACATTCCTATATAATTGAAGAACCCACTAAACGAAGTTCTGTAGTGTTTTAAAGAGTTACTTATCACATTTATCGGCAGTTGTTATGTGAGAATGTGAAGTTATCAGATAATTTTGATAATGAAACCACATTTTTGAGAGTGGTCTCATTATTGTTTTGTCTTAGTTTTATTTCCAAGTATCATAAATTTGTTTATGGATATCTACAACTTTAAATCCTCCGGAAGTCCAAGCAGAAGGATGATTAGCGTGATAAAAAACTATGTCTCCAAACTTTTTACAATCGTGTTTATTTAGTTTTTTATTAACAACGTCCTTAAACAATCCATTCTTGTTATTGGACAAACATTCCCAGCAGACTGAAGAACCGGCAATAACAATATTCGGTTTTAAGTTATCAATTTGTTTTTGAAGAAAATCGGCATTCTTATTGAAATTATCACGAATTACTGTATCCCAAGACTTTGATTTTCCGGATGTTTTTTTTATATTTATAACAGCACAGTGCTCCAATGCTTCAAATAAAGCAGTAGGATTTTTTCCTAAACTTTTGCATTCTTCTTTTGTTAATGATGATTTTCTTTCAAAAGATTTTAGTAAAACAAGTGAAAGTTTTGCTATTTTTGTATAAGTAGGTACAGCTTTTTTTAACCATAAAGGAATTTCATCTTTTAGATTAAAAGCTGGGCATTTATCATAACCTGCTGTTTCTTTCAGTACATAAAGAATTTTAATCGGTGCAGACTCCCACAACTTTTCATTCATCGCTCCGTCTCTCTCGTAGTTAATAATTCCTTTTTCTTTAAAGTACTCATCGTATTCCGAATAATTCATTTCTAATCTCCTATATTAAAATAATTTTAGTTCTGTGTTTATAATTAAAGAATCCCGCAGATTCGGGTGTCCATAAGTCAGGGATGAAGTCGGTGGGGTCAGTTCCTTAATTGAATCATATATGCAGAAATTACCAATCTTTAAATTCTGTAATTCTTCGATGACTTCAGCCTTTTTTGAATTCAGACCTTTGATGTAAGTGTTTATTTTTTCGGGTGAATCTACAACTATAGATAAGATATTAAAGAGCTGGAATCTCCAGACAATCCAGCCCCGTGAATCCATAAGAAGCGGGCTCATTACTTTATATTTATCTATGACTTTAAACTTTTCATTAAAGACTTCATGTAAATCACTTGCTTCCAATGTTGTCATTTTACGACCAATTTTATGTAAAAGTAAATCATTATAAAGATTTAAGCATAATGCGAGCTCAAATAAATTTACAGGATTTATTCTACCTATGATACCGATGAGACTATGGTTTTCATCCAATTTCTGAGTATTAAAATCAGAAATAATAGTAATATTTATGTACCTCCCATTAACATAGTTGCAGCTTAATCCTCCTGTAAGTGCTATAGGACAATCTCGGAGTGTTTCCCTCAAATCATTCGGGATGTTTGTTGAATAGAAAATGCAGTCTTTTATCATATTTATCTCCCTTTTAAAAGTATTTGCTTCTGTTCTCTATATAGCACGTTTTGGACTCCTTTTTGGGTTTTGTCAGGAATGTAATGAATAACAAGGGTATGATGGCTGCAGGCTCTCAGATATTTACCAAAATTGTGGGCTTAAGTAAATCTTGACAGAATAATCGTAATAAGATTTGGTTAATTCAGTTGTAATTGCTGAGAAATTATAAACAAACAGAAGAATGTGGAGAAAAACATATATATGAATGAAGACTTAGACCTTGCAATTAGACTCCTTAATGAAATGGAGTATGAACGGGGCATAGAAATCTTGGAAGCAGTCCTTTCCGACAATCCCAATAATGAGATGGCGTTATATAATGTTGCCTTGGCTTATAACAGTATAAATGAGCCCTTGAAAGCAATTAAGACCTTTGAGTACTATTTAAAACACTTCCCAAAGAACGGGAACATCTTGGCAGGTCTGGGATACTCATTTTATCTCAATCACAGTATTGAGAAGGCAAAAGAGGTTTTAGAGGAAGCAGTTGAGATAGACCCCACGAACATTTACGCATTAAGGAACTTGAGCGGCATCCTTGCTAATATAGGAGATAATGAAAAAGCGGAGAAACTATTTAATGCAATTCTTGCATTAAGCTCAAAAGATTATAAATCCATTTTAGGATTGGGTATAATCTTTTATGAAAGAAAAGAATTCGATAAAGCTCAGGACCATTTCTATCAGGTGATGGCGCTACCTATCTCTGAAGATGCAAAAGAACCAGCGAAAACGTATCTGTCTAAAATTGCAGCTCATACTTTAAAGGGAGATGGCTTTAGAGTTGATGCAGTCATGTATCTTGTATCTGCAATAAATAAGTATAACCAACTTGATATAGATGGAATAAAGAAGATAGCATTTGAAATCGCAGCAATAGGTCAAAACGGGCTTGATATCAACAACCCCGAGAAAAAGTATAAAGTGTTTGCTTTAGATGGAAAAGAAATATCGGGTCTATGCTGTATCTGTTACATGTATGCCGGGTTTAAAATATTTGAACCCAATCTAAGTGTAGGAATAGACCTAATTCTTGAGTACGAACAAGCACTGAAATTAGTAGAAAATGGGATGATGTGAAAAATGGCTATTGAACTGTTAAGTGATACCCGTAAAATTATTGAAGAAGTTCGAGCAATAACCGGAAAAGATATTGAGTTCCGTGAAAACAATAAGCTCAATACCTATGCCATTGCGAAACTGGCAAGGACAAGAATGCCGAGCCATATCATATATTACAAGGCTATGCATGACGACATCATAAATTATATCATAGCTCATGAATGCGGTCACTTTATACGCATGTATAAAGAACAAAACAATAGGTTAATGGCATATTCTGATGATGACACCATGAGCCGGGCCTTAGCTGATTTAGAACGAAATAGTACAGTTAATTACCCTGCCGATGTAAAAGCCAAAGTCTTTCCGCTTTGGATTAACGGAATCGTTACGCAATTGACAAGTGTGCCTGAAGATGTCAGAATTGAGAAATGGATGTATGAAAATTATCCCGAACTAAGGTTGACTCAAAACCAGGCTCTTATGAAACAGAGCAATGACATATCTGCGGCTATGAAACCGGAAATAAAAAAAATGGCACCGCCCCTGATTTATGATGGGTCCAGCATTATGAATTACTTTTTCTTGAGGTCATTGAGTGATGTCGTGAAATCAAATGCCTTGAGTATGATGAAATCAGCGACTTTCTTCCAAAAGGCGGTGAAAATATTCAGTGATGTTGAAGCAATTATGAAAAAGGAAGACTCTCTTTCTAATGGAATTGAGGTTACTGATTATCTTGCCAAAAATCTCGGTTTTGATGGATGGTTTCGGTGGAAAGATTTTGAAGATATCCCATCCGAGTATGAGGATGCAATTTATTATTAAGGATTCAGTGTGAAAAATGAAAGAATTGATTATGATTATTGGACTTCCTGGTTCTGGCAAAACAAACATGATTCAAAACAAATATCACTGTGATGATTATTTTGTTCGTGATGATGTACAAGGTGGAGCCGTACTTAATAAGGGCGGTTTTACTTATAGCAATCATTATCCAGAAATTATTTCTGAAATAAAAAAAGGAGAGAAGAATATTGTAATTTCAGATATACGGTATTGTAATTATGCTGACTATAGGGAAACTGTTGAAATACTAAGTTGGTGGATAAGAAAAAATTGTCTGAAATATAATTTATTAACTTATGCCTATGAGAACGACCCAGAAAAATGCAAAATAAATGTTATAAATGCAAATCGAAGTGATACTGAAGACAGAATAAAAGAAATAGATAAATATTCCCCATTATATAAAATATCTGATTACAAAGATGCTGCAATACTACCAGTCTATTTTTAATATCCTTTTTGGTGATGTACGACCTTGCCGTCAATAACCACTTCAGAATAATCAGAACATTCATCTTTAAATGAAGAATGCACTATGGTTACAGGTTTGCCTGAATTTAGGGCTGTCTCTACCATATCTTTTGCAGTTTTGGGAAGAAAGATGTCTATAGCAAGGTCTTCTTTCGTGTATGCACGTTCATATGACATTCAGTTGCTCCTGGCTGGAATATAAAACTTATATGATACAATATTATAAATAACTTCTTAAAAGTGTAATAGGATATTTTTAGCGATTGCTTCAACCACATTAACTGCAACACTATTTCCAAATTGTTTATAAGCTTGATTGTCTGATACAGGTATTTTAAATGTTTTTGGGAAACCTTGTAAAAGGGCTGCTTCTCTTGGTGTTAACTTTCTGGGGTTTTTATCTTTTTGTTCAATTAAAATTTCACTACCGTCTTTATAATATCTTGCTGATATAGTATTTGTATATTCAGAACTTTCATTAAACAACCCAAATCCAAAACCTTTGCCATCTTCTTTGTTTTTTATTTTTCTTCTTTGATGACCTTCCCACAACTTATCAGAAATTGTATATTTATCATCAACTTTTCTTTCAAGTATATCTCCAACTTTGGTTTTGATGTTTAATGGTTGTGGAAACTCAAATTTTATTTTATTATTTTTAAAACCTACTATATATATTCGTTCCCTGTTTTGTGGTAAACCAAAATCTCTTGCTTTTAATACTTTAACGTGAAGATTTGAGTAGCCTGCTTGTTTTAGATGCTCAACAATAACTTCAAGAGTTTGTCCATTATCGTGACCTTTCAATTGCTTAACATTTTCCAATAAAAATGCTTTGGGTTGTTTATTAACAAGGATTTGTTCAATATTAAAAAACAATGTTCCTCTGGTATCAGAAAATCCTTTTTTCAAACCGGCCTGTGAAAAGGGCTGACATGGAAAACCTGCTAACAAAATATCATGATTTGGAATATCTTTTAATTCAACTTTTGTTATATCTCCATATACTTTTTCACAATTAAAATTAGCTTGATATGTTTGTACAGCAAATTTATCCCACTCACTTGTAAAAACACATTCGATGTTACCATTTCCTGCCTTTTCAAAACCCAATCTTATTCCACCGATACCAGCGAACAAATCTATAATTTTAATTTTACTTTTCATCATCTTTCCAGAAACTTAAAATATTTGGAATTTCATCAAACAGATATTGCTCGAAGCTTATTATATTTTTTAGTTTTGCTAAACTATCCGAATTTGCTATCCAATCATACGTAACTATAATTATATTATGTTTAGACATTTCTTGAGCTTTACTAAAAGAAATTTCTTCATCAACGGTTAGTAAATGGATTTCCGGAATTTTGGTTCTTTCTATTTCTTCAGCGACTTCTTGCCAACGTTCTCTAAGACTTGTTTTCATCGTTCCAATTATAGTCTTGTTTCGTCTTTTCTCAAAACAGTCTATATTTGGCAAAATGGAATCGACTTTTTTGCCTAATCCAAGCTCAGAAAATATTTTTCGACCAACTTTGCTTTGAGAATCATAAGGATAATTTAAGTATTCATATATCTTATATATAATTGATTCAAAAGTTTTGCCTGCTCTTGAACGTCGTGATTGAGTATTGCTCAGCGACAGTCTGTAAATATAGGGGAATACAAGACCGGCATATTCGCCACAAATTTCTTTGATTGTAGTGATAAGCTCAATTCCTTGTTTTTCTGAAATATTATTATCCAGCAGAGCATTAAGAATTTGTTCTGGTGTTTTTAGCAGTTTATGCAAGTCTTTCATCAAAAGCGCATTAAATTTGACTTCATCTTTTAAGAATTCTTGCCAACCCATTTCTCTTAAAACATGAATAGAGTTACTGACTTTTTTTGCTCTTATTTCGGCAATATATCTTGGGTTTTGTTCAAATACCAAGTCAACAATTTCCTGCGAACTTCGTATGTATTTTTTTCTATAATCATTTATCAAACTATCAAATTTCTCTTGCTCTTCAAGAGGAACTTCGACAATCATTGGAATTATATCCGTATTCATCAAATTTATTTTCCCGCTAAAATTTATTTACAAAAAGGCTTTTGATTTCACTTTGTCAAGTAAGATACGGAGATTACTTTTTTCAATGGC
Organism: uncultured Leptospirales bacterium; assembly: GCA_964450405.1. GTDB lineage: Bacteria > Spirochaetota > UBA4802 > UBA4802 > UBA5550 > WRGT01. The sequence goes on along the minus strand of CAYVCQ010000001.1, from coordinate 395,741 downwards.
GCCTCGGGGGTGTCATTGAAAAATTACGAAAATGGTAATTTAAGTAGAAGTAAGCTGATAATTATTTTGGTTCTTATTAAGCCGATATCTCTTTTTTAAACCTAATTTTTAACAAATCCAAATCGCTTGTCTTTAGTTCACATTCCCAAACTATTATTACTTCCCAGCCACTACTCTTTAAGAGGTCATGATTTTTATTATCATTCTCTATATTTTTTGACAATTTTTTATCCCAAAAATCTGTATTTGTTTTGGGTATAGTTGCATTTTTACACCCTTCATGCATATGCCAAAAGCATCCGTTTACAAATATGACTGTTTTAAATTTTGCCAATACTATGTCAGGTTTACCTGGTAGCACACCTTTCGGGTGATACTTTTTAGAAACTTTTCCGTTTAACCTGAATCGATACCCCATTTGGTGTAGTAAAGACCGAACAATTATTTCAGGTTTTGTATTTCTCCCCTTTATACGGCTCATATTCCAGCTTCTGTGTTCTTTCGTGATTTTATCCATTTTTTTAAAAACCTTCAACAGATTTGGTGTACAGAATGGAATTATACGTTAATAGTTGCTGGCGCTTTTCTTTACATTTCCATCGACAAAAATTATTTCAGGTGCATCTTTCACCTCAAGGTTATTTTTAACATTGAATAATTCATCTATTCTCTTTTGAGGGCCACCATTGTCTATTATAAGATAGATGGACTTATTAGTTTTTTCAGCCTTCTCGTATTCTTTAATCTGCTTTGTATATCCATGAACTAATTGTGGATTCGTTGTGAGTTTTATTTCAACAAGAATTCTAATCTTATAACCGATGCTAAATTTAAAATCGACCGAGCCTCTTCCTGAATTTGTTTCAGGACTCAAACCTATATTATTATTTTCACAATATATATCTGCTATTGAAAAAAAGAGTCTTTGCGTATATTGCTCAGGTAAAGGTTTGTCCTTATAGTATAAATTCTTAAAGAGACCGTTGTGTTCTATAAGCTCTTTAAATTTATTGCATATCTGGATTACAACTTTATAAACATCATCGAAACTTGGTTTTTTAGATAAGAACAAAGATAGAGGAAATTTATAAGCAAAATTATGGGAGGTGTCATACCATGAGTATTCTCCTGATGGGTCATTTTCAAAATCGTATTTTTCTATAGTCGATTTTTTATAGTTACCTATTATTTGTTGAAGAATGTCAGGGTTTCTAAGTATAATTTTTTTTAATGCATTTTTCTTTTGAGAGATGGAATAATCTTTCCAAGTGTCACCAATAATTCTATTTATTTCATCTCGTAATTGATTATTAAAATTACAGACACTATCAATATCATTCCATCCTGTTGCAACAGGCAGCTCATGTAAAATTTCAATCGGCATTAAAATAACTGGTTTGTCGTTGTAAGGATTTATAAATAACCCCTTAGAGAATTGATACTGTGGGAATACATCTTTGGTTATGGATATCTCTTTATTTATTCTTATTGTGTATTTAATTAAGTCCTCAATTATTATATTGGCGACCATGTCACTCAATCTGTCTGGGCCTATACCTTCTTCAATTAAACCGGCAAGCTCAAAAATTACTGGGTCTTTAATTCCGGCTTCAATTAACAGCTTCCCAGTATTTAATAACTGCTCTCTATATTTTTCCCCTATACCGCTGCCATGTGTCCCTTTGGCGGAATAACCGATACATAGACTGCCAACTTCATGAAAGGAAAATCTTTTTACAGCATTTTTCCAGAAAACATCATTTCTTTTTTTTGAAGTGTCGAGAAGTAAGAGTACGTCTTGGAAAAGTTTTTGAATTCTATCATAAGAATGTTTTAATTCAATGACGTTAGTTTCTTGGAGCAAAGAAATATTTATAAATAATCGTGTATCAAAGTTAAGTATGGGGTCGAATACCCCTAATGATTTTAATTGAGTTGGATTCAGATTAAGATGATGACTCAATGACTTAGGCATATTATAGCATCCTTTTCAAACGGATTATCGGCTATTTTATAAGGGATACATGTTTCTACGTCTTTATAATAATTGGTGATATTATATATTTTTAGAAGAATTGCCCCATGAAATCAACCACAAATTTTTTTTGCTTGAAATGCGGCACATGCGTGTAGTATTCTGACTTTAGAGCAAGGGGGTTAAAATCATGAAAATAGAGGTTTTAAGAGAAAAGGTCCAAAAACAGGCAAAATCACCAAATTTTGAGGCAATTTCAAGCAAAGCCGAGACAATATTCTTAGTCTCGAATAGCCACCCGCCTCAAAACCCGAAACCGGCGGCTGGCAATTCGACCCCAAAAACGCACCGACAACCAATACAAGCCCAAACAACTTTAAAACCGGATTCAAAAACTGTTTTCAATCAAAAACACCCAGAAATAAATCAGGAATACTTTACTAATTATACACGCAGTCTCTTGGCTCGTTTTTATCCGAAACAGTGTCCGAAATGCGGTGGCACCGATTTCAAAACAATTACAACCAGGGAACAAGAACTAATATGTGCAAAGCCGGGCTGCAAGACTCATGTGAGCTTAACAAGTTATACACCTTGTCATCACATGAAATTAAGTTTGTGGGTTTTCGGTTTTTTATACAGAGAGGCGCTACTACTTCATCCCCAGCCTTTGACATCAACTCACATACAACGGAAACTTGGTGTCGGACGCAGCACCGCTACAACATTGAAACGCAGACTTCAAATATTTTGCAGTGATTTGATTCCAGCAGTAAAAGAAATAATGGTTGCAGAGATTAGGAAAGACTTCGATGCCGACTACAGGCTTCCACATAAGGATGTTGATATTACAGCGGAAATAAAAGGAAAATCCGTGGTTTATTCAGATACAATGGCACTCTTCAGTGTCTCCAAACGTGCAAATGGTCACAGGTCAAGGCACAAGCACAATGGTCAGACATCATCAATATACTTAACCCCAGAAGTTGCAATCGAGAAAGGATATGCGCAGGTCGGAACCCTTGTTCATACTTTAACGCTAAAGGGTCGGGGCTTAACTATCTTCACGTCAGTGTCTAATCAACGACAAGAAACTATTGAACCAATTCTTGAGTTCTTACCACCTAACGCACCGCATATGAGTGATGAAGGCTTCCCATATTTTGCAAGGCTTAATGAAAACTACAGAGCCATCAATCACAGTGCGAGGGCATTGAATGGTAAACGCAATGTTTGGGCTCGGGGACGTTGGAGTAAAAATGGAATTACTTCGCAGCCAAGTGAGGGCTGTCACCGAATTTTTAAGACCTACATGCGTGCTATGTCGTTTGTAAGTTGCAAATTTTCTCAACTCGAAATGAATCAATTCTCTGCAAATGCCGCCCTACGTAGTTTCGGTGAAGGGCGGATTATTGCTGAAATTGAGGCATTGAGAGCCAGAATTGGGGAATGCGGTCAGGAAATGTCAGTGCGGATATCTCTTTGATAGCGATATTGAATGCAGCTGTCCAGCCGCTAAGATCGGAAGATATTATCATAAGATTGCGGGACCGGTTGTTGACAGGATAGATATTGAAGTACTTGTAAACCGTGTTCCATACAAGGATCTGCTGGATTACGGTAAAAACGAAACTTCGGAGAGTATTAAGGCAAGGGTTATGACTGCAGTTGATATTCAGAAAATGAGATTTAAAGACTCAACTGTATGTTTTAATTCAAGAATGGGAAATAAAGATATCCGGCGTTTCTGTAAAATAAGCAGTGACGATGAAATATTCTTTGAGAATGCAGTAAAAAAACTTCATATATCTGCACGAACTTTTTTTAAAATTCTTAAAGTCAGCAGAACAATTGCAGATCTTGCGGGAGAGCAGGATTTAAAGAGAGAGCATCTTCTTGAGGCAATATCGTATAAAAATCTATACCGGAACTATAAGTTTTAAATAGTTTCAATTCAATGTTTAATCAGCACTTGTCATTTCGAACGTCTGTGAGAAATCTTAAATTTACTGCAAAAATCAGATTTGAGCAAACAGGATGTTTGCCTGCCGGCATTAAACAGGATGTTTAAAAAAGCCGGCCTCATTCGCTATCGCTTCTTCGAATTGACAAATTAATTAATAATTCAATCGTTCACAACTAAAGTTCCGGCGCAGAGAGTATTTTATTCTTTACGAAAATTATTTATGCAGCAGTTTGAGAGATCAATTATATAATAGCAGAGGTTCTCTATGACTCCTCCGGATCATCTCATGACAGGTTTTTCCATTGGAGCAATGTATTCTTCACTTTGCGGAATATTATCTGTGAGAAGATTAGCATTTTTTCCTGTGATTATTATCTGCGGAATATTTGCAATGCTTCCCGATGCTGATGCGTTCCGTGGTGTTTATTCATCAACAGATATCTTTGTCGGTCATAGAGGGATTACTCATTCAGTATTCTTTGTTCTTTCTACATCTCTTATATTCATGATATTGTTTTTAGAAACCCGTAAAATAAAGAATTATTGTAAAACTGGTGTATACTCTGATGCGAAAAGAGCTCTACGCATCGATCTTTTTGTTCTCCTGATTATTTCCGGACTTTCTCACCTTGTTATGGATCTGCCTCAGCCGCCCGGTGTCTGGAAGGGTATTCCTCTGTTCTTCCCTTTAAAGAACGGTGATCTCTATCTCAAGTCAGGTGGATGGGGGATGATGGGGTGGTATGATTACCGCATTACATTGATTCTGTTTATTTCAGTTCTACTTTCATTTTTCCTTTTATCTGCATCATTCATATTAAAAAGAAAAGCTCATATTAAGATATTTTTAGCATCTTGCGTGATAATTATTTCTATTTCGGCAGGAGTCCTGATTTTTGAGAACATAAATCATTCTACATATAAAGGAAATAAAGAGTGGAATGAATCTCAACGGATTTATTTAACTGGTTTTCCGCAGAATGTTAGAATTATTACAAGCGCCGGGCGGGCATTCATACTCAGGTTAATAAATCATTAGTTTGTGTAATTCCGGCAGTTAACGATTGAATTGGATCTATTTTTATCAGATACTGTTTGTTATCGTGACGATGGGAATCCTCCGCATATGTCACCCTTATGTTAATCTGGAAACGGATCACCCTATTCATGGAGATTATGCTATTGTTTAATTCATTGGTGAAATGCTATGCTATATCTTCTAGATGATCTATATGGTCTAGTAGATCATGATGCTTAAAATCTTCATTTGCAGTAAAAGTATACAGTGAGAATGCCCTCAATCTCTATTATGTAGTAATTCTGATACGGTTGTCAATAATTGCAACAGAATACCTTTGATAGAAATAACAGTATATATTGGAAATAATGAAATTAACGATTTAAAGTAGTTATATATTCCCTGATGTTTATAAAAAGTTTGAATTTTTGTACACAAAGTCTGCCAGTGATGGTTTATTTTGACAAAGTATTTTTTAGTATTTTAAATATTCTGGCATGCAACATGCGTATATATACGGTACATATCATTTAGATATTTGCATTTTTTAACAACTACTCAAAAACCATAGTAAATTATGGTTTCCCCCGCGCCGAAGGCGCGGGGGAAAGAAATTTTACCGCTGGTTTATGAGCAGTTAACTTTTCTAGGGTATGGAGGAGTCTTATGAGAGGAAACATTATCACATTCGGAAATCAGCATCTGGACTTTAACCAGTTCTGTGAAAAAATTGAAAAGTATGATATTGAGCTCACGAGAGGGGATGTTATAAGTATTCTTGATGAAACTAAAGAGAGGAATCCGGCTCTTGTTCCTGCTATTCTGAACGTAGTAAAAAACAGATATCACATAAATCTCGCATACTAAAGTTTAAAAAATATAGATAAAACGAATCCCCTCTTGTCAAAATAGGGGATTTTTTGTTTTTTTGAATTACCGGAATATGATAATGGTGATTATTTATTTTTCGATGAGCAACACCGGGACTTATGTAATATTCTTACTGATTCTTTTAACATCAAATCCACGTTCTATCAGTGCATTGTAATGAGACTCAATATTTTCCCCCTGATCGTGGAATTTATAAACTACTGCATCTTTATATGAGAGAACATCTACCTTCCGGACTACGACAACCTCAAGCAGATCTACTTTTGTCTGTTCAGCCCGTCTTTCCTTAACTTCAGAAAATGCAACTTTGTTTATTTTCAATTTGTTAAGTGCATCCATAAATTCTTCAAGTGTGCTGAATATCTCTTCTTTCGACATTATATTTTCCTTTATGTTTTCTGTTTGGAAATTTAAGCTATAATAATTATTTTAATGGCATAGTGCGAAGAATACACTATCCTGAAAATAATATGGAATCTATTTAACCGGGTCTATGCTGATTTCATTATTGAAAAAATTTACTATGTAGAAACTGTAGCCCTTTTTTTTATCTGTAATAACAGAACATCCTGCATTGATATATTTTATTGAGTCTTTTAATTTTGTACTGTAATCCTTTTCCACACCGGAAAATACAGCTGCGACTTTATATTTGAGAAAGAGTTGGTGAAGATACTCATTTTTATCTGCGTCCTTACCCTTTTTTTTGTCGGGAAAGAGCTGGTGATGTGCAAAAACAAAAATAGCACTGGATGTGCTGAACTCTTCCAGGTCGGTGTTCAGCCATTTAAGCTGATCCGCATCTATAAACGGATCAGTCGAGTCTTTTGAATTGAGACAGATAAAGTGGATTGATCCGTAATTAAAGGAGTAGCCGGGCTTTCTACCGGAATACGCTGAATAAAGCGCTGTAGAACCGTTAAAATAATCTTTTTCACCGGGTATTGTGTATATCGCAGTCTTGAGACTTTTGAGCATTGGGAAGAAAAGATTCAGCTGTCTTTTAACATCGGACTCCAGAATTCCGTCTGCTTCATTTCCTCCATATATGGCATTGCCGGTATGAATTATAATCTGCGGTTTTCTGGTTTCTATCTCTGTGAGAACTGCGGGAAGAGATTTATTAAATCCGGAAAAAGGTGATCCCGGAGAGGTGTTCCCGAGCAGAGCAAACCGTACCGATTCGGTAACCGGTGTTGCCGTGGAACATCCTGATAATAAAACTACCGGCAGAATAATAATCAGTATTATTCTGCCGTAATATGCTGAAAATCTATTTCTCAAATGCTCAGATCCTTAGAAAATCTGTTGGATATGATTTGCAGATCTCTTTTACTTCAGCCTGAACTTTTGCAAGAACAGAGTCATCCTCTATATTGCTAACTATCTGAATTATCAGTTTTCCTATTCGTTTAAAATCATCCTCTTTCAGTCCTCTTGTTGTAAGAGCAGGGCTTCCAAGTCTTATACCGCTTGTAATAAAGGGTGACTTGTCATCAAAGGGGACTCCATTTTTATTGCATGTGATACCCGCTGCGTCAAGTCTGTTTGCAGCATCCTTTCCTGTTACACCTTTGTTGCGCAGATCAATCAGTATAAGGTGATTATCAGTTCCGCCAGAGACAAGTTTTAAACCGCCAGCGAGGAGTTCACCGGCAAGTGCCGCTGCATTCTTAACAACCTGTTTCTGGTATACTGCGAATTCCGGCTGCAGAGCCTCTTTGAAAGAAACAGCCTTTGATGCGATTGTATGCATAAGCGGTCCACCTTGAGTTCCGGGGAATATAAACTTGTTGATGTTAGCTTCATATTCCGCATTGGTGAGGATTACTCCACCTCTTGGGCCGCGGAGAGTTTTGTGTGTAGTAAATGTAACGAAATCTGCAACATTTACAGGTGATGGATGCTCGCCGGTTGCAACTAAACCTGCAATGTGCGCTATATCTGCAAGGAGTTTAGCTCCCACGCTGTCTGCTATTTCTTTAAATCTGTTGAAGTCTATAATGCGCGGATATGCCGATGCACCGGCCACTATGAGTTTAGGTTTTGTTTCCTTCGCAAGTTTTGCAAGGGCATCATAATCGATAAGATTTGTATCTTCTGTAACGCCGTATGCAACAACGTTAAAGTATTTTCCTGAAAAATTTACCGGGGAGCCGTGGGAGAGGTGTCCTCCATGTGAAAGATTCATCCCAATATAAGTATCTCCCGCATCAAGCAGAGACATCATAACCGCCATATTTGCCTGTGCGCCTGAGTGAGGCTGTACATTTGCAGCCTGAGCTCCAAAAAGCTTCTTAATGCGTTCTATTGCCAGAGATTCAACTTCATCTGAAGGGGCGCATCCGTTGTAATATCTTTTCCCCGGGTACCCTTCTGCATATTTATTTGTAAGAGTTGAAGATGAAGCCTCAAGAACTGATTTTGATACATAATTTTCAGAGGCGATCATTATCAGATTATCCTCCTGTCTCTTGTCTTCAGCTTCCAGCATTCTGTAGAGATCAGGATCAGTTTTTTTCAGGTTAGGTTTATCAGACATTATGTACCTCTTTATAAGCAGTTTATTGTTTTGTAACGGCTCAAAAACCGGAGATAATTATACTTCCCCCGCTCCAAAGATGTGGGGGGAAGCCATTTAAACACCAGTTTTTGAGCAGTTACAATCTTTTTCCTTTCGGATAAGATATATAACGTTTGCCTTCAAATATCTGTCAATTTAAAATTTTTGTTGTATTGCAGAAGGGTGTTTGATAAACATTAAAATCCTGATTTTATCCTCTATTGCCTCCTGAAGGGTGATTTAGTAGAAGATTAAGGTGTATATATATTCATGGAAAAGCAGCTACTCAAAACCAGCGGCATTTTGTCTCTGCTGCAGCCAGGGTTCTGTGGCGAGTATGTTCATTGCCAGTTTATGAATACTTATGGCGCAGTGCCAATAACTCAATCTTAACAGGGTAAAAGGGGCGGTGGCCCCTTTTTAAGCTCCGCAAGGCTCCCCTGCGGTCCCTAAAACGGAGTTTTGGGGACTAAATTAAATATGTTCCGGAGAGATTTAGTGGAAAATAATACGATGAAAATAATGATACATAAAATGCTCCCGAAGGGGTTTATCTCAAGAGTTTTCGGATACACATCTCTTATTCCTATTCCTCAAGGGTTAATGAAGAGAATTATCGCATGGTATTCAGCAAAATACGGGGTTAATCTCGATGAGGCGGAGATCCCGGCAGAGGGCTATAAAAATTTAAATAAATTTTTTACCAGAACGCTTAAATCCGGTTCAAGAAAAATTGACGGTGATAAAAGTTCTGTAGTTGCAACTACAGATTCAAGAGTGGATATGTATGGAGATATTACTGATGACAGCATACTTCAGGCGAAGGGAGTTGATTACTCTCTCCGTGAACTTATTCCATCAATTGAAGCGGAAAAGTTTATAAATGGAAAATTTATAACACTATATCTCTCACCCGGAGATTATCACAGGATTCACTCCCCGGTTTCAGGAAAGATCACCGGATTTTTTAACATTCCCGGTAAATTGTTCACTGTTCAGGAATTCATGGTTAAAGGATTAAAGGGTTTATTTGCCATCAATGAAAGGCTCATTACCTATATTGAGACAGAAAGCGGTGCTGTTGCTGTTTGTAAAATAGGAGCTATTAATGTCGGTAAGATTTCTCTATCTTATGATCATTCCGTGACAAATAAAGTTTTCCGCAGTAAAAATGAACTGATATATGACGATGATAAAAAGCCCCTGGTAAAGAAGGGGGATGAGATCGGGATCTTTAATCTTGGATCCACAGTAATTATACTCTTCGAAAATGGAATGATGGAATTTTCTGATCTTAAATATGGACAAAAGGTGAAAATGGGAGATAAAATCGGAAAGTTGTTGAGATAACTTCTATATTTCAAAAATATAAAAGAGAGATGTTTCCTTTGCTTCAGGTGTGGCAAAGGAAACAGAGTATAAATCTCTATGCCTGTTGAGTGAGAAAATTGTTTATTCCACATGTAGAGAGATGTATAAAATAGTATTTATAATGATTCTATAGATCGCACCCGCCTGAAAATCCCCCCAAAAGGTCTTTTAGATCTCTCAGAATAAAAAAAAAAGATAAAATGGCTGATGAAAAAAAGAGTTAAATTTTGCACAATTAATTTAAAAAATAATACAAATACATTATTTAAGACTTGAACTTTTATAAAACAATTTTAATTTTCAGAGTTATTTTGACTATATTTAACTAATAAATAAAAAATGGGGGATGGAGTATGGGATACCATCAGGCGATGCAGAAATATATCGATAGCCAGGTGCGATATTGGAAAGAGCGTAAGGCTGCAATTGAAAAAGTTGAATTTAACGAAGAGATTGATAAGAAAAACAAACCATTTATTACTTTATCAAGGGAATATGGTGTGGGTGCTTTTGAGGTGGCAGAGAAAGTAGTACATATTATAAATGAAAAATATAAGAATGCGCATGACTGGGCAGCTTATGACAGGAATCTTCTGGATAATATTATCAACGATCTTGGATTGTCTGAATCTCTGGCAGAAACTCTTACAAGCAACTCAAGAAAAAAAATGACTGATTTTTTACAGACTTCGTTCAGCAAATTTCCTCCACAAGTGGCAGTATATAGAAAGCTTGTTGAAACAATCAGGACTCTTGCAATTGCGGGAAATGTAGTAATTGTAGGAAGAGCCGGTAATATAATAACCCGCGATATGGTTAAAGGATTTCATGTACGTATTGTTGCTCCATTAAGTTTCAGAGCCGATAGAATCAGCAGAACTCATAATATTGGTCATAAGGAAGCTGAGAAACTTATTATTGAGAAAGATGGCGCAAGAGATGGTTTTATAAAAGAATATGTAAAGTTTGATAATGCAGAACCTCTTAATTATCATATTGTTGTTAACCTTGGGCAGATGACAGTTGATGAAGCTGCTTTAGCAATTGCAGATTCAATGAAGGCTTGCGGATTTTTATAATATAAATGAATAAAGAGAGTATCCAGAGATTCGAACTGAATGATTTTATTCTGCAGTATGATTACAGGACTTACTCATTACTATGCAGAAGTACTGATGAAGGGAAAAATCTCTGGATAAGAAAAATCGACGATGGCGGTTATATCCTCGACGCGAATGAGGATAGAGATAAAATTTTTATCTCCATGGAGTTGGATGAGAAGAGCGGCCAGTTTCTGGTTTTAAACAAAAAGGATGGTTTAACAATCTGGTCTATTCCGGGGAAGGCTTATATGTTCCGGATTTATTTATATTTCGTTTATCTGATTTTTGTTGATGGAGATGATAATTTTTTTCTGATTAAGGCATCTTCAGAAGATGGTAAAAAACTCTGGCATCACCCTGTAAATGACGGACTGCACTCCTACACAATAAACAATGAAAATGTTACTCTTTCCTATGTTGACGGCACTACTGAAATATTAAACAGCAGGACGGGAATTGCTGTAGATGTTAATAAGAGATAATTGACCGGAATCTCTCCGGTCAATCGATCTATTGCCTCATATCTTCTCTATATATATCAATACTGAAGGGAATCCATTTATCAAGCAGCGGCTCGGCGTCGCGGTTTGATCTTGCCAGATTTACCCTTGCATACTCATTTTCCTGCCGTATCTTCTGTCCGTATTCAATAGACTTCCAGTATGCGAGATCACGCTTCTGATGTTCGCCGGTATTCTGGTAAACGGCTCCCAGATTGTTGTAAGCTGACGATAAAGTCTGAAAGGTCTTAACATGGGAAACTTTTGAAAAATCTATGTTCCGGATTTTATCAGCTTCATATTCCATTACTGAAATGAGTTTCAGGTATTCACCCTTCGCTGCTTCATAGTTCCCCGGACCATTTCCGTTTCCTGAATTATAGAAAGCATTTCCAAGTGAAAGCATAAGTTCGGGAGATTTGACAAAGTCATCATAAAGATGAAGCCAGAGGTTGAGAGCCAGTGAGTATTCCCCTTTAAGATAATTGATTCTCCCCATATTGTAATAAAGTTCAGGAGAGGTATAATTGAAATTTAAAGCATCAGTGTAGAATCTCTGAGCAAAGCTGTAATTCTCCATTTTTTCAATTTCATTATCGGCAATCTCTTCATCAAGAGCTCCCTCTCTGCTTTTAACCTTATCAAAGTAATAGTAAAATATATTTCCAAGATACATATTGGTTTTTCCGGGACTTTCAGTCTCTTTATAGAATTCATCCTGGGTAAACTCAGGCTGGTCGCCGTAATTTTCCAGAGCCTCTTTTAAATTTTTGTATGCCTTAACAGGTTCCTTAATGTTGTAATAGTATTCACCCTTAAGATGCAGTGCGCTGTAATATTTCGGCGCAAGGGAGAGAGCCTTATCAAGATATCTCTCCATCTCCAAATAATTCTGTTTTGCACTGTGAAAACGTGCAAATTGAATATGCAGCTGGGGATAATCGGGATCACGTTTATTCAGTGCGTGGAGAACATCCATAATTGCCGGATCAGTATTATCGCTGCTGTCGATAATCCTTGGCGAAACGACTCCGTAATCTATCCGTACGTTTGAATCACCCTTTGCCCTTTTATCAAGATAATACCCCGCAAGTTTTGAAAGCAGCGGTGACGGTATTTCCGGGAGCATATCCTTTTGGCGCAGTTCAGCGTGAATTGTAGCAGTAAGAGGGAAAGAATCCCTTTCAATATATAGATTCAATAGACCGGAATATCCAACTACCGAATCCGGATCTACTCTTAAAATATCCTCGTAATATTTTTTTGCCTTAAGATACTGACCCTGGTAAAAGTATGCGTTTCCGATACCCACAAGTGCGGTGATATTTTCATTATCAACAAGCAGAGATCTGCGGTAAAAATTAATCGAAAGGTCAAGAGATGAGTCGATTCCCTGCATCGTTTTTTTGTCGCCAAAGTACCATTTCTGGAGATTCGGTTTCAGCGTATCAAAATATTCCTTTGTAGTTTTTGCATAGAAATACCCGAGATTGTTGAGAGTATCAATATGCGTTTTATCAATATTGTATGCTTGATTAAGTTTTTCCAGTGACTCTGGATAATCCTTATTTTTAAGATATGCTCTTGCATATTCATTATAACCAAAGAGGAAATCTTTTATATACTCTTCATCAACTTCCTTGAAAAGTCTCTCCGCCTCATCATAATTATTTTTTCTGTTAAACCGTTCCCCTTTGAGACTGCTGTTGATAATCAGGGCAACTCCTTCGTGTATAAGCTTTTTAGCCATGTACGGTTTATAAATAAACTGGTATGAGAATATTGTAAGAAAAAAAGCAAGTACCACGGAAACACCGAATATTCCGGTAGCTTTAAGCAGCTTTTTCTGTCTTTCTCTGCCTTCAAGAGAATATTCCGGTCTGGAGGTTATAACCCTTCTTTTTGATGATGTTTCATCAGTAAGATCAATTCTTCTTTTTAGTTTTTTCTCGAGAAATTTATGAATGGAATCTTCTGATTTTCCTGTAATTATCATGTCAACGAGCTTTTTCATATCCGCAGCGGGGATAAGGTCGTTAATTACAGTTTCACGTACAGCCTGTCTTATTGCAGGATTAAAAAGAATTATTGCTTTTTTTAATCGTGCAACATCTTTTGAGGAGAGTTCAACTTCCGGAGAAGCGCTTTTTCCTTTTTTTACTTCTTTAGGTTCATATTTGTCTTCTTCGACAACATCATCATCGAGCGGTTCAATTGTCAGGGTATCGTCATCGTGATGATCATCAATAAAATCATCATCAAACTTTTCAACTTTTGCGGCCTTCGGTTTTTTTTCAGGCTCTTCAAATGCATCAGGTATGTTGTCAATATCATCGAAATCATCATGAAATGAATCCATTTCACTAAGTGTACCTGTTTCTTTTTCGCCGGAGGACATCTCAGCTTCATCAAGATCTCCAAGATCATCAAAAGAGTCGGGGATATCGTCAGTATGTTCTATATCACCAAAATCATGCTCCGGTTCACTGGTGATGTCAAGATCCCCGAGATCAATGTCGGGTATGTCTTCGTTATCAGCTTCAGGAATGTCTGCGGTTTCGTTTAACGGGAGTTCGTCAAGATCCGGGATATCAAAGTCATCCTCTTTTTCAAGAGAGAAGGATTCGGATTCTTTTTTTTGTTTTTCAGTCGGCATTTCATCTGAAAAATCGTCTTCAAATTCAGCCTCTTCCGAAGGTTCTTCAGATGATTCATCTATAAAAGATAGATCGGAATCGGAGAGTGGAGTTATATCATCAGATTCAAAATCGGGTACATCATCGTAGCTTGTAATGCTGTCGGTAATATCTTCTATTTCTTCATCGCCTATTTCATGAGCTTCCTCGCCAAAGAGCTCTTCATCTGTCATTTCGACACTATCAGACTCATCAAAATCTATATCAAGATTGGAGGGCATGTTAGAATCAATATCCTCAATATCATGATCCGGGATATCATCATCTGGTTGTACCGGAGGTTTAACAACAGGTTTAACTGCCGCTACCGGTTCATGGGGAATATCAGCTTCTGTGATAACGTTTACTATACGTGTTATCTCAGCGAGCTCTTCGGGTGAATAGTTTATCTCAACTTTTTTAACAGCCATTAGTTATTCCGGTTATTATTATTCCAGCTACTGCTTAAAGCCGGGATGCGGTTCTGATATCCGTTTCATATTGGCGTAACGGAGTAAGACTTTATCCCTTCTTTTTGATCGGTTACATATCGCATCTGTATCTAAGAGACATAATTCATATAATATTTTTTGTAAATTAAAAAATAAATAAAAATTTCATTATAATTATTTCTTAGGTATATATCGACATATAGTATGTACAATTGAACCAAAATAGTGAATTACGGCAATAATAATAACCGGTTAATCAATTTGTACAGAGCTAAATGCCGTAATTGCTCAAAAACCGGTGTAAATCAGTTCTCCGCTGCCTTCGGCGCATAGGGGGAGAGCTTGTATGATAAATTTTTAAAAAGTTTCACGATATTATAGCTGTTTACGATTGAATTACACTCATTGTCATTCCCGCGAAGGCGGGAATCCCACAGGACTTGTTCTATGAGATTCCGGTACTTCGCTGTCGCTAAGACCGAAATGACAGTGTACAAAAATTTCGAAAAATGCTATAGTCCGGGGTTTTCCCTGTTATTTTAAGCTTTAAGAATGAGGATATGGATGAAGTGTTTTAAAATTATCAGTGTCATAATATTATCAGTTATTTTAACATCATCAATGCCGTATGATAAAAAGGTTGTTTATTCCTATACATTGACACAGCTGAAAAATTCAGGATCTCCGGAAAAGATAAGATTAATTATTACAGATAATGCAGCAAAGGGAACACCTGTAATAGCCGATGGACTTCTTTTTACATATAAAGACAGAAAATCTGAAAAGGTTTTAATATCGGGAAATTTTTCGTCTTGGAAAATGACAAAGATGACCCGGGGAAAAGATGGAGTATGGTTTTATTTTCTTTCTAATAATGATTTTTCAGGCAAGGTACAGTATAAATTTAATGTAGACGGATTATGGACAGAGGACCCGTCAAATGCATTCAGAGAGGATGACAGGCGCGGATCATATATTTCATTATCTGAAAGTGAAGCTCCTGTTGAAGGGAAACTTGTTACATATAAGATGACTGATAAAAACAGAATTCTTTTCAGAACATATAAACCCGATGCAAGGATAATATCTCTTGTTGGAGATTTTAACGGATGGAATCCTGAGCATGATGTTATGAAGCGCGGCAATGATGGTATCTGGCGGCTTGAGAAAAGGCTTGCTTCGGGAGTGTATCGATATAAATTTATTGTAGATGGAGAATGGCAGCCGGATATTTTCAACCCGCAATCTGCATCAGATAGTGCCGGAGATCTATGTTCGCTTATAAAAATAAAGTAATGTAACGCAGGTGCCGGGGTTTCGCAAAATAGGGATCAGCACCAAAAGACATTTAGCTGTCATTCCGGCTGTAGTGAAACGAAATGCCGGAATCACATACTATTGATTCCATCAGGAGATTCCGGTATTTGCAAGAATGGATGCCGCAAAACCGGAATGACAAATACGAAAATATCAGATTTTTGAGACAATCCCAAATTGTTTTTCATCAATCCATGTTCCCGTATTCCAGTCCATCTTTTCATTTATATGAAAACTGTTCTTGTATGCCATGCTGGAATTATTTTCAACATAATATCCCAGATAATAATACTTAAGTCCCAGTGACAGGGCATACTCTGCTTCTTTGAAAGCGCTGAAAGTCCCGAGACTGAACTTAGTGAATTCATTTCCATAGAAAAAATAAATACTGCTCAGTGCGTTTGAAGAGTGATCAAGAAAACCGACTCCGGAGAGTTTATTATCAATATAATATTCCGATTGTAACGCGGGACACGATTGAGTGTAAAATGAATTGTAGAAATCCTCATCGTTTGAATCTTTGCTGAATCTGTTCAGAGAATGATCTTTATAAAGCTCGAATATTTCGTCCCTGTATTCAAGATTTTTAAATTCAACACGGACTTCTCTGCAGTCCTTGATTACACGTCTTTGACTTCTGGATGGAATAAGTTCATCTGCTTTTACTCTAATGGGAATGCAATCTCTGCAGTTTTCGCATAACGGCCTGAAATAGTACATGCCGAATTTTCTCCATCCCCTGGAAAGAATTATATCGAGTTCCTCAGCCTCTACATCAAGTGCAAAAAAATAATTGTAACGCGATTTTTTCCCATCGATGTAGGGACAGGGGGATTCATCGGATAGAAGAGGTTCGCTGAGTAGTTTCATTCGGATTTTCCGGATCCCGTTGAAACGCATTGTATGCATATCTTACGGGATATGAGAAGTCGCTGGCATGGGGGAATGGCAGACGTATGCAATGCGTTTTTACGGCAGCGCGCTCCTCGTTGCAGTGGGGAGTTGAGACACATATGATGTGCTCCTACTCTACACCGTATTTCGACCGGTACTCTTCCATTTTTATTATCATCTCGCTGCTTATTGAAAATTTTTCTCTTTGAGATGCATCTTTAAGAAATTCGATTATATCAAGAATACTTACTATAGGAAAAAATGTAATCCCGGTGGATTCTGAGATTTCCTGAATTGCAGATTTTTCTCCGGTACCTTTTTCCATTCTGTCAACCGAGACTATAACTGCTGTGATCTTTGGATTTCCCTGTTTTTCAAGGATTTCGATTGTCTCTCTAACTGCTGTTCCGGCGGTGATGACATCATCAACTATTATTACGCTGTCCTGTTCTGTTAACGGTTTACCCACTATCACTCCCGCGTCGCCATGATCCTTGGCCTCTTTCCGGTTGAATGAATAGTGGACATTTACTTTATGTTCGGTGAAGAGTGAATTAACTGCCGCGATTGCAAGTGGAATGCCTTTATAAGCAGGACCGAATATTGATGTGTATCCGCCTTTGATATTGTCAACAATTGTGCTTGCATAGAAACTGCCGAGTCTATTGATCGCCTCTCCGGTGTGGAGCATGCCTGTGTTTAGAAAATATGGAGAGAGCCTCCCGGATTTAAGTGTAAATTCACCGAATTTAAGAGAATTACTTTCCAATAGAAAGTTTATAAAATCTTTTTTATATTGTTTCATTATTATAACCCTTTGAGTGTGATTTTTTTATTCCGTTTCCGCATTGAATTTTTTTGTAATTGGTCTAAAACCGGCAGTATTATATCTCCGCAGCACCGAAGATGCGGCCAATAGCGATTTTACTTCCAGTTTATGAGCAGTAACTTTTTTTCCGGTAAAAGAAATATTTAATAGGTAGCATTAGAGAATTGAGAATTTTCATGTCGAGCAATTTTTTATAAAATTATATCATTTCATGCTCTGTATGTGCATGAAGCGCGTCACGTGCATACACAGAGCATGAAAGAGTCAGACCAGTCCCCGTCTTTTTGCCATTTGTATCATCTGATCCCTTGTGTTTGCCGGTACTTCTTTCATGTCAGCGGTAGATTTTTCGTTGAGATTAACCGAGTCAAAGCTGCATGCTGTAAGGCAAAGTCCGCAACCAATACATCGTAAAGGATTGACCTCAGCTTTGTCATTACTGCTCATCTGAATCGCCTCCATGGGGCAGATGTCGATACAGGCTCCGCAGGCAGTACACTTCTCACCGTCAATTGTTGCGAAATGATTTGTAAAAACTATTTCTGCAGGATTAGGATACTTTTTTATAGCCCCGAGAATTGCACAGCAATCTCCGCAGCAGTTGCACATGCCGGCTGGATTCTGTGATGTAGAAGGCTGGGTAACCAGACCCGATTTTTGAGCATCTGCAACTATTCGCAGAGCCTCATCTTTGGTAACTCTTCGTCCTAGATCAGTATCGATGTAATATTGAGCCATTGACCCGAACATAAAACAGGTTTCAGATGGCCTGGAGCATCCTGCATCCATTATTTTCTGTTGTTTTCTGCAGAGACAATCGGTTACTGCTATTACATCGACCTTGTCAAGTATTGCTGAGACGTCGTTATAAGACGCTATGTGGTGTTCAATATTTACATATTTCTGTACCGGAATAACCCGGAGGAAAAGTTCCGCGTTATCGGCAATATTCTTGTTAAATCCTTCATTGAAATATTGTTCAAGGAGAGTGGACAATTCCTTATCAATTCTCTTTATCTGAAATTCCGCGATTCCGTGCATAAAGGGGATTGCTCCATATCTTATTTTCCCGTCAGATTCCTGTCTGAAAATAAGTCCCCTGCGGGACATTTCCTCAAGTTTAACATTAATTTCCTCAGCTGTAAGATCTAATCTTGCAGCGATATCATCGGCAAATTCAAGTTTCTGGGAGAGATTCAGGAAAAATTCCGCATCATTCTCAGAAAAAAGTTTTTTCAGCAGAGTAATTTCAACTCCGGATTGAGTAGTGGGGAATCCGAATGAATATGTGTCGAGTCGTTCCCGTAGTTTAGAATATATTGAATTCAAGATATCAGCTCCTCTGGAAAATGTAATATATTTTAAGCAGAACTATTATTATCAAAAGCGCAAGTGTTTAATATTTTCTAAAGTAAATTCGCAGCAGCTTAAAAAAACGAAGGTAATTATGATTTTTTCAGCCTATACGGAGCGGTGTAAATACATTTCACCTATAGATATTGAGAAGATAGATGAATTCAGACTGATAATTATTCATAGTAATTGACATTTTAAAACAGATGGTATTTTTTAAATTTGTAGATAAATACGCAGCAATTAATTATTGCATCGTGAAGTCTGCATACCTGATTAGTTTCATATATATTATTAAGAGATAAACAGCAGCAACTGTAAAGAAATATCAGGATTAAGGGATATTAAAAATGGTAAAAATAAATATAGAAAATCTTCATAAAAGCTTTGGAGAGAAATCAGTTCTTCGCGGGATTAATTTTTCAGTCGAGAAGGGGGAGATATTCTGTATAATCGGAAAGAGTGGAACCGGAAAATCGGTCATTCTAAAGCATTTAGTCGGTATAATTGAACCGGATGAGGGGTCAATTTCTGTTGACGGAGTTGTCATGACCGGCAGTGAAAAGAAGAGTAGATATAAAATTATATCAAAATACGGAATTCTGTTTCAGGGAGCGGCACTTTTTGACTCAATGAATATTTATGATAACGTAGCATTCGGGCTTAGAAGGCGGGGTTTTGATGAGAATGAGGTTAAAAAAATAGTTGAGGAGTCTTTAATGCAGGTTGGTTTGGCCGGATCAGGTGATAAGCGGCCATCGGAACTCTCAGGAGGTATGCAGAAACGCGCTGGTCTTGCAAGATCAATTGCTGTCAGACCGGAAATAATGCTTTATGACGAGCCTACTACCGGTGTTGACCCCATAACTGCCGGTGTAGTTGACAGATTGATTGTTCAGATGAGAGATACATACGGTATGACATCGATAGTTGTAACCCATGATATGACATCTGCTTATAGAATAGCTGACAGAATCGCAATGGTTTATGAAGGAGAGGTGATATTTACAGGTTCAGAGAATGACATAAGAGCGAGCGATAATCCCTTTGTGAAGCAATTCATTGAAGGTACAGTTGTGGGTCCTATTAAATCGATATAGCAAAATATTTTTGATTCATCATTTCGTATTTGTATTAGTTTTAATTTGCAATTTCGGGGTAACTAAAAACATGTTTGATGATGTGATGCTTTTTTTGCGGCAGAGAAATATGCTGTTTAATGTCTTCAGATTTTTATCAGCAAAAAATAAAGGGCATTCGAATTGACCGAATTTTTAATCAAGAGTTAACTACTGTTGTATACTTCCGATTTATATTTCAATAACATGCACTGCAGGTTTATACGATTGCATATGATAATGCTGACTTCATTCCTTCTTCAATTATGATATAACAACGTAACTTTTTAGCTGAAACTTATTTAAGTTGTGTATTGACGTAAAAGAAATCGGAATTAATAATAAAAAATGATTAATAACGATAAGATTTATACAAAGATTAGATATTTAATTGACAAGTGGATAAATCTGTATTTGTTTAAACATAAAGAAAGTATAAAAGGAGTATGTATGAAATCATATAAACATGAAACTGGTAGTTTTACTGGAAAGGGCGGTATTGAGATTTTTTTTCAGAAATGGATTGCTGAAAAGGCCAAGGCAGCAATAATTCTGGTTCACGGAGTTGGAGAACATTCAGGAAGATACGAAAATCTGCTTAAAAGTCTTGCTGATAAAAAGATTTCTGTTTTTGCAATTGATCATAGAGGGCACGGAAAATCAGATGGGAAAAAGGGACATATTGATTCCTTTATGGATTATGTTTATGATCTGAAACTTTTTCTTGAATTTATCAAAGAAGAGAATAAGGGACTCCCGGTAATTTTATTCGGTCACAGCATGGGTGGAGTAGTTGCAACAAAATATGCAATGACCTATCCTGATGATTTGTCAATGCTTGTAATATCTTCTCCTGGATACAAACCTGCTTTTGAAGTTCCTGCGTGGAAATTAGCTGTATCTTCATTCTTTTCATCAAGAATAAGTACTCTGACATTCCCAAGTGGTCTGAATGTTGCTGATCTATCACATGATCAGGATACTGTTACTGCTTATCAGAATGATCCGCTCGTTCATAATAAAGTTACTGCAAGATGGGCTGTTGAATTTATGAGAGCTGGACAGGAATGTCTAAGCAATGCCGGAAGTATTAAAAAACCGCTTCTTGTATTTCACGGAAAAGAGGACAAAATCTGTGATGTTCACGCTGCAGAACAATTTTACAAAGATGCATCTTCTTATGTGAAGAAGCTGTTCATTTTCGAAGGGCTTGCTCATGAAACTATGAATGAGACACCAGCTGAAAGAGCTAAAGTATTGAATGATGTTACAGGATGGATACTTAAAAATATAGATTCATTGCCGGCATCTTCTGTAGGAAAAGCGCCAGTGAAAAAAGCCGCAGCTAAGAAGCCTGCAGCAAAGAAAGCGCCAGTGAAAAAAGCAGCAGCTAAGAAACCTGCGGCAAAGAAAGCTCCTGTGAAAAAAGCCGCAGCTAAGAAACCTGCAGCAAAGAAAGCGCCAGTGAAAAAAGCAGCAGCTAAAAAACCTGCAGCAAAGAAAGCGCCTGTGAAAAAAGCAGCAGCAAAGAAACCTGCAGTAAAGAAAGCTCCAGCTAAAAAGCCTGTTGCAAAGAAAGCTCCGGTTAAAAAAGCTGCAGTTAAAAAAACTGTTAAAAAGAAATAAGAATATATCTTAACTCAGATTGAAAAGACCGTGCAGATGCACGGTCTTTTTTTATGTAAAAAATTGGTTATCAATGAAATACTTCAATCAATATAGCAGCAGTGTTGCGTGAATTCTTAAACAGCGTAATGTTACAGCTTTGTTAAAAATTAATATCGCTGTAACATTACGCTGTTATGTGTTATGCGAAAAATGTATATGGGTTGGTTTTTTGTTACAGCATCGTTAAATAATATTGATAATGATAAATTTTTAATCCAATATATTGACTTTCAAAAAGTGATGATTACATTCGTCCCATAAGTAATTAATTCTATGTTGGAGGAATAAAAAATGATTAATGCAGCTGATACAGTATGGATGCTTATTGCAACAGCTCTGGTGATGATGATGACACCGACTCTCGGTTTCTTTTACGGAGGTCTTGTCCGCAAAAAAAATATACTATCAATACTTATGCAGTGTATGGTAATACTTGCGGTGATATCTATTCAGTGGATGTTGTTCGGTTACACTCTTGCTTTTGGTCCTGATAAGGGTGGAATTATCGGAGGTCTTCAGTGGGCTTTTCTAAAAGGAGTAGGCCTTACACCGCTTGAGGGTCAGACTATCCCTCATCAGCTTTTTGTATGCTTCCAGATGATGTTCGCAGTAATAACTCCGGCGCTGATTATCGGAGCTTTTGCTGAGAGAATAAAATTTTCTGGTTTTCTATTATTTACAGTTTTATGGTCAACGCTGGTATATGATCCAATGGCACACTGGGTTTGGGCTGCCGGTGGATGGCTTTTCAGTATGGGAGCGCTTGATTTCGCAGGAGGTACTGTTATTCACATAACAGCTGGTATATCGGCACTTGTATTTTCAATACTTTTAGGAAAGCGAAGCGGAAATGGACAATCCAGATCTCCGCACAATCTTCCATTTGCAATACTTGGAGCAGCTTTTTTATGGTTCGGCTGGTTCGGATTTAACGCAGGGAGTGCGCTTGGTGTAAAGGGTCAGACTGTATCTGCATTTTTGAATACTCACGCAGCTGCAGCATCGGCTGCTGTGACATGGATGGTTATTGACTGGTTTATCCACAAAACCCCAACGGCTCTTGGTGTTATTACAGGTCTTGTAGCCGGTCTTGTTGCAATTACACCTGCGGCAGGTTATGTTACACCAATGGCAGCATTAGTAATTGGCGCAGGGGGAAGTATCCTGGGATTTATTTTTGTTAGTTATGTAAAGAAAAGATTTGGATATGATGATTCACTTGATGTTTTCGGAGTACATGGTATAGCTGGAATTTGGGGTGCTCTTGCAACTGGCTTATTTGCAAGTAAGGAGATTGGCGGAACAGATGGACTTTTTTACGGCAATCCTCATCAACTATGGGTACAGTTCTTAACTGTAATTGTAGCGATTGCAATTTCGGTTGTAGGTACTTATGTGATCTATAAGATATGTGATCTGTTAATTGGAATGAGAGTTGAAGTCAGGGAAGAGAACATAGGCCTTGATCTTACACAGCATCATGAGACTGCTTATACTCTGGTGGATTGATTATTTAATGAATAATGGAGGTATATAATGAAATATATTATTGCAGTAATTCGTCCTCATAAGCTGGAGGAGGTAAAGAGAGAACTGGAGAAAAACGAAATACATCTGATGACAGTTACGGATGTTCTTGGATGCGGAAGACAGAAGGGTGTCACCGAGGTTTACAGAGGTGTAACTGAAGTTGACAATCTTCTCCGCAAAATAAAAATTGAGATTGCCGTTAATGACGAGTATCTGGATAAAGCTGTAAGTGCCATCATGAAGGCGGCTCCGGAGGGTGATGTTGGCGATGGTAAAATATTTATTTTTGATCTTGCGGAATGTATGAGAATAAGAACCGGTGAAAAAGGAAAAGCAGCGATAGGCTGATTAATCATCCGCCCCTTCGGGGGCGGAATTATTTACTATGATTCAGAAATAGATTTTTTTAAGAGTTTAACTTCTGTAGCTTTTAACACTCTATGATCACCCTTGGTTAATCTGCCGAGAGTGAGTGGTCCATAACCGGTTCTTTTAAGTTTGATTACGTTGTATCCGAGATTTTTGAAAGAATAGCGTATCTGTCTTTTTTTCCCTTCTACTATGAGCACTTTTACAAACATGCGTGATTTCTCGGTAACAGTAATTGTTGCGGGTTTTGTCTTGGTCTTAATCTGATGAACAAAATAACCTTTCTCTATGATTAATCTATCTTCTTCTTCAAGAGGTTTGTCAAGTTGTACAAGATATTCTTTTTTTACTTTAAATGTAGGGCCGGTGAGCTTATGAGCAAGATCTCCGTCATTAGTGAAAAGCAGAAGTCCCTCGGTATCCTTATCAAGTCTTCCCACAGGCATAACGCCTGTTCTCTTGTATTTATCCGGGAGAAGTGTCATAACAGTGACTCTCCCCTTTTCGTCGCTGAGAGTTGTTATATAACCCTTAGGTTTATTTACCATGAGATAGTATTGAGTATTAATAGTTTTAAGCTTCTCGCCATTATACTTAACAACATCGGTATCGCTATCAATTATAGTCGACAGATCTTTAACCACTGTTCCATTTATTCTTATATCACCGGAGAGTATAAGCTCCTCGACTTTCCGTCTGGAGCCTAAACCGCAAAGTGTAAGATATTTATTAATTCTAACCTTCATTGTCCTTCTTTACATTATCAGTGCCGTCATCATTTTTCTGAAGATTTTTCTCTTCAGTATCAGATTCAGGATTCACATTTATTTTTTTAAACTTTATCTCATCCTTTCCATCATCGCGCGATAGAGTATACTCATCACCCCTGCGGACATAATTAAGATCGCCCTCAAAGGTTGTTCCATTGAGAAATATCATCTGGTTTTTATTAAAGTCGAAGTTGTAATCCCCTTCAATTTTTTTTGTGGCGCCTTTAATATACGATTTATACTTGCCGTCTTTATAAATTTCCAGACAGTGATTTGTAAAATCGTTGAATCTATTTACACTCCACCACTTCCCATGAAGCGCTTCACTTAACTCTTTAGTTTCCTTTTCCCAGAACTGGCTGAGGTATGATTCAACATTGTTTCTGTTTGAATCTTTCAATATATTAATATTACTTCCGAATACCCATCCGGAAATCCCGTTATTCAATCTTATTTTGTACCAGTAATCTATTGCACCGCCTACGGGCTTCTTTTCGCTCGATTTTTCAAGCACTTCACCCACTTCACCTTTTTTAAGCTGGGCCACACGTGAGGTAAAAATCAGAGGATCTATTCTAAGAGCTGTATTTGGAGTAATAATAACTGCAAGAGGATTCCCCCCGGTTGCTTCCGGAATTACAGGTGTTTCCGGTTTCATTTTACTGCATCCCGTTGTAAGTGAAATGAGGATTATGATTGAAAAGATAAAATTGTATTTAAATCTCATAATATTTCCCGTTTATTTTAGTAATTATTGATTAATGCCCTGTACTGCAGTTGTCAATTAAAAATCCTGAGCAGCCGCAATAACTATCTCTTTTACATGATTACTCATATATGGTGAGCCTGGTAAAAATATCTTGACTCATTAATGTTTAATATGTTCCATTTTTAAAAACACTAACAAATTGTACAGGTTTATTTTTAATGAAAATAAGAATTGTGATGTCGGAGTTCACAGACAGTTTCGCCGCCGTTACTTTAAGTTCTTTTCGTTCAGGTCTTTCATATCTCCGGATTTATACTTTATGTTGAAAAATATTAAATTAATCATATTGAACAGGCTTTTCAGGACTTTTTTGCTTATTGCAGCTGCTATTATTTTTTCCGGAGGAGCATCGGCAGATAAAAGCGTGTCAATAGTTGAAATAAGCGGTAATAGTTATGTTCTCCTTGATGAGATTATAAGTACCTTTTCTATTGAGCACAGTTTTGATCCGGTTTTTCAGAAGGGGAGACTCTATTATAAAAGTCACTATATGGTTTATAAAACCGGGTACTCCTGTTCAATTATAGATAACTCCATCGCAGGATCAGAGCATCCTATAATC
The DNA here is from genome assembly GCA_964450405.1 of uncultured Leptospirales bacterium. Taxonomy (GTDB): domain Bacteria; phylum Spirochaetota; class UBA4802; order UBA4802; family UBA5550; genus WRGT01. Next base: position 370,048 of record CAYVCQ010000001.1, on the reverse strand, counting down.
AGGTGGAATGGCGGAGTTTATATCCCTCTGGATCTTGCTCAAACTCTTCTGGAAAACTTTTATAATAAAAATGCAGAGCGTATTAAAGGTAAACTTCTTATTGCAAAAGATGAACATGAGGAGATACGGAAACCTGAAAAGAAAAATATCCCCTCAAAAAAAGAAAAAATTGGTTTTATTATACTCGATGCCGGACACGGAGGGAAAGACCCCGGTGCTGTGGGTAAGGGCGGAGTTAAGGAAAAAACTATTACCCTTCAGCTGTTAAAAAAGGTGGAGGTTCTTCTTAAAAAGAGAATCGAAAATATTAAAATAAAAACGACACGTAATTCAGACAGGTTTATTGAACTTGCTGAAAGAGCCGAAATTGCCAACAGGGAGCTGAAAAAGGATACGAATGGATTATTCGTGAGTATTCATGTAAATGCATCGATAAGCAGCAGAATCTCCGGGTTTGAAACTTATTTTCTATCTCAGAATCCCACAAACGAGGAGGCAAGAAAAACAGCCGCCCTCGAAAACAATGTTGTGATTCTTGAAAATCAGGGTTCAGGGAAAAAAAAGTACGAGGATGTCGATTACGTCGAAGCACTTATGATGACCACACAGATTCAGAAGGAGAGTTCTCTTCTTGCAGGTTCGGTACAAAGGAGTATTGATAAAAATATTAAAGAATTTAAGTCGAGGGGTGTTCACAAGGCAGATTTTTTTGTTCTAAGAGGTGCATTAATGCCGGCGGTACTTGTTGAAGTAGGCTTTATTACTCATCAGAAGGAGATAAAACTGTTAAAAACTGATGATTATCAGGATAAGCTGGCGGAGGGTATTGTTAACGGAATTATAACTTTTATAGGTCAATATAATAAGCTGGTCGACTGACACAACGGCTTTTAGGGAATATCAGTTCTATAGTTTTTTAGAATTCTTTATTGAGATTCAAATGACAGTAAGTCTTTCATGCTGAACAGATTTATGGAAAATTTCTGAATGTTAAAAATGCATTTTTATTGTAAAATATAACCTGAAAATAGATCAAAATCTTAAATGCCGCAAAATTTTGGGAGCATCAAATGAGTATAAATTTTAAGTTATAATAAAAAATCAAAAAATAATCTGCAAATAAGCCTTTCTTTTTTTTGAATTATTGACATAAAAATGAATAAATTTAGAATTATACAATAAATTAATAAATAATCATAAACTTGTGTTAAAACTGATCTCCTCCGGGAATTCGGCACGGCGGAAAAGGATACCACCGGTTTTTGAACAGTTAGATTAATTGATAAAAAGTCTCAGGGAAAATATAATGAATTTGAAAGATATGTTTAAGATTAAAATCAGTATTCCAGAAATAAAAGCTAAAGTAAGAGATTTTTATAATCTTGCTAAAACTTTTATTTTGAAGAAATATGAAGATATAAAGAAAGAGATTGCTGCAACAAAAGTTAGAATGGACAGCGATGTAAAGGAGAAGAACAGAATAATCCTCCTTGCTCTTTCATCTCTATTTATTCTTGATTACATGATGTTCTCATATCATATAGATAAAAATATCTTTAATATCTTTCCGTCGATTCCGGTGCTTGAAGGTAAAAAAACCGTTAATATTTACATCCCCTCTGAGGGCTGCAAGGAGATTCTTTCTGAAAAAAGGGAGATCTATTCGAGTCTTGAAGATGAAAGTCTTGTTCAGAGACTTTTTGATCTTGTAGCCGACGGTTCATATTTTGAAAATACATCAGAGAATGTTCCGGTAGATTTTCTTATTAAGAAAATTTGGATTGTAAATAGTGAAAATGGAGACGGGAAAGTATGTGTTATAGATCTATCTCCGGTAACGCTTGATAAATCTATAAATGTGGTTAAGGGATCTGAACAGATGTTTAAGGAATCACTTGAAAAAACTATCTCTGAAAATATTCCAGGAATTAAAAAAGTGATTCTCCTGGAAAAGGGTGTACCCTTCAGGAAATTATGGGAGATATAGTTTTATAAAACCCACTCTCCTCTGAATACTTCAACAGCTTTTCCGGATAGGAATACGTGGTTGCTTTTTTCGTTCCATTCGGTTTTGAGATCTCCGCCCCTTAGATGAACTGTAATTTTTCTTTCGGTCTGTTTGGTTAGTACACCCGCTACAGTAACTGCAGAAGCGCCGGTTCCGCAAGCCATGGTTTCTCCGGCACCTCTCTCCCATGTTCTCTGGATTACTTCTTTACTGTTTATAATCTGGACGAATTCTATATTTGTTCTGTTCGGGAAAAGATCGAGATTTTCAATAATCGGCCCATATTTTGCCACGGGAAAATTTTTAACATCCTCTACAAATATTACAACATGAGGATTACCCATGGAGAGTGATGTAATGGCAAAAGTAACTCCGTCCGGGAGATGAAGATTTTCGTTGATTACCATTCCCGGATCACCGATCATCGGGATTCTTTCCCTTTGAAGAATAGGCTCCCCCATATCGACTTTAACTGAATCCACCAGGTTATTTTTTACTTTTAGTTCGAGATGTTTAATGCCGCCACCGGTTTCAATATCAATTTTATCTTTTTCTGTGAGTTTATGGTCATAAACATATTTAGCAAAACAGCGAATACCGTTACCGCACATTTCAGATTCGCTTCCATCTGAATTAAACATTCTCATTCTGAAGTCGGCAGTTTTAGATTTAAGTATGAGAATAAGACCGTCAGATCCTACTCCAAAATTTCTATTACTCATTTCCAATGCAAGTTTGGAGGGGATTTTGATCTTTTCTTTAAAATCTTCAATGTATATGTAGTCGTTTCCTGTTCCGTGCATTTTTGTAAATTTCAGCATATAATCTCCATAACGGGTATTTTCCGGATATTTTTCATTTATGTATTCAAGTGCCATGATGTTCAGACAGTTTATCTACACTTATTTTGTGTAAGCTGTGACAGGTAGCTTAAAAACCGGAACTCCCTGCAGAGCGTCGTACTGAACAGTGTAGCAGTTAAAGTAACTTTTACTAAAATGTAGTACTTTTTTCAATATAAATTTACATATAAATCTGTAAAATAAAAAAAAGATAGGCAATCTTTATCAGCTAGGGGATAAATAATATTTTTTGAGTCACGATTCCCGCACAAAACAATATGTTATGTAACCGGAAATAATTTGCTCTTTTTTTAATTATAAAAAAAAGAGTATTAATTCTTGACAATTTTTGCGGATTAGTATCCTTTTTTAAAAAACCTTTCCTCGCAAAGCGGTTACATTTTTGTATAATCAGGATAATTTATGCGTATAATAAAATTAATATATTTAATTTCTATAGTAATGATTTCAGCTATGTTGTATGGAGCTGAGACTTCATCTATCGATATTGAAAAGGTTGTGGAATACAAAGGGTTTAAAGGTGAATGGATAGTTAATAATGATCCTGACAAACTTGAACAGTATATCAAAACTTACGGTACCGGGCTTAAGGATATAGTTGCTTTAAACGGAAGTAACTACAGAAAAGAGAAAAACGTTTTTATACCATTCTCAGATATTTATATGGAATATCTAAAGTCAAGGGAATCTGTGCCGAGCGGCAATTCTGAAAATGATTTTGTATGGCCGATTGAAAGTTTTGACAGGATTACATCTACTTTTGGAAGAAGATGGAGCGCCTTTCATGAAGGGATAGATATCCCGGCAGGAAGAGGAATTCCGATTTTTGCTGCATGTAACGGGAAGATAGTAATCTCTAAATTTATGGATAATTACGGAAACACCGTATGGATTGAGCATAGAGATAATCTGGTTACAAGATATTGTCACGCATCACAGCTTCTTGTAAAAGAGGGCGATATAGTAAAAAAAGGTCAGCTGATAGCATATGTGGGAAGTACCGGAAACTCTACAGGTAATCATCTTCACTTTGAATTAAGATACGGGGATTTTCCGCTTAATCCTCTCGATTTTCTGCCTTTCAATCCCAGTGTAAAAAAAGCTCAGTATATAAAGAAACTGGATTAATAGTTTTTTAGTTTCCAACGTGAAAAATAGTTTTCTAAAAAATCTGACACTGCATAAAACCATAAAAACAAAAAACCTGCTTAAAGAAGCAGGTTTTTTTATACTGATAAAATAATTTTTATTTTATATCTTTTGAGTCATTTAAAACACGTTTAGTGTCAAAATCCATTTGGATCAAATCATCCATAAGAGCAGGTATATCTTTATTAAGCTGATCAAACTGCTTTGTGATAATTTTTTCCTCTTCCGGAGTCCCTTCATATGTTTCCTTAGTAAGAGTTCCGATCATTGCTTTTATATTTTCCTGTTTATTTTTATATATGAACAGTATGTTTGGACCTGAGTTTGCTCCCCAGCGAAAGCCGTCCGGGAGTTCAACTGAAAATGTCTCAGTAACACCATCACCATCGGAATCTTCAGCATAATATACAATTCCATCTTTTGTTTTAGCTATTACATAAGTAAGATATTTTGTAGGTCCCACATGATTTATATGTTTAGGGATAGGCTCACGACTCATTTTGAAATCTGAATCTTTTCTATTGATTATCAGACCTCTGAAAATATCAACATGTTTCTTGATAAAGGAATCTCTAATTTTTACATAAAAATCGGAATATCTCTGTTCGAGGTTATCATTTTTTTCAGGGACGATGAATTTTTTCTGTACTTCAACTCTTCTATCTGTAATTACCAGGTAGTCCGGTTTACCATCAATTTCTCTTGTCCACATATCGTTAACAACAAGACGGTTTTCTGTTTCTTTAATAAGGCGGTTTTCTTCTACTATTTTATGATCATCGAAACCATCTTTAAAAAGGTACATTTTTCTATCATTAATTACTAAAAGAGATGCAATGGAAGTATCCTGTTTCTGATGTACCTCAGGATCAATCACATATTCCACCTGCTGGTAGGCTATTCTAGCCTCATCATAACTGGAGACACCCTCAAGTGTTATCTCCTCATAGGATAAGTCTCTAGAGTAAACTGATGAAGCAATTAAAAGAATCAGGCAAGTTACAATTGCGGATTTTCCGGATTTCCATTTAAACATTTACACCCTCCATGATACGTATCTATTATATAAAATTTAAGTAACTACTCTTTCTTCTTTAAATAACCGTTTGTACATTTCCTACTTTTTCATCTGGAATGAAACAGGACCAGTACTGAAGCCTTTAGAAAAAATGCAGCATGAGTGCTGTCATTCTGAGTAATTATTATATTACTATAATTGCAATATAATAATAACCATATTTCGCAACAATTTGTCAAATATTTTATAAATTCTCTTTTTTTGTAATTTCTCAAAGGCCGACGATAATCTGTTACTGGCGCAACAAAAGTGCGGCAGAGAGCAATTTTTCATCAGTTTATTATTTCTTAACCTTTTTTACGGTCTTTTTTCCATTTAGCCTTATCTAGTTTGGTCCAGCTTTCAACTACATGTTTTGCTAAACCGGATTCTATGTCTCCTTTAGTTTTTTTCTTTTTCTCTTTTGTAACAGGGATATTTCTGTTTTTTGCTCTGTACTCTTCTAATTCTTTAGCTGTCAAACCGGGTTCTGTCTCATATATCTCTGTTATAATTGAAGCTCTGTTTTTATCCTCTGCTATCAGATCGATTATCGAGGTTATTCTTTTTTTGTTTACTAGCGTACTAGATAAAATCTCCGGTATATGAGCGCCGTAAAACGCTGCTGTTATCGCTCCCGAAAGAGAGGTGAGCGATGAAGCAGAACCACCCTCCTTCGCCGCAATAGTAAAAATCTCATCAGGATCCAGGCAGAGATCGGAAAGAACTATAGACATGGGGAGAATTGTTTCCGGAAGATTTACGCTCCCCCTTGTAATTGTATCTGTCTTCTTCTTATCTGCATGTCTGCATATTATCTTTTCGTACTCTGCAGAATTCTTAGTTTCATTTAATTCTTTAAAAAGCAGCAGCAGAGAATCTGCTTCTTTAATAATATAGTCAGGATTTAGTCCTGAGTCAAATATTCTGTCCTGATTTGAAATTATATCTATTTTCATTTTTTCAGAGGAGAGAAGAGCTGTCTGTAGAATTCTCTGATCTTTTTCTATGATCAGATCTTTTATAAGCTGCAGAAGGAGAATTGCGCAGGCAATGGTTGCACTGTTTTTTGTAAAGAGTGAGATATATTTTACAGCAGAAATAAGCTGTTCTTTTTCAGATTTGATAAGAAGAAGCGACATAATCGGTGGAAGAAGTCTGGAGCATGGATTATTATACTGATGACCGGCATTTTCATTATTCTTAATGCGGAATATGAAATTTTTTTCCGATTCGCCGGGATCTCTGAAGATGCCGTATTCAACGCCGGATACTTCGGGGGAATTTTTTATAGCACTTATATATCCGTCGAGGTTAAGGCCCCGTTTATCTATACAGGCTGCTGTTATCAGCATATTCTGGGAAATAGATGAATAAAGTCCCGGTTTTCTCCATCTCTGCATATTATCCTTTAGCGCCGGGGCAGGATCGGTATAGCCGGTAATATCTTTAAAAACAGCTTTGATATGAGGTTTTTTCATGCCGTTAAAGGTATATCCCGCCGCATCTCCGATAATTCCTGAAAATAATATATCTGCAATAGTTCTGCTCATTTAATTTGCCTTTTCTTTAATAGTGCATATATTAATAAGGAGTAGTACTTTAGTTGCAAAATATAGTTGATAATGCAATAACTATATTTCGCAGTTATAACAGTATTGGTTTCAAGAAAATTATTAATAAAAGTCTTGATTTAAATGTAAAAATTTTTAGTATTCATTCGATAAGGAACAGGTGAGGTAAAAAAATGAAAAAGTACGTTTTCGCTATTTCGGCAATTATGGCAGGTATTCTGATTGGCGGATGTTCACAGAAAGAAGTTGATGAGCACGCAATGATAACATTTATGATAGGTGATGTTAAGAAGAACAGTGCAGAGGTACAGATTGGCGATATTATCAAAGAAAATGATACCATTGTTACTGCTGAAAACTCCTTCTGTGATATAAAGATCGGAGATTCGATTATCAGAATAAAAGCTCAATCTAATGTAAATATTGCTACACTTTTCAAAAATGGAAATGTAGAAAATACAACTCTTGGACTTGCTTCAGGCAAAATGCTCTGCAAGCCTAAAAAACTTCTGAAAGATGAAAACTTCTTTGTTAAAACACCAACCGCTGTTGCCGCTGTAAGGGGAACACAGTTCGGAGTTGAAACTGATAAGGATCTTACTACAAGAATAAAAGTTTTTAAAGGTGAAGTTAAAGTTGCAAAGAGAGTAAAACAGTTTGAGTCCAGTATGGAAAAAGTTTTAACCTATGCTCCGGGAGTTCAGGAGGAGGAGAAGATTGTTATCACAGCTGATGAAGTTAAAAAAGCTGAAAAGATTGTTGACGCTTCTCTTAAAAAAGAGACAGCGGGTGAAGTTCCAACCGATGCAGTTATAGATAAAGTTATAAATGACACAAAAGCTGCGGTTGTTATTAATGATGATAATATTGTAAAGTTTGACGCGAAGGATTTTGCAAAGGAAAATAAAGAGATAATCGAAATAGTACAGAAACCGAGAGAGGACCTTGCTAAGATTGGACACATCATCAGGCAGCAGAGAGAGAAGCCGGTTCCCGAAGGGAGACTTCTTGTAACAAGATATGATATCTATTACATCAAAGACGGAAAGATTGTCTGGGATGGAAAAGTCGTAAACGAGCCTGTTAAGGCAGGGGACAAACTATACATTGCTTCCGGAGAATACGTATTCTGCGCCCAGGATGAGGGTCCGGTACTATGGAGAGCAAAAGTAGACAACGACGGTAAGCTTGAACTTGCAGATGGAAAAGTAAAAGTAATCTCCGACGGAAAGAGTGTAACACTTGATCCTGATACAGGTAGAAAGCTTTAAGTTTTAATTTGTTTTAGTATACATTCAGAATAATTTTATTGCCCCGCCGATTGGCGGGGCAAGTTATTTATATCAAGGTGCTATTTAAGAGGTTTAAGATTTTTTTGGATCGTTCAAACAAATAAAATTTAATAAAATGTAAAAATAAACGTTACTAAGGAAATTTATGGTTAAATTTCATGTTTTAATTGCTGCAGAATCTTTAGCTTGTATGGCATCCATAGTTTTAGTTCTGGCTATATTTGCTTTTAAAAAATATAAAGCAAAGAAAAATAACGATTGGGATAAAATTGAAAGAATTCAAAATGCAGTAAGCAAAACACCAAGGTATGAAGGTTTTTTTATTATCATATTAGTTATACTATTGGCCACTCGCAAACTCAGTGAGGATTATGAAAATATTCTAGTTCTATTTTTATTAATATGTTGTATTCTTATTGGCATTCGAGCGATAATTAGATTGTTATTGATAAAAACAAAAAAGTGAACATTAATGCTGGATTATGAAAATATAATACAAACAGTTTTTGATCAAATAATCAAACAATACTGTTTCAAACTTATCATAAAGGATGATGAACAATCATTTCTTTTAGCTAAAGATTTTGTTCTTTCGATCTTTACTTCGGTAGAAGGAGTAAATATAAGTTATATTACTTACAATGATGAGAAGATGCCTGAACTGATCAGATATAAACTACCATTTGATACAAGAGTAACGGATGATGATCGATTAATATTTTTTGGTAGAAAATTCGAAACGAGTGAACAATATTATCGCAATTTCCAAACTAACAATGAGCGTCTTTTTAATAGTCTGAAATTTGAAGCAACAATGTTAGTTAAACGATTTGATGATGTTTTAAAAGGAGATAGAATGTGGCTTGAGAAATATAAAGATAAAAAAAGATATCCTGAGGAGAAAGTTTATCCAAAAGTTGCGCAGTTTTTAACATCAATTTGGATTAAGTAGCTCATTTTAAAGATGAAAAAAGTTTATGTTATACAATGCCGAATATAATGAAAAAAGATACAGACACCGTTGATGTGCGGAGTGAACGCTTAGCGTTAATTATGAGATGTGGGGTCGAAGGAGAGAATATTGTATCTCTGTATCATGGCATGTTTTTATAAACATCACTTCTGTGCCTGACACGGATAACTAGTATAATGAGTTCATTGTCCTTGATTTCATATATAATTCTGTAATTGCCTGCCCTTACACGGTAGGCATTTCTGTTTTGTAGTTTTTTATATCCTGCGGGGCGAGAATTCTTTTCAAGCTGATCAATGGCCCTGTTTATTTTTTCAACTTCATTGTCCGGGATTTTTTTGTAATCATGGACGGCAGCTGATGAGAGTTGAATTTCATACATGGTTAACGTTTAACCATCTTCCAGGGTGTGACTGTTTTTGACGAAGCTTTAGCTCTGTCATAGGCGGCAATATCTTCTAGTTCTTCAATGTATTCAACAAGACGGTCATAATCCTTTTTGGAGAGGATTACATTTGTAGTGTTTCCTTTTGTGTCTACAATATACTTTTCTTTTACAGTTATCATGATGTGCCTATTCTTGCAATAATTTATTTAAAAATAATAATTATAGAGTATTATGTCAAACAAGATTTAATATCGTCCCTGAACGAACGACAGTAAGATGGTTATTCAGGTTACTTTTTAAAAATCTTAAGTGTAATAGATAAACGAAATTATAATTTATTGAAATTAAAAAATGCTATTAAAACATAATATGTTTCAAACACCGCGTGAAGGATTGCAGTGGAAATCACGCTCCGGAGTTTTGTGAGATCAAAAAAGTTTTATTGCGGAGTTATTTTGATTAGAGCTGCAGGTGTGCAGTTTCGACGGGGCGGGATTGGAGCGGAAAGCCTGACCCTGATGCAATAAAAAGGAATATTGTTATACAGATCAAAGGGGATAACGCGGGATGTAGAGACAGCATTGCAAGCGTCTCTACATCCCGCGTTATCCGGAACATAAAAAGTTGCAGCAGGGGCACGCCCGACGTCAGATAAATAAAATAACAGGGCATGGGAAGAAATAATTAAGCAAAACCCGCATTATATACAATAAACAGATTATGTCACATCACACGCTCATCGCCCAATTACTTCAAATTAATAAAAAAAATGCTTGTACATATATGGTGTTTTTATGGTTCAGTATTATATTGAAAAAAATCATAAAAAGTGATAGAAATTCAGTGATTTGCGCTTATAAACGATCGTAATGCAGAAAAATCCTGTATATCTCCTCTTAAAAACCTTTGGGAAATGAAAGAAGATTATCAGCAGTGCAGGCCGCATTTAAGTTATAATTACTGATAAATTATACTTTAACATCAGGAACAGGTAGATGAAAAAAATTAAGAATATTGCAATTATCGCTCACGTTGACCATGGCAAGACAACTCTTGTTGACGGTATGCTCCGTCAGTCCGGTATCTTCAGGAGCAACCAGCATATTGAAGAGCGCGTTATGGATTCCAACGATCTTGAAAAAGAGCGGGGAATTACTATATTTTCCAAAAACGCTTCAATTCATTATAAAGATTTCAAGATAAACATTGTTGACACCCCCGGTCACTCGGACTTCGGCGGAGAGGTTCAGAGGATTATGAAGATGGTTGACTGCGTTCTTCTTATTGTTGACGCATTCGAAGGTCCAATGCCGCAGACCAAATATGTTTTGAAAAAATCACTGGAGCTTGGACTCAGTCCGATTGTTGTTATAAATAAAATAGATAGACCCAACAGCAGACCTCACGAAGTTCTTGATATGATATTTGATCTTTTTGTAGATCTTAATGCTACAAACGAACAGCTGGACTTTCCTGTTGTTTATGCATCGGCAAAACAGGGGATTGCCAAGTTTGAGGTTGATGATCCAAGCGAGGATCTTAAGCCTCTGTTTGAAACTATTATAAAAAATGTTAAAGAGCCGGATGGAGAAATTGACCTTCCATTCCAGTTCCTTGTTTCTGCTATAGATTATGATAACTATCTTGGCCGTATTGGAACAGGAAAAATTCACAACGGACAGATGGCTGCGGGTGACACCGTTATGCTTATGAAGAATGGTGAAAATGTACTATCTAAGGTTTCAAAATTATATGCATATGAAGGTTTGAAGCGGACTGAAATTAAGAAGGCCTATGCCGGAGACATTGTATCAGTTGCGGGAATTGACGGGATTGACGTTGGTGTTACACTGGCCGACAAGGATTTTCCCGTTGCCCTTAAGGCTGTTGAGATTGATGAGCCGACACTTGCGATGACATTTATGCAGAACGACTCGCCGTTTATGGGCCAGGAGGGTAAGTATGTTACCTCGAGACATCTGTGGGAGAGACTTCAGCGCGAGATTCAGTCTAATGTAAGTATCAATATTGAAAGATCGGAAACCGGTGATGAATTTATTGTTAAGGGTAGAGGCGAGCTTCAGATGTCTATCCTTATAGAAAATATGAGACGTGAAGGATACGAGTTCCAGGTTTCCAAGCCAGAGGTTATCTTTAAAGAACTTGGCGGCAAGAAAACCGAGCCTATCGAAATTGCAGTTATAGACGTTGCCGATGAATTTGTCGGTGTTGTAATTGAGAAGATGGGTGTCCGTAAGGGCGAGATGACCAATATGAAACAGGGTGATGACGGTTACACCCGCGTAGAGTTTAAGGTTCCATCACGCGGACTTATCGGTTTCAGAGGACAGTTTCTTACCGATACAAGAGGTACTGGTATACTGAATCAGACTTTTTCAGAATACGATTTCTACAAGGGTCCGATTCCCGGAAGAGGGAAGGGGGTACTTCTTGCAATGGAGCCGGGTCAGTCTGTACCTTTCGCACTGGATAATCTTCAGGATAGAGGCGAGCTTTTTATTCCTGCCGGAGTTAGCGTTTACGAAGGTATGATTGTCGGAGAGAACAGTCGTGAAGGTGACATGGTTGTTAACGTCTGCAAGAAAAAGGCGCTGACAAACATGCGGGCGTCCGGATCTGATGATGCCGTAAGACTTATTCCTCACAGAGAGTTCAGTTTAGAGCAGGCGCTTGAGTATATTGCAGATGATGAATATCTTGAGATTACACCTGTTTCAGTCAGAATGAGAAAGAAGCTCCTTAAAGAACTGGATAGAAAAAGAACCAGTAAAAGAGGGGAATAATATAACATGGGTGGGCTGAACTAAAAGTTTGCTCACTGTCATACCGGCTGAAGTGTAACGTAATGCCGGTATCTCATGCGACTGATTTAATCATGAGATTCCGGTATTTGGCCAGCTTTTTTGTAACATCGTGTTACATGCTGGCAGGCAAACATCGTGTTTGCTCCAAGAATTGAAGCTGCAAAACCGGAATGACAAATGTTCAAGAAGCATACTTCAATACTGTTCACTTTTTTACTTCTTTGTATTCCACTTTTTACTCCACGCAATATAAACCGCAAAGATCAGAAATAACAGAATCACTATAGTCGTCGGAAAGAAGAACATATTGTTTACCTCCGCTGTATTTAGTATAATAAATTATTGGTGGTATTGCTAACTTTTTGTCTGAACCTTGATTCGTATGATTCAGGGATTTTCATGATTTTGCGGAAGTAATCTTTCACTAGATCAGGTAAATCCTTTAATCCAAAAAATCAAGGTTCGGACAAAAAAATTGTATGAGCTTGTTTACAGTTCATATAAAAAATTCTTCTTGCAAAAAGAACTTTACTATTTTAGCATGTAACAAAATACTTTAAGGCGTCTCTTAGAAATATAAGAAGATAAACCGGTTAAAATTATGAATAATACTGAAAATACAGAGAATAATGAAAAACGTTTCACCTTCGGAATCGAGGGTATGACATGTGCGTCCTGTGTACGGATCGTTGAAAGATCTCTAAAGAAGATGGATGGAGTGCACTTTGTATCTATTAACCTCGGTACTGAAAAAGGCTACGTTATTACAGATCCTGATATTTCATTTGAAGATATTAAGAAGAAAATAGACAGCACTGGTTACAGGGGCGTTCAAAATGTTCCCGATGCTGAAAAGGTGGCAAAAGATTTCAAATCGGCAAGATGGAGAATGATTGTTTCACTTATCTTTATGATTCCTCTCACTGGCGCCATGATTGTTCATATGAGCGGATTTCATCTTCACTGGTTAACTGCTGTGGAGTTTGCCGCCGGTGCCATGGTGCTCTTCTGGCCGGGCAGGTACATTTTTAAAGGGGCATATATTGCGGCAATTCATGGGCATGCCAATATGGATACGCTTGTGGCAACCGGTGCACTCGCCTCATGGGTTACATCGTTGTTATTTCTTCTAGGAGTTGATATCAGTTCCTTCGGATCTCTCTCTGTTATGCTTGTTTCAATACACCTGACAGGGCGTTATATTGAATCACGTCTGAAGTACAGCGCCTCAGGTGAGATAAGGGCGCTTCTTGCCATGAGACCTAAAGAGGCGTCAATACTCCTCAATGGTGAAATCGTGAAGGCCGCGGCGGAGAGCATTCCAGTTGGAGCAGTATTGGTTGTAAGATCGGGTGAGAGTATTGCACTTGACGGAATTATTAGAGACGGGAGCGGTTTTGTTGATGAATCGATGATTACCGGCGAGCCGGAAAGGGTTCTCCGGAAGATTGGAGATGAGGTGACCGGAGGTACTATTCTTGAGCAGGGTTCTATGCAGGTTGAGGTTATCCGTGCGGGTGATGATACATTTATGGCGAGGATGATTAAGCTTGTTGAAGACGCGCAAGGCTCATCAGTACCAATTCAGGCTTTTGCAGATAGAGTCACCGGGGTTTTTGTTCCGGTAATTTTTATTACTGCATCGGTCGCCGGGCTTGTCTGGTATTTTAACTATGAATTTATGAGGGGGATCCTTCTTAAACTATCTGTTTATATTCCCTGGATAAATCCTAATGCCGGGGCTCTCTCCACAGCTGTATTTATTTTTATTGCTCTGCTGGTTATTGCCTGTCCATGCGCGCTCGGTCTTGCGACACCGATGGCGTTGATTGCAGGGAGCGGACTTGCGGCGAAAAACGGGCTCCTGATAAAAAATGGTGAGGCGATTCAGAAAGCGGGGGAGATCAAAGTTGTATTCTTCGACAAAACCGGTACGATCACAGAGGGTAAACCCGCAATGACCGGAACATCCCTTGATGATGAATCGCTCGGTGTGGTACTTGCACTTGAAAGTGTTTCAATACACCCCATTGCCGAATCGATAAAGAAATTCTGTATCGAAAAAAATATCTCGCCAAATAGCGGTGTTACGGAAATTTCAGAGAAGGCTGGTGAAGGTACTTTCGGTATTATGAACGGTGAAACAGTAAGCGTTGAAAGACCTCAGGATACAGAAAAATATTTTTCCCTTATGGATGCCGGAGAGACTGTTGTTGAATATAAAAGAAATGGAGTTCTGCAGGGATATATCTCTGTATCAGATCCGGTTAAGAGCGATTCAGCGGCAGCTATAACTATGATTAAAGGTCTGGGAATACTCCCTGTTATGCTCACAGGGGACAGTGAAAGAACCGCTAGGGCTGTTGCGGCTAAAACCGGCATTGACACTGTTATGAGCCGTGTGAGGCCCGAGCAGAAGCTCTATGCGGTTCAGGATGAGATCCGCAAGGGTGAGAAGGTATGCATGGTGGGTGATGGAATTAATGATGCTGCAGCGCTTAAGGCAGCAGATATAGGGATAGCACTCGGTACTGGTACTGATCTTTCCATTGAAAGTGCAGATATAATAATCACAGGGGGGAGGCTTTCTTCTGTTCCGGCGGCAATTAAGATTTCGAAAATTACTTTTAGAAAGATAAGACAGAATTTGTTCTGGGCTTTCTTTTACAATATGGTCGCAATACCTGCTGCATTCTTAGGTGTTATGCATCCTGCAATTGCAGAAATTTGTATGATTTTCAGCTCGATTACTGTTATACTTAATTCAATAAGCATAAAAAATATTAAAATTGGAGAATAAAATGAAACACACATTTAATGTTCCGGATATGTCCTGTAACCATTGCAAAATGAGAATAGAAAAGACTATGAGTGAATCAGGAAAAATTAACAATCTCAATGTAGATCTTCAGTCAAAAAAAGTTTCACTTGAGTCGGAGTTGCCTGTTTCTGATCTGGTGAAACTTTTTGATGACGCAGGTTATGATGCTGAAGCGGCAGAATAATTTTTTTATACTTAATCTGTTCTATTGCGTTTTGACTGGAAGTTTTTTATTTGGAAAAAATTATTTCGAATAGCTCATTCATACCCGCGATTGCGGGTATTCGTTTGCATTAGAAAGAGTTGATTCCTTTTTTTAATGGAATGACAATGTGTGCTAATCTACATTCCCGTCAAAGTATAACTTATAGTATTCAGGTTTATCAGTTACTGTGGTTAAATATATTTCAAAGAAATCATAGCCTCCAGGCTTTAATGTCTTTTCATTTATATAGGTTGAACCATATCCGACTGCTTTGTCATTTTTATCATAAAGTATTGCGGCCACCTGAACGTACTTTGCATCATACCCGGAACTATTCTTTATTTTGCCCCGGATTTTGTGGTTGTTGTATGAGTCGGTCTGTATCATTGAGACGTCGGAAAATTCGCCTGAAAAACTTTTGCTGAAGACTCCCCCTTGAGGAATTATAAATGGTAAAGCGGGTGTAAAATCTATTTCATATTTTTTATACTGCGGGCAATTTGTAACAAGAATATACACAGGAGTTGTTTCTCCCGGGTTGAGTCTGTCTATAAATGCATATCCTTTTCCCGATGCTATCTTTTCATCACTCGCTGAAAACAATCTGATAGTGATCTCTGGCCTGTTGATTGCCACCTTTCCGCTGTTTCTGCACATTGCCAGGAAGTAGACATTTCCAATCGAGTCGGGTATAGGGCTTACAGAGGTAATCTCGCCCATCGGATCGGGAAGTTTTTCTTTATTATCAAATGTATAATTGTTTGAACTTCCCGTGTTATTAATTTTATTTCTGTTGCTGATAATAGTGAAAGTTATATAGGTAATTACTATAATGATCACAATCGAAGCGGCAGGAATTGTGATCCTTCTATTTTTTATGAGCTGTGTAAGAACATTTTTTTCTGTCTCTTCATAATACAGCGTGCTGCAGTAGCTGCACTTGAAATTTCCGGACATGGTCTTTTTGAATTCGTTACCGGAACAGTTTTTACATTGCATACATTCACCTCAATTTTTGAGAGTAATAATTCTTATCAAATTTTAAAATATGACGGTTTGTTCTTGTTAGTTATTCAGTCTCAGGAAAGAACCGCATAGTTTTTAAGATAGATGAAATTATAAAAAAACCAACAAATTTTAAAATTTATACATTTGCGGAATATTGTAATTCTCTATTTTTAACAGACAGAGTGAATTGCATATGCAGCTATACTCAACAATACTTTATTGACTCCTTTAGATTCTAAAAATTAAATTTCTTGATTTTTTATATATACTATTAATATTAAAAAGAAACATTAAATTTCCGGGATAAATTGTATTCCGGATATAAATGGTCAGAAAAGTGTTGATTGAATTAATTGAAAAAAAGTTTAGAGAGTTAATCTTAATGTTAAATTTCTGCAGAAGTGAAATATGAATGATGCATTTTTTCCTGCACTTCTGATTATATTGCAGATATTAATCTTTGCAGATATTCGTTATATAAGATTATATATAACGAATAAAAATGATGTTTATTTTAAGAAATTCAAAATAACAACTTTTATAATATTCTGTCTCGGGCTGGTGATTCTGGCTACAATGGCACACACGCCTGAAGTTGTAACAAAGTTTAAAATGCAGACAATGATGGTTCTGGAGTCGGGACTTATTTTCTTCTCACTGCTTATGGTTAAAGCGCGCATAACAATAAGAGTAATAAAAAGAGGGAAAAGTCCGGAGTATTATGATATTAGTTTTTTCGGGAAAAAAGTATATAGGCCGGATGTAGTAAAGAAGAGTGAACTGGCGATATTCATTCTTTCAATGCCGTTTACGCTGATCACAGGTGCTTATTTTCTGGCTAATGTCTTTTTCGGTTAACCGGGTTTTTGCTTTATCTAAAAAGATTTTTTTAGATATTTTGTAAGGACAACATGGTTTCCTTTTTCATTGTAAGTTACCTTGTCAAATGCACTCGAAGCTATTGTAATTCCTCTTCCATGAGAAAGAAAATTATCATTAATCCCTTTTTGAGATGTGCTTGTAAACTGCTCATAGTTAAAGCCGTCTCCATCATCTGAAACAATATAAGTTACACTTTCCGGATTGATTGAATATTCTATATATACTTTTTTATCAAGATTGTTTGCCTCCAGCTGCCTGGAACGGATAAGTTCAAAATAATTATCTTTTGAAATGGATTCTGATTTATCCTGGAAGGTAACTCCGAGATTCCCATGCTCTATAGCATTTATAATAATCTCTCTAAGTGCTATCTGTATAATTTTTATACTTCCTGGATCGAGATATTTTTTCAGGTTTCTTGTTATTCTGTGTGTAATCTCATCCGCAGTAATAAGATAATTTCCTATGGCAAATTTCTGTTTTTCAGACTCAAAGTATTTGAGAAGTGAGTCGTCGAGAACGTTTGATGCTTTGCCAAGTATCTCGTTCTTTCCGGATATGTTAATATGTTCAAGCTGTACCTGCATCTCTTTTGGTTCGGTGCTGATTGGTGAAATAAACGATGTTTTAAAAACTACAGGTTTTTTTTCCTTTATAAATTCGTCTAGAATTTCTTTTACAAGGAGCGCTGAATCAAGCTGTTCTCTTTCATCTTTATAAATAAGTTCAAGAAAGTTCAGGCCCTCGATTGTATCGGGATTTAATCTGAGTTCATTTGCAATGGCGTAATTCGCTGTGATAAAGTTGAAATTTTCATCAAGAGTAAATATGATGTCGCTTGATCCTTCGACTAAAAGACGGTATTTCTCTTCGGAGATGCTGAGAAACCTGTGAGCCTCTTTTATCTCTTCTTTAGATTTATTCAGGCTTTCAACCATAATCTGCTGCGATTTTATTACCTGCTGCTGAGCATCATCCTTCTCTTTCTTCATAATATTAATTCTGTCGGCAAGTGCAAGAGAAAGAAGAATCATCTCCAGACCTGAACCGAGCTGCATTCCATACTCTGTAATAAAATTATGAGGCAGCAGACCCATAACGCGAAGAGTTGATAAAATAACACCGATAAAAAAAGCCGTCCATGCTATCAGATAAAACCTTGCAGATCTTATGCCTTTCTTAAGGCATAAGATCGCCGTTGGAATTGCAATTAAAATCATTGCAAGAGGAAGAATCTGTCCTGCAAGAATAGTTATTGAATAATCAGCAAACAGAGAAGATACAATTAGAAGAATGCTCATTGCCATAAGGAACTGCATAGCTCTATTGATTCGTGGAATATTCACCGGCATGTTCAGAAATTTTATGGAGAAAAAAGATCCAAAGAGAGCACTCAATCCTATAAAGAACGGATTAGCATGAATTCCCCACCAGGGAGAATCCGGCCATAGATATTGAATCGCCAGCCCATTCATTGCAAGCTGAAAAAATCCAAATGAGGTGATGTATAAAATGTATATTAAGTAGTTTCTGTCTCTAGTGGAAATAAAAATAAAGAAATTATATAGTATCATCACCATAATGATTCCATAGTAAATGCCGAAGAGAAAATGCTCAGTCTGAACACTGCGGATAAAATGATCTGGATTCCAAATAGTGATGGGGAAAATCATTCCGTCATCGGTTTCAATTCGTAATAAAAATGTAAGTTTTTCCTCCGGGTGCATAGTAAACGGGAAAACAAAATTTCTATGTTCTACTGCCCGGTTTTTAAAAGAGAAATCTCTACCTGTTGTTTCATGCTGTAAAAGATCATCTCCGCTGTTTTTTCGTGAAAATATATAAAGCTGAACTTTGTCCAGAAGCGGAAATCCTATTTCCAGATTTTTTGAAATATGTTTTAGTGAATTATTGACAAGTGTAAATCTGACCCAATAGGCGGATTTGGTAAAACCGTAATTAGGAATTAAACTCTTAACCTGAACAAATCTGTTGTCGTGATCACCGGAAATAATTGAATATACATTAAGATTTCCCTTCTTATCTTCGAGAGTTTCGCATCTGTTTCCTAGGAAAATTTTGTCATCACTATCATTTATAAATAAATCTGAAGCAGCATAAACCTGGAGTGAAGGGAAAAAAATTATAATAAATAAAAGGAAGGAATGAAATTTATTTAAAGGTTTATTTTTTTTAGGGAACATAAATTCAATCCATTCCTTTAGTTATTACTATCAAATATGCTTATCTGCAAATTTATCCGATAAGGGAACTGCTGTCATTTTACGGTATCAATAAGTGATATGGCCAGTTTTGTTCCGTTTATAAGATCTTTAATCATTATAAATTCTTCAGTGCTGTGTATCTTCTGCATTCCGCACGACAAATTGATTGCTCTGATTTTTGAGTTGTTTATAATATTTGTGTCACTGCCGCCACCCATGGCAACAAACACAGGTTTTAGTTTGATTTTTCTCATTGCCTCTGCAGTAAGTAAAGCAACCGGTTCGGTTTCATTAACAGTGAAGCCCTCATACTCCAGGGTTCGCTCGATAGAAGCTTTCGCACCATACTTTGTGCATATTTTTTTAACAATCTCCCTGACATTTTTTTCATTGCTTAACATTTTTTTCTGCTGTATAGACCGTACTTCCAGATTACACTGTGCTTCTTCAGCAACAATATTTGTAGCGCGTCCGCCTGAAATGATCCCGACATTAAGAGTGGTTTCATCATCAATTCTTCCATTGGGAAGAAGTGTTATTATTTCAGAGAGAACCCTAATTGCATTTATTCCTTTTTCGGGAGCCATACCTGCGTGAGAGGCGCGTCCCTTTATCGTTATGTTCATATTGGAATGATATGGTGCTTTGACAATTATACGGCCGATATCTCCACTGCTGTCGAATACAAAGCCGAATTTTGATTTTAAAAGGCCAAGATCAAAACCCTTTATACCTTTAAGCCCAAGTTCTTCTGCGCAAGTGAGCAGTATTTCAATATTGCCGTGGGAGATTTTGTTCTTTTTGATATATTCAAATGCTTCAATGAAGATGGCAATTGCTGCCTTGTCGTCACTTCCCAGAACAGTCTTTCCGTCGGATGAAATTTTTGTTGAACTAACGATCGCTTTAACATTTTCACATGGTATCACAGTGTCCATGTGTCCTGAAAAAAGTATCGGGGATCTCTTTTCGTCGCCTGATATTTTTATCAGCAGATTATTTGACTCACCGCATTTGTGTACACTGCATGAAGCGCCGAGTTTTTTGAATCTTTTAATGATGTAGTCCATTACCTTTTTTTCATGCCATGAAGGTGATGAGATCTCCACGAGGTCCACAAATGTTTTTATCAGATTTTCTCTATTGATTTCGTACATAACGTTTCCTTTTTTATTTTATTCTGCTGCGCTGAAACATTGTATCAGTACCGCAGTGGAATTCAAAGGGGGCTTTTTAAGAGTTTGCCGGCCTCTGGACTCCTTAAAAATTGAGATTTAAATGTGTCCCAGTCTGAACTGTTTAATCTTTTCAGAATAATTGCTGATGAGCCGGTCTCTCTCTTTTGTTGAGTCCCCTTCTGCATATATGTGAATAAGAGGCTGTGACGAATCAGGGAGCAGCAGTATCCATGAATTATTTTTTATTATTTTAATTCCGTCAATGAGTTCAACATCGTTTTTATCGGCTTCCATTGAAAGCATTGCCATTATAGAAGCCTTCTCCTCGATGGTGCATTGAATGGTAGTGTTAAGAAGATTCGCTTTAGGGAGAAGTTCTCTTACTTCATAAAGCTCTTTCTGCTCAAGTGTAAGATATTCCAGTACACGGAGAAATGTAATCATCGGGTCAATTTTCTGTTCAAGCAGCGGATACCGTGATTTTCCTCCATAGAAAATGTCAATTGAATCATCGGGAATACGGAGCCTTGTGGTGGTCCACTTAACGGCTCCTCCGTTGTCTTCGATAAGCCTGCTGATTACATTTGAAGTATTTACCGGGAGGCTTATTGTTTTTGAATAGGAGTGGTGAAGATAATAAAGACTTAATATTGAAGTGATATCATCAGCGGTCAGAACATTCCCCATTTCATCTATGATGGTCATGTTAGTACCGTGAGGCCCTATAATGACGCCAATCTCCCGGTTCATCTTTGACATGTTCACAACATTGTAGATGGACTTTATGGTCCCTGCCATGATATCGTATTCATTCAGAGTTTCTTTCATCTGTCCGCGGAGGACAGTTGTCTGAATACCCATTGAATCAAGAAGCTCCGGAAATATATAGGAGGCAGTGCCGTTAAGGCAGTCGAGAATGATTTTCCAGTTCCCTTTTTTTATTGTTTCACGATTAACATAATTCACCATGTTGCTGATATATGATCCGATATGATGTGACGGATGGATAACTTCCCCTGCTTCAAAAACATCTTTCCTCGGGTAATCCCCTCTGAAAAAAATGTTTTCGATTCTTTTCTCCTCACATACCGGAATCTGAAAACCGTTTCTATTGAAAAACTGAATCTGAATATTCTGTAATCCCGTAAGATAAGTAACCTGAATATAGATCCCCATGTCGGCGTTTAAAAATTTAGTGCAGTACCTGTTAATCGGAACCGTTTCAATGTCCATGTCGAAAACATCGACACCCATGGATAAAAGGCCCGAAATAAAGGCATGCTTGATGAGAGATGAGGCTTTTGTAACATCACGGCTTATGACAACCTTTGCATTCTTCCCAAGATATGCACCCACTGCAGATCCGGCTTTTGATGCGAATTCAGGAGTGATACGTACATTGAAAGTTCCTGTGATCCCGTCGGAGCTGAATAGTGTTTTTTTCTCGGTCTGTCCCCATATGAGATCTGCTGTAAGTCTTGTTCCCTGCTCTATGGATTTATCGGGCCACACTCTGATTCCGGATTGAATCACTGTCCCCGAACCGATGGAGCAGTCATCGGCAACAACTGCCTCTTCATAGATCGAAACACTTTCGCCCAGAACGCATCTTTTACCAACAATGGCACCGCGGAGTTCACACTTTCTTCCCACCACGGTGTTATGAAAAATAATGCTTTTCTTGACCGAAGAATTTTCCTCGATAAGACAGTTGTCCCCTATAATGGAATATTCCGATACCTCGGCACCTTTTTTTATACGGGTAAAATCTCCTATTATAATAGGGCCCTTTATTATAGCGCCGGGGTCGATCTCAACATCTTTTCCAACCCATATGTCATGCGCGATTTTTTTTCCCGGAATTTCAATTTTTACTTTTCCATCAAGTATATCCTTGTGGACATCACTGTATGTTGAGAGGGTTCCGACATCGCACCAGTATCCGTCGGTTACGAATCCGAACATTGGAATTTTTTTCTTTTTCAGAATCGGGAAGAGATCCAGTGAAAAATCAAAATTCTCTTCATCAGGAATATATTTTTTTATAAGAGATGGTTCTATAACATACATGCCGGTGTTGACAGTATCCGAATAGATTTCACTCCATGATGGTTTTTCCAGAAATTTTTCAATCCTTCCGTGACTATCAGTAATTACAACGCCGTAGTCTGTGGGCTTGTCTGTTTTGTTGAGCACGATTGTAAATGATGATTTTTTTTCGCGGTGAAATTTGAGAATTTCTGAAATATTAAAATCAATAATTCCGTCACCGCTTAATACTATTGATGTCTCATCTATGTCACCAAGCGCTTTTCTCACCCCCCCTGCTGTGCCGAGAGGTTTCTCTTCAACTGAATATGAAATACTTACACCAAGTTCAGAACCGTCCCCGAAATAGTTCTGAAAATTTTCAGGGAGCATGTAAATGCTGAGAGTTATATCTGTAATCCCGTATGATTTAAGCAGCTTTACTGAATGTTCAATAGCCGGTTTGTTTATGACCGGAACCATCGGTTTCGCTCTGATGCATGTCAGCGGCCGGAGTCTGGTGCCTTCTCCTCCTGCCATTATGATTGCTCTAGCCATTTATCCTTCCTTCGTTAGTAAACATGATACTGTGTGCCAACTGTCTCTTTTGAGAGACTATCGTTTGTAAACTATTTTCCCGATAACGGCATTCTTTGAAATCCTGCCGAAACTTCTGCTGTCAAAACTCCTGTCAAAATTATCTCCAAGCACAAAGAATTCATTACGTTCAAGTTTCAGCGGAGGCATATTGTCCCTATAGCAGAATTTCATCGGATAAATTATTTTTTCGTCCCTTGTTGAATCTGTTATAATTTCAGTTTTTTTATCATTAACAAAAACTACTTTATTCCGTATCTCGACAGTCTCATACTCCGATGCAATAACTCTTGAGATGAGAATTTTACCATCTTCGACAGGGCTGTAAAAAGCAATAGGATCGTTTTTGCTTATTTTTGAAAATTTTTTAATTATTACTTTATCTCCTTTTTTGAAAGCAGGATTCATGGAATCTGTATTGATATCCATAAGAAGAAAAAGTGATTTAACACATATGAAGCCGATTAGCAGTCCAGCTGAAAGCATCACTATTTTTAAAAGTAAAGGGTAATCCGTTTTGATATTCTTTTTCAATGAAAACTCCAAAATACATTTTTTATCAGAAATCAGAAGTAATGAGTAAACTTAAAGTTTTTATATTTCGCTTAAATCATCAGGTAATTATTTGAGTAAATTTTCACTACTTATCAATTCTGGTAACTGCAAATCAACGTGAAAAAATTTCTTTCAACCCGCGCATATGCCTGAGGGGATTCTGATTGCCTGTTACTATTTAAGTAGTTATCAATTTTGATGTTTTTTTACTTTAATTTCAAATATTTATTATTTTTATCAATATATTTTTTAATTTTGTTGTACTTTAAAATCAGTATATTACTTTTAAAAGGGCTGGAAATAATATTTCAGATGAATTGTGTCGGGTTATGTCACTTGAGTCTGTTTTTTTCCGGATTATTTTTGTACAAATTTTACATCTGATTATTTTCCTTGACAAAGATTAATATTATATGTAAATTTAAATGTAGAGTATTATTTTAAATGGAAAATTATTTGTTTAATTTTTCTTTTTTTTATACCGACATAAATACTGTATGGTGTAATTATTCAATTATATTAGCGTGAATTAATCAATATTGATTAAAGGAGTTTACGATGAACAGGAAGTTGAAAGTGGCTGCATTGTCGATTCTTCTCGGAACAATTGTTCTTCTTGTCGGCAATGGAGGTTCGCAACTGCTCGCTCAGGCAGGAACAGATACCAGTACCGGTACTAAGACAACAGCAGACGATGCGAGCAATAAACCTAAATTGGATGGTCTTGTCGTTGATTGGCTAAATGACTTTGAAGATAGTGAAGACTGGAGAGCCGATTCAACATGCCCTTTGGGTGAGACAAAAATCAGAAAATATCCCGGCAAGCCGAGACCTACTAAGGACGGTCAGCCGATAAATGAAAATGGTGAGGTCGGTAAAGAATTTGCTGATTCATCCACAGAAGAAGATACAGGAATCGTTCATAAGAATGCCTTTATCCTTGGTGTAAAAAGCTATTTCATGGAAAGAGGTTATGATAGAGTAGAGGTTTTCCCCCCGAATGAATATATAATAAGAGGGAAAGCGAAAGAAATTAAATTATGGGTGCTTGGAAGAAAATTCAGACATACACTTTATG
Organism: uncultured Leptospirales bacterium; assembly: GCA_964450405.1. Classification (GTDB taxonomy): domain Bacteria; phylum Spirochaetota; class UBA4802; order UBA4802; family UBA5550; genus WRGT01. The sequence continues at coordinate 345,342 of CAYVCQ010000001.1, read as the reverse complement.
TAAAAGTCCGGGATTATAGAGGTCAGTTACATAAGCTTAAAATAGGCAGACTGGATTTCTGGGGCTGGAGAGAGATGTCTGTAATTATGCCGGGATGGCTGCCTCAATCCTCAAATTATGCCGTTATGGATAAAAACCTTCATTTTGTTTCTTTCTTTGTTGAAAGCGATAATTTTGAAGCTCCGGGACCTTTCTATTTTTATATAGACCAGTTCAGAGTAGTAACGGATCTTTCTGAATTTACTGGTGATGAAAATATTAAGGACAACTGGTAATGGTTGATGAGGATAAATGGAGGCCATAATGAATATTAAAAAGAATAAAATGTTTATAATAACTCTCTGTCTGACAGCTTCTTTTATTGTAAATTTATCTGTCAGAAACGCTGAATCCAAGCTTGAAACCAGCGTGGCAGCTGATGTCAGCGGAGCAGAGTTGAAAGCGATGGTTGTTGAGGACTTTGAAAATCTAAAAGTTGTCGAAAAGGTTGAAGAAGACGGCTGGTTTGCAACAACAACTCCGAAGGAATTCACCAAAGGTGATGATGAGGCTAAGAAGAGAAAGAATCCGGTATTGACTTTTAAAGTTAAGTCTGTTGATGCAGGATCGAGCGATATGAAGGTGGAGGAGGCTTATTCTCCCACCGGTCTTGGAAAAGAGAAGAAAAAAGCGTTAGGTGTGCATTTCAAATTCAGATATCCTGGAAATAATTCAGTTCATCTTGAGCCTCCCTTTGAGCTTGAGTGGAAAGACCGGACACCAGTTTTAACATATGACCAGGCGATAAGAAAAGATGTCGCAGAGCGTGGAATTCAGCTTCCAGGAAGAGCTAAGTCAATCTCAATGTGGGTTCATGCAAGAGGTTTTCCTTATACTCTAGAAGTATGGGTTAAGGATTTCAAAGGAGATGTTCATATTCTTGAGAAACAGTCAATTAACTTTGTAGGCTGGAGACCAATGATATTTCAGCTTCCTAGTAATATGCCTCAGTCTTCTGATACTTATCCTGCAACTAGAGTGTCTAAGATTGTACGTATAGTAATAAGAGAAGTAACTAACGTTGGCGGTGAATATTCCAGTACAAGTACAAAAAATTCCGCTGATGTTTATGTGTTTCTCGATCAGATCAAGGTTCTAACAGATACATATGAAGTTTTCTTTGACGGACAGGAACTTCACAAAACTTTTGAGGGAACATCAAATACCAGTTCCGGTACCGGTACAGGTACTCAAAAATAACTGTTAGTTCTTAAATAACAAAGCTTAGTATCTCCGGATTTCCGGAGTCAAATGACAGAAAATACCCATCGAAGTTAAAGGATGGGTATTTTCTATTTAAACAATATGCGAAATTTGCTAATTACGGGATGGAAAAATGTCTAAAGAAAAAATAATGGAAAAACTCCTGTCGCTTTTTAAAGAGGAAGCATGGGGCAGAATAGAGTCGAAGGATGTGGGCATCTCAAGGTTTAAAATACTTGATGATATCTTTAATTCTATTCTGGCAGATGATGCCTCTGATGAAGCCATAAAGGCATGTAAGGAGCAGCTTGAAGAACAGCCTGCTTCAATTACTGCTGCATATATAGCAGGACTTCTCGGATATGAGTTTGAGAAGATCGATCAGAAAAAATATCTCAGAAAACTTATAGAGAAATTTACAGAAAATCACAAATGGGCTGTTGTAGAGATAATTGCAGAAAAAATTCTTGAATATGGTGAGAGCAGTTTCGCACTGCGGTCTCTTGCTACGAGTCTGGAACGACTTGGCAGAAATAAAGAGGCTATCCCGGTCTGGGAAAATCTCATGAAGATTGACCGCTTTGATGCGCAGGTTGCGAAAAAACTGGCTTTTGCAATTGTAAATCAGGATCAGGAAAAAAGCATTCAGTATATGAAGCTCTCAATTGAGGGTTTTATCAAATCCAAACATTTTGATGAAGTTCCGCCTCTCTGGCAGAAACTTGTAACAGTTTCATGGAGTGATCTGCAGTTTTTTGAACGTATAGAAAGAATGCTTGTCGATGGTAAACAGCTGGATCTGGCTGCTGATTTATTGAAAATACTGCTTCATAAATATAGAGACGAAGAAAATTCTGACCAGGCAATAGAGCTTTTAAAGAAAATCCTAACCTACAGGCCAGAGGATCTTCATTCTAGACGTGAACTTGTAAAACTTTACGAGATTAAATACGGAAGTCATTCCCAGTTCGCACAGTTCCTTAAACTTTCGAAGCTTAATAATTTTAAAGCTCCGGTTAGATTTGCCATACAGGATTTTGAAAAAAATATTGTATTCGATAAAGGGAATTATGTTTACCATAATACCTGGGGTCTTGGAAATATTGAAGATATAGATGCTGAGGGAATTGTTGTTAATTTCAGGGAAAAGCCCTCTCACAGTATGTCCATACAGATGGCTCTGAATTCTTTGAAACCGATAACAAAAGATCATATTTATGTTATGAAATATGAAGATACAGATACTCTTAATGCAATGTTTAAGAATAACTTTATGCAGTTTTTTGAACTTCTCATTAAGTCATACGGCGGCCAGATAATGGTGGATGACATCAAGTGCGAGTTAATTCCTTTTTTTATAGAGGAGAAAAACTGGGTAAAATGGTGGAGCAAAACCAGAACTCTAATCAAGAAAGATCCGCTTTTTGGTGTTTCTGATAAAAGGAAAAATCTTGTTTTCATGAGAGATAAGCCTGTAACTTTTGCTGAAGAGCTTCTAGGAAAATTTACCGGAACTGATTCTTTCAGCGATAAATTGAACATAGCCATTGAGTATATTAATAATATAGATAAAAAAGAGGGTGAAGGAGTTGCCTCATACTTCATAGATTTTTTTATGGAGCAGGTAAAAGGGGATTCCAACACCAGACAGATTCTTTCATATTTTATTCTCTCAGATCTAGCGAAGTATTCGGATGTATCAAAAATCAAACTCGATCAGCCTAGAGATAAAATTATTTCTTTTATCAAGAGCAGTCAGGAGCTTCCGCTGCTTTCAATAAAGATCAGTTCTTATGACTACAAAAAAGATTTCGTAAATCTTATAGTGGAGAATCGTGAAGACTGGCCGGCGGTACTTTTTGAGCTGCTTTTTGAAACACCTGTGAGAATTCATAAATACATAGTGAATATATTTATGAGATCACATGAGTATTATACAATTAATCAGTTTATTGACCGTGTTATACCAGATGCTAAACAGTATCCCGATATTTTCATCTGGGTGGCAAAAAATATTTTAACAGAAACTTGGAATTACGACTGGCTCGATTATCATGAGGAAAACCTTGTGCTTTCATATTTCAGACTTATGAATGAATTGAAAAAAATTGAAGTCGATGGTAATAGACTCAAGAATATTATGACAGAAATCATCTTTGATGATGAGTGTGAAGTGCTTAAAAGAATTGTCGGTAAGTTTAATCGTCAGCTTGTTGGTAAGATTTTTGATATCTTTGAAAATCTTTCATATGTGGAAGAATCGCAGCTTGAAAAGTTTGAAGAGATTGTTAAATCACGTTTTGATAATATTCAGAGTGCACATGATCTGGTTGAAGAAGAGTGGAAGACTGACATTGAGAAACTCATTGTATCAAAAGAGGGTTATAGCCGTAAAAAAGCTGAATTTGAGCATATGGTTAATGTGGAGATGGTATCTCTCTCAAAAGAACTCTCTGCAGTGTCTGAAACATCTGGGGACATCAGGGAAAATGTTGATTACAACACTCTAATGGAGAAGCAATCCATATTAAAACTTGCAATATCAAGAATCGATGATGATATGAAAAAAGCAGATATTCTTGATCCTGCTAAAATAAATACTGATTGTGTAAATATTGGGACAAGAGTAAAGCTAGCCGATGTTAATGGAGCTGAGAGCGGGAATTATACAATTCTTGGTCCATGGGATGCCGACTTTGAGAAGGGAATACTCTCATACCGGTCACCTATTGCTAAAGCTATGCTGGGTAAAAAACCTGGAGAGGATGTAAGCTTTAGAATTGATGATCAGGAGAAAAGTTTTAAAATAGTCAATATTGATAAATACATTTGAAAATAGTTTGACAAATACGACTCAGGATTTATAAAAATTTTATATAATGCCGCGATGGCGGAATTGGTAGACGCGCTAGGTTCAGGGCTTAGTAGGTGTACGCCTGTGAGGGTTCGAGTCCCTCTCGCGGCATATATAAAAACTTCATCAACGATAAACTCTCGCAATGAGCTCCTCTTAAATTATACTTAATCATTTTTTATTACATGCCGATATTAAACTATACCATTTTTTTTGGGAGATAGCTATGGCGGCAGCTGCGATAATAACTAAAGATGAACTTTTACTAGAAATAAAAGAAAAAATATCAGAGATTGCCGGGATCAATGCAGGCAGTCCTGTTAATCTCAATAATTTTTACTTCCATGAATCCGGCAGATCAAACTGCAGCGGAAAAATAAATATAACCTGTATCTTTATAAATGAAAATGGCAATGTCTGCGGAGATATGTACAGATCCGGTTCGGCCGGATGTGTAGATTTTATCTGCGGTCTTGACCTTAATTCGGTGAATGAAAAAATTCTGAAAAAAATAATATGTGAGCTTAATGAAGACAGGTGGACTGTTGTTGAACAGCCGGTTTTTGAAAAAGAGAAAAAAAGAAATTTTACCTCAACATTTAAAATTCCATTTTTTCAGAAAGGTGCATGAAAATGAGGTTTCTTTGAAAAATGGATAAGGATAAATTCGATATAAAAATGATAGATATAGAAAGTAAGTCTTATGAAGTGAGTATGCTTATGTCGGGATTTGTTTTCGAAATCCTTGAAGATTTTGATGGAATGAAATGTGAAATATATTGTGAGCTGCCGTATTTTGATCCAGCGACAGGGTATAAAGCAATAACAGCTGAATATATATCACTTGATATTGAGAACGGTACTCTCCTTATCTCTGCGCAGGGGATGAAGGATTCTGTTATGTGGGATGAATTAAACATCGCAGCAAAAGAGATAATAATTGCGGAACTTCATCATAAATATAAAGCAGCGAAATTATATGATAATTTAACTTTTAAAGAAGAGATGCATTGAGTATGAAGAATTTTAAAATGACAGCAGTTGTATTGGTGTTTGCTTCAGTTTTGATATATACCGGATGCGGAAGAGAAAAAATTGAGGCCGGTTCGCCGGAAGAGGTTTTATCTCTTATCAGAGAAAAGGGGAATAGTCAAAATATCCTCGATTTTTATACTGATGACACTGTACGTCTGATGAAAAAGTATATGAAAATAACAGGTATGAAAAATGAAACTTCTGTAGATATTTTAAGCTTCATACCTGAAGGCGCCGAGTACAATATTTCCGGAAAGAAAATTGAAGGAAATAGCTGTTCACTCAATCTCACTTTTACTAAGCATGTTTCAGAAAACGCCATTGGTCAGAATATTGCAGTTAGAATGGAAAAAGATGGTAAAAGCTGGAAGATCGATAGAGAAAATGATTTTAAAAAACTGATTGAATCTTACGAAAAGAAGGGAGCTGAAGATTATCTGAATAAAATTAAGTAAGATACTTAAATGAAAGATATCCCGAGGTTTATAATTATATCATCGCGAAGTCCTATTGCATCTTCACTATCTGGAAAAGACTCAATAAATCTGGTACATGTTATGAGCGCCATGAAAAGTGAGCCTGTTTCAATGTAGAGATTTATAAGATTAAAAAAAGTCTCTTCTATCTCCGGGTCGATCTCAATTGCCCGATTATAGAAGTATACAGCCTGATCGTAATCAGTCTGCTCCCATAGAACTCCCGCCATATTTGCAAAAATTACTGGATCTTCGGGATGGATCTGTATAGCGTATTCAAGAACCTGCTTAGCCTCTTTAAGTAAACCCATCTCACATAAACATATTCCAAGGCCGTTTAAAATATCGGGATCTTTTTTATCTACTGATGCGCCGGCTGTAAAAATTTTGAATGCTTTGCTGTATTCGCAATTGTCGATACAGTCATATCCTCTATCAATGAGCTGCACAGTATTATTTCTGAGCATAGTCATCTCATCAGAGTCGTGGTAGTTTTCCAGCAGGAGAACTTCTTTTAAATTATATCGTGCTTTTTCTGTCATACATTTTTAATTCTCAGTTTAAATCTTTTTTCACGGTAAATAATAATGATATTTATGTCACTCTATTTTTTTTTGAATTTTAATGATTTTTTCAGGTTTTTTTAAGATGGTTCACCCATCAGCAGAAGTAGTTTTATTGTTATTCTGGATCATCTCAAAACATTTTTTCTCTATGTTGTAGTTGAATATATCGCCTGTTTCAATTATATAATACCATCCCATAATCTGAAGAGTTTTATTCCGGAATCTTTTTTCAACATCGGGGTAGGTGAAAAGATGTTTTATCTGTTCCACTATATTAAATTGCTCGGTCATCCATTCTCTTTCCAGCAAATCAGGTTTTTTTGAATTATAATATTTTTTAATATTTTCTTTAACCGGTAGTGCAAGCTCCAGCCATTTTTTTGTATGAGGTGAATTATGCAAAGTGTTCTCATTCCATAAAGCGTTACATCCGCCGCAGTTTGAATGTCCGCAGACTACTATATTATCAACTTTAAGTACATTTAATGCATATTCAATCGCTGAGGTTGTTGCCACATATTCCGCTGTTTCCCTGTAATATGGAACAATATTGGCGATATTCCGGATAATAAATAACTCTCCGGGCAGAGTATTTGTGATCAGGGCTGGATCTATTCTGGAATCACAGCATCCTATAAAAAGAGTGTGAGGCTCCTGTTTTCTTCCGATTGAAGTAAAGTAGTCTTTGTATTTTAGAAATTCGTTTTCCTGGAATCTGATAATTCCATCAAAAAGTTTCTTCATGTTTTTATTCCCTTTCAGCAGAGTTTTAAGTAAGAACCTGAAAACCGCTGGTTAGATTGACTCCCGCCTCGCCTTCGGTATATCGGAGGCAGAATGATTACGGTTTATGAGCAGTTAACTCTTTAATTGATTCTTTTACAAATTATTTATTGACATCAAATGCTGGTATCAATAACTGATATCAGCATTTGATGTCAGGGGTGTGTTTTATGGCAATAAAAAAATAAGATTTAGAGAAGAGAGTTGAAATTCAAATGAATAGAAAAATCATTATAAGTTCAGTCGTAATTCTAGCAGTTGCCGGAGTTATGCTTTATATGCGCAGTTCTACGGGTGCTGTTGAACAGCCAGGTCTAGTGAGTAATAAATCAGAGTATAAATATCCCGATTTTTACAAGGGTTTTTATCTTACCAGTGCATCAGGAAAAAATTTTGAAAAGCTCTCCGGTTTTATAGGTAAAGCTAAATCTGCAGGACTTAATGCGGTTGTAATTGATGTACAGACCTCTTCGATGAAAAGTTCCGTTACACCCGAAAAGAACGTTGAATACTGCATTGCAAACGGTTTTCATCCCATAGCAAGGGTCGTAATGTTTCCAGATGGTTTGAAAGAGTATCCTGTATCGGAAAAATTTATGGAAGAACGGATAACAGTTGCCGAGGCTGCATGCAAAGCCGGATTCAAAGAAATTCAGCTTGATTATATAAGATTCAATGATCATGGAATCTTGAAGTATATCTCTATAAAACAGAAATATCAGATAATAAAATCGGTCGTAGCGAAATTCAACGATCGTCTTAAAAAGTACAATGTACGGATTGCTGTTGATGTTTTCGGACGTATCCCGCTTAATATCGATGATCCAATAGGTCAGAAGATGGAGGTTCTCGATGAAGTGGCGGATGTAATATGCCCCATGGCCTATCCTTCTCATTATACATGGAGTAAAAAAATGATGGCAGATCCATATTACACCGTTCATCTCACTTCAGTTCGGGCCAAAAAAAGAGTAAAAAACAGTATCATCGTACCATGGATACAGTCATTCAAGATGAAAGTAAAAAAATCCGGTCTCAGTTATGAAAAGTATGTTGAACAGCAGATTAAGGCTGTCCATGACGCGGAGGTTAGCGGTTTTATTTTCTGGAATGCTTCACAGGAATATGATGTTCCCTTTACTGCTTCGGAAAATTTTTACAGCAAATTCAAAACAGTCGCATATTCGAAAATAAAAGATTCCGGAGGAGAATAAAATGGGTAGTGTAAAAGATTTAGTTGTAATCACCGATACTTCGAAGGAACAGCCGGGGGTTGGCAGATTTAATTTCTCAGACCGCTATTCAGTTTTTGACTGGGGAGAGATGCCGGACCTGATTCAGAATAAAGGAACAGCTCTATGTATGATAAGTGCATATTTTTTTGGAGAGCTACGGAAGAAAGGGATACAGAATCATTACCTGGGTCTTTTTGATGAAAATGGGGAAGTCGTTTCATTTGACGATCTGTCAAAGCCTTCTTCATCAATGGCGGTTAATCTATATAGGGTATTTAAACCAGTTGAAGCAGGGGGAAAATATAATTACTCCGAATATAATTCAACTGTTTCTAATTTTTTAATTCCACTGGAGGTTATTTACCGGAATAGTCTTCCAGCGGGGTCGAGTGTTTTTAAACGTTTAAATGATGGAGATATAAAACCTGAAGATCTAGGCCTTTCCGGTGTCCCGGTACCAGGGATTAAGCTGGATACTCCAATACTTGATGTGTCAACCAAACTTGAGGTTACAGACCGTTACATAAGCTGGGGTGAAGCAGAACAGATATCCGGACTTCTCCCTGAGAAGATTGTAAAACTGAAAGAGATAACCCGGACAGTAAATAATATTATAAAAGATTCGATTGAGAGGATTGGTCTGGTAAATGAGGATGGTAAGATAGAGTTTGCGCTTAATGAAAATGATGAGATTGTTGTAATAGATGTTTTCGGAACACCGGACGAATGCCGCTTTACTTATAATGGCATTCACGTAAGCAAGGAGCTAGTCCGGAATTTTTATAGAGATACAAAATGGCATAAAGAAACGGAAGCTGCAAAAAAAACTGACAGGTTATTGTGGAAATCTATTGTTAAAGCAGATCCTCCTCCTCTTCCGGCGCGGTTGTCGATGTTGTTTTCATTTATGTATCAGGCAGTTTGTAATGAATTGACAGAAAGGAAGTGGTTCCATGTTCCTTCTCTTTCCGATACAATGCAGGAAATAAAGAAAGAACTTGATTTTGCTAAATAATCATTTTCCATGTCCATGATGCTGTTGCCATCTAAGATGGAGTTCGGGTTTATTTAGTCAATTAATGAGAGTTTTTAAAATTCAATATTTACGGGGTTGGATGAGCGGTAGCCTCTTTATAAGCCTCGATAGGCAAACTAATGTTCCAAAAACGATGATGTTAGAACCGTCCTTAAAAAATAGTTTATGGAGACATCTATGGCTGAAGTTATGAAACATGAATTTCTTCTCGGTTTTATTAAAATATATATTCTTCAATATGCCGATAAGGAACCGGTTTACGGGAAGGAGATTCATGAACATCTTACTGGAGCAGGTTATCATTTGTCATACGCCACTCTTTACAACACTTTTCATGGTCTTGAAAACAAGGGATATCTTATTCATGAAGATTGTAATGTTGGTGGAAAGATAAGAAAATATTACAATATAACAGATAAGGGACGGGACGCTCTGCGGATATCCATGGAGCAGGTTGAAATATTATATGCAGATTTAAATTATAAAAATAAGAAAAATCAGAAGGGTAAAAAATAATTTAATTATTAAAATCTTCAGTGAAGTTTCTTTAACCTGTATCGTTGTAGTGATTCAACCATAAGTACCGGCAGTTTTTGAACAATTTAAATAATCAGTGGAGTTTTCGGAGCTATATGACAAAATATTTATTTTATCTGGATATATTCGGTACTATATCTTTTGCAGTAGCTGCATCGCTCATGGCCTACAGGAAAAATCTTGATCCATTTGGAATTCTGGTAATATCAATAATAACCTCTGTTGGCGGCGGAACTTTGAGGGATATTCTTCTTCGAAATTATCCTATATTCTGGATAGATAATATTATTTATCTTGTTGTAATTATAATTTCATCTGTTTTAACACAGATTTTTATTAAGCATATTTCAAGAATCTCAAATATCCTGCTTATTTTTGATGCGATAGGTATTGGTATTTTTACTGTAATTGGAATTAAAATCTCTCTAAATTTTTATCTTCATCCTTTAATCTCAATAACAATGGGTACAATGACGGCTGTATTCGGCGGTCTTATCCGGGATGTTCTGTATAACGAAATACCGGTTATTCTTCACAAAGAACTATACGCAACTCTATGTATTTCCGGAGGTGTTGTATTTTTTATTTTAAAATATTCCGGTATTGCGGTTGAGTTAAACTATGCTCTTTCAATGCTGTTTATTATCATAACAAGGATTATTGCTATTAAATATAATCTTTCTTTGAAATCGCTGACATTCGGAAGGCGGAATCAAGAGTAGCGATTTATTTTTAGTGGGGCGCATGCTTCGTATGCAACGGAAATAAGGGAATTTTTTATAGAGATGCATTGCAATGCGTCTCTACAAAAAAATGATTGACTGTAAAAGATATCAGTAATGTTTACAAAAATAATAAACTTTTAAAAACAGGGAGCTTATATGACATCGATCGGTACACCAACAGGTAAAACACAGACAAGGCTTTTGATGCTCGGTTCGGGAGAGTTGGGTAAAGAGGTTGTTATTGAGGCTATGAGACTTGGTGTTTATGTCATTGCATGCGACAGATATGAGAATGCACCGGCTATGCAGGTTGCGCATGAATCACACGTTTTTAATATGCTCGACGGTGTTAAACTCCGCGAGATAATAGAAAAAGTTAAACCTCACTATATAGTGCCTGAAATAGAGGCCATAGCAACAGATACTCTTATTGAGCTCGAGAAGGAGGGACACAATGTTATCCCCAACGCTCGTGCAACAAAACTGACTATGAATAGGGAGGGGATTAGACGTTTTGCTGCAGAGGAGCTTGGTTTGAAAACATCCCCTTTTAAATTTGCCGATGATAAAAACGGATTCCTCGAAGCTGTGAAAGAGATAACAATACCGTGTGTTGTTAAACCAATAATGAGTTCTTCCGGTAAAGGTCAGAGTGTAATCAAAACTGAAGCAGATATTGATAAAGCATGGGATTATTCTCAGTCCGGCAGCAGAGCGGGTGCGGGAAGGGTTATTGTTGAGAAATTTATAAACTTTGATTACGAGATAACTCTTCTTACGGTGCGCCACAAGGGCGGGACAACATTTGTTGATCCGATTGGACATCTTCAGATAGATGGAGATTACAGAGAATCATGGCAGCCTCATCCTATGAGTGTTACGGCCCTTGCAGAGTCGAAGAGAATTGCAAAAGCAGTAACAGATGATATTGGAGGCTTTGGTATATTCGGTGTTGAACTTTTTATAAAAGGGGATGAGGTTTTCTTCAGTGAAGTATCTCCCCGCCCGCATGATACCGGGATGGTAACAATTATTTCACAGAATATGTCGGAGTTTGAACTGCACGTTAGAGCTATCTTAGGTTTGCCTGTGACTGCTCTCAAACAGTACGGGCCCGCCGCATCGGCTGCAATACTTGTAGATGGAGATTCTGATGACATTCTTTATGAAAATGTTGATTCTGCAATCACCGAGGATTTTACATCAATAAGGATATTCGGAAAGCCCGAGGTTCGCGGACACAGAAGGATGGGTGTGGGACTTGCACTGGGTTCGACGATTGAAGAGGCAAGGGCTAAGGCGCTTAAAGTACGGGACACTGTTAAGTTTAATATGAAATAATTAACAGGGTCAGAGCGTAATGCTCCACTATTTGAATTGCTCTGACCCTGGTACATGCCTTAGAAGAGAAAGTTTACACCTACTCCTCCGCCTAAACCGGTATATTTTTCACTGTTGCTGATACTGCCTGAATACTGATATCCGATATCTCCATTTATTGCGAACCTGTCAGAAATCTTTATACGTACTCCGAAACCTGCACCAGCAGAATAATATTTTACGGTTCTGTTCTTTTCCGGGGAGAATGGCCGTTCTTTTTTCTCATACCAGTAACTTCCGCCGATCAGGCCGTAAAAATGCATAACTGCATTTTCATTTTCTTTCGAATAAATGATCCTCTGTAATTCAGCGCCAGAATCCCACCATTTAGTTGTGTTAAAATCACTGAGTGAAGGGTCTGTTTCACTTGTTTTTTTTTCACGGTTATTGTAATACATACCGCATATTTTTAGCAAGTAATCAGAGCCGAAGATACGTCCGTAACTCAAGCCGGTTCCGGATATGGATGATGCAGACAATCCGAAATAATTATAGTTTTGAGAATTAATCTTTTCCTCTGAATGTACAAATGAAAAAGGTGAAATAATAAAAAGAGATATTAGTGTTATAGAAATCTTTTTTTTCATTTTACTACCTCCAACAAATGAATATAAATACTTACGCAGAGCCACTTTATTACAGCATAAATATATATTATTTAGAATTATTGTCAAATGAAAATATTGTATTGTCGCTATCTGCATAACCGGAAAGATACAGCTTGGTTCTGTCGTGTCTTTAGTAAAGAAAAACATAAATAAATTTAAACTACCCCTCTGTCTGACGGATATAATTAATTCTATGATGTTATTTTAAAAAAAGATTTTTTATAACCATTTTCATTGGAAATGATAATGTTTTAAAATTATATAACTCATTTTTTGGCCGGTACCTTTTCTTAAAAGCTGATCGGTTTTTCAAATGTTACGGCTTTGTAAACTTTTAATCTACCTGTAATAATTCAATAAATATCAATAGACATTTTTGTAACTAAATCTAAATTACAAAAAGTAAAAAGATACAAATATGTAACTTGTTTGTATAAAGAATTATTTTCTTAAGTTTTCAGACTCTTTGTTTTCGCTCCGGCCTGAATGATCTCAGTCTCATCATTTTGCAGATAGCCGTAGGGCAGAGATTTACCAAATATTATCTATGAATACAACGAATTACTCCATGTAATTTGTTTTATAAATATTTTGTTTTTAAGTCATTTAAAAAAGGAGAATATCTATGTCTATGTTGAAAGAAGTTTATGCAAAAGTAAAGGAAAGAGATCCTAATCAGGTTGAGTTCCTTCAGGCTGTTCAGGAGGTTCTTGAGTCTCTTGAGCCTACAGTTGCAAAAAATCCTGAATTTGTTAAAGCTGGAATCTATTCAAGATTTGTTGAGCCGGATAGAGCAATTCAGTTCCGTGTTCCATGGGTTGATGACAAAGGGGAAGTTCAGGTTAACAGGGGTTTCCGTGTTCAGTTCAACAATGCAATCGGACCATACAAGGGCGGCTTAAGACTTCACCCTACAGTAAACCTTAGTGTTATCAAATTTCTCGGTTTTGAGCAGATTCTAAAGAATTCTCTTACATCTCTCCCCATGGGTGGAGGAAAGGGTGGTTCTGACTTCGATCCAAAAGGTAAATCAGACGGCGAAGTTATGAGATTTACTCAGGCATTCATGAGAGAGCTTTTCAGACATATTGGTCAGTTCACAGACGTTCCGGCTGGAGATATCGGTGTAGGCGGCAGAGAGATCGGCTACATGTACGGATATTACAAAAAGATTGTTAATGAGCACGATGGTGTTCTTACAGGTAAAGCGCTTGAGTACGGCGGAAGTCTGGTAAGACCTGAAGCTACAGGTTACGGCGCTGTATATTTTGCTGCAGAGATGCTTGCCACAAGAAATCTTGACCACAAGGGAAAAATTGCCGTTGTAAGCGGCGCGGGTAATGTTGCTCAATATACAATTGAGAAAGTTAATTCACTTGGCGGTAAAGTAATATCAGTTTGTGATTCTGACGGAACAATAATTGATGAGAAAGGAATTGATTCTGCTAAACTTGAATTCATCATGGATCTTAAAAACGTCAGAAGAGGAAGAATCAAAGAGTATGCTGACAAATACGGCGCAACATACTATGCCGGAAAGAGTATATGGGATGTAATAAAAGAGCAGGGAATTAAAGTTGATATAGCATATCCGTCAGCAACTCAGAATGAGATTGATGGAGCTCATGCACAGGCTCTTGTTAATAATGGATGTATCTGTGTTTCAGAAGGGGCAAATATGCCATCTACTCCGGAAGCAGTTGAAATTTTCATCAATAACAAAACACTTTATGGTCCTGGAAAAGCTGCAAATGCCGGTGGAGTTGCTACTTCAGGTTTGGAGATGTCTCAGAACAGTCTTAGACTTTCATGGTCAAGAGAAGAAGTTGATCAGAGACTTCACGGTATCATGAAGAACATTCATAAATCATGTATTGAAGCATCTGATGCTTATGGTGACAAGGGTAACTATGTATTGGGAGCGAATATCGCTGGATTTACAAAAGTTGCAAAAGCAATGCTTGCTTATGGTGTAGTATAATATTACAGACTCCGGCTGCTCTGCAGCCGGAGTTTTTGTTTTTATAAATGTGATTGAATGAGAATAATATTTATAAAAACAAAAAGTTTGTATCTGTAATAAATGTCTGTAATTGTTATCTCCGCCCCCTCTGTCACTACGTGACATCTCCCCCATGAATGGGAGGAGAGATAATAGAAAATATTCTGTATTTTTCTTTCTCCCATTCATGGGGAAAGTTGCCCGGCGGGCGGATAGGGGCGGGGAGATATTCGTCGGAGAATAATAATTAGTTTAAAATACATTTATTCTACGGAATATCTCTTGAAATTTCCGCAATGATCAAGTGTTGTTGTTTCAAATTTAATAGTATGAGGATAAAATAATGCATCATATTCATTCGAATGATATAATTCAACCTGAGCTTGGAAGAATGGTTGTAGAGGCCCCTTATGTTGCCGAACATGGAAAGCCGGGGCAGTTTATTATTTTCAGGATAGATGAATGCGGCGAAAGAATGCCTCTCTCTATTGCTGATGCGGATAAATCCGCCGGCACTATTACCTTGTTTTATCAGATAAAAGGGACAACAACAAAAAAACTGGCAGTTATGAAAGCCGGAGAGAGTATAAGTGATATTGCAGGGCCTCTGGGTAATCCGATTGAGATAAAAAAATATGGAACTGTGGTGTGTGTAGGTGTCGGGGTTGGGATTGCATCTCTCTATTCTATATCAAAGGTAATGAAAGAAGCGGGGAATAAAGTTGTAAACATCATTGGTGCCGAATCAGAAAATTTTCTATTACTGGAAAAAGAACTGAGTCAAACCGGTGACAATATTATTGTATGTACTGAAGATGGAACGCGAGGAATAAAAGCCTCTGTTAATGATGCTCTCAAAAGTTATATGGATAAAGAGCATATTGATCTTGTTGTTGTAATGGGACCTATGCAGGTAATGAAAGAAGTGAGTTTACTTACAAAAGACAAAGCGATTAAAACAATCGTAAGCCTTAAATCCGTAATGATAGATGGAACCGGGATGTGCGGGGGGTGCAGAGTAACTGTAGATGGAAAAACAAAATTCACCTGTGTTGACGGCCCGGTGTTTGATGGCCATCTGGTTGATTTTGACAGCTTTAGTTTAAGACAGAAAACATATCTCGCAGAAGAGACGGAATCGTATAACAATTATAAACATAAATGTAAACTTGACGGAGCGGCCAGGAATGAATGCTAAAACACCAAGACAGATAATGCCGGAACAGAACCCGGCAGAAAGAATAAAAAATTTTGATGAAGTCACTCTGGGTTACACTGCTGAAACTGCAGTGCTGGAAGCTGGAAGATGTCTTCAGTGTAAAAAGCCTCAGTGCGTAGAGGGGTGCCCTGTTAGTATAAATATACCCGGTTTTATAAATGAAATTGCATCTAAAAATTTTACCGGTGCGCTGAAGATAATAAAAGAAACAAATTGTCTTCCGGCAATTTGCGGAAGAGTCTGTCCGCAGGAAATCATGTGTGAAGGAAAGTGCATTTTAGGAAAAAAATCGGAACCTGTTTCGATTGGAAATCTGCAGTTCTTTGCTGCTGATTATGAAAGAGAGATAGAGCATCTTCCTGCATCCGCAGCAGTCGTAAGGAAAGACAAAAAGGCCGCAATTATTGGATCAGGCCCAGCGGGACTGGCAGCTGCTGCTGAACTTGCAGGAGCTGGCTATGGTGTTACTGTATTCGAGGCATTACATGAGTTAGGCGGCGTAATGGTCTATGGCATACCGGAGTTCAGGCTTCCAAGAGAAATAATCAGCTATGAGATTGCTTCTATTGCTGCACTGGGCGTTGAATTCGTTACCAACAGAGTTATTGGAGTTTCAGAAACTCTTGGGGATATAACAAAAAAATATGATGCGGTTTTTTTAGGATTAGGAGCAGGTGCACCTACGTTTCTGAAGATACCTGGTGAAAATCTTCCGGGAGTTTATACATCTAATGAGTATCTAACAAGAATTAATCTTATGAAAGCATATAAGTTCCCTGAATATGATACTCCTGTTATTCGTGCAAAAAAAATGGCAGTTTTCGGCGGCGGAAATGTTGCAATGGATTCAGCCAGAACTGCACTTCGACTGGGATGCGATGAGGTTCATCTTATATACAGAAGGTCCAGGGAAGAGATGCCTGCCAGAGCAGAGGAGGCTCATCATGCCGAAGAGGAGGGAGTGATCTTCAATCTGCTCTCAAATCCGGTGAGACTGATAGCTAATGATGAAGGACGTTTATGCGGAGTAGAGTGTCTGAGAATGGAACTTGGCGAGCCAGATGATTCCGGCAGAAGACGTCCTGTGGAAGTTAAGGGCTCTGAATATATTATAGAAGTTGATGCTGCAATTGTTGCAATTGGAAACGAGGCAAATCCGATTATTCAACGATCGGCCCCGGATCTAAATTGTGATAAGTGGGGAAATATACTTGTAGATGGCGATACCTTGAAGACTTCTGTAAAAGGTGTATTCGCAGGAGGCGATATTGTAACCGGAGCGGCTACTGTAATTGAAGCAATGAGTGCCGGGAAAAGAGCTGCAAAAGGTATGATTGAGTATATGGAGTCCGGAAACTGGTGACGCTTAGTCCAGAAGATACTTCGGATTCGGAACAACTTCGAGTATATCACTCTCGCAAATAATTATTTTTATTCCTTTGTGGGAATATTTATGCTTTTTACTATCTGATAGAGTGATATCACCTGTACGTGTCAGTTCAATTATCCAGTCATAAAAATATTTTTTCCCCATGATAATGTACTCAGCAGGAGTTTTGGACTTTATAAGTTCAGCAATCATTTTGTCGATGGTTTTAGTTACCTGCATGTTGTCTCCATGGAAATTTTTTCTATCTGTAATTTTTTTAGAATTAATAAACGCTATCAGTGAAGCCCGTTCATCGGCTGCCGGAGTTCTGCCTCAAGAATTCTTCTTCATTACATTCAAAGCGCTCGCTAAAAACGGGTGATTAAGTTATAATATAACCGGTAATTCCTGAATTTTAATCAGCCCTCTATCTGGCGAATCATGTCGTCCGATAGTTGTGAATTGATCAGGTAGAACAGATTGGATATAAGTCTGTATAGAGTCATGTCATTAATCCTGTTCCCTTTCTTCTCAAGATCCCATCGTGGAGCGATTTTATACACTTTTTCAAAGACCGATGGATATTCAAAGTTTCCTTCAAAAGATATGTCTACTGCTATTGAATTTTTTCGCAGGGCTGAGGTTGGAATACGGAACTGATCGGAGGGAACCGCTGAAATGACAATATCCGAATCGGCTACTGCTTTTAAAATGTCATCAAAAGGAGAATACTTGTGACAGATCTGCACCGAACCGTTTTCGTTCAACAGCATCATCGCCAGTGAACGCCCTACTGCAAGTGAATCGTTGATAATAGTGATCCGTTTTCCTTCAATCAAAAAAGGATTTTCTGAAAGTTCATCCGGATAAGAGCCATGCTGAGTTTTAAATTCTTCGTAATCAGAGAAGTAGCGTTTAAACAGATACATGATCCCCTTTGGTGTAGGAGGAATAACAAGCTTGCGAAGTTTGGATGTATCACGGTATTTTTCAAATTGCATAAGATAGCCAAGGTGAGAATAATGGAGACCCTCTACATCCTTTTCCCCGGAAATCAGATTCATAAAAACAGTATCCTTTTCTTCAAAACCTGTAGGATAGAGAATCATAATTCCGCTGGTATCTGAATTATTTAGTTTTTCAAGAAGTGCCCGCAATTCATCGGATGAATCTATAAAAAATTCTTCAAAAAGAACACTATTCTGAATACAGAAATTTTTTATTCCTTTAAGATAGGAAATACTCCCTGCATCTTCACCTGTGAGGATAACGGATAATTTAGGAGTGATGCCGAGTTTCTTATAACCGGTTTTGCATTTTTCAAAAAAAGGGATATCATATTTTTCTATCAGCGGACTGACATTTAAAATTCTATCTTTGTTGTGCATCATTATTTTCCTTTTTTAAAAGCGGAATTAAAAAATTTTTTATAAGTGAAAGTATTAAAAGTTATTTCGATATTTTATAATTACAAATTATCAGGTCAACTAAAAAAGATATATGTTACAATTATGTATAGCAGCTCATAGGTAAATACCGCAGCATAATTATATTCAGTATTTACATGCAATTTATTTCCCCGCCTTCAAAGCGGCGGGGAAATAAAGTCTACCGCCGGCAAATGAGCATTTACTATGTATTTATATTTTTGGTTTTGCAGTTAAAACATTATCGAATTGTATAAGAAAAATTCAGACATCTGTATTCGAATGACAAAAAAATAATTTGACTGTTTGATTATTTGTGTTAAATTAAATTATCCTAATATTAAAATTCATTTAAAATTCAGAGAGGTATTCTTATGGCTTCAGAGGATCACAGCTTTAAAGCAAAGCTGAAGTACTCTTTTGATAACTTTATGTCCAAAGGCGGATTTTCAGTTTTCGCAGCTCTTATGCTTCTGTTTGTCGGAGCCTTTACTCTTATGGCTATTACAAGATTTATAGTAAATATTATTACTCCGCAGGAGAGTTTCGCCAGGATTTTCGATGAATTCTGGCAGGTATTTATGCAGATATCTGATGCAGGAGCGATAGCAGAAGATTCCGGAAGTAATATTTTAAACAAGATAACAGGTATCATTACAATGTTTCTCGGTTTGATACTTTTTTCGAGTTTAGTTGCGTTTATAACCAGTCAGTTTGAAGCAAAACTGGATGAGCTTAGAAAAGGGAAGAGCAATGTAGTAGAAAAAAATCAAACTCTTATACTCGGTTTTGGAGACCGTGTTCTTGAAATAATAAGAGAACTTATCATTGCAAATGAATCTGAAAAAAATCCATCAGTAGTTGTTCTTGCCGAGAGAGAAAAAGATGAGATGGATGATTTTTTCCGTGATAGAATTGAAGATATGAAAAACACAAGGATTGTTGCACGGTCCGGTTCAACATCAAGTATTCATATGCTTCGCCGTGTCGGCGTAAATACGGCCAGATCTGTCGTCATTCTAAACGATGCACCGGTTGATGCCTCCGATGAGGAAAAATCACTTGCTGATGCCAGAGTGCTCAAGACTATCCTAGCACTGATGTCGTGCACAGGGGAGGAGAATGCTCCTCCGGTAGTGGCCGAGCTTCACAAAGAGAATATGCGTAAGCTTGCGAAGAATATTGCTCCGGATAAAGTATCTCTTATAGATGAACATTCTATATTGGCTAAACTAATGGTGCAGACTTCCCGCGTTTCCGGCCTTGCGCAGGTGTATGACAATCTTGTAGGCTTTGAGGGGTGTGAGTTTTACTTTTACAAACCTGATGGCGGGCTTGAAGGTATTAAGTACAGCGACCTGATCTTTCATTTTAAAGAATCTTCTGTATTCGGGATCAGAAAGAAAGACGGCACAATGCTGTTGAATCCGTTACCTGATACAGTTTGTAAGATAGATGATGAAGTTATCGTACTTGCTGAAGATGATTCAGCGATAAAATTTCTGAAACAGAGGCTTGAAGTTGTCGTGCCTCAGTGTAAGGCGGCAGCTCCTGTTCCGAAGTCAATTGAGAATCAGCTTATAGTAGGCTGGAGTTTTAAAACTCCATCAATTCTAGATGAGTACAGCAAGTATCTTGCAAAGGGTTCAAAAATTGATGTTGTAGTAGATGAAACAACAGATGATATTAAAAAAGAATTCAACTCTATACAAAAAAAACATGGCGGAATAAAGATGCGTCTTCTTGTGGGAGATCTTCATATTCCGACAACTATTGAAAAACTCAAACCGGAACAGTATGATAACGTGATAATTCTATCCGGTGACGGAGGAAATTCAGAGCTGCGTGATTCGGAAACAATAGCGAAGCTCCTTGAGTTCCGTCACTATTTTAAAGTCTCTGTAAAAAAAGAAGTTAAAACACAGCTGATTACTGAAGTTGCCGATTCCGAGAACATTGAAGTTATTCAGGAGGCTGGCGTTAAAGATTTTCTTATCTCAAATCAGTTCGTATCAAAGATCTATGCTCAAGTTTCTGAAGAACCTGCTGTTCTTGAAATTTATGAGGATCTTTTTTCAGAGGAGGGAAGTGAGGTTTACATTAAGCCTGTAACTATGTTTCTTTCAAATATTCCTGAATCTATAACATTTGGTGAACTCTGCGCGGCTGCACTTAAAAGAAATGAATCATGTTTCGGCGTGCGTCTTAGAAGCGAGGAGACAAATATGAATAAGAATTTCGGTATATACGTCAATCCGTCGAAGGATAAAGTATTCTATCTTTCAGGGAATGACTGGCTGATTACTCTTGCGGAGGATGAATCGTAGTTAGAATAAACTTCATATACGGTCAATCTGGAAGTATCTATATCGAAGTTTTGATTAGTAGAAAACAAGTCAGGTAAATAACAGTTATGATATAAAATATTAATAGCTTGTATTTAAAAGGTCAAGGGGCGGCAGCTCCTTGCCAGCCCCGCAGGGCACCTGCTGTTTAAAGAAGAACTAAAAAATAGTGTATAGAGAGGTTTTTATGAGTTTTTTTCAGAAGGTGAAACAGTTTTTGGGAATAGTGGGAGTAAAAGTAGAGATCCAGGTTGCTGATACATTCAGTAAAACCGGCAGCACAATCGAAGGGAAAGTAATTATTACAAGTAAAAATCAGCAGCAGATTTTAAGCGTTGAAGTAGGTTTTGAAGAGGTTTGGAGAATCGGCAAGGGAGAAGATGAAACAATGAAAACCTTCGACCTTGGAGAGTGGAAATACGAGCAGGAATTTCTTATGATGCCTGGTGAGACAAGGGAGTTTCCATTTACACTTAACTATTCCATGGTTAAATCAGAGAATGATAGAATGATGGAATCATCAAAAGTAGGCAAAGCACTTGGCGGACTTGGGAAATTTATGGATGGAGAGAAGTCAAACTTCTGGCTGAAGGCAATGGCCGATGTAAAGGGCGCTGCCTTTGATCCGAATTGTGTAAAAGAGATGAAACCTCTGGCATAAATTAAATAATTATAAATAAGAAAGCCTTCTATGAATGAATAATCAGGAAGGCTTTTTATTTTTCCATCCTTTGATTTTATAATAAAGAATCTGTCCTGCAAACAGCACTCCGAAAATAATGTAGAACAATCCTCCGCTGATAAAAAGCCAGGCTTCTTTAGACATAAAGAATGCCGAATATACCACAAGAGCCGTGTGCATTGCAACTACAAATAGAAAAATTGTCAGCATCCGTTTCATTGCTGCTATTCCTGCATCGGTTAAAGTCATCTCAACATTCTTCATGTACCGGCGGGTCATTGCAAGTATAAGGTTTGCCGGTGAGAATATTGAAACTGCAAGTATAATGCAGAGTATTCCTTCTATCAATGCAGGCTTTAATTTAAAGAAGATATCGTTTTCAAGAAGTATAGAGACAAGCCCGAGGATTACTAAAAATGCAGTATCAAATATTATAAAGCGGTCGTACTTCCCGTCTTTGATTCTTGTAAGTATAAGTTCAATAACTCCGAATGCAACTGCCACATATAAACCGGTTCTGGTTCCCCAGATCTCATCTGCAATCATAAAAACAAACAGCGGGAGGAGTCCGGGAAGCATTTGTTTCAGCATCATCATTAAAGGCATATCAGTCCCCGTTTACTTGTGGTTAATAAAGGCATCTATCTTGGTTATCCTGAATTTGTCAAGTAGACAATGTACGATCACTCCTCCTTTGAAGTAAGGATCGCATAAATTTAATTTTACATTATATATTAATGGTGTTTGCCAGTAATCAGCGAATCTTCTGAATTAAAGAAAAAGAGTTATTGTATTGAATTATTGTAGACATCAGAGGTTATATATGATATTTCCCTGTTCAATAGAGAGTTAACCCCTGAGTTTATTTTTTCAATGTTTGCTATAGAATTTGCCGCTGTCAGATAATCAACGGGTTCAAACATTTAAATTTAAGAGTCATCCATATGTTTCCTATATAAAATGAGAAATTCATTTTATAATAACAATTATGTGAAAGCTATATAAAAAATTATAAATGAGGTTTAGACATGGACTATGCAGAATCAAAATATGAGATTTTTCAACCTGATGGGAAAACGAAGCTGGCTTCACATATATGGCTTCCGGAAGGTAAGCCAAGAGCGATACTGGTAGCTATTCACGGGGGAATGGCTTTTGCCGGAGACTGGATAAGCACAGCACTTTATTTTAAAGACAAAGGTCTTGCAACATATGCTCTGGATTTACGATGGCATGGAGATTTTCCGAAGAATAATCCCGGAGAAAAAAATTTTTTTCACATAGATTCATATGATACCTATGCAAAGGATGTTGATCTTTATTTAAAAGATATTAAAGAAAAGAATCCCGGAATTCCTGTAATTATTCTTTCGCATTCAAATGGAGCTTTGATTTCGCTTTACTACGGATTGACTATCGGAAAGAATCCAGGTGTAAAAGGGATTATTGTTTCATCTCCATGGATTGTTAACAAGGTTAAAGTTCCCCCTGTTTTACTCGCAGCAGCGAAAATCATTTCTATTTTTTATCCTAAATTGGCGGTATCGCCGGAACCATTGACAGATGTGTTAACTCATGACAAGGAGATAACTGCCCGCCATCATGCAGATGAGGCTTCAGGTGTTAGAGGAACAACGGGCTCCGCAAAACTTGGAGTAGTTTCTGCAAAGGCACAGAAATATGTAGCAGAAAACATGTCGAAGTGGAATGCGGCTCCTCTCTTTGGTATTATTGCAGGAGAAGACCATCTTGCTGATCCTGACGGCAGTGAAAAAGCCCTTAAGTCAGTAACACTGAAGCCGGTTGAAATGGTTAAATATCCTCAAAACTTTCATGAAAACTTCAATGAAATAAACCGTAAAGAGATATGGGATCTTTGCATGAAGTGGATTGAAAAGCTGATTTAATATTTATAAAAAACAATTTAATCGTGATATAGTAAATATTTTTTTTCTCAGCATTGATACTCATCTTGTACCTTCCAGTGCAGGATGAGTATCTCTTATTTTATAGTATTTTGCTGCAGCATTGAAATTTTTACAATCTCTCTCCAGAAAAGAATCTCTTTATCATGTCAGTTATCACCACCGGCTGCTCCATGGGGATCAGATGTCCGGCTTCCGGAACTTCAAAGTATGATCCTCCGGGAAACAGAGCAGTTGCTTTTTTTAAATCAATAAATAGTTTATTATCGCTTGTTCCACCCTCGACGACTAGTACAGGGCATTTTATATCGGGTATAAGCGGCCAGGGATTTTTAAAATTTCCTCCCATGAAGAGTGAAGCCTCTTTTCGAGGAGAACATGCAAGTGTCAAACCTCCGCCATCTCCCGTAACCATTCCGTACTTCAAATACAATTCAAGCATCTCGTGATCCCATTTGCTGAAAAGTTTTTTGTTTTTTAAATATGACATTGCTTCGTCAAAGCTGCCCCATTCACTACGCCTGTTAATGGATTTTGATGCCAGCGGATGTTGTTCAACTTTTATATTTGAAGTGTAAACCATGTCAGGAAGAAATATCGGTTCAATAAGAATCATTCCTGAGGGGGCAAGTCCGTTAAGCGCAGCGCAAAGTACCGCAACTGTTCCGCCCATGGAGTGGCCCGCCACGAAAGGTGATTTTAAATCAAGTTTGCTGCATAATTTAAAGAGATCTTCTGCGAGTAGATTCCAGCCAAGACCCCCATCATCCGGATCGGCATCTCTGTGATCACAGAAATATGGAGCAATTATATTGTATGATCCGGCGAGAGATTTTGCAATGGGATGCCACAGCCATGGAAGAAATCCCGTAGCGTGAAGCAGGATGAGATCCGGACCATCTGATGGATAATGAAGATAGTCAATGGATGCATCTCCGATATTGCAGGTTTTTATTAATGGCTGAATGTTGGTCATAATTTAACCTCGTGTGCGCCCCGCCCCCTCTGGCCATCTCCCCCATGAATGGGAGGAGAGGTGATAGTAAACAGTTTCAAAAATCCTTTCTCCCATTCATGGGGAAAGGTGCCCAAAGGGCGGATAGGGGCGGAAAGTTTTAAACATATAAATATAACTATATATACTAATATTAATATCAACTAATCTTTTTTATTTCTGATTATTTTATTGTTAAAGGGTTTGTGTGTTTCGATGGGTTTAGTGACCGCAATCTGCGGTCTTGAGGATTACCATCCTTCGGGAGAGGTTCCGGACGTATTAAGCTTCCTCTTTGACAAGGTCCATTCATGCCTCTTGGGGGGGTGGATGAATGGAGTAAGCCGAAGGTCTTTTGCCTGGTTAGTCTGCTAAACGGCAATGGAGTAAAAAGTATGCCGTTTAGTAAAAAAAACCTGCTATAGATCCTGTAAACTCCAGAATCCTCCCTCAGGATGGTGTTGTAAAATAACTGCTCAACAGCTTTAAAACTGTTTTCTCTATAACTTTCAGGAAGAAAAGTAATAACAAGCCTAACTTTTCGTGAACGTTATAATAATAACGGAACAGAGTTCCGATTGTCAATCAAATTTTGTATTTTTTTTAATTTTTACGGTTTAAGAGTGCCTTCGCATTAAACTTAAAAAAGTTTAGAATAGAGTTTATGGTTTTTTTATAACAAAAATGGAACATTGTTGTGTCTGGCATGCTAAATGTTTACAATAATGTAACATGCAGGAAGCTTTTTTTTATTGATGGTAAACAGGTATTTTTTATTATCATTTTGGCCGATATTGATTATTTTGTATTATTGTAACTAGATAGTTATGCAGAGTTCAAAATTTCAAAGAGATGTGTGACCGGGTGTCGCCCCGGGACTCAATGTTTCAGCGATGACGAAGCATTCTTAGATAAGTTAGTTAAGTATTAATATATTTTAGAGACGTGAGCAGATTATTTAACAATCTGCAATTTTTATTGATCCGGAGATTTTAAATGAATTACAGCAGATTTGAAAAAAGCGGACTTTACGATCCTGCAAATGAACATGATTCCTGCGGGATAGGTTTTGTTGCAAATATAAAAGGTAAAAAGTCATACGATATTATTAAAAGAGGACTTGAGGTTCTTGAAAGGATGACTCACCGCGGCGCCGAGGGAGCGGATAACAAAACCGGAGATGGTTCCGGAATCATGATGCAGATTCCTCATTCTTTTTTCGCACAGGAGATTAAAGATCTTCCTGCGGAGGGTGAGTATGGCGCGGGACTGGTCTTCTTTCCTTCTGAGGAGAGTGACCGGAAAAGCTGCAGGGATATCTTTGAGAAAGTATTATCAGATGAAGGATTAAGAATAATAGACTGGAGAGATGTCGTTGTTGAGAGCAGTGTAATCGGAGATATTGCCCGCAGATCGGAGCCTGTTATAAAACAGATTTTTATCGGAAAAGGATCTGATAAAAACATTAATCTTGAACTTAAACTTTTTGTTGCCCGGAAAGTTACGGAAAGACTTGTGCGGGAGTCGTCGATTAATGGAAAACATCTTTTTCATATGCCGTCTCTTTCTTCAAAGACAATTGTCTATAAGGGTATGCTGATGCCCGGCCAGGTACGGCATTATTATAAAGATCTTCGTGATGACCGTATGGAGAGTGCCATGGCGCTTGTTCATTCCCGTTTCAGTACAAACACGTTTCCTTCATGGGATCTTGCTCAGCCATTCAGAATGCTTGCTCACAACGGAGAGATCAATACAGTTAAAGGGAACAGGTTCTGGATGCAGGCGAGAGAATCTGATTTCAGTTCAGATATTCTCGGAGATGATTTGAAAAAAATACTTCCGGTCATCGAACCGGGCAAGAGCGATTCTGCTTCATTTGATAATGCAGTTGAACTTCTTGTTGCCGCCGGGAGATCTATGCCTCACGCTCTTATGATGATGATTCCCGAGTCATGGAATGATAAAAATCCAATACCTGAATATTTAAAATATTTCTACGAGTATCATTCTACGTTTATGGAGGCATGGGATGGACCGGCGTCGATGGTATTCTGTGACGGAAGATATATCGGAGGTACTCTCGATAGAAATGGATTACGTCCTTCGAGATATGTAGTTACAAAAGACGGTATGATTGTAATGGGATCCGAGGTCGGTGTTCAGAATTTCTCTCCTGAAGAGATTGAGCTCAAAGGGAGACTTATGCCGGGTAAACTTCTTCTGGTTGATACACTGGAGGGGAGAATTATCCCCGACAGAGAGGTAAAGGAGAAGATAGCTCATAGTAAACCATATAAAGAATGGGTTGAGAAAAACAGAATCGTGCTTGATGATATTTCCGAGCCGGAAAATGTTTCTGTTGAAATTGAAAAAGAAAAACTTCACGCGCTGAGGGTAAGTTTTGGATATAACAGAGAAGATATAGAAGAAATAATTATTCCCATGGCGGAGACCACCCAGGAGCCTGTCGGGTCTATGGGTACAGATACTCCTATTGCGGTTTTCTCTGATAAACCTCAGCCGCTGTTTAATTATTTTAAGCAGGTTTTTGCGCAGGTTACAAATCCGGCAATTGATTCAATTCGCGAAGAACTTGTTATGAGTCTAACCAGTTACATGGGGCCCAGAAAAAATCTTCTTAAAGAAACTCCGGAACACTGCAGCCTTATCAAATCCTTTACACCGTTTTTTTCAAATGGAGAGGTTGAGAAGATTCGAGAAAGTAAAAATCCTCTTTTCAAAACAAAAATAATTGATTCGGTATTCTCTCCGGATAAAAAAAACGGTTCACTTGAAAATAGAATCGATGCAATCTGCCGCGAAGCAGAATCGGCTGTTGATGAAGGATTTAATATTATAATTATTTCTGATAAAAAGACAGATTTAAATAATGTTGCTATTCCTTCACTTCTGGCATGCGCCGCGGTTCATCATCATCTTATAAAAGTCAAAAAAAGAACCCGAACCGGTATAATAATTGAAACCGGTGAGGCTAGAGAGGTGATGCATTTTGCGCTCCTCATAGGCTATGGCGCTGACGCGGTTAATCCTTACGTTGTTTTTGCAACTATAAATGAACTTGTTAAAAACAGGAAGCTGAAGGTGCTTGGCGGCTATGCAGAGTGCGAAAGTAATTACATCAAATCTCTTAACAAAGGATTGCTTAAAATTCTTTCCAAGATGGGAACCTCGACAATAAGAAGTTATCGTGGTGCACAGGTTTTTGAAGCGATAGGTCTATCAGATGAATTCGTCAGTAAATATTTCACAGGAACGCCAACTAAAATTTCCGGAATCGGTACTGACCAGATTGCCCTTGAATCTATAATGAAACATGAAAAAGCCTTTGTGCAGAAAATTCAAGCACTGGAATCTGACGGAGTGTATAGTTACAGAAAGGGTGGAGAGAAACATGCGTGGAATCCTGAAACTATATATATGCTCCAGTGGGCCACAAGAAATAATGATTACGAAAAATATAAAAAGTTTACAGCACTTGTAGATGATCAGAACAGAAAACCTCACTGCATAAGGGGACTTTTCGATTTTAACTCCATCCGGCCGATACCGATTGATGATGTTGAACCTGCAGTTGAAATAATGAAAAGGCTAACAACCGGTGCGATGTCTTTCGGTTCTATAAGTAAAGATGCTCATGAAGCTATTGCAGTTGCAATGAACTCAATCCAGGGGCGGAGCAATTGCGGTGAAGGTGGAGAGGATCCTCAGAGATTCATCCGCAGAGCCGATGGAACTTCCGCAAGAAGTGCTATAAAGCAGGTTGCCTCTGGAAGATTCGGTGTAACGAGCAACTATCTTGCCAATGCTGATGAGATTCAGATAAAAATTTCTCAAGGGGCAAAACCGGGAGAGGGGGGACAGCTTCCCGGTCACAAAGTCGATCAGATTATTGCGAAAACACGGCACTCGACACCTGGTGTGACTTTGATCTCGCCGCCGCCGCACCACGATATTTATTCAATCGAGGATCTTGCGCAGTTAATATTCGATTTGAAGAATGCAAATCCGGGAGCACGTATAAGCGTTAAGCTTGTATCTGAATCGGGAGTAGGAACAGTAGCATCCGGTGTGGCGAAAGCTCATGCAGACAATATACTTATAAGCGGATACGATGGGGGAACCGGGGCGAGTCCCATCAGCTCAATAAAGCATGCAGGGCTGCCGTGGGAGATTGGCCTTGCTGAGACTCATCAGACTCTTGTAAAAAACGATCTTAGAGGCCGGGTTAAACTTCAGACGGACGGTCAGCTCAAAACAGGACGGGATATTGTTATAGCAGGAATACTTGGAGCAGAGGAGTTCGGATTCGGAACCGGTGCACTGATTGTTCTTGGTTGTGTTATGATGAGGAAGTGTCATCTTAATACATGTCCTGTGGGAGTTGCGACTCAGGATCCGGAGCTGAGAAAAAGATTTAAAGGCAGGCCGGAACATCTGATTAATTACTTCCGGTTTATGGCTCAGGAGACCAGAGAGATCATGGCAGGGCTGGGTGTCCGGACTTTTGACGAGCTGATTGGAAGAACGGACCTTCTTAAAAAAAGAGAGATAGATCACTGGAAAGCCAAATATGTTAATTTATCAGATATTCTTTTCAGACCTGAAGAGGCGTCAAACTACGAAACGCGTTGTGTAAAAGATCAGCATCATAAAATAGAACATGTTCTTGATAAAAAACTTATTGAAAGAGTAAAGCCGTCACTGGATGCCGGGAAAGAGGTGAACGCATACATTGAGATGCCGATTCACAACACTGATCGCTCCGTCGGGGGAATGCTCTCATACGAAATATCAAAGAAGTATGGTGAAGCGGGAATTGCTGATGATTCAGTAAACTGCACCTTTCATGGAAGCGCCGGACAGAGTTTCGGACTGTTTCTCGCTAAAGGGGTAACATTCAGACTCGAGGGTGATGCCAATGACTATTTCGGGAAAGGACTCTCGGGCGGGAAGCTGATTGTTGTACCTCCAAAGGGATCGCAATTTGACACTCATGAAAATATTATTGTGGGAAATACTGTTCTTTACGGCGGAACATCCGGCGAGGCCTTTATCCGCGGTGTTGCCGGGGAGCGGTTCTGTGTACGGAACAGCGGGGTTCATGCTGTCGTAGAGGGTACCGGTGACCACTGCGCTGAATACATGACCGGAGGCAGAATTCTGGTTCTTGGCAAAGTAGGAAGAAATTTTGCGGCAGGTATGAGTGGCGGTATTGCATATGTTCTTGATATGGATGGAGATTTTGAATACTTCTGCAATAAAGGGATGGTGGAGCTCTCGCAGATAAGAGACTATGATGATCAGGATTTTATAATTGAAATGCTGAAAAAACATATTCACTACACTGATAGTTTCATTGCAAAAGATATAATAAATAAATGGTATGAATATATGCCGAAATTTATACGGGTACTTCCGCTTGAATACAAACGCGCACTTAACGAGATGAAGACCGCACTGATTGATGAGAAACTTAAAGCAATTAGAGAAGAAGAACAGATTCAGGAGTGTTACTAATGGGAGATCCGAAGGGTTTTTTGAATATACGACGTATGGAGTCGGGCTACAGGCCTGTTGAAGAAAGGGTTAACGACTATAAAGAGGTTGAGATTCTTCTTCCCGAGAGTGAAAGAGAGCTTCAATCCTCAAGGTGTATGGACTGCGGAGTGCCTTTCTGTCATTGGGGATGTCCCGTGGAGAATATAATGCCGGAGTGGCAGGATATGATCTTCCGGAAAGACTGGAAGGCGGCTTATGATATTTTAAGAGAGACAAACAATTTTCCTGAATTTACAGGGAGAGTCTGTCCTGCGCCATGTGAGGCATCATGCGTACTCTCGATCAATGATGAACCTGTTACAATCAGGCAGAATGAACTTGCAGTGATTGAAAAGGCCTTCGAGCTGGGATATGTAAAACCTGAGCCACCACTGAACCGTACAGGAAAAAAAGTTGCCGTTGTCGGAAGCGGACCCGCAGGGCTTGCCTGTGCAGATATGCTCAATAGAGATGGGCACACTGTAACAGTTTTTGAAGCTGAAGACAGTATCGGAGGTTACCTGAGATTCGGAATTCCGGACTTTAAACTCGACAAGAAAATAATTGACCGGAGAGTTGATATCCTCAGAAAAGAGGGAATTGAATTTAAGACTAATGTAATGGTGGGGAGAGATATAACAGCTGCGGAACTCTCGGACAAATATGACGCTGTAATGCTCGGTATCGGTGCAAGAGAACCGAGAGATATGAAGATCGGAGGGAGAGATCTTAAAGGGATCTATTTTGCCATGGAATATCTTGATCAGCAGAACAGGCGGGTGCGTGGTGATCTGATTCCCGAACAGAAGCTTATTAAAGCAATAAACAAAAAAGTTGTGGTAATAGGTGGAGGCGATACCGGTTCGGATTGCGTAGGCAATGCCAACAGACAGGGTGCAAGCAGTATAACCCAGATTGAAATTCTTCCCGAACCATCTGATCATAGAACTACAAATGATCCGTGGCCTCTCTGGCCTAAGGTAAAAAAAACATCCAGCTCACACGATGAAGGATGCGAGAGGTTGTGGAGTGTAAAGACACTGCAGTTTTCCGGGAAGGATGGAGAAGTAAAAAAAATATCTGCAATAAGAGTAGTATGGGAAAAAGATTCTGCCGGGAATATGGTAATGAAAGAGATTCCCGGGTCGGAATTTGAAATGCAGGCTGATCTGGTATTGCTCTCAATGGGTTTTGTCCACGTTGCGCATGAGGGACTAGTGAAGGATTTTAATATAAAACTTGATGGCAGCGGGAATATTGAGATAGATGAAAATTTTATGACATCGGCAGATGGAGTATTTTCCGCTGGAGACTCGGTTCGTGGAGCATCACTTGTTGTATGGGCGATTCATCATGGCAGAGAGGCTGCGAAGGGGATAAGCAGATATTTGGCCCCCTATCCCCCAGAGGGGGCACCGAGTACATAAGTTATATCGCTGTTAGTTTTCTTCTGACACGGTCATGTTGTTTCGAAGACCTTGCGCAAGCTCAACGATATAAGCAGGTGTTTTAATATTGTTACGATTCATAAATTCACTAATAATTTCCCTCTTGCGTGCCCCCTCTGGGGGACAGGGGGCCGGAATGTCAATTAACTCAACATTCCGGAAAGATCTATAATGATTCTACAAAGTTTCAAGTCTCTTCTTTATCACTTCAGACATCGCCTGTATATGCTCAAAATCTTTTACACTATCAACACATAGATAAACTGCCAGATTTTTTTTCTCTATAACAATAGATCTATCAGTGTTATATCCGACGTGCTGATTAATTTTAATTAACTCCTCCTGAGCTGACTTCTCATTTTTAAAAATAAAAATGTAGCAAACAATATCGTCACCAAATGGATTTTTCTTTTTAGTAATGATTGTCATATGGAGATCTGCAACTTTACTATATTCTCCACCGGGGTAAATTCTATTTGTCAGTTTTTTTATTGCCGCCTCGTCAAGACTCCAGGGATTGTTTTTAAGAAGGCTCTGTGCAAAATCAGGAACCTTTCCAAACATGTAGCCGTCCGGAATCTCTTCGGATGTAGGTTTGATTTTCTCGATTATTGAAGAACTGTACATTGCTGTATTACTGCCTATAAAAACTGTGGCAATCGTTAGAAGTGTTACAATTAAAAATGGTTTTCTTTTCATATAGTGCTCCAGTATAGCATATTAGTAAATGAATTTTAGATTTCTATATTTTAGTATCGGCTTTTTTTAAATTATTTATAGTCTTTATTCATTAAATTTTCAGGTTTATATGTAGATATACCCCCGCCGCCTTCGGCGGCGGGGTATATTAATCATTTTTTAAACTAAAAAGTATATTCAGGAATAAATAATGAAATATTTATAATATTTTTTTTGAGACATAATATTTTTGATTGACTTAAATGCAGATTTTTGAAGAATCTTATTTATTGATTGTGAGCTCAATCTGGCATCACCTACATAAATAAGACATACAACTTAATTTCTCTTTTCTGCAGTAGAAAATTGCTGAATGTGGTACATTTTTATTTTTTTTTAATAGTAACTACGAGGTTCAACCCAGATGGAAAACGAAGAAGATCTTGGATATATCCGCAAGAGGGACGGACGTATTGCCCCTTTTAATCTCGATAAAATAACAGATGCGATTTTTAACTCTGCGAAAGCTGTGGGGGGAACAAGCCGTGAGATGGCGGAGACAGTATCCCGATCTGTTCAGGAAATATTAAGTATTATATATAAAGACGGAAGGATTCCAACCGTTGAAAATGTACAGGATCTCGTTGAGAAAATGCTCATTGAAAGGGGACATGCCAAGGTTGCAAAGGCATATATCCTCTACAGAGAGCAGCACAGAAGAATCAGGGATGGAAAGGATCTTCTTAATGAAGGACTGGAACTAATTGACAACTACCTCGACAGATCAGACTGGCGGGTAAATGAAAACAGCAACATGAGTTATTCCCTTCAGGGACTGAATAATCATATATCAACTTCTCTCACAGCAAAATACTGGCTTGAAAGAATTTATCCGCCCGAAATAAGGGAGCCGCATATCAATGGAGATTTTCATATTCATGATCTTGGACTTCTCTCTGCATATTGTGTCGGCTGGGATTTAAAGGATCTTCTTATCAAGGGTTTCTCCGGAGTAGCGGGGAAGGTTGAGAGCAAGCCTGCGAAACATTTCAGAAGTGCACTTGGCCAGGTGGTGAATTTCTTTTATACACTGCAGGGAGAATCTGCCGGTGCGCAAGCCTTTGCAAATTTTGATACATATCTTGCTCCGTTCATACATTACGATAATCTCGATTATGACGACGTAAAGCAGTCATTACAGGAATTTGTTTTCAACATGAATATCCCGACTCGTGTGGGATTTCAGACACCATTTACTAATGTCACACTTGATCTTGTTCCTCCGTCCACTGTTGCTGCAGATTATGTAATCATCGGCGGAGAGATGATGGACAGAACCTACGGTGAATTCAGGAAGGAGATGGACATGTTCAACTCCGCCTTCGCAGAGTGTCTTTCAGAGGGTGATGCAAAAAATAGAATATTTACATTCCCGATACCAACATATAATATATCAAAAGATTTTGACTGGGATAATCCCAATCTGAATAAAATATGGGAGATGACTGCAAAATACGGTATTCCATACTTCGCGAACTTTGTTAATTCGGACATGGATCCCGAGGACGCAAGATCTATGTGCTGCAGACTGCGCCTCGATAACAGAGAGCTGCGTAAGAGAGGGGGTGGGCTATTCGGAGCCAATCCACTCACAGGGAGTATCGGGGTTGTTACTATAAATATTCCTAGAATTGCTTTTCTTTCAGAAACAGAAGAGGAATTCTTTATGCGGCTTGAGAAGCTGATGATTCTCGCTAAAAATTCACTTGAGATAAAGAGAAAAGCGCTGGAGAATTTTACAACCAGCGATCTCTATCCATACACAAGATTTTATCTCTCTCAGGTTTGGGACAGGGATAAAAAATACTGGGGTAACCACTTCTCCACAATCGGACTGGTGGGGATGAATGAGGCATGCGTTAATTTTCTGAATGCCGATATCTCAACAATTGAGGGAAAAACCTTTACTATTAAAGTTCTCGATTTTATGAGAGATAAGATCATGAAATACCAGGAGGAGACAGGGCATTTTTACAATCTTGAAGCTACTCCGGCAGAGGGTGTTACATACCGTTTTGCCAGAAGCGACAAAAGCCAGTTTCCGGAGATAAAAACCGCGGGGAAAAACGAGCCGTATTACACAAACTCGGTACATCTCCCAGTTTCATATACAGATGACCTATTTGAGGTCCTGGATCATCAGGATGCATTGCAGACAAAATTCACCGGCGGGACAGTTGTTCACCTTTTTCTTGGAGAAAAGATTGACGACATAGAGGTTGTAAAATCTCTTGTTAAGAAGATAGCGGAGAATTATGCTCTACCCTATTTTACTCTCACCCCGACGTTCAGTATTTGCCCTATACATGGATATATTTCAGGTGAGCACAAGTATTGTCCTTTTGAACATACACAAGAAGAGCTATTGAAATACGGTATTGATGCCGATAAGTAATATATAGATTTAAATGATATTTTTATCTTAGGAGACATAACATGAAGAAAAAAGGAATTATGATTCAGACCGAGGTTTACTCAAGAGTAGCAGGTTATTTCAGACCGGTCAATCAGTGGAATAAAGGGAAACAGGAAGAATTTTCAGAGAGAGTGGAGTATGTTCTGGATTCTAATCTGATGGAGAATGTATATTCACTCAATGAATATAAGAGGGCTGTTTAAAACTTCACTGGTAGATTATCCGGGAAAGGTCTCATCGGTTATTTTCACAGGGGGGTGCAATCTCAGGTGCGGATACTGCCATAATCCTGACCTTGCTCTCAACTCCCCTATTTTAGAAAGGATTGAAGACAGTGAAGTGCTTGCTTTTCTTGAAAAAAGAAAGGGACTTATAGACGGTGTAACAGTTTCAGGCGGAGAGCCTGCAATGGATAGGGGACTTATACCTTTTCTTACATCGGTTAAGGCTCTGGGACTCTCCGTAAAGCTAGATACAAATGGTTTTTTTCCACGGGTTATTTCTGAATGTATTGAAAAAAATCTGATCGATTACTCTGCAGTTGATGTAAAAACATCTCCGGAAAAATATCCCTCATTAACCGGTAAAGATATCTCTTTTGATGATGTTCTTTCCACGCTAAATATACTAAAAAACTCTGCGGTTGATTTTGAAATAAGAACTACATGTGTCCCGGGTTTTGTTACAGTTGAAGATATAACTAAAATCGGCGAGGCTGTTGGACCGGTAAAAAAATATTATCTCCAGCAGTTTGTAAATATAAACAACCTTCTTGATAGCGGAATTAAATTGCTCACACCGTACACAGTTGATTATCTTAAAGAGTTAAAATCCGAAGCTGAAAAGTTCTCAGATTTCTGCACAATCCGCGGTATATAATCCCGATTTTTTTCAGGAAAAATAATGTATAATTACAAAACTATAACTTTTACAATTACAGCTATCCTTCTTTCAGCAGTATTATACTCCTCTCCGGAAATTTCATTAAACTCATTTTTTAGTACAAATGAAGTTAAACTCGCGCTTAGTGGCGAGTTCCTGACATCCGTAACACTAAAAGGTAAGGGGGAGGTTCACTCCGGCGGTGTGGAAAATTTATCCCCGGCTAAAAACGGCTATATTTCAGCCTCTGACTATGATATGGCGGCTGTTGAAAAAGGCTTTTTTCTGATGGAAGGAAGCAGCATGAACAGATTGAAGATTTATAAACTTCTGACAGATTATTCAAGTCTGAAGGGTATGAATTACTACTCCAAATCGGAAGGGAAAAATATACCTCTGGTTCTTGACAGTTATAAAATTCAGTCATCAGATGATTATGTAAAAGAAAATATTAAAGATAAAAATATACCGGTTTCTGCAATTTCACATTTTGCTATTAAAGATAACAGACTTGGACTTCTAAATTTTAAAAATGAATTTATCTCCAGCGGTGAGAATTTTATAAGTATTAACACCTCAACGGGAAATTCGTCGAAGTTCGGGATGAGTATTTTCTATCCGGGAGATTACAGAATATACAGGTTTTTTATTTATGACAGAAAGCTTAAGGGATATTTCTTTTATACTGTTCAGTTCATGAAGGTACGAAGCAGTATTATGAACAAAATTGATTTAATCAAGCCTGAGAGTTTCGGTAACCGGGTGCGTGCCGAGGATATTCACTTTATGAAAAGTATCGGAATAGACAGGTCTGGAAAACTTGCAGCATTTAAGTAACATATTTTATTTGATAATTATGTAAAACCGGCTTTATACTACACAAAGGCTGTCATTTCGCTTTCGCTCCGGATGGAATTACTGTAAATGCTTATATCCCCCAAATAAATCGATCTCTTCAGCACCAGAAAATTTAAAAAAAATGCACTACACAAAAAAATAGCTAAACATATATGTGGTGTTTCCGATATATTTAATGTGAACAAAATATACCATTTTATATGGAGGCCTTATGAAAATATATCAGATAAACAAAAACAGAAACCGACGCACAGAAAGACAGGTTATGCTCAGTGAAATATCCGGACTGCAAAAAGCAGCAGGCGGGGAGGATATGGTCATCCTTACAGATGAGGCTGTAAGCAGCTATCAGAGAGACAAATTTGCTAAAAATCGTGAACTTGAGCTTGTACATCTTGCTATGGGGCACATCAATGATGAAAGTCCGGTACTTGAGGGAATTGAAAACGACATGGAATTTATAAAGGCTGAAAAACTGGCGCTTCTTGCTGAACTTGTCATCAGGGTGGCACCTTGCGGGATCAGCAGAAATATATATGGACGGGTATCCGATTTTGTTATTGAACAGCTGGCTCAACCGGAAGTGAATTAAACTGGAAGAGGGGATTTTTATGTTAATCTATGAAATAACAAAATCTCGTATTTTAACAGCAAATCATACTGTCCCCTATCCCCCGGAGGGGGCACCGGGTAGATCAGTTATATCGCTATTAGTTTCATCCGGAGTACTGAATCATAATTTTTCATCTGACTCGGTCATGTTGGTTCGAAGATCTTTTGCAAGATAAACGATATAAGCAGGTTTTTAATATTGTTATGATTCATAAATTCACTAATAATTTTCCTCTTGCGTGCCCCCTCCGGGGGACAGGGGGATATAGGAATGTCACTTATCCAGACATTCCAGAATGAGCTGGAAATTCTATATGGAAGTCCCACTCAAGTAGGATTTAGGGGACTGCTCAAGGAGATGTTACATTACGGCATAAAGGAGAAGCAGTTTTCGGGATTATTACTGTATGGCAACCAGTATCCCGAAAATTGTTGCATCGGCAAAAAAATGAGTCACAATCGGAGCAAGCAATCCGCCGGAATTCTTTCTGATAAATCCTATGAGCAAACCGTAAATTCCTGCAAGTACAGCACCAATGATACCACGGGGAAATCCGTTTAAATGCATAACTCCGAAAAGTACTGCCTGAAATAAATTTATTATTAAAATACTGCTGACGATTTTTTCCATACCGTTCCAGAGGATACCTTTAAGAATAATCTCCTCCCATATGGAATTGAAAACTGAAAATAATAACCCGACTATAACTATTACCGGAATAGAATTTGCTGGAACCATTTTTTTTAAATCAGTAAGATCCGGTTTAAGTAAAAATACCCAGAGAATTAATGCTGCAGAACTTACCAGTATAGTGGGGATCATCAGATAAATAGTAGTTTTCTTTACTGTACCGAATTTCAGCCAGCTTGTTTCTTTTTTTGTTTTATCAGAGAGATATATTACAGATAGATATACTGCAATTGGAATTATGAAAGAAGCCGGCCATGGGAGGAGAAGAAGTGAAATCAGAAACAGCGGCCAGAACATTGATTGCAGGAAAGAAGAAAAATCAGATTTGAAAAAGTATATAAGAATAATAATTTGTACACCGGCAAGTATCCATAACCATTGACTCTGCGTAATAAAAAATACAAAAGCTGAAAGAATATTTAAGGTAGTAAGAAAGTTTTTAAATACTAATTCACGATTTTTCATTATCTATATCAACCTCCGATGCTGGACATCGATTTAATCCCCGCAGTTATTGATCTGCACCCGGTATTATCCGCTGTGCATTTGATATTGTGTCCTTCACCCTTTTCTTTTATTGCTGATATTACTTTCTGCACAATTTTATCTTCGTCTGCGTTTTCTCTCAGGAGGTCTTTAAGATTGTAGTTTATATCAGAGTGGAGACAAGTTTTTAAGTTTCCATCAGCTGTGATTCTCAGTCTGCTGCAGGTTGAGCAGAATCTGTGAGTTACTGGGGGGATAACACCGATTCTGATATTACGGTTTTTGTATTTTAAATCGTATCGCAATGAAACATCTGTGTCGTCTGTATTTTTTCTTGTCAGTTCACCCTTTTCACCGAGTATGCGTATTAGTTCATCCGAGGGGATAAATTCGTTGAAGCTGTCCTGCTCTGTTACAGGCATTCTTTCAATGAAGCGGAGTGTAACGTTCTTATCCGCAAAGTAGTCAAGAAACGCATCTATTTCGTCGAGAGTGCTTTTCAGCAGTACACCGTTTACTTTTATATCAAAGAATCCGGCACTCAGCGAGCGTTCAATATTGTTTATTACAGTTTCAAAATGATTCACACCGGTTAGTGATTGAAACTTCTCGCGCGACATTGTATCGAGGCTTATATTAAGTTTTTTTACATTATACTTTTTCAGATCGGATATATGCTCTTCAAGAAGTGTGCCGTTTGTTGTAACACAAAGGTCGGTGTCGGGATGCATCTTCACAGTTTCAGATATTATATCAAAAAAACCTTTACGAATCAGAGGTTCTCCGCCGGTAAAGCGTATCTTTTTAATCCCCATCCTGACAAATATATCTATTAGCCTGATAAACTCTTCGTTTCTTAAAACTTCATCGTGAGGCATAAACGTTACGCCCTGAGGAGGCATGCAGTACCTGCACCTGAGATTGCATTTATCAGTAACAGAGACTCTGAGATAGTTGTGAGTTCGGAGAAAGTTATCTTTAAGCATTTATTTTACCGGCTTTTATAATGTATTGAATCTAGATAATAGAGTTAACAAATCATTTAGTATAATTACCCTTCGATAAACTCAGGGTGACATGAAGTCTGTCATGCTGAGCCTGTCGAAGCATTGTATCATTAAGAATTTATCAGCCATAATTGATGCTGCAAATTTCTTAAAATAAAAAATTCAAATATATACAATCGTGAAGCATCAATTTTTCCGCTGTACAAACTTGTTATGATTGATATATGAAACCAGGTTACTCCTGAATTTAGAATTATCGGGAGATATAATTACAGCTTTTGTATACATTTTCATCGCGTCTTTTTTTCTTTTTGTTAATTCATAAATTACGCCGAGATTATTTTCAACTGATCCATCGGAAACATTTTCCTGAATCTCTTTTAAAAGAATTTCTGCTTCGGAGTAATTTCCTTTTAATGATTCAGCAACGGCGATGTTCATTATATCGGCTTCAGGAGAAAAACCGTTTCCTGAAGCTAAATATTTCTTTGATGAGATTAGTAAACTTTTTTCTTTTCCGGATTTCGATACAGGTTTTGCCTGACCTGATGAGTCAGTAAAAATATAAGATGAACTCTCTGCCGGTAAAGCTACTCTGTCATCGATTGCAAGTTCTTTATAGGAACTGCATGATGCCTGAACAAGCAGAAGCCACAGCAGCAGGACAGAGTTATATCGTTGGAGAAATCTCATCACAAGTATCTTCAACAGCGGCTGCGATATTTATAATCTTCTGTTCTTCGAAATGATTTCCCATTATCTGAATTCCAATTGGAAGTCCTTTGCTGTCAAGTCCCGCCGGCACTGACAGTGCTGGAATTCCCGCCAGATTTGCTGAAACAGCCAGTATGTCCGACATGTACATCTGCAGCGGATCGTTTGCCATTTCACCTAATTTAAATGCTGTTGTTGTTGTCACAGGCGCAATTATAGCATCAACCTGCGAGAAGGCTTTTTTAAAATCATTTATAATTAGAGTTCTGCCTTTAAGGGCTTTGAGATAGTAGGCATCGTAGTATCCGGAACTTAAAGAAAATGTCCCGAGAATAATTCTCCGTTTTACCTCTTTACCGAAACCCTCGCTTCTGGATTTTACATATAAAGAGGATAGATCTTTAAGTCCCTCTGCTCTGAATCCGTACCGCACACCATCGTATCTGGCAAGATTTGAAGATGCTTCAGCGGTGGCAATGAGATAGTACACAGGGATTGCATATTCTATACACTTAAGGCTAATGGGTTTAATCTCAGCGCCGAGTTTTTCAAGCTCTTTAATTTTGTTATCTATGCATGACTTTACTTCGTC
The DNA here is from genome assembly GCA_964450405.1 of uncultured Leptospirales bacterium. GTDB lineage: Bacteria > Spirochaetota > UBA4802 > UBA4802 > UBA5550 > WRGT01. The sequence continues at coordinate 304,896 of CAYVCQ010000001.1, read as the reverse complement.
ATTAATACCGAGAAAGTACTCCTCGGGAATACCTATTTTTAATCCTTTAACACTGCGGGTGATATTGTCTGCGTTAATATCAACAACTCTGTTCACTGAAGTTGAGTCGCGATTATCATGGCCGCTTATAATCTGCAGGAGAGATGCCGCATCCTCAACATTTCGTCCGAATGTTCCAATCTGGTCGAGCGATGAGGCAAATGCTACAAGACCATATCTTGAAACTCTTCCGTATGTAGGTTTGATCCCTGTTACCCCGCAGAATGACGCAGGTTGACGTATGGAGCCTCCAGTATCGGAACCTAGTGAAACAGGCGCCATGAAAGCAGAAACGGAGGCAGCTGAGCCTCCTGAACTCCCCCCTGAAACTCTTGAAGTGTCATATGGGTTTTTTACCGGTCCGAAGAATGAATTTTCAGTGGATGAACCCATGGCAAATTCATCAAGATTTGTTTTTCCAAGTGCAATTATCCCCTTTTCAAGGAGTTTTTCATAAGCCCCGGCATTAAATGGAGGGATAAAATTTTCCAGTATTTTTGATGCGCAGGTGGTTTTTATACCGGCGGTATTTATGTTATCCTTTATTGCTACAGGTATGCCGTCAAAGGGGGAGAGAGTTTTACCCTCTGCTCTTCTTGCATCTGAGATTTGAGCTTCGCTGAGTAAACGCTCTTCATCAAATGTAATATAGGAATTTATTTTATTATCAGTATCTTTTATTCTTTTTATATAAGATTCGGCAATCTCTCTGGAAGAGGTTTTCTTTTCAGAGAGCAGGTTTGAAAGCTCCTTAAATCCCTTTTTATACAGCATGTAATCCTCCGGTTTCTTTAACGCTTTGATAATGAACAATGAGTGTCAATAAAAATTCTCAATCAATCGGCTGCAGCTGCCTAAAATGGAGGGAAAAAATTCTCCACCGGATTCTACATGTCGGGGAGAAATTTGCCGGCTAATTTTAAGCTGCTGTAAACTATTCTAACGCATCTTTAAAAAATACCTTGAAAAAATCTATAAACTATTTTCTTTAGATTAAGATTTTATGCAAAAACTACCGTTATTTTTATCCGGTATCACATATTTCAGGAGTATTTATGTTTAAAAAGAGGTTTATTCCATTACTCACGCTGATAATTGTTTTTTCATGTTTTAAAAAATCAGAATGCTTAAAGCAGTCTGATATGCAGTTTCTGGTTAATCAGGTTCTTGCCGTTCATGTAAAGTATAATACAATAGATGACACTCTTTCCAGAAGGATATTCAAAAACTATGTGGAGAGTCTTGATTACGGAAAATATTACTTTTATCAGGCAGATATTAAGCAGCTTTCAAAGTATGAACTGCTTTTTGACGATTTCATTGCAGCTAATGATTACAAGGCGGTATTTGAAATTTTCAAAATATATAAAGAAAGAAGTGATGAGGCAATGCAGATCTTTGATGAACTCATGAAAGAAGATTATGATTTCACTAAAGATGAGTCTATTCTTGTGGATCGGGAAAAGGTGCCCTATGCTGAAAATAAAACAGATATGAAGGATAGATGGAGAAAAAATGTTAAACTCCAGCTTCTCAATTATGTTTCCTCGGGTAAAAGTATTAAAGACGGGAAACTGAAGCTTGAAAAAAAATATAAGATGATGAAGAAGAGAATTGATGAGATTGACGAGGATAAACTTCTCGGCATGTTTATGAACTCGATAACAGCAGCTCTGGATCCGCATACTAATTATCTGACCCTCGAAGAACATCAGGATTTTGATATTCAGATGAAGCTTAAACTCGAAGGGATAGGAGTAAGACTTAGATCTGAAGATGGATTTGTAATGGTTGAATCTGTTATTGTCGGTGGTGCGGCGGATAAACTTCCTGAGGCGCTAAAATTAAAACCTAATGATAAAATTGTTGCCGTTGCACAGAGTAAGGGTGAACCCGTTGATGTAATAGATATGGATCTGCGTGATGTAGTTAAATTAATCCGCGGTGAAAAGGGTACTGAAGTTAAACTTACAATTTTGAGAGAGGTTGAAAAATCTGACAAACCCTCAAGGCTTCATATTCCTATAATCAGGGAACAGATTGCTTTACAGGACAGCGACGCTAAATCACATCTCGAAGTTATGAAGAAAGACGGAAAATCTTATAAAGTGGGATATATAAAGCTTCCATCATTTTACGAAGATCGCGAAACAGGGAAAAGCTCATCGGGAGATGTGAAAGAATTACTCGGTAAATTGACTAAAGAAAAGGTTAATGTCGTTGTTCTGGATCTGCGCGGCAATCCCGGCGGATTGCTAACAGAAGCAGTTGATATTGCCGGATTATTTATAGAGCAGGGCCCTGTTCTGCAGCTGGTGAGAAAAGATGCTTCTCCTAAAGTTTTATATGATAATGATCCTGCAATTTATTACAAGGGACCGCTTATTATTCTTATTGATACTTTCAGTGCAAGTGCTTCGGAAATTCTTGCAGGCGCAATCAAGGATTATAAAAGGGGATTAATTATAGGCTCCGGCAATACCTTCGGGAAGGGTACAGTTCAATCTTATAATGAACTTCAGGATAATCTTGGGGCTATTAAAATCACAACACACATTTTTTATCAGCCTGGTGGAACATCAAATCAGCTGACAGGTATTTCTCCCGATTTGAATGTTCCGGATATTACTGCAATTTGGGAGATGAATGAAAGTGAAACAAAATATCCTCTGAAGTGGGAGAAGATCGAAAGTGCCCAGTTTCAGAAATACAAATTTGTCAGTGAATCAATAGTTAAAAGTTTGAGCAAATTATCCGGTGTAAGAACAAATACCAGTGAGTATACCGAACTTCGAAAGAAAATCGTAGACTACAAAGCAAAACTTAAAACTAAAACTATAAGCCTAAAAGAGGAATCTGATAAATCCCGTCAGAAAGAAAAAGAGATGGAAGAGAAAATGAAAAACGACAGAGAGAAAGAGGGTGTAGATTTAAAGAACGATATCTTTCTTAAAGAGGCTTTTAATATCGGATGTGATTATTCTGAAGTAATGGGTAAATAAAAAATCCCCCCTGGCCCCCCTTGAGAAGAAGGGGGGAAGTTTAGAAAAATTTTTCATTGAATTTTTCATCTATCTTTACCCCCTTCTTCTCAAGGGGGTCGGCGTACCCGCCGGGGGGATTCTTTTACAATCTCCCCACATAATCTTTAACAACTTCAAGATAATTATCTTTATCTATTACCAGTGGATCAATTCCGTCTCTCATCATTTTAATCCGGAGATAGTCGATGTCTTTTGAAGAGTCATAGCAGTTTTCGTCTTTGAAAAAGATAACGGTTTCAATATTATAATTTTTAAGAAGTTTATATAGAAGCTCATACCTTTCATTCACCGGTCTAAGACATGGTGTCAAAGGGCGATAGCTGTAGGCATCAAGAATTTCATAAAAAATAAATTCCGACTCTGCATTTAGTGATATATCAAAAAGTCTTCTCCCCGTGCATGAATCATCTTCGATAATCAGTATTCCGGTCTCTTCGATGCGGTCTGCGATGACAGAGGGTATACTTTTACAACCGTAAAGCATGCTGCGAATTTTTTTGCTTTTATCAGCACTCTCAATTTTTTTCATCTCTTCAAATACCGGAGATATATACTCGATTGCAATTTCAGCCGGGAGAATCAGTGCAGTTTCAAATATTAACGAAAGTTCATGGTTGCTTAGCAGCGCTATGTTCTCACTTCGGAGAGATGTAATCCTTCTAACTAATCGTCGTAGATTCTCGTAGATTAAAGTTTCACGCTGAAGTTTTTCGATATCGATAGTCTTAATATCCAGATCGAAAACAGTTTTAAGCATTGTGGAAATTGCATTGTGAAGTAAAACAGCTGAATCTTCGCCAAAGCCTTCGGGAGTTCTGAAAACATATGATGAAATATCTGATGATATTATTTTACTGCAGAAGCAGTCTTTCTCAGGAATAATTATAGAATCATATAACAAAGAAATGTCTTTTGATGTTGAATCCGCATTTAAAAGAAATTCCGGAATTTTAAGTGTAAAAATATCAAACGCTGCATTGATTTCCGGAGGAACGAAAAAATATGGTGATGAAACTATTTTTTTTCCTGTTTTTGCAGAGTAATCAATTATCAATTCTGCATAATGGTTTTCAATCTCTGCTATTCTCTCTATCTCTTTTGTTATTGAAGAGTACTTCATAATTTCTCCACCGGACTTTTACAGTTTTAATATATATTCAGATTCTGTTTGTTGTAGTTAAATTTTAAAATTTAGTGAATCTGGTATTTGCTCATAAATCAGTGATAAAATTTCTTTACCACGCGTCTTCGATGCAGGGTAAACTCTAATAATCTGCTGTTTTTTAAGTAGTGAAAAACTCCGCCGCCTTTAACAGCGGTAAAATAATTCACAATAAAGTGCTGAATTATGTATAATTATGAGAGTTACTTATGAGTCACTGAATTTATGTTTTAAAATCAGGTATTTCATTTTATTAGCAATAAAAATATTTGAAAAATACTCTTTAAAATTAATTAATCAAAACATGCTTTATTTATAAAAGTAGAGCAAAGTTCAGCATGGAGAAATAAAAAAATCATTTGCAATATAGAGTATATTTAATTTATATATCAGAATATAACTTAGCTCAATTATAAGTGTGAATTGAATCAAAAATGTATGTATCTGCTTCTGTCAATGAAAGCAGAGAATATACATTAAATTGATTTGCTTCATAAATTTAATACTGCTGGGAATGTTTACCGAAAATAATTATTGGAGTTCTGTAATGGCATCTGAAAAGAAAAAAGTAGTAAAAAAAATATCAGGTAGAAAAAGTCCTTATCTGTCAGTAGTCCTCCCTGTGTATAATGAAGAGGAGAGCCTTGATCTGCAGTATAAAGCCATTATGGATGCAGTAAAAAAACTTAATAGAACCTATGAAGTAATATTTGTCGATGATGGAAGCACTGACAAATCAGCCGATATTCTGAAATCAATAGCAAAAAAAGATAAAAATGTAAAAATTGTACTCTTTAGAAGAAATTTCGGTCAGACTGCAGCCATGGCAGCCGGCATAGATCATTCGAAGGGTGAGGTTATTGTTTTTATGGATTCAGATCTACAGAATGAGCCTGAGGATATAATAAAGCTTCTGGATAAGATAGATGAAGGCTATGATGTTGTAAGCGGCTGGAGAAATAAACGACAGGATTCATGGCACAGAAAACTTCCTTCTATGATTGCCAACAGGCTTATTTCAAAAGTGACTGGAGTACCTCTTCATGATCTTGGATGTTCACTAAAAGCATATCGGGGAGAAATCCTTAGACAGGTTAATCTTTATGGAGAGATGCACAGATTTATACCTGTGCATGCATCGTGGATTGGAGCGAAGATCACTGAAATCCCCGTGGGACACCATGCACGGCAGTTTGGTCATTCAAAGTATGGCATTAAGAGAACATTTAAAGTAATTCTTGATTTAATAACAGTAAAATTTATGGGTTCCTATTCCACCAAGCCTATTTATGTTTTCGGAGGGACCGGGCTGATCTCTCTTCTGATTGCCTTTTTTTCAGGAAGTGCAACTATATTGATGAAAATTTTTATTCATCAGAATATGACAAGAAATCCGCTTTTTATGCTGACTGTTATGCTTATTATACTGGGAGTGCTTTTTATACAAATGGGAATTTTAGCCGAGATAATGATAAGAATATATCACGAATCAAGGGACATACCGCCGTATAAAGTAAGGGAAACAATCAATATAGAATAGCAATACTCTACCACGCCCCTTTCCGCCCTGCGGGCACCTTTCCCCATGAATAGGAGAAAGGTGTCTTAGAAAATATTTACAATTGTTTCTACTCCCATTCATGGGAAGATGGCCAGCGGCCAGAGGGGGCGGAGAGTAATCTACCTGCTAACTCTTCGCCTTGTCATCATTAGTTTCACTCTCCTTTGTTTTTTTCATTTCCTCGTCGGCTTTTTTATCTTTATCGTCGTTATCATCTTTATCATCTTCGCCGCTTAAAAGAAACTTAACCGGGTGTTTTTTAAATTCAACGGAAATTTCCTGAACAATTTTGGCTGTTTCTCTGAATGATTGAAGAATAGCCGGAACATCTTTCTTTGAGTCAGCAAGTATACTGTTTACAGTTGTTATACTTGTTCCAAGATCGGTGAGCAATCCTCTAAGATTCTGTTTGCTGTCGAGAGATATGTCTTTTAAAACAGTAACTGTATCTGTGACAGTATTCAGCAGATTGTGGACATCTCTTAGAACTGCCTCCAGGTTAACATATTCAAGTCCCTCGATTACATCACCATTTCTTAGAGGGGAACCTCTTCTTTCAGGGTTCCTTATCTCAACGACTGTATCTCCGATAATATTCTGGTTAAGTATTATCGCAGAACAATCTTCATGAAGGTCTATATTGCTCATTATCCGCATCGTGGCGAGGAAGTGAAGTCCCGGTTTATATACAGGGCGTAGTTCAACAACTCTACCTATATCATATCCTTTCAGTTTGATAGCCGTACCTTTCTTTATAGCGGATATATTATCAATTTTCAGATAAACATCGATAGTAGAACCTGATAAAGAATATCCGAGCTTTAGAATAATAAAAAGAAGAAGTATAACCGTGGGAGCGAGGATAAAAATCCCCACTCTCAATTCATTCGGATTTTTAACAGATATTTTTTTCATAGAATTACCATAGGACCTTCAATAGACTTGTTTTTATACTGTATAAGATATGGATTAGTAGAATTTAAAAAATCCTCCTTAGATCCATTGAAAACTATTCTCCCATTGAAAAACATAATAAATAGATCGGAAATATCAATAAAATTCCATGGATAATATGTAATATTTATAATCGATTTATCGGGAATTTTGGATCTTTCGGTTAAAATATTCATCATGGTCTTGACGTTGAGCGGACATTGATCCTCAAAGGCATATTCAAGATACAGCAGATCAGGATCCATCGCCAGTGATCTCGCAAAGGCAGCTTTTAAAATTTCAGATTTTGCCAGATCAAAGGGTCTCAATTTTCTGCAGTGATCAAGATTGAGGTCGTATAAAATTTTGCCGACATATTTTTTTATTTGCGACATGGGCATTTTTGAATGATACTCAAGCGGAAGGGAGACATTCTGTTCAACGGTCATATTACTTAAAAGACCATAGTCTCCATGTACGTAGCCCAGATCTTTTTTATACATAAGCTGGCCGAAATAATCGAGCATCTTAAGGGACTCTCCATTGTATAAAACGTCCCCTTCATATCCGGAATCTGTTCGCACTATAAGATCAAATAGATTAGTAATACCTGATCCCTCCGGCCCGAATACCAGCAGGTTATCACCACGTTTTAAACTGAATGAAATATCATTCAGCAGTATCATGTCGTTTACTGTATATGTAACATTTCTTACATCAAGTATCAGGTCGTCCAATTAACAATCCTCTCTCATAAATAAAATAGCAGAGAAACCATAATATTAACAATAATAGAAACAAAAAGCGTCCGTATTACCGCTTTCGAAACGAACATCGGTATTTCAAATTTTGATGATGGCTTTAATCCGTAGTAACAGCATATCAGCGGAATGGTAATTCCGAATATTACACTCTTGATCAGTGCGGCAATTATATCTTTAAAGGTAAATGAATCAATCAATGTTTGAGCAAATACATCTGCCGGGATATAAACAACAGTTTGTGAGATGATATATCCTCCGATAAATGCAACGATATCAAATATAAAAATAAGTGAAGTAATGGAAATGATAGAAGCGATTATCCTCGGGAAAATAATGTAGAGTTTTGTATCTATTCCCATCAGTTCCATTGAGAGAATTTCCCGCGACCATTTCTGAACAGAAATCTCTGTTGCAATGGCAGTTCCGGATCTTGCGATTACAATAAGCGCTGTGGCCAGGGGACCCAGCTCGCGGGCAATTATAATTACAAGAATGTTGCCAAGAAAACCCTCAACTCCGAATTTAGGCAGACTTGTAAGAGCCTGGATGATAACTGTTCCACCGAGAAGCAGAGCAATAATCATTACAATTCTGAGAGCATCAACGCCGGTGAATTTTGTCTGGTTGATTATAATATTATAGATTGACCTGAAGCTCAAATATCTGAGTGATCTCAATGAAAAAATAATTGATTTAGTATAATCTAAAAAGTCGAGTATACCTCTCCATATCGAGAGTGCTTTAGATCCTGTTTTAATAATTGATTGTTTTATCATAATTTTAATATATTATAACTGCTGTATGCATTTTTTTTTGAGTCAAATCTCTGAAATATTTAAGAATAGATTACTGCTGCTTGCAGCCTCAGCATCATTTTAACATAGTACCTTATAGATACCAGTTTATTTTATCAAAGTCATTATTATTCAATAATTTTTTTTGTTTACTCCGGGAATATTTTATTTTTAATGAGTATATAAAATTACACATTTTTAATGAAGACAGGGATATATATGTCACAAAGACTTAAATATTTTTCTTTAGCAGGAGTTTCATTCATCGCAGCAATATTTTTAATTGCGGCAAGCTTTACAAGTCTTGTGTATATTAGTGATAGTATCAGGTCTGGTTTCATCAGTATATTCAATCTTTATGAATCTTCCATAGATGCTGTTACCGTTATTGACGGAAGCAGTTATAAAAAATATGAAAAAACCTATTCTAAACTGCCGGAAAACTTGTTCCATTTTGCGAATATGCTCTTCTTTAAAGGTAATAAAAATACCTCACTGGGGGAGCTTTCTGCCGGTGCAATTGAACTGACCGATTATTATAAATTATATAGCATGAAACAGGATATTCTATCTAAAAATAGAATTAATCAGAATATTATAAATTCCGGAGAGATTGTTCTATTAGAAAAATCTCTACCCCCTTTTATTCTGGACAATAAAGGAAATAGATCCGGAAAAATTATGTTTACTAAAGGTTTATATTTCTCGGGTGATAATGCAGGTGGGGAGTCCTTCCTTTCCAAACTTCCGTCACTGAAAGCAATGGGGATTAATGCAATTGTATTTGATGTGAAGGATGTAACCGGTATCGTTCATACAAAGAGCCGGGTTAAAGAGGTTCGTGATTACAATCTCTCCAGGCAGGGCGCAATAGATAATCTTCCGCTTCTTATCCGTCAGTGCAGATTGAATGGAATTTATGTTATAGCAAGAATTGCTGTTTTTCACGATCAGCTTCTATGGACTTCAGATCCATCAACAAGAATTAAATCAAAGAGCACCGGGCGGGAATGGAATCCCGGGTCTCATGAGATGTGGTGCGACCCGAGTAATAAAAAGGTTCAGGATTACAACATCGCGCTTGCCGTTGAATTGGCAGAGTCAGGAGTTGACGAGGTACAGTTTGATTACATCAGATTTCCCACAACTGGAGATCAGGGGGATGCTCATTTTGCCTACAATGAAGGAAAGATGGAGAGAGTTGACATTATTGCCGGTTTTTTAAAGAGAGCGCATGCACAGATAAAAGCAGCCGGAGCTTTTCTTTCGATAGATATTTTCGGAGTTGTGGCATGGGGCAAGCCTGAAGATATAAATACTACCGGGCAGCAGATCGCGCTGCTGGCACAGCACTGTGATATTATTTCACCTATGCTTTATCCATCTCACTTTGCTGATAAATTTGATGGATTCAAAAATCCCGGTGATAATCCATATCACTTTATTCTTGAGGGATGCAGAAAGGTTGTCGAGTTATCCGGCGGAAAGGTTATAGTTCGTCCCTGGCTCCAGGCATTCGGATGGAGAGTATCACGCTATAATGCATCATATATAACTGAGCAGGTTAAAGGCTCTAATGATTCCGGTGCGAATGGTTATCTATTCTGGAATGCATCAAATAAATACAGTGAAGTTTTTCAGAGTATGGGACGTTGAGGCGTTATGTATGTTTCATCTTCTCTATCTGTTAGCCGGAATACTTATAGAAAAAATCACGCTTTGCTGCCAGCTGTCGTGTTCACAATCCAATTTAGTTGACGAATTCTCTGTTATGTTCATACGGCCGAATCGGGCATTGTTTTATTTTTTAAACTTTACACTGCAATTATGATGATAAAAAAGTTTGTTCGAGACTAATAATTTCTGAATTATTTAACAGGGACAAGGACCAATCTAAAGCCATATTGTTCGGAGATGTTACGAGGAATAGTGTATCTCCGGCTGGCTGAACGCAATAATCCGGCTTCGTTACTCCATGAACCGCCGCGAACTACACGGTTTGTTCCAGACCACGCACCATTTGGATTTTTAGCAGCACTTTTTGTGTAATAATTCTGGCCATCCCAGTCGTCATACCAGTCTTTACAAAATTCGGAAACATTTCCGGACATATCATATAAACCGAAACTATTAGGTTTTTTTGTACCTACCTTGTGTGTTCCGTAACCGTTATTTTTTTCCTCTTTAACAGAACTGCCTGTTCCATATACCGCATACTGATTTACAATATCAGTTTCTGAACTGTCTCCCCAGTAATATTTTGTATTTGTCCCGCTCCTTGCAGCGTATTCCCATTCAGCTTCAAAGGGGAGTCGTACTGTCACTCCATATCTTTCACTGAATTGATCACAAAAAATTTTTGCCTCCTGCCAGCTCACCTGTTCAACGGGATTATCAGGTTTACCTTTAAATTTACTGGGATTAGTTCCTGTTATAGTCTTATACTGCTTTTGAGTTACCTCATGTTTGCTCATCCAGAATCCATCAATAGCTACTTTGTGCTGAGGATTTTCATCTTCATTCCCTTCACCTTCTGGAGATCCCATCAGAAAAGTACCATCAGGAATATAAATAAAGTCGATCAATCCGATTTTTCTTATTTCTCCAGGCTTGCCGGGCATTACTGCAGCTTCTTCTCCGTCCTTCTCTACTCCTCTATAATATTTAAATACTTCCATTCCCCTGGTTAACTTTGAAAAATAATTCCGGTGATTTGGCAACAGTTTGCATTTTGACATTGTCTGCATCGGGAAAGTAGCACGAAGAACCACTATATCTTCATTAATTTTTACAAAAAGTAAATCGCCCATTTCAATCATTGCGCTGGTAGATGGGACATTAACGAAAATCTCCCCGGAAGCCGGATCAACGTTTCCAATTTTACCGATGATTTCAGAAGTTGATTGAGCGATATTAATTTTTGCAGTAAGAAAAATAGCAAAAATAGCAATTAGAATGATTGTTTTTATAAATCGGTTCCGTATTAGTTTCATTAAAATTCCCGGTATTAAATTAAATCGTATGCAGCGTAATATTTTTTTAAAATTTATTAAATTAATTAAAACTTATTTCGGGCGTAATACATCAAGTTTATCAGCTAGAGACTGAATTAACCAGCCGCCACTTTGTGGTATTGCAGCTTCTAAAGAGTAAGCAGTCGTATCATTACTAAATTCCTTGGACTTCTTTTTTGTCCCGACAGCCTGTACTTCTACAGTATCCATATTTTCATGCTTTTCATACCAGGTTATTACATTATAACCGCTGCTTATTAAAATATTTCCCGGATTTCCAATTAACTGATAATACACTTTACTTGAATTAGAAAAGTGTATCTTCGAATCAGAATTTTTATAAAAGTTTTCAGTCATAACTGGAGATAGCCATAATATCATAATATAATCAGTTTTGTATTTTTCTGAAAGGGCCTCTACACTTTTTGCATCAACACTATTTAAGTTTTCAACAACATCGGTATCAGTTGAGGTAAAGGGCGGATTCACTTTGGACTTAGATGTTATTTTTGCTTTCAAAGTACTGTAGTTATCAAACAATTCAGCCATCCTATCTCTGAGAAGTATATCGATCTTATCATCAGATTGTGAAATAATGGTAATCGAATTTCCCTTTGGTTTGAAATCGTTATTGATTTTACATTTGTAATAACGATCTGTGATACAGGCATTTAAAAAAATAAAAGATAAGATAATAAGTAGCATTTTTTTCATAACAATTTCCTTAATATAAATTTTTGAATAAAATTCAAATTGAATGTGAACATTGCGAATTGAATACTTGTTGTCTGGAATGAAACAGAAATAGTTTTCCGGTAAGATTTAATCAATCTCATCAACTCCAGTGAGTGCAGTTTTGATTCTTAGTTTTTTGAATGAATTTTAATATATGAAAAATGTCGAGAACTATTTTAGCGGATTCAGAATATACTACTTCTAAAATAAAATTTTATACGACAGGATTGTTTCTTTTGTAACAGGCAACAACCCTGTTTTTGTTATTGATACCGGTTTCGTTCTGATGGTGTGAATCAGAACTATTCTACCTTCACTTTAACTACCGAAATTTTAGCATAGTCCGGTTTTCCCTTCCAGTGTCTTCCGTATCTGAAAGTAAGAGTAACCTCTCCTTTTTCCTTTGACCTGAAAACAAATTCCTGAGTTTCATAACCGCCGGTTTTATCGGTATCACTCTTATCGGTTAACACATTCTCTTCAATTATTTTAAGAGATACTGGAACTTCGGCGAGTTTCCAGCTGTAGCCCGTACTGAGCTGAGCTTCCAGTTGTATTGAAAATGTTTTACCGGCCTTTGCTGTAACTATCTGATCACGGTCACCGGCTTTCACAATGATTGCCGGTGATGTGGTGCATCCTGTTATTAAAAATATTAAAAATGGAACTGCGATTATATATTTTTTTAAAATCATTTGTATACTCCACACTATTCTTTGGCTACAACAACCCATGCAGCCCCGTAACCGATATTATTAGATCCGTATTCAACCCAGATATAACCTTTTTCTCCCCAGTTCGGTCCCCAGGAATTTTTTACAAGATAAGCCTGTTTTGTGTCATCCCATCCAACAATTGTTATTGCATGGTTTACATCATTCGGTCCCGAGACCGAAGCATGCTCATCAAAAATTCCGCTTTTATATGCCTGGAAAGCCGGAGTTACTTTTACAGTTGCCGCGATTGCACCGTATTTGGCAATGGCCTCTTTCATCTCTTTAACAGATGGTGTTCCCGCGTCTCTTCTTACGTAGCCCCATTTAGTTACAGTAAATTTTGTTTTTCCTGAAAAAGAACATGATCCCTGTTTTGTTTTATACGGAGATTCGTTTTCTGTTCTTGCACCATTAATAGTTAAATAATCAAAAACTCCGCCATACCATCCGCCGTCACAACTTCCGGCGTCATTACCATTTTTATCAACAGCGCAGTCTAGAATAGCCTGTTCGGAGATATCAACAGTTTTACCGTTCTTTAACAGATAATCTGTTTCATATACTGCAGCAGACGTAAAGGCCCAGCAGCTTCCGCATATTCCCTGATACTGAACTATTGTGGATGTTTTACTTCCGTTCCATGCGAAGGAGGCAAGTGAAAGTGAAGGTGACATATCAGCAGGAATATTACGATCCGCCATGTCGGCTTTATTCATCTCATCGTTACGTTTTTTGTCCTCCTGCTTCCTTCTCTCCTCTTCTCTTTTTCTCAGCTCTTCCTGTTTTCTTTTATCTTCTTCTTTATTTATCTGATCTTCTCTTCTTTTTCTCTCTTCTTCGAGACGTCTCAACTCTTCCTGTCGTCGTTTTTCGTTTTTCTGACGCTCAATTTCCTCTTTTTTTCTTCTTTCCTCTTCCTTCTTTCTTAACTCATCTTCAGAGGGGGGTTTGGTTCCTGTAATTTCGGAAATTTTATATTTCATCATTTCGTTCAATTCAACGGTGAACTTTTTATTTTTCTTTTTTAAATCTGCAACCACGTTATTCATCGTGTCTTTAATTTCCTGGTCGGTTCTTCCGATTCTTTTTTTATCTTCCTGATACTGCTTAAGAATATCTTTTTTTGTAGTTTTCTGCGCATTAACCGCGGAAGTAGACATTGTAACTGCAAGAATTAATATCATTCCCCATATTGTTTTTATTTTAATAAAATTTCTCTCTTTCATATAATTCTCCTATAATAAATTGAATCATGTTTAATCTATTATATAGTGATTTTTTTTGCAATAAACAAATTTTTAAAATTACAGCGTTTAGAACAACTGATTAAAAACCGTATTTAATTATGTTTTCCTACGCACCGAAGTCACGGGGATGATACATTTCAGTTAACAGCAGCGCCTGCTTGGGAAGAAGTGAAATAATACACAAGAAAGGTCTGTATTTAATTAAATTGCGCTACTTACTATAGGAGGTACCGTTTTAAAATGAAGTTTTTACAGCATCTGCAAATATTCTCTGATTTTAGTTTGACAGGATAAATTATCTTTTGATTTCTGATAGATTTAACAAATAAATCTGGAGCAGAATATGTCAGTTAAAAAAATAGCAGTACTCCCGGGCGACGGAATCGGTCCTGAGGTAGTTGAGGAAGCAATAAAAGTATTAAATAAAGTTTCGGGAATTTTTGGTATAGAATTAGCATTTACTTATGCGGACGTAGGAGGTGCTGCTCTTGATAATCATGGCGAGCCTCTCCCTGAATATACTGTAAAAACATGTGAAGATTCGGATGCGGTACTTTTCGGATCAGTGGGCGGACCAAAGTGGGAAAAACTTCCCGCTGAAAAACAGCCGGAGAGAGGAGCACTTCTCCCATTGCGAAAGCATTTTAATCTCTATGCAAATCTCAGACCTGCTATAATTTTTAAAGAACTTAAGGAGGCATCTCCTCTTAAGTCTGAGATTATAGGGAGCGGATTTGATATAATGATCATCAGAGAGCTCACTGGCGGAATATATTTCGGTCAGCCGAAATTCAAGGATGAAAACAAAGGATTTGATACGCTGATTTATACAAAACCTGAAATTGTAAGAATAACAAAAGTTGCATTTGAAACCGCGATGAAGCGTAACAAAAAAGTTACCTCAATAGATAAGGCTAATGTTCTTTCAACTTCTCTTCTATGGAGAGAGGTTGTGGAGGAGGTTGCAAAGGAATATCCTCAAGTTGCGTTGAATCATCTCTATGTGGATAATGCTGCGATGCAGCTTGTTAAAGATCCTCATCAGTTTGATGTTATGCTGTGTGATAATATGTTTGGAGATATTCTCTCCGACGAGGCATCTATGATCACCGGTTCAATCGGTATGCTCCCTTCAGCTTCACTTTCTGACGGCGCGTTTGGACTGTACGAGCCTTCAGGCGGATCAGCTCCGGATATTGCAGGTAAAGGGATAGCAAATCCTATTGCACAGATTCTCTCTGCTGCGATGATGATGAAATACAGTTTCGGTTTAAATGAAGCGTATAATTTGATTTTCAGTTCAATTGAGAAAGCACTTGAGCAGGGTTATAGAACCGGAGATATAATGTCTTCAGGAAAAAAACTAATCGGCACAAAAGAAATGGGAGATTTGATTCTTTCTAATATAAAAGGATAGATTATTAATAGCTCATTCCGGAATATTGGGATAATCGAAATTCCTATGTCCCCCTGTCCCCCATAGGGGGCACGCAAAAGGGAAATTATTAGTGAATTTATGAATCATAACAATATTAAAACACCTGCTTATATCGTTGAGCTTGCAAAAGATCTTCGAAACAACATGACCGTATCAGAAGAAAAATTATGGTCAATACTCCGAATGAAACAGGTGAGTGGATATGATAAGAATAAAACTAACAGCGATATAACTGATATACTCGGTGCCCCCTCCGGGGGATAGGGGGCAGGAAGGTTTGAATTAAATTAATTATTATCCCAACATTCTGGAAAGAGCTTTTTTAATTAAAAAGTTAACAGAAATATAAAGCAAAAAAAAGCCGGCTGCAATTGCGCCGGCTTTATTTTATTTTTTGGTCAGTTCAAGGGTCAATGTTTTTGCTTTAACAAACAAAGTTTCAGCTTCCTGAAAGTTTCCTTTTCTCATAGACTCAAGCCCTTTACTGAAAAGATTATCAATCTCTCTAACACTCATGCTTTACCTCCTGCATATTTTACTTAATTATCGACATTTCTCAGAGATGTGTTAGAATTATTAAGAAAAAAAATTGCAATTATTATGTATTTTTGTGACGGATTATGTCGTATAAAATCAGAAATTAAACATTTTCTTACCATTCCGCCCCCTCTGGCCTCTGGCCATCTCCCCCATGAATGGGAGGAGAGGTAATACTAAATATTCTGTATCACCCTTGCCCCATTCATGGGGAAAGGTGCCCGAAGGGCGGATAGGGGCGCAAATAAAATAAATTGACAATAGATCTCTTTTGAATCAGATTTACATTCTATTAGATTTATTGAATCAAATTCCGGGGGAAATATGTCAGAAGATCACAACATAACTACGTTTCATGAAATTATACGGGAGCTGGCTGATATCGAATCAAGACTTGAGATGAATATCGATACAACACTCTGGATAAGTGATCCTCATGGAGCCGGGGAGCGTTTTGTTTCGATTCTTAAGGGGAGATTCGGCCTTGTATGGCGCTCGGCCTATGAAGCTCTGCCAAAAACTTTTTCCAACGAAAAGCTCGAGCATATCGACAGAATTATTAAGAAAGAGAAATATATTGAAGATGATGATCTGAAGATGGAAAAACAGGATGTAATATCAGCTTTAGTAAATATTACAAGATATAAAGTTCAGAGCGTGCATGATTTTGATCAGATAAGAGGAGGGATAAACAGAGACCTGAAGCCTCTGCTGGAAAATCTTATTCTGAATTTTCCTGTTCCTAATATTGTATTTGAGAATGATATAGTTGCAGATAAAATAATAACAGCATTAGCAAAAATCGTTAAGCAGGTAATCCTTGGACAGCTTATTGTTCTCGGGGATGTTTTCGACAGAGGTGACGAACCGGATAAAATTCTCCGGATTCTTTCGCAGAAGGATCTGAAGCCCTTCGTTAAATTTGTATGGGGAAATCATGATATTCTCTGGATGGGGGCTGCCGCAGGGAATAAGTCTCTCATCGCAGAGGCCTTAAGAATCAGTGTAAGATATGACACGCTTGATTTTCTGAAGCGCCTTGGAATTGATATATCAAAACTTCAGGCATTTTCTGAAAAACTTTATCCGGGAAAGATCAGCGGAAATTTTAAAGCTAAACTTGATTTGTCTAAAAAGATGGAGAAAACTCTGGCAATAATTCAATTCAAACTCGAGGAGGAGACAATTAAAAAGTATCCTCAGCTGGGAATGACAGGCAGACTTAATCTGGAAAAACTTGCCGACCTGATTAAAAATGGACAGACTTCCGGACTTTCAGATAATAATTTTCCTACACTCATTCTTGACGACCCACTCAGACTTACCGATGAGGAGCAGGAGGTCATCGATGATCTTGTGAGGCAGTTTACCCATAGCAAGCAGATTAAAAGGCTTATGGAATATCTGTTTGTGGAGGGAAAGCTTTATCATATAAATAATTACATAATGAATATACATGCCCTTGTACCAAGTACCGAGGATGGACAGTTTGAGGAACTCTACGGAAAGAAGGGGAAGGAGCTGCTTGATCATATTGAAATAGTTGTAAAGGATATTGGTAAAAATTATCTTGCAGGAATAGAACAGGAACCGTTTCAGCTTGCAACGATGTTTTATCTATGGTGCGGTCCCAAGTCGCCGCTGTTCGGAAAAGATGCAATGAAAACATTTGAGAGATATTTTTATAGAGACAAAGAGACTCATAAAGAGAATACCCTTTACTGGGGCCAGAATATCAACAACCCCGAATTTATAAATAAACTGACGTATGAATTTAATGTAGAGAGAATTGTATTCGGTCATACACCGGTTGATATAAGCAAGGGACAGAAGATCGCCAGTGCCAATGGAAAAGCGATTAATATTGACGGAGGATTTTCTGAATCATATCTAAACCGCGGACACGCATTAATCCAGACACCATATTCTCTTTACGCCATAATTCTTCCGGCTTCCGATGAAATAATAGATCTCCGTAAAAAGAAAGAGCCCACAAGACTGACATTCGAGATGATCGATACCTTCGAAGAGCCTAAAAAAATCAAAGACACATTCGTTGGAAAACAGCTCATTGAAAGGAAAAACGCACTGTTGATAGAATTGAAGAATTATAAGGACAGTTCGTATATTCAGTAGTTGTGTGACATTTGGCTTTGATACTTTAAATAATATTTTTGAGTTATTATTAAGATGAGTAAAGTAGTAAAATTATCAGATACAATTCACTCGATACCAATTGGTGATTTCCCAATTACCGGTAATCTTATTAATGATGTGGAATCTTATGTAAAGTATAAAAATGTACCAAGTCATATTCAAGATTTAGACAACAATGTTTTTGTTACACTCGTTTTTAGATTAGGATTTGGACAAAAAATGATTGTTCATACTCTTACTGAAGGTGTTATAGAAAAAGTAAAAAATACAAAAATTGAAAATGTACCTAATGAAATTCCAATTTTAATGAAACATTCATTTCTATTTGAAGCAAAAACTGAAAATGTCCTTTTTGATAACATTGTTTCAATTGGCGGCTTTACTTTTAATAATGAAATATGTTTATTGATCGGTACAAAAGATAATTATTATATCCAACACCATGATGCATCCTTTGATGGTAGAAAAATTGGAGACCTTAACTTAGTCTACAATACAAATATTAATTATCCAAATTCATTTATTCAATTGAAGGAAAGGAAAGACACTTTTGCATTTGTTACAATTCTTTCATTAATGCTTGAAGCTGATCGAACACCTTTGGTTGTTGATAGTAAAGCCGAGAAAAAAAATATAAAAACTAAAACTATTAAAGAGAATATTACTGAAACAGGTTGGATTAATAAACGCATCTACATAGATAAAAATATACAATATAAAAATATTTCTAAAGACTATAATGAATTAGATAAAAATAATAAACAATTAAAAGAAGTAAATGTACGTGGATTTTTAAGAAAGCAGCATTATGGAAAAGATAATGCTCAAATAAAATGGATATATATAGATAATTTTGATTCAACAAGATGGACAAGTAATAAAGATACAAATATTACTGTGGATATATATGATAAGAATGATTGAAAAAAGTCCAACCGCGCACATTAGAGTTTACCCGCTGCACTCGGAGTATTTCACTTGGTCTTCGTAAAATTGCGTAAAAAAAGCTGAGTAATATAGTACTTTATTTTATTCTGAAAAGTTTTTCCGCATAATTTCATTTTTAGTTAAATCAAAATGTTCTGCAATATTAGTTAAAATTGCGTTTAGAGTGCCTATCTTAACTGGTCTGTGAGCTGGAATAGTTACATGGTGCTCACCGTTCATTTTTGTGGTAATTCTTATGTGACTGCCGGTTTGTCTTGTAACTGTATAACCAAGAGGTGAAAGAGCTTTTAGTAATGTCTGATAATCGATATCCCTTGGAATTTTCAAAGAGCAATAGCCTCTTCTTTTACAAAATGAAGTTTAATGATCTGAGGAGCTTCACCTTCTTCAAAGTGGCAGTGTATTGCATCCTTAATATTAGATTTTAATTCCTGGATTGTTTCACCATCTGTAAAAATTGGATGACCAAGAGCTCTCGCTTCATAGCCGCCATCATAAGATTCTTCTATATAAAAAATAATTTCATTGTTCATAAATTTTACTCCTGTTGACTTTTATATAATACCATCTGGATACCTATTTGTCAAGCGAGCATCAAATTTGTAAAAATATACATCTTTAAAATTACATTCACGCAGGCTTGTAATTCTTTTTAATATAAGAATCCAGAAACTCCTTAGGATTATCAACCGCATCTCCGGGAATTGTAAAGTGTTCAAGATTCATAAGTCTTATACCGTGGAAAAAATCCCTGAATAGTTCATCACAGATAACATTTACTTTTACTTTAGATTCATTTGATTTCTTTTCTATTTTTGCTGATGCCTCTTCATCAAATGTAATGTAAATTCCATGTTCAATTAAAAAATCCTTCTGAAATTTACTGATGCCGTCTTCAAGGAGAAGAGCTGATAATGCTTTCTCCGGATTGTTAATAAGCTCGATGTCGACGTCTAATTTTTTTATATTGGTCGATGGTAGTTTCTTTTCAAATTTTATAAGAAGTTTTTCAAAAACACTGAGGAGACCTCGTGCGCCTGTTTTTTCGAGGTGTGCTCTTGTTGCCAGTTCAAGAAGAGCTTCGTCGCTGAATTCAAGATCGATGCCGTATGCTTTAAAATCCATTTTCTTCCCGAATACAACGGTACTGTGGGTGTTTTTTAGAATCTTATAAAGTCCCTCAATATCGAGTTCATTAAGTACCACTGACACAGGGAGCCGCCCGATAAATTCCGATTCAAAACCGAACTCAATCAGATCCTCAGTGCGCAGCTGTTTTATAATTTCCTGTTTTTCAGATGATGAAGACCTGAGCTTGTCAAAACCGATGCTCTGCCTGTTTAATCTTTTATTTATGATATCCGGGAGTGTGGAGAAGGCGCCTGATACAATAAAGAGAATATTTTTAGTATTAATCTTTTTACGTGTTACTTTTCCTGTTCTTTGCGCTTCCATTGCCGCCTCAACCTGTGAAGCGAGATCGTGCGGAGTCTTGAGGTCAACTTCAGACTCTTCCATCAATTTAAGAAGATTCCGCTGAACACCTGTTCTTGAAACATCAGGTCCGGTTGTATTCCCCGATGCAGCTATTTTATCGATCTCGTCGATATATATAATTCCATATTCAGCCTTGGCTATGTCGCCGTCCGCTTCATAAACCAGTTCCCGCACTAAATCCTCAACGTCGCCTCCGACATAACCTGTTTCGCTGAATTTTGTTGCATCAGCTTTAACAAATGGAACACCAATTTTATTTGCAATGTGCTTAATGATATATGTTTTACCGACACCAGTTGGACCTATTAGCAGCATGTTGCTTTTTATGTTTCCAACAATACGCTGGTCTTCAGGTATCGTCATTTCAATTTTCATTCTATTAAAGTGAGTACAGACTTTTGTTGCAATGACTTCAATTGAAGATTCCTGGTTGATGACATATTTATTGAGGTATTCCTCCAGTTCTTCGGGTAGTAAGTTAAAAATTATTTCCGATTCATGAACTTTTGTTCCAGGGTGTTCACCAACAGCATCCGGTTTAGCCTGTGCTTCTTCAGGATTCATTTTCAGAATCTCGTCGAAAATTTTTTCATGATCCGGTGAAGAATTTGTCATATTATAATCCTTTAATGATTTAGGGATGTTCCAAAAATTCAATCTTTTTGGGGTCAAAGGGACTCAGTCCCTTTATAAGCCCCGCAGGGCTCTCTGCGGTTTCAAAAACAGGGTTTTTGGAATCGCAATTTAGATAAAGTTAATGAAACCGCTTATCAGGGCAAATATTTTATTTTTTTTAATAAAAATAAAAAAATGCTTGATTAATACTATACATATATGTACTATATATTTGTTGATTAGTGATGCATTGCCATTAAAAAAGATGCTTTAATTTACTTTTGCAGAAGCATCTTTTTTCATTTTTCCATGAGTAATCTTTCTTATGGGTAGAATGCATACTTTAAAGAATCTAATGATGCATTTTTTTTCAACAGATCCATAAAGCCTGTCAGTACTGCATGTAATCTTAAGCATGCTTATTTTAAAGTAAAGTGAGAGTGCAATGAATGGTTATGTTACAAAAAAAGACAACATACGTATATTTAAGACTGACAGAGAAGAACAGAGAGGTAAGGGCTTCGTTAGAGGGAGAAAACATAAGGAAGGTGGAAAACCCTCTTGTGATGCTCTATCCGTCCTTATTAGAGAGTTCAGAGGCGAAATGGTCAGCAATGATAAAATGACATTGTATCCTCTATAAAATAAATAGAATAAAGAAGACTATAAGCTGTGGGGCTGCCCCAAAATCATACCCCAAAACCCTAGCAAAAATCCCGCCAAATATCGGCACTGCAGCTTTGAGTGTATAAAAAAAGAGGCTCTCCGGAATAATGGAGAGCCTCTTTTTTTATATCTTCTTAAAAACTGGTGGTGAAATGTATTCCTCCCGTGCCTTCGGCGCGGGAGGAAGCATAATTACCAGTTTTTTTTGAGAAGATACTGTTTTTTGCCGAAGAAGGGAATCGAACCCTTATGAGGTTGCCCCCGCCGGATTTTGAGTCCGGTGCGTCTACCAGTTTCACCACTTCGGCTATTTAAAATTAAGAATTGTTTTCAGGTAATTGATATCAGTTTAATCAAGGACGGGCTTTTAATCTATTCAGGTTGAGGTATTTCATCAACTTCTATATATTTCCCTTTTGCTCTTGCTACAATTTTGCCCATTTCATTTTCGATCTCTGCCCTGTTTTCAATAACTCTTTTACTCTTTTTTACAAACCATCCCCGGATATAAAGATTTTCTCCAATGAATGCAGGCTGTAAATATCTTATTGTAAGTTCGCTTGTAATAGCCATAACTTCAAGATATTTATTAACTGTAACCATTGTTTCATCAAGGATTGTTGCAACGACTCCTGAATGAATGATATTGGGGACACCCTCAAGCAGCTCATGTGCAGTGAATTCACCATAAGCGGTTTTTGTATCGTCATCAAATCTGAGCTTTAATTTAAGCCCGACTTCGTTTTCCTGCCCGCAGGCAAAACATATGTTATCTTCGTACTCTAGCATGGGTACATTTGTTTTGTATATGCGGTCATTTGTCAAGAACTTTTTGATTTAGTGGTATCTAGCTTTTTGAGCATCATGTCAATTTCTTCCTGATCGAGCCATTCATCAATGCCCAGATTGTCTGAATCTGTCATCATCATGAACATTTCAAGAGCCATGATAAGGTCTTCTTTCGTCAGGAAGCCGAGGGTTACGAGTATTTCACCAAGAAGTCTATCTTTGTTATCTATCTGCAATTCAAGGGCTTCTTTCAGTTGGGATTCATTAATTATACCGTTTTCAACGAAAAATTCCCCAATTTTGTATTCGTTATCGTTGATTTTTCCCATGGTTAACTCTCCGCATTTATTTGATAATAATCTAATTCAAAACAATGTCAAGAGCAAATTTTCTTGACGTTTTTCTTATCAGCTGAATGATATATTAGTAAATTGAATAAATTTTTGTAAAAATACATGTTCTTAAAAAATATAAATATTTAGGATTTAATCATTATAAGTTATCCATTTTTTATCCGGAATTATTAAAATTGAACTGATATAAAAACTGAGAATAGGGGACAAATTGCTTAAAGTAATAGCCTTTCTACTATTTGCATCGCTTCTCTTTATTACTTTCCCTCTCCGTGGAATTGAAGAGGAAGGCAAATCATTTACTTATGTGGGATCAAAAATCTGTAAAGATTGCCACGCTGAGGATGCAATAGGGAATCAGTATAAAATATGGACTTTATCTCCTCATGCAAAGGCTTACGCCGTACTACTGGGAGAAAAGGGATCTGAAATAGCAAAAAAATTAAATATTGCCTCACCTGGAAAAGATCTCAAATGTCTTAAATGCCACTCAACCGGTAAAGGGTTTACTGAGTCTACAATTAAAGAGGGTGTCGGGTGTGAAGCCTGTCATGGGCCGGGAAGTGAATATTATTCAGCAAGCGGTCATGTTGATTACAGCAGCAGAGAAAACGGATACAGAACGGCTCTGAAAAATGGAATGTATCCCATACGTGGTATAGAAAGTCTGAAGAAGAGAGAAAAACTCTGCCTGTCATGTCATGTTCAGGAGAGGCCATGTTATCCTGAAAATACTAAGAATAATTTTGAATTTAAAATTCCAATACAGACTATTGATTCACTCTGGAAGGGGGATGTTAATTTCAGACACCCGCTCCGCAGGTAGCACGTTTCTGTGATGATTCACTATGTTTAAGCCAGATTATCCCCTCAGCTCTTATAAGCGTTTTCCTTATCATTTCAGCTGATTCTATCATTGAATCAATTCTCTCCCTGTCAAAAATTGATTCCTGGCCGCAGGGATCACCATGATTCTCGTAATATATCTGCTGCAGAGTTTTTCCCGCGTAAGTAAAATATTTCTCATATTTCAGTGAGTTTATGTATGAATTGGTATATGAGGTGATCTCTTTTTTAAAAAGCATATCTGTCAGCATGCAGTAGAGTTCTTCAGGCGAGAGTATAACCTTTGTCAGTCTGTTGAGGCCGTTTATAATTTCATGAACAAAGAGCCCCTGGTCCATACATTTGTAAGCAATAACAGGATTCTTTTTTATATCCGAATTAATAAAAGATCTTCTTACAAGGCCGGTGAGATCAATTTTCGATGTTCCGATGTTTACCAGAACCATTATGATATCAGGATCGGCAACATTCTGAAAAAGCTCTTCAACCGAGGAGACAAATTTAGTTTTGTATCCGAATCGTTTTATTATTGAGTTGAGCATGTTCATCTGCAGCTCATTATCATCAAGAATCAGGAAAGTTCCCGTTTTTATCTCTGGTTTGATATTCAGGTTTTTTATGTAAGAGGCGATGCGTTCAGGTGAAAAATCTGTTATACAGTCTGATATACCGGTTTTAAGGAGAAACTTCCTGAATTTTAATGACATAGTTTCAGAAAAACAAATCAGTTTTGATTTACTGTATAATAATTTCACTCTTTCAGTCAGTACATCAATTCTGCAGGTGTCAAAATCTGGAATTTCGAGAAGAGTATAATTGTTTATACCCTTTACTATTTTTTCAGTTAAATTATGATCATCTGTTCCTGGTGAGAATTCATTGACTACAAAGCCTTCATTGTGAAGAGGCTGTCTAAGCAGCTCGTTTTTTGATGTTATCAGGTTTACAATATTCACTTTTAATTATGTCTCATTAGGGATTTAATTCTTTTTTATTACGGGTAATTTTTTTCGTCAATCAGGATAATTTTTCAGGGGAGATTATTGTGAAGTGCATAGTTTGCCTTGTTATAGAAAACGACAGTTGTTTTACTTTACGCCCCCACTGGCCTCCGGCCATCTCCCCCATGAATTGGAGGAGAGAAAATAGAAAATATTCGTTACACTCCTTTCTCCGATTCATGGGGAAAGGTGGCCAGCGGCCGGATAGGGGCAAAGTGTATTTGAATAATCTAATTTTTAATATAAAACTTTAAAATTTAATATTGGAGCAAAGTTCTTGATTTTTTACAGGAACTATGCTTGAATAGTTGTTAATAAATCATTAGAGTTTAAGAAGTAGATAAAAGAGGAGGATTTTATGGCTGAGGTTGCATTCGATTTTAAAAAATTTCTTGATGAAACAAAAGCAACAATACTAACACCTGCTGATTATTTTTCGGTTATGCCGAAAACCGGCGGTTTCGGAGAGCCGATAATAAAAGCATTGATCTACGGAGTTGTAGCAGCATTAATTAATCTGTTATGGATAACACTTTCTCTAGGAGCAATCGGCGGCGCTTTCGGCGGTATGTTTGGAGGCGGAGTTGGTATAATGGGAGTTGTAATGTCTGTAATAGCATCAATTATTGGATTATTTATCGGAGGAGCTATTGTTCTGGTTATAAGTGCAATTTGCGGCGGAAGTACAGATTACGAAGCTAATGTAAGAGTTACTGCATCTTTAATGGCAATTTCTCCAATAAGTTCTCTTTTTGGATTTCTAGGTGGATTCAGTCTCTGGCTTGGCGGATTAGTAAGTATTGCTGTATCTCTTTATGGTTTATGGATGCTATATAATGCAATTGTAAAAGCTCTTGGAGGAAAGGAAGGTCCGGCAAAGGTTATAGCTATTGTTTTAGCGGTCATACCCGTGCTAATGATTATAAGCGGACTTCTTTGTATGAAAGCTGTAAGTACAATTCCTGACCAGATGATGAAAAATATTCCAACTGAAGATCAGGAGCAGATGAAAAAGGCACTGGAAGAGGCAACTAAAGGTCTCGAGCAGATGGGCAAAGAGCTGCAGGAAGAAGGTAAAGAAGTTAAGAAGTAATTTTATCTATTAAATATAAATATCTGCGCGGCCCCCGCAGGGGACCGCGCAGATATAAATTGTCTTTTCAATCTCCGTTGCTTTTTATTAAATCATGTTTAAGCATATAACAGATTATGTATTCCTCAATAGTTTTTTGTGGCCCCCTCAGGCAGCTTTTTTTACGGAATGTAGCGTTGTTTTTTCTTCTGGCATAAAAGTGATACATTTCGCGCGGATCATGATAATCAATCATAGGATACGATTTTGATTTTTCCAGAACTTTCTCTAAATCAGAATTATTGAAAGAGGATATTGATTGGGACTCCATGTAATCTTCTATTTTCATTATTTCTTCATATGATAAACCCATGAGATATTCTTTCAGCGCATCAAGGGCGTCTTCAGTAAATTCGCTGTCTCCAAGAAAATTAAGCCATAATGGATTGTGGTCGGCGCAGAATGAAGTAATCTCAGTTATCCCCTGCATTGTTCCGAATGTCGGTGTGAAGGACTGTCTCGATATCCATAAATTGGTGAGTATTGGTTCAAGTTCCTCTATCCCTTTGTAAACTCTGTATTCCCAGATTCGTGCAAGAAAAAATCCGGCTTTCGTTCTTAAATTAACTTCAAGAGTGTCATCTGAAATAATTGTAATAAAAACCTCTTCGGCCATTATCGAAAAGACATTCAGGGAGATAACTTTTTTTATAGCATCCTTTTCATAACATAGATGAATGTAATCTGTGCAGATATATGAGATAAGAATAAAAAAATTCATTTTTGCTATAGTAAAGCCTCTGCCTAAAACTGCCTTAGTCGGGGTGTTCAGCAGGAGGTTGAGTCCCGGGTGAGCACATAAATTGTCAACAAGCGTTTCCAGTGTACGGCTATGTTTTCCCAGAATCTGCTGGTTGAGCAGTGATGGATAGTGTGAAATTGATTCAGCAAGCATCCGGAGTGAAGCCAGAGTATCCTCAATAACTTTTGTATCCTCCATGTCCCCGGAGTTCCATAGCATTTTTTTAGTTTCACTAATGATCTGTTCTTCAGAGTCGCTGAATAATTGGATTGATTTCATTTTTTCTTTCATTTAATATTTATTTTATTTGCACTCGGAAACTCATTGTTGAATATAGCATATAACTCGGATTAAACAAGGATTATTGGGAGGATTTTTTGAGCTGTAAATATATTTCTATATTTTTTATTCTTTTTGCTTTATTATCTCTCGCAGATTGCAGTTCTGCTGAGAAAAAGAATCCATCTTCTGCTGATACTGCTGTTGTGCCGCAGAAAATCGAGATTGTTAAAAATAGTTCTAATGATGTGAACTCAGATAAAAAAAAATATTCAGTTCTCAAAAAACCTGCAGATTACAGGTTTGTAAAACCGGAGCTTATCTCTTTTAAAAATGATGATATAAAAGTAACTTTATATGCAAAAAGTTTTGCCCAGGGGAATGGTGTGTATGCTGAGATTGAAAAGTCAGGAGGAGGCTCAGACCCTGCGGGTATAACTCTCTCATATAAAAATATAAAAGTTCCTGCTACAAAAACATCCTGGGGATACAGATTTTTATGGGGCATCGATCCGGAGGAGAAGCCGGGGCCAGCCTCAGTGGTAATTAATTATAATATTAACGGGAAGGACATGACACTTTCATCTGATATAAAGATAAAAGACGTTGAGTATCCTGTTTCAAAAAGTATGCTCAATGTCGGTAAGTTTTCAGATAAAAATTATACAGGTGACGCAAAATTTAAAGATCTTATTGCTGAGTGTTCCGCTCTACTGAATAAGGCATTCAGTTCTGTTTCGGAGGATAGTATCGGGAATACTCTTTCACACCCGAGAGATATGCATAAAATAACCGGTGATTACTGGAGAAAAAGAATTTATCTCTCTTATCAGAAAAAAGGAAAGAAAAAAACAGTAAAAGAGGGTAGGCCCCGCTTTCATCGCGGCGTTGATCTGAAGGGCGCCATCGGAGCTCCGGTTTATGCAATGGCAGATGGTATTGTTGTGCTGTCTCATAAGATGTTTTATGAAGGGAATATGGTGATTATTGATCACGGTAATGAAGTTTTTTCATATTACCAGCATATGGATTCTCTTAAAGTCGTTGCAGGCGACCGGGTCAAAGCAGGTGATGTTGTCGGGGGTGTTGGCACCACAGGTATGGTCACAGGGCCGCATCTTCATGTTGCATTCAGAATCAGAGGAGTGCATGTTGATCCGCTGAGTATTCTTTCTCTCCCGGTGAGCAGATAATTTTTTTATTTAGTGTTGTAACATGCAGGGATAAATTTTATCAGAACAGTGTTGTAAGCTAATTTTAATAATACAAATAATAAAATATTGCCCCCTAAATCCCCCGGAGGGGGACTTCTGTTAACTTAATGTTGTTATATTATGGGGACTTAATATTTATTAAAATGACCTTTCTTAAAGTCCCCATCAGGGGGATTTAGGGGGACGGGAGTTTGAAGAGTATATATAAAAAAAATAAGCAGAGAAATTTAAATTTCAAAACATACACCGGAGTAATATATGGACTTTACAGAGATTGAAAAACTTACCCAGCGGGTAAAAAATGAAAACGGTTTTGTAAATGATATTAAGAAAGAAATTTCATCTGCAATAGTGGGGCAGGAGAAACTCATCGAAAGGATTATTATTTCCTTTATGGTTGGAGGACATATTCTCCTTGAGGGACTCCCCGGTCTTGCAAAGACACTTGCAGTTAAAGCATTTGCCCGGGCAATTGATACCGGTTTTATGCGTATTCAGTTTACTCCTGACCTTCTCCCCGCAGACCTTACCGGTACGCAGATTTACAATCCGAAGGACCTGGATTTTTTTACAAGGAAGGGTCCTCTTTTTACAAATATTCTTCTTGCCGATGAGATTAACAGGGCTCCGGCTAAAGTTCAATCGGCACTGCTCCAGGCAATGGAGGAGAAGCAGGTTACCATCGGCAGTACAACTTTTCCTCTACCCGATCCGTTTATGGTCCTTGCCACAGAAAATCCAATTGAGCAGGAGGGGACTTATCCTCTTCCCGAGGCGCAGCTTGACCGCTTTTTCATGAAGGTGCTTGTGGAGTATCCTTCACAGGATGAGGAGATTGAAATACTCCGAAGGTTCAAGGATATCAGTGCCGATAAGATTCAGAAAATAGTCTCTCCGGAAACGATAAAGGCAAAGCATGAACTGGTTGAAGGCATATACATTAATGAAAAACTTTTAAAATATATTGTATCAGTAGTTTCTGAAACAAGAAATCCATCACGAAAAGAAGTGAAAAAATTTATAGATTTCGGAGCGAGTCCAAGAGCATCAATCTCTTTGATGAAAGCTGCGCGATGCATGGCCTTTATTCGGGGTCGTGGATTTGTTACACCGGATGATATTAAGGAGATAGGGGCCGATGTGCTGAGGCATAGAATTATTCTATCGTATGAAGCCGAGGCTGACGGCAAAAGTGCCGATGATATTGTTAAACTTGTTTTTGATTCGGTGGAGGTTCCCTGATTGGACTCAAAAGAGGTTGCTCTTCTTAAAAAGATAAGGCTAGAGACCGGAAAGAAGATCAATACGATGTTCTCCGGCGAGTACAGGTCGGCTTTCAGGGGATATGGACTCTCCTTTGATTCGGTGAGGGAGTATATTCCCGGCGATGATGTACGGCGTATCGACTGGAACGTTTCTGCCAGAATGAATCATCTTTTTATAAAGGAGTATATTGAAGAGCGGGAACTTTCAATTGTGTTTATGGTGGATCTCTCCGGCTCGACAGATTTTGGTGTATCCAGAAAAAAGAGGGATGTGATACTTGAGTTTCTGACTATGATGCTGTATCTGGCGAATATGAATAATGACAGAGTGTCGGTGATACTCTTTTCGGATAAAGTAGAAAAGTTTCTGAGGCCCGGTAAAGGAAGGAAATATGTACTTAAAGTTCTCGATGAAGTTATAAAGTGCAGGCCGGAGAGCCGTGGTACAGATATTTCTATTGCGGCTGATTTTATGCAGAGGGTTCTGAAAAAACGAAGTATTGTTTTTGTTATTTCGGATTTTATCGATACAAAGAGTGACTATCTCACCCGGCTCCGGCTTATGTCAAAAAAACATGATGTTATCCCGGTACAGATTTATGATCCCGTTGAGTATGGAATGAATCTCTTCGGGCTTACAGAATATCTTGATCTTGAATCGGGCGAAACATTTATTTCAGAATCAATTCCTGTGAAAATGAAGCTCCCCGATACCGGAGAGCTTGATACAATGAAACTCCGCACTGATGAGCAGATCGAAATACCTCTGTTGAAATTTTTCTCTAAAAGAATAAAAGCGGGATGATGCCGTATCAATATGAAAAGAAATAATTTATTTTATAAACAGATCAATGCAGTTGCACTTCTGATTCTGCTTCTTGGTTCCGGTGCATGCGTTCTGCAGGCTGCAGAGCCATCTCTCAACGCATCGGTGAATCCGGAAAAAGGAACTGTGGGTCAACCGTTAACTTATACTCTCACCATTTCCGGCATTGATCCCGGCACGATAAAAATTACTCTTCCTGAGAAAAAGATCGTTTACCCGGAGAAAAAAAACGAAAATAAAAAAGAAGCTAAAAAAGAAACTAAAAATGACAGTGAAAAATCATCTGAAGAATTTGTACCTCAATATATAATAAACAGCGCATCCCGTGATGACTCTGAGTTGAACGGGGTTAAACAGATTAATATAAAAATTATAATGAGTTATTATCGTCCGGGGATTTATACTCTCCCTGAAATTAAAATTTCCGGAAGCGATGGAATAAGTGTAGGCTACAAAATTCCATCTGTAACAATTGAAGAAATTAATAAAGAGGGTAAGCTTGAAGAGGTTGAGCCTCCGGTTTCGCTCTCAGGGAATTATACAAGGATAATATGGATCATAGCGGGGCTGCTTCTCCTGGCGGCTGCTGCATTTTTATTATACCGCTATTATAAAAAGAAAAGAAAAATTTTAAGTATTGAAGAACCGTCACTCCCCCCGATTGAAATATTTCTGAATGAGGTTGAATCTCTTAAACTCCGGGAACTTATTGCTGATGGAAAAATCAATGAGTATGTCTTTGACATTTCCATTATCTTTAGAAGATATATTTCGTCCATGCTGAAATTTGATGCGGCGGAAATGACCACTGATGAAATTGCCTCAAAGATAATAACTCATATGCCTTATGATCTTTATTTAATCTACGGAGATGAGATTATCAGAAATATGAGACTATGGGATTATTCTAAGTTCGCAGAGTTTACTCCGTCACGGGAGCTGCTGCTGGATAACCTTGAGATGACTATATCTGCTGCAAAGAAAATTTCAGGAAGTTCAGCATCAGCAGTAATTTCTGAAAAGGAAGGGGGTGAGAATGGAACACCTGGGATTTAAGTATCCATTTTTTCTTCTTCTGCTGATTCCATTTTTCCTGTATTTATATTTTTATATTTTCAGGGGAGCCGGAAAACGGAGTTCTGCAATTGCAGTTTCATCCTCTGAGGTTTTGAAGAAGAGAAATAGTTTAAAAACAAGAACATATCCATATGTCGGATATTTAAGATTTATATCTATTTTTTTTCTTATCATCGCTCTTGCTGCTCCGGGAAAAAAAATTACCTCAACAAGTATAAAAAACCGGGGGCTTGACATTGTAATTGCTCTGGACCTCTCCGGTTCAATGCAGGGGGAGGATTTTCAGCCGGATAACAGGCTGGAGGTTGCAAAAAGAGTAGTGTCCGATTTTGTAAGTAAAAGAACAAATGATCGAATTGGTCTTGTTGTATTTGCAGGTGATGCATATCTTCAGTCACCGCTTACTGTTGATCATGAAATACTAATTGATATTCTTGCTGATCTGGATTTCAGCAGCGTTGATGAGGATGGCACTGCTATCGGCGATGCGCTTGCACTATCAGCATCAAGGATGATGGATAGTAAAGCAAAGGGTAAGATGATACTTCTCATAACAGATGGAATGAATAACCGCGGTGAGATTGATCCTGAAACTGCTGCAAAGACATGTACCGAGCTGAATATAAAAGTATATACTGTCGGTATTGGACGCGAAGGTGAGGTGCCATATCCTGATCCAAGAGGTCCGATGTTTCCAAAACAATATATGATGAATCACTTTAATGAGGGATCGCTTAAGAATACTGCGGAAACAACCGGCGGAGTATATTTCAGGGCTGATTCAACCGGTGTATTCAGGACAAGCATGGAACAGATTGACAAACTCGAAAAGTCGGAGACTGACATAAAAATTTACAACCAGTTTGATGACAGGTCAAGGTGGTTGCTTTTAACAGGGATAGCACTGTTTTTTATTGAAGTTCTTCTCAGATCTCTTGTCTATAGGAAGCTGCCATGATTGCATTTTCAAATAGTGATTTTATAATTTATATCTTTATCATTGGATCAGTGATAATAGCAGCTCATATATTCTACTCAATTTGGCGAAGAATGGCAGTTGTATCGGCTGTGGGAAACAGCGCGGCGGCAAAGAGAATTGTTGACGGTCTGTACTCAAGGATTTTAATAAAAGAGATATTGATTCTTCTGGCAGTGATTTTTTCCTGTCTGGTACTTCTCGGGCCAGGCTGGGGGGAGAGACTAAAAGAGACTTCAAATGAAGGAACGGATGTTCTTATTGCTCTGGATGTCAGTAAAAGCATGCTTGCAAGAGATGCAGATCCATCAAGACTTGAAAAAGCAAAGAGTGCAGTGAAGCTTATTGCAGAGTCACTAAACGGAGACAGAATAGGATTGATTATTTTTGCCGGAGACGCTTTTTTGCAGTGTCCACTTACAAATGATATCGGAGCTTTCATGATGTTTCTCGACTCTGCAGGCCCTGATTCGATGAGGGTCCAGGGAACTGATATAGGGAAAATGCTGGCCGAGGCAGGCAAGGTATACCGGAAGAAGAGACTCGCATCTAAGATGCTGGTTGTGATAACGGATGGTGAAGATCACGAGGGCGGAGTTGATGCTGAAGCTGAAAAATTTAAAGAGATGGGCGTATCGGTTTATACTCTGGGTATCGGGCGTGGAGGTGATCTTATACCGGCTGAAGGAAGTGAAGAATCGGGAAACTTTTACCGGGACAGCATCGGAAATTTAATTAAAACCGGAAAGAATGAAAATCTGCTGAAACAGCTTGCTGATAAAACCGGCGGATTTTATACGGATATAACTGATAATTTTTCAGGACTGAAGCGAATTGTAAATTTAATTGAAAATAAAGAAAATACATATTATGGTTCAAGAATGGTGAAAGAAAAGATCGATAGAACATATATTTTTTTAATTATTCTGATTGGTCTCCTCGGTGCCGAGTTGATGATTCGTGAAAGAAGAATTAAATAATTGCATACCATAAAGGACAAAAAGACAAGTATGAAAAAATATTTAATAATAATATTAACGGCACTTTTTTTTACTGCATGGATAGATCCCTTTAATGATGAAGTCGAAAAGGGGAACAGCAGCTATGAAAACAAAGATTCTAAGAAGGCGCTTGAGCATTACAAAGAGGCTGAGAAGCATGCTCCTGATGAGAGAAAAAAAGAGATGCTGGACTTCAACAGAGGTGATGCTCATTACCAGCTTGGTAATTACGATGTAGCCATTGATAAGTTCAAAAATTCAATTTCCTCAGACAATCCTGATATACAGAAAAAGGCGATGTTTAATATAGGGAATTCATACTTAAAACAGAAAAAATATAAAGAGGCTGCCGAGAGCTTTATAAAAGCATTGGAGATTGATCCCGGTTACGAAAAAGCAAAGAAAAATATGGAGTATCTTTTAAAAGAACAGAAAAAACAGGATCAGGATAAAAGCGGCAATGATGATCAGTCAAACAGTAGTCAGGATAAAACTAAGAATAAAAACAGCAGTGATAAAAAAGAAAAAGATTCAATGAACAGTGAAAAAAAGATGAACAGTATTCAAACAAGAAATCTCCTTGAATCGATGAAGAATAAACCTGTTCGAAAGCAGAAGGGTAAAGGGGATGGGGAGAAATATCTTGAAAAATACTGGTAGAATTATTTTATTATTATTTCTTTTGATAATAAGCAGCGGACTCTATGCTGTTGAAATCGAAACAGAACTCTCATCTTCAAAAATTGCAGTTGGTGAGTCGGCTACTTTAAGAATAAGGATCAACGAGAAATCATCTAAAGTTAAACCTGTTAAATTTCCGGCGCTTAATGGTCTGCAGATTACATTTTCAGGTTCCTCCCGCAGCTTTGAGTTTGTGAATGGAAAAACATGGTCCGGAACTGTGCTAAATTTTTCAATCTATGGCGAGAAAAAAGGAGAATACAGGATACCTCCGTTTATACTTGAAGCTGATGGAGAGACTGTATCATCGCGCGAGGTGAAACTTACCGTAGTAGAATCATCTTCCGGCAGAAGCAATGGAGAGATTCGTGGAGAACTGGAGTCATCCCGTGAAACCGTTTATATAGGTGAACCTGTTATCCTGCGCTACTTTATTAACAATGGAGATGGTGACTCACCCCATGTCGAAAGATTTATTGAACAGCCCCATGCAAAAGGTTTCGTAATAAAAAAAATAGATGAGCAGCTTGAAAAATCAGGGAAAACATACGCCGGGTCTTACTGCATCATCCCTCTTGAGAAGGGTGTGCATGATATCGGTGGAGGTTCTGTAGAAGTGATTATGGAGATGTCTCAGGGATTTTTCTCTATGAATCAGAGAGGAGGTATAAGCTTTCCTCTAAAAAAAATAACCGTGTTTCCTTTACCTCTCAAAGGAAAGCCGGATAACTTTGCAGGAGATGTTGGTGAATTCAAAATTGAGGCAGAAGTCCCCCGGGGGACATATAAATTATTTGAAGAAATTAAAATTCCCGTAAAGATTTCAGGAAGAGGAAATTTACTTACTCTTTCAAATCCTAAAATTGAAAATGATAATGGTATAAAGACTGTAATTGAAGAGAAAGAACAGAATCTTTCAAGAAATGAAGGCGGTCTTTCCGGAGAGAAGAAATTCCTTTTAACAGTAATACCGCAAATTGCAGATGGAGATGGAGTTGTCAATATTGGACGGATCTTTATTGAATATTTTAATCCATATAAAAAGATCTATGAGAGATCTGAAAGTGTTCCTTTGTCTTTTAAAATTCAGGCAGGAGATGTTAGCGAAAGAAAAGATGAAGTTAAATTTGAAACTAAAGATTCATCCGGTTACAAGATGGGATATTTTACAGCAGCAATTGTAATTCTTGTTCTGACAATTTTAGTTATAGCGCTTGTTATGTGGGAGAGAAAAAAACTAAGAATTATAAAATCCGAGTTAAAGTCAGACCTTCCTGATGAAGATAAAACTCCTGTGGTAGACATAAAGAATGAAATTTTACAAAATCTGCAGATTTCGGTTAAGAACAAAAATGCTGAAATGTTTCTTCTTAATGCTGATAGAGGAATAAATCAGCTTGATTCAGCGAAGCTATCTTCAGCAGAACTTGTTAAATATAATATATTCAAAGATAAAGTATATTATTGCCGTTACGGCGGCGGAGAGTTTGATGAAACTGAGATGCATGATTTGAGTGAATGGCTGAAGAGGTATCTGAAATAAAATAACCTGTCAGGAAAGTTTTTTTACAGTTTTTTTTACGTCTGAAAGTCTTGAAACTACCTCAATCTGTCCTGTTAAAGAAAGTTTATGAAGAAGTGTATCTGATTTTTCATAAACGGTTTCTACGTTACCGGGAATAGTTGAATCGTGCTGGCCCTCTCTTCTTATAATAATAGGGAGAATTCCCGCAAGAAGAGCGGCCCGGAAATCTATAATAGAATCTCCTACGTAAACAACATCTTCATAGGTTAGGCCTGTCTCGGTAAGTGCGGGATTAAATATTTCAGGTGTCGGTTTTTTCATTCCAACATCTCCTGAAATTATTACTGAATCAAAAAAATCGAGTATCCTGTAACGGGCAAGCATAATCCATATAAATGACGGGTGGTCAAAATTTGTTATCAGTGCTGTTTTCATTTTCTTTTTAAAATAGCGGAGAACAGCAAACGCTTCATCATCCAGATAATGCTGATCAAACCATGCCTCTGATATTTCAGAGGCTAGAGTGTTTATCGTTGCGGAAGATACTTCCATTCCGTAAAATTCGAATTGCGAGGCTAATCTTTTTTCAAAAGGGGAAATTCCCTGTTCCTGATCATCATATAGGTTGCTCCAGAAGGTCTTGGCTATTGATGCAAAAACGTCACTCTGAACATTGATTCCGTTTTTTTTGTAAATCGGATAAACAGAGTGATACCACACAGACCATCTGAGGCTCATATCTTTCGGTATAACAAGTGTTCCGAAAAAATCAAAAAAAACTCCTTTTATTAACAATTGATCCCTCGCTGGCGACATTCGATAATAATCGAAATAAAGGGAAAAGATCACCGTTATTTCGATTATTACATTTGGCAGGGAACCGGTTTTTTATTTGCTCCCCATGCTGAACTTTCTGAGTTGAGTTTTAACCAGATTAATTTCAAGGAGAAGATTTCCATAGGTACTTTTCATACCCTTTTCTTTTGCATCTTCTGCTTCCACTTCCTTTCTTTTAAGATACCTTTGAAGCTTTTCCTTGTTAACCGTATTTTCCATTGCAAATCCTCCGTCTTATAACTAAAATATGGAGTTTTTCAAACCGGCATAATTCTGGAAAAAGGAATGCCGATTCAGGGCAACTGTCACCCTGGCCTTCTCTATGTTGAAGGATCGGCTTGTTTAGTTACGGATCGGTTTTGCAATGAGGACATCCGGCTAACAAACCGTCAATTGTCTTGTTTTGATTTATTAATTGCAAGAAAAAAATTTAGCAGATTGAAAAAAATCAAATTTTATAAGTTTTTTATAAATTGATTTTCGCAATGTTCTAATTTTTTTCTATTTTTTTTAAAAAAAGCGATATATTAGTATTTTTTTGTTGACATTGGAACTGCTGTATGTCAAAATCGACGGTTTTGCAAAAAAACGCTATAATTGAGGATGCATAATGTTGTTAAATTTAAAAGAAATTTTTTTACTTTCGGCAGTGTTTTTGTTTATTGTGTCTTGTTCGGGCTCAGCCGGAAATGATGCAGATAGTAACTATATTGTGACATTTAACCCCAGAAATGGAACTCCAGTTGAATCCCGGAAAATCTCCGGTGGCAGTCTTGTTGTAAAACCTGAGAATCCATCTCATACAAATGGTACTTTCGGCGGCTGGTTTAAAGAGAATGCCTGCACAAATGCATGGAACTTTGAAAGCAGCAGATTATCATCAGATACTATTCTTTATGCAAAATGGAATTATAACAATTCACTGGAAACATTTGATGAATCAAATAGACCTAATCTTCAACTTGTAACAGATACAATAAATGGTGATTTCTATTTCGGTAAACCATGGAATTACGAAATGGGTTACAACTCTTCCCGCAAATATCCTTTGGTCATTTATCTACATGGCAGAAGTCAGGCAGGTTATCTTAGAAATCTCTACTATATGGGGTACGATAATCCGGACGGATATCAGAAAAACATATCAACTTCATTTAAGCAGACATATCCATGTTTTACATTTGTTCCTGAATCCGGAACATCGTGGAGCACGGTACAGCTCATTGCGCAGATTGAATCTTTAAAGGCAAATTACCGCATTGATACAAATCGGATTTATATACATGGTTTTTCAATGGGTGCATGGGCATGTTACTCTCTTGCAAATGCATATTATTCCTACAACGGTCAGTTATTCGCTGCTATAATCAGGCAGAGCGGAATGGGGAGCTTAACTAATAGTGCAATTGCTAAAAAAACAGCTATATGGCTAATAACAGGTCTCAAAACATCAGGTTCCAGTGCGGAGAGCCAAAGCACTATCGACGACACACGTTCTGCTTATAATTATCTTAAAAATATTTCAAACAATGCGGGAGCGATTGAAATTAGCAGGTCGTATGAAGTCGGTTCTCATAATGCAAAAACATGGGAGCTTATAAAAGATGGTTGGGAATTTGCGAAAAGAACGGAATATCCGGATGATGGTCATTTTACTACAGAGTATCCGTTTTCTGATCCATCTGTTATGGCATGGCTTTTTGATCAGTCGCTTGAGTACAGGTAAAATCAGGTTATAGACTACGCTGGTGAATATTTCAAAACCGATGGAGGATACCCTATGAAAAAAATAGTATTGATTTCAGTATTGATTGCAGTGATGTCGCTATATAGCTGCAGCAGTGTTAAAGATAATGCAGGTTCAGCTCCAGTTATATCTCTTTATCCCGGAGATATAACAGTGCAGAAAGGAAGAGTTGTGTTGTTCTACGCAAAAGTTTCAGGCGTGCCGGCTCCAGTTATCAGGTGGGAACGATCATACGATGGAAATAACTGGAGCGCAATAGTCGGAGCATCGGAGGAGACATATTCCTTTGTGACGGGAGTAGAGGACAGCAGCGTATTTTTTCGAGCCAGAGCGATTAATCCGGCAGGAGAGATGATTTCAGAAAGCGCATCTTTGACGATTGTATCAACTCCGGAAACGAAGCAGGTTATTCAATACGGGCTTAAATATTAGATAAAATTTTCATGAATCAATCATTATTGAATCTTGATATGTATAAATTTTTAAAAACGATGAGATGTTTGCAGAAAAAAACTCTTGGAATAACCTTGAGTTTGAATTTAAAGGAGTAATGTTATGCAAAAAATAATGTTTATTATAATATCTTTTTTGTTTCTTATTTCATGCGGAGCAGCAGTTGATATGCCTCCTGATGAAGCCGTAAGTTATACAGTTACGTTTAATTCTATGAGCGGGAGTTCAGTTGATTCTAAGATCGTTGCCGGTGGAACATTGCTTGTTCTACCAGTTTCACCAGTGCGTTCAGGATATAATTTCAGCGGATGGTACAAAGAGTCCAGCTGTATCAATCAATGGAATTCAGCAGTCGATAAGGTGAATGCAGATATTACACTATTTGCTAAATGGGTTGCGGTTCCGATTTATACTGTATCATTTAATTCTCAGGGCGGCAGTGCAGTTAATCAGCAGAGTGTAAATTCTGGGTCGATTGCAGCTGTGCCGGTACCTCCGGTTCGTTCAGGTTATAATTTTACCGGATGGTATAAAGAATCCGGCTGTATTAATCAGTGGGATTTCACTGTGGATACGGTTATTACAAACACAACTCTTTTTGCCAGATGGACTTCATATAATGTATTTGCAGTATCATTTAATTCTCAAGGGGGGAGCGCTGTTAATCAGCAGATTATCATTGAGGGTTCATATGCAAGTCTTCCGGATTCACCGGTTAGGGCAGGATATAATTTTACCGGCTGGTACAAAGAATCTGGCTGTATTAATCAATGGAATTTCGTAACTGATAAAGTTCTGGCGGCAATTACTCTCTACGCAAAATGGAATACTGTATCAGCAACACAGATTATTGTTGATCATAACTCTGTGGCAAAATTTGCAATTATTCCTCAGTTTTATATAGATGAAGTGAAAAAAATGTGGTTTAATCTTCCGGGGGAATCTCATTCTTATGGGTATAGAAGAGGTTTACAACTTCTCGCTCAGCAGGATTCCCGCTTTGCAGTAAATGTAATTGAAAGTGGAAATCCGGAAGCATACACTTCAACACATTTGCGGGTGAGCCGGTCATATAGAAACCAGTCCAATTCATGGGTTTATGGTACAGGTGAATCTGCTTGGTATGCGGGTTCCTCTTCAATCGTAAATACAAGATCCCACATAAATTATTGTAATACAAATAATCTGACAATAGGAGCATTAGGTTTCGGATGGTGCTGGGATATGACATGGAATAATGATCCGGGTGGAGCAGAGGATCCTGTTTTCAAAGTGCGCTGGGCCGGATCAAGTGATGGAGGTCCTCAGGGAAATTTGCGTTGGGGACTTGATTCAGCGGATCAATCTCTTACAGGGAATAGTATATGTATGGATACATATCTAAATGCCACTCAGGCTTATGCAGATTACTGTGCGGCACAGGGTTACAGCACAAAGGTTTTTTTCACAACAGGTCCTGTTGATGGTTATTCCGGCGAGAACGGATATCAGAGGCAGCTAAAACATGATTATATACGAAACTATGTTTCAGCTAATTCAGCGAGAATACTCTTTGATTATGCAGATATTCTTTCATGGAATGATTCCGGTACAGAAAATAGAATGACATGGACTGATCCGTACAGCGGGGTTCATTCTTATCAGATGATACATTCAGATAATATGAAGGATATGAGCGGCGGATATGCTGAGGATGGAGATCATATCGGTGAACGTGGTGCTCTCCGGCTCGGTAAGGCAGTATGGTATATGATGGCACGTATGGCAGGCTGGGATGGAGTATCGACAGATTAATTAAATACGATTACTTAGGGCAGGTTCTGTAATGGAAAATATGAGACGCCAATCAGATTCTATAAACTTTTTGAAGGACTGGTGAGCTAGTTGAAACCAGGCATTGTTATATTCATTATTATTTTATCAGCACTTGGTATTTCGTGTGGTTTTGACAGCCCCGTAGCTGATTCTTTAAATCATGAAATTACCGATTGGCAAACTGTTGAACCGGAATTAAAAGATTTTAGTTTCACCGGGGTAGGATATATAAGGAACCCGGGTATTTTGTATACTGATCCAGCTGGCGGTCATTTATTTTATATTGATCCGGTCAACGGATCTGACCAGGGCAACGGATCAGCATCAAATCCGTGGAAAACTCTTCAGCAGGTAGTTGAAGATAATCTTATCGAAACATGGAACCGCCCTATCGGTGATCCGCTTCGTGAGAGTATCGCACGTAATTCCGGTGCTCCGGTGAAAGCAGGAGATATTCTAATTCTAAAAACAGGGAATCACGGTACAGTTTATATACGTGAAAGTTTCAACAATTCATTTATAACTATCCGTGCGGCAGCTGGTGAAAGACCTTTGATTCGTTCAATGCGTTTTGTATCGGCAGGGAATTGGAGATTGGACGGACTTTATATATCGCAGGAGATGAATTTAAATGAATTTACTAATCGTACTCTGATAATGGTTGAATCTTATTGGGGGAGAAGCAGGAATCTGGAATTCTACAATAACATAGTCTACAGTATGTGGAATACAACAAAGTGGTCTAAGGCCGACTGGAATGAATTATCATGCAGCGGGATAGATCTCGACGGAGATTACTGCATAGTAAAAAATAATTATTTCAGAAACATAAATTTTGGAATAAGCATAGCAGGAGAGCATAATAATACAATCAATAATACAGTTAAAAACTTTTCCGGTGACGGTATGCGCGGTAATGGGAAT
Source organism: uncultured Leptospirales bacterium (assembly GCA_964450405.1). GTDB lineage: Bacteria > Spirochaetota > UBA4802 > UBA4802 > UBA5550 > WRGT01. Next base: position 263,546 of record CAYVCQ010000001.1, on the reverse strand, counting down.
TATCTTCTTTTTGAGAAAAATTTTGTTAAAAACTGTTATGCGGTTAATGCAAACCACGACGATGGTTTTCAATCTTTCTGTGTTAACGGGATAACTGAATGGAATTATATTACTTTGCGGAAAAATGTAATTTTAAATTATGAGGATGCAGCTCAGCCATTCCGTGGTACTCTGCAGGGTATAGGGTGTTATGACGGTTTTTTTCGTCACTGGACAGTTGAGAATAATCTCGTTATTGTAGATCATTGGCACGGAATTACATTTATGGGGACTACCGACTCAGTTTTTAACAATAATATCGTAGTTGATATCAATACTGTTTCGCCCGGTCCTGCCTGGATACTTGTGGCGCCTCATAAGGATGGGCGTCCCAGTGAAAACTGCTCTGTTAATAACAACATCGGTCATCAGATATCAATTGATACGCCTAACAATAATGTAATTCAATCGGGTAATTCTATTATACCTCTAAGCGGTAGAACCGGAATTTTTAATGATCCTGATAATCTTGATTTTACATTAAAACCTGCTTATGCAGCTATTCTACAGTAAAGGGAAGAGAGGATGAGGCTATGACTTCATTTGTGATGTTTCTTGGACTCCTCCCAAAAAACATCAAGTTCCTGCAGGGTCATTTGATCAATACTTTTTCCTGATTCATTTACTTTTGCTTCAATATACTGGAACCGGCCGGTAAACTTATCGATTGTTTTTCTCAGTGCATCCTCTGCATCAACCTTTTTAAATCTTAAAACATTTACAAGGCTGAACAGGATATCACCGGCTTCATCTACTATCTTATCGTGATCTTCAAGCAAAACAGCTTCTTTGAATTCATCTATCTCTTCGTCAAGTTTAGCAATGGCATCGTCAATCTTTTCCCAGTCAAATCCGACATGAGATACTTTATCCTGCACCCGGTACGCCATAACCAGCGCAGGGAGATGTCTTGGAACTCCGTCAAGAACAGATTTTCTTTCTTTTTTTTCTTTCTTCTTGATCTCCTCCCATCGAATCTCTACACCCTTCGAGTCAGAAATATTCTCTTCACCAAATACATGGGGATGTCTTCGAATAAGTTTATCTGAAATGCCATCTGCAACATCGTCAATATTAAAGCTGGAGGTTTCAGAGGCTATCTCGGAGTGAGCATAAATCTGGTAAAGCAGGTCTCCCAGTTCCTCTTTGAGATCTGCAAGATCACCGCTTTCAATAGCGTCGTAAACCTCGTAGGTTTCCTCAACCAGGTATGGTTTTAATGAGCTGAAAGTCTGCTCTCTATCCCATGGGCATCCGTTCTCAGCTCTCAATATTCTTGCAATTTCTTTAAGACGGTAAAGAGGTGGTGAATCCTTAAAATTCATCAAAGTTTATGTTACCTGATTCCAAAATTTTTTTTCTGTTCAGCAACGGTAGATACCGGCCTCGCTCCGTAATGATGTCCGGGCCAGATTTTAGTATCATCGGGGAGACTTAATATTTTATTTTTTATTGAGTTTATCAGAGCGCTGTTTGAACTGTCCGGAAGATCTGTGCGGCCAACCCCCTCTGTAAAAAGTGTATCACCAGTGAAAATGTTGCCGTTTGAATATATTGAAATACTCCCTGCGGAGTGTCCAGGTGTATGCACTATCCAGAGTTCGGTATTGCCGATTATTATTCTGTCATTATCTTTAAGCAGGAGATTTTTTTTCCCGGGTGTTTTTTCCGCATCGGAGAATTGTGCGCAATCTTCACGTTTTATATCTCTAAGGTGGCGGAGATCATCCTGATGTATAAGAAGAACAGCTCCGGTTTTAGATGTCACGTGAGAGTTTCCAGATGTGTGATCGTAGTGGCCGTGAGTATTGATTACATATTTTATTTTAGCATTATGTTTCTCCACCTGCTTGAAGATGGAGTTATAGTCTCCGGCAGGATCGATAAGCACCGCTTCCTTGGTTGATTCGTCAACGATAAGGTAGCAGAAAACAGCCATCCCTGTGACGAGTATCTGTTCAATTATCATATATCACCTCAATAATAATCTCCTCTATCCCGAACTCCGTAAGACGAAGGATGGAGGAGATTTAAAATTATGCGTCGACTTTTCCCGGTTGAAATATAATATCCATCTCTGCATTGGAAAATCCGTACTGCCCTTTAATTGATTCAACAGAGCATGTTTCAAGAAACTTGTATCTCTTAAAAGGATTATCCTGAGATGCAAGTTTCATATTTTTATAGAATGTAATCTGCTGAAGCATTGCAGTTCCCATGGGAAATACGGCTACACCATTTCTTTTCAATAAATTTAGCGCAGCATACGGGCTGTGCATACATCCTGCATGAACTATTACTGCATCAAAAGAACCTGCCTGGTCGTCGAGTTCGGAACAGTCTCCTGCCATAAACTTTACGTTGAAGAAACCGTTTGTGATTAGTCTGTTTTTGGCAGCTGCCGCAAGCTTTTCATTATACTCGATGGTCAAAACTTTGTGTGACATTGTTGACAGAAGAGCAGTGGAGTATCCTGAACCTGTACCGATTTCAAGGACGTTCCATTTTTTATGAGGAGATAGTATTGTAAGCATCTTCGATAGAATAACAACATCGTCACTGAATTCTCCAAATCCCACAGGTACCGGATCAAAACCGCTGATCTTCTCTTTAAAAAAAGGATCAAAAAAAAGAGATCTGTCAACTGACTGAAAAGCTTTGAGAATGTCATCTTTGAGGTTTAAGGATTTGATATTTTTCTGAAAGTCACTGTTTATTTTTTTGTCGCTCATATTCCCGAATCCTATTCAAAAATCTGTATCAGATATGTTAAAAAATAATCTGATATTAGTATAACCATGGATGAACGGACTACAGCCTGGATTGTTGATTTTCCAACACCCTCCGCCCCTCCGGTAGTGCTGAATCCGCTGCAGCACGAAATGATTGCAATCTCTGCACCAAAAAAAACTGACTTCAGAATACCAGACAGAAAATCTGTAAGCATTATATTCTGAAGAATATTTGAAATATAACTATCCGGAGTAATATTTAATGAAAAAAATGCTATTACTGCTCCGCCGAGAACTCCTACAATATCAGTTATAACCGTTAGAGCAGGCGTCATCAGAACACATGCGATAAACCGCGGTACAGAGAGGTACTGAATCGGTTCCGCGGAGAGAGTCCTGAGTGCATCTATCTGTTCGGTAACCTTCATTGTTCCGATCTCGGCTGCAATTGAAGACCCGACTCTTCCTGCAAGGAGAAGTGCTGTTAAAACCGGGCATAATTCCCGGAACATTGAGATTGTTACTGCAGTTCCGATAAAAACTGAAGAGCCGGACATTATTGCATCCATTGCTTTTCCTATCTGCAGCGCCATAACCATTCCGGTAAAGAAAAGTGTTATGGATGTGACAGGTAGAGATTTATACCCGACTTCAAGCATCTGGGCAAGAATATTCTGCCTGTCAAATGGCGGTCTGAATGTCCAGAGCACTGTATCCTTGAAGAAAATAAGGTGTGTGCCCAGAGATTCAAAAAAAGTTTCGAAGAGTGAAATTTTCTCAGTGCGATTCATGAGTTGGACTTGCCTCATCATATGAATGATTAACATCCAGATTGCCGAACTTGGTGTATTTGCCCCAGAAACGCAAGTCCACATCGCCGATGGGACCGTTTCTCTGTTTTGCTACAATTATTGTTGCAATACCTTTTTTTTCGCTGTCCTTTTTAACTTTCTCTTCGCGATAGATAAACATTACAACGTCGGCATCCTGCTCTATCGAACCGGATTCCCGAAGATCTGAAAGTGTGGGAATCTGATCTGATCTCGATTCCACGGCACGTGAAAGCTGTGAAAGAGCAAGAACCGGGATATTCAACTCCCGCGCAAGCTGCTTCAGCAGTCTGGAGATCTCTGCAATCTGAAGGTGGCGGTCTACTTTTGAAAGACTTGATATCAGCTGGAGATAATCCACTATAACCATTCCAAGAGGAACCTTTTGCGCAAGTCTTCTGGCCTTTGCCCTGATCTCCATAATTGTAGCCGATGGTGAATCATCAATATATATAGGTGCTTTACTTAATCTTCCTGACATGGAGAATATTTTTTTAAGTTCTTCCTGATCGATATGTCCGGTCCGTACTCTCTGCGAATCAACCATTGCTTCGATGCAGAGCATCCTGAGCCCCAGCTGATTGGCGGGCATTTCAAGTGAAAAGAAGAGAACCGGTGTTTTCTGTTTTACTGCCACATGATTTAAAATGTTAAGCGCAAATGCAGTTTTTCCCATACCGGGACGTGCTGCGATAATTATAAGTTCCGCTCCATGGAAACCTGTAAGCTGTTCATCAAGCAGTGTAAATCCGCTTTCAAGCCCGGTTACCATTTTTTTAGTTCTGTACCATAAATCGATGTCATTCATTGTGCTGTTAATGATGACTTCAATATTCTTATAGTCAGATGTAATACGCTGTTCTGTTACCTTGAATATATCTCTCTCAACCTCATCCATTACTTCATCAGTGGTTATTCCTCTGTTGAAACATTTTTCTATGGATAACTCGGCGACATCGATGAGTTTTCTGCGAAGACTCATCTCTTTAATTCTTTTTGCGTAGTTTTCGGCGTTACCCGATGTTGATGAAGATTGATATAATTCAGCTAAGCCGGAGTTTCCTCCGATTCGGTCCAGCTGGCTTTTGTCGATGAGTATCTGTCGAAGTGTTGTGAGATCTATAGGTAGAGCCCGTTTCTCGAGCTCAGAGATGGCTTCAAAAATAATGCGGTGTTTTTCAAGGTAAAAATCCTCCGGTTGGAGGATTTCAGTGACTCTGAGCAGAGCTTCCCTGTTAAGGAGAGCAGAGGCGATACAAGCAGTTTCCGTTTCTACATCCTGCGGGGGAAGCCTGTCCATTGTCATTTTTTTATTCCTTAACTACAACAACTTTCACTGCAGCGCTGAGACCTTCTTCGAGTTTGATTGAAATTTTAAATTCCCCTTCCGATTTAATCGGAGAATCAAGAAGAATCTTTCTCTTATCAATATCAAAACCTTTTTCTTTCAGGTGTCTTGCTATTTCCATTGATGTGATTGATCCAAAGAGTTTACCTTCCTCACCAACTTTTGCAGAGATGGTGATTTCGACGTCAGACAGGCTTGCAGCAAGCTGTTCGCTGGTTTTCTTTCTCTTATCTTTTTTAATCTTAATAAGTTTCATCTGGTGATCAATTGCTTTTTTACTTGAATCATTAGCAATAATTACAAGATTTTTGGGAAGGAGATAATTTCTCGCATATCCCGCTGCTACTTCTTTAATGTCCCCGGCATCGCCAAGGCTTGGTATGTCTTTCTGAAGTATAACTTTCATTGTTTACTCCTTGATATTTTGTTCAATTTCTGGATTAAGCTTTCTGAAATCTCCCCAGAGATCCAGAGTGCCGATTCCGATTAATGCAATCGTTGCAAATATGATAATTGACGGCCCCAGTACCAGTAAGGTAAGTATCAGGAGAGGGAGCAGAATAACCGGCAACCCTTTCTTGATAATGAAAAACTTAATGATACCTAAAGCCTGAATAGTATATAGGATTGAACCTGCCAGTGCAATATTCAATGCCAAAACTGTAATCAGCGGATACCTGGTTTTGTCGAGCATTATGAAAATGCCCCATCCGATGATTAGTGAAAAAATTAAATAATCATTTAATCTGAAAAGCTCAAGGGCCTTGACTCCCTTTCCCTGCTTTTTCATAAAAACTTTTTTCATAAGAAGAAAACTTAATCCCGAGATCAGCAGCGAATAAAAAAAGGCTGAAAAAGGAATCATATCTTTTACGAGTTGTATCCATTTAGGATCCTGAATCATCTGTATTGAGGTGTTTAAATCCTCTCTTAACTTTTTTCTGTTCTCTTCGGGAGTTTTGTACTGATCGAAAGCTTTTTCGATCTCTCCTTTAGATTGCTCGAGCATCTGAACAACTTCAACTTTTCCTTTTTCAATGAAGTCATAACCTCTGACCTCTTTCAAAATATAAAAATCAGCTGTAAAAACAACGGCAAATAAAATTGCAGAAACAGTTATAAAAAAATCCAGTCCCAATGACTTTCTGAAACAGTAGCCCCCTGCAGTTCCGGCTATGAGCGGAAGAGTATAAAGTGAAAGTCCACCTTCATAACCGCTGAGAAAAACCGGGATTAAAGCTGCCGGTATAAACAGTGCAAGGCTCACCCAGCCGAATTTATAAAAAATAAATGCTGAACTGATTATCAGGATTACACCTGCGATGAAAAAAACTGCTCCCAAGATTATTTTTCAACAAACGGGATTATAGCAATAATTCTTGCTCTTTTTATTGCCTGAGCAACGCCTCTCTGATGTTTGGCACATGTTCCGGTTACACGTCTTGGCAGAATTTTACCTCTATCTGTGATAAATTGCTCTACCATTTTAAGATCTTTGTAATCAATCACTGCATTTTTATCGTGACAGAATCTGCATACTTTTCTTTTAAAACGCATGTTACGCTGATACGGTCTGTCTCCACCCTCTTCCTGGCTTGCGTAAGGTCTTCTTCCGTAAGCTGGAGCTGCTGCGGGTGCTGCTGCCACCGCATCTGGTGCGGATTCTGAAGCCTCTGCAACAGGTGCTGCACTCTCTGTATCAATATTTTTTATTTCTTCTGACATTACTATCTCCTGTAATCATAGATTTAATTAAAAGGGTATGTCGTCGTCTGAGAAGGGATTATCCTCAAAATTTCCGCTTCCGCCGGTTGAACTGCTCTGGCCGAAATCATGACTCGGCTCTGCTGTTTTACTCCGCGCTTCCGCAGGGGCTTCATCTCCCTTGCCTGTTAGAAATTGAAAGTTTTCTATTACGACTTCAACCTTTGAACGTTTTTTACCGTCCTGGTCATCCCAGCGTGACTGCTGTAATCGACCTTCAACGGCAATTCTGTGTCCCTTTTTGCAGTATTCGGTAATAATTTCACCGAGTTTTGACCACGCTATGCAGTCAAAGTATGAAACCTGCTCTTTCTTCTCACCAGTAACAGCGTAAGTCCTGCCGTTTGCCAGTGAAAAACTTGCTACTGCAGTTCCTGCCGGAGTGTAACGGATCTCAGGATCGCGTGTAAGTCTTCCAATCAGTATTACTCTGTTAAGGTCGCTTGCCATGAGTTTTTCTCCGGTTACGCAGTTTTTATTTCGTCAGGTCTTATAAAAAGATATCTGAGAATATCAGCGTTAAGGCCGAATTCCTTCTGTATCTTGTCAACTTCTTCAGATTTGGCATCAACAAGCATAAACATGTAATAGCCTTCTCTTTCTTTAGAGATTTCATATGCGAGTTTTTTAATGCCCCAATGATCCTCTTTTGTGATAATTGCACCGTGCTTCTGTAGAATCTCTTTTACCTTTTCTTTGTGAGATTCTGTTTCACGATTTCTTACTATAACTGTAAGTTCGTAGTGATTCATATATCCTCCTTCCTTTGGAATTTGCTGCTGAAATACGTGATAAATTCGTTTTCAGCAGAAAGGTTTTACAATTTTTAAAAACTGTGCGAATATATCAATAATTATTTTATTAATGCGGTAAATTAATCAATTAACTGTCTGAACCTTGATTTAAGGGATTAAGGGATTTTCCTGATTTTATAGAGAATGCTTCTTACTTACACATAAAAATTATGTTTCAGAGAATGAAAAAGGCTGATAATACAAAAAAATCCCATATTACATAAAAAATTTCATTTTTTTCGACCGGTGAACTTATTTATATCAGGAAGAAAATATGAAGAAAGGACATAATTTTAAATCATCTGAACTATGATTTTCGGGATTAAGGGATTAAGGTGATTCAGAAAGAGTTTGCTTCCTGTAAATCAGAAAAATCCTTTAATCAAGTGAATCAAGGTTCAGATGATGTGACAGAATATTGCTTCATTAACCGGTAATATTGTTATATCTATACAATAAAAGTGTTGCATAATTTAAAAAATGTTTTACATTTCAGAAATTCAGAAACGTTTATTTATTAAACAGTTCAAAACAGGGGAATAATCAATGCATGACGAAAATCAAAAGGTTGATCAGGCTTTACATGAAATTGGTGATGTTCTACTGCAATGTTTAAGATATGAAACTTGTCCCATTGAACGGCTCGATGCTGCGATTGTCAGTATCGATGAAATTATGAATGATCCCGGGAGCCTTGGGCAGTGTGAATACTATTTTAAAGCTACGGGAAGCAGTTATATCCTGTTTTTCTTTTCCAATTTAATTTATAATTTAAGAACAAAGAGTGACCTTATTCTGACACAGGATGTGCTTAAGTGGCTTGCCAGTGTCTGGAAAAATTTTATACTGAGAAACAAAACCTATCAGAACTACTTCCGGCTTATGGATGCCTATTCCGAAACTATGAAAAAATATTTTGAAGAGAATACTTCGTTTATTAATAAACTTAGTAATGTTAATCAGGTGAGCGATCAGTTTGTAAATGTTCAGGGCGGGGATGATTCCGAGCTGGACAGGCTGGAGAAATTTTTCTCAATATCGGAAGAGATTGCAAACGGAATGAAGCCGACATTTACATTTCTTCAGGATTTTTTCAGAGAGGTTAAAATTGCAACCGGCGAATTCCCCGAAGAAGCCGAGGCTATTGAAAAAAATGGACTCTCCGGTTTCGGGCATGATGTTTATACGTATAAAAGAATTGTTGAATATGCCTGCAAGTCAGCAGGTATTCTTGAGGGTGTATACCTTTTAATGAAAAAGAAAAAGTCTACGCGTCAGTTCCGGATATTTGACGGAAAAAAGAAGTTTTTAACAACTCCGGAAATTTATGAAATTTATGTCGAAAAGTTCAGCTCCCTTAAGAAAGAATACGGGGAGCTGAAGTAGTCGTTTTTTATTTCATTTTACTCTTTGCGTCATCTCTCCACTTGAGCGCTTCCGTGTTATTCGGATTGATCTCAAGGACTCTGTTGTAATATTTAACAGCTTTATCCCACTTGTTCTGAAACCAGTAACTGCTGCCGATACTGTATATCGCGTCCTCATACTTCGGATCAAGTTTAATTGCATTTTCGAAAGAAGCAATTGCCTCATCCCATCTTTTCAGCTGATAATACGACAAGCCCAGTGTATAGTGATGCTGTGCGGTTTTCGGGTCAGCCGCGACAACTCTGATTGCGTATTCCACAGCTTTTTCATAATCCTGCATTCCATAGTATATCAGTGCAATACCGTGAAGCGCCGGAGCGTGCTTTGGATTTATGTTGAGAATTCCCAGATATTCCTTCAGGGCCAGGTCATTTTTATTGATGGTTGAATATGAATGTGCAAGTGACCATTTCGCAATGATAAGTTCCGGATTCAGAGCGAGCGATTCCATAATGTACTTATATGATTCAGTCCCCTCTGTCCCCATATCTTTATAACCGTAATTTTTCAGCTGACCCATAATCTGCATTGTTTCAGCGTCCTGTTTATTAAGCTTGTATGCTTCATCAATCTCTTTCTGAGCATTATCAAAGTCTGAATTGTTCAGATAGGCCATGCTCAGTGCACGGTGTGTCTGATACAGATTTGGTCCGAACTCCACGGCTTTTTTTCCATGCTCGATTGCTATTTTCAGATACGGTGCGGAATTACCTTTAGCATATTGTATCTGGTATCCCCACAGAGCATTTACATCTGCCAGACCGGCCCAGGCAAGAGCATATTTCGGATCGTACTGCAGGGCTTTTTTGTAGTTTTCAATAGCAACGGGATAGTTTTTTACATCGTACTGTATCTGCTCCATCCTTCCTTTAATGTAGTATTGATAAGCTGTATAGTTCCCTGTGGACTTGGAGTATTCCTCAATACTGTTCTGCTGTTGCGATGATGATTTACCTGATATTTTATCTGTAAGATCCTTTGCAAGCTGTTCCTGCAGATTGAAGATTTCGTCGGGATATTTACCATGAACATTTGATCCCTTGAGAACCTCTCCGGAGCTGACATTCATAAATTTTGCCGACAGCTGTATGTTGTTTCCGATTTTATTAAATGATCCGTAAACTATATAATCCGCATTAAGCTTATCTTTAGTAAGCTCACGGAGGTTTTCTATATCACCGGTTTCAACACCGATTGCCTGCTTAAACTCGGCACTTTCAAGGAGGTGTCTTTTCACCCGGTTTGAATCTATTACAACAAAGTTGTCAACAGTGGAAAGCGCCCCTGCGAGAGTTTCGCTGATACCCACGGTGAGAGTTTCGAGTTCAGCATTTTTTTCTTTATTGAGTTTATCAAAGGGGAGAACTACTATCTTGAAATTCTCCGCGCTGAGTGAGCTCTGTAATAGAGATATAAGTAAAAATGAAAAAATTATTTTAACGATTGTTTTCATTGATTTCTCCAGGGTGTAGATTATAATGTAATTTAATGCTTAACCTGAATATTTTCTACTATTTTTTTAGATTCAGGGGAATAATAAATAAACTCTAATTATTGTATTGAATGGATTGAGTTATTAAAAAAATCCCCCGGCCTCCGGCCACCCCCTTTGTTAAAGGGGGTTTTGACTTTTAGTTTAAATATAAATTGAGAAAGATGGTGTGTTAATATTCTTGAAAACCCCCTTTATCAAAGGGGGGCAGGGGGGATTTTTAGTTTAAATAAAAAAAATTATTGCATGTAACTCAAAGTAATCTCTTTACTAAATCAAGTAAATCCTTCAATCCCGAAAATCAAGGTTCAGACATATGGTTTTATAATTTAATTGACAATCCAGAATAAGTAATATCTATAATTAATCATGGATAAAGAAAAGTATATAAAACCGATTAAAAATCTGCTCTACGTTATTGCCTTTTTGTGGCTGGTGCATATTCTAAGTTATTTTTTTCCGATAAATCAATTCGGGATTGTTCCGAGAGAGATTCCGGGACTTTGGGGAATTATTTTTGCTCCTATGCTTCATCAGAATTTTTCCCACCTTGCTGCAAATTCTGTGAGTCTTTTTATTCTGGGATTGTTTTTAATTACCCTTGAGCATAGTAAGTCATACTGGATTGTCGCTGCGCTTGTAATTCTAGGAGGAGCTGGTACGTGGCTTATCGGACGATCGCACTCCTCACATATAGGTGCAAGCGGAGTAATCTACGGAATATTAGGATATCTTGTAACTCGCGGTCTGTTTAAGAGAGATTTTAAATCTATCATTATTTCACTTGTTGTTTTCTTTTTGTATTGCGGGATGATTTTCGGAGTGTTGCCGGATAATCCTTCAATGTCATGGGAAAGTCATCTTTGCGGTTTTATAGCCGGAATAATTCTGGCATCATCATATGGACGCAAATAGAAATGATTCAGTTTGATCAAAAAGGAGTCTGTTTATGAAAGATAAAAATTCAACTGACTTTGTTCTACCGGAAGTTAAGGTTCATGTCTGGTTTGAGAAGGATAAGGGTGTATATTTTGGTCATGGACGCTATGAGCTTCTGTTACTTATAAATGAACTCGGTTCATTGAAGCTTGCCGCAGAAAGGATGGGGATTTCATATAGGGGAGCCTGGGGTAAGATTAAAAAAACAGAAGAGGTAATAGGCAAACCTCTCATTTATAAAGATAACAATAAAGAGGGATATAAACTGACAGAGTTCGGAAGAGACTTTGTCACTGAATTTAAAAGTTATTACGACGATGTCACAGAGTATGCAAGTAAAAGGGGTGCGGATCTGCTTCATAAAATTAAGATTGTTTAATCGCTTTCAAAAAAAATGTAAGTCTGTTCAATGGTTTAATCCTCGAAGTTCTACGACCTTATGATTTTGATTCAATATGTTATAATTACGCCTTCACTGGATTGACATTGAGTATTATTCATCAGTACGGGACCCTCTGTAATAATTGCACAAATTAATCATCAATTTTTGATTTACATGCTCCTGTTTAAATATATTTTTTTATCCGGAGGAAACAATGCCCGCAGAAAATATGAGCACGAAGGAAACCGCTGAATATCTTGGAATTAATGAAAAGCAGGTTTACGCTCTTATCAAATCCAAAAGTATTCCATGTACCCGTGTTACGGGGAAATGGGTGTTCCCTAAAAAACTTATAGATCTCTGGATTACATCTGATGCACTTAAGGCCGGACCGTTTATTGATGATTCGGCAAAGAACACAAAGAGCGTTATATTTGCTGCCGGCAGCAATGATCCTATACTTGATATATTAATAAACAAAATGCAAAGCGGCGATGGAGGAAAGCATATTTTTTCTTCAGTTACCGGGAGTACTGAGGGAATCAGGCTTCTGGGATCCGGTTTTACCGATATTGCCTGGTGTCATCTTTCAAATCCGGGAACAGGTGAGTATGATATGCACGCCATAGCAGATCTGGTGCCGCATAAAAAAATTGCCATAGTCCACCTGTTCCAGAGAGAACTTGGCTTTATACTCCCTCAAAGCAGCAGATCTGAAAAAATCAGTTTTTCAAAAATAATACAGGATGGTTTAAAATTTATTAACAGGCAGAGAGGTTCAGGAACAAGAGTAATAACAGATCATTTTATAGAATCTGAAAAAGTCGATTCAGGTTTAATAAAGGGCTATGAGAATGAGGTAAACACACATCTTGAAACCGGCCTTAATGTTTTATCAGGCTCTGCAGATGCGGGAATCGCAACTGGTTCGGTTGCTAAAATACTCGGGCTTAAATTCCAGATTCTTATTCAGGAGAGTTTTGACATGGTGCTGCTTCAGGAAACGTTTTTCCGTGAAGAGATTCAGCGGTTTATCGAAACACTTCAGTCCGACGATTTCAGGTCGATGGTCTCTCTTCTGGGAAATTATGACTTTGCTAAATCCGGTAAAATTATTTATACTACAGGGTGATATTTATCTCCTTCAGATCTTAACTGCAGATTCCCCATAAATTTAAGAAAACTCACAAAAAAATTCGTTCTCCCATCAAATTTAAAGTAATTTAGAAAATAAAAAACAGGACTTTCGTATTGAGTTAATTTTTACAGAAGTGATGTTTTAATTATAATTTCATAGGAGAAAAAGATGAGAAAGATTTATCAGGTTATTTTTACGCTGATTATAAGTCTATGGATGGTGCAGGCGGCTGTAGCGGCGGAGCTGAAAATTGCTGTGGGTCTTGCGCTCCCTCCATATATTATAGAGGGTTCTAATACCGGTATTGAAGTTGATATTGTTCAACAGGCACTTCTTGAGTCAGGCAATACCATTAAACTGGTATATCTCCCCTTTGTACGTGTACCGGTCAGTCTGACTGACGGGACAGCCGATGCGGCTCTGACTATAAATGAAAGCTCCGGTATAAAAAACATATTCTATTCGGATTCTCATATATCATACCAGAATGTTGCGGTTTCACTCAAATCAAAGAATCTTAAAATCGGATCAGTAGCCGATCTTTCAAAAGTCAGTGTTGTGGCGTTTCAGAATGCAACTAAATATCTGGGATCCGGTTTTGCTGATATGGCAAAGGGGAACTCAAAGTATTCGGAACTTGGAATACAGGATAGTCAGGTAAAGATGCTATTCGCAGGTCGGGCCGATGTAGTTGTTATGGATATAAATATATTCAAATATTTCAGACAGAAGGTTAATTCAAAAGACGCCGATGTGAATCAGGAGATAGTTATACACGAAATTTTTGCTCCAACTGCTTATAAGGTTGGATTCAAAGACAAGGCGCTCTGCGAGAAGTTCAATGCCGGTCTCAAAAAACTTAAAAGTTCAGGTAAATACGGAACAATATGGAAAAAGTATATTAAGTAGGAATTTTGTTTTAACTCACCCCCTCGGTCCCCCTCTCTTTGAAAAGAAAAAGAGGGGGAGACTGGAGAACGTAGTTTATTTATATTACCTCTCCTGAAGCTCATACCAGTTTACATTACGTGTTAAATACATAACCGATGCAAGAACAATGAACAGTGCAACTGATCCAAGTAGAAGCGAGTACTGATCCAGCTGAAGTAATATATACAGAAACGAATAGAGTATTGTGAGCATCCCTCCCATAATGAATGCACGGCTCTTTGCTGAAAGTATTTTTGCGGAATACATAACTATGAGCCCGATAGTTGCCGTTGATGCTATGAAATATGAAAGAGTGAAATTCATAAATTCAGAAAGAGACAGAAGCAGCAGATAGAATATTGTAAGTGCAAACCCCACAAGAAGATACTGGAATGGGTGAATCTTCAGCTGACCGAAGATCTCGAACAAAAAGAACGCCAGAAATGTAAAGCCGATAAAGAGTATTGCATATTTGATAGATCTGTCCGTAAGGCTGTAGACATTCACCGGCATAAAGAGGCTCACTCCGAATGAATCATCTTCACTAAGCAATTGAGAAGATTTTGCTGATGAATTAAGTAAACTCGAAAGTTCCCATTTTGCCTGAAAGCCGTTCTGGTCTATTGATCTTCTGGACGGCAGTATAGATCCGGTAAAACTCGGATCTATCCAGTTGGACTTTAAAGTGATATCGGTTTTTTTGGATATCTGCTGAAACATAAGTTTATCTATACCTTTAATAGAAGCACTCACTGTGATTTCAGTTTTATCGCTGTCCCCCTGACTTTCGATTGAGCTGTAATTTCCTATGATCAATGCGTTTGGAATATTATTATTTGTGCGCAGAGTAAAAGGGACCTCTACGCCGTTGATTCTCACATATTTTATCTCCACGGAATGATTGTTGAACAATGACAGGTTGAGTATTTTTTTACCATCATGATCCGACGGTGTGCTGAAAATCCCCTTGATCATGAGATTTGCTGTGTAAAATGGAATTTTAAAAATTCCCTTCTGTCTGATTTCGGCGGTAATGGTTCCGTCAATTTCAGTTTTGTCCGGCATTGCGGTTTCATTTGCAAATGAAAGGAATATGCCTCCAAGTACTGTATTTTCTCCTCCCCAGGATGTACTCATCTCTGTGTAGACTTCACTTTGTCTTAATTTTCTCTCATCGACGAGAGAGCTCACCATGGAAATGGGAATAAGCAGGGCGATAAGTAAAAAGGCGGTAATCAATGATTTTGTTGCAAAGGGTTTCATAAATTTTCTCCCGGTATTTTAGTTAAGAGATTTTAAATCTCAATAAATTAGTATCTACTTCTAAACTGGCAGTAATTTGTATTTCCCCCGCCTTTGGCGCGGGGGAAATCAGAATACAACTGGTTTTAAGCAGTTACATAAATAGAATATGCAGGTATTGTTTGAAAAAAATATGTGGGCTATGTGAAGTGACTGTGAAGTTGTAAAAAAAGTGAATTTTATGAGGCTGACTCAAAAAGTGATTTCTCCCCTCCCTTGATGGGAGGGGCCGGGGGAGGGTGATTTACAACTGTTGATTTAATCACGAACTTTTTCACCCCCACCTAACCTCCCCCATCAAAGGGGAGGAATTTATGGACTTTTGAATCTGCCCTATAACCGGGCATTTTTTTTATAAATTTTGATGAACCGGAAGAGTGAGCTTTGCCGTTACGCCTCCATCTTTATTATTGCTGACGGTAATATTACCTTTATGCAGAGTTGCGATCTCCTTTACAAAGGGGAGTCCAAGACCTGTACTTTTAATCTTTGTGTTTTGAGAAGGGAGAGAGTAGAATCTGTTGAAGATTTTATCTGCAGCATATTCAGGAATACCTTCGCCATTATCAGAGATAGTAACTGACGTGATGCTGCCGATTGTTTCTATAGAGATACAAATTTTATCGTCAGTGCGGGAGAAGCGGATTGCATTCTGTATCAGATTCTGTATCGCGTGACGTATTAAAAATATCTCACCTTCTATAACAGCTGTTTCAGGGATTCTTTTTTCGATTGTTAAATTTTTCCTGTGATATTCGGGATATAAACTTTCCAGGACATCGTTTACTGTTTGATCCAGATTTATCTGTACAATGTTTTTCAGTCCCTCCTGACTTTCAATCGATGACAGTTCAAGCATTCTTTCAATAATCTCCTCCATCCTGCGGGATTCACGGAAAATATTTCTGTAGAAAATCTTTTTCTGCTCTTCCGGTATGTCATCCTCAAGGAGCTCAGCTGATCCTCTGATTGACGAAAGGGGACTTTTCAGTTCATGTGTGAGGGTCTGGATGTACTGTTCGATATATTTCTCACCCTTGAGATCAGTCCAGACTTCATTGAATGTTTCGGCAAGAGTCATTATCTCTTTCTCTGCAAATGCAGGTATTTTTGCTCTCTTGTTTTCCTTCAGGGACTTGACGAACTCCGTAAGCCGTTTCACCGGTCTGCTGATCCAGATGGATAAAATATAGCTTAAAAATATAAAGAGGAGACATGATACGATTCCGGCGATGAGCGCTTTTCTTTTTGCTATTTCAATAAATAGAGAAACGCTCTCTTCAGGTTTGATGACAGTGAGCACTCCGATTATTTTTTTATTAGACTTAACTGGTGCTGCAACAAAAATAGATTTAGAATTTGGATCTCTTTCATTAAGAAGCGATGACCTGGCTCCGTATTTACCCATAAGTGTAAGTTTTACGTCGCGCCATGAGGAAAAGTCATCACCTTCATGAATGCTTTTATTTGAAGAGTAAATAATTATGCCGTTCAGATCTGTTATGTATACCTGAAGAGAAACTCCGGTTTTATGGAGAGCATATATCCGGGAACTGATTTTTTTCTCGTAGGCTTTCTTTATTACAGGTTTAATTGTATTTATATTGATTGCGGAGTTTGTGATCTCCTCTTCAACAAGCGATGCAAGAATATTTGCTGTATCGTTCAGAGATTCTTCAACAGTCTCCAGGTATCTTGGTCTTATATCATTTGCGATGAAGTCATATAAAAACCAGAAGCCGATGGCATATAAAATAAAGAATCCCGATAAAATCCGCCATTTAATGCTCATAAATCATCCCTCAGCGAGTAGCCTACGCCGCGGTGAGTTTCTATGGGGTCTATTTCAGGATTGATTTCCTTTAGTTTTGTTCTGAGAGTTTTAATGTGTGTATCCACCGTGCGGTCAAAACTCTCTCCCGATTCAGGCCAGGCCATGTCCATTATTTTATCACGGGAGAATATCCATCCTGGTCTGTTAATCAGAAGTATAAGTATTTCATATTCAATTCGTGTAAGATTAACTTTTCTTCCGAAATAGCTTATCTGGCGCTTATTGTATTCAATCTGAAAAGGGGAGGAGTTAACTTTTACATTGTCACTCTCCGTTGTACGGCGGAGAATTGCCTTTACCCTTGCTGCAAGTTCTCGAGGACTGAAGGGCTTGGATACATAATCGTCCGCTCCGAGCTCAAGCCCGAGAATTCTGTCTATCTCATCTGAACGGGCGGTGAGAAATAATACCGGAACCTGATTGTTTTTCCGAATCTCTTTCAATACATCAAAACCATTCATATCCGGGAGTCCGATATCGAGAATGACAAGATCTGCTTTCTCTGATTTAAGATAAGAAAGTCCCTCGGTTCCCGTTGTGACCCAATGAGTTTGAAACCCTTCAACTGAGATAGAGTATACAATAGTGTCTGCAATTCCGGATTCATCTTCTATCAGCAATATTCTTTTCTGCATAAAATAAGATTACAGGTTTTAATTTATGTGTCAAGAAGAAATGAAGGGATACAGGATTTGTCCGAGAGGCTCTGCTGTGGAGATCAGCTCTACATATTATAGACATTGAGCAGAGCTGTTCTGTTTCCGGTGGGCGGATACAAAGACTTTTATTAAAATTGCGGCAAGGCATAAAAAGGAAGCTGCAAGTCTAATCAGCTGTCCAATAGGAAGTTGTGCGATTGTTTTTGAAAAAAGAGTGTCGACTTCATGAAGAGATAAAATTCGAAGAAGTGAAACCGACCAGAATACCAGAAAGGATAACCATATTATCATTGTACCTTTTTTGTATAGTGCATAAACCAAAAAAAATGAAATCAGCGCAAAAGAAATAAATATCAGAATTGTGCTAATCTGCTGAGGTTCACGTCTGTCGTTGTATGCTTTTATGAACCAGGCGATGTAGCGAAGTGCATTTCCAGATAAACTGCTGGTGTTGCATGCCTCCCAAAGAGCGGTTATCACTGCAGCCGTGGTGATCATTTTTATGTTAAGATGTTTCCTCATGGAAATTGTAATTAAGGCTACGGCAAGCCATAAACCTGCAACGACGAATCTTAACGGGGCAGACTCCGTATACACTGCGGCCTTCGGTTTTGTAATATCATTAGTTCTCTTCGTTTCCAATGGTGAAAAGGAGGCTTCTAAATTTGATCTCAGAAGGGGGATAGGTTCAGATTCCGCTGCCTTGGTGTGCGTGATCCAGGAGCCGTCACGGGAGAGGAATACAACGGGGAAAATGAATCGGGCATTCCCTTCAGCTTTGAATGTAATTGAAATATCATAGACAGTTTTATCTTTTTTAATTTTAATCGGCTTGATGCCGGTAAGATATCCATGTGTCACTTTTTCATTTGTCATCCAGTGGAGATCAACGCTTAGATACATTCCAGGTTCAGGTTTTGTGAGCGTTATCCGTAAATTGAGTTGATGATTCTGCAGGGCACCAGAGGGTGTTTCTACTCGCAGCCATTCGGCATTTTCTGGTGACAGAATATACCAGCAGAGAATCCCGATGAGCAGAGAGTAGACTGCGCCAATAATGAGTATTCTTTTTCTCATTCAATATCCGGTGTTTTATAGTTTAATACGTTTAAAAAAATTTGATTAAGTTAGTTATATATATTATTTTGTGTCAAGCAGGTTAACATAGTTCCAATGTTACATCCGGTATCAACATAAAATTCTGGTGGTGAAATATACCCTTAAATTCCTTCGGCATGGAGGAAGGAATAATGACTTCCGATTTTTTGTGAATTTAACATATCATTATTTATTTTAAAAAACATTTTTTAGACAGGAGATGAGTATGAAAAAAATATTTAAAATAGCAGGAATTCTGATCAGTTCAGTGATAGTAATAGGCATAGTTGGATTTATATCTTTTTATGTTATCAGCCCTTCATCGGCAGGGAAAGAAATTGCTGCTAAAAAAGGATTACCATGGCATGCAGTTGCAGCACATAGGGGAGCGTCGTACTATGCTCCGGAGAACACTCTGCCTGCATTTGTAATCGCCAGAGAACTCGGCGCGGATTATCTTGAATGCGATGTCCAGAGAACGAAAGATGGAAAACTTATCATCTTTCATGACGCAACACCGGAGCGTACAACCAATGCTTCAGTAATTTTTCCTGGCCGTGAAAAAGATCCAATCGGGTCATTTACCTATAAGGAGCTGATGCAGCTCGATTCCGGATCATGGTTTAATACAAAAAATCCCGATCGTGCCAGAAAATCTTTCAAAGAAATAAAAATCTGCACATTTGAAGAATATATCGATTCTGCCGGGGGTAACGGTCCGAATCCAGGATTACTGATTGAGTTCAAAAATCCGAAATTATATCCCGGCATTGAAAAAGAAGTTATCGATTTGATGATCAGAAAAGGACGAACACAGAATCCGAAAGCTGTTATTATTAAACCGGATGTGATTCAGGGCTTTGATAAAAAATCTCTAGCAAAATGCTGGGAACTTGCTCCGTTCATCAAAAGGAATTATCTTGTATCTGAGAAAAAAGATAAAGATACAACATGGGATGAGAGGGGCTGGTCCGGTCTGCTCGATGATGCAGTGTCGATGGAGTCAGAGATTGGACCATCAGGGTATCTTGGATATCCATGGAATATCGGAGGCGCACATAGAAAGGGATTGCTTGTTATCATGTACACCATTGATCAGGATCTGCAATTCAAAGTTCTTACACACTTTGGTGTTGACTGGATTATTACTAACAGATGCGATAAGGCGCTTGAATTTTACGGAAGAAGAGTTCTTTCGAGTCCGGAAGAGATTATGAAGAGGTATAAAATTTAAGTTGCAATGGGGGCAGCCGAGCCCCACTGGTCTTCCTTTGTTTTTTAGATTTTTCTCGTTACTTTGGATCGGCCCAAAGTAACCAAAAGCCGCGGGGGTTTCACCCCTCGACCCCTTTTATTGTTACTGTTTTTGCAAATATACCCTGACGCCGCAGAGTGCAGAGTCGCACGGCTGCGGCGATACTTTTTTCAGTTAATAATACTCGTAAGCTCCGATTGATGGAGGATTTTTAAAGGAGTTTCCTGCATAATCTAGGGTAACATTAACTCCCGAATCTCCTTCGCCTCTGCATAGCGACGATGATTGAAGTGAGAAATCACCGGAAGCTGCATTCGTGAAAACAGGATTGTTCTGTATACCGTTAGCTTCGTAAATGGTACCGGTTCCGCTTATAAATGCCGAAAGATCAGCATAAGTGGTTCCATTGTATGACATGAAATTTCCTCCGGCTTTGTAGCTGTTATAGTCGAATGCTATATCAGAACCGGGAGTAGGGCAGTACAGATGAACATTTGCGGAATCACTGAAGATATTATTTTTAATTCTGGCAGTACCGTTGGTGTTATGCAGTGAAAGTCCTATGTTGTTGTTGTAAAAAGTATTGTTGTAGAGAGAATATCCCTGGCTATGGAGAACATTGAAATGTAGTCCAACGGGATTATTGTAAATCAATGATGATGTCAGAATCAGTTTTAATGAGAGACCTGATCGTATATCCATAGCAGCAATACCATTTCCGTCATTGTTGAAAATTTTTGTGCGGTTAATAGTAACTGTTCCGGTATATCCATAGAGCCACACTGCATGTCCTTTGCAGTCTGTAACTGATGATTGCTCAACTTTGACATTTGTGAGAGTTGATCCGGTATCTGCATGTATTTTTATCCCAATACCCTGCATTTCCGGGTATTCATTGCTTCTGTCTCCGCTCCATCCTTTTCCGGAACTTGAAACATTAACTTTTTCTACTGTTACGTTGCTTATTGAACCGGTTGTCCCCAGGTTATCAAGTGCTGCTATCTCCACACCGGCAAAGCCGCATCTTTCTATTGTTGTGTTGTATATTGAGATTCCAGACATGTTCTGTCCATTTGAATAAACCTGCGGAGTAAATCCTGAATCAAAAATATCTGATATTGCGCAGTTCTCAACACGGCAGTTTGATACACCGTTAGCAAATTGAATACCATTGCCCAGATGATAGTTATATGGTGCATCAAACCATACTCCGCCGCATTTAGTTACTGTACAGTTTTTGATTATGATATTGCCTGCAGAAGCTCCACTTGCGCAGGTGCTTGAAATGCCGCATGCGACTATATCAATACCAAGAAGGCTTGCATATTGTATCTTCACATTTTGAATTGTTATATTGCTTACCGCTTCAACTAAAATACAACGGGATCTTCTGCTGACCTCCATCTGGCGGGTATTCGGATCAGCTCCGCCTGTACACCATACATAAATAACGTTAGGTGTAACTGTGTGATCTATGGAGAACGATCCTGCGGTTGCGCCTGAAAAGGTAGTAGTGTAATTACTATTCCATTTTAAAAATTTTAATACTGTGCCATCTTCCGCAACCATGCCGGAAACATGTGTGCCGGTAAAAGTTTTTGTATAAATATTTCCGCCAGTGAGTGTCCAGCCTGTTTCAAGCTCTGACCCCTGGATGATCGGATCAGCTCCTGTGCCGTAGGCGCCAATGATCATGGGATTTGCAGAAGTACCGGAAGCATCAATGATAACTTCCTCCCGGGCAATGGTTCCTCTTTTCTGCATATAATTATATCCGGCCTGAAATGTAACTTCAGACCAGTATTTGTAAGGTTTATCAATACTGCCGTCCCCTGTGGTGGAAACTGATGGATCAATATATATAGAGATGTTCTCTCCGGGAGTCGGATCACCTTTACTCCCGGCGCTGCAGTTAAACAGGACGAGCGATATTGATAGTACTAATGATGCCAGTGTAAAAATCTTTATACTTTGTGAACACGTCTTCATTTTTTCCTCAAAATTTAATTCAGGATAAATAACCGGAATAATTATCATGTTAAGTTAAATCATTAAAATGGAATGAATTAACAGAAAAAACACTTAAAATTTAAAATAGATAAAAGTAAAGTAATAAATGGGCGTTCACTTAGAACTATCGGTCATAAATGCCAGCAAAAAAGAGGTATCATTGCGGCAAACAGGGACTTTCAGGTTGCATTGAGTTTCACTGGATCTTGAATAATTAACTGAAAATTCTCTTTATTAGTAAATTTTCAGACTTACTGTAATAGTGCTTGATTTATTTTTTATTAGATTTTATATGATTAGAAGCATCTTTTTTAAAAAATAAGAGGTTTTTATGAAAGCGAAAGTATTATTTTCACTTCTATTTATATTCATCTGTACTATGTCAGCATTCAGTATGGGGCAGACTCCTGGCGGCAATCAGGGAAATGGAAGTCATCATGGTGGAGGAGGAACACCCGAACCGGCAACAATACTCCTTATCCTTGGCGGAGCTGGAGCTGCTTTTGCTCTAAAAAAATTTAAAGATCGTTAATAACTATTGTTTGGAGTATCCGGTTAGTACAAAATTAAATGGTTTTTTTTAGAAAGGATAGCAAGGCGTGGGTTGTATATGCCTTGCTATTAATTCTTTTCATCATTTTTTTTAAAAGTACACTGAATGAACTTGTCTCCCGCTGGTTTACTTCCGGAGCATACTATTCACAGGGGCCTTTCGTTTTTATTATCTTTTTCTGGATTTTAATAAGAAGGTCAATATTACCAAAAATAGATATGGCAAATTCCCTGTTTATGGGGTATCTTTTTATAGCAGGCGCGATTTGTGCAGAAATATCGGGGCAATTAATTTCAATACTGGCTTTTCAATTCTTTGCGTTATATCTTTTCATTCTTGGGATGTCCTTCCTCATTCTGGGTAAAAAATTTGTTCATCGTAATTTGCCGCTTTTTTTATTTCTTCTTCTCGCCATTCCGCTACCCTCATTTATACTCGATTATATTACTCTAAGTTTGAAACTCGCAACGGCAAGCATTTCCGGATATTTTATTTCGATAATATATCCCTCCACCAGTCTTTACGGAAGTACATTGGAAATAAATAATTATTTAATTGAGGTAACTCCGGCATGCAGCGGAATGGAAAATATATTCGGCATGGTCACTCTCCTCTGGTTTATTGCACTTTTTCAAAAGAGAAGAATTATTACAGCATTGGATTATATAATTTCAATCCCTGCGGCAATTCTAGCTAATATTTTAAGAATAGTAATTGTATCGATTCTGACAGTTAATGGATATGGAAAATTTGCTCTGGAGGATTTCCACGGCGCGATAGGTGTTATAGTCTTTATTTTAATTTTTATTTCAATTATGCTTTTCAATGAATTACCTGATTTTAAAAATATAAAAAATGATAAGGGGATGTATGTTTCGATATTTACTGCTGAAAAAATAAATCTGATACCTCTTTTGGTAATTATGACAATCCTGGTAATCGGATCATCAGCTGTTAAATTTAATAATTCAGGAGAGAAAGAGAAATATCCGCTTGTTATAAATAATATAGCTGCAGAGACTTCAGTGTGGAAATCGCGTGATGAGAAACTTGAAGTGTTTTATTACTCAATGCTGCAGACAGATGATATTCTGATGCGTGAATACTTTAAAAAAAATATTACTCCCGGAGATGGAAGTGTTTTCCTCTATTTTATTCATGACAAGGGGAGTCGTAAACCTTTTCTTCATAGACCCGAATTGTGTCTCATGGGGGAGGGATATAATCTTATTGAAAAGAATATAATTACTCTGCAGAACGTAGATAGACAGATAACCAGGATGCTGTTTGTGCGCGGAGATAAGGGTTTGCTTGTATATTACTGGTACAAATTTAATGGAGTGGAGTTGAGTAGTTATTTAGAACTGCAGTTTAAAATGATTACTGAGTTAGAAAGAAAAATGAACTGCAGCATGATCCGTTTATCAAGAATTGTTGATCCGGGTAATGTTGAGAAAGGGGAGATTCTGCTACGCGAGTTTGCTGAACAGGAAATTCCGGTGATTTTAAAAATCTGAACCACTGATTTTGTATTCCTGCAAAGATTCGTCCGGTCAGGCACGGAGCTCTCTGCAGTTTTTGCATAAAGGATTAGAAACTCTGTCTTCAATGAATTCCCTCCTTAAGTTGCGCATCGGAGCATCATTCCATATGTAATCCAGCGTCTGAGTCAACGCATTCCCAAGAACAAGTTTTTTGTTATAATCGAAACAGCATGGAACCACATCACCATCCCATGTTACAGTCATATTCACCCAGGGGAATGAACATGTAACCTTTCGATTATTCGCTGCAGGTTCAGGAGCAAATGCTTCTATCTCCGGAACAGCACCATCCCAGGTAGTATATGTTTTCATAAGAAAGCCGTCAATCTGATCGTGTGATTCCCACTCATTCTTAACTGCAGCAATACTCTCGTCATTAAGCGAAAAATCTATCATTGATAGAATTATTTTCATTTCGCAGGGATTATCTTTTTTCATATTCAGAAAACTTATCATATTAGTCCGGGAGATTTCATACATATTTTCTACACCGCGGATTTTTGCAAATGACTCATTGTTATGTCCGTCTAGCGAGAGGTATAGGATATGCAGACCGGAAGACAGAAGGAGTTTTGAAATTTTCTCATTCAATATCATCGGATTAACAGAAAGTCCTGTGCGGACATTTTTCTCTGCAGCGTAACGGATGAAAGAATCAAACTGAGGATGAAGCAGGCTCTCTCCGAAGTGATGCAGCCATACAACGCGGTCATGATTAAAATCCGGATTAACTTCAGCGAGTTCATCAATTATTTTTTTGAAGAGATCAATGTCCATGAAACCCTGAGTTCTTGTCATGTGGTAAGTGCGCGGACACATGACACATTTCATCGGGCACCGGTTAGTCAGCTCTATGTTGAATAAACCGAAAGGGTGATCGGCAATAATTTTTCTTCCAGAGTAAAAATTCTGTATTACAGGTTCTTCCATTGTTCAGCTGCCCTTATCTTTAAAATTGCTGTCATGATGTTTTGCATTATTTGAATCTGCAATGAGAGGTGCAAGATAAAAATTGTGCAGATACAGTTTAAATAAATGTGATAATTGATCATTTGTGGTTTTTGTTAAAACATAGTGTTAAAATTGTCTGAACAATGAATTCAGGATTAAATGATTTTCATGATTGAAGAAAGATTTAAAAGCAGATCGTCATGTTAATCCATAAATCAGGCTAATCATGGTTCGGACATAGAGAGTATTGAAAATGATGTAAATATCGAAGATCATATAGTAACTTTCAGGCAAAATCTTTAACAAAACCGTGAATTTTGACAATTTTTACTACTATATTTAATAAAAACAGCAAATTTTATTGACATTTTAAAAGTACACTTCTATGAATTCTTTAATAAAGGTTTCCGGGGTTTTTTAAGAGGCTGCATCCCGTTTAACATTGTAGAATTTCATTTTTTTTAGTCTAAAAACACACTTGCAGGGCTGTTTTAAAGGATTGCCGCCTTTAGCCGTGTAAATACAAAAAATATATAAATAAGTCTGTAAACAAAGTCACTCTTAACATTGATCTTATGGCGGATAAGATTTACGATGCGATTACTGCAGTTTTGTGTGATTTCATCTGTTTTAAAGTAGTCTTGTTCCCCTGCTAAATAGATATAAATCATGAAGGAGGCTTATATGCTTAATCCGTTGGTTGATACAAGAGATGTAAAATTTGTCATTTTTGAACTTCTGGAAATTGACAAGATGACACAGTACCCTGTTTTCGCAGATTTCGATCACGACACATTTGATGCAACACTAGACCTTGCTGAGCAGATGGCGGTTGAAGTATTCTTCCCCACAGCTGAGGAAGGTGACAAAATCGGCGTTAAATGGGATCCGGTCACTAAAGCTGTTAAAATTCCCGAAATTTTCAAACCTGCGCTTGACCAGTATTATGCAGCTGGATTTCAGGGGCTTACAGATCATGCTGAAGATGGCGGTATGGGTATGCCGAATCTTATCGGTGCAGCTGCAAGTGAGTTTGTATGTGCTGCCAACTACTGTCTGGGGATGTATCCAGGACTTTCACATGGCTGTATGGAAATGTTATTCACCCATGCTACTGAAGCACAGAAGAGAATGTATGCAGACAAAATCATGACTGGTGAGTGGGGCGGAACAATGTGTCTTACAGAGCCTGAAGCTGGTTCTGATGTTGGAAATTTAAAGACAAAAGCTGTTAAGCAGCCTGACGGAACATACAAAATTACCGGACAGAAAATATTCATCTCCTCTGGTGAAAATGACTATTACGGAAATATGATTCACCCTGTACTTGCAAGAATTGAAGGTGACCCTAAAGGGACAAAGGGTATATCTATTTTTATCGTACCTAAATATCTTGTGAATGCTGACGGTTCAGTTGGCGCATTTAATGATGTAACATGTTCAGGTGTTGAGCACAAGATGGGTATACACGGCCAGGCTACTTCACAGCTTGCTTTCGGCGATAACAACAATTGTATAGGTTATCTAATGGGCCAGGAGCGTCAGGGTATGAAGATCATGTTTCAGATGATGAACTTCGCCCGTAACGGTGTTGCTGTTCAGGGACAGGGAAATGCATCTGCTGCATATATGCACGCTGTAACTTATGCTAAAAACAGATATCAGGGAGCTGATGTAACACAGATGCTCAATCCTGATGCTCCTCTTGTAACTATAAGCAAGCATCCCGATGTTAAGAGAATGCTTCTCTGGATGAAATCTCACCTTGAAGGACAGAGAATTCTCTGCTACTTCCTGTTTAAAAACATCGACATTATGCATGCTTCTTCTGATGAAACAGAAAAAGCTGAAGCGCAGGGTCTTGTTGAGATTCTTACTCCAATCTGTAAAGCCGGTTGTACAGATAAGGGTGTTGAGATTACTTCAATGGCTATGCAGACATATGGCGGATACGGATACTGTAAAGATTATCCAATTGTAAGATACATGAACGATTCCAAAATCCTTGCTATCTGGGAAGGAACAAACGGTATCCAGTCTATGGACCTTACAATGAGAAAAATTCTCATGAATAAAGACCAGTTCAACTACAAAGCAATGACAAAGAGAATGCACGAATCTGTAGCAAAAGCAAAAGGTATAGTTGAAGACAAATACCTTGATATCTTTACAGAGGGACTCAAGGAACTTGACGAGCTTATCGAAATGCTTAAGCAGCAGATGGCTACAGGAAAATTCCTGAACCTTTTTATGCATGCAACTCCTCTTCAGGAAGCAATGTACATGATAGCAATGGCATGGACACACATCTGGTCTATGACTCTCACTATTCCTAAAATGAAAGAGCTTGTTGGTGATGCTAAAGGCGCTGACAGAGATGCTATCCTTAACGATAACACTGAAGCTGCTTTCTACACAGGAAAAACTCTTTCTTCACAGTTCTATCTTGGATCAGAGTTCCCTAAATTCTTCGGAAGAGCAAGAGCAATAAAGTTCAACGAAGGCGCACCAATCAAGGCAAGCGATGCTGTATTTACAGGCGCACTTGTTGAGTAGTATTTAATATTATCAGGGTTTGTTCCCGACACATATGATAAGGAAAAGGGATGCCGGAAGGCATCCCTTTTTTTTGCGCTTAGATCTGTCGGGCACATGTGTAAATTTTTGAAGATAACTTTATCTTACCCTTGTCTGAACCCTGATTCGCGTGATTCAAAGATTTTCATGATTTTCCGCGAGTAGACTTTTGCAAAATCTAGAAAATCCTTTAATCCTGTAAATCAGGGTTCAGACAGAAATGGAGTGTTGATTTTAAGTGGATGTCGATAATGACATTCATCCAATTTACTCTTGACATTCAGTATAATCTCTGACTTAATAATGGAAACATAATGAGGTACTATGAATAAAATTATCTATTCGGCACTTGTTACAATTATTGTTATACTCTCCGGGGTTGCCCTGTTTTTGAACTTCAAACTCGACCGCATAACTGCTATTCCGCCTGATAAGATTCAGATAATGAGCAGCGAACTCACTGGAGCCGGTAAACTGATACTTGCAGAGCAAAAGGTCTATCAGGAGTATATGAAATCATTCAAGAAAGGACCGATGAGCTCCACAGTGCTTTTCAGATGGTTAACTACATTTCAGTATATAATAGACACACAGAGCCCTGAGTTTAAAATTATAATGGATGGAGATGTTATCCGGATTTTATCTCCGGCAATAATACTTAATGAGCCGGCAATCGATATAAGCACATATAAAGCAGGAATAGTCACCGAAGGGAGTATCTGGATAAATGAGGACAGGCTGATCAATAATGAGATGACAGAGTTTAAGTCGAGATCACTGACTGCGGGAAACGAGCTAATGAAAAATCCGCAGATTCTCAAAATGTGCAGTGATCAGATAAAGCTTGCAGTTCTGAAGATCGCATCGAATCTGCATCTTCGGGTTAAAGATGTGGAAGTGGTTTTTAGTGCGAAGTGACCGTGGTGCATTTACAGCATAAATAACAGGAGGCAGTATGGAGCATATATGGCAATGGGGAATTAATGTAATAATAGTTGTTCAGAAAATAAGGTCACCGTTTTTTGATTCATTTTTTTCTTTTGTATCATTTTTCGGAGAGCTTATTTTTTACATGGCACTGCTTCCATTTTTATACTGGTGCTTTGATAAAAAATCCGCCGCGAGAATTTTTGTTCTATTTTTAATTTCAAGCTGGGTTAATACAGTTTTAAAGGATCTGATAAATCATCCGCGGCCATATAACTTAAATGAATCAGTAAAAATAGGGAAGACTCCAGGCCCGGGGATACCGAGCGGTCATGCCCAGCTATCGCTTGTTGTTTGGGGTTCAATGTCTCTCTGGCTTAAGAAGAGATTTTTTACATACGCTTCTATTTTTATAATTCTGATAATTGCATTTTCAAGAATATATCTTGGTGTTCATTTTCCTACGGATGTTCTTGGAGGATGGTTTCTCGGAGCTCTTGCTCTGATTATGTTATGGCCGTTTTTTGATAAAATAGAAAAATTTCTGCTGCAATTCAGTCCGGTTATTCTGGCGGCTGTTGCAATTATCATTCCGGGGCTTTTATCTCAAATAATAGCTTCTAAGGGATCTGTAATGTCAATGGGAGCATTATCCGGCTTCTGCGTAGGTATTATTATTGAAAATAGATATATTAAATTTTCACCGGCTGCAAATTTTAAAACAGGTTTTCTCCGTGTACTAATAGGTCTAACTGTTTTGATGCTTGTTTATTTTGCTGAAAAAATTCTATTCAGTAAAAGTTCACAATACTATCTGATTTTTATTTTTGTTCATTCATGGATTCTTTGTCTATGGGTCTGTGCAGGTGCACCATGGTTGTTTAAAAAATTCAAGGTATAAAATGTACAGACAGATAAAGATTAAAAAGGGGAGAGAGAGATCTCTCCTCAACAGGCACCCGTGGATTTTTTCCGGTGCACTTGCTGAAATTCCAGGTTATGAAAATGGTGAAATAGTCGAAGTCGTTTCTCTGAAGAATGAGGTGCTTGGTTATGGTTTCTTTTCGCCGGGAAGTCAGATAGCCTGCAGGCTCTTTGAGTTTACCTCTGTCAGAATTGATAAGTTTGATGATAAATATTTTCCCGAAAAGATAACTAGAGCCGCTCTTTTCAGGAAAAGGATAATAGGAGAGAATACCGACTGCTACAGGCTGATAAATGCAGAGGGAGATTTTTTCCCTGGAGTTATTGCTGATGTATATGGGAATACTGTAGTTCTTCAAGTGCTGGTGAAAGGCGCCGAACTTCTGCTTGATGTGATTGCGGATTCATTTGAAAGTCTCGGATTTAATAATATCTGTGTAAAAAATCCGGGAGTAAATGAAATAGAGAATGTTGATATACCATATGGATTTATACGCGGCAGCGGATCGGCAGTTGAAGTGATTGAGAATGGATTGAAATTTATAGTAGATCCGGAACATGGACAGAAGACCGGTTTCTTTCTTGATCAGAGAGAGAACCGTGAGCTGGTGAGAAATTTTTCCAGAGGAAGAAGAGTCTTGAACGCATTTTGTTATACCGGCGGATTTTCGGTTTATGCACTTGCCGGAGATGCTGAACTTGTCCATAGTGTTGATATATCTGCCGATGCCATTGAGATGACAACGGAAAATATTAAAATTAATTCTTTTGACAAAAGCAATCACAGCGCCATAAAGGCTGACTGTTTTGAATACCTCCGGACTATGGATGATAACTTTTACGATCTCATTGTGCTCGATCCTCCTGCGTTTGTAAAATCCTCCAGAGGAGTTGAGAGGGGAGCGCGCGGCTATAAAGATATAAACTTAAGCGCAATGAAAAAGATCAGGAAAGATTCACTCCTGTTTACATTCTCCTGCTCTCATCATGTTACCGCAGATCTGTTCCGTAAGATTGTATTCTCCGCAGCGGCAGATTCAGGGAGAGATGTGAGAGTTGCGGCACAGCTTTCACAAAGCAAGGATCACCCTTTCAGTATTTATCATCCCGAGGGAGAATATCTGAAGGGACTTCTTCTGCATATTGATTGAGTTGAAAAGCCAGCATTTTATTTTATTTAGATGCAATACATAGTGTATAACCCGTCACCCTGAGCCTGTCGAAGGGTAGTGGCAGTAAAAGTCTATGCTTCGACAGGCTCAGCATGACAAATTTACCATAGAATTGGAAAGTTGATACAGGTGGTATAGCTGTTTACGAATTGATTAAACCTTTGTCATTGCGAACATAGTGAAGCAATCTGTTTCGGGAAAATTACTTTTATCATGTAAAATATTTAATTTATAAGACAGACTGCCTCGGCATTTAATGCCTCACGGAGACATAAATCGTACTAATTCAATCGTAAAATGCTATAGTGAAGTTGATTTGCGGGGGATTGAATTTAAATATCTTCACAACGTAACGTTCCTTGTGTGACGACTCAAAAACCGCAGGTAATTATTGTTTCCACCAGTTAAAGAGTTAATACTTCCTTGTTGACATTTAAAATATCTATTATATATTCAGTAAGAAATTTTAACTTTATTCCCGGAGAGTTTTATTATGCCCGATAGCAGCATTTTACAATCCGATATTGACATTGACTCCGATAACCTGAATGATCTTGTTCCCTACAAACACAGGAAAAGACTGAACGATCAGCCTAATAAAATTAGAAACAGTGCAAAATACTACCCTGACGGAACAATCTATGAGCCGTATATGTATGTTCTTGGTCTTGGAGAGAGACACTTTAAAAATTTTGACGGCGAGATTCAGAGAATTACTGAAATGTTCCCATGGACAAAAAAGAAATTCATACGTTTTATAATGAATGAACTTATTATTAATACCCAGTTCTCAATGCTGAGACAGGTTGTGCATAACGTTAGTGAGGGTAAAAAATCTGCGGGGTATTTTAATGTTATAATTTATCCCTGCAATGATTTTTTTTCAGCATCAATTGAGGAGTTCGGAGATTTTTTCGATTACTACGGCTATATTGACAAGCTCTCGGAAATTGATTATGATAACCCCGAGTATTACGACGAAGTGGATGAGACTGTAATAAAAGAAGAGGATCTGGTCTCTGACGATCATATCAAACTTCTTATAGATCATAATAATGATCTTAAACTGGCAGACGGCTCAAACAGAATAGGACTCAATGTAATTGAAAAAGCCACAGATCAGGATTTTTACATTACCTCCTTTTATAAAAAAGGAAAATATATGTGGAAGCGTATATATTTCAGAGTGGAGAATGATACAAAAGAAAAAAAATGATAAAAGAAACTTTCCACATAAACAGGCAGCTCTCTGAGCTTTACAGGGACCATGATGTATACATCTCTCCAATTCCCGGGTTGAAATTCAATGATTTTGTCAGGATTTCATTCAGGACCGGGAAGTGGAAAAAACAGAGCATCTATGTCTGGATAAGATTTATTGACACCTATTATAAGATGTTTTATAATTCCACAACTGAGAAAAGATTTAATGATCCTGAACTTCTGATTGATAACGATCATAAATCAATTGTACTCTGCAAGCATTACAGGGTAAAGCTTGGCCTGCCGTCTGATAAGTTTAATGGAATTGATCTGGAAATAAAGAAGAGTTCCAATCCCTTTAAAAAAATAAAGGCTCTCTACAACTCTCCCGATTCAATGATGAGAACAACAACTGTAATAAGTATAATATCTGTTATTATGGGAATAATAGCACTGATTCTCGGTGTATTAAGTTTAAGATAGGTCAATGCTGATTTTGAAAAACGGGTACCTGATTAAATTAATTCTGTAATAATTCCTGAAAATTATATTCTCTCCGGCTTCGGCTGCGGGGATAATAAATCTTTTATTACTTAAATCATTTAAGCAATAATACTGAACGTAATTTATTTTTTTTATATCACTGAAAATTTTGTTTTTTTTATATAAAATACTATATTGGATGTAGTCAAAATATCAGAGGTGTTATGAAAAAATATATAATTGTGGTGTTCTGTTTTTTCCTCTCTTTATATTTTAACAGTTTTGCCCAGCAGAAAGTTATGACTCTTGTTTGTGAGGATAAAGAGGAATTTCCAGCTGTTATTGGAAATTCAGATCAGATAAATCCTGACAAACCTGGAGCAACAATAGAGTGTGTTAGACTTATCGAAAAGAAACTGGGCGTAAAAATTATCATTAAACGACTTCCATGGAAGAGAGCCTTTGAAGGGGAGCTAAAAACCGGCAGTGCTGATGGACTTCTTGGTGCAAGCTACAAGAAAGAGAGAGAGCAGTTTGGCATGTATCCGATGAAAGGTGACAAACCGGATGAAAGCAGATCTCTTTATATCTCCTCGTATTATTTCTACAAACTAAAAAAATCAAATATCGAATGGAATGGCAGGGAACTGAAAAATCTGAATGGAAATATTGGTGCTCCATTCGGTTATTCAATTGCTGATGATCTGAAGAAGATGGGATATACGGTGGATGAGAGCAACGGAACATCTGCTGATTTTCAGAATCTTATACGTGGAAGAGTTGAAGCTGTTGCAGCACTTGAACTTACAGGTGATGCCATTCTGCTGAAAAACAGTGAGTATGCAAAACAGATTGTTAAAGTCAGAATTCCAATTGTAACCAAGGCATATTATATAATACTTTCGCATCAGTTTGTAAAGTCAAACCCTGAACTTTCAGTGAAATTCTGGGATGCAGTAAAAGAGATGAAAGAAAAGCATTATAAAAAAATAGCAGCTAAATATAACTGATGAAAATAATTGAGTATCTGATGATAAAAGCGAATTTTGAAAAAATAAAATTATACATGGAAAACAAAAATCTCCGGCAGAAATTTTCAATTTCAATCGGTTCGGTGATTTTTATCTGCTTTGCGTTATTTTCGCTTTATCTGCTGATAGATCAGAATAGTATTAATAAAAGAACCCTTAAAGAAAATTCTGAAAGATATACCGAGCTTCTTGTTTTAAGTAACAGAGAACATGTGTGGAATTTCAACTATTCCGGACTTACCGATACCTGCAGAGCTTTTTACATGACCCCCGAAATTGCAGAAATTAAAATAGTTGATAATAACGGAACTACACTTATCAATCTGAATGATAAAAAAGTCGTATCCCGCGAGACTCCAATTATAAGAGATATTTTACTGAATAATCAGAAGATAGGTGAGCTTCAGCTTGTTGTGTCAAGGGATGAGTATAACCGGAAAGTGCTGTCAATAATTTTAAAACTTATTGGTCTCTTCGTAGTTATATTTGCTATTACTCTTCAGAGTGTGAGAGCTGTTACCGGGAGAGTTCTAAAGCCGTTGAATGAAATGCTGGGAGTAGTTGATAAAATTTCCCATGGAGATATGTCAAAGAGCATTTCTGTGAAGAGTAATGATGAAATTGGAATACTTGCAGAAAACTTTAACAATATGATGTACAAGGTGAAGGAGAGTATCGCCTCCATTCAATCGATAATAGAATTTATGCCTTCAATAATAATTCAGCTTGATACGGAAGGCAGGGTTCTGGAATGGAACAGGCTTGCTGAAAAATTTGCCGGATTTGCCATTGAATCTGCAAGAGGAAGACATCTTGCAGAAATCAAACCGGAAATTTCTGTCTATCTGTTGAGTGCAAAAACCGCCATTGACTCGGGAAAACCCTTTGCTCTTTACCGCATACATCTTTCCGGATATGAGGAGATGTATTTCAACATCTTTGTTTTTCCTTTAAAGCTTGAACATTCAGAGAGCCTTGTTCTCCGGATCGATGATATTACCGAGCTTGAGAAAAAAGATGTACAGATCAGGCAGAGTCAGAAACTTGAGAGCATAGGACTTCTGGCAAGCGGTGTAGCACACGATTTTAATAATATTCTTGGAGGCATACTGGGAACCGCTTCACTTTTAAGATATAAAATTTCAAATAAAGCAGTGGATAGTATCGAGGGTTTCAGTAAAGATCTTGAGCTTGTTGAAAAAAGCTGTGAAAACGGAGCAGCCATAGTGTCCCAGCTTCTGAATCTTTCGAGAAAGGATACAGACATAGAACTTCATCCTATGGACCTGAATGATATTCTGAGTCAGATTGGAAAAATCTGCATGAACTCAATTGATAGAATGGTGTCTATCACTGTTACTCCGTATAACGGTTTTGCAAAAGCGATGATTAACAGTTCGCAGATTCAGCAGACTTTGTTAAATCTATGTATAAATGCATCTCATGCGATGACGATTATGAGAAAACCTGGAGAGCATAAGGGCGGGCATCTCGATATAGGTATAGTGAAAATCCAGTCGGATTTATATTTTGTGAATAACCACCCCGGTTCTTCAGAGGGGGAATACTGGCGGATATATGTAAAAGATACCGGAGTGGGGATGGACAATAAAACCCTTTCTAAAATATATGATCCTTTTTTTACAACAAAAACCAATACCGCTATAAAAGGAACCGGTTTGGGGCTTTCGATTGTTTATTCAATAGTAAGGGCTCATCGTGGTTTTATTGATGTTTACTCAGAGGTGGAATTGGGAACAGTTTTTTCAATTTATCTGCCGGTATTGAATGAAGAATCAGCGTTATCCGATCTGGCAGCACAA
Organism: uncultured Leptospirales bacterium; assembly: GCA_964450405.1. Classification (GTDB taxonomy): domain Bacteria; phylum Spirochaetota; class UBA4802; order UBA4802; family UBA5550; genus WRGT01. The sequence continues at coordinate 228,384 of CAYVCQ010000001.1, read as the reverse complement.
GGCGAGATAGTCCGGGGGAATGGCACTATCCTTGTTGTTGACGATGAGGAGGTAATGCGTTCGTATACTGAATCGATGCTAATCGAGTGCGGTTATAATGTTATCACAGGGACAAATGGAGAGGAAGCTGTAGAGCTTTATAAAAATAATTCAGATGTCATCAGTGGAGTAATTCTTGATATGGTTATGCCTGTTAAATCGGGTTATGAGGCAATGAAAGATCTGATCAAAATTAATCCTGATTTAAAGATAATGATGACATCGGGGCTATATTCGAAAACTCTTATTGATGATGTAATAAATGCCGGTGCAAGGGATTTTATCGAGAAGCCATACTCCATGCTTCAGCTTTCACAGAAATTAAACTCAATACTGAAGGGGTAAGAAAAAAGATAAATTCATAATAGGCGAATTTATCCATTTAAAAAATAAGTTGACAATGAATGAACGTTCATTTATTGTCAACTTATGGCAAGAGAAGCAGATAATGAAAAGAGAGATCTTATTTTAAACGCTACGCTGAAGCTTATTACCACTAACGGCTTTGACGCGACACCTATGTCTGCCATTGCAGCCGAAGCGGGGATTGCAGCAGGGACAATTTATCTTTATTTTCAGAATAAAGAGGAGCTGATTAATACTCTCTATATTACAATGAAAGAGAGGATGATGGGGTCTATAACAGGTGGCTACGAAAAATCTCTCCCCGTAAAAGAATCGATAGAGGTTATCTGGAAAAATTATGTTAGCCATATAATGGCAAAACCGGTTGAATTCAGCTTCTGTGAGCTCTTTTCAAACTCTCCGCATATAAACCGTCTTACAAAAAAAGAGGGTATAAGACTTCTTCAGCCCATTATTGAGCTCTTCGAAAGAGGGCGGACAGAAAAAATAATAAAGAATCTTCCGGATGAAGTTATTACGGCTCAGCTCTTTGCGCCGATTAACAATATGGTGAAGATGCATTTTAGTAATCAGTTTAATCTTTCAGAGGAAATGATTGATGATATTTTTAAAATCAGCTGGGAGAGTATAAAAAAATAGGAATCATTTTTTTTAAAGGTTTAATGAATGAATATTCATTTATTAAAAAAAGTTCAGGATAATTTCTCTGATAAAGAATAAAACAAAAGAGGTAAGTATTATGCAGAATTTTCAATTTGTAAATCCGACAAAGATTATTTTTGGTAAGGGTGAGATAACTCAGCTGTCAAAGGAGATCCCCTCCGGAAGTAAAGTCCTGGTGCTATACGGCGCTGGAAGCGTTAAAAAAAACGGCCTGCTCGATACAATAATGGAAGAGCTGAAAGGCTACCAGACTGGAGAGTTCGGCGGGATTGAGCCGAATCCGACTTACGAAACTTTGATGAAGGCCGTGGAGCTGATCCGGGCTGATGGATATGATTATCTTCTCGCTGCAGGGGGCGGTTCGGTTATTGACGGAACGAAATTTATCGCAGCAGCTGTACCATTTACTCACGATGATCCCTGGAAGATCATCACGGAGCAGGCAGCCGTGGTCAGGGCTCTGCCGTTCGGTACAGTTTTGACTTTACCGGCTACCGGATCTGAAATGAACAGCGGATCGGTTATCACCAGAACATCTATTAAGGCGAAACTGCCGTTCATGAATCCAGCGGTTTTTCCACAGTTCTCAATACTCGATCCAGTTTATACCTATACTCTGCCGGAAAAGCAGATTGCCAATGGCGTGGTTGATGCATTTGTTCATGTAATGGAACAATATATGACGTATCCCGACAATGGCGGAGTGCAGGACCGGTTTTCTGAAGGGCTACTGCTTACTCTGATTGAAGAGGGCCCGAAGGCTCTGATGGATAAGGAGAATTACGATGTGCGCGCTAATCTGATGTGGGCTGCGACAATGGCACTCAATGGTCTTATCGGAAGCGGTGTACCTCAGGATTGGTCTACTCACATGGTGGGGCATGAAATTACAGTTCTATACGGTCTTGATCATGCTGACACTCTGGCGATAGTGCTGCCGTCGATGCTTGAGGTGATGAATGCGGAGAAATCAGAAAAGCTCAAGCAGTACGGAGAGAGAGTCTGGAATCTGGCGGCGGATCTACCTGAAAAAGAAAAGGCTGCTATGGCAATTGATAAAACCAGGAATTTCTTTGAGAGCATGGGTGTCAAAACACATTTCTCGGATTATGATCTGGGGAGAGAGGTTGTCGAAAAAATAATTTCAAGTCTTGAAGCCCATGGGATGAAGAGACTTGGTGAAAACGGATCGGTCACACTTGATGTTGTACGCAAAGTATTGGAGCTGAGCCTTTAGATCTTATTAGTGAATTAAATACAAAAGGAGATAAAATATGGAATTTACTGACGTAATAAAAAAAAGAAGAAGTATAAGAAAGTTTAAAAATGACAGCGTACCCGATGAGATGATTATGGAGATACTCGAAGCTGCCAGGATTGCACCATCCGGATCAAACCTTCAGCCTTCAAGATTTATTGTAGTGAAGAGTGCAGAGGGGAGAGAGAAACTTAAAGGCTGTACACCTCTTCCATTTGTGCACAATGCGCCTGTTACAATTATCTGTCTTGCGGATACATCGGCTTTCAGCGGACGTGATATCCGGATGTCGGAGCTTCGCGAGGCTGGCGCCTTTATCGATACACCGCTTGACGGAGCAGGATTTGCAGAGGCGATGAAGAGCAGAGTGGTAATGTCAGATGCTGATGCGGCTGCATATCTTAAATTTAACGCGGCGATAGCTATTGATCATCTGACTCTTCGTGCTGCGGATCTCGGGCTTGGAACCTGCTGGATTGGCATGTTTGATCACAAGAAAGTGAGAGAGGTTTTCGAGCTTGACAGCCGTTATCTTGTGGCAGCACTTATTCCTGTAGGTTTTCCCGATCAGAATCCTGAACAGCGCCCAAGACTTTCAATGGATGAAGTTCTGCTGAAAACAGTTTAACAAAGAGAGGTTAGATATGAAAAAAAACAGTATAATTTTTGCATCTGCAGTGCTGTTATCGCTGTCAGTGTTATCATGTTCTCTGTCTCAAAGTATGTACTCCGGTTATAAAAGTATGAAGCGCTCTTCAGCGGATCTTGAACAGAAATCGGTGCAGGTGGAGGATTTTTCAATTTCGTATCTTGAAGGGGGAAAGGGGGAGACCCTGGTCCTTGTTCACGGTTTTGGAGCAGAGAAGGATCACTGGACATTGATGGCTAAATATTTATCAGATAAATATCATCTTATAATACCTGATCTTCCAGGGTTCGGTGAATCTGAAAAACGTGATAATATGAGTTATGATGTGGAAAGTCAGGCGGAGAGAGTTCATCTCTTTCTGAAAAAAATAAATGCCGGTAAAGTTTTTATCGCAGGTAATTCCATGGGAGGGAATATCTCGGGAATTTATGCTGCAAAATATCCGGATGAAGTTGCGGGGCTTATACTTTTAGATACTGCCGGTATTATTGCACCGGAAAAAAGTGACCTTACTAAATCGCTCGATGCCGGTATAAATCCGCTTATTGTAAGCAGAGCTGAAGATTATGACCGTCTTATGGAATACGGATTTGTTAAACCTCCATATATACCGGGACCGGTAAAAAAAATTCTTGCGGAGCAGTCAATAAAAAATAAGCCGTATAATGAAAAGGTCTGGTCTGATATGGATCGTAAGCCGGTGCGGCTGCAGGATCGTCTTGGTAAACTTAAGATGCCGGTGCTTATAATCTGGGGAGATAAAGACAGAATAATTAATGTGTCATGCGTACAGGTGCTGGAAAAAAATCTGAAGAATTATCAGACACATATTCTGAAAGATTGCGGTCATGCTCCCATGCTGGAGCGGCCGGAGGAAACTGCCGGTTATATATTAGATTTTTTACAGAAAAAGAGGTCAATATGAAAGCAGTATCTTTTCTTGGAAGCCCCAGGATAAATGGAAACACCGCTGCGCTCCTAGATGCGGTTATTGCCGGGATGAAAAGCTCCGGTGATATTCAAAATGAACATATATTTCTTCATGAGAAAAAGATTTCTCCATGTAACGGATGCAACGGCTGCAAGAAAAATGAAACCGGGAAATGCGTGGTCAAGGATGAAATGCAGGAGATATATCCTGTCATAGAGAAGTCTGATATTATAATTCTAGCAACTCCGATCTACTGGTGGAGCGTTACCGCTCAGATGAAACTGCTGATAGACCGTTTATACGGAATGAGTTTTAAATGCGGGACAAAAAAAGTTGCTCTCTTAATGACATATGGAGGTGAGCTTCCTAATTCCGGACCGGAGACCACTGAAGCGCTCTTCCGTGAAATTTGCGGCTATCTCAAAATGGATGCTGCGGGAGTGCTTGGAGTATGTACTGAGACGGTACATGTGAAAGACAATCAAAAGGCTCTGGATGCAGGGTTTCAACTTGGATTGAGTCTTGTTAAATGAATGTAACGGTCTGAGGCAGTTATATTTTGTAAAATTTTATTACAGGTGGAGGTAGCTGTATGGTTAAAATTATCTCTGATAAAAATTATTTATTTTTATTTATTAAGCTGTTTATTTTAATCATAACTGCTTTCACAGTTTCATGCTCTTACGACAAAGGTATTATTGTAACCGGTAGCGGATTTGAAAAAAAAGGATATGTCCGGTTCAGTGAATGTTACGACAGCTATGCCGGAGAAAAAGATCGGGGTACAATTGAATTTAAAAATTCATTAATATCCGGATGGGAAACCATAGATCCTGAAGATGTGTCTACTCTTCGAAGAGATGGTGATACATTTATATTTATTGATTCAAAAAAAATATCGGGTTTTCACGGGGCGGATGTGAAAATTCCGGTTCAGCGGATTGTTGATGGCAGAGTTTCAATCTACGGATACTGCTCGGTAAAATATAACAGCACAATGTTTTCATCTAATAGAATGGATTTGAAAATCTACATTATTTCAGAAAAAGATAAAGATTCGTTTTATACTATACCTCATGAACCACAGCAGTTTAAAGATTTTGCTGCGGAACATTTTGCGTCGTGTCCGGAACTGGTTGAAGAGATTAAAAACAAAAAATTTATGAAGAAGATTGAAAATCCTATACCTGGAAATATTACTGAATACGAATTTGTTGATGAAAAAGATATAACAGGTTTTGTTCAGAGATTTAATGGATGCGATGAATCAAAATGATAGTAAATCTTCCGGAATTAATTATATTTAATATTTACTTCAATTGCTCTGTTTAGTGTAAGACAATGTAGTTCGAAGGCTATGAACTATCAATTTCCTCAAAATTAACTGTATCAATTGATTCCATGAGGGCTAATGTTAAACAAAATTTTAATATTATGCTTATATTTTCTTAATATAAATCATGTTTATTCCTGGTAAATGATTAAAAGAATAAACGGAGAAAATATGAATTACAAGGAATCATTTTTAGAAAGGATAAACAGGGAGATGTCTGTTTTTAACTTTGAACAGTCCCTGAGATTCCCGAAAGATGAGACTCTCACAATAGACCTGCACTGCCACGATAAAAACAGCAGCGAACCCGATGAGATAATGGGGAGGATGCTGAATATTCCAGAAACCTGGCTCCCTTCGGAAGATCTGATTGAAACACTTAAGACGCATAACTGCGATACATATACTGTAACAAATCATAATAACGCCCGTTCCTGCTACGAACTTCAGGATAAAGGGTATGACATACTTACCGCTGCCGAGTTCAGCTGCACAGTACCGGATTACAACGGAAAGATTCATGTTCTTGGTTACGGTTTTACACCTTCCCAGGAGGAAAAACTTTTAAAATTCCGGCACGATATCTACAGGTTTCAGGGATACGCTTTGGAGAACAATATCCCCACAATCTGGGCTCACCCGCTTTATCACTATCAGGAGAATGCTCAGTTGCCGATGGAGTTCTTCGACAAGATGTCGCTTGTATTCGAAAGATTCGAAGTAATCAACGGGCAGAGAGATACGTGGCAGAACCTTCTTGTTAAAAAGTGGGTTGAATCGATGGGGAGCAATACTCTTGAAAAGTACGAAAAAAAATTCGGTATCAAGGCCGCTGATTATTGCCGCAACCCTTACAGAAGGGGTATGTTCGGAGGATCGGATTCTCACATGGGAATTTTTGCCGGTCTCACCGGAACAAGGCTTTATGTGAACAACCTCACTGAAAAGTTAAAGAATGAATCGAGAAGTTCACTCGCTCATCAAGCTCTTCTCGATGGAGATTCAGCGCCCTTTGGCGGCTACAACAACACCGAGAAGATGACAATATCTTTCCTCGATTACTTCTGCCAGATTGTAATGAATATGAAGGATCCCGGAATACTGAGGCTTCTTCTGCATAAAGGTGATACAAAAGATAAACTCCTTTCATTTTTGGTTATTAACGGATTCTCCGAATTGCAGAGGCATAAACTGACTGTGAGTTTTCTTACTCTCTTTCATGAATGCCTGCAGGGTGAGGCTCCCGGATTTGCGAAGAAGCTGATGGTTACAAAGGACTACAAAGATATTTTTACCGAGGCCGCATCAATGGCCGATGTACGGAAAAAAAATCCTGAAAAGATGGCAGAGTCATTTGATAAATCGATTGAAGAGATACACCGTTCTCTCTTTAATCTTATGTTCAGCAGGCTTGATACCAAGCTGAAGAGTCTGAATCTGAACGGTGAAGGTGTTCTGAAAAGTGCCGAGGATTTTATAAGCACTCTTGAACTTCCGGGTCATATGAGGAAACTCTTTGAAAGCAAAGGCAAGAGCCGGAAGAACGGCATAACAAGTATTAACGCTCCGGAGTTTCTGGACGGACTGACTTTCCCCTTTCTTGCTTCATCTGTAATATCTGCTGCGAATTACGCCTCAAGCAGAGTTATGTACAAGTCAAGGGGAATGCTGAATGACTTTTCGGAGAAACTCGATGATCTCAAGTTGCCGAAGAAGATGCTCTGGCTGACGGATACCTTCGAAGATGAAAACGGAGTGTCGATGTTTCTTCGTCATATGCTTGATGAAATAAAGGAGAGAAATCTTCCCATCGACCTAATGGTATGCAGCAATACGGTTAAGCCGGAGGAACACCTTGTGGTGGTCAAACCCGCCGCAGTTTTCACTCCGCCGTTCTACAAGGAACAGCCGATAAGAATACCAAATGTAATGGATGTTCACAAACAGTTTATGGAAGGAGAATACGACAGAGTTCTCAGTTCAACCGAGGGTCCCATGGGACTCATATCGATATATCTCAAGATGGCATACTCTGTACCGGCATACTTCTTTGTGCATACAGACTGGATAACATTTGCAAAATCAACACTGAATTTTTCAGATCCTGCAATGAACAGGCTCAGACGGATTCTTCGCGGATTTTACAGGTCGTATGACGGTGTTCTGGTGCTCAACAAGGAACAGAAGAAATGGTTCAGCGGTCCGGAGATGGAGTTTAAGAAAACTGAAGTAAAACTGACATCACACTGGGTGGACGAAAAGTTTAAGAAAAGCAAAGCAACAAAAAAGGAAATGTTCGGCATAATCGATGACAAACCGGTACTCCTCTATGTGGGAAGAATAAGCGATGAGAAGGGTGTAAACGAGCTTCCATTTATCTACAACCGGATAAAGGATGTATTTCCCGACTTGCAGCTTGTTATTGCCGGTAAGGGACCGGAAGAGGATAAGCTTAAAATACAGATGCCTGACGCGAAATTTCTTGGATGGGTGAATCATGACGGGCTTCCGGATATATATTCTGCGGCAGATATGCTGATACTCCCATCGAGATTCGACACTTTCGGTAATGTAATTGTTGAAGCATTCAGCTGCGGCTGCCCGGTAGTTTCATATAACACCAAGGGACCGCGGGATATAATAGAGAATGAAAAATCAGGATATCTTGTGAATACAAAAGAGAAGATGGCAGATGCGGTTATCTCTCACTTTAAAAAAGGAAAAAATATAACTGAAATGAAGGCCAATGCCTTAAGCAGATCGAAAGATTTTACGGCAGACAGTATAATCGGAAAACTTCTTAGAGATACTGGACTTGCTTAAAATGAAAAGGAGTACACTGTGGTTGAAAAACGTTGTTGTCTACCAGATATATCGCGGAAGTTTCCACGACAGCAATGGAGACGGCATAGGCGATCTGAAGGGGATTACATTAGTGGTTTGCAAAATCTACATCGCTGAAGATGACACTTTTGCCCTATGAAACCTCAATAATAAATAAGATCGGTGAGTTGTGACCGGAACCTTAAGCAAGCGCCTTCAATACCCATAACTCAACCATTTCTGCACCACGCCAGTTCTGGTTACGCCGTGTTTTAGTTGAAGCGGCAGTTACTTTTTTTTGTACAAATACCTCCTTCCGGAATCTTCCTCCACTTGCAATCTCATCTTCAATGGGATGAGAGGCTGTCACGTTAGTAATCTTTGCCAGATTTGAGAACAGCAGGACGACTCTTCCCCCCGGTTCCAGTCTCTTTACAGCCTCTGCAAAAAAGCGCGGGAATAATTCATCATCGTAGTATATTGCTTTGTCCAGTCCTTCGGTGTTATGTGCGGCAGGAATCCATGGAGGATTAAAAACTATCAGCTCTGTTTTTGCCGGACAATCAGCAAATAAATCGCCCTGCATCAGCTCGATTTTCGGGTTTAATCCGTTTCTGATGATATATTCGTGCACGCCATAGATTGCATTGGGATTTGAATCGGTGCCGTAAACTTTTTCGAATCCATTTTTCAACATCAGAAATGAAAGCACTCCGCAGCCGATTCCAATATCGAAGGCCGATTTTTTTTCACCCTTTAATTGTTTTAACCAGTGTTCGAAAATCTGCAGATGTTCGAAGCGTGTTGGAAAATAGGTTCCGAAGAAGGGAAAAATTTTATTATCTAAACCCGGCATGGCGATTCCTTTTTCATACCACTGCCAGGCACTGTTTAAACCCTGAACCAGAGGAAAGGGTAATAGGAATTCTTCAAGCTCGGGATATAATATTTCGAGCCAGCCGATTTCAGGTGCTTTTTTAACTTTTATTTTACGATTGTAAATCAACAGGAGTATTTTATTTGAAGCTTCGCGAAAAGCAGAGCGCAGATCGCGCTGACCGGAAAAAGATTTGTCAGAGTGAATAGTTTCGAGAGAGCTCTTCAGTTCTTTTAGAATTATAAGACCGCTGCTGAAATAGTCATCTACCAGAACATATTGTCCCTTCATAAGGGCATCTACAGCATTTTGCGGATCCATTTTATACTTATACACTACAGCGTCTGTACCTGAAGTAATCGGTTCCGGACGATTTACGGTAATTTTTTTATCTGATATAGTCAGTTCTATTGATGCACTGTTCTTCATAATTATAATTTCACTTTGTTTTAATAAAATACTATATCCCGCCGCTGCCTGCGCCGCAGGAGAACAATTTTATCAGCAGTTTATAATTACTTAGATTGCTGTCGGTGTTTTTGTCAAGGATGATATTTGATCATAAGTAATGACATATCGTCACCTTGCGCCTGGCCGAACCTCCAGGTTTTTAATTCATCGTAAAGAATATTCTTTATCTGAGTTAATCCGCTATTTTTATATTTTGTTACTAGGGAGAGGAGCTTCGGTTCGCCGAATCTATCATTCGACATATTGCTCTGTTCTGCAAAACCGTCAGAGTATGAAATCAGAAGATCGTCACACTCAAGTTTTATTTTTGAAGCAACGGAATTTATATCTTTCTGTATTCCCAGAGGGAGATTATTGTCATCGTTTGTAAAGCCTATTGCTTTTTTATCTTTAAGAAGATAGATCATTGAATGACCCATATCATAAAAAGTTGTTTCACCCGTTGATTCATCGATCTCAATAAATACTCCGGTAAGAAAAATTTCACCGCTAAACAGACCGTAGATGAAAGAGTTGATCTTTTGTATCAGGCCATGTATACCTTTGTCAAAATCGTAAGCGGCATACATACTGCTTACCGCAACAGAGATAAGTCCGGCGTTCAATCCTTTGCCTGATACATCACAGAGAGAAATAAAAAGACGGTTTCGTTAATCCTCTTTATATACTGAAAGTCTCCTCCTGTTTCACCAGCCATCACTGTGGAACCGGAAACAGATATTCTTCCGGTAAGTATATTTATTTCATCTTTCACAATGGCGGCATGTACTCTATGCGCCGCCTTGAGCTCGCGGGTCATCATATCTGAAAGAAAAAGAATTAGATCGAAAGAGGATATAAAACCTTTGTAGCTGTTCTCCGCATCAACAAGAATATAGTATCTGTTCTCTTCAGATTTAAGATCATGAGAAATTTCATCAATAACGGCGAATGTATTTCTTTTGTAATATATTAAATCAACGTTTTTAATGATCTCGGAAATACTTTTGTTGAGGTAGAGCTCTCTGCCGAATTTTTGTCCTATAAGTGCGAAGAGTTCGTTTCTTAGGATGATACCTGTCGCTATCCCTGAGTGGTCAACTACTCCAATTGCCTGAAGCTGTACATCATGTATAAAGAGTTCCGCAATCACATCAACGGTATGCCCGCTTGTTATATAATATGGCGAGGTAATTCTTTTGCATATAAGCTCGCCGTTGACCTTTTCTGATTCAACTGATTTCAATATGCTGTTCTGATATAAGATGTTCGCTTCCATTAATGATCTGACCTCTGTTTCTGCTTAAATGTTTTACAAGGAGTACCTGGTTTCCTTTGGAATTAAACCGGACTTCATCGAAAATGCTTTTTGCCATGTTGATACCTCTGCCATGTGCCATCATCAGGTCGGCAGGATCTTCACTTACTGCAGCAAGAAATTTCCTGTGGTTAAAACCTTTCCCCTGATCTGATATTTTATAAATAGCCTTTGAAGCTGATATGAGATATTCAATTTTGACTCTTTTGTCTCTGTATTCGGGATGGGTTTGCCTTTCGTTTATAAATTCAAAATACCTGTCATTTAGTATCGCTTCGGTTTTCTCCTCAAAAGATATATTGAGATTCCCGTGCTCGATGGAGTTAATGATAATTTCCCTGAGACCTATTCGAACCATATTTGCATCATTCTTTTCTATATATTTCTGGAGATTGCCGGTAATTCTGTGAGAAATGTCATCCGCCGTAAAGAGAAGATTCTTGATAAGATATTCACATTTCTCGCTGATGAAAAATTCTGAAAATCTGTCATCGGTAAGTCTTAGGGCTTTTCCGATAATTTCTTTGTGTCCCTCAATTTCTATAAACTCAAGACTGATTTTAAATTCAACCGGTTCAATAAGATTCGGAGTTTTTATCTGCGCGTTAAATCTCACAGATGTATTCAATTTTTTTGATTCCTCAAGTTTTTCGGTAATTATTTTGCGGAGAATTGTAGCGTCAGTAAGATCGTCGTAAATCAGATCAGTCAGTGTGTATTTTGTTACGGCTTCGGGGCTTATTTTAAATTCAGTTCTTATAGCGTCATTGGCGCTTTTAAAAAACCATTTTTCGTCAAGGGTAAAAATAATTTCCTTTGTTCCTTCTACAATATGCCGGTATTTTTTTTCTGACACTGTGAGTTGCGCGTTTTTCTTTTCAATTTCGTTTCCAGATACAATGAGTTTCTGTTCAGTAATTTTGTGTTCATCAATTTCTCTTTGGAGAGAGATGTTTGCTTCAACATAATCTTTTGTTCTTTCCTGTACCATCTTCTCAAGAATGCTCTGTGTTTTTAAAAGACGCCTCCCTATCTGCCTGCCGTAGTAGAGAAGAAGAATAAGAAAAACAGCGGAGGAAAAAGCAGCTATAAGTATAAATCTGTTGCTTGTGTACCTGCTTTTATTCTCAACCTCTGAATCTGTACGTTCAACGATCTCTGAAAGACTTTTTATTATTTCATTCTCTTTACCGCGGGTGAGGTTTATTTTTTCATTGAGGTTTTTGAAATTCTTATTTTTCATTTCGACAATGTGATTTGTGAACTCCAGAGTAATTGCTCTATGTTTTACCCTTAGTTTTTCAATATCCTCAGGGAGAGTTGTCTCGCCGGAGTTCTGAAGCTTCAGGTTGAATAGTATATTCTGCACGTTCTGGGAGTGTTGTGAAAACTCATGATAGTTCTTTATAAACGCGGAATCACTCCCGCCTGATATAAGTATATTCTCCCACGAGAGTATCTGCTCATGAAGAGCAATCTGCGCGTTCCGTGCCAGATCTATTGCCTTCATATTTTCATTTAGATCAAATGAGATTCCGTAGATTGAGTATATTCCGAAGATTGCATTAACAATAAATATAAAAAAAAGTCCCGTGAGCCCTCCGCTTACAAGAATATAACTCTCACTCCTTGACGAATTGAAAAGTTTTTTTATGAATGAGTAGGGCTTTAATCTGTTCATGCTGTATCTCCGTTTCTGTCTTATAGATCGATTAAACCAGACCGGGATTCAGAATTGATAAAGTAATTGTTTAATTAATATTAAGATTTATTTTGAAACTTTCAGCATGAACTTGTATTTCGCCGCCAGAAATTTTTCATATTTTATTCTCATCAACATATATCGTAATTGTTGAGGCTGTAACACTGCTTATCCCTGTATAAAGAACACCGCCAACCCAAATGGCAAGCAGCAGTATTATTACTCCCGGACTCCAGATAAATCTAAGTCCCGATAACAAAACCGGCCCGGGCGAATACGACCTTCCTATAATAAGGATGTATGCAATGTAATATGGAATAGTTAACAGACTCATAATCTGATATGCGGAAATTAATCCTCCACCCCTGAAATCCGCTCTTAAAAACTCTGAGGCAAAACGCCACAACTGTGTAACCGTTAGTGATAGAAAAAAAGATGAGTAGTAAAAGCCTTTGAAAAAAAGATATAAACCTGCCAGTCCGGAGAGTGTGTACAGAACCGCAGTGATTGCCTGAACCGGTACGATTTCTTTCCCCTCCAGATGGTCATGGTACGATATTTTTTTTGTGTTCCCGGTAAACACAAAGTTGTACTTTGAAAAAAATTTCTGAAATATGGCAGGCAATGTGCTAACCGGTCTGCCGTAGCAGCATCCGAAGCTTATGCAGGCAAGCCTTCCGAAACCTTCGCCAAAGGAGTATGCTGTAATCAGCGCAGCAAGAAACATCCCCTCTCCGGTGCGTGAGTTTGGATTTAATCCCGGGATTCCGTTAACCGCAGATATAATCCAGGGAGCCGATATAATCATGACAAATACCGCACCGCCGACAGTGATGGTATGTTTTTTTCTCTCAACAAGATATGCCATGATCTTTGCAGAGGGGATGAACATTCCCAGTATGCATATGCTTATTATAAACAGAGATTTTGAAGAAATACCGGCAGCAGTCATCATTATAAAAAATATAGATAAGGCAAGTATATGGCCTGTAGATGAAAGGAGTCCGTAGAACGTAATGTTGACGCCATGCCATGTATTTTCCCCGGTTTTACTTAACGGGATTGAAGCAAATACCTGCCATTTTTCATCTGGAAGTATTTTAAATGCGACTGAGTAAATTGCTGTGAAAATGAGTGCAAGTGCACCAATAAATATTAATTCTAACATTATTTTTTCCTTTTATTTTTTTCGGGCTATTTCAGATCGTACTTTTACGTCTGTCTCTATGAGTGCTTTATCAAAGTGCTCGGTAAACCGGCTTTGAACATCCCGTCTTTGAGAATTTTCTACAAGGTCATCGGAAAATACAACTCTCCCTTTTTCGAATAGCAGAATGTCTACAGAACTTCCGGGGCGGAACAGGCTTTTTACGGAACCTGCTTTTAAAAACATCCCTTTCCTGATTGCGGAGGGATTGTTGTATCCATCCTCTGAATAACACTGCTGTATATCTCCAATCATCAGTGCGGCCACCTCGAGCATTGCAACATGTCCGGCACCTGTTCCACCCGGGACATCGGTGTCGATGATTGTAATACTTCTTCTGTTTTTTGAATATGCCCTGTCTATTGCTGAAACCGCTCCCGGATTGCAGGAGTTGTAGTGGCCGTCAACATCATAAAAATCAGAAACTTTGCCGGAAACCGCGACATGATTGTAGTGGTACTTTTCCGGCGTCAGCCTGAACACTGCATATTTACCGTTTCTGAATTTGCTGTGCCACTCAGGTTTATGTCCTAGGAGTTCTTCGAATCCGAAAAATTTCTCTTTTAAAAAAATTAAACTTGTTTCATCCAATGATCCTATTATCATCCTCGAATCGGCAGGTGATACAATAACGCCGGATTCTTCCGTCATCGGACGGCACTCGCTGTATTTTATTTTTCTTTCAAAAAATTTTCTTGATGTGTTCAGTGATTTAAGAGGTTCGAGAAATTCAGATGTATCAATTCCCGACTTTTTCAGGAATCTGCTCCCGCCGGAAATACGTTTTCCCATGGGCATGTCATAGTTAATATATGCCAGTACATCGGTTAGATGTTTAGATGTGACCATGCGGTATATGACCGAGCTGTTCTCTCTTTTAGATGAATAAATATTGTTTATTATTCTGTCATGATAAAGGATTTCATCTTTTACCATGCCTGTATTTCTTTCAATATACTGATGTCCTGTAAATTTTCTGGTTATCACTTGTTGTTGTCCTCAATTACTGAATTATTTTTCATATCGTTATAAAGTATAACAAGCAGCAGGTGAATCAACGAAACAATGTATAGCAAAGGGATCTCTCCATTAATAACCGGATGTTTCAAAGATTCAATAAACTCAGTGCCGTTTCTTGTACTCAAAGCGCTATTCAGTGCTGCCCGTATTTCCGGGTCAATGGCAGTGCTGCCGTTTTCAATCGATTCAATTTCTTTGATAAGAATTTCAAACGATTCACTGAGATGCTTTTCCCGGAGTTCCACCCTGTAATATTCCTCGGAGCAATTATTGAATTCATCTGCAGATAGTTTTAACGGATTCCTGGCACCGGCTTTTTTCAGTATTCCCTGTGTGAGCCTGTTCGATGCGGAATGCTCTGATGGACTTGTAATCCTCAGTTCAAGATCGGTGATAGTGTTTTGAAGATTCATTGATTCAATCAGGTCCGCCGAATCCGTTTTGATTATTTCCACCAGTGTTTTTTTATACTCTGCTGTCTGAACTTTATAATATCCCGGATACTTGTTACTGCTTTGTATTTTTTTTGTTTTCGATATAATTTTCTGCATAAAAATGCTGGGCGTTTTTTTCTTTATATAGAAACATGGAAGACCAATTGATGATGCGAATATTATCTGCCTTCTTTCACTTTCTATCCCGGGAGTATCGGGGATATGTCCGTGGAAAATCCGGTCATCAATAATATATTTCCACGCCAGAGCTGTCAGCAGATTCTGCAGATCAGCTGCTTTTTCCAGGTCGTTATCAATGCTCTCAAAAAGAGAATAGTATCTCCCCTCAAATCCTGTATAGCCGGCTTTTTCCGCACATCTCATTCTGTAGAGAGAGTAGACCGACATTCTGCCGTCGAAAACTCCCATCGAAGCCAGATCTTTTTTTAATCTGTCGTCGCTTCCGGTTCTACCATTGTACAACGGGCTTTCATCCGTGCTGAGCAGGGAGACCGGAAAGTCTATCATCCGGAAATCGCTTACATAATCTCCCCGCAGCCGCAGCATTTTTGACATTGATTTTTCATACCATTCAGGCCCGAAGGGGAGCAGAGGGTTGCCGAGCATTTTTATATCAGCCTTATTCTGCCATCTGTTCCAGAGCATGCGCAGCTGGGTAAAATCGAGCTCATGGGAGAGAAAGCCGAGTACCTTCTCCGGATGAAAGTCGTGAAAACCGAGTCTGTAGGGCGACGCGCTGTATGTTCCCGTAAAAAGCGGAATGAAATGTTCAAATATTTTTATTACTAAATCTCCGTAGTATTTTTCATGGAGAGGAGAATAACCTTTATCACCGGATTTTGTCATCGCGGAGAGTTTTCGGCTCCCTATACTTATGTGAGTTCCGTTATTGGCAAGACTGATGTTTGATATACCTTTAAGATGTACACGATCCCTGGTGATGATGCCGGCTTCTTTTAGTTTAAGGATTGAATTTAAACTGCTGCGTGAAAGGACTTCATGACAGAGATTCATGTAGGAGTGTTTCTCCTCCCCCTTATCCCAGCCGGAAAGACAGGGGCTCATGAAGAGTTCCCTGTAAAATGAATCTGTGATAAGATCATTAAGTTTTTTCTGTCTGATTGGCGGGTGAGGAGAGAAATAGAGAGAGACATCCTGACCGTTCATTGACAGTTCAAATTTTTTATTTGAGTAAAGAACCAGCAATTGTGTCAGCAGGTAGCTCTTCAGTGTCTGGTTTTTTATATTTTCAGCAGACCGTTTTCCTCCGGAGCCCTTCACAGGGAAAAATGATACAATTTCGGGAGAGGTGTTGTCATTAAGAAATGAATCAAGAAATTTTATACCGGTATTCCTGATTAAAGGATTTATATAAGTTCTGTTGTCGAGAGAATCCGCAAGTGCGAGTTTTAGAAGATAACTTACCGGTATTCTTAGAAAGTCTCTCCCGCCGTCTCTTATTAGAAAATTCTCCGTATCTTTTCTATCCGGACCGCCTGGGCAGCTTTTGTCTTCTTTCAGATCGTGCTGTAATACAGATTCCGCAAATCGGGAGAGAGTGTTTCGCGGAAAACGAACCCAGCTGTTCTCCCATATGTCTTTTTCATTCTCATCTAGATATTCTCTAAGTCCATCGGATGATTTCGCATTGAGGTCGCCACGCTCGATTCTCTTAAGAAGATTTTTTAGATAATTCGATTCATTGATGTACCTGGGCAGATCAACATCGGAGCTTTTCCCTTTTACAGCTGTCTGAAACTCATTTTCAATTCCGCATGAGGTATCGTCACCCGAATAGGGAATAAATCCTGAAGCCTTAAGTGAGTTGAGGAATGATCCAGGTCCCCCTTCTTTAAAACCATATGACTGTTTCGATTCCACATTATTATTGATACGATTCATGAATCCTCCCGCTTCTATATTCAGTAGCGGGGATTTATGTAAAAAAAATTTCAGGCAGATGCGAAGAAATTGTAAATATTTGTAGATTGTATCTCAAAAATAGTCCTGAGCATGGATTTAAAATAATGACAATACATGTTTGTTGATAATTGACAGATGTTTCAAATATTTAGCATCGCTCGACGAGGTGAGAGAAAACAGCGGTTTGAATTTTTATTAGATATCTCAATCAGTGATGATTCAATATTGAAAATAATTGTCTTCATTAAATGAAAAATTATTATTGAACATCAGAGATATACGCATTAAACAATTTCATAATAAATAAATCTTTTCTTCATTTTAATTTTACATAAATATCTTTTACTCCATACGAAATAAAGTTTGTTATAGCTCATAATTGATTAAAAAAGTGAACTTCAATCATGCAGGGTGCAAGGGGAGCGTTCTTTATCTTTAATGTTGAGCGGCAACTAAAAAATTCAGGAGGAAACATTAATATGTTTTTAAGAAAAAGAATTATATCGCTTTTAACAATAGCTGTTGTTGCGGTATCTATGTTCGGCGCTAATGCAGCTGAAAAAGGGAAAGTAAGTATCAAAGGTTCAACGACTGTTCTTCCAATAACAATGAAGGCGATTGAATCATTCAGAGTGGTAAAGCCTGAAATTTCAATCTCAGTTGAGGGTAGCGGTTCTGGTAACGGAATAAAGGCTCTTCTTGACGGAACATGCGATATTGCGAATTCATCAAGAGAGATGAAAAAAGAGGAACAGGAAAAAGCAAAAGTTGCAGGTCTCAAGGTCAAAGAAATTGTAGTTTCTTATGACATGATTGTTCCAATCGTTAATCCGACTAACAAAGTTAAGAACATGACACTTGAGCAGCTAAAAGGAATTTACGATGGATCCATAACAAACTGGAAACAGGTTGGCGGGGATGATATGAATATCGTTGTTGTTTCAAGAGATTCAAGTTCGGGAACTTTTGAATACTGGAATGAAGTTGTTATGAAAAAAACTGATGTCCGTAAAGATGCATTAATGCAGGCCTCAAGCGGTGCGGTAATAAACACAGTTGCTAACAATAAAAAAGCAATCGGTTATGATGGATTCGGATATGTTGACAAATCTGTAAAAGGGCTTGATGTAAATGGTATCCAGGCTAATCTGAAAAATGGTAAATCAGGCAAATACCCGATCTCAAGAAAACTTTATATGTATGTAAACGAAAAAAATTATTCAGCTGAATCAAAGGCATTTGTCAGCTATCTTCTTTCTAAAGACGGTCAGAAAAAAGTTTCAGAAGCAGGCTTCATTCCTCTAAGGTAGTTCATGTAGACTCCGATTTTAATATGAAAGAGGCTGTTCCAAAAGGGCAGCCTCTTTTTTTAATTCTGTATGGATGAAAAAAATTACAACGGAAATTTAAAACATATATCTCCGGTTGATGGATTTGAGGAAAATAAAATATTGAAATTCATAAAATCTTCACTTCGCATTTATAAAATCTAAATACATCCCGTCTATGATCATCAATGAAAGTATGAGAATTCTATGATTAGTCCATTAGTTAGCATCAATGTATAAATTGAATTTCTCAGAAAAAATTAAAATTAAACATCTTAAAAAACAGGAGATTCAAATGAAAAAACTTTTCACAATTGGTATGGCTCTTCTTATATCAGGAAGCGCTTTCGCACAGGAAGTAAAACCGGTAGAGGTAAAAAAAGGTCCTGAGTTCAAGTACAACGTATGGGCCAATGCTTTTGCTATTTCTGAAGACACAGTAAAAAAGGATGAGCATAAAGAATACTCAAACGTAAGAGTACGTCCAATGCTTACATTGACAAACGAAAACGTTTCTGTTGTAACAAGACTTGAGATTGATCAGACTTTTGGAGCAAAGTACACAACAACAACAATAGGAAATGATGTTTCCTATGCAGATCCAGACGGTGATGAAAAAGCGGTTGAAGTAAAATGGGCATATATAAATGTGAAAGATATGATTGTCCCCGGTCTTTCTGTGACAGCCGGTCTTGCACCATATGTTTATTCAGTGGGTTTTAATAATGACATGCCTATGTTTAACCTTATTTATGATGCTGGTGTTGCCAAGCTTGATCTTGCCTATATTAAATTTGTTGAAGGTAATACAACTGATAAATCTGCTGCAACAGCCGCTTCTTCTACAGATGGTGTTAATCCGAAAGATGATGCACAG
This sequence comes from uncultured Leptospirales bacterium, assembly GCA_964450405.1. Classification (GTDB taxonomy): domain Bacteria; phylum Spirochaetota; class UBA4802; order UBA4802; family UBA5550; genus WRGT01. The sequence continues at coordinate 209,165 of CAYVCQ010000001.1, read as the reverse complement.
GCGTATGCAGCAAAACTTCCTGTAAAACTTGGAGATATTACAATTACTCCATCTGTACTTTACTTTTCAGGCAAAAAAAATGTATTAACTCCATCAGCAACTGCTAACAGTACTCTTTTAGGTTATGATCAGAAACTGACTATGCCGGCACTTGGTGTTGCTGCAGTTATGGGCGATATATCGTTTAATGCTGACTTTCAGTATATTACAGGTAAACAAAAAAATTTCGTGGCAGCTACAACAAAAAAAGTTAACGCTTATGCTGGATATATAAACGGTGGGATCAAGGCTTCTGATTCTTTAAAGATAAATCTTTTCGGATTGTATTCAACAGGTGAAGATGGAAAAGATAACACAACTACTTCATTTCAGTCAGCTTCACAGGATGAGATAGAAGTTGGACCAATGTTTATAATCAATGATAACGGTTTAATCAACCAGGTCGGTATTTCAAATGAGTTTGACAAAGCTACTGAGGGACTTATGATGGGTGGTTTTTCTGCTGAATATAAACTCGACAAGTTTACTGCACTTGCTCAAGTGGCATATGCAAGAACATCTTCGAAAAAACTTGATCCGGTTTTACTTACTGGAGTAAGCAAAACAGTTATAGGAACAGAAATGGATCTAAGACTTTCCTATGAAGTTGCACCAAAAACTTCAGTTTGGGCAGAGGGGGCACTCCTTGTTGCTGGAAATTATAACAAAGAAAAATATGCTGCAAGCGGAAAACAGAATCCTCTGTATTACGCTGCCGGTGTAATGACAAATTTCTAATATTTAAAAATAAGTTAATTATTAAAAGCCGGAGCTAGTGCTCCGGCTTTTTTTATTTATGGGATTGAAACATTAAACTCATTCCGGATTGTCGTGAAATTAATATACCCGGTGCAACCGACCGGGGATAGGGGGCAGGAAGGTTCGAAATTAGATGTTCTATTAAAAATCTTTCAGTATCCTAACAACTTCTTCCATCATCTGATCAGTAAAATCAAGATGTGTGACAAATCTTATTGTCTGAGGTCCGAATATGATAGCCTTAATATTCTTTTCATTCAGTTTTGAAATAAAATCAATATCTTTCATTTTGTCATTCAGTTTAAAAATCAGGATGTTGGTCTCTACAGGGTACACCTCATCAACGAATGGAAGCGATTCCAGAACTTTGCCAATCTCTCTGGCTCTTCTGTGATCATCTTTAAGTCCCTTTACATTGTTGTCCAGTGCATATATCCCCGCTGCTGCTAGATAGCCGGCCTGTCTCATCCCTCCACCGAGGGCTTTTCTTACACGAATAGCCTTTTTAATGAAATCTTTTTTCCCCAGAAGAAGTGAACCGACCGGAGCTCCGAGTCCCTTTGATAGACAGATGGATATTGAATCAAAAAGAGAACCGTAAGCAACGGGGCTTTCTCCTGATTCGGTGAGGGCGTTAAATATTCTCGCTCCATCCATATGGAAATAGAGATTTTTCTCTCTGCATAATGCGGAGATTTTTTTCAGTTCGTTTATATCCCAGCATGCTCCGCCACCTTTATTCATTGTGTTTTCAACTGCAACGAGTGAAGTTTTTGCCCTGTGGATGTCGTCGGGATTTATTGCAAGTTTTACATCATCTGCAGTGAATCGTCCCCTGTCACCGGAGAGAAGATTTACAGATGAGCCGGATAGTCTGGCGATAGAACCGGCTTCGTATAAATATATATGAGCAAGCCTGTCGCAGATAACCTCGTCCCCGGGATTGGTGTGAACATTGATTGCAATCTGATTTGTCATCGTCCCCGATGCACAGAAGAGGGAGGCCTCCATCCCGAATAATGACGCGGCTTTCTGTTCCAGTGCATTTATTGTTGGGTCTTCTTTAAATACATCATCCCCCACCTGCGCGTTCATCATCGCTTCGAGCATTTCTTTACCCGGTTTCGTTACTGTATCGCTTCGTAGATCTATCATTTTGTATCTCCATTTCGTTGAGACTGCAATAACCAGAATTGAATATGTAACAAATTTGTCATTATTTTTTTAAAATAAAAGTTGCCTCTGTTGAATCATTTGTATAGAATAGTAAACATAAACTTATACAAGGAGTCTAAAATGAAGGGCAACGAAAAACTTATCGATAAGCTTAATTTTCTGCTTGCAGATGAACTCACCGCAATAAGCCAGTATATAGTACATTCAGAGATGTGCGCAAACTGGGGTCTTGAAAAACTTCATGATCATTTTGAAAAGAGAGCAATTGACGAAATGAAACATGCCGAAAAACTGATTGGAAGAATTCTTTTTCTTGAGGGTCTCCCCGTTGTCAGCAATCTTAACCCGATGCATATTGGAGCAGATGTTGCTAAAATGGTAGCAAACGACCATTCTGCAGAAGAGGGCGCAATCAAGGGATACAACGACGCAATCAAGCTTGCAACAGAAGTTGGAGATAATGCCACGAAGGAGATGCTTGAGCATATACTCATGGATGAGGATATGCATATCGACAAGATCGAAGAACTTCAGGATCAGATTGGACTCATGGGAATCCAGGTTTTCCTCAGTACACAAATGGCAGAATAGTTTAATTAAAGTTTTGTTTTTAAGGACTGCCTCAAAAGTATGAATATTAAGCTTTTGTCATTCCGGTTTTGCAGCTTCATTTCTTGCGAATACCGGAATCTCCTGATTAAATCAGGCGTATGAGATACCGGCATTACGTTTTACTTCAGCCGGTATGACAGTGAGTAAACTTTTGAGTCAGTCCAGCCTTTCTTCCTCTAATTTCCTCAAAAAAATGATTGTGCTATTACTTATCCTGAATAATTATGTCACTTGTATATCTCCTGAGACAAAATTCCAATTATGACATTTAATTTTAATAAAATTGCCATATAGTACTATGGATAAAATTGTAATTATTTATAAACTGGTTGTGAAGTTATTATCCGCAGTACCCGAGTTCGGCGGATATAAAATACCAGCCATATATAAGCATTTAATAAAAAACGAGTTAATGTAACTTTTCAATAAAAGTATGAATATAGAACCGGATATAAATTTTCCAGATCTCTTTTCCATAACCTCCGATGAAGACAAAACGGAGGGGGATATTGTAATTGAAAATGAACTGAAAATCAGGGAATCATTTTTTAATTTTCAGATCGCTGACGGCAGGAGATTTATTCTCAAATCGGAATCTTTTATTCTAAAGCTGGCTCATACATATAATAAAATACTCTCTCTTTCAAATTCCAGAACTAGAATCCTTGCCCATCAGGTGGAGAGCACACACCGCATTGTCAACTCGCTTAAACAGAGATATCTCATCGCCGATGAAGTCGGTCTTGGTAAAACAATCGAGGCCGGACTTGTTATTAAAGAGATGGTGTACAAACACAACTATACCAGGATACTTATTGTATGTCCCGCTTCGCTTATGTTTCAGTGGCAGAATGAGATGGAGAGTAAGTTTAACGAAAAGTTTATCATTATGGACCGCAAGGTTTTACGTAACGCCGGTAAGATTGTCGGAGAGGCCGGTAATCCATGGAAGGTTCATCATAAAGTAATAGTCTCACTTGATTTTATAAAAAACAAAAAGTTCGAAGAGGACCTCGGCAGATGCTCGTGGGATGCTGTAATATTTGATGAAGCCCACAGGCTAAGAAGAGATGTGAATACCTCTACTCTTGCATATAATATGGCGGAAATCATTTCGACAAAAACAAAATCGCTGCTGCTGCTTTCGGCGACTCCATTCAGAGGAAAACTGGAAGAACTTTTTTACCTCATTGGACTAATAGATAAAAACACACTGGGCCCATTCCAGTCTTTCTATAATGAATTCTGCCTCGACGGAGCGGATCTCTCCGGGCTTAAAAGAAAACTCGATCAGGTTGTAATTAGAAGAACGAAAAGTGAAGTGGGCGGATTTACAAAACGCTTTGCCAGAACTATAAGATTTGAACTCTACCCCGATGAACGGACTCTGTACGATGAAACTACAAGATATGTAGCAGAAGAATTCAACAGGGCCGTTCAGTCTGAAAACCGTGCGGTGGGTTTTGTAATGACCGTTTTCCAGAAACTTCTTGATTCATCGTCATACGCTCTCTTTATTGCACTGACAAAGAGAACCGCAAGACTGCAGGATATTCTCGACCGGGCTGTGTCCGGTCATCAGCAGAGTGTAATTTTTAATAATGGAATATTTGATAAAAACGATATGTCCGAGTTTGAAGAAATACAGGAGAGTGATGATCTCACGGTGAGGAGGACTATTGATGAACTCAGGATGGAGATACTCACTCTGAACAGACTGTTGCGTATAGCATCAGAAATTACTGTCAATAAAAAGGGTGAAAAGCTCATAAGGCTTATCAGAGATCTCAAGAGAAAAGGGCACAAAAAATTCCTGATATTTACACAATTCAGAACTACGCAGGATTATCTTAAAAGCATTCTTGGTGAGTTCACTGTGGTAGTTTTTAACGGATCGATGAACAGGGATCAGAAAGAGGACGCAATACTGAAGTTTAAAGATGATATAGAAGTTCTTATTGCCACAGAAGCAGGCGGTGAAGGACGTAACATGCAGTTCTGCGACATACTGGTCAATTACGATCTCCCGTGGTCTCCTCTGAAAATTGAACAGAGAATCGGAAGAATACACCGTTTCGGTCAGCCGAATGATGTTCACATCTATAACTTTTCCACACGCGGTACAGTTGCAGAGCGGGTACTTGAAGTTCTGACCGATAAACTTAAAATTTTCGAAGAGTCAATCGGTACGCCGGACGTTATGCTTGGCCAGATTGAGGATGAGGTAAATCTCAATCAGCTCTTTATGGAACTAGCCACGGGACGTAAAAAGAAAAAAGATGTTGAAGAGGAACTCTCCGGCAGAATGGAGAACGCACGGCAGAGTTTTGAAAAACTGACGGAACTCACAGTTGCAGGAAGAATGGATTTCAACTATGATGAATATTATAAAGTAACTCTGAAAGACAGAAGCTTTACCAACAGAAGAATTGAAAATTTTATAAATCATTTTATGAAGGAAGACTCATACGCGGGAAATATGATATCACCGAAAAACGGGAGAACCGGTTTATATAAGGTTACTCATGGTGATGTCAATGAGCCTGTGGTCCGTTTCGGAACATTCGACAGTGAAAAGGCCCTTGAGGATGAAGGTCTGGAGTTCCTTGCATTCGGACATGAGGTGGTGGATAATATAATAGAATACTGCTGCAGTGACAACTTCGGCGGAGAGAACGGTATAGTATATATAAAGAGCGATCAGAATTTCACAGGAATGATTTTCAATTTTCTGGTTAAGTTCTCATCAGTTTCTGTTTCCCATGAATTCTATCCAGTGCTGGTGGAAACGGACGGGTCTCTAAGTGAATATGATCTTAAAAGTATTGAAGATAATTTTGCAGATCAGGATTTCAATTACGATGTATCTCTTTCAAGATATAGCAATACCGTTACAGAGCTCTGTTCAAAATACAGCAGCTATTCCGACAAGGCGAAGAATCGTCTGATGAAGAAAATTGATGACCGTCTCTTTGACCTTAACGAAAATCTTGATATACAGATCGATCCGGAAGTTGATAAGGTGCGTGAATCATACAGGAGGCAGATCAAGGAACTTGAAGAGAAACTCGATCTTCAGGAGGGACAGATGAAGTGGTATGGTAAAGATATGAAGAGCGCCATTACCCGGACACGAAACAAAATGCTCAAGGCAAGGACAGAGATGGAGTCCCTTGTTACTGAGTATCGTGGATATTACGGAATTAAATATAACATCAAACTTGTCGGCGCCGCGGTAATTATTTCCTCCGAATGAACGCTAAAATTTGACATTGGTAATTAATTACTATATATTATGTAAAATAGAATATAGTGAAGGGTTATTTCAAATAACCTGCAATTAACCGGGTCAAAGGGGCTTCTGCCTCTTGAAAAACCCCCCAGGGACTCCATGCGGAAGAAACTTTTTTTGCTGATATTTTCGATTATATTTATTACTACGGCTGTAATCTCGCTGGTGATCGGTAGATTCTCATATAATTTTGTAAAAAATGTTCTTCGTGAAAATAGAGAAGAGCAGTTATATAGAATTGAGAAACAGCTTGATCACTATCAAAGCATCCTTAGCTCAATAGAAAAGGATATGGATAAAAAGGGCAAAGTGGCTCTTTATAATCTTGTCAGCAGTTATCCCTCAATGGGATCGGCGATGAAAGCTACACCTCTTCAGCTTCAGAAAAAGGCAAAAGATCTTGGTATCGGACATATTTATTTTATAGATTCTGCAGGTATTGTCTGTAACTCATCTCTCACCACCGATGTAGGTTTAAATCTTCTGAGTATAAATAATTCATTTTCAAATTATATTAATTCAATTTATGGCAAGGGGGAGGTTGTATCTCAGGGGATTTCGGTGTCAGCCCGGGAGGGGAAGATATATCATTATATGTATTACAGTCCAAAGGGTAGCAAGATAATTTATGAAATTTCCTGTGATGTTCCGGAGTATGTAAACAGTAAATATAATTTTGCGCTTTATGAGTTTCTTTTCGGGGATATGTTTAAAAATTTCTACAATGATTATCTCTTCTCTATTGATCTCTATTCAATTTCACGAGGCACCGGGTGGTCGCTGATTAATTCAGGGAAAAAAATGGATCTATCTCCCGAGCTGGTAAAAAAAATATTAATGGACGAGGATGTTGTTGTGGAGTCGGGAAATACAATATATGTTTATAAAAAGATGAAGATGAACAGATATATATTTAACCGGACAACTAATGTGTACTTTGAACTTATATATGATGTAAGCGTTTTAGAAAGATATACAGAAAAAATAACACTGTATTCTATAATAGCTGTTCTGGTAATTACTATTGCCGCTTTTTTTATTTCAAAAGGACGATTGAATTCTTTATTTATAAAAAGGATAATGAATATCATCGATGGTCTTAAGAAGATCAGGTATGGTGAATATGATACTGTAATAGTTGATAATAAAGATGATGAAATTAGTGATATTACGTCAAACATAAACCAGCTGACTCAGGCTGTTAAGCATAGATCGGCTGAGTTGAGCATGTCAAATGAAGAACTAAAAGAACTGACCAACTATGTGAAAGATATAATTGAATCGATGCCGTCCATAATTATTACTCTTGATGAAGGTGACCATATTATTCACTGGAATAAGGAAGCATATAAATTCACCGGATATTCCTCCGATGAAGCAGTAGGCCGGATTCTCTGGGAATTTATTCCCGCTGTATCGAAATATAAAGTAAAATGCGACCAGGTCAGGAAAGATGGAGAAATGGTTGAATTGCTGAAAGAGGTTTTTATTAAAGAGGATTGCGGTACTGAAGAGAGTTTTGTTAAAAATATTTATATTTTTCCATTCAGCAAAAAAGATATTAGCGGCGTTATTATCCGGATAGATGATATCACCGAGTTTGAAAAAAATGAGGAGAGATTAAACCGGGCATCAAGAGTTGAGTCGCTCGGTACAATGGCAGGGGGATTAGCGCATGATTTTAATAATATCATTTCAGGAATTATCGGTACTGCCTCATATCTTGATATGGTTGTCAGGGATAACAACGCTGATCAGAGTGAAATTATAAATCATATTGATATAATTAAAAAGTCGGGCGGGAAAGCGGCTGAACTTGTGAAAAACCTTATGTCAGTTTCGAAGAGTGAAACTGAAATTTTTAAGGAAATTAATCTCGATCAGATTGTTAAAGATGTGATTATTATAGCCCGTCCGTCAGTTCCGATGAATATTGAAGTTACGTTTCATAGTAAAATCACAGAGAGTAAAATAAAAGGTAATAAATCTCAACTGGAACAGGTAATCCTTAATCTGATTGTGAACGCCTCCGAAGCATTAAAGCTGAGTGAAGTTGAAGTTCCTGTTATTTCTCTACTTCTGGATAAAATTGAAGATTCCGGAATCCTGCCGGGATTAATGGAATTTGTCTGGCATCTATCAGTTGCCGATAACGGTCCGGGAATAGACCGCAGCAATCTAAAAAAAATATTTGATCCTTTTTTTACGACGAAAAGCGAAGGGAGCGGCCTGGGACTGGCTGTGGTGAACAGCATTATTCTTCGCCATGAGGGATTTATAGAAGTTCATTCAGAGCCTGGAGCAGGAACTGTCTTTGATATTTATCTTCCCGCCGTTGATTGATAATTTTCAGAATCTTCCGGTTAATTTATTCCAGACAATACCATTTTTTTGAATTTGCTTTAAGCCGGTGATTTTTTTTTATTAATTCTTGACAGATTATGTCTCATTAGTTATGGTTCATGAAACTAACGTAACTGCTCAAAAACCGTGGGTAATTCTGCGTTCCCCCGCGCCGAAGGCGCGGGGGAAATACATTTCACCATCAGTTTATGAGTAGATACAACTATCATAACTCAGTATTTATTTCCTGACTTTTATTGGAATAAAAAGCTTCTTCAGCCTTCTTCAACCTCCGTCAGCTAGACGTGTGGAGATAGGATTATTTTACTTTTAATAAAAAGATTCAGAAATGAATAGTGAAAACAGGTGAGGAAATCTATGTCTAAATCCGTTAAAATCCCGTCAGAAATCTATTCAAGAGTATCCGGCTATTACAGACCTGTTAATCAGTGGAATAAGGGTAAGCAGGAGGAGTTTGCCTGCAGAGCGACCCTGAGTATCAGTAATGAAATAAATCTGGCTTCATCAGCCGAACTACAGGGTGCTATCGCATAGGGTAAGTTTCGTTAATAGTCAATTCAAGTTTAGCTGCAATTATATCATTATCCAGATTGTTGTCATTCTTGATGTAGGCATAACTGTAGATTGAACCTGTTCCATTGTACGCACTGTTTCTAAAAGTTACAGTATAGATGCTTGTCATGAAGATTACAAAAGCCATTGCTGCTGTTGCAAGTGAAGCCATTGACCATACGCTGATATACTTTTCGCTTTTAGCGCTGCGTATCTCTATGACTTTATGAGCAATGGAAAAGTTCCATGAATCACTCTCCATTCTAAGCTGAATCTCCTCCTTCATGTTTTTTTCATTCATAATATTGTTATTATCTTTCATGACCGTCCCTCCTGATGTTTTCATGAATTATTTTTTTTCCCCGGGATGTTCTTGATTTAACTGTACCTGGTCTTATGCCGAGTTTTTGTGAAATATCATTTATGTTAAATCCCTGAGATGTAAGGGTCAGAACTGATCTGTATTTTTCCGGAAGAAGCTTCAGGTGATCCTGGAGGTATGCTGTGTCGCCGGAGTCCGGTTCCTGTGTCCGGATCAGGCTGTCGCTTTCTGAAATTTTTTTTGCTTTTTCCTCTTCGCGAGTTAGTTTCTGATTCATTCGAAGAGATTCATTTCTGGCGATTTTGTAAAGCCATGTCTCGAGTGAGGAGTCTCCTCTGAAACTGTTTTTTACAAGTCCATTATAAGCGCGGATATATGTTTCCTGTGCAACATCATCAATGGCATGGTAAAAACGTGATGCCATGTTTTTTTCAATTGCTGAAAGAACAGTTCTCTTTGTTCTTTTTACAATATCCGCGAAGTCCCGCTCGTTCATCTCATTCCGCCGCGATTTTGTTCCATTTTGTCAAAGAACATTTTTCTTTCTTCATGAAGGATTTTCATCTGATCAGGAGTGAGAATTTCAGATATTTCTTTTCCTTGTTTAATACGGAGCAGATGAATCTCAACGTTAATATCCTCAATTTTTTTAAGCTGCAGCTTTACAGCATTCATGTCACTGGTACTGCTATCAAGCATCTCCTTCAGTTTCTTTTTTTCCGGTTCGATCAGTTTCACATATCCTGAAAATTCACTATCAAACTTATTGTTCAGTCCGGTAATTTTATCTATCTGATTCTGATTAAGGGAGAGTTTTTCTTTCATAAACTCCGGTTCACAGAAAGATCTTCCGAATCTGTTTCCCTTCATATGGTGTTTTCCCATCTCCATTCCCATTCTACCTTCCATTAATCCGAAAGGGGGGAGAGGCGGTCCCTGCATCCTGTCTCTTCTCAGAATAAATACACCTGCAATCATCTGGATTACAATTACCGAGGAGAGTATTATAATTATTATTCTGTTATTCATAAAAGTCACCTTTACTGTTATACTTCAATAACGGTCTGAATTAATCAGACCGTTATTGTTTTTTTACTTTCAGTCTTCGTCGTCATCCCACATCATGGAATGTCCTTTTCCATCACCATGCATTTTCTCATGCCTCGGAGGATTTTTCTTTAGTTCATTCCATTTTGTTTTCTGCTCGGCAGTTAGAACATTTTCTATCTCTGCATCCTGCTTTGTGCGTAATTCTCTTACTTTGTCGCCATCGTTTCTGTTCTGGTAAAATTTGTCCATATTATCTTTGTGGATTTTATGGATCCTGTCAATCTGCTCGTCGCTCAATCCAAGATCTTTCTGGAACATTCCGCCCCCTGGTCCGGATGCATAGCAGTCTTTATTCTGATTACCATTTTTATGCATTCCTTCACCTCTCATCGGATGATCCTTTTTAAAATCGTTCCATTTAACTTTCTGTTCCGGTGTGAGAATACTTTCAATCTCAGCCTGGTGTTTATCTCTCAGATCTTTTATCTTATCAGCATCCTTTCTGTTCTGATGAAACCTGTCCATATAATCCTTGTCGATCTTGTAAATCTTGTCCACTTGCGCATTTGTCAAATCGAGTCTATCCTGAAGCATTCCAAGATGCTGAAATGGCTTGTGCATACCCATTCCCATTCCCGGTCCGCCGCAGTCTCCGCCGTTCATCCCTTTTCCCATGCCTCTTGCATAAAGTGAAGATGCTGATAATGATAATATCATTAGTGACAGCAGTGTAAAAAATATTTTTTTCATCGGTCTATCCTCCGTTGTTTTAGAAGTTAGACCTTCAATTTGCAGAAAAGGTTCCATGGAATTAATTTTTTATTCCAATAATAAATAAAAAATTAAAATCCTTAAATTTTCCCAAGGGCTTTTCTTTTCTGCAATCCTCCGGAATTATACGGGAGGATTTTAAAACTAACGTAATTTATTATTTTATAGAAGCTGTTAAGCGCCTGAATATCTTTATCGCTGTCATTGATTCCGGGTATTAGAGGTGTTCGTGCAATGATTTCAAATTTTTTATCTTTACGGGATTTGTCCAGGAGGTATTTAAAATTGCTGATAATCTGTTCATTAGGGGAACCGGTATACTTTTTATGTTTTTCTGTATCGATCATTTTAATATCAAAAAAAATAAGATCAATATATGGAAGAAGCTTTTCCTCAAATTCTGAAATATCAAAAATACCGCATGTCTGAATTGCTATATGGATCGATTCACTTTTTAATTTTTTTATTATCTCATGGATATAATTTATATGCAGCGTGGGCTCACCGCCGGAAAAAGTAATTCCGCCATTTGATGTTTCATAGTAGTGACTATCTCTCATAAGAAGAGTGAAAAGTTGATCAACGGAATAGTATGTCCCCAGTAATCTTATGGATTCTGTCGGGCATACATCAGAACACTTTCCGCATACAATACAACTCCCGCGTTTTATATATCCATGCAGAGAAAAATCAATTGCCTGTTGCGCGCAGGCTTTTTCACAATCACCGCAACTGATACATTTTTGAGTGTCGACAGATATTTCTTTTGAGGCTTTTATCGATTCAGGATTATGACACCATCTGCAGGAAAGGGGGCATCCTTTCAAAAAAACGGTACTGCGTATGCCCGGACCATCATCAAGGGCAAAATGCCGGATATCAAAAATTAAAGGATGTTGTTCATCTGTTTTCAAGTTTCTAGTCAAACCAGTTTTTTATTTCAGTAACCAGATGCTGGGCCATGTAGCCGAATTTATAAATATAATTAAGATTCCCCTCGATAACAATAGTCTGATCAAGTACTGCATTAAGGATATTCGGATCTTTTGAAAGTGCGAAATGCATAAGAGAAGGAACGTCTTTAAAAGTTACTATAACATTTGTGTTGTTTATACTTCCGTCTTTTACTTTTAGTTTTCCATTTTTGAATATTGCAGATACTTCAATTTTGTTATCCCTGCTGTTAAAGAGATATCTTCCGTTAAAATTTTCAATATTCCTTCTAAAGCTTTTATCTACCATAAAAACAAGACTCATCAGTTTAAGAAGAACATATAGTGAGTCGTCAACGAAACCGGATTCTAAAGATTTTAAAAAATTTTCGGCAATGTTTTTCGCGTCCGAGTTTTTAGAAAGAATTTTTTCAATGATTGTTTTTTCTTTTCTGAATTTATTAATAATGAATGAAATTATCTGTTTAAGTTTATTCATATTGTTGTTTACACCCCATTAATCGGATATAATGGAAACTACTAAAAAAGCAGTGGTATTTTGTACCGCCAACGGTTTTAAGTAGTTTCATAAATTGTTCGCATTTTTAATTAGAATTATACGGGATCATGCTTTTATATTTTTCAGGAAAAATATCCAGCTGTCTGTTTTTTAAATTATATTCCGACCTGGTGATGATCTCCAGCTGCATTGCCTCGCTAAGATCTTTAAAGTATGCCGAATAACCCGATACACGGACAAGGAAATCTCCGGCATTTTCTTTTTTATCTTTGCAGTCATAATATGCCTGAATAAGATTTTCATACGAGCGGATATTAAATTGAACCTGGATCCCTCCGGATTTAAAATATGCCTCGGCAGTATCGGAGAATATTTTTAGATCATCCTGATTCTCAATGACAGGATACTTGAGATTCAGAGCCTGTCCGCCGGGGATATATTCGCATCCGAGAGCAGCCACGGCGTTTAGTGTTTTAGTCAGGTCGTTTGCCTCCTGAGATACATTTGTAATACCGCTGGCAAGTATTCTGTTCTGCATTCTGCCGTTTGGAAGGGCGCCCATGAGCTGTCCCATGCCTGCGTGATTTGTCATGGTCCAGTATGCCGGCCAGTAGTTTCCGTTCCTGTAATTTTTATGGTCATGATATGTCTGGTACAGAAAGCGGATAAGATTTCCGGAGTGCTTTGCGGAGATTTCGCTGCAGTCTCCAAATTTTGGTGTTTTATTTATAAGATACTGGTGGAGTTTTTCCTGACCCTCAAAGTTTGTCGTCAATGCATTAAGGAGTTCCGCAAATGAGCATTTTTTATCAATAAATACCGCCTGCTCTATGGCACAGAGAGAATCAACTGTGTCGGAAAATCCGATGTGGGTTGCCCCTGAAGAATTATAGACAGCGCCTCCGAAAATCAGGTCCTGCCCTTTTTCCATTGGACCCTCAAAGAATGCAGAAAGAAGCGGTGAAGGCTGGATCTCCTGGTAGACATATCCGAAGCAATTATTAAGATCAACCGCCTGACCGATAAGAAAAGTCAGCTGCTCCTTTAATGCATCCCAGAATTTATCTATGCAGTCGAGTCTTTCCGGTGCACCTGTTTCCGGTCCTACCTGGTCACCTCCCGCTGAAGGCATACGGCCGTTAAATAATGCCATTTCGAGCGGCGCTATGAGATTGAATATAATAGAGCTTGATGCATTGTAACTCCGTCCGGCAGAGGCAAGTTCAACACATCCTATAATCGCGTAGTCTCTTGCGTGTTCGGTGGAAAATCCCTGGTGCTCAAGACTTTTAATATCAAAGACATCATTGTGCAGTGCCGGTACTGACTTTGTGTTGTTTATTACTTCAGCAACTCGGTTTCTATACTCCTTGCTGTTTTTTTCATAATGAAAACGTGCATTTACATTCGGGTCTCTCGTCTGAAGAAGCTCTGTGACTTTGAGCATAATGTACGTAAGGTCATTGACTGCATCATTACCTTCCGGATCAACACCGCCAAGTGTAACTGCAGGAACAGTTCCCGCGCCGCCGAAAAGTTTAGATGCTGTATCGGGGACAAGATTGGTGTTATCATTAAGTTTCAGCCAGAGGCATCCGACTATTTCAATAGCCTCCTTTTCAGTGAGGATTCCCTTTTCAATATCAGCTTTATAATATTTATAAAGAATCTGGTCGAGCCGGCCGGGACTCATTGCCATATTTATATTTTCACCATGTATTGCTATCTGTATCAGCCAGATTGCATTGACTGCCTCTCTGAAAGTTCTTGCCGGCTTCAACGGTACCTGGAGGCAGACTTCCGATATTTTTTCGAGATTCTTTTTTCTGAAAGAGTTTTCCGGCTCCTGTTCTGCAAGCGATGCTGCCTTGATACTTAAATTTTTTGCGTGGTTACCGATCCCCTCCATGGCAATCTGTACAGCCTGGTAAAAGAGGATAGAGCGTTTTTCCTCTTCATTGATATTTTTTTTAGTACTTAATTCCTTTTCTTTATCTGCAGCCTCTTTCGAAATATATTCAAGGCCATGCTCAAGTGCTTTTTTATAATCAGGAACAGTGTGGGATATGCAGCCGGCTTTTCCAGCCATGAAAAAAATAAGTCGCTGAAAAAGCTTTAGGGATAACGGATTACTATATTTTTTTCGTGTGTACTCAAGAATGGTTCTGTCCATCCAGTATGGATAAATTTCAAAGTTAAGATAGTCGGCATCATCTTCGGTGAGTATCAGTGGATTGGAATTTCTCGTGCTGATTGTATCAAGCTCGGGCCATATGGTTAAACCTGTTCCAAACTCAGGATAGACCGGAGCGCCGAAGTCTTTCGATGATGTTGATCCTGCAAGCAGATTGTCATCGTGAAAATTTGCCTCTTTGTTTGATAGAAAATGATTTACTGCCTTTGCAAATCGGATCTCTCTGGGATCTTTGTCGGAGCTCATATCTTTTAAATATTGAGTTATATATTTAGCCCGTTCTATACAGACCTTTGCTTTTGCATCTTTGGTTTTCTTTGTCAGGTCCATCAGGTATTCAAGATTTTCAGGATTAAATTCACTTAAACTTATATCTTTCAATGTTACTTTACCCATAAAGTGTCCTCTGTTTCTGTTTTTAAAAATTATTAAATTGTTTGTTTATATATATTATTAAAATGTTATAAAAAAATTTTCGTGCTCTTCGTGGTAAAAAAGTATCAGTCCAAGCCTCTCACATCATTCTCCGGAACATGATGAGCAGCGTCATCAACATCATCAGTATAAAAAGTACTGTAGCCTTTTTCCTGTCATCAATAGAGATACCTCTCTCCATAACAATATAAATGTGAGATGATATCGTCGCTGTTATTGAAAGTGCAAGTGAAAGAAGGAAAACTGTAATTGCCAGAAGAACAATTCCAAGGATCACTCCCCCCATCTGATGGGTTAACATAGGCGAGGAGTTCAGTTCTTTGAACATGCCTGAACTTAGACCGGCAAACGTCGCCTCTGATGCCTTTATAAAAAGCGACGGTATAGATGAGAATATCATTGAGGCATCCTGATTGAGCAGCCATTTCGACATTGCCATTGAAAGTGAAAACGCCGAGAGATGAATAAAAAATATTATTGAAAACGTTATTGCTGAAACAAGAAGAATTACCGGGATCATAAATATTATTGTAAGATTGTGCTTCTTTATAAACAGCATAAGATTTTTCAGATTGCCGAAAATTCCGCTCTCTCTGTGTGCCGAGATTGGAGGATAAAACCAGAGTCCGATGAAACAGAGGAGAAAAATCAGAATGCTCAATAAATAAACAGGGAGGAAAGCAAGTGAAAAGAGCAGCGGTCCGAGATATGGTATCTTCCCGAACATTATAAGTATTGAGCTTATTAAAAGCAGTATTATTATATTCCCGGTAAAAACTCCGGGTCCTGTTTTCAGAGTGAATTTAATTATATCTTCGGTGCTTGTTTCTTTTGAATGAAAAATTCTGTCAAGGGTAATCTTCGAGAGAGCTGAAGCAAAGAGAGTATAGAATGAAAAAATAATCGCCATTGGAAAAAGATTTATAACTGATCCGGTAAATGGAATTATTGCAAAAACTCCGGTTTTAAGAATGAGACTTTCAATGGAGTTGAATAACTGCATACAGAGAAACATGCTTACAACACCGGCAGCGGAGATGATGATTTTTTTTAAAGTGAAAGCTTCCGATACTGATTTAAAAAGTTCTCCGGCAGAAAATGTATTTATACTGTTGTTTAAAAATAATGCGGGTTCTTCGGTTTTGGTTATAATAATATCAGGGTCCGGTTCAGTTATATGCTGAACCTGTTTTTCGATAACACGTTTTTCAATAAATGGCTTCTTCACCGGTTCCGGAGCAGGGAGAGTAATATCCTCCTGTTTAAATTCAATTGCAAAATCCTTTTTGCATCTTTTACAGCTGAATTTATAGCGGCCATGTTTTATATTTGAAAATGTAACAGAGTAAAATGCACCGCAGTGCGGACAGAACTGGAATTTTATTTTCTTGTCGCACTTTCTGCAGGCAATAACAGATGTATCGCTGTTATTTGCCTGAGCATATGTAACATCGTGCGCTGTATTGCAATTTGAACAGAAGACCTGCATATTAACCACCGGTAAGTATTTTTTAGATTTCTGCCGTTAAAGACCTCGAACAACTGGTAATCATTTTTCTGTTTGTACGGGGTCTAAGGGGCGGTAGCCCCTTCCCGGCCCCGCAGGGCTGCCTGCGGCACAACAACGCCCTCGAAAGGGGGCGTTGTTGTGCCGCCCGAATATTAATCAGTCATAAAAGAAGAAACTTTCAGTTTCTTCTTTTGCTTTACTCTCTTTATCCTGTTCTTCCTGTCCTTCTTTTTTTTCTTCAAAAAGTCTGGTGAAGTTTTTCCCGTCCATGGTTTTCTTTTCTCTGGTTATAAGTTCCTTGATGTTCGAGAGCCTGCCGTGAAGTCCGTCACATTTTGCTCCGGATCCGGTACCGGGAAGAAAATATTCATTTCGCGTAGGGCATCCTTTCTCGGGGATATCGCCTGAAATTGAACATATACTACTCACTGACAATCCTGCGGGCTTTCCGGGGAATTCGACCCTGGTACGGTTTTTATAAACTTCATTCATAAACAATCCCCATATTGGCGCCGCTACGGATGCACCGCTCTGCCCCCGGCCAAGCGAATAACTTGGTGATTCACATCCGACCCATACGGCTGCGACAATACCGGGTGTATATCCGATAAACCATGCGTCACGGAAATCTGTATTTGTGCCGGTTTTCCCTGCGCAGGGGAGTCTGAATCCTGCTTCCCTTCTTACTGCATATGAGGCTGTGCCCGAGTCTACGACATCGCGCATCATGCTTGTCATTATAAATGCGCTCTCTTCGGAAACTGCTCTCAGTGGTTTAGACTTCTGCGGTTGTTTTAGAATGTCTTTGCCGTATTTATCTTCAATTTTAGTTATTGATACTACCGGCATGGAAATTCCTCTGTTTGCATAAACGGCAAATCCCTTTGCCATTTCCAGAGGTGTAAGCTCAGTTGTTCCAAGGGAAAGTGTCGGATCAAGCTGGAACCGTTTGTATTCGACGTCTGTCATTCTTGATGCGAATTTCGCAATACTTTCCCCTCCGGCTAAATCATAAATTTTTGCAGAGACAATGTTGAGTGATAGAGCAAGAGCCTTGCGTGTAAGGACTCTCCCCGAATAATCCTTATCGTAGTTTGACGGGGTCCATGATTTTTTCCCCCCTCTGTATGTAAGAGGTATATCCTGAAATGATGTAGCAGCTGTTATATTCTTCCCTTCAATTGCAGCACCGTAGACAAAGGCTTTGAATGCTGATCCCGGCTGCCTCCTGCTCTGTACCGCTCTGTTAAGCTGGTTTACCGGATTGAATGTGCTTCCTCCGACCATGGCAAGGATGCCGCCGTTTGACGGATCAAGAGCGACCAGAGCACCCTCTGCTCTGGACTGCCTGAGAAGATTTTCGTAACCATCGGAATGTTTTGTTATCACTGATGAGGTTGTCTCTGCTCCTGTTATAAGTGATGTAAGGAGGAGTTCGTCTGTCAGAGCGCTGTACATCTCTTTGTTAAATTTTACGGTCTGTTTTATATACTCGTTTTTTATCGCGGATTTAATTTTTGCCTTCTCTGCAGCTCTCTCCGCAAGATCAGTGTCGATTTTTAAAATCTCACTGCGGTTAATTGATGATACGGTAATATTCTGTTTTTCCAGAGACTTCTCGAGTATTGCTTCCGCAGCCTTCTGATAAGACAGATCGAGTGTGGTATAAACTTTAAGTCCGCCTCTGTAAACGGTGTCCTCTCCATATTCCGCGATAAGCTCACGACGGATATATTCTGTAAACCACTGCGCCTCTCCGGCACTTTCTTTCCGTATTCCTGCTTCGGGAAATTCAGTTTTAATTCTTTCACTGTATTGCAGCCAGAAAGAATTGAATTTGTCAGCGGCATCTTTTTTGTCTATGTAGCCCGATGAGATGAGATTGAAAATAATCCCAAGAGATCTGTCGTAAGCAGCAGAGGGATTTTTCAGAGGAGAGAATCTCTCCGGTGCTGAAGGTATACCTGCTATGAGTGAAGCTTCAATGATGTCGATATTTTTCAGAGATTTCTGAAAATAAAACTCAGCTGCGGCACTTACTCCGTAAACGCCATGTCCAAGATAAATCTGGTTGAGATACATCTCCAGTATCTGGTCCTTGGTGAATTTCTTTTCAAACTCTCTGGCAAGGAACAGCTCGACAAGTTTTCTTTTAACACTCTTCTCTTTCCCGGCGAATATCTGCTTAGCCAGCTGCTGGGTAATTGTAGATCCACCCTGGCGGAAACGGCCGCTTATAATGTCAATGAAGAGTGCCCGTGTAATCCCTGATAGATCAAATCCCGAGTGTCTGTAGAATGAACTGTCCTCCGCCGCGAGAAATGATTTTATAACAGTTTCGGGAATCTCATCTATTCTTACATAGTTTCTGTATTCATCATAGAGATATGAAATAAGCTGGCCGTTTCTGTCATAAATTGCCGTCGCAAGGGGCTGTCGTATATTCTCCGATTTCCGGAATAGATTATAGCTCACATTATATGCGTAGACAATGTAGAAGAACGGCGAGAAAATCACCATGATGAGAGTTATGTATATTATTATATTTCGTTTTTTCATTAAAATTATCTTGCCAGAAGCCGGTTTCAGTATTTAATTATTATTGGCAGTAAAATTCGAATCAGCAAATCATTCCGGCCGGCTGATTCGAGAAAGTACCAATAGTTTAATAAACAGACGGTTTTCCATATATTTATAATCGGTTAAATCTTCAAAGAAGTTAAGCGCGGAGTGTTTATTGTGAAGAATCTCATTGTGTTTTTATTTATTATACTCATGAGTTTGCCACTGGCGGCAGATGTGGGGGAGGGGGAGCTTTCGAGCTGTAAATCTTTGTTTTTAAAGAAGATTATCTCCAACAATCCCGAAAGAGAGTCTGAAATCAGAAAATGTCTTGAGGGCATTATCAGGGATGGTAGTTCCGGGGTAAGGCTTATAGATAAGTTCGGGCTTTTTTTGTACGACAGCAGAAAAAACGGACTTACTCTTGAGAGAATAAAATACCTGCGCGACGGGCAGGCATTTATATTTATGATTACACTGAAGGATGATGCCGATGGCGGTTTATATAATCTTTTTCTAGAGTATACCTATGAAGCCGGGAGAGGCGCCTACAAGCTGACGGATATATCATTTTCAATGGTTTTCGCAGATAAGATAAAATCTGTGTCTGAGTTTTTCGGTGGAGGATGATTCAAATATTGTCACTGCGAGGTATGTAATGCCGTGGCAGTCTGTTTTGTCTGAAGCTTATTATATCGGCTCTTTCCGGAATGTTGGGATAATAATTAATTTAATTCAAACCTTCCTGCCCCCTATCCCCCGGAGGGGGCACCGAGTATACCAGTTATATCGCTGTTAGTTTTATTCTTATCATTTCATAAATTCACTAATAATTTCCCTCATGCGTGCCCCCTCTGGGGGACAGGGGGCAGGACTGTCAATTAACCCAACATTTAGGAATGAGCTTATTACAACTATTTAAAAAGCATTATAAATCCCGGAATGCCTCTGCAACCCGTTTCATCCCCTCTTCCAGAACAGATCTCGGGCAGGCAAGATTAAATCGCATGAATCCCGCACCCTCGGGACCGAATACATAACCCGGACTTGGCGCAACGGATGCCTTTTTTATAAATAGATTATCGAGATCATCCGTGCTGAGATTATATTTTCTGAAGTCAATCCATGCCAGGTATGTTCCCTGAAGATCAATAACTTCAGCCTTATTCAGATTGGACGAAACAAATGCTTTTAAGAAATCATAATTTCCCTTCAGGTATGTCAGCAGATTATCCAGCCACTGATCTCCGGAGTTATAAGCCGCTTCCATCGCTGCAGTTGCAAAGCTGTTCGGATCGAGCATGCTCGCCTTCATAAGAGAGTTCCGGAATTTTTTAAATTTTACCTCGTCTGAAATAATGGTGTTGGAGATCTGCAGTCCCGCAATGTTAAATGTTTTGCTGGGGGCGGTGCATGTAATTACATTATCTTTAAAATCAT
The DNA here is from genome assembly GCA_964450405.1 of uncultured Leptospirales bacterium. GTDB lineage: Bacteria > Spirochaetota > UBA4802 > UBA4802 > UBA5550 > WRGT01. The sequence continues at coordinate 188,635 of CAYVCQ010000001.1, read as the reverse complement.
GAGCTAGAGTGTGAAGAGGTATATGTTTGTGATTATTGAAGATAAGGTCACAGTGAATTTCATCGGAAATGAGCAGTATGTTATTTTCGCGGCAGATACTGATTATTTCAAGGAGCTCCTCCATACTCCAGACTCTTCCAACTGGATTATGCGGTGTACACAAAAGCATCATCCTTGCAGCAGGTTTCTTAGCCTGCTCTCTCAGATGCTGGAAATCGATTTCGTAAATACCTGAATTATTCTGACGGAGAGGATTATTCAGTACACGTCTTCCGTTATTTTCTATTACCCGGGCGAATGGGTGATACACCGGTCTCTGGATGATTACTCCATCGCCCGGATCAGTGAATGTCTGTATAAGAAGATTTATCGCAGGGACAACTCCCGGCGAAAATTGTATCCACTCTTTTTTGATCTCCCAGCCGTGCCTCCGTGAAAACCAGTTTATAACAGAATTGTATGTGGAGTCCATATATGATGTATATCCGAATATGCCATGCGTGGCTTTCTGAGCAAGAGCACCCAGCACCTCCGGCGGAGTGCGGAAGTCCATGTCGGCGACCCATAGAGGCAGAAGATTTTCTCCACCGAAAAGCTGATCGACCTTGTCCCATTTTTCTGAACCGGTATTTCTTCTGTCTATAACTGTGTCGAATATCTCTGACATGTTGTATTCCCTTAAATTATACTAATATTATTTATTAAACACTACTTTATTGACGAACTATGATACTCTTCCAATTCTAAAAGGATGATTTACTTTCGCGATTCCTAAACCGGTATGTCAAGCAGCAAATTAAATCTTTTATTTGACTAAATTTTAAGATGATTCTACATTAGAGACATTCAGTAAAATCTTCATGAAATTTTTTCATTTTAAAAACTGTTATTATTTAATTATACAATATAAGTGAGGATTTATATGCAGTCTGTTGATAAGTTGATGTTAGAAAGAGAAATAACAGCATTGAATGTAACGATAGGATTCAGATTGTCAATTATTTTGTTTATACTTTTACCGGGAGCAATATTTTTATCGAAAAGTAAATTTGAAACAACAGTGGTTGCGTCAGTGATTATCATTTCAGTTATGATTTGTGTTTTCTCTGTATTTTTTTTAAAAAGAAAAATATTTGTCCGACCTGTTGGAATAGTTGGATCTATACTTGATGTTATAGTTGTAACAATACTCCCTGTTATCTGGTACCTCTCAGTTGGCGGTACATCGGTTAATCCAGCTTATATGATAAAAGGGCCTTTGTATCAGACGGCACTTTGGATAATATTAGTATATAACAGTTTTGCGATTCAACAGATTTATATAATTATTGTAATGACCGGAGGCATTCTTGGTTATTTGGGGCACTTTGCTTATATTTTTTATTGTGGAAGAACTTTAATCTCATCCAGTTATACTCTGCATAATTTAGGAAACGGTGTTTCTCCTGAATTTGTTTTTACAATGATATTCGGATTTGCTGCAATAGGTATCGGATTGATAGTTTTCTCGGGAAAAATGAAGAAAACAATCTACCTGGCAATTAAGAATGAGTCGGTATCAAATCAGTTGGGAAGGTTTTTTTCTCCTAAAGTCCGCGATGAGCTTATGCTGCTTAATGAGCAGATGGATAGCGAAAAAGGAAAACTTCAGGATGTTGCGGTGCTATTCAGCGATGTAAGAGATTTTACCAGTTACTGCAATGATAAATCACCTGAAGAAATTGTATCGTTTTTAAAAGAGTATCAGACAATTATGGTTGATATTATTTTCAGAAACAATGGGACTCTCGACAAGTTTATCGGTGACGGAATTATGGCAACTTTCGGCACGCCATCAACGGGCATTGACGACGCTGACAATGCCGTAAAGACTGCGATAGAAATGTCATCTGCACTGAAAGAATTAAATTTAAAAAGAAATAATGCAGGTTTAAGCGAAATAAGAATAGGTATCGGAATACACTACGGTCCGGTAATTGTGGGGAGCCTGGGGAGTGAAAATAGATTGGAATATACGGTAATCGGCGACACTGTAAATATTGCAAGTAGGCTGGAATCGGCTACAAAGAAGCTTCAAAAAGAGATAATTTTTTCTGAAGATTTAAAAAACAAAATCAGTGAAGATATACATGCCAGGTCAATAGGTCTAATTAATATACGCGGCCGTGAGAAAACAATGAGGGTGTATTCGATATAAGTAAAGTATGGTTTAAGCATCGTTACAAACTGGTTTTCCAATGTCCGATAAGTTTTTTTTTCTCAGATCGTTAAGAACACGATTGAGTATCCTTGCTCCATCGTCATCAACTCCTGCATCAGATTTTGCCTGTTCAGGTGTAGGACAAATTGGTGTCGATGCGTGGAAGGTATATGTACTGAATGGCAGAGGCACAATTGCACTGGCACCGCCCGGTTTATATATAATACTTCGTCTGGATTCTACGTGTACAGGGACGATGAGGCTTTCTGTTTCGTGTGCAATCTGCATTGATGTGGGGCGCGCGGTAAACCATGGAGCTCCATAATCAGCGGCAATACCCATCTTAGGGTGCAGGCGCAGGCCGTTTTCGATGCGTGAAATTCTTTGTTCTCGCGATTCTGATTTATCAATAAATATTGTATGTATTCCCTGTGCCCGTGAGAATCTGGCCGAGACAAGACCGCCAAATTGTGTTCCTGTAACAATGCTTCTAGGACGGAGACGTTCTGAGAAAGTTGACAGTGCTACCAGCATAAACTCATCGTGCCAGAAAAGATAGATCATACTGATTCCCGCATCACATGTGTCGCGAAGTGACGCATCAATCTGACCGGTATAAACCAGGTCTGAAGTATGATAACAGAACCACAGGTAGATCCAGAGAATTATCGCGGAAATATAAACCGCAATTTCTTTGAGAAGGTTAGCAAATGATTCTATTTTAAATATTTTAACAATCTGAGCCATTATGAATTTCCCGCCGTCCATGATTTTTTTAAAATAGAGTTTACTGAGAATATATTGCGATAATTTGTCAAGCCGGGTTTTTTGAAATCTAAAATCACTCTGGAATTCAGTCATTCTTTTCATAACTACTTTCCATTTTCAGTATTTATTCTTGACTATTTTTTCATATAGTATTACTCTTACTGTATGGAGTAATACTATATGAAAATAACAAGTAAAGGTCAGGTGACAATACCTCTCGAAATTAGAGAGAAATATATGATTTTACCTAATACTGAGATTGAATTTAAAGAAAAAAACGGTAAAATTTATATTGAGAAAATTGAAACAAGAAATTCTAATCCTTTTGAAAAATTCCGGGGTTCGGCATCTTCGGGTCTCAGCACAGATGAGATTATGAAATTGACGAGAGGATAAGATGGCTTCGACGCTGGTTGATTCAAATATACTTATTGATATATTTACAGATAATCCGGAATGGTCTGGGTGGTCATTAGGGCAGTTGAGTCTTTTATTGAATAAATCAAAGCTCTTTATAAATCCGGTAATCTACACAGAAGTATCAATGGGATATAAAGAAATTGAATTGTTTGATAGTATACTGGAAACTCTGCCTCTGTATTACGATGAGATCCCCAAAGATGCTTTATTTCTTGCTGGAAAAGTTTTTTTAAGTTATCGTAAAAATGAGGGTAAAAAAACTACAGCTCTCCCGGATTTTTTTATTGGAGCTCATGCATCTGTAATGGGGTGGAGTATTCTAACCCGCGATCCTAAGAGAATGAAGTATTATTTTCCGAAGTTAAAAATAATATGTCCGTGAAATTTCTAAATGATACATTTTATGAGTAATCAATGCAGAAGACGTTAAAAATCTATATTATTTATCAGTTAGTAAATTATGATGTGAAAATATAGCCACCTGAAATAAAAAAGTTGACAAAGTTTAAATTAAGTGCTTACTTGTAGTGAGCACATTTGCCGGAGAGTATATTATGGAAATTTCTGCGAAGGAACTGAGAGGGAGTCCTACTCAGATTATTGAACAGGCGTCACGAGGGACGGAAGTTATAATAACTTTGCGCGGTAAAAAAATGGCAAGACTTGTTCCATACAATGTTGAGACCAAAGCGGATATTCTTAAGGATGAAATATTCGGAATATGGAAAAACCATGCAGAAACAGAAGATGTTGATGTGCATGTTCGTTCTCTTAGAAAAGGAAGAAAATTTTGATAATCGATACTGATGTAATCATCTGGGAACTGCGCGGTAATTTGAGTGCAAAAAAAATTATCCATTCAAATATACCATTCAATATTTCTGTTGTTACATATATCGAACTTGTACAGGGAATGCGTAATAAGCAGGAGCTTAATATTTTTTTAAAACAGCTTGCAAGATGGGATGTAAATATTATTCAGCTAAATAAAGATATCTCCACGCGGGCGATGATTTATGTTGAGGAATTTTTCTTGAGTCACTCCATGGAATTGGCAGATTCTTTGATCGCTGCAACATGCATAAACAATTCCGAAATTCTTCTAACAGCAAATGATAAACACTACAGACATATTCCAAATATCCAACTATTAAAATTCAAACCAGTAATAGTCTAACAATATTGATATGTTCTTCAAATTTTTAACCAGTTTAAAAATGGCGTTTGATCTTTCTTCTGTAGCTCTATATCGTGTCTTATATGCAAAGTTGTATTTCACTTTAAATTCAGGAGCAACATAATGAAACCAATATTTCTTATTGTCTGTATTCTCTTCCTCAGTTCTTCTTTGTACTCGCAGGAGACAAATCCTGGAGTGGATAAAATGGAAACAAAAACCATTTCCGATAGTATTATGAAACTGGTTAAAGAGGAAAAATTAAAAGAGGCATTTACAATAATAAAAAAACACTGGCCCCTGCCTGAATCAGAAATAGATATTCTTGAATATCAGACTACCAGTCAGCTGGAACAGGTTAAAGTCCGTTTTGGTTCTTCACTGGAATATGTTCTTATTGATCAAAAAGAGATCAAGGATACTTTTATTAAATATGTATATGTAATAAAATACGAACGGCATATCACAAGGTGGGAATTTATATTCTACAAGCCTAAAACAAAATGGATACTGAATACCTTTAAGTGGGATGATGATATGGGTAAGCTGTTTCAGTGATGGGAGAATTTTTTATCAGGGCTTTTAGTATGTTCATAAAAAGATTATAAAAGCTGTTATAATAAAACGATAGGAAGCGATCATGAAATTTTTTGAGTTGTTAAGAGTGTTGAAACTGCCTATCGTTAATATATTACTCTCCCGTTTTCTGCCGGGAGATTACATAATGATTGGAACATTTATTCTCACCTGGATAATTCCCGACAAAATGATGCTGCTGGATAAAAATATTGTAAACGGTCTTTCTGTGGGAATGTTTTTCCAGTTTTTATTCGGACATGCAAGTGTGGGACTTGGAGTTGCAGGACAGATTTCAGAAAAAAGATCTGTTACGGTAATGGCCTTAACAGGATTCGGCCTGTTTTACTTTATCTTTTTTGCAGCATTTGCCTATGCTACGGGGAGTTATCTCATTGTTGCAATATTTATATTTACTTTTTTTCAGAACTTACAGATGCAGAATACAATTACCGGGGACAGTAAAAAAAAGGCTGACCGGATGCTTCAACTGATTTTGATCCCTTTTATCTCCGTTATGATTCTTCTGCTTTCAAGTATCTCTCTTCTGGTTCCTGTCCCTAAACTCGGATTCTCGCAGATTGCATTTGATTTTTCAGAGTTTACAGTGCGGGGAGAACCGAATCATCCGGAAAGTATTATGTTCTGGGGAATTATATATTACATAATGATGATTCAGTTTAAAAGAATCTGGAATAAATTTATGGTTAAGAAAGCAGGGAATATTCTACCGGGTATAGAATAAACGCCGTTGATCATTTTTTATGTTTTTTCCGGTGAGAGGTTGTTAAATTATAATGTTTAGGATTATTTTTTAATATCACGGTTTAGTGCAAAAAAACGGGACTGACCAAAATGTATACTCACTGTCATACCGGCTGAAGTGTAACGTAATGCCGGTATCTCATACGCTTGATTTAATCAGGAGATTTTCGAAGATCTTCCTGTGGTCGCCGGCATTGCAATAATTGAAGTTGCAATGCCGGAATGACAACTGTTTAAAATTCATACTGTTGAGTTAGCTCCGTTTCCTATAGAGATAAGATCTGTTTATGCATCTTCTCTCACTCCGCGATAAAAAAGAAGCAGTGAACCCATCATGATAAAATGATAAACGCTGTTGCTGTCAAATTTCCATATTGCAGTAAATGAAACAGCACCGGAGGCCTGAACAAGATTTGCGAATATCGCCCCGAGGATTGCCGCAACAATTATGAACATGGAACTGTTTTTCCGCCGCAGTGCCATGACGATATATGCAGCAAGTGCAAAGAGCATAATAATTGCCGAGTAACCTATAAAAACGATAAAATATCCTGCTATAATCTGAAAGACCGCAACAACGAGATACAGAAGGTAGAATAACAAACCAAGTACTGTCATAATTTTGATATTCCGTTTAAGGGAACTCTCTCCGGAAAGATCATAAAGAACTGCAACTGCAAGAAGCGACGCCATTAGGAAAAGTGAAAATCCGAGAAAAGCCCAGTAATATGTCTGCGCCTGAAGATTCGGCGGGTTTAATCCCGCAATCTGATAGAATGCGTGAGCGGGAACACCAAGAATTGCGGAAAGACCAATTCCGGCAAAGACATACTTCCAGATTTTTATGCGCAGTGAAACTGAATTTTTAAGAAGATGTGCAAGATAGAACGCGAGTAACCCGAAAAGTCCATCGGTAATTGCAGTAGTCATCTCTGGTGGTGTAGTGAATTGAAATATCATATAATACTCCTTTGAATCTAATTGATGTTTGCATATTGTATTCGGACTGAATGATGTTTAATAAACGCTATCTTGAAATAAAAACTATCATCCTCCTCCGAACTCTCCCGACCCCCAACCCCCCGGAGGGGGGCTTTAACATAGTATCCGTAAATTGATTCTTAAAAAACATTATTATTTATAAACTTTGTCTTTTAAGTCCCCCTCCGGGGGATTTAGGGGGCCTTCCCGAGAAGTTGAGTTTAAAAAAACAATTTATTTATCTCTGAAGATTTGCCCGGGCTGCGGGATATGTATCAACCATATAGTATCCACGTATTTTTCCCTTCACTTCATCTTTATTGTAACTTACTGTTACCCTGGTAACTATTCCCTTGTCACTGGCTTCAACAACCGTTTTCTTTGTGTAATAGAGAGGGAAAGGCATACCGGTAGTGTCGTTGACAAGTACCAGACTGTATACATGCTCTCCTTTCTTCAGTGTTCCACCTTTGATTTCAACTGATGCAGATGTTTCGCCGACAGAGAATGATGCTGATCCTGTACCGGCCGGTGCATTTGTATAACCGTTTCCACGCTGAGAAAGATTCATGCCGCCGTAGATTGCCATTTTACCAGTGTCAAACTCCGACATTCCCATAAGCTTCAGGCCTTTGCCGTAAAATTCAATATCGTCGCAAAGTGCAACACCGTTAAATGCAGCCCGTGTGAGAATTCTTCCTGTTGCAGGATCGGCCTTTGATGCATGGCGGTAGAGTCCGAATGGCATGTCCCATGAGCCGACAAAATTTATTTTAAATCCTTCGTAGTTTGAAAATGTAACAAGTCCGCCGTCGTAATCAAGCATTACAGGATACCGTACTTCAAGGGTCGGATCAATAACTGTAACACCATTCTCAAGTTTACCGCCGATTACCCAGAATAACGCACGGTTTCCTTTCCCTTCAACAGCTCCTGCGAGGTAATGTAGTGAATCAAATCCTATCTGATTCCACGATGGAAGCATTGTCGGAAGAGGAGCCGCAAGTCTTGCAAATTCAAAAGACGCAGATGGATCTCCTGTTTTTACAGGAATTTTGTATGGCATAACACCCGGTGTGCGCGGAGCAACCTTAAATGTATAAGTCTGGTCGATATCACCGCCCTTCGATCCGCCGAAAAATTTCATTCCGAAGCGTGAAAGTTTACCGGTCCAGGTTCCTTTAACATTAACTGTAATTGTTCCGCCGGCTGGTGCTGTCCATGTCTCCTGAGGAACAAGTGAGATGAAACGCCTGTTAGCCGATACAGCAATCATCATCTTCGGAGAGCCTGTTACCGTTACCTTTATACTGTCACGGTCAATTGCAGATAAAACTGTATCATCGTCATTTCTAACAAAGAGAGAAAATGTTAAAGGCTCGTTGGCATCGATTACATCGGGTGTTTTCAGCTGAAGTGCGCCGAAACGGGTTGTAAAGATCATAAAAGTTCCCTCTTCGGGAAGGTCTTCCTTTGGTCCGAGGGTACATAGCGGATCTTTTTTTCCGGCAGCAGAAAGAGGATAATCGTATGGCACATAGAATATTCCACCGCTCTCTCCGGCTACATATACACCTTCATTTCCAAGGGCCGGTGAAGCGTTCAGGTCGTTACGGTCATCGGTTATGCAGCGGTACGCCCATCGGAGCGTTCCATCAGGATTGATACAGAATAAACGTCCTTCGCCGGATCCGACATATATTGTATCCTTTCCGTCAACTGCAGGTGATGAACGGATAGGCTCAAGAGTGTCAAATGCCCATTTAACTTTCCCGGTTTTCGGATCAAGAGCATAGACAGTTCCGTCAGCTGATGGCTGAATAATCGTTCCATCAGATAATTGAGCTGCAGATGCATAGATGTGATCGCGTGTTCCGAACTTCCAGAGTTGTTTTCCGCTATCCTGTGCAATGGCGCGAACAAATCCGTCAAATCCTCCGACAATTAATGCGCCATTTTTATTATTATTTGTAAGCAGAATTGTGGCAGCAACAGTTCCAAGTCCGCCCGTTGTCCAGAGCTGTTTACCGCTTGCGGAATCATAACAGAAGATATTTTTCTGAGCCATAAAAGTCGTGCCGAAGAATATTCGCCCTGTGTTGATGTTAACTGCAGGAGCAGACCAGATCATCTCGTTTCCGAAAAACTGATTTGTTCTTTTTCCTGTTTCACGGTTAACCGCATAAACAAGGTAATTGTCATTAGCACCAAGGATCGTTCCGTCTTTAAGCATTGAAATGTTGCCTTCAAACCAGGCTACGTTGTATGTTTTAATTCCGAATTCCTTCTGTACCTCGTCGACAGAATGTGCTTTAAATTTCCAGAGCACTTTGCCGCTTTCACGTTCAACACAGTATATATGCTGATCGCCGGAACCGAAATAAATATTGCCTTTATCATCAAGCAGTGCAGATGAATCTATAATCTCATCGGTTTTTACAATCCATTTTATCTGACCGTTTTTTCTAATGGCATAAAACTTCTGATCGGCAGAACCGACATATACTGTTCCGTCTTTGTCAACTACGGGTGAACTGAAAATCCCTTTTCCTGTCTGGTATGTCCATGGCTTAGCCGATGAATCAACTTTAGGAATTACACTGCTGCGTCCATTCTGCAGTTCATTCGCGCGGAATTTAGGCCAGGGACTTGTGGGGTCAAGGGGAACACCGTAGGAATACCCCTGCACAGCTGCGTTGCCCTTAGCTGGCATAAGATCGTAACTGCCGAATGGAACTGTTATTGTTACATAAGCTGCAATAGCAATTATGACTATAGCATAAAATATATGACGTTTTTTAAACTTATAGCGGGATAGAACCGATTTAAAACTCATGACATCCTCCTGGAGTTTGGAAACTGTAGTTTTATAACCATTCATAAACAGGCAGCAAAATTGCTTATCGCCGTGCCGATTTTTGAGCAGCTATGTATTTTTCATAATCCGTGGTAAAAAATGACTATACGGATAATGATGGATATAAGTAAATACCCATTTACTTAACTTAGATATATACATTAGAAAGTCAAATTAATTTACAGTCTGGCGGTACTTTTTCAAAATATTTATAATAATTTAGTTTTCAAAGGAGCAGGTTCCGTTTTTATTAGCTTGAAAATGGTATTTTTAAGTTTTAGAGCTCTGTGTTTTGCGATATGCGAAAAATAGGGGATTGTATAATAAGTCACTTTTCCCCTCCCTTTGATGGGAGGGGTTAGGGGAGGGTGTCTGAAAGTTCTAATTAAATCAGTAACTATTCACCCCCACCCGACCTCCCCAATCAAAGGATGAGGAGTGAAACAACTTTTGATGCGTAAAAACATGTACAAAAATATAATAAGTTTTTAAATTGAGGATTCATGAAACGAAGGGCTCGAACAGAAGAGGCAAAACAGGATCGGCGCAATTCGATTCTTTCATCGGCAAAACATCTTTTTTCCGAATATGGCTATCAGAGTACTACAATAGAAATGATTACGGATCACTCAGATCTCTCACCTGCCGCATTCTATAATTATTTTGAAGGAAAAATAGATATATATCGGGCTCTAAATGATATGGGGATCGAGGTTCTCCGCGATCTTTTTACGGGATCTCTAACACGGCCGGGATTGTCGCCCTGGCAGAAAATAGAAGCAATTGCAGAATCATATTACCGTTTCTATATGGAGCACAATGAATTATACGAAATCACAGCTGTTCTGCATCTGGGGCAGAAGGAGTTTTTTAAAAATTTTAATATGGTTCCAATGCTTGAGGAAAAAGCAAGGGAGATCCTCCGTGTAATAGATTCAATATTACAGGAGGGTGTTCGTGATAAAACTTTCAGGCCCATTGATACATGGAAAACTGCCATTGCGATGTGGGGAACCATTGACGGAATAATTATGCTGGATGAAAAGAAGAGTACCTCATTTACAGATACAACTCTCAGTGAACTTATAAAAACTGTTCTCGATATAATTTTCAACGGGATAAAGTCGGAGTAGAATTTTTGAGAATTACAAAAATTTGAATTATTAAGATTGCGTCATTCCGGTTTTGCAACATCCAAGCGTGCAAATACCGGAATCGCATAGAGTAAATATTGTTACAAGGAAAAGTATTATATGCATATAATCTCGGCATGAGATTCCGGTATTCGCAAGAACTGAAGCTGCGAAACCGGAATGACAGCTTTTCCACTAAGACTATTTATTCGTTTTCACTTTCCGATGGAATCTCTACTGACTGTTCCTGTATCATTGACTGTTTTTTCTGCTCATTAACGAATTTTGCAATGTCGGTAATCATCTTCATCGATATCTGATATTTATTGAATGAGCTGCCCTTGCTGTATTTTGAAGAAGATAATATAGTCCGGTCCTCAAGGCGGAGTTTTTTCAGCATACTCATAGTCTTATCCGCATCCGGATTTTTTTCACCGGCTTTCATGCTTACAGTCTGCTCGTATATTTTCTCAAAGAAACTGACAACGTCAAAATCAACATAGGAATCCATCCCGGTTCCGAAAGCCTTCATAGAGAGAAGTTCTATTTTTCCTCCGCCTGAGATTGTATTTGCGATAATTTTGTCGAGTATCTTTGGACTGGTTGATGCGACAATGAATCCATTAGCAACTGCATATTCGGTAGTGAACTCCTTTCCGAACATTTTCTGCATCATTGCTTTTTCATCATCTTTTAATTTTGAGCTGTCCATTTTGACAACGTATCGATGTACATCGACGCCGCCGCTTTTACGGAAATTTTTCTGTACATTGTAATCGGAGAAACCTGCTGCATCGCCGCCGACTTTACTCATTGTCTCTTTATAAATTGTCATAAACTTTTCGTTTGCGGCAAAGAAGTCATCGTTTGTTTTATCTGTAGCTGCGGCAAGGTGCATCTGGAGCTGACCGTTATTATCAAATCCGTATGTTACGGCAAATTCGCCCAGGTAAAGTTCGGTATATTTTCTGTATGCATCAAGAAGAGCTTCGTTAATATCTTTTTTCAGTGAAGGGTCACGTTTAATTGCTTCGGCTAAAAGATTGTCCACTAGATCTCTGAACCTTTTCATGTCGAAATAACCTGCATAGGTAAGCTGATCTTTTTCCGGGAGAAGTGCGAGACATTTATTGGCCGCAGGTGCATTTCCATCGAAAAAACGGCTCAGTGCCGATCCGGGAATAGTGGAATGCTCGCTTGAAATCAAAATAGATTTTTCATTAAAAGATAAATCCATCTGATAATCCTTCGATTGAGCAGTAAGGTCAAGCATTACATAAATTATAATTTTTCCAATAGATAAAAATGAAGCCTGCTGCTCATTCAGTCCTGAAGTTTCTGTACTGCCGGAGGTTAGTGCCTGCATCTGTTTCATGAGCATTGTAATTTCTGTGTTGTACACCGACATTATGCTGTCGATTTTCATCAGCACCCGGACATCGCATGCTGTAGTCTGGGCGGCAATTTTCCGATAGAGCTTCATCTCTCTCTGGGCGCATGTGAGGGATGTTTTTTTATTGCTTATGATTGCTATATCGCCATTTGTTTCATTTGCGAGTCCCATGGCATCGAATGTTCTTTTGTAAAGTGTTTTGTCTTTTGTAGGGAGCAGAACCGCAACAGCCAGATCATTTACCCCTTTTTGTGCATTCTTTTCATTAGAGGGATTGTAGAAAAACATTATCACCGATGGTTTTGTGCGATCGATATTTTCCAGTGCCGGGTCACCAAGCATCATTCCCACCTGCATTTTAAAAGATCCCGGCTTGAATCGCTCCGGATCGATTGTGCCTGCAATTTTATCAAACTGTTCCAGAGTCTTTCCTGCATCGGGAATTACAATGTAGCCGAGCAGCGTGCTTGCTTTAGTCTGTGCATGTGCCGCTGTTCCACCGCAGATTAAAAGGATGAAAGTAAGCGAAGCAGCGAAGATTTTTTTCAGTGAACTTAGAGATTCTGTTTTCATTTTGGTTGTCCTGTTTATAATATTGTTTGTCTTTTTTTAATTTGTAGCAGTTTACGAATTGATTAGACCATTTTTTGTCATTCCGGTTTTGCAACTTCAATTTATGCGAATACCGGAATCTCATTAACAATGCATCATTTGGGAGATTATCGAAGATCTCCCTTCGGTCGCCGGCATTCCGCTATCGCTCAAGTCGGAATGACAAAGAACTAATTCAATCGTTAATAGCTATAAAACGAATGTATCCATTAGTCCTCTTCTACTTTGATGATTTAATCTTATCCCATAGTTCTGAGTATTTAATATTGTTTGCGCCGAGATCCATAAGATAATCGCATTTTTTAAGTACATCCGCCGGAGGGTTGATCGCCGGGTCGGACATAAATTCCTTACTCATAAGTTTTTGAGCTTCAAGATTCGGAGAGAGATAATAAACAAACTCCATGTTATCTTTCGCGTTCTCCGGTTCAAGAAGGAAATCTATGAAAGCATATGCAAGCTCTGTGTTTTTTGAACTTTCAGGTATTACGAAATCGTCCTGGCTTATTGATGTTCCTTCCACGGGAAGAACAAAGGCTATATCCTCATTTTCTTTCATCAGCTGAATAGCATCTCCATTATAAACCTGTATAAGAAAGAATTCTCCCGATGATAATCCGCGTTTTGCCTCGTCCACATCAAATTTTGCGATATTCTTTTTCCATCTGATGACGGTATCTTTTGCTTTTTCAAGTTCTGTATCGTTAACAGTGTTGTATCTGTAGCCGTTAAATTTCAGAGCGGCTCCGATAACCTCTCTCAAATCATTGAGCAGTGTCATACGTCCTGCGATATCTGTGCGGTCGTACATTGACCATGAGGGTTTGAAGTTCTTCACCTTCTTTTTGTTATATGCAATACCGCAGTAGGTTACCATGTATGGAACGCTGTATTTCAGTTCCGGATCGAGAGCTTTTTTTATAAAAGGAGTATCCAGATTTTTCAGATTTTTTAATTTGGAGTGATCTATCTCTTTAATCATTTTCTGTTCGTACATGATCTTCGCCATATAGCCTGACGGGAAGAGAATGTCGTATCCTGATGCTCCTGCCTTAAGTTTTGCATAGAGGGCTTCGTTTGAATCGAAGTAGTTCATTACAACTGTACAGTTATATTTTTTTTCAAATTTTGCTATTACAGCGGGATTCATATAATCCGCCCAGTTGTAAATATGAAGAGTCTGTTTCCCTTTACTGCATGAAAGTATAGATGCTGAAACAATGACTATTAAGACTGCTGCAGAGATAAGTTTTCTCATTCCTTTGCCTCCAGAAGTTTTTTACTGATAAATACTACTACAAATGTAAATGCAACCATCAGTACGGAGAGAGCATTTATCACTGATGGTGATCCATGTCTCATCATGCTGTATATGTAAAGGGGAAGAGTTGTAGAATCAGGCCCCGATACAAAAAAAGTAATAACAAAATCATCAAGTGAAAGTGTAAAAGCAAGAAGTCCCCCTGCCGCGATTCCAGGCATAAGATATGGAATCATTATCTTCCACACGGCTGTCCTCCATGTAGCTCCCAGATCAAGGGCCGCCTCCATGATAGAATAATCAAAATCCTGAAATCGTCCCAGAACAACCATTGCTACATAGCTCATACTGAATGTAACATGAGCAAGAAAGATTGTCACAAGTCCAAGGCCGACTTTAAGAGATACAAAAAATAGAAGCAGACTTATTCCCATCAATATATCCGGAATTACAAGCGGAAAATATATCAGAATGTTGTGACTTATCTGAAATTTTGTTTTATATTTATAAAGCGCAAATGCAGCAATAGTGCCAAGTATTACAGATACGAAGGTGGAGCTTGCAGCTATTAAAAGAGTATTTGTAAGGGCATGCCAGATATTTTTATCGGAAAAGAGTTTGTAGTACCAGTCAAAAGTAAACCCCTTCCAGGCTCCTCCAAAACGTGATGAGTTAAATGACTGGGCAAAAACAATTATAATAGGGAGATAAAAGAATACCAGGATTGCTATTGTAATATATAGAGGAAACCGGCTTTTTTTCATATATCATATACCTATAGATGTGGAATTCTTTTCTTTAAAGAATTTTCTTGTCAGAGCAATCGCTGCCGGTAATATTACTGCAAATGTTAAAAGAGCAGAGAGAGCGCTGGCATGGGGGAGATTACGGTCTATGAATGTTCTCTGCGCAATTTTATTCCCAATCATCTCCGATGAAGGACCTCCCACTATGTCCGGTATTACATATGATCCCAGAGCCGGGATAAATACAACTATAATCGCTGTAAGAAGACCCATTTTAATTCCAGGGAGATAAACTCTCATAAATGCCTGAAATCTGTTTGCACCAAGATCATATGCCGCCTCCATAAGGTGAAAGTCAAATTTCTCTGCAGCAGCATATATGGGGAGGAGTGCAAATGGCAGATATGAATATACGATAACAACAAGTACAGCCTCCGGTCTGTAAAGGAGTAGAGTGTCGGGACTTGCCATATGCAGAGCCACAAGTATCTGCTTAAATAAACCTTCCGGGTGCAGAAAAACTTTCCATGCGAAAATTCTTATCAGAAAATTTATCCAGAAGGGAACTATTATCAGAAGAAGAATTATATCCTGAAATTTTTTACTTATCCTTGAAATATAGTAGCTTGCAGGGATTGCAGTGACAATACAAATAATTGTTGATACTACACTGAGCCATAGTGTCCGCCATATGATTGAGGGATAGTTGGGATTCCTCAGATCGCGTATTGTGTCGAATGTCCATCTGTCGCCAATGCCGCCATAAGGGTCAGCATTACGGAATGCCATGGCTATGACTAGTATTGTCGGGATTACAAAAAATATAAGCAGCCACCCCATGGATGGCAATGTAAGCAGAAATTCATTTTTTCTTTCTATCCTGCTTCGAATCATTTTTTGTTCCCCGCTGATGGGTGGCCGGTGGATTCTTCCTCAATATCATCGCTTTCCAGTTCGGCCATAATCTCTTCATCGGGGAGTGTCAGAAGAGCCTCATCCTCGTAGTTGTACTGTTCAAGCATGTAGCAGTAGTCGGCATGCCATGATAGCCAGATTTCGTCGCCCCAGGTGATCATTTTTTCATCAAGCATATATCTGTCGTGAAGTCTTTTTGTCTCTACAAGAAATTCATTAACTCTTATCCAGTATTTTGTGTGATAGCCGAGATAGATTATCTCTTCAACCTTTCCTTTCGCGAAATTATATTGATCCGATAGAACAGGTTTTTCAACTGAGAGTGTAAACTTCTCAGGTCTTATACTTATGTATACTTTATCCCCGGTTTTAATTTTTTTATCGTTGTAAACAAGAACATCTGTAAATCCGTCGATTCTCAGTTTACTGTAAGGTTCATTAACCTCAAGAACATCACCCTCGAAAAAATTGGTATCTCCGATAAATGCGGCGACAAAGCTTGTCCGCGGTGCTTCATAAATCTGTGCAGGGTTTCCAACCTGTTCTACCTGTCCCTCGTTTATAACGGCGATATTGTCGCTCAAGCTCATTGCCTCGCTCTGGTCGTGTGTGACGTATAAAAAAGTAATACCCACCTCGTCATGTATGTTGTCAAGGTCAACAAGCATTCTCTGGCGGAGTTTAAGGTCAAGTGCGGCAAGTGGTTCGTCAAGAAGCAGGACATTGGGTTTGTTTATCAGAGCACGGGCGATGGCCACTCTCTGTTTCTGTCCGCCGCTGAGTTTGTCGGGCATTTTGGAGGCGTGTCCGGTGAGCTGTATCAGTTCAAGAAATTTATAGACTTCATCTTTAAGTGCAGATTCCTTTACGCCCGACACGCGGAGTCCGAATGCGATGTTCTCAAAAACAGAGAGGTTCGGGAAAAGGGCGTAGTTCTGAAAAACGGTATTGACCTGTCTTTTATTAGGGCTTAGTTTTGTTATATCCACACCGTTGAGTATTACTCTTCCGGAATCAGGCTCTTCAAATCCGGCGCAGATTCTAAGGAGTGTTGTTTTCCCGCAGCCGCTGGGTCCCAGCAGAGAAAAGATCTCACCCTTTTTTATTGTAAGAGATATATTATCAAGAACTTTGTGATTCCCGAAACTTTTAGAGATGCCGTCGAAAATCAGAAAGTCATCCATGATTACCTCGCTAAGGGGATGTTTTACTATAGTGCGTTTCCGGGAAATCTGTTTTAGAGAACGATCTATAGATAGGATATTTTTTCAAAATATAAAATTTAGCAATAAAAAAATTGTTATTAGTCTAATTAATATTTTTAGCTCATTACGGAATATTGGGACAATTGACATTAATATATACCCGGTGCCCCCTCCAGGGGATAGAGAGCCGGAAGTTTTGAATTAAATTAATTATTATCCCAACACTCGGGAAGAGCCATATTTTTTAACATTTCATAATTGGCCGGGATGTTTACTATTCATATTATATTATACAGATGATAAAAACTTGACATTGCATATGCGGGTCATTACGGTATATGAAGATAAAGATATATAAATGGATATAATGGTTATCGTAACATCGGGTTGAAATGAGTTGCCGGTGTTATGATTTACAAATATTGTGAATTGGTGCCTGGGGGATTTACTATAAAAAAGAGAAAGAGTACGGGAACGGTTAGTGTAATCTTTTCCATAGCTATATCTATCCTGCTGTTGTGCAGCGGGCCGTTGTTATCCTCTCCGGTTATAATCGGTGAAAGGGGATTGCCGATTAATATTACACAATCCCTTGAATATATTGAAGACAGGGATGGGGCACTTACTCTTGATAAGGTTATCAAAACAGATATTTCTGCATGGAAAACCATCAGCAGTAATAATATAAATTTCGGATATACCCGGTCAGCTTACTGGTTTAAATTCACTCTTGAAGATTCACGGAATATTCAGAGCCGTCTGCTTCTAGAAATTAATTTCCCTTCGCTCGATTATGTAGATTTTTATTATCCCGGCAGCCGTGGTGGTTATGATGTTATAAAGACCGGTGACCGCCGCCCCTTTACAGGTAGAGAGATTTCGGACAGTAATTTCATATTCTCTTTAAATCACGCCGGTGATAACGGGACGTACTTCCTCAGAATCGAAAATGGCGGATCTCTCCGTTTCCGCGCCCGGATATTTTCAGATAATTCTTTTATGGAGGAGAGAAATAAATATCTTCCCCTTATATGGTTTCTTTTTGGTCTGGAGGTGTTTTCGGCTCTGTTCTACTTTTTTATTTTTCTGTACCTGCGTGATCGTAGTTATTTGTATTTCTCTTTTTTTACACTAAGCATATTTTTCGACCAGATCAATTTCAGAGGTTTCGCCTTTCAGTTTCTGTGGCCTTCTCATCCGGCATTCGGGAATATTGTTACCCTTATGATCCCGGGCTTTATTGGTCTTTTTTCAGCTCTCTTCTTTCGAAAAATACTCGATACGCGATCTACGAGTATTTTGTTCCATCGCCTTTTAAGTTTTTTTGCTCTTTTCGTTTTTCCGCTTCTTTTAGGATTGTCTATTATATTGCCGCACAACGTGGTAGGAATTACGCGATATTATACAATGCTTTTGTATGGTATATTGATAATTCCCGCTATGATACATTACATGAAAAGGGGAAACAGATTTGCTGTTTATTTCCTTTCAGGTTTTGCCATTCTAATGATTATTAATGTCGTATCTACTTTAATGGTCCTGGGGAAAATACCATCGATGCCTTTTCGAGAGTGGATTATGGATGCAGGATATATTCAGATTATACTATTATCCTCACTGGGTCTGGTGGACAGATTTAAATCTACGACAGATGATCTTGTGGAGTCGGGTAAATCTATTGATGAAAAAAATAAAATGCTTATTCTGGCCAACGAGGAGATGGCCGCTTCAAATGAAGAGCTGGAGGCTATGAACGAGGAGTTTGAGGCGCAGAACAGAGAGCTTATCAATTCTGAAAAAGCGCTTATCGCTTCAGAGATGGAGATGAAGGATATCTTTAACAGTTCCAGTGATGCGTTCATCATACACGACCTCGAGGGGAATATTCTTGATGTAAACAACCGGATGCTGATTATGTACGGGACAAACATTGGAATGGCGTTAACCATGAACATGACAGATATTTCATCACCGGATTCTGATATTGCTGTCATATCCGCATACTGGAAACGCGTTATTGATGGAGATGAGTTGCTGTTTGAGTGGAAGTCACTTCGCTGTTCTGACCAGGCTGAATTTTTCGTAGAGGTGGGTCTGAAGAAGCTTCTTTGGCGGGATAAAGATGTTGTTCTTGCCAGTATACGGGATCTTACTGAAAGAAAGGCCATTGAGAAAGAACGTGAGCTGGTAAGGAATCAGCTTGTGCAGTCGCAGAAAATGGAGGCAGTGGGAACGCTCGCAGGCGGTATAGCACACGATTTCAATAATGTTCTCGGGGGGATACTCGGAAGCCTCAACCTTGTAGATGTGCTTATAAGAGAGGAGAACATAAAAAATTCTATGGAAATTAATGAATACCTTGAAACTGCAGTTGCATCATCACTGCGGGCTGCTGATATGACAAAACAGCTTCTGACACTTTCAAGGAAGAGTGAGCTTAAGATGGAGCCTGTACTGGTTCAGGGTTCACTCAAACATGTAATGAATGTATGCAGAAACAGTTTTCCGAAATCTGTAGAACTTGATTTTAAATTAGATGATCAGCCGTTGTATGTCTATGCCGATCAGTCACATATCGATCAGGCTCTTCTTAATCTTTGTCTTAATGCTTCACATTCCATGACTTTAATGCGGAGAGATGAAGATAGTTATGGCGGCACACTAAAGGTGGAAGCCTGTATAGTACGCAGTGATAATATTTCATATAGCAGTCTTCAGGGTGCATCACCGGATATTTCCTATGTAGCAATTCGTGTAGAGGATAACGGAGTGGGTATACATGAGGATATCCGCGGCAGAATCTTTGAGCCTTTTTTTACGACAAAATCGCAGGACAATGGCACCGGTCTGGGGCTTGCGATGACCTACAGCATTATAAGTCAGCACGGTGGATTTATAACAGTAGATTCAGAGCCGGGTAAGGGATCGGTTTTTACGATTTATCTTCCACTGTTGGATCAGTCTCAGAGTTTTGTGCCTGAAATCAGACAGGGTTTAGTAATGGGCACCGGGCTCATTCTTGTTATTGATGATGAGGAGGTTGTCCTTCGTGTTACGGCGGGTATGCTGAAGAAATGCGGTTACGATGTTATAACTGCAATTAAACCGGATCGGGGGGTAGAGCTTTTTAAACATGAACACGGCAATATAAGTGTTGTAGTCCTTGATAATGCAATGCCCGGGATGTCAGGCATGGAAGTGTACAAAATTCTGAAGGGGATTAATCCTTCAGTAAAAGTAATATTATGCTCAGGTTTTATGGACGATATATCCATGCAAAAAGCCCGGGGAATAGGGATTACCGATTTTATGAGCAAACCGTACGCTTTTGAGGAGTTATCCCGCAAAATAAGTGAAGTTACCAGGTAGGCTGTATTTTGTTCCTCTCTAAGCAGCTTGTAAACGTAAGTACTTATAAACTGGTGGTAAAATTGCTCTCCGCCGCGCCTTCGTCGCGGCGGAGACAGAATAGCACTGGTTTTTGAGCAGTTACTTCTATAGGGTCAACTTTTTGTAAAAAAAACTTGCTAATTTTTAATTTATAAATCACTATCTAAACAAATCATACTACCACTGAACCGGTTTTAACCAATTGGATTATTTTTTTGTTATCGCATATCTGCGGAAATATTTCAAAAATGTATAACACCGGTTTATAGAAAGTATAAAACAGCGCGGATTATTTGCTGTTTAAAAATCATTAAAGAAGGAGTTATCTATGAAAAGAGTAAGTCTTTTACTTGCGTTGCTTCTTTCAGCTCTTATGCTCTTATCGGTTGTTTCATGCGGTAAAGGCGGAGCCAAAACAGGGGGAGTTCTGGTCTTCGGACGTTCCGGAGATGCCGTAGGACTTGATCCTGCAAGAGAAACAGATGGAGAATCATTCTATATTGCTGATAACGTATATGAAAACCTCGTTGAGTTTGTTACCGGGACAACAGATGTTGCACCTTGTCTTGCTGAAAAATGGGACATGTCTGCAAATGGTCTGGAGTTTACCTTTTATCTCAGAAAGGGTGTCAAATTTCATGACGGAACAGATATGAATGCCGATGCGGTTGTATTCTCTCTGGCACGTCAGTTTAAAAAGAATCATCCTGCATATAAATTCGGTCCATGGCAGTACTGGCAGGCAATGGGAATGGATAAAATTATTAAAGATGTTGTTAAGGTCGATGCATACAAAGTAAAAATTGTTCTTCTTAAAAAAGAAGCTCCATTTCTTGCTAACCTTGCAATGCAGTTTGCCGCGATAGTTTCTCCCACAGCTGCAGAAAAGTATAAAGAAAATTTTAAAAATAATCCTGTTGGTACAGGTCCGTTCAAGTTTGTATCATGGGTAAAAGATGATTCTATTATTCTAGAGAGAAATGATAATTACTGGAGAGAAAAAGCTTATCTCGACAGACTTATTCTGAAAGTGATACCAGAGGCAACTGCGAGATATCTGGCTCTTAAGAAAGGTGAAGTTGACATCGTAGATTTCCCTTCTCCGGAAGATATTGAAAATATTAAAGCTGAATCTAATCTGAAAATTGTTGAGCAGCCGGGACTTAATGTAGGCTATCTTGCAATGAACCAGATGAAGAAACCATTTGATAACAAACTTGTAAGACAGGCTGTTGCTCATGCGATTAATAAAGCTGATATAATCAAGGCTGTTTATGGAAACATGGGTGTTCCTGCGAAGAATCCTCTCCCTCCGACAATGTGGTCTTATAATGATTCTGTAACAGATTATAAGTATGATCCTAAAGCTGCGAAAGAGCTTCTAAAAAAAGCGGGGCTTGAAAACGGTTTTGAAACTACACTGTGGGCTATGCCTGTATCAAGACCATACAATCCCAACGCAAGAAAAGTTGCCGAGATCATGCAGTCACAGCTTAAAGAGGTCGGTATCAAAGTTAATATCGTTTCTTACGAGTGGGGAACATATCTTGATAAAATCGGAGCATACGAGCATGATATGTGTCTCATAGGCTGGACTGGAGACAATGGGGATCCTGATAATTTCCTTTATGTTCTTCTTTCAGAAGATTCTACAAAGAAACCAGCTCAGAACTATGCATTCTGGAAAAATCCTGAATTCAACAAAAAAATTATACAGGCAAAAGAGACTTTCGATAAAGACAAAAGAACTGCGCTTTATAAAGAGGCTCAGGTTATATTCCATGAAGATGCACCATGGGTTCCAGTTGCTCATTCAGTTGTTATTGAGCCTATGAAAAAATCTGTTATGGATTTTAAACTTTCCCCTCTTGGAAAGCGTGAATTCAGACAGGTCTGGATTAAGTAGAAATATTTACGGGATAGGTCTGACCTAAAAGTCTGTTCGCTGTCATTCCGGCTGTAGTGAAACGAAATGCCGGAATCTCATACTAATGGTTCCATCAGGAGATTCCGGTATTTGCAGGAATGGATGATGCAAAACCGGAATGACAAATACGAAAATATCAGACTTTTGGGACAGTCCAATCTTCTTTAAATGATATATGAGCCCCGTCATCGGCGGGGCTCATATATCATTTAAAAACATATTTCTCTGGAGTTTAAAATGTACAGGTTTATTTTAAAGAGACTCGGTCTTCTTATTCCGACTCTTTTTGGTGTTATTACGCTGGTATTCTTCATGCTGGCGCTCTCTCCCGGTGATCCGGTGCGGGTAATGCTCGGCGAGCGGGCAAATAAAGAGGCAGTTGAAAATCTTAAAGCTGAAATGGGACTTGATAAGCCAATGAGTGAACAGTATGTTCTCTATCTCAAACGTATTGTAAAGCTTGATTTCGGCAGATCTATAAAGTCGGGACAGAAGGTGATAGATGAGATAACCGCGCGTTTCCCTGCGACAATCGAACTTACACTGGTTGCCATGCTTATCGCCATTGTAGCCGGAGTTTTTGTAGGAGTAATCTCTGCGACAAAAAGGTATTCCTTTGTTGACTACGCCTCGATGTTCGGGGCGCTCTTTGGTGTATCGATGCCGGTGTTCTGGCTGGGACTTGTTCTTATTATTATCTTTTCAGTAAACCTGAATATTCTTCCAACCGGAGGGAGAATGGATATAAGATATTATTTTACTCCAATTACAAATTTTTATATATTAGACGGGTTTATCCATCTCTTTAAGACCGGTGACCCAAAGGTGCTGGGGTCGGCAATCACGCATATAATCCTCCCCGCGGTGACGCTTGGTACAATCCCTCTGGCAATTATCGCGCGGATCACCAGAAGTTCAATGCTTGAAGTTCTTAAGCAGGATTACATCAAAACAGCACGTGCAACGGGTATGCCGGAGCGGAAGGTCATTTTTAAATATGCACTGCGCAATGCGCTTCTCCCTGTAATTACAGTAATCGGGCTGCAGTTCGGTATGCTGCTCTCAGGAGCGATACTGACTGAAACAATATTTTCCTGGCCGGGAATCGGGAAGTGGCTCTATCATGCTATTGAGGCGAGAGATTTTCCCGCGGTGCAGGGTGGGATTATTGTAATATCAGTCTGCTTTGTGCTGATTAATTTGTTTGTCGATTTATTGTATTCGGTAATCAATCCGAAGATCAGGACAGAGTAGATAAATAATTTCAGCTAAGCCCCCCAACCCCCGGAGGGGGCGTAAGACGAAAAATAGTGAACGTTTATTTGTTGCAGGAATTAAAAGTCCCCATCCGGGGTGTTGGGGCGGGCAGTAGATGATTATTCTAATCAGATTTAACGATTGTCCATTTGATGTAGTTTTGAATTTAGATAATAAGGTTATACAAAATGAATTTCAGTTTAAAGAAAATATTATTTACAATAGATGATTCAGGAGCCGTGGATTCAATATGGTATGAAAACTGGATCTCTCTGAAGAAAAACAGGGCGGCAATGTTCGGGCTTTATATGATTGTTTTTTTTATCCTCATGGCAATCTTTGCACCGCTTATTTCTCCCTTTGATCCTCTTACTCAGAATATTGATATCCGTAAACTGGCTCCTTTTTCCGGAGGCCACATTCTGGGGACTGATGATTTCGGAAGAGATCTTCTTTCGAGAATAATCTACGGTGCACGGATTTCAATTGTAATCGGATTCTTCTCCGTAGCTATTTCGCTGATTTTCGGGTCACTTATCGGGCTGATCTCGGGATTTTACGGAGGTTGGTTCGACAGGCTGGCGATGGGTGTAATTGACATTATGCTGGCGTTCCCCTATATACTTTTAACAATAGTTATTGTGGCGCTTCTTGGTCCCACACTTTTAAATGCAATGATAGCAATTGGTATTGCAAGGCTGCCGCAGTATGCCCGGGTTATGAGGGCATCTGTTCTGGCTGAAAAATCTGCTGAATATGTGGAGGCTGAACGGTCACTTGGTGTCAGTAACTCTGAGCTTATATTTATGTCTATTCTTCCAAATTGTCTGGCTCCGATTATAGTTCAGGCAACTCTTGGAATTGGTGGTGCAATAATTGAATCAGCTGCACTTTCTTTCCTTGGACTTGGAGCACAGCCTCCTACTCCGGAGTGGGGTCTTATGATTGCTTCATCGAGAGAGTTTATCTCCAATGCGTGGTGGATTGTTACGTTTCCCGGTATTGCCATTCTTCTCGCAGTGCTCGGTTTTAATCTTCTGGGTGACGGAATCAGAGATGTTCTTGATCCGAGATTAAAGGACTGACGGGGGAATGTAAAATGGAAAATAAAAAGTTACTTGATATAAAGGGTTTAAATGTTTCTTTCTATACTCAGAGAGGTGTGGTAAAGGCAGTACGGGATCTTGATCTCTGGATAAACGAAGGTGAGACTCTTGCACTTGTCGGTGAGTCGGGGTGCGGAAAGTCAGTAACCGCCGCGTCAATCTTAAGACTGATTCCTGAGCCTCCCGGAAAAATAGATTCGGGTGAAATTATTCTACAGGGGAGAGATCTTCTTAAACTGACTGATAAGGAGATGCAGAAAATCCGCGGTGACAGAATCTCAATGATTTTCCAGGAGCCGATGTCTTCGCTGAATCCTGTATTTAAAATAGGAGATCAGATTGCCGAGGTTTTTATTACACATTACGGATATAAAAAAAAGGAAGCTATAAAAAAAGCTGTGGAGATGCTTGATCTTGTAAAAATCCCGGCTCCGGAGAAAAGAGTAAAGTCTTATCCTCATCAGTTATCCGGAGGAATGAGGCAGAGAGTCATGATTGCAATGGCTCTTTCATCACCGAATCCCGGACTTATGATTGCCGATGAACCCACTACCGCACTTGATGTTACAATCCAGGCACAGATTCTCGATCTTATGAAGGAACTTCAGAAAAAGATCAGGATGTCACTTCTGCTCATCACTCACGATATGGGTGTTGTCGCAGAGATGGCAAATCGTGTTGCGGTTATGTACGCCGGAAGAAAGGTCGAGACTGGTGATGTCTATACTATTTTCGAAAAGCCCATGCATCCATATACAGTCGGTCTTCTTAACTCAATGCCCTCAAACGAAAAGTATAAACATTCCGGAAGACTTGAGGCAATAGAAGGGAATGTGCCGAGTCTCCTGAATCTGGGTAACGGGTGTCCATTTGAAAGCAGATGTAAATTCGCAAAGGATATCTGCAAAAAGGAATTTCCAGTTATGAAAGATTTCGGCAACGATCACGCAGTCTGGTGTCATTTTGCCGGTGAAATTAAGTTTTAGAGTATTTTATAATAACAGCAGGATCAGTAATGTCATTCCGGTTTTACATCTTCCGGGCTTGTAAAAACCGGAATCTCATACGCTGAATTTTATACTTGTACTATGAGATGCCGGTATTCTCTTCGAGAAACCGGCATGACAGAAACTGAATTCATCGTGAAAACGAAAAGAAACTGTAATAGTGAAATAGAACTGAGAGTAGGAATGTAAGACCGGACGTACTCGATTACAATGTAAAAGGAACAACAATGGAAAAGATACTTGAAGTAAAAAATCTGAAAAAACATTTTGAAATAAAAAAAGAGAAGGGTGGAGCTCCGCAGATTCTGAAGGCTGTGGACGGAGTTACCTTCGATGTGTATAAAGGCGAAACCCTCGGTATTGTCGGTGAATCGGGATGCGGGAAGTCAACTCTCGGGAAGACCATACTCAGTCTTCACAAAAAGAGCGGAGGTGAAGTTATCTATGATGGTGTTGATATCTCATCTCTACCTGATAAGGCGCTGAAGGAATATCGAAAGAAGATGCAGATGATATTTCAGGATCCGTTTTCATCTCTCAATCCGAGAAAAAAAATATCATATATTCTGACACAACCTATGCGTATACATAAAATAGGCACTTCGGAAAAACGCAATAGTGAAGTGGACCGGCTCATGACCGAAGTTGGACTTGATGTAAACTATAAAAAAAGATATCCGCACCAGTTTTCCGGCGGACAGAGACAGAGAATCGGTATCGCCAGAGCATTCTCCCTTCATCCGGAATTCATTGTATGTGACGAGGCGGTATCGGCCCTTGATGTTTCGGTACAGGCTCAGATATTAAATCTTCTGATGGATCTTCAGGCAAAGTATAAATTTACATATATCTTTATAGCACACGATCTTGCAGTGGTTGAACTTATCTCGGATAGAATCATCGTAATGTATCTTGGACGGATAGTGGAGATTGCGCCAAAAAGCGAACTTATATCTAATCGTCTTCATCCATATACAAAGGCTCTCTTCGAAGCTTTTCCCGAGATGAATCCAAGAAACCGGAGAGAAAAGAAAATTGTAATGGGCGATGTCCCCTCTCCGATAAATCCTCCATCGGGATGTCATTTTCACCCCAGGTGTCCGAATGTAATGGACAAGTGTCTAGCTGAATACCCGGAGCTTAAAGAAATTTCTAATGGTCATAAAGTAGCCTGCTGGCTGCATGAGAAAGGAGAATAGTATAAAATTCTACTTCGAATATATTCCGGCTAAAGATTGATTCAACCCATCCTGACCCGCAGGAATAGGAATTGATTATAACATTCTTCAATACATTCATTAACAAAATAAGCTTTCACAAATATTTCCTTGCCCCCTCCGGGGGTGCGGGGGCTCTTCAGGATACTATTTTATTCACGTAGTGATGGTTTTTTCTAATGTAAATCACTTTAGAAAATCTGCACTTTTTCATGAATCCGGCATTGATTTTTACCTCTTTTTAAATTATACTGATAATATAAGCATCTGCTTAAACCAGCAGGTAATTATGGCTTTCTCTGCGTCATAGGCGCGTGGAAAGAAACTTTACCACCGGTTTATGAGTATTTACTTACATGATCAGTATAATTTATACTAAGAAAGGGTGGGGTTTATGAGGAATATTATATTAAGGATATTTGCCTGTTTTATTCTTATTTCTATGGTTATTTCATGTGGAAAGGACTCCGGCAGCAGCTCTTCTTCAGATAGTAAAAATGCTGCACACGCAATTAAGGTCGGTCTGGTTGTAGGTCAGGGCGGATTTGGAGATAAAGCTTATAATGATATACAGTACAAAGGGATCGTACTTCTAAGAAAATTATATAACATAGAAACAGTATATAGAATTCCGGTTTCGAATGATGTCGTTACTCCGCTATTACAGGAGCTTGTCGATGAAAAGTGCAATGTGATTTTTTATAGTTCCACATTAACTATCGATAAAGTGAAAGACATTGTACTTAAGAATCCATCGATAAAATTTATACTAATCGATAATCCGGTTACACTTTCCCCGATGCCGGACAACATTGCATCAGTAACATTTAAGCAGAATGAAGGATCCTATCTTGCTGGCGCTCTTGCAGCTATGATGAGCCGCAGCGGAAAAACCGGATTGATCTGCGGAAGCAATCTGGAGGTCATAAGGGATTTTATTATAGGATATAAAGCAGGAGTAAATTCTGTAAATAAAAACTCCAGTGTTAAAGTAAGTTTTCTTGATGAATATGATAAAGATCAGAACCCGTGGCTTAACCCAAAGGGTGCAAAAAATCTGGCAACTGAAATGTATACAAAGGGTAATGTAGATATAATATTCGGAGTTGCGGCCGGTTCAAATATGGGAATATTTCAGGCTGCAAAGATTCTTAATAAAAGAGTTATCGGAGTTGATTGTGACCAGGATTATCTTGAGCAGGGGATAATTCTCACATCCATGATGAAGAATATCGATTCAGGGATGGTCTTTATGATAGGAGAGATTATAAACAACCGATTCAAGAATAAAAATTACCGCCTGGGTCTGAAAGATGGTGCTGTTGGATTATCCCCGATGAATTTCACAAAGCAGCAGTTTACAAGGGGAGAACTTGAAAAAATTGAAAAGATCAAAGCGGATATAATAAGCGGGAAAATTATAGTTCCCACTGTATATAAAAATGAATAAGATAAAAGCAGAAATATCCGGCAGATGGAATACGCTAAGCCTCTCCGCAAAAACAAGTGCGGGGATTCTTACGTTGTTGATCATTCTATTTGGAATCACCGGATATTTTCTTCTGAGTTATTTTACAAGTACAATGATTAAAAATGCTGAAGGGAGAGTTAACGATCTGGCGTCACTCTTTGCGAAGATAAACAGTCTTCCTCTTGAATGGACAGATTACTATGCGCTGGAAAACAGTTCACAGGAGATGCTTAAAACCGAAGGAGTTGTTATTGCTGAAATTTATGATACTGAATATTTCAAAGTAACTTCTGTCGAAAAAAAAGATGTGAAAAAATCGGATAATATTTATTACAAACAGAATGTTATTTACGGAAAGTATGGAAATATTATCGGATATGCAAAGGTTGGACTTTCTCTTGATAACACCTATGAACGTATCCAGAAGGTTGCCCTGGTTTTAATTCTTGTGCTTGCAGCATCGCTGATTGCGACGGCTTATACAATTACTTTTCTTATAAGACAGATTGTCAACAGGCCGCTTAACAATCTTCTTGAATCTGTTAACATTGTCGCCATGGGTGATCTCTCTCACCGGATGAACATTATGGCGCAGGATGAAATCGGCAAACTATCTTTAAATTTTAATGATATGACCGAGAGGTTACGAAGCAGCCAGAATCTGATTAACAATATTTTTGAATCGATGCCTTCAGTTTTAATTTCAATTGATAAGAACGGTCTGGTGACTCAGTGGAATAATGGCGCCGAAAAGTTTACTGGAATTTCGAGAATTGATATTCTGGACAAAAACCTGTGGGCTTCAAGTAATCATTTTAATGAATACCGCTCACAGATCGAAAGTGTGCTTATCTCCGGCAGCCATGAGCAGTTATACCGTATCAGGTTCAGCACATTTCCCGATGCAATTAAGAATCTATCGGTATATCCTCTATCTGGAAGTGAGATAACCGGTGCCGTTATCCGTATCGATGATATCACTGATCTGGAGATTAAAGACGCACAGCTTATACAGATGCAGAAGATGGAGGTTATCGGCAGCATGACCGGCGGGATTGCCCATGATTTCAATAATATTCTGGGCGGAATCATCGGGACTGTTTCAGTTTTGAAGTATTCCATTTCAAAGGGAAAGCAATTATCTGAAGAGGAAATTCTTAATAAAGTAAATATTATTGAATCAACAGCAAACCGTGCCGCGAATGTTGTGAAGCAATTGATGTCTCTCTCCCGCAAAAATGATTACAATCCTGTAGCTGTTGATATCAATGAATCAATCGGTAATGTCATAGTGCTTTGCAGAAACTCCTTTGACAAAAGTATTGAAATTATCTATAATCCCTATTCTAATCCTGTTCTGATTGAGGCTGACCCGACTCAGATTGAACAGCTGCTGCTGAATATATGCATCAATGCAGAGCATGCAATGACAATCATGCGGGGAGAGAAGGAGCAGTATGGAGGAAAACTTTCTGTAGATATTAAAGTAATTGATGTGGATAAACATTTTATTAATCAGCATCCGGATGCGAAGGAAAGCGTCTACACACAGATTATCATCAGCGATTCAGGTATAGGTATGGATCAGAAGACAGTTGCTAGAATTTTTGATCCGTTTTTTACAACGAAAGATAAGACGAAAGGAACCGGACTTGGACTATCTATGGTTTACAATATTGTTCATAGTCATAATGGATTTATCGATGTATTTTCAGAACCGGATGTCGGAACCAGCTTTAATCTTTTTTTTCCTTTAAGCGGAAAGAGCGAAAACATATCTGCAGTAAGAGAAGATATGATTATGAAAGGGCACGGTAAAATTCTGATTATTGACGATGAAGATATTATTAGAAAAACTGCAGAGGAGATTTTGAAGGAGAGCGGTTACTCTGTTATTGCCGTGGACAATGGTTTAAATGGGCTTGAGATTTATCAGCAGAATCCGGAGGATATATCTCTGATACTGATTGATATGGCGATGCCTGTGATCAATGGACGGGATACATATATTGAGTTAAAAAAAATAAATCCGGAAGTGAAAGTTATTATGGCATCGGGATACAAACAGGATAAAAGAGTTCTGGAATGTATAGAAATGGGGATCAACTGTTTTATTCAGAAACCGTACACAATGTCCGAATTATCAAATGCAGTGTATAAAGTTCTCTTTGAATCCCCCGACGATATGTGCAGTTAGAATTGACTAAAAAAATTTTGTAAAAAATTAGTATGCCTCAAGTTATCAACTCGAGACATACATTAAGTATTTTACATCCCCAGCCTTTTATCTATAAGATCAGCAAGAAGTCCTATCGCAAGTATCTGGACACTGCATAGAACAAGTAGCATTATTGAGTCCTTCGGCATTTCTCTGAAGAAAATACCCATTTTCCCGACAATATAAAAAACGACTGAAGTTAGAAAAATTACAAAACTGACAGGGAGGAAAATTTTTAAAGGATTAAAATAAAGAATAGTTCTTATGATCAATTGTATAAAATTCAGTGTATCTCTTACTGGTTTAATTTTCGATTTCCCCTCTCTTATGAAATATTCAATCGGGAAGTACTCGACACTGAAGTGATTTGATATCATTGCAAGAGTAATCGTAGTTGTGAAACTGAATCCGTCACAAATAATCGGAAAATACTTCATTGATAGATCTTTTTTAAAAATCCTCAATCCTGAATTTATATCCGGGATTTTATAGTCAATAAGGAAATTTGCAAGGGAGCTGATAAACCATTTTGCCGGTTTAGTGATTGTGGGGAGATTTTTGAAATTTCTTTTTCCAACTATCATATCAAGTTGTTTTTCTGTGTAAATTTTAAACATGACCGGAATCTGGTCATTGGGATATGTCTGGTCAGCATCTGTTATGCAGATATTATTGAACACTGCTTTCTTTATTCCGGTCTTAAGGCTTGCTCCATATCCTTTATTCGGATTATGATTGCATAGTGTTACTTTTTTATTTTTAGATTGTTTCTGAAAATTTTCTAAGAGTTCTTTTGTGCCGTCTGTTGAGCCGTCATTAACAACGATCAATTCATAATTGATTTTAGAACTGTTCATTATTTTGATTACCTGCTCAATCGTTGGAATAATTGAATTTTTTTCATTGTAAGCAGGGATTATAATTGAAAGGCCTTTGTCATTCATTGCTGTTTTCCTCAGTTTTTGGATTATTAAAATAATGGTGATTCGATATCATAAAAGATATAATATCACCGGCAATTGTTACCACTCGCAGCACCAGCGCTCCAAGTGCAGCGGTCTGACTGTCCAGAATAGGGGACAGCATTATAATTATTACCGCTTCCCTGATTCCAACTCCACCAGGTGCACCGGGGACAATATATCCCAGCACCCATGATAGAGTAAATACAAAAATTATCTGATACAATAATTGAAAAGATAAATTATATGATTTTAACATGTAGAATATTATAAAGAGTATAAATCCCGTAATTATAAACATTGTTGAGTAAAGAAGCATTGATAAGATAATCTCTTTTAAATTCTGAAAGCTGATTATTTCAATAATACTCTTTAACCGGCTGAACTGCTTTTTTCTTATAAGGATTACTATTACTATCAGTGAAACAATAAATATAATGATAAAAGCAAGTATAATATACTTTAATGAGATCAGAGAAACTATTTTATCCGGAATAGTAATGAGGCCAAAGAGCACTGCTGCAAGAACAATAAGCATTGCCGTGAAAACAAGCAGTACTATTTCTGCAAGATTGGACAGCAGCATATGTGTGTGAGATACATTATTTTCTTTTACAAGAATATGTCTTCCTGCGAAATGAAAAACATTACCGGGGAGATATTTCGCGATATTCGATTTTAAGTAGAGATTTATTATTTTCCTGGAAGAAATTTTCTGCTTAGAAAATATCAGTAAAAGTTTCTTCCATGCAAATGCGTAGAAAAAAGTGTTCAGTGAATACACAAAGCACATTATCATGAGAATAAGTAGTCGGGCCGGAGTTATAATAACTCCAATCTGACTGATATTCATTCCGATGAGTGTTTTAATGACAAAAATAAAAGATGCCGCTACAAGAAGATAACTTAAAATTTTTAATATTTTATTGTTCATTTTTTTAACTTATATTGGATTTGATTTTTTTACATCATTTCGAGAATGAATTAGTTTTTTGTCATTCCGGATGGAGCGATAGCGGAATTCCGGAATCTCATAGATGCTGCATTAAAAACGAGATTCCGGTATTTGCACAAATTGAAGCTGCAAAACCGGAATGACTGAAAACGGCTCAATTCAATCGTTAACTGCTATAGTATTATAGAAAGATGAAAATATGTCAATGATATCTTTTTTATTTTCTATAGTGGAAACGTGATGGTGAAAACATTTTATGTTCTCACCATTTTTTTACGTCACTAAATCTTCGTAAAAACCACCTCAAGCGGGGAATAAATTATTTCAGGGTAAACAGCCTGGCTTTTTTTTAAATCATCAAGAATTTTATCTTTATCTGTCAGATTTTTGTTGTAGAAAAATCTGTAGAATTTTCCATTTACCTCTTTGTCGAAGAATTGCAGACCGGAAACTTTTATATTTGGATTTAAAAATATTTGTGTCGGATAGTCTGCTGCTTCATAAGATATTATCTCTTCTGTAGATGCTTTATATAAACTATACTGTTCAGTTGTAATTCCATATTTACCGCATGCCTGTTTAACAGTCATTCCTGATGCAATCCATTCATCTATAGTTTTCAGAACATCGTCAAATCGGTTGTTTCTCGATTTTTCTCCCTGGACTATAAAGGCTTTACCTGAATTATACTGGTCGTTTATTATATTGTTATATTGATAAACCAGTTTAAACGGGTGCATCTGATAATAGGTCTCATTTCTCCCTTTGTATGTATCCTTCTTGTAAACAGCATAAAAAATAATAACGGTAATTGAAGTATACATAAGAATAAAAAGAAATAAGAACGATTTTCTGTAAACAGAAATGATGGCGGGAATTTTTTTTAAAAAATTCCGTGGAAAACCTGTTTCACTCAACAGGCTGCATGCTTCATATATGGTGTACATTATTATCAGAATCATTGGAGGGATAATAATATTAAGATATCTTGTCCGGA
This sequence comes from uncultured Leptospirales bacterium, assembly GCA_964450405.1. Taxonomy (GTDB): domain Bacteria; phylum Spirochaetota; class UBA4802; order UBA4802; family UBA5550; genus WRGT01. The sequence continues at coordinate 155,119 of CAYVCQ010000001.1, read as the reverse complement.
AAGTGTTAACTGGAATAATGGGGTGAATACTTTTTATCAGAAAAGTTAGAAGGAAAACATATATAAACAGAGAGATAACAATAAAAAAAACAGGATTGATTCGCGAACGTTCATCCATTCTTTTTTTTATACATATATAAATCCCGCCGAATAAAGAAACTAAAAGAGGATACCGGAAATATGGTCTTAGGTGTTCACCTTTAAAACGGTCAAAAAGAGAACTCCATGAAGCAAGAGGGGCAACTGTATCAAAATGAGTTTTGTCGGTAACTATAGATAATCTCCCCATTTTAAAATTAGTCAGGAAGTGATAAAGCAATGTTTCAGTTATAAAAAGTGAAAAGGGGACTATTCCGAAGAGAATCAGGTCGGAGAATCTTTTTCGGCTCATGAAAACAATAAGCATTATTGCCGGCAGAAAATAAAGACTGTCCTCCTTTGCCATGTACATAAAAAAAATATTTATTCCAGATATGAAAAGATCTCTGATCTGCGGTTTATCTATATTGTTTTTATCATCTTCTTTCGAGCTGTCCATGTAAAACTTTAATGCAAAATAAAGTGAAATTAGAAAAAACATCGAGGCAAAAACCGATACTCTGGGGTGTGATACATCCCGTATCATCTGCGGAAAACTGAGAAAGACCAGACTGCATACAAAGGCAAAAAACTGACCGCTGACAAGAGAAGCAATTCTAAAAAAGAATATTGTCTGGATTACCGATGCAATTGCAGGTGCTATGTAGTACACCAGAGGGTGTGTTCCGAATAGGCCCTGGGTCAGGAAGATCGGAACTATTGTGCCGAATCTCGCGGTACGATGAATTAGGAAATAATCTGCATCAAAAAAAAGATTACGCGACACAGCCCATGACTCAACTGCATCGCCTCCTCCGACACCGATTATCTGTGGAGTAAAAATTCTAAGTGCAATGCAGAATCCGATAATCATGAAAAGATAATAGTTTTTATCATAGTCAAATTCTTTGATTTTGCTGTAAGTATTCATCGGGATTCTCCGGATATGTAAATATTATAACAGTTAACGATTAAGCTGGAGCTTATTGTTTCAAACTCTTCACCAGGCTCAGGGTAAAATCCAGTGAGAAATCTTTTATTTTAAAAATCAGATTTCTCAATCGATATCGTTTCTTCTATATGACTGATTATGTTCTATTATAGTCGTCAAGTGCTGTTGGTAAGAGTGAATAATTCATGAAGAATTATTTTGTCAAGATGTAAATTTACATGCAATTTTTATGCAGACATAGAATGAGTCTGCAAATTTAATACAATTCACTTATTTGCATAAAATCAGATTCCTATAAGTTTCTTATTCCTGGTCTTCTGCATTCAGGAAAGATCATTTTACTCCCTCTGAATCTTTGCCTGCATTTTCCTCTGCGGCAGGTGAAGTTTCCGCTCCTTCAGAGAAATGATAGCTGACAGAGATCATAATTACTCTGACATCCTGATCTGAACTTTTACTTTTCTTCATCTGCTGAATAAGAGATCCTACGCTGAAATCACCGATTACTATATCCATCCCGAAAGACATAGACGATGCGGCAGGGATATCAGCACTAAGAGAAGTGTTCACCGTACCGGATGCAGTTGTTGTGTCAGATAAGTTTGCAGTACCGGAAAATGAGCTTATCATAAAGAACGGGCTAAGCCTGAAGTCGGTGGCAAGGGCAATATCCATCTGCATGCCCATCTGCCATCCGGTCAGCGTTGAGTTAATTGTAAGAGTATCTGTGTATCCTTTGTAAACCGTTCCTGCATTACCCCATGGTGGAGGAACAATAAGGTTAAAAGGTGTTGTAATCGTAAACTGGGAAAAGTTTAAATTGGGACCGCCGAATAATATAAGGCTGCCGATATCATCATGAAGCAGCTGAAGTTCAAGGTTGGCACTCATCCTCATAGACAGGAATGACAATGTGGCATCACCCGCCACCTGGGTATAATATGGTACATGAAATGCACCTGATGTATAAATCGGAGAAATAGGAGGAATCCCCGGCATTGATCCGCCCATTCCTGCCATACCGAAGTCGATATCTATCGCAGTATAATCTGAGAATGCAGTTCTACCTTTAAATTCAGCCGCACCACCTGTAAGGGTCATATACTGAGAGGTGATACTGATGAAACTAGCTCCGAGTAATCCGTCACTGCGGCCATCGGTAAAATATGGATACGCAATCGGGGATGGAGCTATCTGAAAGTTGCTCTGTTGCGCGTAAGAATCTACATCTATTATGAAAATGTACAATGTAGAAAATAAAAGAATGCAGGAAATAATTTTCAAAGTTTTCATTTTTATTCACCTCTATATGAAAATTTAAAAAATGAAATCAGCTTTCTAAAATAAGAAAATCCTGTTGCACAGAAATAATATTTTAACGGCTCCGTATTTTTAAATTTGTTTTCTCCGTATGTTTAGACAGATGTTTACATCTGTGTTTAGCAGCCTCTGCAAGGTGAATAATTTGTGATTCAATATCTGTTTCTTTAAGAAGATTTTTAAATTCAGGGATGGAATTGATCCTTTCACTGTAATTAAATCCTTTAGGGGAATCGATATTCAGAATGATATCTTCAATCCGGACATCGACATTATTTTTAATACCCTTTTTAACAATCTCAAGAGCAGCAAGTGAAAATGAATTCATGAGATCTATCCTGTCTTCTGCATGATTGATTTTTCTCCGGAAAGAATGAGCAACTTCTCTCAATTCTGAAGATAAAGATCTTGTAGTTTCCATTTAAAACCTCCTCGAATTGATAGTTTTGAATTAAATATAACACTGCCCCGGGGAAAATCAAATTATTAGTGTATAAATAGCTGTGAATATCTTTTAAAAGTGTGATATAGGGGATGATTCAGAGGGAATATTTGATATATCTTGATTAAATATTTGAAATGAAGATTAATCTCCATCCACATTAAACAGATCTGTGCTGAGGTATTTCTCTCCGCGATCGGCAAAAATTACAACTATAGTACCTTTTTTAATTGATTTAGCAACCTCAATCGCCGCAATTAAAGCCGCACCGCTGCTCATCCCGACGAAGATCCCTTCGTCGGTTACTATACGGCGGGCCATTTCAAAAGCCTTGTTGCTCTCTATCATAATTGTTTCATCAATCATTGATGGGTCATAGATTGCGGGAACAATTGCCTCCTCCATATTTTTAAGGCCCTGGATATAATGCCCTTTTTCAGGATGAGCAGAGACAATTTTAATCTTTGAATTTTTCTCTTTCAGATATCTGCCGATTCCCATTATAGTTCCGGAAGTTCCAAGGGAGGATACGAAGTAGTCAAGTTTACCCTTAGTCTGTTTCCATATTTCATTTGCCGTTGTGCGGTAGTGAGCCATTTTGTTGAACTCATTTGAAAACTGGTCCGGCATAAAATATTTATCCGGATGCTGCGCGGAGAGTTCCCGTGCCCTGGTAATAGCACCATCTGTGCCAAACTTTGCTTCTGTAAGAATAATTTTTGCTCCGAATGCCTGTATCATTTTACGGCGCTCTATCGATACAGATTTTGACATTACAATCTCAACCGGGTATCCCTTAACCGCGCCGATCATGGCAAGTCCAATTCCGGTGTTGCCCGATGTGGGCTCAATTATCGTCTGTCCCTTTTTCAGCTTTCCTTCATGCTCGGCCTGTTCAATCATCTTAAGAGCTATCCTGTCTTTGATACTTCCCGTAGGATTGAATCCTTCAAGTTTGGCAAGGATGGTGACATTTTTGTTCGGATTTAATCTGTTGATCTGTACCAGGGGAGTATTGCCGATTGTGCCTAGTATATCTGTTTTCATTCTGGTTTTCCATAGTATAAATTTTAAGACAGAGTATAAAAAATGTATGGCAAGACTTGTTAATTTTTGTTTAAGTTAAATTGAATTTCTAGATATGATCATATTTTGTCAAGGATAAAGGAAGTCTGAACCATGATTAAGGGATTAAAGGATTTTCCTGATTGAAGATAGAATTTGTAATTCTGTCATGTTAATTCAAAAATCAGGTGATTTCAGTCATGTATCATGAAAGACCTTCAATCAAGCGAATTAAAGCTTGGAACATGTTTTTTTATGGACAGAATAAAGTATAGATGCTTAAATTATAGACATTAATAGTATAGCATTGTTTTTTAAAATAATGAATACGACTTTTTACAAGGTGAGTCTTATGAATTTAAATTTAATAATATCTGATCCGGAAATAATGATGGGTAAACCTGTAGTAGCAGGGACAAGAATAACTGTAGAATTAATCCTTGAAAAGCTTTCTTATGGAGAATCTTTTGCTCAGATTCTTGAGGCCCATCCTCAACTGACTCAGGAATCAATTTTTGCTGCACTAAATTTTGCGGCAAGGGCATTAAAATCCGATATCATATATCCAGTCAGTGCTTAAAATGAAACTGATATTGGATGAAAGCATAGACAGACCCATTGCCGATGCTCTTAAAAATGAAGGATATAAAATCTGGTATGTCCTTGATATGGATCGTGGAATTTCTGACGATAAAGTTATGGAAATTGCTAACCGTAATGATGCACTTTTACTTACCACTGATAAGGATTTCGGAGAACTCGTGTTCCGTAAAAAAATGATTACGACGGGAGTTGTGCTTTTTCGTGTTTTTGGAATATCAAATAACGAAAAAGCTGAGCTTATATCAAGTGTTCTGAAAAATTACAGTAATGAGTTATTGCAGGCATTTACCGTGGTAACACCAAAGACAATTAGAATTAGAAAAATTGATTACCTTCAAGCTCAGAATGATTAAAAGAATACTGAACTGCAGATTTGATGTTTGATTATAAATTATTATTATGGTTAAATTTAATTACAGTAGATGTTGGTAATATTGACTCAAGAATATTAATGAATTTATCTGTGTAAGAATTAAAATATTTTCTTGATAAAGACTGCTGTCACACGACTAAATCATTTAATCCTTCAATCATACGAATCATGGTTCAGACAAAAATTAATTATGCAAAATGGGAAGCTTTCAGGTATTTATCTCTCTTTATTGCTTAGAAGGATCATTTGTTACTCTAAATAAAAAACTACAAACGCTTTCTGGCAATAACACAGTAATGATGACCTTTTTTTGAAAAATTATCATACTCCCATATTCTTTCCCAAAGTTGTACTAACTCAAAGCCATCAATCAATAAAGGAATTTCATCGCGAGTTATTAAGTGATGAGGGATTCCATCTTCCTCTCCACCCTCTTTAACAAATGTGTTCGGTGCAATAATTTTTGATGTGATAGGTTTATCCCCTTTTGCAAGAAATGTGGCAAAGAGAAGTCCTTCGGGTTTAAGTATGCTCTTCAATTTAGCAATTATTTTTTCTAGGTCTGGTCGTAAAGCATGGTAGATCACATTGTAAGCGATAATAGCATCATAATGATTATCCGGTTCGGATAATTCAGTCATGCATTCATGTTTTATTCTATTTGCATATTTTATTTGCTCCAGCTGATTGTTCACTTCATTTACAGCGTCAATGGAATATTCAGAACCATATAATTCAAAGCCCTGTTCAAGCAGATAGAAAAAGTTGCGTCCAAGTCCGCATCCAATATCATACACCTTCTTTTTGCCTTCCCTGTGAAGTATGTTAGCAAAATGAAATATTTCCATTGCCGGAGTCTGCCAGTGAAGCCGATCTTTACCGGTTACTTTCTGCCAATTCCAGGGTTTTAATTCTATATTTTCCATTTATCTCTCCTTGATCACCCATAAGTAATTGGCTTAATATTTTAAATTTAGAACTTTCTTGTTAGTTATTTCCCCGCCTCCAAAGGCGGCGGGGTTTGTGACTGCTCAGCATTTAAAGGGCACAATTTACTCTTTTAAAAATTTAATTTAAGCAGGGGGTATTGAAGAATTATTGTCAAGAATGATAAGGAATTGAATTTCTGGTAATATTCATTATGATCTTTGAATATCGTTTTTACTTTCTACTGATTGTCGAAAATTACTATATCAAAAACGATTAGAAAAAATTATCTAAAAATAAAAATGGCCTTTCCGTATTTCCTTTTGTTTAGTATATTATGCTAATCAGGTAAAAAGAAAATTCATAATCGAAAGCTTGTAAAATCTTTTGGTTTTCTTCAGTAACTTTACTAAAGAAAAAATTTCATATGTGAACCTGTACATTTAGTAAGGAGGAAATTATGAAAACTTTACAATACTCAATTAAGATAAATGCGCCAAAGGAAAAAGTCTGGGATAAAATGTTCGATAAAGAAACCTATAAAATATGGACCGAAACTTTTTCACCTGGATCATATTTTGAAGGCTCATGGGATGAAGGTTCAAAAATAAAATTTTTAGGCCCCGACGGAAGCGGAGGAATGACGTCGACTATTGCTGTGAATAAACCTTATACTTTTCTTTCTATCAAGCATCTGGGTATCATAAAAAATGGAATTGAAGATTTCGATAGTCCGGAAGCTAGGAGCTGGGGGCAGTCTTTTGAGAATTATACTTTTAACGAATCAAAAGGTGTCACTGAATTGAAAGTGGATATAAAAGTAATTGATGAATTTGAAGAATACATGCAGGGCACCTGGCCTAAAGCTCTGGGAATTTTAAAAAGAATTTGTGAATAAGCAGAATTGCCGGTTGCAGCATATGCTGTGTCAATTCCTGCGGCATTCTACTTGCCGTTTATTTCAATTATAATTATAGTTTTAATCGCGGTTATCTGGCTTGTACCTGACCGGAGAATAGAAAAACAATTACTTGAAAGAAACAGTAAAGCATAAGAGTCTGAAACAATTAATTATCCAGCGATAGAACATCTCCGTATAATTCAGGGTTATCCTTAAACAATTTTTGTGCATATGGGCATTGCAGGGTGACTTTTATTCCTGATTTCCTTGCAAAATCAGCCACTCCATCCAGAAGAACATTGCCCAATCCTTCACCGCGGTGATTTGAATCAACCAGGGTATGTTCTATTATAATTTTACTTCCTGAATTGATGTATGTCATTTCAGCTATAATCTTTTCATCACTGATGTAGAAAGACTTTTTTTTATTGTCATGTATTACTTCCATTTGTTTTAACCTTATTCTCCTTCTATTCCTGAGATATTATTTTAAAGAGTCATCAACCCGTTGCCGGTTTTAAAAAGTGATATTACTTTATAATAATATATGTATTGTTTTCGGGAAGTTTATTATTTTTTTTAAAATTTATTTTAATACAGGTTGTGTTGAATACTTTTTTTCGAGATCGCTATCCTGTCAGCTGAAGTAAAAAATATTTTTTGCATGATGATTCGCTGGATTAGTTTCATCACGATGGCATGATGCAGAAAAAAACCGCAAAAAATTGTCAAAAGAGAGGGTGTTTACTGTTTATTGTCTGAACTTTTCTTAATAAGCGTATCTACCGCAGTACCTTCCTATCACAAAGAGTCCTTCATTTTTACTGCCGTCGATTAAACCATCGTACCCTGTCTGTGCATCATGTCATCCTTCCATGCACCCATAAACGTGCGGTCAGCTGTGGTCAATGTTCCGATTCCATGAATCATGCTGTTTTTGAATTCACCTTCATACTTTACACGGTCGAATTGCCTGTTGCCTGCATTGCCAGTGTAACCGAACAGCTTGACTCCCTGTCCGTTGATACAGTTTCCTGATGTACATTGAGCATCAGGAAACTGTAGTTCTGAGATGAGTTGAGATTCATCGCTTTCAAGATTGTGGTCAAAAATTACTGCAGAATAGCCCAAGATTAGCATTATTAAAATGATCAGTAACTCCTTTATGTGGTACATCTTTACATCGGGTTATTCTCCGATGAATTTACCATCTTTCCAGCGGCCCTGCTGGGATATTGTCCCGTCATAATTATAAAAAATTCCCAGACCATCTTGCTTGTCATCTTTCCAATCACCGATGTACTTATAACCGTCAGTCCATTCCATTGTGCCCTTGCCATTCTTTTTGTCATTCTTCCATTGACCGTCATATGTATCACCGCCTGAACCTGTGTAAAGTCCTTCACCATCTTTCTGTCCGTCTTTCCACTGGCCAATATATGTACTGTTATTGTAATAAATATGATGCATACCGTCGTCGTAATCCTCTTCGGGATCATTATCTTTTGATTCATTACCTTTATATGTGCCGTTACCGTTATAGTGTCCGTCTTTCCATTCACCCTTATAGGATGTGCCGTCCGCATAATCAAATTCACCATAACCGTTTTCACAGTCACCCTTTTTACAATTGCCATCATAATCACCTAAAGAAAAAAGTCCTGTTTTAACTGTACCATCTTTTTCTGTAAGTGTTCCCTTGCCGTAGTATTGACCACCGAAAAATTCACCCACATATTTGCTGCCGTCAGCATTAATCATTATGCCCTGACCGCGTTTTTCTCCTTCTATAAATTCACCTGTATACTTAGAACCGTCTGACCAGATTGCCGTGCCTTTGCCGTTAGTACAGTTGCCGGATATGCACTTGCCAAGGAATCTGTCGTTTTTAAAATTTCCTGAATCGGTTTTGCCATCGGCATATTTATAAACACCTTCACCGTGCATTTTTTCGTTTTCCCACTGTCCTTTATAGCTGGAACCGTTTTTGAAAATCATTGTTCCTTTTCCGTTTATTTTTCCATTTTTAAATTCACCTGTATAAGTTCCAGCGTAGTTTGTAATGGTTCCTGTGGCCTTTACCAGTACACCCTCTTTCCACTCTCCATCGTATTTCGCTTCAACTGGCATAACTATATCATTTTTCTTGCCAATGAATTTACCCTTGCCGTGTATGAGGCCATCCCTGAACTGACCGGTATAGGTATAATTATTACAGATAAAAGTACCTGTTCCATTCATCATGCCGTCTTTAATTTCACCGGTATATTTTCCACCAGTGGCCCACGTAAGTGTGCCTTTGCCGTTTTTACAGTCACCTGCTTCACATTTACCTGTATATCTGCCTTTAACAAAGCGTCCCTGATCCCTGCTGCCGTCAGAGTATAACATTACTCCCTGTCCGTGCATCATGTTATCTTTCCATTCCCCCTTATAGGTATACCCTGAACTTTCTAATGTTCCCAGGCCATTCTTACTATCATCTTTCCATTGGCCATTATAGGTATTGTTGGGATCAGTCATTGTTCCCTGTCCGTTACGCAGGCCTTTTGTAAACTGACCTGTATATATTATTGCACCCTTGGGGTACATTAAAATATCCCATGTTAATGTACCGGTTCCATCCATCATGCCATCTTTTACATAACCTTCATACTTCTTGCCATCAGCCCAGGTGAGTGTACCTTTACCGCTATTACAATCGCCCGTTTCACATTTTCCTGTGTACCTTCCCATAAGAAAGCTGCCTTCATCAGTTTTCCCATCTTCATAAGTTAGAATGCCTTGGCCATGCATAAGTCCCTTTTCCCACTGGCCGGTATATGACCAGCCCTGGTTGGTTAATGTACCATTTCCATCCATCCTGCCGTTTTTAAAATCCCCATCGTAGTGTAAATTTGTTTCACCGAACTGCGCTACTCCTTTTCCGTTTATGCAGTCACCGGACATGCATTCACTTTTAATTGTATCCGCATAGCGAATAAAAATAGTAACACTGTCATATACTTCCATGCCAAAGATAATACTAGAAGAACCCAGTATAATTGTGACAAATGTGATGATTATCCTTTTCATTTAATACCTCGATCTGTTAATAGTCTGGACTGGAATAATAAGAATATTTCAAAAAATAAGCATCATAATGTGACACGTTGTTAATGGAATGTCAAGATTTTCATATTAAAAAAAGGGGCTAAAATATTTATTAAAATACTGTGTATAATGAATGCTTATCTTAACAATTATTAAGTATTTTAAAGGTATTTGATTTCAATCAGGGCTACTGCTCAGGGAGAACTTGCGGAACTTTTAGAAAAAGGTATTCTGCGACAGAACGAAGGTGAGCATCGCGTTAGTTACAGGATAATAGTAATTAAATAAAAGGAAAAAATTGTTTTTTCAAACTGGTCGCATTGAAGAGTTTTGTCAAGGTCGGCATTTTTTTTGAACGTTATTTCGGTGCAGCTCAGTACAAGCTTGTACATTAGCAACAGACGAACCTTGTGACCCCTCATGCTATAGAGAGTTGTATTAGTATTCACAGTGTGTTATTGCTGATTCATGAATAAAAAATTTTTCTCCGGAGTACTTATACTCGCATTATTTAATGGACAGATTAATATCTTTCTGCTTAATTACAAAACAGAGGATAAAACTTTGGGAAAAGAAGAATTCAAAGAGGCTCTCTTTCACGCGACGGAGGCTTTAATTGTCCACCCAACCAGCACAAGCGGCAGGGCTCTGATTATGAGTTTTTTCAATGATGCAAAGGGTGATACTACTCTTGCACGGGCGATTGAAGCTATGACAAGATATTCCGGTATAGAATTTCCACCGGCTGAGGAGCGGAATAAAAAGCTTAAGAGCGCCCTTAACAGGCTGGCTTATGAAGCGGAAGAGTGGGACAGGGAGTAGTATCTCCTAAGAGATCATACTCCTGAATTTTCCGAAAAGATACTGCGAGTCGTGAGGTCCGGGACTTGCCTCCGGGTGGTACTGTACTGAAAATATAGGATACTTTTTATGCTGAATCCCTTCCACTGTATTGTCATTAAGATTTATGTGAGTTACTTCCACGTCGCTCATTTTCTTCAGAGATTCCATATCAACGGCAAATCCATGATTCTGAGATGTAATCTCAACATTACCTGTTTCAAGATTTTTTACCGGCTGGTTACCACCGCGATGTCCGAACTTCAGCTTGTATGTTTTACCGCCGAATCCGATACCCATAATCTGGTGTCCAAGACATATTCCAAAACATGGAATTTTTTCCTTCATGACATCTTCTACAAGAGCCTTCGCGTAAACAACTGCCGCCGGATCTCCGGGACCGTTAGATAGAAAAACACCCTTTGCTCCATTGCTCATTGCTTCCTTCAGCGGAGTATTTCCCGGGTAAACGGTAATGTTGAATCCTGATTCGTTCAGAAGCCGTAATATATTTGTTTTTACACCGAAATCGAAAACCGCAACTTCCGGATTTCCTGTTTTACATTCACCAAAAACGTATTTTGTTTTGCAGGAAACCTTAGAGGCAAGGTCAAGCCCCTCCATGGAAGGATGTGCCATGAGTTTATCGCGTGCATCTTTTTTATCGAAGAAAATTCCCGCTTTCATTGCACCCTTGTCTCTTATATGGCGGGTGAGCATTCTTGTATCGATCCCTTCTATGGCGGAAATTTTTCCATCTTTCAGGTAATCACCAAGTGAACCTGTTGCCCGGAAGTTTGAGTATGTCCGGCTGTACTCTTTAACGACAAATCCTGCAACATGAATTCTGTCAGATTCTACATCCTCTTTGTTTACTCCATAGTTTCCTATCATGGGATATGTCATGGTAACTATCTGTCCGCTGTAAGAGGGATCTGTCAGTACCTCCTGATAACCGCTCATTGAAGTGTTAAATACAGCCTCTCCGATTGATTCATCTTCATAGCCGAACATCTTTCCTTCAAATTCAGTGCCGTCTTCAAGTATTAACCAGGCTTTTTTACTCATTTATTTTCTCCGCTTAAATTACTTTTTAAATCTGATCTCGACAGAACCGCCATGCTTGTCGTCAAAGCCTTCGTACTCGGACATAAGTTTTACATATGGCATTGTTTTTTTCAATGATTCCTCATTAAGAAGCTGAAAAGTAGTTCTTCTTAAAAATGTTTCAACAGATGTTCCAGATGAAAATCTCGCCGCGCCGCCCGTTGGAAGAATGTGATTTGTTCCCGAGTAGTAATCTCCCACTGCAACCGGAGCGTATCTTCCAAGGAAGAGAGATCCGACATTTTTAATCCGCCCGATATACTCAAGGGGATTATCCACCATGAACTCCATATGCTCAGGACCGTAGTTGTTGCTGAATTCAATTGCTTCATCAAGCGAGTCTACAGTTATGATAATACCTTTTTGAATCGCTGTCTTTTTTATTTCATGTCTTCCGCAGCCGGAATCGATATCTTTGATTATCTCTTCTTTTACTTCTTTAGCAAGTTTTTCCGATGTAGTAACAAGTACCGCAAGCGCGCGTTCCTCATGTTCCGCCTGAGAAAGAAGATCCCACGCAACCCATTTCGGATTTGATTTTTCATCTGAAATTATAAGAACTTCACTGGGGCCCGCCATTGAGTCTATCTGGATTACACCCATGCTGAAGAGATATGTCTTTGCCGCCGTGACAAAAATGTTTCCCGGACCGACAATTATATCGGACTTTTTATGTTTGTCCGATCCGAAAGCTGCAAAGGCTATTCCCTGTGCGCCGCCGGATTTGATAATATTTTTAACTCCGCACTCTTTGCAGATGGCGTAAATGATATCCGGCACCTTTCCGTTTTTGTTCGGAGGAGTAATTACTGTGATATCTTTAACTCCGGCAATCTGAGCTGGTAAAACTCCCATAAGCACTGATGAGGGATATGACGCCTTTCCGCCGGGGACATATATGCCGGCACTTTCGATCGCCTGGTAGTTAACACCAAGGGTAATTCCGTCTTCACGTGTATATATTGAATTGTCTTTAAGTTGTCTTCTGTGGAACTCCTCGACATTTGCCTTTGCTCTCATAAAAGCTTCAAGCACATCCTTCGGAGTGTTTTTATGTCCTTCGTCAATTTCTTCCTGTGTGGCGATTACATGTTCAAGTTTAACGCCATCAAACTTCTCTGTGTATTTTTTAACAGCATCCTCACCGTTAAGCTTTACATCGTTTACAATGGGGACAACTGTATTTATCATGATAGAACTGAAGTCTTCTCCGAATCTGTTAAAAAGCAGATCGAGTTCGACCGCACTTAGATCTTTCAGTTTTTTAATAGGAATCATCTGATTCTCCTCTGTGAACATGCAATTTTTAGGAAACTTCCACAATTAATAACAAGTATGAAAATGTCAAGTTTTTGATTTTTTAACTCCTGTGGATGAAAATATAGGCAGTTTTTTCAAAAAAATATTGACTTTTATTAATAACAGACTAAGTTTAATGAACTAAGTCTGTGGAGGAGCCCGTGCAAATTGTCAATATTCATGAAGCTAAAACGCATCTATCGAAATTGATAGAGCAAGCGGTTAAGGGTGAACCGTTCGTTATTGCAAAGGCTGGTAAGCCGCTTGTTAAAGTTATGGCCTTTGATTCACAGGAGCCCGGTCACGAAAAACGGATCGGTTTCCTCGATAACCAGATCTCAGTACCTGATGATTTTGACCGGATGGGCAGTGCAGAAATTGAGCAGCTTTTCGGGGGCAACTGATGAAGCTGCTGCTGGATACTCATCTTCTTTTATGGGCTGCGGGTAAATCGGATAGGTTATCAGAAGATACGCGCTCATTGCTTAATGATCCGGAGAATGAACTGTTTTTCAGTGCTGCCAGTATATGGGAAATTGCTGTTAAAAATGCAATTGGTCGGGCAGATTTTCAGGTAAATGTGAGAATTCTTCGCAGAGGACTTTTTGATAATGGTTATAGAGAACTATCCATCAATAGTGAGCATGCAGTAGCTACAGATACTTTACCTCAAATTCATAAAGATCCCTTTGATCGCATTCTTGTTGCACAGGCAACTGTTGAAGGTATCGTGCTGCTGACTTCAGATTCACTGGTGGCGCAATATCCCGGACCGGTGCGCCTGGTCTGATTGGATGAAGAAGAAAAGGCTGATTCCAGATAAATCAATAAAGGATACAACAATGAAAATAGCAATAGCACAGATAAATCCGGTAATAGCAGATATCGAAGGGAATAAAAATAAGATTATCTCTTTTATAAAAAGCGCAGAGTCTAAATCGGCAGATCTTGTAATATTTCCGGAGATGTCAACTGTGGGATATCCTCCCATGGATCTTCTTGAGAACAGCAAGCTGGTTGATGATAATCTCCGCTCTCTGGAAACGATAAAGGAATTCTGCAGAACAGTAAAATGTACAGTGGTGCTTGGATTTGTAGATTACAATATGGAAAATCCTCCGATGCTTTTTAACTCCGCAGCTGTTATTCAAAATGGGGAAATTATTTTCAGGCAGGATAAAACTCTGCTTCCTGGGTATGATGTTTTTGACGAGTACAGGTATTTTTCCCCGGCAAAGACCTCCTCAGTATTTGAATTTATGGGGAGGAAGATCGGAGTTACGATATGCGAGGATATCTGGTCTGCGCTTAACACTGATAACAGCAGATTTATGGAGCAGCGGAGATATCATGCTGATCCGGTTAAAATTCTGATAGAGAAGGGAGCAGAGGTTATTATAAACATCTCCGCGTCGCCATATATTAAAGGGAAGAGACAGGTGAGGATGGAGATGCTGTCGCGTCTTGCATCTGAACATGGAGTTTCAGTGATTTATGCCAATCAGGCTGGAGGTAATGATAGTCTGATTTTTGACGGGAACAGTTTCTGTATTAATAGAAGCGGAGAGATTTATGCACATGCGAAGGGATTTGAGGAGGCTCTGCTGTATGTTGAGCTCGACTCGGGCAGTGAGATGAAAATTGAGGTGGATGATCTTGACGATATCCGGAAGGGGCTTGCTCTTGGCGTTAAAGATTATATGCACAAATCCGGATTTAAAAAATGTGTACTAGGTCTCAGCGGCGGAATAGACTCAGCTCTCACTGCGGCTATTGCCTGTGATGCGCTGGGTGCAGAAAATGTATTTGGTATCACAATGCCGTCGGTCTTTTCATCGTCGGGGAGTGTTGATGATTCGTATGCACTTGCGGAAAATTTAGGGATGAGGATAGAGACTATTGCGATTAAAGGGCTCTATGATCAGTTCAATAATGATCTTGATATTCTGTTTCACGGCATGGCGGAGGATGTTACCGAGGAGAATATCCAGGCGAGGATACGCGGAACTCTGCTGATGTCGGTGAGCAACAAAACCGGCGCAATGCTTTTAACAACAGGGAACAAGTCCGAGTGTGCAACGGGTTACTGCACCATGTACGGCGACATGTGCGGAGGACTCGCCGTGATCTCCGACCTGCCTAAAACTCTTGTGTATGAACTTTCTGAGCATATAAACAGAAAAGCGGGAAGAGAGATAATACCCCGTGCAATAATTGAGAAGGCGCCTTCGGCTGAACTTCGCCCTGACCAGAAAGACCAGGATTCTCTTCCGCCATATGATATACTTGACGGTATACTGGAACTCTATATCGAACAGAGAATGTCGGCCGATGAAATTGAACAGCTTGGATACAGCCGCGAGACAGTGGACTTTGTTCTCCGTCTTGTGAACATCAACGAATATAAAAGATTCCAGGCGGCACCGGGACTGAAGGTTACATCGAAGGCCTTCGGTATCGGGAGAAGGATTCCTCTGGTGAAGAAGTTTGTGCCGTAGGGGTATGGGATTGGATTCCTTACCCAGTAATTTACAGATAAAAATTTCTGAAAAGAACCCGTTGTTTCCCGTACTCCCCGGCCCCCTGTCCCCCGGAGGGGGCACTCAAGAGGGAAATTTTTAGTTAATTCATGATATACAAAAAGAATACGATAGATACAGGGATGAATTCGGGATGAGTATTGGAATTGTAAAAGAAATGATAAGAATAAAACTAGCAGCGATATAACTGATATACTCGTTGCCCCCTCCGGGGGATAGGGGGCTGATGAGTGAAATGTCACGAAGTGATAGAGGTGCCGGAAAAGTTTTATTTTTGAGAATCATCATTTCATCTCTATTCAAAAATGCGGGAAGTATTCCATCACCTGTTTAAAGTTCTTCTGTACATTCTCCTTCCCCTCGACTATCTCCATATGTCCCGGGAGTAGATATTCAATGTCAAGTTCAGATATTCTTCTGATGCTTTCTTTGAGAAGAGCAGCATTTCCTCCAGGGAAATCAACCCTGCCGAAACTGTTGTTGAAAATCAGGTCGCCGCAGATGAGGGTCTTTTTCTCTCTCCAGTAAATACATATTGATGCGGGTGAGTGGCCCGGTGTTTTTATAACTTCAAGTTCAATGTCGCCTATTTTTAGAAATCCCTCTTCGAGTTCCATGTCGAATTTCACTTCAGGGAACTGCATTCCCATCATCTGAAAGAAGAGAGGCCCCTGTTCATTGAGAAATTTTATTTCATCTTTGTGCATACCTGCAGGGATATCATATTTTGTAAAGTTTACTGTACCCTCAAAGTGATCGGGATGACTGTGTGTGTTGATTACAAAACTTATTTTTTCAATATCAATCCCGTCTTTTTCCATCTGACTCAGAAGCGTATCAGTATAGTTTTTAAGACCCGGATCAAAGAGAATGTTCAGAGGCTCTCCGAAATAAAAACTGTTGCAGTTATTTTCAAAAACTCCCTTCCAAACATAGGAGTATACTTCATCTGTTACTTTCATAGTGTTTTACCTCTATCCGGATCTGCTGTTCAATTGCTTATTACATCGTTTAGAGGCTTTGATTTTTGTCAAAATATATTTTTACACATTCGAACTGAGGGATGCAAATTAATTTCGGGGCAAGCGCTTTCCTCATTCCTCGATTATGCTGAGCATGCAAATTCTTTAGAATAAATTGCCGACCGGAGTGAGAATTAAGGCAGGTGTTTCATATTTTTACGGATTATAAAAGGATGGCCTGATTGAGGCATTATTGACATTTGTGAAATCTAAAAAATTTTCTTGATGAATGAAAAGTTCCTGAGATGTCAGCACCAAAAAGTACTGACATCCCGGAATTCTGGTGTACTATTTAACAAGACCTGCAACAAGATTAACTACAGTATCAATATCGCCCTGATTTGGTTTATTATTCTTATCAAACATTTTAATATATTTTACTTTCTTATCTTTTCCAATAACTACAAATACAGATTTATTGTTAACATTGCCAAGACCCCATGCTCCAGGAACAGTAAGATCTTCATCAAGAAGAATTGTTGCCTGATATTTTTCGATTTTTCCTTTAACAATTTTACGGATAATCCAGTTTGGAACAGGTGAATCCTTAAGATTTGCTATACCAACTCCTCTGTTTTTTGTTTCAGGGAATTTTTTAGCTTTTAGAGCATCTGATATAGGGTCACTGATGTCTGATGCATCGGAATCACTATAAACTACTGTGAGAACCTTCGCGCCAAAATCCGGAATAGATGCAGGCTGACTGTTTACATCTTTAATAGAGGGGTTTGATACATCCTGACCGGCAGATAATGCATGTAATGCAACAAATCCTGCAAGTGTAATTAATAGAGATCCCAATACTGCAATAAGATTGCGTTTCATAAAAACTCCTTATGTAATTATTTAATAAACTGAGATTTATTTATGCCATTGCTGTTTTTTTTTGTCAAGAATAACAATTTTTCATTATTACCAAAATATCGGTAGCAATTTATTTTCGAGAGTGCGTATGCTTCGCATACGCTAAAAATGGGGGATTACGGGGGCAACGCCCCCGTAATCCCCCATTTTTAGCACAGCGCGGAGCGCTGTGCCCCCAAAAATAATTTGCTATCAAAATATCTTAACTGATTAAAAACAGATATATTTATGCTCACTCACAGCTTGTGGCGTGGGGGAAATACATTTTGCATTCAGTTTATGAGCTTTTGTCTGGTTTCAGGAAAAGATATTTTTTTGAATTAATACAAATTCTTGACAGAATTCACAGTTTTATTCTTTTATATATTTAAAATATTATTAACTTAATTATTAATGGAACTGGTAATTTTCCTTCTGGAAGATTATCTTATTATTTGATTGTATCCTGGGCGGTTCTAAAAATTCCGTTTATGAAAAAGAAGGGAGCTCTGAAGGGTTTGTAAAGAGGCATAGCTAAAGTTTTAGTTTTTGGGACTCCTTTCTATTGCAGACAAAGATGAGTAATCTGTATAGGTTTACATATCTCAAGATACTGAATATGTTTCCTTTTAATGGCGGATTCTATTTAAAAAAAGAGTTCTTAAAGCTGCAATAATATATATAAAAAATCTGATCAGATACAGGGAGAGTAAAAGTGTCTAAGGAATACATATACGAAAACTACAGGATTGGACGGGGAGATGAAGTCTCTGGTGGAGATTACCTCCTTTACAGATTTTTTGAAATACTTCCAGGATTTTTATCGTGGTTTACTATTATAATGGCAGTTGTTCTTTCATATTTTTATCCGCTCTACACAGCTTTATTTATTATATCCTTCGATGTTTTCTGGCTTCTGAAAACAGCATACCTCTCTCTTCACTTGAAGGCTAACTGGAAACGGATCAAGGAGCACACAGCTGCCAACTGGGTGGAAAAACTCGTACACTTCAAATATGATCATCTCTACCATATGATAATGCTGCCGTTTTATAAAGAGGATGAAAAGCTCATTGAGAAAACTCTTAAATCTCTCCTTGACTGCGAATATAACAGCAAGCGAATGATAATTGTTCTTGCTGCCGAGGCACGCGCAGGGGAGGAACCTCAGGAAATTGCGGCAAGAATGAAGAAAAAATACGGCAAGGTTTTCGGTCACTTCATTGTTACAGTGCATCCCGATGGGATTGTCGGAGAGATGGCGGGTAAGGGTTCAAATATATCATATGCAGCTGAAGAGGCCAGAAAACTGGTTCTGGATAAGAAGAAGATTAACTATGATGATGTTCTTGTCTCTGCGTTTGATATTGATACAGTTGTATATAGTCAGTATTTTGCATGTCTTACCTGGATGTTTCTTGCAAACGAGAAGCCCTATAATACATCATTTCAGCCGGTACCGGTATTCAATAATAATATTTTTGAAGCTCCGGCAATATCGCGAGTCGTTGCTTTCTCCGGAACGTTCTGGCAGATGGTTCAGCAGGAACGTCAGAAACGTATGGCAACATTCAGCTCTCACTCCGTGGCGTTCAGTACACTCTACAAAGTCGGTTACTGGCAGAGCAATATGGTCAGCGAGGATTCGAGAATATTCTGGAACTGCTACATGAAGTTTGATGGAGATTACATTGTAACACCAATGGCTTATCCCGTTTCTATGGATGCTCCGCTTGCTCATAACTTTTGGCAGACAATGAAGAACATATATAAGCAGCAGAGGCGTTGGGCATATGGAGTTGAAAATTTCGCATATGTAATGTTTAATTTTACAAAAAACAAAAAGATTCCAAAATGGGAAAAATTTAAAATTTTTGCTATAAATGTTGACGGTTACTGGTCGTTAGCGACAAATCCGCTTATGATTTTTCTTCTGGGATGGCTCCCTATTATTTTAGGGGGGAGAGAGTTCAACACAACCATGGTGAGTTTTAATCTTCCATATATTACACGGGATATAATGATGGTTACGATGAGTAATCTTATTCTGTCATCTATGGTTGCGGTGAGTCTTATGCCGAGCGATCCTGAAACAAAAAGAGGACCTAAGAAGTTTTATCATATAATACAGTGGCTTCTTGTGCCGTTTACAATTACTATTTTTGGGGCAATACCTGCACTTGATGCACAGACAAGACTGATGTTCGGCAGATATATGGGATTCTGGGTTACGCCAAAGCATCGTTCAGAGTAAACAGGAAGTGTCAGGCAATTATATGTGCTGATATTTCCAGAGATTGTCAGATTTAAATCATTGTCAGCCTGAGCATGTCGAAGGGTGTTTAGTTTCAGGAGTCTATGCTTCGACAGGCTCAGCATGACATACTTTTTAGTTTAATAATACAACAAATCCATGCTATCCCTAGGATGGCAGCAAGTTTTAGGCTATCAAAAGAATCGAGGGAGATTTTATGACACCAAAAAAACAGCGTTTATATATGCTTGGACTTTTCGCCGTATTTATTATTGTAATACCTCTGATAATATTTTATACATTCGGCTATCGTCTTTCCGATAACTTTAAAATCGTTAAGACCGGCGGGATATATATAGCAAATAATGAGACAGACGCATCCGTTCTGTTAAACGGAAAGCTGAAGAAATCTACCGGTCTGATTGAACGTAATATGCTTGTTCAGAACGTAAAGCCCGGAAATTATACTGTTAATGTAGAAAAAAAAGGATACCGTCCATGGGTAAAATATGTAAAGGTTCAGGAGGAACTGGTTGAGGTGTGCTTTCCTGTACTTGTACCGTCAGAATTTAAAATCAATGAGATTCCTAAATACATAGCGGTTGAGAAATACGATCAGAATAAAAAAGGTGCAAAACGTCCTAAGCCCGAACTCAATGAAGATTACACCGATGTACTTGATCTCTTCAAAGCAGCGAAGAAGCCTGCTAAGAGCATTTTTCCCATATGGAATAGTAAAGAGATAACAGCACTGAAACTCGGACCTATGAGAAAACTGAAAGGGAAGATTCTTTTAAGCAATGAAGGTAATAAACTTTATGTTAAGTGGATAGGCAAGAAGGAACAGTTGCCATTCTTTATAAACACTATGTCAAAGAAGCTTGTTTATACTCCTGAAAAAAAGATAACTGCTTTTGATTTTTATCCAAAGCGAGACGATTCATTTATCGTTCAGTTTGACGACGGATCTATTTATGCAGTTGAAATTGATACAAGATTCGGCACACAGAATTCATATAAAATAGTGAAATACTGCAGCCGGTTTATTGTACACTATGAAATGCTTTTTTATTTTATAGGGGATAAACTTTATAGTATCGATTTTGAATCGCAGGACAAATAAAAAAATTAATGAATGCAGTATTTCTCGGAACAAACGGCTGGTTTGAAACTGAAATCGGGAACACTCTCTGTGTATTGATCAAGACAATTGATTATGACATAGTGTTTGATGCAGGGAGCGGTTTCTTTAAGCTTGATAAATATATTGACGGTACGAAACCGGTTTATCTTTTTTTAAGTCATTTTCATATGGATCATATCTCCGGGCTTCATGGTCTCTCGAAAATAAACTGCCCGAAGGGATTATTTATTGTAGGGCAGGAGGGGACTCGAGGTGTGATCAGTCATCTGGTGAACAAACCTTTTACAGTTCCTCTTGATAAGCTGAAGTACAATACAGAGCTGCTGGAACTTCCTGCAGATAGAAATAAGATCCCTTTTGAAGTTGAATTTCTTCCTCTGCTCCATTCCGATTACTGTCTCGGGTACCGCATAACGGTCGATGATCGTATATTGACATTCTGTACAGACACAGGTTACTGTGAAAATGCGGTTAAACTTGCACTGAATGCAGATCTTCTTATTACTGAATGTGCCTTTCTTCCCGGCGAAGAGAATGAAGAGTGGCCGCATCTGAACCCGGAAACTGCGGCGCGTATAGCAATTGAAGCAGGAGCAAAAAAGCTTGTTCTTGCCCATTTTGATGCAGCACGATACACCACTCTGAAGATGAGAGGGGATGCTGAAAAGATAGCACAGGCCTTGTTTCCGCAATCTATTGCTTCGGTGGATCTTTTTGATCTTGAAATATAAAATAGATATGATCGAATTTATCTTGGAACTTTCTATTTGTTATCAGAAAAATCTGTAAATTGCAGAGTTCTGAATTCTGCAGTTGTCTGAACCCTGATTCAAGGATTAAATGATTTCCTTGATTAAATACAAAAATGTTTTCCCCGCAACATCAGGCTAATCCAAAAATCATGCAAATCATGGTTCGGACGAAATGCTGTCATACCGAAACACTGGAAGTGTAGAATAAAAAATCTCAATATAATCCGCTATTTACTTGCACTCTCAGTCTTAAATTATTTATTGTACTCAAAAGGAAAAACCCATGATAAAACTGGAAAACATATCTCTCGACATATACGGCAGTAAAAGAAGAATCCTCAGTGATATAAACTGGCACATAGAGAAAGGGGAGAGCTGGATTCTCTTCGGAAGAAACGGTTCCGGCAAGACTAAGCTTCTGGAGATTATAACCGGTTATCTGTTTCCTACTGAGGGTGACGTTACAAGATTCGGCTACGGACATATTGGCTCGGATATTCGTGAGATCAGGAAGCGCATCGGTTATGTAAGCTCCGCGCTGCGGGAAAAGTTTAATAGAGATGAAAGAATAATTGATACTATTCTTAGCGGATTATACGCATCAATCGGGCTCTACACCAGGCCTTCAGCAAATGATATTAAAAAAGCACGGGCACTGCTAGGCGAAACAAATCTCGCAGGACGTGAAAATGATGTAATCAGTCATCTCTCCGATGGAGAGAAGCAGAAGGTGCTTATGCTCCGTGCTTTAATCAATGACCCGGATTTACTGATACTTGATGAACCGACTACAGGACTTGATATAGGAGCCCGCGAGGATTTTCTCGATTCGATAAAAAGTTTAATGAAGGGGAGAAATCACTCTTTGATTTACGTAACTCACCATGTAGAGGAGATTACTCCGGTCTTTGGAAGAATATTTGTTATTGATGACGGTAAATGTTTTTTTAACGGGACAGTTGACTATGCAATTGAAAAGAACATTTTTAGTTCTCTCTTTAAAAGAAAGATTGAGGTATTCAAACGGGGAGAGAGGTTATATTCCTCTCTTGGTTAATTCCCGCCTGATTCTTCTTCATTTTCGATTCCATCAGATGAATTTCCGCCATGATATTTTGTCATATGTTCAAAATGTCTTCGGTCAAAATTTTTTTCAACTATCCCCGCACCTGAGCACGAAAGTCTTTTTTTTCTCCATGGCTCGTCACATTCAAATTCGACAGGTATTCCGGAAAGAATAGGGTTTTCATTTATATTTTCATTTTTCATATTAAACTCCATTTTTTAATATGAAAAATGCTGTGGTGTATTGTTACATAAGTTGGATATTTTAAGTCCAGTTTTGTTAGGAATTATTTTTTTCAGGTTTAAATTGAATGCTATTTTGCGGATGAACTAAAAGTTTACTAGCTGTCATACCGGCTGAAGTGAAACGTAATGCCGGTATCCCATACGCCAGATTTAATCAGGAGATTCCGGTATTCGCAAGAATGTACGCTGCAAAACCGGAATGACAAATGCTGAAATAAAAGAATCAAAAATCAGACCCCTTTAGTGATAGCGTCAATTTACTGAGGATCTATCCCCATTTTTCCGCTGATACTTTCGACATTTATCTTTATTACATTAACCTTTCCAAGTTCATCATCTGTGGGGTCGCTGTACTCAAACTGCCCTGCGTATTTTTTCATAATGGCGTTCAAAGCTTCTCTTTTTTCTTCAAGATGTTCTGCAATTTCTGCATTACCGTTAATCAGTATTGACCAGTATCTCATGCTGAAACCGCAGGCTCTTTCAGATGTGTAAAGATTCCCCGACATACTTATCTCAAAACAGACTGAGGGATTTT
Source organism: uncultured Leptospirales bacterium (assembly GCA_964450405.1). Taxonomy (GTDB): domain Bacteria; phylum Spirochaetota; class UBA4802; order UBA4802; family UBA5550; genus WRGT01. The sequence goes on along the minus strand of CAYVCQ010000001.1, from coordinate 131,715 downwards.
CTGCAATATTGCTGAGTTTTCTACCTTTCATAGCGCAATGTATATAAATTGCATCATTAAGATATGCGTAATTTACAGGTGTAATATAGGGGATGTTATCTTTTCCGCAAGTGGCAAGTCTTCCGTAAATCTGCGGACCAAGCATTTTTTTACATTTTTCCTCTGAAAGCCATTCTACCGGCATATTAACCTCTCTTATTTTGTAGTTATAGGAGCTTTGTTCCTGCAGACATGGCTGCAGTTAAACCCAGCGTCTTTTACAGAAATGTGAACCGCTTTCGGAAACCTGGAATCCCTCAGAGTGTTCAACTATAAGGCTCTCCTCTTTCAGATCTTCGAGCATCGGCCGGAGTGTTCCCCCGGAAAGACCGGTTTCAGTTTCAAGCTCATAAAGTGTAATAAACTTTTCAGTTCCGGCTTTATGGAAAATCTCATGGAGTATATCATATCTTTTCATTTTTTTCTACCGGTACTATCTAGGGTGAAAGGAGAATCTGATGTCTACTTTTTTTTTAGAATAAATAAAACTACATGAAACAGTTAACTCACCCCCTTGGTCCCCCTCTCTTTAAAAAGAAAAAGAGGGGGAGGCTGTATAACCAAAAAATTTCACATTTAATCAGCCCTTCTCTTTTTAAAGAGAGGGGCGCGGCAGTAGCCGGGGGTGAGTTTTGAATTATGATGAAGTAAATTTTTTTTCTATTACCTTGAATTTTATTATCAATTTTCAATTTTAATGATGCTTGTTCTAAAGAAATTTGTTAAATTGTATAAACCTCTTATGAAGCATACAGAGGAGAGATTATAGTTAAAAAGCACATGGAGGATGTATGATATACAATCTTGGTGATAAAAGAGTCAGCTTTAAAAGTGATGATTATTATATTGCAGAGAGCGCGCATGTAATAGGTGATGTAGAGATCGGAACCGGTTCAAGTATATGGTTTAATGCTGTGATACGTGGTGATTCAAGTAAAATTATTATCGGAGATGAGAGCAATGTTCAGGATGGATGTGTTTTTCATGCCGAGGCGTGGAATAGACTCGAAATCGGGCGTGGTGTAACAATTGGACATCTGGCGATGCTTCATGGATGTATTGTTGGAGATTATTCTCTTATTGGAATAAACTCAGTGGTTCTCGATGAGGCGGTAATAGGTAAAAACTGCCTTATTGGAGCTAATGCTCTGATAAAGTCAAAAATGATAATTCCAGACGGTTCTGTTGTAATGGGCTCTCCGGGAAGAATAATCCGCGAGATAACTGAAGTAGAGATAAAAATAATTGAAGCTAGTGCAAAACATTATGTAGAAAACGGAAGAAGATTTAAAAGCAGTCTTGTGGATATTTAATTCATAAAACTGGTGTTTTTTTACGTTTTTTTATGGTCAATCTCTGACATGTCAGCCGATGTCTTGCTTTTCTAATAGTATGGTGTTTATTGTACTTATGCGCTCCGGGATGACTTTTTTTGATTAAAATTTGAGAATATATATAAAAAAAGAATGTTCGAAACAATTGAAAATGAAAGTGAAAAGATCTACGTGCTGAAAGAATTTGATATTTTCCAGCATATCAGATTATTTGAAGAGGATGTAGAGATTTTCATCAAAAATGACCACAGGGATATTGTCTTTGACATGAGAAATCTCGAAGGCGTAGACTCGATGTTCTTATCAATAATGCTGAGGTTCAGAATTAAAATGAATCTTGGCGGAAGATTACTGAGAGTCATAAACTACAACGAAAATATTCTTAAATGCTTTCAGCTTTTAAATATGGACGACCAGCTCTCGGGCTTGTGAGTTTTATTTTTTTCAGAACACTCTATCTCAAATTTAAAATATTAACATATAGAGTTAAATAATCACAGAATATGCCTGCTTAATCTGGCAGAAATAACTTTGAAATTTAATCATCTCCATATTAACCTTAAAGTTTGCGGTTAAGTTACTCTATCTTAAACTTTTTCACCAGATTGTTTAAAAGCTCAGACTGGGATGACAGTTCCTCGGAACTCGCCGCAAGTTCTTCCGAGCCGCTGGCAACGCTTTGCGTTACTTCATTTATTCTGTCGATCGCCTTGATAATTTCGTTGCTGCTTACACTCTGTTCCTGCATCATTGTTGAAATCTCTTCTGACATTCTGTTGACTTCTTTTGCATTCCCTGCGGCCTTTTTACTGTTCTCGTCCAGTTCAACAGATGACTTCGCGATCTGCTCCATAAGCTCAGCTGTCTTTTTAACATTTCCGATAATAAGACGGAGTGATTCCGCAGTTTTTGAAACAAGCTGTGATCCCATCTCCACCTTGTTGTTGGATTCAGTTATCAGTTTTCTAATCTCTCCGGTGCTTCCAGCTGTCTGTTCTGCAAGTTTTGCAATCTCTTCGGCAACAACGGCAAATCCCTTCCCGTGGTCTCCCGCACGTGCTGCCTCGATGCTTGCATTAAGTGACAGAAGATTTATCTGGTCAGATATATCATTGATGATTCCGACAAAATCGGTTATACGGCTTGAACTTTCATTTATCTCCTTCATCCCCTCTACGGTTTGTCCCAGAACCTGTTCTCCGTCTATGGCGTACTTGTATGTGTCATCAGCCATGCGGCTGGCGCTTTGTGCAGTTTTATTAATCTGATTTATTGACTCTGACAGAAACTCCATCAGTACCTTGTTGTCACTCGCACGTGCGGATTGAGCTTTGGTTGTGTCAAATACCGAGTCTATTGTGGCCTTAATCTCCTCCATTGCGGAAGATGTCTCCTCGATTGATGCAGCCTGATCCTGTGCGACACTGGCAAGTGAACCGCTTGAATTTGTCATCTCTATTGATGACTGAGCTATGTGATCTGATGCACTGATTACAGTTTTTATCATATTTCTAAGCTGATCGATAAGCTGGTTAAAAAGACCCGCAACGTTTCCAACCTCATCGTGAGTTTTAATATCTATCTTCTGTGTAAGATCACCTTCCCCTTTACTCATCTCGTCAAGAGCCAGTGCAACGTAGTCGAGCGGTTTAAGAGCTTTTTTTATGAGAAAAATAATTATTACAATACCTGTCAGATAAATTAAAAAATATAGAATATTGTTGATGATAAGGTCTTTTACCAGTGTTGGAGAGAGAGCATCAAGTTTGTAGGTCAGAACCATCGCTCCGTAAAAATCGCCTGTTTTGTAGCCCTCCATTTTTTTTCCGGTGAAATCTAAACCATCTTTATTTCCCCATAGTGTTTCTGAAAGCGCCGGGTCTCCATGGCATTTGATGCACTGGTCGCCCATTCGCAGTGTCTGGTAGTAGTGAAGCTGATCGGTCTTGTGATCTATAAAATAATATTCAGAAAGGTTCTCATTTTTAAGTTTTTCAAAAATTTTAAGGTCTTCATCACCTGCTTTATTGGCGCTGTTTCTCGGATTTATAACCGGAGTACGGAATTTAAAAATTGAATTTTCACCAGCCTTTTTTATTGCATTGAATGTTGAAACTATGGGTATTATAGAATAGTCTTTATTGTCCATTTTCTTTTTAACAGCTGCTACATCAAACATGTTGTTATCCCAGTTCAGCGAAGTCTGTTGTAGAACCGCCTCTCCCATGGCCTTTACAGCCCTTACATGCTGGATGAGCCCCTCTTTAGCAACATCTCTGATATCATTCATTGACAGAATTGTCCCTATAAGAGTTGTAATTAGAATTATGGCAACTGTGCCGTAAATTATCTTATTTTGTATTGTTGTGTTTCTATAGATGACTTTGTAGGTCTTCTTTATTGTTTTAATTTCTTTTTTCATTCTTCCTCTTCTGCAGTTTAACTTTTTAATTATATAAGGTACCCAGCTTTCCAGCGCTATGCGCCGCAGGAGGAATAGCTGCTGTTTGCAAATCCACAAAAAACACCTGTATTTTTTCTGCTGTTTGAAAATTGAGCAGGGTAATTCTGAAATATTTATCGGATAATTTTATTCAAATAGTATTTTCAGTATAGAATATTTTTAATTAAATAAAAAAATATTATAAATTCAACCAAGTATTAGCTATTTATAAAAGAATTGGTGAAAAAAATATCATAGAAACAAATAATAAAATTTAAGCTTATTTTGACCTGTAAGAGGTTTTCTTTTTATGACAAAAAAAACTTTCTTTACATAAACAGTAATAAAAAAGTGAATAGATGAAAGGTTAAAATGAGGATTGAATAGCATTTAACTATTTTGTTAGTTCTTCGTCATTCCGGCTGGAGCGATAGTGGAATGCCGGAATCACACAAATAAAGCATTAAAAAAAGGAGATTCCGGTATTCGCACGAATAGAAACTGCAAAACCGGAATGACTTTAAATGGTTTTATTAAAACTTTAACTGTTATAGTAAATACAAGAAACTAGATGAATGAAAAATGAATAAAAGCGATATATTAAAAATTACCGATGAGTATGGACTTGCACCGAATAAAAAATTCGGGCAGAATTTCCTGATAAATGATTCTGTCATTCAGAGAATAGTTGATTCATGCTCTCCCGATGGTCAGAGCATCCTTGAGATTGGGCCCGGATTGGGATCCATTTCAGTGCCTCTTGCGGCCAGGGCGCTTTTATACACGGCTGTTGAAATAGACTCAGGTTTTGTAAGATATCTTACAGATATTTTTAAACCGGAAGGTAGTCCGGAACAAAACAAAAACGTAGAAATAATTCATGATGATTTTCTAAAATCTGATTTAAACAGAAATTTTGACGTTATCGTTTCAAATCTTCCGTATTACTGTGCATCAGAAATTCTTTTTCGTATAGCGAAGAATTTTACGGCAGAAAAAATTCTTGTCATGATGCAGAAGGAGATGGCGGAGAGAGTTATCGCACATGCCGGAAGTGAAACATACGGCGCACTCACTGTTACACTGTCATATTACTTCAGTTCTAAAATACTTTTCCATATTGCCGGAGAGTCTTTCTATCCGAAACCTGATGTGAAATCATCTTTCCTTCAGCTAATCCGGAAACCGAGATATTTTACTCTCCCTGAACAAGAGGAGATGTTTCACCTTATAGTAAAATCTGTATTCTGGGGGAGACGTAAAACTCTTTTGAAGTCTTTAACAGATTCACCGCATCTTGAAATGAAAAGAGATGTTGTTGAAAAAATTCTGCAGAACTGCGGAATCAGACCTGACGTGAGAGGGGAGAAACTCTCACTTGAAGAATTTATTAAACTCACCGAGGGAGTAATCAATAAACAGTAATGAATAATGATAAAAATAGTAATCTGGATATACAGGAGATGCTGGGTCATTTCCTTCATACAGTCCAGAAGCCGGCAAGATATTTCGGTAATGAACTGAATATGACTGTAAAGAAAGAAGCACAGGTCCGCGTGGCGATATCCTATCCCGATCTTTACGATGTGGGAATGTCGAATAACGGGATAAAGATTCTATATGATGCTGCAAATAGAGTCAACGGTGGAGCATGCGAGAGAGTATTTGCAGTTGCCCCGGACTTTGAGAGCGAACTCCGTTCAAGAAACATCCCGTTATACACACTGGAGACATATACTCCGCTCCACGAACTCGATGCTGTGGGATTTAATCTCTCTCACGAACTTCTTGCATCAAATATGCTGCAAATATTGGATCTCGGCAGAATACCGATGCTGCGTAAAGATAGAAAAGATTCTGACCCGTTTGTTATTGCCGGCGGCGAAGCTGTTTCAAATCCCTTTCCATATGCGGATTTTGTTGATCTATTTTTTATCGGAGACGGAGAGAACGGATTTCCGGAAATAGTAGAAACTCTGATTCGTTGCAAATACAGCGGAATCTCATCAAGAGAGACGGTGCTTGGAGAGCTGGGGAAAATCGAAGGTGTACTTGTATCTAAAGACTACAATTTCAATTATACAGGGCTCAGTGCCGATATTGCAGCTTATAAAAAAGTAAGAAAAGTTTCTGTTTCGGCTGATGGATGTTTCGCCCCGGTAAAGCCTCTTGTGCCGTCAATAAGAATCTCCCAGGAGAGGGCGGTGGTGGAGCTGGCGCGGGGATGCTCTAATCTTTGCAAGTTCTGTCATGCCGGATATTACAGTCTTCCGTACCGTGCGTTTAATTTCGAAAAGGCCGCCCGTGATATTTTTTATCAGATAGACAATACAGGCTACGACGAGGTAACTCTCACAGCTCTTTCAATAAGTGATTATAAACATATAGTAAAACTCCTGAACAGCGTGCTCCCTGCACTGACGGAACGTGGAGTATCCATCGCTCTCCCGTCTCTGAAGGTGGACAGGAATACTCTTCCGATAATAGAAACAGTTTCAAATCTTCGGAAGAGTTCTTTGACATTTGCGGTGGAATCCGCGTCTGATGAAATCCGCAGTATATCAAATAAAAAAGTTCGCAGAGATGATCTCTTTGATGTGGTCGATTACGCCTTCAACAACGGATGGAGGATGATTAAACTTTATTTTATGATTGGTCTCCCCGGCTGCGATAAATCTGATGAGGCTGAAGAGATTATTGCTCTTCTTAAAGATCTGGTTAAACGGGGGAGAGGAAAGAAAGATATAAATGTAACCATATCACCTTTTATTCCGAAGCCGCACACTCCATTTGACCATGAGAAGCAGATGAGCATGGAGTATTTTCATGATGTTATACGTAAAGTGAAATCGGCCTCACCCAGACAGATAACTATAAAGAACCATGATGTTCGTTCATCGTTCCTTGAGGGACTGTTTGCAAGAGGGGATGAAAGAATTGGATCTGTCATATATAATGCATATCTCGATGGCGCAAGACTCGACTCGTGGCATGAGTATTTCAGGTTTGATATATGGATGAAGAGTATTGAAGCTCATCTTCCTGCATGGGAGAGTTATCTCGAGGAGAGAGAGTCCGGTGTTTCATATCCATGGCAGGTAATTGAAACCGGCGCGGAAAAAGCAATTGACTCAATGCGGGGAAGAAAACTCGACATAGAATCCTATAAGCCGCCTGAAAAAAGATATGCTGAAGAGCTTGACACCGAGAGTTACAAAACAGCACGAATAAAATTCGAGGAAAAATATCCCACAGAGCAGACTCTCCGTTTTGTCTTTGCGAAAACCGGTAATGGGAAATATATCGGACATATAGATTTTAATGAAATAATAAAAAGAGGATTCCGCATGGCGGAGGTTCCTGTCTCATTCAGTCAGGGATTTAATAAGAGAGAAAAGATTTCCTGCGGATATCCTGTTCCGCTTGGAGTTGAGAGTATTTCGGAAATAGTGGATGTTGAACTTTACAGAGAACTCTCTGAATCTGAAATTGTGGAGCTTCCTGAAAAAATAAATTCCCGCCTACCGGAGTTTCTAAAAGTGGAAAGTGTCCGGCTTAGAGAGAAGAGCGTAACAATAATGGCTCTGACAAATGCAGTTGAATATCTGGCGTATTTCAGCGATGAAAAGTCTCTTAAAGAAGCAGCTCTGTATCTCGACACCCGTGTATCTTTTGTGAAGAAGGGTAAAAAGGGTGAGCAGGAATATACTCTGAATGAAATATTGAGTTCATATAAGGTTGATGGTTCAACGCTCAGACTTGTTCTATACACTGGGAAGGAGTCATCTGTGAGGATTGATGAGTTTCTTACAGGGATAACCGGTATCTCTGACATCAGCGGTTCCGGTGTACGGATTGTTAAACAGTGTCAGTACAAAGTAGATGGAGAGTCTCTGGAATTGCTTCAATAAATCTGTCATTTCGAAGGAGCTTCAGTGGATTTTTTTACTGTATCGAGTTTGCGACTGAGAAATCTTTTGAGAATAATAATTGTACGGACAGGATTTCTCACCCGAAGTATTGACGGGGGTTCGAAATGACAGTCAGGATACAGTCTAGAGTGTTGTTACTTTTCATTTTTAAACTTTTCCCTTCCCTTCAGTTCTAGTTCTTCGGATTTGTCCCGGTTGCCTATGAGTCTATAAACCTCCGATAGCTGGAGGTATGCGTCAGAGGCTTCCGGCTCAAGCATAATTGCTTTTTCATAGTTTTTTATAGAGAGATCAATAAAGTATTTTCTACGTTTCATGTCGGGTTTATTGTTGAAGTATATATTGCCCAGATAGATATAGGTCAGAGGATAGTCAGGTTTAATACGTTTCAGTTCTTCAAGAATTGCTGCAGCATCGTCGTATGATCCTTGTTTGCGGTATGAATCGGCCAGTCCGATATATGCCGCTACATGTGCGGGATTAATTTCTATGGCTTTTTTAAATTCAGCCACAGCGCCGGAGGGATTTTTTTTTCTCATCTCTTCGGCTTTATTATATATTTCCGTGCTGCGGGTCACTCCAAGATCATTACAGGCTTTAAAATATTTTTCAGCCTCGGCAATATTACCTCTTTTATAATTGATTCTGGAAAGATTTATCAGAGCTTTCGGATTATCCGGGTTAAGTGATATACTTTTAATGTAGTGCGATAATGCTGAGTCATCTCTCTGAAAGTATTCATCTATCCCCCCCATTGTTGTATGGATATCCGGTTGTGAGTCATTTATTTCAAGAGATATTGAGAGATATTTTTCAGCTGAAAACATATCTTCTTTTAGGAGAGATATCTGTGCAAGTACATTTGCTGCTTCATAGCTCCGGGGATTTTTTCTGAGAGCCAGTTTCATGCTGTCATATGCGAAATTGTACATCTTTGCGGCGAACTGTTTTTTCCCTTTTTCGAGATTATAGGTCCAGGGATACTCATCTCTTGCAAAAGCCTCTGAATTTAAAGAAAATATAATTAAGAGATAAAATATATTTTTTACAAGATTTTTTATTGACATATTCGCACTGCAGAATAGATATGTATAGTCTTTTGACACAGTGGTCAGGTAGCTCAGCCGGTAGAGCAGGGGACTGAAAATCCCCGTGTCGGCGGTTCGATTCCGTCTCTGACCATATTTTTTTTCTTTTTTCATTCGTTTCCTCAAACAACCTACATTTGATTTTCGACCGGTTTAACTCCAACTGAAATAATTTAATCAAAGTTAGTATATTTTATCCATAAAGGGTGAAGTATATTAATTTTTGATATATTTATATATAAAAAAAGCAGGGGTCAGAGCCCCTGCTTTTCATTATATCTCTCCGTTTAACCGGAAAATTTAAATTCTTTCTTATGCCTGTGCAAGTGTTACTGCCGCAGTGTTTACAATCTCTTCAACAGAGCATCCTCTTGAAAGGTCAGTGATAGGCTGAGCAAATCCCTGTAGGAATGGGCCGTATGCCGCTGCGTTTCCGAATCTCTGAACAAGTTTGTATCCGATGTTTCCAGACTGAAGGTCGGGAAATATAAGTGTATTGGCAAAACCTGCAACTGTAGAGCCTGGAGCTTTCTGCTGACCTACGCTTGCAACAAGTGCCGCATCTGCCTGAAGTTCTCCATCAACCTTAAGATCAGGTGCAAGCTGTTTGATTAGCTCAAGAGCTTTTACAACTTTGTCAACATTCTCATGTTTTGCTGATCCCTTTGTAGAGAAAGATAAAAGAGCTACAATCGGTTCTGTGTTGAGGAATTTTTTACATGATTCAGCTGACTGTATTGCAATTTCCGCAAGCTGCTCAGCAGTAGGATCTGGAATTGTCGCGCAATCTCCAAAGATCATAAGCCCGTCTTTTCCCCACTTCTTGTCAGGCATATCCATTACGAAACATGAAGATGCAGATTTAACTCCGGGAGATGTTCCGATGATGTTGAATCCTGCAAGGAGAACTTTACCTGTTGAATTTTCTGCTCCAGCAACCATAGCGGCTACAGCATTTTTCTTAACCATCATGGCGCCCCATCTGAGGTTGTCGAGCATTGCCTTTGCTGCTTCCTCTTCAGTTACACCCTTGTGCTTTCTCATTTCAAAGAATGCATTTGCATATTCTGCTTTAAGCTCTGTTGTAGCTGGATCAATAAGTGTAATTCCGTCAAGTTTTACTCCCTGCTCTCCTGCAACTTTTGCTATTGCATCTTTGTTTCCCACCAGGAAAACCTCTGAGGCAATTTTTTCGTCAATTATCATTCTTGCTGCCTTAACTGTTCTTGGCTCTGTTCCCTCTGCAAGGACAAGCTTTCTTCCTGCAACTTTTGCTTTCGCTCTCATGGCTTCGACAAAATTCATAATGGCTACTCCTGATTTTTAAGTTATATTTAGTTACTGATGAATAAATGCAATATAATCTGTTTTCTTCACCCCCACAGGTTTAAAACATATGGCAGCTGGTAATATGGCTCTGACCCTGAAACGTCTTCGAATCCGCAAATATCCCTTGCGTCTGCCGTATATTATATTATTTATCAGAAACTCTTTAAGTGAGTATAAATTTCATATTACACTGGACAAATGATATAATAATGTCAAGAATTTAATATGGCACTCACCTGTTTAAGCTCATTGAATCGGATATTCCCAGAGATGAATAAATTTCTCTTGAAGCTCTGCTCTGGTTAAGTGTGTAAAAATGAACCCCTTTTACGTTATTATCTATCAGCTCGTGAACCTGTTGTGTTGCCCAGTGGATGCCTACTTTTTCAACATAGGAATCATCCTCCGCCCTTGCAATTGCCCTCTGGAGTTTTGCTGGAATTCTTGTGCAAAGAGCAAGTTCGGCCATTCTATACATCCCTTTGATTGATGTAACCGGCATTATTCCGGCGATGATGGGAATTCTGATACCTGCTATTTCGCACCTTTCGCAGAAATCGTAAAAATCCCTGTTGTCAAAAAAAAGCTGGGTACATATATAATCAGCTCCGGCATCAACTTTTCTTTTAAGATTATCCATCTCTTTTATTCTGTTCGGAGTTTCAGGGTGTCCTTCGGGATATCCTGCTACCCCAATCCCCATTTCCGGGAAATGTTTCTTAACATATGTAACTAACTCCGAAGCGTACTGGAATCCGCCTTCGGTTTTTGTAAAATGCTCTGACCCGTCAAGCGGATCTCCTCGCAGAGCCATGATATTTTCAATTTTATTCTCACTGTCTCTTTTGAGTATTGCATGTATTTCATCAGCAGTAGATCCTACGCAGGTGAGGTGCGAAACTACAGTAAGATTTGTCTGATTCTGGATTTTTAAAACGAGATTATTCGTAAGATCGCGCGAAGATCCTCCGGCTCCATATGTTACACTGACATAAGCAGGTTTAAGATTTACCAGTTCGCTTATATTTTCAAAAAGCGCCTCTGAAGATTTTTCAGTTTTAGGGGGAAAGAATTCAAAACTGAACGAAATTTTATTATTATCGAGTATTTCTCTTATATGCATGTGTTTTCCTTTATAATTTTATAAAAAGGAATGAGGAAGAGTTGTGTCAATAAAAAAAAGGGGTCAGAGCATATTCTAAAAAAGGGGTCAGAGCCTCATTTTCTATTTTTTTTGCTCTGACCCTCTTTTTTTTTATTTTTTCAGTCCCGCAGACGTATAAAGAATAAAACGGAGAAATAAATGCCGAGACCATTAAGAAAAATAATTCAGGGAGCAACATATCACTGTTTTACAAGATGCCACGGTAAAAGAGACTTGCTAAGAAGCAGATATGCTAATATATATTTTATTGAAGCTGTAAAGATGTGCCAGGAAAAATATGATTTCGAGCTGATTGCTGCAGAAACGGTTGGTAATCATATTCACCTTGTAATCCGAACTCTTGAGGATAAACAAACAATTTCAGGGATTATGCAGTACATTAAATCGCGAATAGCTGAGAAATATAACCGCGCATTGGGTGAGACAGGGGCATTCTGGAATGAACGCTTTGGATCTACAATTATAGAAGAATCTGATAATCCTGAACAATATCTTTTATGGTTACTCTGGTACATAGGATATAATCCTGTCAGGAAAGGATTGTCGCGAGATCCAAGAAAAAACAGTATTGGTTTTATTAACTGTTATCTGGATGAAAATGTTGAATTTGAGATTAAGTTTACCCTTCATTACTACTTTATAAATTTAGGGTCTTCATTTAAAGAATGTGTTAAAAATTTTTTATTTTACGAAGAGGCATATTTAAAGCGGATTGCTGTTTATTTTTAGCCAGTAGCTGTATTTTCTACTTTTTCCGAGTGCCTGTAAAATTATTCCTTGACATTATCGTATATTTGCGATATACGATAACTATGATAAATAATAAGAAAGAAATATTCAGCAAAAATTCCCTCAAAACGGCCGATTTTGCAAAGGCAATCGCTCATCCTGCACGCATAGAAATCTTGAAAATCCTTGCACAGAGGAACAGCTGTATCTGCGGTGAGATTGTCCTCGAAATTCCCCTTGCTCAGTCGACGGTTTCGCAGCATTTAAAGGAACTGAAATCGGTCGGATTGATCTCCGGTGTGATAGACGGTCCCAGATCCTGTTACTGCCTTAATATTGAGGGTATAGCCGAGATGTCTCTGCTCCTGGGTGCTCTCTTAGGGTCAATAAAAATTGAAAATAGTGAATGTAAATGTTGAAAGGCGGCATATGAAATTTGAAAAGTTAAATACCTCCGATAAACGGATCTCTCCGGTGATTAAAACTCAACCTCCGGTCAAATCTTCATGCGGATGCTCTGACCCCGGTACTATTTCTGTCTCAAATAACGGGGCTCTGACCCCTGGCAGAGAAAATGATGCTCTGACCCGGTATAATTATCCATTTATTACAGGCTATGTTCATACCGCTGCGGCAGATCTGCCTGTGGTATCAACGGTTCTCTCTTTTCGTGACAAGTGGGAAACGGTTAAGGCCAGGATTAGTTCCTTCAGGATGAATTATACTTTGAAGCCGGGACTCTATGCAGTTGGAGCTCCGGGTCAGAGCAGTGAAGTTTTTGTAACAGCAAATTACAAAATGAGTTTTGATGCGGTTCGTGCTTCATTAAACGGTATAAACGCATGGATTCTTGTTCTGGATACAAACGGTATAAACGTATGGTGCGCTGCGGGGAAAGGGACATTTGGTACAGAAGAACTGGTGAAACGGATCTCCCTTGTGAGACTGGCGGAAATTGTTTCGCACAAAAAACTGATAGTCCCGCAACTTGGTGCGCCGGGTATTGATTCGGGCGAGGTGAGGAGAAAGAGCGGCTTCAGAGTTGCCTACGGACCTGTACGTGCAGAGGATTTAAGTGCATATGTAAATAACGGATATAAGTGCGACGCTGAAATGCGTAGTGTCAGGTTTGATATTATAGATAGATTGATTCTTACACCAATTGAACTGCGTCAGATTTTCTCGAAGTTTCCACTTTTTCTTCTTTTTGTTTTTATATTTTTCGGACTAACACCACAGGGAATAATATTCAGAGATTCGATTGTGAAAGGGTATCCTTTTATTGCTGCGGGATTATTTTCTATTTTTACAGGTGCTTTTTTTACTCCTGTATTTCTACCTTTTATTCCATTCAGGGCATTTGCGGTTAAGGGATGGGTCGCAGGAGTTGTGCTCTTTGCCTCTCTGTTTTATTTTGCTGACGTTTTTGAATTGTACAAAATATATCTGATTATATCGATGATGATTATCTTCCCGCTTCTTTCATCGTATATGGCGCTTCAGTTTACCGGAGCTTCAACCTATACAAGTTTATCTGGTGTAAAGAGAGAGATTAAAATAGCTTTCCCTGTTTATATTGCCGGTGCGGTGCTGTCATTTATATTTCTGATTTTATACAAGATTTCTGACTGGGGGTTGATATGAAATATCTGAAGAATATTACTACACTACAGATTTTTCCGGAGAAGTGTACTGGATGCGGAATGTGTGTAGAGGTGTGTCCTCATTCGGTGTTTAAACTTGAAAATAAAAAAGTTTCAATTCTGGATAAAGACCGATGCATGGAGTGCGGTGCGTGTGAAAAGAACTGTGACTATGGTGCGGTTTCTGTCAATGCGGGAGTTGGATGCGCAGCAGCGGTTATTAACGGCATGATTCGAGGGACAGAGCCAAACTGCGACTGCAGCGGATCTTCGGGGAACTGCTGTTAGAGAAGAATTCCCCCTAACCCCCCTTGAAAGGAAGAGGGGAATTATTTATTTAATGGATAGAATCCAATATACAAAATTATCTTAACCCCCTTATAAAGGGGGTCGGCGTACCCGCCGGGGGGATTCCTCGAGTAATCTGCATTTGGAAATGGACTAATAAATGATAAAAAACTTAACTGACGTCTGAATATAATTATCATAGGAAGTTAATAATGGCATTTGACAGAAAAGAGTGCAGACATGGAAATGTTTATCTTATTGACACTCTGCAGTTTGATATGGAAACCATTACCAGTGTCTACTGCTACAGCGACGGGGAAAAATCGCTCCTTATGGATATTGGTACATCGGACAATATTGATGCGGTGTTTCAATCTCTCACCCGTCATGGAATTGCGTTTGAAAGCCTTGTCGGGATTGTGCTGAGTCATTACCACTTTGATCATGGAGGCGGAAGTGCCGAGTTGTATAATCGAATGCAGAGTATTAATAAAAATTTTAAAATATATACAAACAGTATAACAAAGGGGAATCTTCAGAATGCTGAAGGACATCTTGGCGGTGCCAAAACTACCTTCGGAAAATTTATCGGAACCATGGACCCGATTCCGGAAGAGGCTTTCTACATCGTGGAACCTGACGTATTCCTCCCGATCGAATTTGCTGCAGGAGAGAGAGTAAAACTCCTTCATACTCCGGGACACACCGCGGATCACTGTTCACCTTCTGTTGTAAGCGCTGACAAAACTCTATTTATTTTCGCAGGAGAGGCGCTTGGGACAATTTATACAAACAGTAAAATGCTCTCCACTCCTACGTCGATGCCTCCGAACTTTGTGTATAAAGATTATATCTCAAGCATGGATAAATTACGGAAAATGAATCCTGAGCTTATAGGTTTCTGCCACTTCGGGATTATCTCAGGAAGTGAAGACATAAACTTTGTGTTTAACGATCACCGTGAATTTATGGAACGGTTCAGAAGTGAGATAATTGACGCATTCAACGAAGATCCATCGACATCGCATGTTCTGGCCCGGACCGAATATTTGTGGAAGGATAGAATTGACAGTGAGTTTGCCGACATAAAGGGAAGTGAATTATTTTTCGGAAATCTCCGCCTTGCGCTGACCTTTGGAGTGATGGTTGACCTGGGATTTAGAAAGCCGAAGTATGAGAGTAAGACATTGAAGTAGTTCAGGATCTTGAGCCTCGCTTAACAAACACAAATGATTTTATGAACTTTTATTAAATTCATGTACATTCAAGCTGAATAATTTACAAGTTTTTCATACTCTTTTATTGAGTTGAAGGGTAAATTTGAAAAAGTCTTCCCATGCTTTTTGGGTTGATTTTTTATATGAGATAGAGTTTATTGTTTTTAATTATTTAATCTGCACCTGTCTGAACAGGATCACGGTAATCTATTGAATCATTTAAATCCTGTTCCGGCAATGTTCAGAAAATGATTACTTTCTGTAAACTGAATTTAGAATAGTAAATTTGTTCATCTCAAAACATATAAGATAAACCGCTACTGTTTGCCGGCAGCAGCAAAATTTTTTTCAGGAAAATTAAAATGAAATTAAAGATGTTACGAAAACTGTTAACAGCTGTTTCAGCGGTTGTAATTTTTGTCGCGGGGTCAGAGCATTCTCTTTTTGCAGAATATGTTTTTAAGAAAGACGGTTCAATCATTAAGTGTTCAATAGTAAAAGACGAACCGTCATTTCTGATGGTAAAAAATGATGCAGGGGCATCAATACGGATTAATAGAAATGATATTATGAGGATACTCTACACCGAACTTTATATGGGAAAAATATATGTTCGAATGACATCGGGTGAAGTTATTGAAGGGTATCAGGTTGATGAGGACAGAGACAGCTACATATTCCGTAAAGAGATTAATAATCCGAAAGAGTTTACAGTTGATCGTAAAAAAGTAATGTTCATTGTCAGAACCAATCCCACTGATGTAATAAGCGAGCCATCAATTGAAAAGATTCTTGTTAAATGGAGCCCTCCATTTAAACCGGCAAAGTCATATAAAGTATATATGCGTGAGAATAAAAAGGGTGAAAAATTCAAAGTTATAACCGAGACCGGAAGCACATCATATATTTTTAAAAATTTAAAAAGAAACTCAAGCTACGAAGTATATGTAACAGCGATCGGTGATACCGAGGAAGAGTCGCTTCCAAGTGAAAAGATTATCACCAGCACCACTCCTTATCCGCCGGAAGATCTGGTTATGACAGAAAAATACTCAGCTGACAATAAAACAGTAACTCTCTCCATGACATGGAAGCCGGTTACTGATGCCGAGAGTAAAGTGAAATCTTACACAATTTATAACCTTGATGATAAAGATAGAAAAAAAATCGGCAATGTAACAGGCACAGAGTTTGTAATAAAAGATTTTCCCGCTAAGGGGAGACACTTGTTTTCCGTGGTATCGGTAAATGAAATGGGTACTGATTCCGAGGATGTAAAAGCGGTCTATGATGCCGGGTATATAATATATACAAGTGTTTCCGCTTCTTATCTTATACCGCTTGGTGATATGGGTGTTATAGCGGATCCGGGTTACGGCGGACTGGTTGACTTCTGTATGGGTGTGCGGTTATTCAGCTTTGGAATTGAAACAGGATATTTTACTTTCAGCAGTGCAGCCACGGATGTGAAGAGTATGTCAATTATTCCGGTTCTTGCCACTGCAGATTACAGGTTTCCAATAATCAGTTCACTGTATCTAAGACCGGTAGTTAAAGCCGGTGCCGGTTATAATATGGTGGAATATATTAAACACGATAATCCGCAAGTGCCGGAGAACTATTCAAAAAATGCATTTAATCCCATGGCTTCAGGAGCTATGTTTCTGGACTACGGGATAACAGATAGTCTGCATATATTCGGCGGAGCTGAGTACAGTGCGATATTTCAGAAGAGCGGTATTATGAGTTTTGTAAGCTGCTTGTTTGGTGCGGGATATATATTTTAATAACGGAAAAGATAATTTCCACGTAGTTTCAAAAACGTTTTTCAAAAGGAGTATAATATGAAGAAAATATTTTATCCATTATTTATAATAGCGGCACTGATGTTTACAACAGGTTGTGCTGATACTTTTTATGGTGCTTATAATGATTTAACCGGTCCTGTGGAGAGTATATATCTTAGTCCGACCGCAAGGGTATATCCGGCAGAAACAGGGCAGCTTAATGCTGAAGTATACCCTTCATTGACCGCAAACAAGAGTGTAACTTGGTCCACTACCTCCGGAACCGGCAGTGTGACTGTTGATCAGAATGGATTGATTACTGGAGTTACAACAGGGACAGCAACTGTCACTGCTACATCTAAAGAAAATAGCGGAATTTCAGCGTTGTGTACGGTAACAATTGCACCAAAGTATTCCCTCCGAGATACCGGCCCTGGTGGCGGTCTTGTGTTTTACGACAAAGGAAGTTTTTCCGATGGCTGGAGATATATGGAAGCAGCACCTGTATCAAAGGAGGCAACTTTGCTATGGACAGACAAAGCAGGATATGTGGGCGGACTACTATATATTATAGGTAAAGGTAAGGAGAATACCTTGTTGATTTATAACTGGTTAACCAGTCCCACTTCACCTTATGACTCTAATATAGGTAATCGTGCGGCAACATTTTGTTTATCAGTAAGTAATAACACGTACACTGACTGGTATCTGCCGTCAATTGATGAACTTCAATTGATGTACAATAATTTAAAATTATCCTCGGTTGGAGGTTTTAGTAATGCTTTTTACTGGAGTTCTACAGAATCTACTACAAATGGGAATGCGTATGGTATATATTTCAATTCAGGCATAACCGGTGAAGGCAGTAAGGGTGCTCCATTCCTCTTGCGTCCTGCACGGAGATTTTAACTGACTTGAAATGTGACTTTGAAGATTTTTTAAATAGTTAGTTTTACAGAAAACATCTTCCAATTGTCTGAACCGTGATTCACCTGGTTGAAAATTTTCATAATTTATTCTGTCACCTGTCTGAACAGGATTCCGGGGATTAAAGGATTTACACGATTAAATTGGATTCTCTTTACAAACTAAGGAATCCTGGTGAATAATAAAATTTTGTCTAAGAGTTCTATGCTCATTTTGATTTCTATAAAGGAAAGTGGTACGTAGTCTAATCTTGGTAATCTATAGAATCCCACGAATCGTGTTCTGACAATATGTATGTAAAATAAGTAGTGCTATTCACCACAATGTCCCCCGCAGGAGCATGAAGCTTCAACATTTTCAGCCTTCTCAAAACACTCTCTCCCCTCTTTAAACGAATAGAATGCAAGACCGGCAGCCCCGATAGAGTCGACAAAACTTATTCCTGTCAGCTCAAAAATAACACTCGATGCAAGAAGTATCACCGACATGTACAGGCAGACCTTTGTGCATCCCGCATCGGAAATTATCGGCTGCGACTGTAGTTTTCTTCCAACAGAAAGTTTTGCCTGCATAAGAAAGTACATTGTCGCGATTGATATCAGAGAGATTACTATTCCCCAGAATGTGGTCTCCGGTTTGTGGAGGGTGAAAGCATTGTAAATTCCTGTAATTATAAGTCCGGTGGTGAGAAGATAGAAAGAGGTCCCTGTTATTTTTAGAGCTGTCTTTTCGAATCTATCCTCTTTTTCAAAATTATTTTTCCTGAATCGGATTATCATGTGAGCAATCCCTATTCCGGATATCACCTCGATGAAGCTGTCGATGCCGAATCCGAATAGTGCCAGGGTCTCATCGGCATATCCAAGCCAGGTGGATACTCCGCCCTCGATAATGTTATAGAAAATTGTAATCATGCTTAATATAAATGCTGTTTTATATAGTGTCGCAGTATTATCTCTGTTCATGTTTATTCCTTCAACTGTTTAGTTGTTAACTATGATCTGCTTTATATTGTATTGTTGCAATAAAATTCCTTTTTTTTTTTGATTTTTTACAGAAGAAGATTTATTGTTTATGAAATTTTATCAAGTCAATTGTCTGAACAGGATTCCGGGGATTAAGGGATTTACAGGATTAAATAGAGAAATTTTTATAATACATGGAATCCCGCTGGTTTATTTGAATTTTGTTTTCAGAGCATTGTATATATTTTTTTCACCTGTAGTGGAAAGAGGTCTATAGTCTAATCATGGTAATCTTTTGAATCATCGAAATCATGTTCAGGCAGGTGACTGAATAAATATAACTTTTTGCAAACGGTAAATTATCTGAACCTTGATTCACTTGATTAAAGGATCTACATGATTTACCGGAAGTTAACTCTCTCTAAATCATGTAAATCCCTGAATCCTGCGAATCAAGGTTCAGACATCTAATAATAAAAATAGTTCTTGAAAATAACTGAGGGATGGCTGCACATTTTAACTATAAATTAAAACTTTAAAAAAATAGGGTGTAAATAGTGAAAACAAAAATATTAAAAACATCAACTGCAATTATCGCGGCATTATTTTTATTTAACTCTGCGCTAAATGCAGAAAACCAGTGGGAGAGTGTTAAAAACGATAACGGTATTGAGGTTTTTACACGGCCAGTTCCCGGCGCGGCAATAAAGGAATTCCTTGCTGTAACAGTTGTGCAGAGCCGTTTATCGTCAGTACTTGCGTTGCTCGATGATACTTCTTCGTATACAAAGTGGATATACCGATGCTCGGAAGCATCAGTTCTTCTGAAAAAGAATGAATATGAGAGAATTACATATAGTGTAACAGCACTGCCGTGGCCGGTTGACCCGAGGGATATAGCTGTAAAATCTATTACATCGCAGAATAAAAAAACAGGTGCCATTACTGTTTCTCTTACCGGGCTCCCCGGTTATATCCCTGTTAAATCCGGCAGAGTAAGAATGGTGAAGTTAAACGGGTACTGGAAATTTGAACCTCTGGGGAACGGGCGGGTAAGGGTAACCTACAGTCTTCACTCCGATCCGGGAGGCTCACTGCCGGAATCACTGGTAAACAGTTCTCTCATTGATATGCCGTATAACACCATGTATAACATGAAACGGATGGTTCTTCAGTCTCCATACAAAGATGCGAAGATTAAAGATATTATAGAGAAGTAATTTTATTAAGTTGGACAGCTCTAACTGTTTGTATTGGAATTTTTACTGATCAGGGAGAGGTATCAAACAAAATCCCCCGGCCTGCGGCCACCCCCATTGGTAAAGGGAGCTTAAATTTTGTTGAAGAATAAAACAAGCTAAACGATGTACCGTTTGTTCAAATAAAACCCCCTTTAACAAAGGGGGGCAGGGGGGATTTGAATAAGTATAAACTGGAATTTTGTATTTCACGTAATGAATTTTAAGATCATCTTTAAAAAATCAACGACATTATCCAGATTACTGCAAATGAAGCTACTCCTGCAATGAAAGTCGCTGTTGTAAAATACTTATATGACTCCCTGGTGCTCACACCGCTGTAATGAGAAACTATCCAGAAATAGGGATCATTGGCGTGAGATACCACCATGGAACCTGCAGTAACAGCGGCAGCGGTAAATGCAGGATTAAGTCCGGCTGCTGCTGCAAATGTTGCTGATATTGATGACGCTGTGATTATCGCAATAGTGGATGAACCATTTATTGTTTTTATCGCCGCAGCTATAAGAAACGGAAGCAGCAGTCCCGCCCCGGTAAAAACAAAATGCTCCGATATCATCTTTGTCATAGATGTTGCCTTAAGAACTGCGCCGAACGCACCACCTGCACCGGCAATGATCAGCAGTCGTGCTGACCGGTCGATACTCTCCGTTGCCCACTCACTGAAAGTTTTACCGAAATCTTTTCTTTTCAGAAGCAGAAGTGAAAGAAACAAACCTGTAAGTATTGCGATAGATGGATCTCCAAAGAATTCAAAAAAAGCAGCTATTCTTCCTGAACCGAATGGTTTTGACGCAGCGGAGGAAAATGATTTTAGTGTCATAAAAAATAAAGGTGCTGCAAGTGGAAGAACTGAGATAGAAAGAGTCGGAAGGTCTTTCTCCATGATATGTCTTTTGTCTGGCAATTGACTGGTGATGTCACCCTTGCCTGATACAAATTTTTTACACCAGAAATATGATGCAGCAATCCCTGCAGCGGATGATACAAATCCGATAAGAAGAAGTTTCCAGATCCCCGCTCCAAGTATGCCTGCTGCAGCAAGAGGCCCTGCAGAGAGCGGAATCAGTGAGTGAACAATGTATATTCCTGCCGCAAGTGCAATGGTAACCGATCCGGCCCGTTTTCCGCTGTCTCTCTCCAGAAATCTGCCGATTGGTGCAAAAAGAATAAATCCCGATTCAGATGAGCACGAAACAGTAAGTGCGCTTCCTGCGATTGTTAACGCAGCAGGAGCTTCTTTTTTCCCGGCAATTTTTAGAATTTCATTCGTGATTGTTATTATTGCTCCGGTTTTTTCCATCACCACGGCAATAGCTGTTCCGGCAATGATGAGTATGCCGTAGTAACCAATAGTTGCACCAAAACCGTTACGCACTGCAGTGATTGTGTTTGCCGGAGATACGCCGCTTATCATTCCGAAGATAAATGATCCAGGGATCAGAATGTAAAAAGGATTAAGCTTATATCTATATGTCAAATAGATTACTGAAAATGCCGAAGCGAGTATAAAGAGAGTATATGCGATTTCTGAAAACATAATTTCCTCCGGTTGATAGAGTCCCGATGAGTTTCGATGGTTTAGATACCCTTTTTAAAAAACATGGTTTAAAATTAATTTTAAACAGTCATGCACAGGCGTTCAATACTACATACGTCTGCCGGAAGAATAAAATAAAATTTTTTATAAGTCCAGCAAAAAAAATAGTTTTAAACCGTTTTACCCTTCTTTCTGGATCTCATGTGAAGTTCGATGCATATTAAAGCCGTCGCGGGCATACTTAAAAACATTCCAATACATCCGATGGCAGATTGTACAAGTTCACTCAGTACCGGGTTGTAATTCAGCACCATAGAGAAGGGGATTCCCGGTTCAAGTTTTAATGCAATAAGAAGAACAAGGGGGAGAGATGTCCCGACATATGCAAAAAGAAGTGTATTCATCGTCGCTCCCAGCATATCGGAACTTACAGTTACTACAGACTTGAATGCTTCGCCGAATGAGATTTCGGGATGAACACGGAATATCTCCTCTGTCGCCGATGCTATAGAGATGCAGACATCCATAATAGCTCCAAGTGCCGAAATGATAATTCCCGAGAGGGCGAGTCCTTTAAGATCTATATCTATATTTGATGCATAAAATACCGTCATCATTTCATTTGTGACAATACCGGTTAATCTTAAAATCCATCCGGAGCCGAGGGCAAGAAGTGTGGCGATTACAACACCGCTTCCGGCACCTATTATTGCCGCAACGGTTTTTTTCTGGAAACCGAGAATTATCGGTATAGTTATAATTATTGCAAAAAGGGATATGGCAACTGCCATTGGTATAGGAGATTTACCCTTCAGTGTAAGCGGAACAAGAAGATAAAAAAGCAGAAAAATTGTTGAGACCAGAGAGGCCATTGAGAGCACTCCGCGTAGCCTCCCCACTGCAATTACCGAGATAAGGAGAAGCACCCCGAGTATTACTATACCTTTAGTATTCTCGACATCATAAATTGCGATATAATCAATCTCTTTCGATTTTTCATATTTAGCAATTCCGACAAAGACTGTATCATTCTCCTGATAGAACATTCCTTTGGGCATGTTATCGTCACCCTTGAATTCGACAACACTTCTTTCTCCCTTTTTTATTCCATCGAGTATCTTCAGGTGAATCCTCACCATTACATCGTAGGGATTGTTTTCATCACCCGGTACATGCTCAATTTTCTCCACCAGTGCGCGGGCAAATGTCCTCTGTTCAACGTAGATATTTTTTTCTACAGCAGCCAGCGGAGCCGATAGAGCTAAAATCAGTAAAAAAAATAAAGTAAGAATTTTGTTAAATTTGTTCATCTGAAACAACCTCGTTTATACAACTTTTGCTGATGTAGAAAATAAGTCAAATCAGGAATCTATTTAATTAGAAAAATATAAAAACAGTTACAAAGTAAAAAAACTGCATTTTTTAGAGGTTTGAACCACAGTGACAGGAAAAGTAAAGTTTTTAAGTTAGTTTAACAGTTATTAAAAAATCAGCGCTAATTTTTATTGTTTTTTTAAATAATTGCCGATTTTTTGTATTTTTTTTTGAAAATTCATCCGTTTGGGCTTATTTAAAGATTGATTTTATTTTAATCATAAAAAACTCTAATATAATTCTGTAATCGCTCAAAACCCGATGGTGAAATGCAGTTCCCATGTCATGGCGGAAAACAAAATACTCTCGGTTTTTGAGCAGTTACATAAATCAGACGGAAAAGGCAATGAAAAATACATTTAATGATTCTCAGACTATTACTTCCCGGGACCAGATCGAAGAGATATACAACATATTTCTTAAGAATAGACCTGCTCATATAAGATATTCCGGACAAAACATAAAGGTTAAATGCTCCGACTGCATTAATGGTAAAGTTGTCATAGATATCCCCTTTGAAACAGATCTGCCTGATCCGGTAATCGTTCACTCTTCCCTGGAAAATAAAACAATACATCTTTATCTCAAAAAAGCCGGGAAAGCAAATTTCGATAACACAATTTTTGATATTACAAAATGCAATTTAATTGTATCTGCAAGAGGTTCCAGCCGGCATCGGATATCTCATGATAAAGATCACAAAAAAGTAGTTTATATAACAGATTTTATAACTGATACAATCGTCGGAAATTCTATCCTGTCTGAAAGTAATAAACTCAGTGCTATTTTTAACCGTGCGGAAACTGAACTTCTGAAAACTTTTTCTACTGTCAGATTTATGACAAAAAATGAAGGGCAGCATGATATACGAATGCAGTATATCTCAAAACGCGGAAAGGGCATTATTATCAGAAAGATCGATGATCCAAATCCTGATGACAAAGAGGGTTACGATTTCTATATGAAGAATATTTTTCTTGTAGAAAAACCGGTTAAAATGCGGAAGCTTTCTTTTTCAGAAGCAGTACTCCCCTTATATTATAGAGATAAAATTCCCTACGGTTATCTCAAGGTGGCCAAAGATTCAAATTTAAATGACTCGGACTTAAAGCTTGCAGAGAAGTATGTTAAATCGATTGAGCAGTATCTGCACAAGCTCGACATTTTTCCCGTAGTACCGGATAAGATTATTGTACATGAAGTTTCATCTGCCGGTCTTTCGGTTCTTCAGCATGAGAAAAAAAACTCGCGGCATTTTAAAATAGGGAGTCAGTTCTGTTATGATCTGGTTATTCCCGATAACAAGAAAGTTCATCTTCTTGCGCGGATTAAGCACAACTCTCCCGGCGGAAACGGTATTATCCGTACCGGTTTTGAAATAGAAAAGATTGATGAAAATCATATTGAGGATTTCAAGGCTTATCTCGGATCGTTTGCTTAGATTCTGAGTGAAATAAGTGAATTTAAAACCTTCTTCAGTTCCCGGTTAAATTCCTTTGACCATAACATTTTTCTATTGAATTATCACTCTTACTGTCATTTCGAAGAAGTGATAGCGACTGAGAAATCTTTATTGCACAGTTAATTCATTGGAGTTTAATAAGATTTCTCACCCGTATAATTGAAGGGTTCGAAATGACAGGCTCTAAACATTTTGTAAATTGCTTTAATTAACGACAATTTCATGTTGACACTATTATTGATTGGGTAATCTCTGTTTTCTGTTAAGAAAAAAAGCTGGAAGGCAATTTGTGAATAGTTCAGAATTAATTATATCTAAATCTTCTTATCTCACCCGCTTGATCCCGCGGATGATATTTGCATCGTTATTTTTACTTTTCTCCTGTGAGCGAGAGGATATGTATTCCTTCACACAACATAAGCTGGCTATAGGCGACACCGGTCCCGGCGGCGGGATTGTTTTTTATGTTACGGATGGAGGGGCTCATGGACTGGAGGTTGCGCCGGTATCAACAGAATGGGCAGGTAAACAGTGGGGTTCGTCATCATTAACAATAGGCACATCAAATTCCGGGATAGGCTCAGGGAGTTCAAATACTGCAATTATTGTGGCCTGGTTGAACAGCAATTTAAATGATGCTACCGGGGATGTTACTAGCAAAACAGATCGTGCTGGATTTTTGTGCGATCAATTAGTATATGGGGAGAAGAGCGACTGGTTTCTTCCTTCACAAAATGAATTAACTGCTATATGGGATAATCTCGTTAATAATGGATCGAATGTTAATAATGGTGTTGGAAATTTTAGCAATTATAGATACTGGAGTTCCACAGAGAGCGGAGTTATGGCTTACGATATAGATTTTACTAATGGTTCACTTACTTCTTCAGGCAAGGTTGCAACAGATAATGTTCGAGCAATCCGAAAATTTTAATTTTTATATAATATTATTCGTTAATTAAAGCTGCTAATTGTGTTTCACGGGCCATCTCACCTCGATGGCCGTTATCGATATACTGAATCTTTCGTCCCACTCTCCATCAACGATAACATACTCCGCATTTTTTTTATCCAGTACTAAAAGAAGCCTCTCTCTGAAAGCTTAACACAAATGTTTGGAATCTCTTTATGCCATAAATTAACAAAATCAATATTGACAAAAAAAATGATTTTTGTTATTCTAATATGATAAGTGTTAAGTATGGACGGTAATTTCATGAAAAGTTCAGAATTTAATATATTTTTAACTTTATCTTCAAAAACTCCCCGAAGATCAAAAATTTATTTCAGCAGATTAATCCCGCTGATGATATTTGCATCGTTGTTTTTACTTTTCTCCTGTGAACGGGAGGATATGTATTCGGTTGCACAGAACAAATTGGAAATAGGAGATACTGGTCCCGGCGGCGGGATTGTGTTTTATGTTACGAGTGGGGGGCTGCATGGACTGGAAGTGGCCACATTGGATCTGTCAGTGTCACAAACATTTAGTACGAATATCAGCGCATTTGCAAACGGAGTGAGTGCTTTGCCAGCCGGGATTGGCATGGGATCTTCAAACACAGATGCAATAATATTCCAGAATAGCGGCGGGGCAAGTGCCGCGAAAATATGCAGAGATTATCATGGAGGGAATAAGAGCGACTGGTTCCTTCCATCAAAAGATGAACTCAATGAGATATGGGTTAACCTCGGTGCTAACGGTATTGGAGGGTTTACTACCGGCTACTATTGGAGTTCATCTGAGGACATTGCCAATCCAAATAATGCGTGGGATCAGGGCTTTGGGATTGGTAATCAGACGAACGGTATTAAGACATCTAATAATTCGGTACGGGCTGTACGTTCTTTTTAAATAGAATAATTGATAATTAGTAAACGTTTTATTTAATTAGAATCCCGCTTCACCGGCCATCTCTCCTCGATGGCCATGATCGCTTTACGGAATCTTTCGTCCCAGTTCCCATCAACGATAACATACTCTGCATTTTTTTTATCCAGAACTGAGAGTAGTCTCTCTCTGAAAATTTCCCGCATATGTTCGGAATCCCGTTGAGGATCTTCGACATAGGGAGCATCTGTATCGGGAAATATATAGAGATCAAATTTGTTCGCCGATTCTATCCAGAGCGGGAACTCCGGTGTAGCCTGAAAATAATGATTAGAAAAAAGCCGAGTTATTTCAATGTCGGTGTCTACAAAAAGAAAACGGTTTGCCGCCGGGAGTTTCTGCAGTATTGCATTGCCGTGCGCCGGACCGATCTTTTCAATAAGATCAATTGTAACATCTCCGCCGGCTTTATCAATCATGTCTCTCGCCACTTCCGGCACATAGACCGTGTTGTAATACTCTGCAAGTCTTTGCGTGAGTATACTCTTTCCGGTACTCTCAGGGCCGAAGATGCATATTTTTTTTACATAATGTTCCCTCGCAGATTCAGCAATAAACTCCCAGTAACGGTGAGGTGACTCGCGTATAACGGTACCCGAAACGGGAAACTCTTTTCTCTCTGCATCAAAGTATCTATGCTCAATACTCATATACTCAGCTAAAAATTCACCGTACTCCTCCGAGCTTACAATAAGGCGTACCGCCGGAAACCTGTCGGCAAGATAATCGGCCCAGACCTTCGACACATCCCTTGATGAAACCGGAGAGTCGGGAAGTTCATCATCGGTGTATTCTATATGAATCGATGGCTCATCTCTGAAAGTTTCCCATAGCCATTTAAGTCTCAGGTGACCGGAGACCGGTTCTTCTTTCTTTACTCCAAGAAGAACTATAAGTTCATCACACTGTGTTGCGGCAAATCTTATAAGAGCTTCATGTCCCCTGTGCAGCGGGAGAAATTTTCCTATTACAAGTCCCTGTTTCATTTTAAGCCTCCTCCAGTTTATAACTGCTGAAGATTCTCCTCCAGTTCCAAAATCCGGCTGAGGCGATAATTCCAAAGATGACGTACTCAATCCCCACAAGATATATCCCTTTTTTGAAATAGATTACCGATGCTGTAATGTCTGTAATAATCCATAGTATCCAGTTCTCTCTTTTTTTCAGCGAGAGTAGTATCTGTGCTGTGATGCTCAGAACCGCGACAAAACTGTTGGCATATGGGAACGATGAAGGTTCCGGAAAGATAACAGGGAGTGCCTGATGTATCCCCGATATAAAATATCCGGATAATGCTGATACTGCAATCGTAGCTGCACATAGTGCCGTAAAGGCGGCGGGACTCAGGTTTGAAACTTTAAGCTCATTACGGCTGTCAGCTTCAAAAACAGTTTTAGGATTCGCCCATCTCCACCAGCCGAAGATAGATGTGATAAAAAAATAAATCTGAAGAAACATGTCGGGGTAGAGGCGCGTCTGGTAGAAGAGTATAAAGAAAAAAACAGCATTCACAATTCCCAGAGGCCATGAAATGATTGCACCCCTGGCGCAGTATATAACGCAGAGAAATCCGGAAATTGTACCAATCAATTCAACGGCGCTAACCGGGTATCCGGCAAGTGTAAAAAGAATAAAATTTATATTGAAAAAGTTCATTGATGCTCCTGTGTTTGCTAGTATTTTAAAAACTGTTTATCAAACATCGGTTGCCACAAAAGTCCGCTCGCTGTCATTCCGGCTGTAGTGAAACGGAATGCCGGAATCTCATACCACTGATTCCATCAGGAGATTCCGGTATTTGCAAGAATGGATGCTGCAAAACCGGAATGACAAGTGCGGAAATATCAGACTTTTGGGAAAGCTCCTGCCTGAGTCATGGTTTGATACAATGTTAACTGCAAGCAGTAAAGAATTATTATAACTCCGAAACAAACGGCACATTTTTTCCATCTCCATTGTTCAGATCTCTGTCAATTATAATTTCAATCTCATTGCTGAAGAGCCGGGTGATTTTAGTTTTCAATTCATTCTCCCTGTTTTGTGAGAGGTCACTTCCGGCGGATAAACTCAAACTGCATCTGAAATCTTTTCGCTGAGTAAATTTAAAAAAGTAAACCGGATACCCTCTTGTAATCCCCGCGATATCGATTGAGTTTACTGTTTTTCCAGATGGAGTGCGGTATAGAACCATCTCTCTTCCCTGCAGTCCCCGTAACGCCGGAGTTATCTCTCCGCAGCTGCATTTTGTATAACTGATTGATGCATTGTCGCCTGTGAGATATCTCAGCAGCGGCAGGTATGGATTCCTTCCGCCGGTAACAGCAATCGCTCCCGAGTCACCTTCCGGAAGCTGTTTGCCCTCATAGTCGAGTATCTCGACAAAAAGATCGTGCGGAAGAATGTGAAACTGCGATAAATCAGCCGGGCAGCTGTAGGCAACCGGTCCTGTTTCGTTCAGCGAGTAGATGTCAACTATCGGGCAGTCAAAGTATGCCTCCATCTCTTTGCGGAGAGTCTTTGAGAGAGCTAGCGCCGTTGTGAGGACAGCTTTCGGTTTGTATGATATTCCCAGTCGCATATACTCCATAAAAGAGAATGGATCTCCCGATAGAAATACGGGGCTCATATCGTTTATGTAAATTTCTGCACTTCCGGGGGACTTCCAGTTTTCCGGCGAGAGGTTAACCTTCGCAAATCCTGCCCCGTCAAGGTATGAGTGCACGGTGCGGTAGGTTATCGTTTTCTTCTGGGAACAGATCTGTAATGCAGCGACTTTTCCGCTGTTATAGATCTCTTTCACTCCATGTCTTTCAAGTGCGTACTGTATCAGGGGGTCATAGCATCCAACTGCACGCGGATGGTTCGGTGCCGGTATCGGATGACCGGTTGTTCCGGAAGTTGGATTTACCACGAGACGTTTTAAGTCGGCATCCTCCGGTACAATGAGTTCAAGGCTGCTCTGCATATCCTGTCTAGTCATTGGTGAGATGTTCTGCCATGTTTCTTTTATATTGTCAGAGTTGATTTTATTCCGGAACCATTGAGTTGTCTTTCTGATATTTTCTGTCCAGTGTGCAATCGAATCAGGCGGAGTCTGCCGGAATGGTTCTCTTTTATTTTTCAGATCATCGGCAAAGTTCCGGACAAAGAGCATATCATCAGCGGTCAATCTGTCGCCGCACTCGGTATTCCACTGCGGAGCATGGGGATGCTCGGACATTTTAGTGTATAGTTCCATCCACTCATCTTTTAAGAGAGGAATCCGTGTTTTTAATGATTCCGGTATCCTTGAATATTCCATCTGTTTACTCCCTTGAAATTACTCTCTTGACATTTTCGATGCAGCCTCTTCAGCTTCTTTTCTCAACATCGCTTCCCGGAGTTCCTTGGCTCTTGCTTGCGCTTCAAGAGTTTTTTTAAGAATTTTTTTTCTTTCAACAGAGTCCAGTGTAAGGAGGCGATCCTTTGCGTTTTTTTCATTTTCCCCATACGGATAGTAATTAAGAGCGTCAAGAGCCATTCTGCAGATCTCCTCCCTGCGGTCGGGGTCGCTGATAAACTCATAAGCTTTTTCAACTGTCTTGGAAAGTTCAATCAGCTGCGGTGATAGAAGAAAAGACTTTATCAGTTCAGAAGAGTCTTTGTTCTCAGTAAAGAATCTGTCTTCAAAAATATAGCAGAGTATAGAAACCAGTTCAGGGTAAATATTATTTTCATTTTTTAAATCTTTTTTTGCAGGAAAGTAGAGTGAAATTTCCTCATCGCTAAGGGGGGTTCCGCCATTGTCCATTAATAAATCATTTACAATTGCAGGGATATTTATTTTATCCACTAAATTACCGGTCTTTTTTTTTGTACCGGTAAATTCCTCAGGTATTGCAATAAGACGATCTATCAATGCTTCAAGCGGCGGACCGGACTTTTTCATCTACTTAACCTCGTAATGCTTTTTAACAAAATCTTTGCTGAATTCTATCAGGTCATCCCAGTTTGTAACCGGGTAAATATTCCATCCCATCTTTTCAGCCCTATTCAGTTCATTATCCATAGAATAAATATTAAGAGCAAAAGTTCCTCCGCCTCCGCATTTTAACAGCGATGTTTTTGCAATTTCAAATCCGCTGTTTCCTTTTTCATCTTTATCGAACATCGTTGTTACTCCTTCATCGGAGATAACAAGTATGTGGGTTTTCCTGGCAGATGCTTTCCTGTCAAGATATGTATCTCTTAAAATATGTATCGGAAAGGCGGTTCCTCCGCCAAAGAAACCGGTGAGTATTTTCATTATCTCCATTTTATCACGGACAAAACCCTTTGTTGTATAAAACTGGTTTGTATCACTCCACAGCGTTGCCTGCACCTTTGAGCCCGATCTGAGTGCCGAAAGACAGATTATCGCTCCGGCTAAAGTCAGGTATGAGATATTTACCCTCGGGTCGGGCATGGATCCGCTTGAATCGACATATATGTCCAGATCAAAGGGCTCACGGGACGGCTCCCCGCCGGGCGATGTCCCTGTTACTCTCTCGACAGTTGTGTATCCCGGAATAAGCACGGGACTTCGAAGAAGTGAATCGAACATACTCAAATCCTCAAAGGGAGAGCTTATATCCCACTCGGTGACACCTTCAGGATTCGGTTCTTTAGAATCAGGCTGCTTTACAGATGGAAACGGGATAAGATATGGAATAGCCCGCTCGGTGTAGTATCTCACGGCAATTTCCTCATCACTCATGTTAATCCCTATTGCGCGTAAAATCTGTCCGTATTCAAATGGTTCCCTGTAGCTTTTACCGGGTCTGCTTTGCGATCCCGATGGTATGCCGGATTCTTTAAGTTTTCTTATGGCTTCAGCATCCTTGCCGGAAAGTTCACTATCTTCAATCTCTGTTATTCCGGCGGGTATTGTAGTGCCGTCGCCAGGTTCTACTGCATCCATCCATGAACTCACATATTCAGATGGACCGGATGATTCAAGAAGGTAACGGTAACATATTGATGCAAACTCAGCGGCACCGTCCAGCCAGTGTCTTGCAAAATTCCGCACTACTCTTGCTGCGAGAATTGCGTCACCCTCTGTTTCATCTTCAACTTTTGAAAATGTCAGAGTCTGCCGCGGAAGAGACCAGAGCAGTTCGTATGTACGCATGTAGAAATCCCAGAATTTATCAGCGGTCTCAGCCTTTACAGCCATGTAGACTTTATCCATCCTGAGCCCGTTCTCCCTGAACAGCTTATCGTTAATCAGAAGATCGCCGTATAAATTTCCTATCATCGGAGCCTTGCTTTCATGTCCATGTATCGCTCTCTGAATCCGTGCAATCATTCTCGCCGAATCTGTAAGATCAGCTGGGCAGTAAACATGATGACCCGCTTCGTGGGCAAGAATTTCAATGGCATAATCATCAAGCTGAAGATTATGGATCTGCCTCAGGGATATGACAACACTGAAATCTGTAAGTCTTATCATCGCGAAGGAACCGGTGAGCCCCTCTATGGATTCATCCCGTTCTGATTCGCAGAATACCGGGGTGCGGAGCTGTACATAGGGGCTCCAGAGTTTTACAGCTTCATCCCATCTGGCAAGCCACCGGTCTTTAAGACTTTCATTTTTATTTATTATATCTGTCATTTTGAAGAATCTTCAATGGAATTTATTTTTGTCACAGCTGCGGCCGGGAAATACAATGTTTCAGTATGCTTCGACAGGCTCAGCATGACAACATATATGTCTCCCTGAGCTTGTCGAAGGGACGGGGTATAATATTTTTCTATGGTCATATTAACCTCTTACACCGGCGATATAAATCTTGTAGCTGTCGGCAAGTGTCCAAATGACGGTATCTGCATTAAATGCAATTGAAGTTATATTGTTTTTCCATTCGGCGGGGAGAGGGTAACTGTGTTTATCAATGACGAAGTCACGCCCTTTGACAAACCTGTTTATAACTCCCCCCGGCTGTATCATCTCCGGTTTAACAGCAGAGTCCCGGATAAGTTCGACTCCGTAGAAATCTGCATATATCCTGAAAACATCGGTTCCGTCAGTGGCATAAAAAATATCGTGAATGGCCGATACCGCGGGTACTCTACGAAAAACATATCCGTATCCAGTAAATCCCCCGGCTGTTTTAAAAACTGGTGATATTTCATGTTTATCTATAAGAAAAGAAACCGGGTTACTCCATGGATTTTTATTTATTATTCCAGATAAGTCTTCCGGTTTTTTATTGTTAAATGTTTCTATAGAAAAAATCAGTCTGATAATCTCCGGATCGACAGACAGAATTATTTCTGCCGCTGTTTCCCGGGCACTTGCAGCTCCGCAGATCCATGCTGCGATAAATCCGCATTTACGGAATGTATCCCGGTCGATTTCAACAGGGAGATCCGAAATAATTTCACTCCATCTTCCGGCAGAGGAAAGTTTCTTTTCTTTTAAATTCAGCAGGGCGTTGAAGACCTCTAAAAGAAAACTCCCTCCATGTTCTGACAGCAGAGAATTATGTTTATCGATGATTCTATAGAAGTTATTCTCCAGTTCTTTATCTCTGCTGCTGTTTCCGATTAATCTTTTTGAAAGAAGTTTAAGTAAGCCTTTAAATATCGAGACAACATTATTATCGGTAACTGTTAATTGTTTATCGAATAACGGAACCATCACCCTGGCAAGTGCAGAGAAAATCTCCGATGACTCCACATGGCTGTCACCTGAATTGTTAAATTCAAAGGCGGCATTTATCTGCCCGCGGTTTCTTTCGAGAGCTTTTACAAACTCCGGATTAATCATCCCTTCCATTTAAGCCATCTTAAATAACCGGTGTAGCGCTGATGAAGGTATTTTAATGTAAGTATATCATCAAGATGCGGACCGTAGAGTTTTCTTCCCTTTGAAATCTCTGACATCATTTTCTCTATCTGCACAAGAATCTGCATGGCGTCTTTTTCGGTCACACCCTCAAGGCCAGCCTGGAACTGTTCAAGGAGTTTACCCGCCGGATCATTTTTATCAAGTCCCGCACGGTCAAACTCCGAGCATGAAAGATCAAAAATCTTTCTTATCCAGCTGATTTTATCGTGCCTGTAAACTGAATTGTCCGGCTGCTCAAAAAACGGTGAGTCTGTATTCTGAGCAAGCTTGTCCTGCAAAACAAATGGGAGAATATGCCGCACATCTTCAAACTCCGCCTGCTTATTCCCTCTGAAGTATGCCAGTGCCTTGATGTAGCTTAAAATTGTCATAAAAGTCCTCACGGAAAATCCGTTAAGAGTCTGATACGATAAATCCTTCAGCTGATCCTTGCCGGTTTCGTCTCTTAAGAGCTGTGCAATATCGCTCCCGGAGGTTTTTGCATTGTCCTTGGTTTTATATTCAAGCTGTTCACCGCTCGACTCGAGGAGTTCAAACTGCGAGGCGAAATATTCAATGCGGCGCATTAAAAGCGGAGGAATTTTAACCTCCAGAATCTCTTTATTTATTCTGCTGATTTCATCCTCACTGAAAATAATCTCCGGCGGTACCGATTCTTCAGGTTTTATTCCCTGCTCGACCCGTTCAAGAAGCTGATTTAAAAATCTGGAATTAAAGTGAAGAGCTTTCACCACAATATCTATACGGTCTTTTAAAGCTTCAATCACCTGGTATGTTCCTCCGCCGGCATCATCATTGGCGGTGAGAAACCATGCCGCATCGGGGCACTCGAAGACCTGATCAAGAAGCTCGGCGTAATTTTCGCTCATAACGTTCAGCAGCGCCGACTGTGTCCTTGTGGGGATACGATTGTATTCATCAATAATTTTCACTCTCATGCCGAGCCATTTTCGCCAGGCAATCCTGATCTCATCCATACTCTTTGCGCTCACCATATCCGAAGGGAGAGGATTCCCCAGCAGATCGGACACGGTCATCTGCGGCTGGCCATGCTGCACCGCGCGCTGAATATCATGCATGGAGTAACCGGCAAGGAGTCCCATAATCACAGCACTTGAAGTCTTGCCGCGCCCCGGTCCTCCAACCAGCAGACATTTTTTTCTTGTGACAAGCGTCAGCAGCGGCAGAAGAATAAAACTTGTATAGCTCTGCCCCGTGGGGAGAACCACGCGGCTCTTGCTGTCACCCATTGTATATTCATTGGGCGGAGTTTCGTTATATTCAATATCGCAGAAGGGATTTATAATTGCATAGTTCGCAATCCAGAAATAAGCTTTGCGGAGTTTTTCATCGAGACCGTAATCTGCACTATCTGAAGGCTCATCACCCTTAATCGGGCTGTTATACAGATCGGCAATATCAAACTTTTTGTTTTTTACACTCTTCCCCGGAGATGTGGGAGATTCCGGAACCTTCCCGAGAATTTTATGTTCTTCCATTTATAGAGCTCCTGCATTTGGTGAGATATTGTGGAATTTAATTTACTTAAAATTCAGGACTTTTTCAAGGGAATAAATTGTCGTGAGTGGAAAAAGTTGATTCAAGATGTTTTCAGTTTCTGTATTTTGTCTGAACCGTGATTCATTTGATTAAAGGATTTTCATGATGCTTTTCCCCTCCCTTGATGGGAGGGGTTAGGGGAGGGTGAAAGCAGTTAGTTCGTTATTTTAATTTTTAGCCTTACCGGTGTCATTCTTTATTGCCTTCTCTTTCAGCATTGCAATCAGAGTTTTGTAACGATCATCAGATTTTATATTATCCAGATCTTTATCTTCTTCCATATGATTAATATTACTATAGCCTTTGTCAATAGCCTTTGCTAAATATTCAAAAGCTTAAGGTTTGTTTTTCTGCACTGAATAGAAACATGCAAAATCATATAGTGTGTGGTAGTTTTCCGGTTCAAGCTGGAGTGACTTGTTTAAATCACCCAATGCGGATTTAATATTTTTTTTCTTTAAATATGAATAACTCCTAGAGTTATAAAAATCTGCTATTTTGGGATCTAATTTGATTGATTTATTGTAATTTTCAAGGGCTATGTCAAATTCTTCCAACCTGTGATAGCACCTTCCCTTAAAGTTCAAAGCCCATGCATATTCAGCATTTAACTTCAGGCATTTATCTAAATTTTCTAAAGCAGTAGAATATTCTTTTTTATCATAATAGATTCTTCCAATATTATAATAGGCCAGAAAATATTTAGAATCAATCTTAATAGCTTTATTAAAATTTTCTAAGGCTTTGTCGGAATCTTTCAGAAAGCCATAACAAAGTCCTTTAAAGTTAATTGCGGATACATAGTTGGGGTTTAATTTTAAACTTTTATCGAAATATTCTAATGCTTTATTGTATTCTTTCTTTTTATAATAAACTATTCCAATATTATGATAAACATAATCATCTTTCGAATCTAAATAAATTGCTTTATTGTAATTTTCAAGAGCCTTATCGTAATCCTTTAACATGTCATAACACAATCCTTTATAGTTGAAAGACCACTCATGTTCAGGATATATTTTCAGACATTTATCGAGATTTTCAAGGGCCTTAATATAATCTTTTTTTTCATAATAAATACGCCCGATGTCATAAAAAGCTCTATATTCTTTCGGGTTAAATTCAGTTGTTTTTTTATAATCAATCAGGGCTTTATCAAAATCCTTTTTATTAAAATAGCATAGCCCTCTGTTGATATAGCCCCAGGTAAACTCGTTATTAATTTCTATTGTCTTACTGAAATCAGAGATTGCCTTGTCATAATCTTTTAAAACTAAATAAACAAGCCCACGATTATTATATACATTAACATATCTAGGATCATACTCCAGGGCTTTTGTGTAATTCTCCAAGGCTTTATCATAGTCTTTCTTTTGATAAGCTGCCCAGCCAAGGTCTCCCATACGGGATGCATCAGGATTTTTTGTTAAATTTATTGGCTTGAGATCTTCTGAAAGTGTGTGTGATTTGCATCCAATTAAAAAAATGGAAATCAGCAGAAGAACTATCGTAAGTATTTTTTTCATTATAATATCCTTATATCTCTAAAACAAATTGTCAGATTTGAGTTTGATATGACTTTTAATTTTGGTACCCGTTTAAAACCAGATCATTTAAAGCTCTCAAACCGTTAAGGCAACAAAATTAAATGAGTATTATGGTGCTGTCTATAAAATAAAATCTTCTACCTGAATCGTGATTCGCATGATTAAAAGATTTTCATGATGCAGTATTGTTAACTCTATCTTCAATCAAATAAATCCTCTAGTCCCTTAATCATGATTTATGCCTAAAATCAAAAATCTTTCCCCCCTAAAAAAATCGTAAAATTTCTTGACATTATCACAACAGCTTTTATATATGCAACTAGTTGAATACTTGTTGAATTATCACGATACAGGAGAGCAGGACGAAAGTGCTGCTGAAATGAAATAATATATGGCTTTATCACATTCAATTCTTGCAACGCTTGTGGGAAGAGGAAAACCGTGCAGCGGGTATGATCTTGCGAAGGAGTTTAACAGCTCCGTGGGATTTTACTGGAAAACCACCCATCAGCAGATATATAGAGAACTGGCCAAACTTGATCAGGAGAAGATGGTTACATCTGAACTGATAAAACAGAAGGACAGACCGGATAAAAAGATATATTGTGTCACCGAAGAGGGAAAAGCTCATCTTATCCAGTGGATTGCACAGCCATCTGAACCGAGTCCCATAAAAGAAGATATGCTTGTAAAAATGTTTGTGGGATTTCTGGTGCCTAAAGAGATGCTGATTGAGGAACTGCTTCAGCTGAAAGCTATTCATGAGGAGAAGCTTAGACTTTTTCGCGAGTATGAAACAAAATATTTTTCCGATGTAAAATCTCTGCCGGTTAAGGGGAAGTTCCGTTATCTGAATCTCCGCAGCGGTATAAGTTTTGAAACAGGGCATATTAAATGGTGCGAAGAAGCAATAGAGTTTTTAAAAAATGAATTTGAATAAAAAAACAGGGGTAAAATAATGAAGACGAAAATAACACAACTTTTTGGAATCAAGTATCCAATCGTATTGCCGGGAATGAGCTGGATCAGTACACCGGAACTTGTTGCAGCAGTTTGTAACGCCGGCGGTATCGGATGGCTCGCGACAGGTCCTCTTTCAACAAAACAGACTGAAGCTGCAATCAAGAGAATAAGAGAACTTACCAAAAAACCTTTCGGTGCAGGCGCGACTCTTCTTATGCCGGGTGCAAAAGAGAATCTTGAAGTTCTTATCGATATGCAGGTTCCTGTTATAAATGTATCTCTGGGTAAACCTGATGATATAGTAAAAAGAGTTCACAACTATAAAGGCAAGGTAATCCAGACTGTAATCGGCGCAAAACATGCAAAAGCTGCAATTAAAGGCGGGGTGGATGCTCTTCAGGTTACAGGTTACGAAGCTGCTGCTCATGGCGGAAAAGTGGCTAATCTCTGTCTCATCCCGTCCATAAGAGAAATTACAGACATTCCGATTGTCGCATCAGGCGGATTTGCAACAGGTCAGGGACTTGCTGCCGCACTTGCACTAGGTGCCGATGCGGTTGCCATGGGTTCAAGACTTGCTACAACTAAAGAGAGCCCTGTTCATCCAAGAACAAAGCAGGCACACCTTGATGCAACTTCCGAGGACACACTCTATTCAGACAGATTTGACGGTTTATGGTGCCGTGTTCTTAAGTCACCATCTGCAGAGAAGTCAATCAAGGGTGGTATGAATCTTTTCAAAGCTATGATGGTTGGTCCTGCGATTGCTAAATCTATGGAGCTTCCTCTTCTAAAAGTAATGCTCGGTATGCTTGCACAGCCTGACAAGATGATGACTCTTGCACATATGGCTACTGCATTTGGAAAAATCCAGGCAGCTACAGAGGAAGGAGATTATGACAAAAAGGGTGTTGAACTTCTTGGACAGTGCTGCGGTATGATCCACGATATGCCAACAGTGAAAGAAACTATTGACAGAATAATAAAAGAAGCAGTTGCTACAAACGCTAAAATGGCAGGAATGCTCAAGTAAATATATTTAGCACCAATTGAAGGGCTGCCTCTAAAGGGCAGCCTTTTTTTTGTCTTCAGATAGTTGCCCTGCAGCATGGAAAGTCAGAATAATTATACAATCCCTCATTCAAACACATATGAAATAATGGTAAGGCTGCACTTCGATGAATCACTGCATAAAAGAGTTAATATAAAGTTATTCTGACTTATTGGTCGGTAAAGCTGAAAATTCTGATATTTTAAATCCGCATTTACAGCATTCCTACTTTTTTTAAATATTTTTTTAGAGAAAAATTTAATCTGCTTGTGTTTTTAACGGCATAAAAATAGTAAGGCCATAATCTGTTTTTTTGGAACAATTTAAAAGTAAAAAAAACTTTTTTCACTGCAGACATTAAAAGTTGAAATGTAATAAAATCATAAATATATTACTAAGGTTGTGCTGCTAAAACGTATGGTCAGCTGTCATGTTTCTGATTGTGAAAGTTGGTAATTGCAAAGTCTTTCTATAAACGTATCTCAGGAATAATTAAAATGACAGTCCCTTACTTAAACATCGCAAAATATCTTAAACAGAACGCCTCTCTATTCCCGGAAAAAAAAGCTATCATATATCCGGCCGGAAAAAATAAAGACGGCTCTATTAAATATCATCATAAGACATTCCGCGAACTGGACATTGAATCGGATCAGTATGCAGCCGGATTTGAATCTGCAGGAATAACAAAGGGAACAAAAACAATTTTCATGGTTAAACCCGGTTCCGAATTATTCTCAATCACATTCGCTCTGTTTAAAGTCGGTGCAGTCCCCGTGATAGTTGATCCGGGACTCGGAGTCAAAAGGATGCTTCACTGTTACAAAAGTGTAAATGCCGAGGCATTTATCGGAATTAAACGTGCGCATATTTTCAGAATTTTATTCTATCGAAATTTTAAATCTGTAAAGACATGGGTAACTGCAGGGAGAAGGCTTTTCTGGGGAGGCTACTCTCTCAGGAAATTGCTTGTTCAGAATTCCGGTGTTTATCCCATCGCTGAAACTCTCACGGATGAACTTGCATTAATAAATTTCACCACAGGGAGTACCGGTCCTGCTAAAGGTGTTGAGTATACACATAGAATGATTAACGAGGAGTTCCATTCCCTGAAGATCAACTTATATAAAACTCTTGATCAGATTGATATGGCAACATTATCACTCTTTGCCCTTTATGATATACTTATAGGAATCACGGCAATATTGCCGGTGATAGATCCCCAAAGACCTGCGCATGTTAATCCAATGAATATTATTGATCCTGTAAATCACTATAAGGCGACTATAATGTTCGCGTCACCTGCACTGCTCAACAGTGTAGGAAAATTCGGAGTTGAAAATAATATCAAACTTCCAACGATGAAAACTGTACTGTCCGGCGGAGCGCCTGTTGCAACATCAATAATGGAAACATTCCAGCAGCTGCTGGAGGATGACGCGGTAATACTTACAACCTATGGCTCTACAGAAGCTCTCCCAATATCATTAATCGATTCAAAAACGCTGCTTAGTGAATGCAAACCCAAAACCGCAGGGGGGATGGGTACATGTGTCGGAAAGGCTCTGAAAAATCTCGATGCGCGGATTATAAAAATCACCGATGAACCGATTGAAAACTGGACAGAGAATATTACTGTTCCGCAGGGTGAGGTTGGTGAAATTGCTCTCAAGGGTGATATCGTCAGCAGAGCATATCATAAAAATCCTGAAGCGAATCTGTTCAGTAAAATCAAGGACGGAGAAGATATATGGCACCGGATGGGTGACCTCGCTTCAATTGATAACGAAGGGAGAATCTGGTTCTGCGGCCGGAAAAAACACAGAGTAAACACTGGAGATACAACTCTGTTCAGTGTTCAGTGCGAAGGAATTTTCAATAGCCATCCTGAAGTTTTAAGAAGTGCACTTGTCGGGACCGGTCTGTCAGATAAACAGAATCCGGTTATCTGCATTGAACTTCATAATAAAATAAGTAAAGCGGATAAGGATAAGGGCAGAGAGGAAACAATAAGAAAAGAACTTCTTGAGATAGGGCAGGCTCATTCAATTACAAAAGATATTAAGACAGTTTTGTTCCATGATCATTTTCCGGTTGATATCCGGCATAATGCAAAAATAGGGAGAGAACAGCTCGCACTCTGGGCTGAAAAAATAATTTTAAAATAGAGGTTATATTATGATTAAAGTAAATTTTACAACAGGTGAAAAACTGTTGTTCATCATCCCGATATTCGGATGGGTGTTTATAGCATACGGTGTGGTGTTTCCAATCCAGAATCTGGTAATAAGAATTATGTTCTATATAGACATTGTTCTCAGTGCTACACATTTTATTCAGATTTTTGTCGCACTCCCTCTTGGTAAAAAAGGGGGAATCCCGGTTTTGAAGAATATATTTCTTACAATCGCTCTGGGTTCAACATGGTGGAAGCCTCTGAAAAAAAGTGTTGGTGAGATGAAATGAAAGTTCTGATAACCGGAGCAACAGGTTTTGTAGGAAGCTACATTGTAGATAAGTGTATAGCCCAGGGCGATAAGGTTCGTGTTCTTGTAAGAAAAACCAGTAATCTTGAATACCTCAAAAAATACCCGAAAATTGAATATGCGTACGGGGATTTAACAGACATCGCATCACTACGTGAGGCGACAAAAGGTGTAGATGTAGTATATCACTCCGCAGCCCGTGTAACAGATGTAGGTGACCGCAAACAGTTTTATGATGATAACTTTCTTGCAACAAAGTATCTTGTAGATGAGGCCAAAAAACAGGGTGTGAAACGCTTCGTTTTTGTAAGCAGCCCCAGTATATTTTTTGATTTTACAGAGCAGAATAATATAAATGAATCATATCCTTATCCGGCAAAGTATGTAAATCTTTATTCGGAGACAAAGGCGCTTGCTGAGCAGTATGTACTCGCCGCAAATGACAAAAAATTTATAACATGCTCTCTCCGGCCGAGAGGAATATGGGGTCCGCGAGATAAGACCGGTTATATTCCAAAAATTGTATACGGTATGATGATGGAAAAATTTCCCGATATGTCGGGTGGAAAGAAAGTCCTCGCCACAGTATGCCATGTGGAAAATGCGGCAGATGCATGTGTTCTTGCGGCAAAGTCCGACAAGGTTGGCGGAAAGGCATATTTTATCACTGATGATGAGATAATTGAGACATGGGGATTTATAAAACTTATCGGAGAAAAACTGAATTTGCCTCCTATCAAAAAGAAGTTAAATCCGAAAGTACTTATGTTCATCGGCGGAATCTTTGATATTATCTGGAAAATACCGGCAATAGCAAGAAAATCTGCTCCGCCATTATCCCGTTATGCGGTAGGATTGTTCAGCCTTACTTCAACTTATGATATAAGTGCTGCGAAAAAAGATTTCGGATATAAATCGAAAATTAAGCAGAGCAAGGGTCTTGATGCTCTGAAAAAGTGGATTGAACAGACCGGCGGCATCGAAAAATTTGTCGAATCTGTAAAGAAATGAGAGATATAGTCCTCTGGTATATACAGCAGGTTGAGCGGCACGAAAAGTTTAGTAGTATGCAGATTATGAATCGTATCGCATTCCCCGGTGTTTGTATAAGGAGCCTCTATAATTCAATTCAGAATGGATATAAGATGAGAATGGCATCCTGCAAATCCCGGAGAGCTCCCTGTAGTAATTAGGTAAAGTTATAGTGTCTAATCAAATTAAATGTTATAAATTAAATAAGGAAAAACTAAATGATAAAATCAAAATTTGAAAGCATTGGGGTCCATATAACGGATAACAAAATATCCACAGCTGACCTCGTCGGGCAGATGGATATTCCTCCTCAATTTGATCTGCAGGCAATTACAGGGATCAATAACCGCCTCTGGAAGCAGGCACACGAAGATTCATTCACCATGGCAATTGATTCGGCCAGGAACTGTCTTAAAAATTCAAAGTACAAAGCCGAAGATCTGGACGTAATTATATCGGGATCAATCGGAAGATTTATCGGAGACACTAATTACTATGAACCGGCTATGAGTCTTTTTATAAAGCAGAAACTTGGCGCTACTAAGGCGATATTTTTTGATGTTTCCAATGCGTGTGCGGGGATGTTTACCGGGATGTATATACTCGATTCGATGATCAAATCCGGTATGGTTAAAAACGGGATGGTTGTCAGCGGTGAGGTTATAACTTCTGTCGCGGAGACAGCGGTTCTTGAAGTCAAGGATGCATTTGATTCGCAGTTCGGATCACTTACAGTTGGCGATTCCGGTGCTGCTGTGATTCTCGACAGAGCCGTTGATGACAGAGATTATATCGATACATTTGAAATGATCAGTACTTCTGAATATTCCGATCTTGCTATAGGAATGCCGAGTAATAACAGCAACAAATACGCAATGTACGCCAGCAACTCGCAGATGCATACTGAGGAGCGTCTTAAAATCTGGCCTAACTTTCAGCTGGATATGTTTGAAAAAATGGGAAGAAATTTTGCAGATGAAAAATTCGATTTCATCATACATCATCAGGTGGGATTGAAATTCATAAAGAAGCTTCTTAAAATCGGAACAGAGGCTTTTGATGCAGAGATGCCTGAATCGCTCCAGGTGCTTGATGAATACGGCAACACTTCATCTACGTCTCATATGCTTGTTCTTCATGAGCATTTAAAAGATAAAACAATAAAGGAAAACTCAAAAATATTGATGGTCCCGGCTGGTTCAGGTTTTGTTACCGGGTTCATGTCAGCAAAAATAAGCAGCCTGGTGGTGTCATAATGGGAACAATAATAAAAGCAACTGGAATAAGTACAAAAGATACAAACAGCAGTTCAAATTATCATGCAATAGACGCTAGTGCTCAGTGCCTTATAGCAGCGGGGATAAACAAAACGGATATTGATGTTATAATCAACGTGGGAGTTTACAGGGATAAAAACATGCTGGAGCCTGCAATGGCGGCTTTTATTCAGAAAGGGGTCGGGATAAAAGGTGATTATATTAAGGGTCAGGAATACAATGCTGTATTTTCTCTTGATATGCTGAACAGTGCCTGCGGAGTAATAAATGCAATACAGGCAGCCGATTCTATATTGCGCACAAAAAAATTTAAATATGCCCTAATCGCTTCAAGTGATGCGCATCCTTCGACTGAAGCAGTTGAGGGATTTCCGTTTTCATGTATCGGTGCCGCATTGCTGCTTGAGTATGTTGAAGATGAGAGCAGAGGTTTTAAAAATTATTCTTTCGGTAATTCAAAAACAAGTGATACCAGTGTACGGGGATTTCTTGATTTCAGTACTGTTGAAGGTTCTGCAACAAACCGTTTAACAATAGCTATTCCGTATAATTACCAGCCAAGTCTCTTTAAGTTCACCTGCGATTCCCTTGAAGATTATCTTGTATCAGAAAAGATTGACAGAAGCTCAATAAAGATGGTGACTCCGCAGATTAATGACGGATTTGCAAAAAGATTGGCGGCGAAAGTCGGAGTTAATGAGAATTCTGTTCTTGATCTTTACAAAGAGTATGGTGATGCCCACAGTTCATCAGTAAGTATGGGCTATCATCTTGGAGTTGAGAAGGGAATGTTCAAAAAGAATGATCAGGTGATGTTCGTTGCTGCCGGAACCGGACTTAGTTTTGCCTGCGTAACATATACAGTATAGATTATTTTATAGCCCTCAGGTTCACCTGGGGGTTCTCACTTTACTGGCAGAGACGTTTAACTCTCCGCTTGTTTATGATTTGAATTGTTTTAAAAATCTGTAAAAACTGGTGCTCTGACCCGATGATTTTAAATCAATTTGTCATCCTCGCG
Organism: uncultured Leptospirales bacterium; assembly: GCA_964450405.1. Classification (GTDB taxonomy): domain Bacteria; phylum Spirochaetota; class UBA4802; order UBA4802; family UBA5550; genus WRGT01. The sequence continues at coordinate 87,495 of CAYVCQ010000001.1, read as the reverse complement.
CATGCGGGGATCCATTATCTTAAAGAGGTGGATTCCAGTCTTCACGGGAATGACACCCGCGTATAAATCAAAAGGTCTATGCACCAGATTAACATAGATAAAAGATTATTAACTGATCAGGCATTACTTAATTGGGAAATGTGAATATGAAGAATACAACTCTGACTTCGGATGAAAACAGTTTAAGTCTAAAACCCTACACACGTCCTCTTGCATATTCGGAACGATTATATATTGCAGCTAATAATGTTTATACACCATTCTGTAATCGAATGGCTCTGGAAGGGGACGGTTATCCCGATATAGAACGTTTAAGATCTGCAGTGGAAAAAGCTTCTGAAGCAAATCCTGAAAGCAGACTTGTATTAAAAGGAGCTCTTTGGAATTGTTACTGGGAGGATAGTGGTGTAACACCTCCGGTAATTGAAGTCGATGGTAAAGAGTGGACAGGTTTCAATATTGAGAACATGCCGCGTGAGATTAATAGTAAACTAATTCCGATGAAGGGTCCCAATTGTGATATAATTGTAGTAAGAGGTAACCCGACGAGAATTATTTTTAGAACGCTTCATGCAGTTATGGATGGACGTGGAACCATGCTATGGATGCAGAATATTTTCCGTGCCCTGCGGGGAGAGGAATTGCTCTCTTCGAACTCCGTAATTACAGATTATGAATTGGTCGAATCTCTCCAGCAGAAGGAAAAAAGAAAAAATTTTAAAAAATTTTACACTTCAATAACCGGCAATGTGAAAGGTAATCAGCGTGATATCCTCTGGTGCCGGAAAACTATAGACAATCAGCAAAAGGGACTTGTATCAAAAGCAGCTGTTCTCATCGGAAAAGAGATTTGGGCGAATGATGGTCTGAATGCCCGGTTTATGATACCGGTAGATTTACGAAATCATAAAAAAGGAATAAACTCAGCTTCGAATCTTAGCAATCCCTTATATATAGAATTGTCTCCCGGAACTACCGGCAAAGAAGTGTATGATGATATTAAAACTCAGCTGAATAAAAAACGTGAAGGTATATCCGGAAGGTTTGATCATCTGATAAAATATGTCCCTATATCAATAATTACTTTTGCAATTAAAGCTGTACTCCGTTTTCAGAAAATATCAAAAAAATACGGCGTATCCGGAATTATTTCTTCTGTTGGATATACTGATCTCAAAGAGTATACAGGCGGAGTATTCAATCCGACAAGTTTTTTCCTGATACCGCCACATCCCTCTACAATTCCATTTTTTGTAGGAATAGTCAGTACCGGTGAGAAAACAGAAATAACAGGCTGCATGGCGGGAAACCACGGTAAAAACGAGCGGCTTGATCTTCTTATGGACAAAATTGCAGAAGCTCTGCAAAAACCGGAATAATTAAATAAACACAGAATATAGCGCCGGGATATTATTTAAAGGCTGAATCGTTCCGAGGAACTCAAAATGATTCAGCCTTTAAAATTCTACTTTATCTTATTCATTTTTAAAGCCATACCCATTGCAAGCAGAGTCTGGTTTCTATCTTCTATATTAAGAGCCTGCTCCATCCCGCCGGCATCGAGATTCATATTGATTGCCTCTTTGGTAAGGCGGAGTCCCATTGGATTTTTTGTCATCATTACTTTTGCAAATTCCATTGCCGTTTCGTGGAGTTTATCTTTTTCAACTACACGTGTTACAAGCCCGAGATTCCATGCCTCTTCGGAGGTCATAAACTTTCCGGTATACATAAATTCATAAGCGCGTCCTGCACCAATCATTCTGGGAAGCAGATAACTGCAGGCCATGTCAGCTCCTCCAAGTCCTATGTTTATATATGCAGCGCTGAATTTTGCATCAGGACTGATTATTCTTATATCGGATGAAAGCACAAAACTGAATCCCTGTCCCGCCGCCGCTCCATGAACTTCTGCAATAATAGGTTGAGGAGCTCTACGCATATGAAGGTTGATCCGTGCAAGTCTTGCCTGGAATCTATAAAATTCGTCAGTTCCCATTTTAGGAGCAGTTTCCATGGACTCCTTCATGTCAAGTCCGGCGCAGAAACCCTTTTCTCCATTACCCTTTAGTATCACAATGACAGTTTCAAGATCATATAACCTTTCTCTCCAGAAATGTTCAAGTTCCTCCATCATTAAATGGGTTACGGCGTTATAACTCTCCGGTCTGTTCAATGAAAGCTGCATAATTCCTTTTTCGAGTATCTCGGTCTGAATTGTTTTATAGTCCATTTTTTTAACCTTCCGATATATTTTATTAATATAGCATTTAACGTTTCAATCAGTCATTTGTCATTTCGGCTGGAGCGTCAGCGGAATGCCGGAATCCCACAGTTAATGTATACAGTATTTGTGGGATTCCGGTATTTGCAAAAAGTGAAGCAGCAAAACCGGAATGACGAAAATTGCTTAATTAAATCGTTAATCGTTAATATATTTCAATATTTATAGAAAAAGTCAATCTAAAATATAGGGTAATTGTTCCAGTAAAAAAATGAAGATAATAATAATTTAATCCATTCGGTCGATATGGCTTGAATAAATTTCACAGCAGGTTTTCCGGCAATTACGAGTAAATAATATTTACACACTGTATATGGCTTGACATTTTTTATATGTGGCATACAAATTTATAATGCACATTTTCAGAGAGTATTGATTAAATCTGCGATTGCAAACAGACTCATTTTTGTTTACAGTATATGATTTAATGACTAATCGCTGGTTTTAAGTGCAGGAATCATTCTTCAACCGGTTAATTTTCACATTAATTCCGGAAAATAATTAAAAATACAACTGGAGGATCACATTTTTATGAAGAAATCACAAATTTTAAAACTATCTTTAGCTGCATTACTGGCACTTGCTATCTGCACACCCGGTTTTTCCTACAAACTTGGCGGAAAAGATCTGGTAAAAAACGGAGAAGGTCCAAGAACAAAATTTATGATGAAAGTATACTGGGCATCACTTAATGTTCCTGCGGAACTTAAAGGTGCTGGAGATACAGCGATAATTGATGCTGATCAGCCAATGTCTATAGATCTATACATCACTTCAGGAATGATTACAAAAGATAAGCTTGTAACTGCTATCAATGAAGGTTTTGGCCAGGCAGAAAAAGCCGGTTATCCAGCACCTGAAAAACAGGCTTTCATGAATCTGTATAATGATGTTGTAGTTGCCGAGGGTGATACTTTTTCTCACCGTTATGAGCCGGGCAAAGGATTCTCAATTGTACATTCTACAAAAGGCGGAGCGACTAAAGTTCTTGGAACTATTAAAGGTCTTGGAATTAAAAAAGCATTTTTCGGTATCTATCTTTCATCAAAACCGATCAACGAAGGACTAAAAAACAAACTTCTAGGAAAATAATTTTAATATGTAGCTATATGAAAAGCCCCCGCCTTAAACGGGGGCTTTTTTATATATATAATTACTCAGCTGCATGCGGGAAAAAATGTGAGATGTTGAGCTTCTGTGATCCTTTAATCAGCGCACTCAAAATATTTGTGTGTGAATAAGGTGTTATTTAAAACAGCTTAGCGATTACCATAAAAAAATTTTATAAATTATTGAGCAGTAAGATTAAATTCAACCCGTCTGTTGTACTGCAATGTATCTGATTCTTTTTCACGTATGTAGCCTGAACCTTTTGTATCTATTCTGTCTTTGTTAATTCCTGCTTTAACAATATAGTCTTTAATTCTCTCCGCTCTTCTGGTGCTCACATCAATATTAGCCTTAAGTGATCCGACACCATCAGAAAAACCATTTAGAGAAAGCTTCATATTTTCATTTCGTCTTAAATGATCAATCAGTTCGTGCAGATACGGAATATCAGTAAATTGAATTTCAGCGGAATTGAAATTAAAGTAAACAGGTTTAGCAGAGAATTCTTTTTCAACAGACGGTTCGATTTTTATAACGGAAGCTGGAATCTTTCCTTTCCCTGCAAGAAATTCCACTGAGAATGATTTCATCCCCGATCCTCCGGGAAGAATCAAAACTCTCTTAATCTCAGGATCTAATGTAATGTGTAACAAACCCGAAGAATCCGGACTTTTAAGCTCTGTCCTCAGTGGCCATGAATTCTTTTTAAGCGAATTAAAAAAGAGAACATTAAGTTTTACACCTTCTGGATCGGTGTAGCCGCCTGATTCTATATTTAAGATAAGAGTTTCCGGCAGCTTATCCTTTACTTTAAGTTTAGTTTCTGTTTTAGTCTTTGTTTTAGTTTTCTCTTTCTGTTTCTCTTTCGATTTCTCTTTTATTTTCCCGCTGATTTTTTTTATAAATAAATCGTAACTCCCGTCAATCCCGCCTGTATCGGAGGAAACAATAATTGAATCTTTTGTTAATTCTGTAACCGAAATTTCATCTCCCGGTGTGTTTACCTGATCTGCAGTACTGGTAATTTCGGTGATGTTGGTTTCGGAATCATCTAAATAAAAAACATCTCTGTTCTCAAGTTCTCCTTCTTTAAAGCCTGTTAAGTATGCTCCGGGTTTATAAGAGGATTTCCTGTACATGGAAATTTCAGCAACTTTATTCTTTGAAAATCCCGCAGTAGTTATATCCTCCCAGGAATCACTTCTGTTGTATGCTTTAATTATTGTCGATTTTGTATTATCACCGGACTGCATTCTTGTAAAGTAGAGCACATCTCCTTTTTTTGTAATAAAAGGATTAAGTTCGTCATCTGTTGTGTTAACAGCTCCGAAAAGAAGTTCAGGTTTTTCCCATCCCGCGCCTTTTTTTACAGAGTAATAAATATCGTAAGAAGGTGATTCTGCCGAGCTGCTTTTTAAGCTCCCAGCCCTGTTTGAAGAGAATAATATTAATTTACCATCGGGTGAAATATATGGTGATGTGTCATCTGAATCACTATTCAGATCTGTCGCCAGCTGAGCCTCGCTCCATTTTCCGTTTTTATATTGGCAGAAGTAAAGATCGCCGTTTTCCTTATCTTTAAGTGTTCTTGAGAATATAAAAAATTTCTGGTCAGCAGTCATTGCACAGGAGATTTCATCTCCATCTGTGTTAATCTTTTTCAGAAATGCATCATTAATTAATGAAACTGCATACAGGTGAGATGAGGATATTATGATTATCATTATCAGTATAAATTGTTTAATGATTAAATTATTCATGAACGCCAAAACCTCAGATAAATTTAAATCCCGGATTATCAGTATATCCCTTTGTCATTTACGACCCGTGAAAACCGGTTTACTCAGTCTTCTATATTATCGGAAAATTCAATTATAAAATGGAGATTATTAACTTATAGTATAATTCAGAAACGGGAAGAGTTGTCAAAAAGTGAAGAAAACAGGTTATTTTTTTTAAAAACTGAAGAAAGAGGTGTTGTTAATCTAAAGAAATAAGCAGAGTAAGCTCTAAAGTGTAAGTTCAACAGGAATATTCATTTTGATTATATTTCCGCAATTTGTCCATTCAATATCGCAGAACTGATGTATAAGAAGAAGCCCTCTTCCTCTTTCGCTCAATTGAGGTTTTATCTTTCTTTTAATGAACTTATGAAAATAATCAAATCCCTGACCTTCATCCTCTATTTCAATCTGAATCCCTTTTTCTTTAAGTGAGATTTTTATTAAAATATTCTTAGAGGGATCCCATTTATTGCCATGTTCCATAGCATTGATAATCGCTTCATCTAAAATCAGGTTGAGATCAAGGAGATCAATGCAGATTTTTCCCTCGATTTCAGACAATTTATCCTTGATCAGGTTTATGATACCGGTTTTAAGTTTCTGGGTTGTGGGAAATTTGCCCTGATATATCAGCATATTCTATTCTTTATAATTATAATTTTAAAAGTTAAATTCGGGGTGGGGAGATTCGAACTCCCGACTTCTTCGTCCCGAACGAAGCGCGCTACCTGGCTGCGCTACACCCCGATAATTTTCATAAATCTAGAATTCGTAAAAGATTAGTCAATTGTTTTATTATATGAGGTACAAAATATGTACAATCATCCCTTTATTTCCGGATTATTCAGGTTAAAATTATCATATTTAATTGGTTATTATAGTAAACTCTATGAGAAAGATTCTAATAAAGGGTGTATGGAGAATTTCTGACTAATAATTGACTACATATAGTCAGGATCAAGCATGCCGGTTCTGGTACTTGATTAATAATTTATCAAAGCTATTTTTTAATAAAAACCGGTTTTTTATTTTTCAGAGGTGGATTTTAAATAAATTTCAATACACTATAGTGATGTTCCTGTATTAATTCCGGATGCAAAAGTAATAAAAAATACTTGCGCCTTAAGCATGGTCTTTTATTCTGCATACCATGGAGTACATATAGTGCAATTCACATATGAATATATTAATAATGTTCCTGTAATAAGTTTCAACCGGGAGGATGGCAGTCTTCTCGGATCTGACCCGGATCTCTTCGGAGAAGAGGTTCTTGAAATAATCAATGAAGGTGTTTACAGAATTGCCTTCGATCTAAGAAAACATTCTTATTTTAACAGCTTTGGTCTTGGTGAACTTATAAATATGAGAAATTTTTTTCTCGATAAAGGTATAACCTGTATCCTCATAGTGACAAGTTCAAAAATTATTAAATTGTTTGATATGGTTGGAATCGGCGAATTGTTTGAAACAATAGCTTCTGAAAAAGAAATTTAATGGCGGTGTTGATATGGACATTGAAGATGAATTATACTCACCATATATAGAAAGCGGAGTAATAAAAAAAGATAAATACAAAATATTCAGTTTTCTTGTTGGTCTCTTTTTTAACCGGATAGAACTTGATAAAGAGAGTATACTGATTGTAAAAGAGCATGCGGCTAAAGGGAAAGTTGTCTATGCTTCAATGCAGACTACATATACATCTCTCTATATTCTAATTAATCTTTTAAAGAAACATAATCTTCCGGTGCCTGTCCTTGCCCTGGGTTTCATCCCTTACACCTATCAGAAAGTAATTATTTTATATAGTGAGATTGTCACATATATAAAAAAAATGTTTAAATCCGGTGAATATAAATTTATTTCCAATCACGAATACATTACAAGAACTCTTGATAACGGCAGTCTCTCCTTTTCAATGCTTTCGAGAAAAATGTTTGTCCGCAGATATGTGAAGATAAAAACAGATGCAATCGGATATCTGCTTGAGATTCAGAAAAAGAGCGATGTACCGATTTTTATATTTCCTGAAGTTGTGTTCTGGAACAGGAATCCGGAAAAATCCGGTACGATATTAAATTCAGAGGCAGTGGGTGATCGCGGTCTTATTTCAGGTACGCTCACAGTATGGAAAAGTGCAACACCTGCGTTTGTCCGGATAGGGAAGCCTGTTAATTTAAAAGAGGCTCTTAATGCGCATCCCGGAGATGATGTTAAGCACCTTGCACGACAGATCCGCAATGACCTGATGGATATATATAATTATGAAAAGAGAAGTATTCTCGGCCCTCAAATAAAAAGTCAGCAGGAGATGATGGAGAAAGTTCTTTATCATAAAAATGTTCTTGATGTGATTCAGCAGGAGATAAATGAAAAGGGTTCTTCCGAAAAAAAATTAAGACAAAAAGCCTATAAGTATTTCCGTGAGATTGCCGCAGATTTTTCAATTGTATATATAAGATTTTTCAAAGCGACGAATGATTATCTTTTCAGAAAACTTTTTGACGCAATACATTTTGATATAGAAGACTTTAAGAAAATAAGAGAAGCTTCGAACAATGGTCCTCTTATTCTTGTTCCGAGCCATAAGAGCCACATGGATTATATAATAATCTCAAGTATTTTTTATCAGAACAAGCTTATCCCGCCGCACATTTTTGCAGGATCCAATCTTACATTTTTTCCAATGGGTAAAATATTCAGAAGATCCGGTGCTTTTTTTGTAAGAAGAACATTTAAGGGGCTTAATCTCTACGCATCGGTGTTTAAACAATATTTAAAATCACTTATAAACGAAGGGTATACAATAGAATTTTTTATTGAAGGAACGCGTTCAAGAACCGGCAAGGTATTTCAGCCGAAAATGGGTATGCTTAAATATCTCATTGAAGCAATAGATGAAGGTTACAATAAGGATCTGGTATTCGCTCCATTAACAGTTAATTATGATAGAATACTTGAAGAGAAATCGTATCTGAAAGAATCGAAGGGTAAAGAAAAAGCCAAGGAGAGTACTTCCGGATTTATTAAAAGCCGTAAGCTTATTCAGAGAAAATACGGGAATGTATATCTTGGATTCAATGAACCGTTCACTCTAAGTGAGGTAAGAGAACAGTTTTTGAAGGAAAAGAATATTACTGATATAGATCTTCTGACAGAAGAACTTGGGTATTATATCGTAAAAAGAATAAATGAAGCTATTGTTGTGACCCCATTTGCTATCACTACTGCGGCGCTTCTTAACACCACTGCGCGCGGTTTTACAAGAGAATCTATAAAGAATAGAATTAATTTAATTCTTTCTTATTTGAATAAGACTCATTACAAACTGGCTGAACATCTTCAGAACAATCCAGACATAGATGCTATTATGGATCGTGTTTTCAAATCATATGCCGGAGACGGAATTATCAGTAAAGTAGATGCTTCAACTGATGCAGCTCAGAATGGTGAATCGCAAGCTAACGAAACGCAAATTGCTGAATTTCAGAATCAGGAATTATATATAATAGATCATGATCAGAGAGGGAGAGTTAACGTATACAAAAACAGTATTACTCATATGACACTCCCTGCAAATATAATTTCACTTGCAATACTTATAACATCATCAAACGGGAAGACATCAAAAAGTAAAGTATCTGCGGAATTTGAAAAAATAAGGGAAATGCTCTCAAGGGAATTTGTCTATTCGGATGAAATTAATGATACTGAGACAATTTTAGAAAGCACACTCTCTCATTTTTCATCTGAAAATGTAATAAAATATGAAGGTAAAGAAATTTTATCTGATGAAGCCGGAATAGATATCTTGAAATTTTTCGCAGGGATGATTCAGGATTATATTGAATCGTATCTTGTTGTACTTAATACTGTTTCAGATTATTCCGATACTCAGGTGTCGCGAAAAGATCTCGCCATTGCTGTGCGGAAACGTGGTACGAGGATGTATCATCTTAGCGAGATTCAATGCTCAGAATCTCTATCGATGATCAGTTACAACAATGCCATCGATAAATTTATTGATGCCGGAATTATGCTGCAGCATGGCGAAAGCAAGAAGGCGCAGATGACAATCAGAGATAAAGCTAAAGCGCAGGAATTAAAAGCGGCGATTTCAGGATATCTCGATAAGGTCCGGAGCAACTGATTTAAAAACAAATTGCTTTTTTTAAAATTTAAAGATTATAATATCTATTTCCGCATTTAATTATAAAAAACCCTCCGGCCTGACGACTACCTCCTTATTAAAGGAGGTTTTTTGTTTTATAAACGTTTTTATCAAAGGCGATTCTTGACTACTGTCACGGGTGCATTAGTCCACCCATGTCTGTCAGGGGATGTTGAGCAAAGTGAGATGTGAGGTTTGTATTATGTGAAATTCTTACTCTCCATCAAAGCCTTAACAGGTGCAAGACCTGTAACTGATCCCTGCTCTATAGCTTTAAGCACGGCACCGCCTCCGGTAAAGATGTAATATTCCGGAGAGTCTATTGCAACAATATATAAACCGGGGAGAAGACGTTTTAGCTCCTGCATGGTATCTCCGCCTCCGTACAGCTTAACGGACCCTCTCGTCTCGTCAATAAGCTGGTCAAGTGCGATTGTCCCTTCGTTAAAATATGGAGTGTATCCCATTACGGCGTTAACAAAAACCGTTTTTGCTTTTTTGAAGATCTCAATCACATCAGGTTCTGTAAAACTTTCCGGAGAAACATCATAAATATAATTCAGTTCCATTCCGGGTTTTAGATTTCTGATATCGATTTTTCTGTATTTCCCGTTTTCCCGTGAATCGGGGATGTCAGATTCTATAATAAATCGCAGCTCAATAATTTTTCCGGGATATTTTTCTGAAAATTCTACAAACTTTGCTGCGAGTTTGAGATCATCGTCATCTACCCCTTTTATTTTTAATCCGTATTTTGCGGAGAGGTATGCATTATAAATTACTCCCCCGAGTACCAGGTGATCTGCCTCTCTGATGAGAGCATAAAGAGGATCAATTTTTGTATCAAATTTAGCGCCAGCCACAACGGCAATAAATGGTTTCCGGGGATGGTAGATTCTATCCATATTTTCAATCTCCTTCTGAAGAAGAAATCCGGCGAAGGAGGGTAGATATTTACCAACAGTAACTGTAGAGGCATGAGCCTGCCATGAGCCGAAAGCATCGTTGACAAAAATATCTGCAAGTCCCGCCAGCTGATTGGCAAAGCGGTCTCCATTTTCATCTTTTGATTCTTCTCCGTAAAACCACCTGGTATTCGGGAGATATATGCCATCGATTTTATCCTCCTTAAGTTCCCGGATCATATGATTGATGGATGTTTCAATACCCATATATCCTTTTTTTTCATCGCGTAGAAATTCGGGAATTTTAAGTTTTATGTGGAGCTTCTGCTGAAGATAGTCCACTATGGGCTGGACAGATGTTTTTTCGCTGATGTTAATTTCGCCGCTTTTCTTATTTCTGGGACGTCCGACATGGGTCATGAGGATTATCTTTCCTCCGCGTGCGTTTATATGGTAGAGCGTTCCTATTGTTGCATCAATTCTGTATGGATCGTGTATGATGCCGTTTTTTACTACATTATGGTCAACACGCACCAGAACAATTTTACCCTTCAAATCTGCATCCTGTATCACCGGAAGTTTTAAGTCAGTTTTCATAATCTCACCTCCTGAGGTCATATTAAATCTATGTTATAGGCAGAAAAAGAGCAAATTTTAATCCTGGAAAACAATGATGAATTTGTATTTAAAAATTAATTTTTATTGACCCTGAATAAAACAACGATATGGATTATCGCTGGCAATTACAAGGATTGAAAGAGGGGGAGTTTAAATGGAGCTGCTATTTTTATTCTGTTTTTCGCTGCATAATCTGGAGGAAGCAATATGGCTACCTGCATGGTCAAAATATGCAAAGAGGTATCATGCAGAGGTTAAGGAAAATGAATTCCGTTTTGCTGTGATAGTTATAACTGCAATGGGATATTTAATAACATTTCAATACTTTTTGTTGTCATCAAATTCGCTTTCAAAATTTATCTATTCCGGATTTATTCTCATGATGGTGGTGAATGTGATTTTCCCTCATTTACTCGCAGCAGTTATGTTGAGAAGATATGCTCCGGGATTAATAACCGGAGTACTTTTAAATCTGCCGGTGGGGATATATATTCTCAGAAGAGAAATAACAAATTTAAGTGACATGACCGGAATTGTCATTGCATCTGTAATTATTTCAATTATAACGCTGTTTTCGCTTAAATATCTTTTTCTTGCAGGGGGAAAGCTTAACCTATAAGATACGAGCCTGTGCCGATTGCTATCTGTTTTTTTTCAGAATTGAGCATCTCCATTTGAACGACGGCAACCTTATTCCCTGCTCTGACTACTTTTGAAATGCATTCAAATTTATCTCCCGAGCCGGGGCGCAGATAATCAACGCGCATGTTTAACGTACTCATCATACTGAATCGCTTAATCATCTCCCCTATGGTCATACCGCTCATTTTACTTAATGAGTGAGCCTGAGCGATAATTCCGCCCGATAGATCGATAACTGAGGATATAACCCCGCCATGAAGTATTTTGTGGATGTAATTGCCATAAAGATCTTCTCTTGATTCAATCGTTATCACAGCTCTATCCAGATTAAGTTCAGTTACTTCTACTCCAAGGAGCATATTAAAAGGCATTTTTGAATTATAAGTGTCTGTTAATATTGCAAAAAGAGCTTTAGCGACGTGTTCAGACGCAATATCAGGAATGATATTTAATTTGTCGTTACCGGGATTTTGTTTATCAAGAGCGGAATTCAGCAGATCGTTAAGGTCTTTCATTGTCCAATTTCAATGCATATCGGTATTAATAAGACAACCCGCACTCAGCAGGGTTGAATGCGGGTTTTTGCTGCAAATCGTCATTATTATGATAATTGATAAACGTCAAAAAAATAATTTCTACTAGCTCTTTTGATTTGAACGGTCCATCCTTCATTCTCAAAAAAAGTCTGAAAGTTTTTTGCCTGAGAATAGGTCAATACGATATTTGGCATAACTGTACAGAATTTGGTGTCATCCCAGTTTGTTCTTTTCATTGCAACCCATGCTTCAGCTATTGTCTGTTTAAGACCCGCTTCTTCCTGAGCGTTTACTGTTTTCAAATCATTTATTGTAAAACCTGCCATTTTGATCTCCTTATCACGAAAAAATTATTATTTATTATAAATTAATATTATATGACGATATGTCAATACAAATATCGGTAATATCTGTATTTTTAAATTAAAATTTGGTGATTTTATAGGTATATTTTTATGATTTTGAGTTTTTCAACCGGGGAATTTATTATTTTCTTGATTTTTTACATTCTAAGAAGGATAAAAATCAGGTTAACCCTCTTAATTTCTTCTATATATGAATTTGATCTGCCCCTTTCAGGAACTTACGGTTAACTCTTAAGTCTGAGATTAGAATAGGTTAATATAATAATGGAGGAACTGGAACTGTTACAGATCAACAATAATCAGGCTCATTTGTGGTATATATGCCCGGAAAAGGTCGCGGATGTAGACAAGTTTAAATCCTTTTTTGAGGTATTATCTGAACAGGAAAAATCCAGACAGCAGAAATTTGTTTTTGAAAAAGATCGTCATTTATTTCTGGTGGCGCATGCTTTTGTCCGTTTTTGTCTTTCTAAATATGCAGCCGTTAAACCTGAAGAATGGACTTTCCGGGAAAATGAATACGGGAAACCCTATGTCGATTATAAGATCAATGGCTTTCCTTTGAAATATAACCTGTCTCATACGGAAGGTCTTATCGCATGTTTAATCACTTTGCAGCATGAAGTTGGTGTCGATGTTGAATCTGTCAGAGTGGACAAAGACAGGTTGGATATTGCAGAGAGGTTTTTTTCGAGAGATGAGTTTTTAGATCTCAAGTCAATCCGGCCTGACCTTAGACATAAAAGATTTTGCGAATATTGGACACTTAAAGAGGCATATGTCAAAGCAAGAGGAATAGGCATATCATTATCTCTTGATAAATTTTTTTTTAGCCTGAATAAAAAGGACGATATCCGGATTTCTTTTTACGATGATCGGTATGATAAAGGAGATGGCTGGCAATTTTCATTAAGTGAGCTAAAGGATAAATTTATCTGTGCATCTGCGATTAAAAGTAATGGTATCCCGGTTACGGTTACTATAACAGAAGAAGAATTATGATAAGGGTGCAGTCTCTTTAAACCTGTTGAGGATTAATTGCCTGAATCAGGAGAATGGCGGTAGATAAAAACATAAAGATGCTGTGACGAATAAATTGGAAAACCAGGGTCCTGATGCTGTGCAGTGTCATTTATTGCCTGAAATTTCCAGGTCTATATTATATCCTGTTATTAATTCTGCTTTATATACTTACGCTTGATGGTACCGTGACATTTCCTCTTTTACAATACTTCTATTTTTTGAATTCAGTATGTATGCTGAAATAAATGATTGCAATTGCGGTATTAGTCTTTAATTTTTATATACTCTGTTAATTGCATATATTGCCGGATTGTTTGCGGTTTAGTAATATCTCAATAATCAAATTTAATGGAGTTGTTTACCCGGAGAAATTAGAAAAATGCAAAAGATCAGTGATCAGATCGTTTTAACTCAGGAGAGCATTGTAAGGCTCAAAAACCGCCTGTTTCTCCCGCGATATATGAGGGAGATGAAAAGGCTGGGTATCGGGGGAATCTCCGGTGGGAATAGTGTAACTCTGATTACCGAGGGAGATGCTTTTTTTACCAGTATAATTTCATCAATTGAAAATGCTCAGAAAAGTATAAATCTTGAAACATATATATTCAGCAGCGATTCAATCGGCTGGCTTATTGCTGAAAAACTCGGAGAAAAGGCGGCTCAGGGAGTTGAAGTCAATGTAGTATATGATTCAGTTGGATCTATTGCCGCTTCATCACAGATGTTCAGTATGATGAGGAAAGAGGGGGTTGAGGTTATTGAATATCACCCATTTGTTCCATGGCGGAGATACTGGGGGATAAGTTTCAGAGATCATCGTAAAATTCTTGTTATTGACGGGAACAGGGCTTTTATCGGCGGAATAAATATTGGCAAAGAGTATGCCGGTGAAAAATTCGAAGGTGGGAACTGGAGAGATACCCATATTATGATTGAAGGTCCTGCAGTTACAGATATTCAGTTCTTTTTTATGGAAAACTGGTATAGAAATGGCGGAGCAGTGATGAACAGCCGGCTGTATTTTCCGGAGATTAAGGATATGGGGCAGAAGCTCCTGATGATTCTATGTGCAAGCGCAAGAAGGAAGGTGAAACCTGTTCATCAATCGTATATATCTGCAATTCAAAACGCAAGAAATTCAATATACATAACTAATGCCTATTTTATACCTGATGCAAAAATTTACAGATCACTTGTAAAGGCCGCCGGCAGAGGAGTTGATGTTAAAATTATACTCCCTGGTATTTCCGATATCCCTTTTGTAAAATACGCAAGCAGATATCTTTACAAGAGATATATGAAAAAAGGTATCAGGATCTTCGAGTATTCTGAATCGGTTCTACATGCAAAAACCGCTGTTATTGATGGCATCTGGTCTACAGTCGGTTCATCAAATCTGGACAGAAGAAGTTTCAGAAAAAATCTTGAAATGAATGCTGTCATTCTTGATCAGAGTTTCGGAGATGAAATGGAGACTGTTTTTTTAAGAGATATTAAAAAGAGTAATGAAATTACTCTGGAACAATTTAAAAAGAGAAGTTTTATAGAGTTTTTTATAGAATGGTTATGTTACAGGTTTAGAAATCTTTTCTAGAAAAAGACCTTGACAATTATCATATCAGGAAATTAATGCACTTAGACAGGGTTATATATGGTTTTTGAAAGGTCAAATACAGGTTATTTTATAGCTTTCATTATTCTTGGAGCTATTCTCGGGTCCGCAATGGGGAACTTAATTGTCAAATTTATTCCTGCTTTAAAAGAGATAACCACAAGCCTTACAGGTTCTATAGGTTTTAACCTTGAGATCATTACGTTCAGTATAAAATTAAATTTTGCGTCTATCGTCGGGTTAATACTCGGTATACTGATTTTCCGCAAAGTTTAAGGCCGCTCCTGCGGCTATCAAAAGTATCTTTCTGATTTTTATCAGCAGGATATGGATTTAAATCGGTCTTAATGATCGGTTGCCTCTTCCAATTGAACAGGCAAAATCTTTACAACTTTTGCTGTATTTTATAAGACAGCAATATAAGCGGGCATATTAAGAGTAACCGGAATGGTTATGATTTTTATGGTTTTTATAAGGGATTGCAAATTCCTTAACAAGCTCGGGGTGCATTCTGCATTCTTAAAAGGGTTTCCTGCAGCCGCATGCAGAGTTTGCGGCAAGTCATAGATTTATTTTCAATAAAAATTTTTAATTAAAACAGGGGGTACTTAATTGGCTGTAGTATCAATGAAAGCATTGCTCGAATCAGGTGTACACTTCGGGCATCAAACAAGAAGATGGAATCCGAAAATGGCTCAGTTTATATTTACTGCAAGAAACGGAATCCATATAATCGATTTGCAGAAGACTATGCAGAGAATTAAAGTTGCTTACGCGGCTATGAGAGATGTTGCCGGTAATAACGGAAAAATTCTTTTTGTCGGAACAAAGAAGCAGGCGCAGGGCGCCATCGTTGAATATGCTGAAAAATGCGGAATGTATTATGTTTCTGAAAGATGGCTCGGCGGACTTCTAACAAATTTTAAAACTGTAAGCAATTCTATACAGCGATTAAAAGAGCTTGAGAAAATGCAGACTTCAGATTCATGGGATGCTGAAACTAAGAAAGAAATTCTTGAGCTTCAGAGAGAACTTGCAAAGAAAGATAAGATCCTGAGCGGTATTAAAAACATGCAAGGTCTTCCCGATGCTCTTTTTATAATAGATCCTAAAAGAGAAGACATTGCGGTACAGGAAGCAAAAAAACTCGGTATTCCGATTTTTGCAGTTGTAGACACGAATTGTAATCCAGATGAGATTGATTTCCCTATACCGGGAAATGATGATGCGATAAGAGCAATTGCTCTTTTCCTTGAAGTAATGGCAAAAGCTATTATCGAAGGACAGTCCGGCGGACAGACAAGTGAAATTGCATTTGATGATGAGGACGGAGCTAATGTTCAGAAAGCTTTGATTTCTGAAGCTGCAGATACGGCGATAGCAATTGATGAAGTGAAAGCTGAAGCTGTCAGTGCAGATGGCGAAGCGGACCAGTGGTAAGAAAAGATAAGCAGATTGTTACCAGATAATCTGCTTTTTTTTTAATGTTTAACGAATGAACCTTGCAGCTGCCCGAAAACTGGTGGTGAACTATATCTTCGCAGTGCTCTGCGCTGCGGAAACTGAATTACCTCCGATTTTCGGGCAATTATTGAAATTTTAATATTAGGAGTATCTACAGTGGCTGAAGTAACAAGTGAAATGATAAAAGAGCTTAGAGAAAAAACACAGGCAGGAATGGTTGACTGCAAAAAAGCTTTAATTGAAACTGATGGCGATATGGAAAAAGCTATCGATTTTTTAAGAAAAAAAGGATTAGCATCTGCTTCCAAAAAAATGGGAACAGAGGCAACAGAAGGTATAGTTGCATCTTATATCCATAGCAATGGAAAAATCGGTGTAATTGTTGAGCTTAAATGTGTAACAGATTTTGTTGCAAGAAATGATGATTTTGTAAATCTTGCAAAAGAGATTGCAATGCAGATTGCTGCGGCAAGTCCTCTTTTTGTTAAGCCGGAAGAAGTTCCTGTTGAGATGCTGGATAGAGAAAAAGATATCTACCGTGAGCAGATGAAAGCATCGGGAAAACCTGAAAATGTTGTTGAGAAAATTATTGAGGGTAAGCTTGCTAAGTATTACTCTGAAGTGTGTCTTCTTGAGCAGGATTTTATAAAAGATGGTAATGTAAAGATCAAAGATCTTATTAAACAGAAAATTGCAATTTTTGGTGAGAATATTGAAGTAGGAAAATTTGCAAGATTCCAGATAGGTATGTAGTAAAAATGGAAACATCCAACACTCCGCATTATAAAAGAATACTTCTTAAACTGAGCGGTGAGGCTCTCGCCGGCCCTGATAAAACCGGTATCAATCCTGAGATCATACAGCAGATTGCATCTGAAGTAAAAGAGGTTGCTGATCTCGGGGTCGAGATTGCAATGGTTATAGGAGCCGGGAATATTTTCAGAGGAGCAATGGCGGAATCTCTGGGGATCAACAGATCTACTGGAGATTTTATGGGGATGCTCGCCACTGTAATGAATTCCATGGCTGTAGAAAATACCCTTGAAAAGATGAATCAGCCCACAAGGGTACTAACTGCCATTGAAATGAAACACGTTGCCGAGCCTTATACAATACAGAAAGCGGAAGATCATCTTAAAAAAGGTAGAATTGTAATCGCCGCCGGCGGAACAGGCCATCCTTATTTTACAACTGATACTGCCGCGAGTCTTAGAGCTGTTGAGCTTGGTGCGGATGTTCTGCTGAAAGCAACAAGGGTTGATGGAGTTTACACCGGAGATCCTGAAAAAGATAAAAGTGCTGAGAAGATTGAAGAAATAACATTCATAGATATGATAACAAGACAATTAAGGGTTATGGATCTAACGGCCATTTCACTATGTATGGATAATAATGTTCCGATTGTTGTCTTTAATCTGTTTGAGAAGGGATCCCTGAAAAGGATTATCCTTGGAGAAAAAGTAGGAACTAAAATTTTCTAGGGGGAGAAATTTCCATGGTTGAAGATATACTGCATGACGTTGAAGAGAGAATGAATAAGAGTATTAAAAGTCTTCAGAAAGATTTTTCTCTCATCCGCACAGGACGGGCAAATCCTGCAATGTTTGAAGTACTGAGAGTAAATGTATACGGTTCTGAAATGCCGATGAATCAGGTTGCAACAATTTCTGTCCCGGAACCGAGACTGGTTGTAATTCAGCCCTGGGATAAGAGTAATCTTGGAGAAGTTGAAAAGGCAATTCTGAAATCAGACCTTTCAGTTAATCCTTCAAATGACGGGAATCTTATCCGTATTCAGATTCCGGAATTGACTGAGGAGAGAAGAAAGGAATATGTTAAGCTTGCTAAAAATAAAGCTGAAGAGCATAAAGTTTCTTTAAGAAATATCAGACGTGATGGAAATGATATGATAAAAGCTTTGGAAAAAGATAAAGAGATATCCGAAGATGATTCAAAAGCAGCTCAGGATAAAGTACAGAAAATTACAGACAAATATATTGAAGAAACTCAGAAGATGACAGATCATAAAGAAAAAGAAATTATGAGTTTATAGGCAAAGGCACAGCTCTTAATCCCTCTACGGGATGGGGCTGTTGCAAAGTTCTTATGAGTTTTGAATCATTTTTATACTTTAAAAAATTTTAAATCAGAACAAGAAACCTCTGAATGGAAATGAAATAAATTTGAATGACAAATAAAAAAGAGATATTAAAGCCGGGGTCCGTTCCGCGTCATGTGGGAATTATAATGGACGGTAATGGCAGATGGGCCAAACAGAGGAACATTCCACGCAATGAAGGTCATAAGGCCGGAGCGGATGTAATTGAACCTATTATGGATTGTGCCATTGAATTGGGTATAAATGCAATATCTCTATATGCTTTTTCCGTTGAAAACTGGATAAGGCCTGTAAGTGAAATCAGAGGGTTGTGGGATCTTCTTGAGTATTTCTTCTCAACAAAACTTCAGTCTATTAAAGATAAAAA
Source organism: uncultured Leptospirales bacterium (assembly GCA_964450405.1). Lineage (GTDB taxonomy): Bacteria > Spirochaetota > UBA4802 > UBA4802 > UBA5550 > WRGT01. The sequence goes on along the minus strand of CAYVCQ010000001.1, from coordinate 68,495 downwards.
AATTCAGATAAGACATTCCGGTTCTCTTTCAAAACTGCCTCCATCCACCAGAAATACCATAAAAAAAGCTGTTGAAGAAACTGCAATGAACAAAGGACTGATTTTAAATTTCTGTGTCGATTACGGCGGACGACAGGAAATTATCAGAGCTGTTAATGAGTGGTCTTCGAAAGCCGGTTCGGGTGAGAAAATTACTGAAAAAAAACTGGAAAAACATCTTTATACATCGGGCATGCCTGAACTTGATCTTGTAATAAGGACAAGCGGTGAATACAGAATAAGCAATTTTCTTTTATGGCAGATTGCTTACGCGGAACTTATTTTTGCAGATATTCTCTGGCCGGAATTTAAGCCGGAAGATCTTCATAATGCTGTAGCGGAATATCAGAAAAGAGAAAGGAGATATGGCGGAATATGAGCGGATTAAACAGAGAAACGTTGATTAGAATTTTAAGTGCGGTTGTAGCACTACCGGTACTTTTCTATGCTTTGATTACAAATAGTTTCTTATCAATTCCGATACTTCTTGCATCAACTGTAATTTCATTGTTTTCACTTTATGAATACTACATGATTTCAGACCGTGGTGATGCGGGCAAAGCATTTGTAAAAACCGGATTAATTTTTGGAATTATATTAAATCTTATAATGTATTTTTTCGCCTTTGGAAAATCCCTGGGATTTTCAAGAGTTTTTGGAGATTTTGATGCCCGGGTTATAATTGCATTTTTCGTAGTTTTTATTGCAGTGATTCTTGTTCTGCAGCTTTTTACCAGGCCGCTGAAAGGGGGGAACTACTCTTTAGCAATAACAGTTTTTGGTGTTATGTATCTTGTTCTTTCTATATCCCATTTAATACTGCTCAAGTCTTTGAAAGACGGAGTATATTATATAATGATTCTCATCGCCGTGGTAATGCTGAATGATACAGGCGCTTATTTCGGAGGAGTTCTTTTTGGAAAACATAAGGCCGGGATTGAAGCTTCTCCGAATAAATCATGGGAAGGATATTTTTCCGGGCTGCTTTTCAGTATAATCGGATTTATTCTTGCCAATCAGGTTTGCGTTTCATTCTTTTCAAGAGAACTTTTTACGATGCTTGAGTGTACAATCCTCGGTATAGTAATAAGTGTACTTGCAAATATAGGCGATCTCATTGAGTCTGCAGCTAAGCGTGATGGCGGATTTAAAGACTCAGGCTCGATTATCCCTGGTCACGGCGGGATGTGGGATGTTTTTGATGCCACAATGTTTTCACTTCCGTTTTTTTACTACTATCTTGTTCTAATTAACAGGGTTCCCTGATATAATGGTTTTCACAATATGCGTTTAATATCGATTCTGGGCTCAACCGGTTCTATCGGATTGTCAGCCCTCCGCGTAATAAAAACACTCCCGGATAAATTCAGAATTTATGGACTTGCCTGTAACAGAAGCCTCGAAACACTGTCAGATCAGATACGTGAGTTCAAACCTTTAGTGGTTGCAATTGGAGATAAATCTGTTGCGGATTCTGATTATGTAAAACATCTTATAAGTGAAAATTCAGATATTGAATTTCTTTTCGGTGAAGAAGGTATAATTGAGCTCGCTTCCAGAAGGACAGATATTGTAATATCTTCCATTGTCGGTTCGGCGGGATTACGGCCATCTATTGCGGCTCTTGACGGCTGCAGGAGACTTGCTCTTGCAAACAAAGAGACACTTGTTATGGCAGGAAAAGTTTTCACAGATCTCGCGGCAGCAAAGGGTGTTGAGCTTATTCCGGTTGACAGTGAGCATAGTGCAGTTTTTTCCCTGCTTTCGAATTTAAAATTTGAGGAAGTGGAGAGAGTTATCCTTACTGCATCAGGGGGGAGTCTGCGGGATTATCCCGGAGAGAGTCTTAGAGATGTAACGCCGGAGATTGCCCTTAAGCATCCGACCTGGAGCATGGGGAGTAAAATCACCATTGATTCGGCAACTTTAATGAATAAAGGACTGGAGGTCATAGAGGCTCATCATCTATTCAATTTCAGTTACGATAAGATTGGAGTAATCATTCACCCTGAGAGTGTTATTCATTCCATGGTAGAGACCGTTGATGGTGCGATTTATGCACATATGGGTAAGACGGATATGGTTTTCCCGATCATTAACGCTCTGACATATCCTGAAAAAATTAAAAACGAATTCGGCAGACTCGACCTGGCGGAGGTTGGAAGTCTTAATTTCAGGAGACATGACAGTTCAAGATTTCCTGCTCTTGATCTCTGCTATCATGCAGGGAGAACTGGCGGGAATATTCCAGCAGTACTTAATGCTGCAAATGAAGCGGCTGTTTATGCATTTTTAGAGAAAAAAATCCGTTTTACGGATATTATAGAAGTTGTAGAAAAAACAATTAAATCAATTGATGTAATAAAAGCACCTGACATCAATGATATTTTTGAATCTGATTGTGAAGCAAGAAATATTGCATTAAGTCTTATTAAGGAGAGGCATTTATGATGACGTTGACATATATTTTCGGGGCGGTGATTCTGCTGGGCCTGTGCATTTTTGTACATGAACTGGGACATCTGCTTGGCGGAAGAATGGTGGGGATAAAAGCAAAAGTTTTTTCCATGGGATACGGGAAAGGTTTCTGGAGCAAAAAGTTTGGAGATACCACATATCAGATAACTTTAATTCCTTTTGGAGGCTATTGTCAGTTTTATGGTGAAGATCCATCGGAGGTGAGATCCGGTGAGGGTTTTGAATTTCTCTCTGCGCATCCTCTAAAAAGGATAGTAACAGTTGTAATGGGTCCGATTTTTAATCTGATATTCGGTATTGTTCTTTTCTATATTATGAATTTAACAGGTTATGCAAAAGAGACAAACAGAATTCTAATACCCGCAGAGTTGACTACCGGTACATATATATCCCCGGCTTATCAATCCGGAATCAGAACCGGTGACAGAATCGTTTCGATAAGCGGTAAGGAGATTAAGGCTTTTTCAGATATTCAGAGTGAAGTTTTCTTTTCTGACGGCCGTGAACTTGAGGTAAAAGTTCAGAGAGATAGTGAAGTTAAAACCTTTAATGTTAAACCCTCTGAAGAATCCGGTGAAGGGAGATATACTCTTGGCGTAATGCCCTATACCACAGGGATCACTCTTGCCCGTGTAATAAAGGGTAGTGCAGCGGAACTTGGCGGTCTCTCCGGGAAAGACACCATTCTGAAAATAGATGGCGAAGTTGTTCATACTCCCTCTGAACTATCTGCAAGCTTACAGAAAGGGAATGGAAAAGATATATCAATTGTATATCTCAAAAACGGAGAGGAAAAAACTTCTATTCTGAAACCTGCAATGACCGAGGTTTTTATAATTACATCATCAGGCAAAAAAAAGACTCTGGATAGTTTTGCCGGGAATGAAGAGTTTAAGCAGTTGATCGCACAAGGTCAGGTGAGAGTTGATGGTAAACCTATCACAGCCTATGCCGGATTTCTCGAAGATGTTTCAAAATCCGCCGGGCGTGATATTATTATAGATGTTAATAAGACAAGATACAGCGGACAGATTGAAGTAAAGAAACGGTACATGATCGGAATTGAACAGATGGGTATCGTCTACGAGATGGTTTATGTGAAATATGGTCCGGCAGAGGGTTTTGTCCAGTCTCTTATAGAACCATGGGATTTTCTTGTTATGAATATCAAAGGTTTCGGAATGCTCTTCAGCGGCAAGATGGATGTGAGAGAAAATCTTTCCGGACCTATCCGTATAGCGAAGATTGCCGGAGATGTTCTTTATTACAGAGGTATTGCGGATTATATACTTCTTATGGCGAAGATCTCAGTTATACTTATGTTTATGAATCTGCTTCCTATACCCGCAGTTGACGGAAGCCATCTTGTTTTTTATATAATTGAAGCAATAAGAGGGAAGCCTTTAAACGAAAAGATTATGATAAAAATCCAGACTTTTGGTGTTTTATTTCTGATAGTTCTGGGTGTCTTTGTTATAATAAACGATATTACGATGCTCCCCTTCGTTCAGAACTTTTTTAAATAACAGCGGCTATAACTATTTAGAAGCTGGAGGTAATTATGCTTTTCCTCTCGCTGATGGCGGGGGGAAAATATAGTTGACCGCCGTTTTTTGATGAGTTAGCAGCGGCAAAGAGATGTGTCAGCAGGAGGGATTATGAATGAAATTGAGATGTATAAACCGAAATATGAAGCAATTGATATATTCAAGGCGCTGAAAAAATCAAAGATTGATGAACTTCTGCCGGAGGGCGGTGTACTTGATTTTTTTTATCAGTATGCCCGATATCCCGGAGTTTCTCTCTTTTTGAGATACAAGAGTAAAATTAAATTCTTTTATATTGATCATGATGATTTTATTATTGAGGCTAAAGATCAGACTCCGGAGTGGAATATATCCGTAGATAAAAATATTGTAAGGATAGGACTTTTATATAAAGTTCACAATACTTCTGCATCGATATATTTTGTATTTGATATATCCGATAAGAGCTACAGGGATCTGCTTATTGTTGTAAGAAAAAAGAAAGAGATCCGCCTTTATTATATGACAATGCTTTATGGCGGTCTTGTTCTTGATTCAATAAAGAAATTTAAGGTTCCTTCGCATATTGTTAATGCATTAAAACAAATTAAATAAAGTACCTGCTCAAAAACCGGTGAGGAAACATCTTTATCTGCTGTTTTTAGCAGTTATTAAATAATGTAAAAATGAATGTAGCAAATTAATTACGAAGGGGGGCTTTGCCCCCCCTTCGTAATTACGCAGTGAACTTTTATTCTGCTAGTTCATCTGGTTGATTAAAATCTTTTTCGGCTTCACTTCTTCGCTTTTATGCAGAATCAGTGTAAGGACCCCATTGTCGAGTTTGGCTTCGATTCTGTTTCTATCTATATCATTCCCGACTCTGAAAGTTCTGCTAAAGTTAGCTGTACGAAAATCAGCATATTTCAGATTTGCGCCATTCTCTCCAATTGATGATTCTGCTGTTATTTTAAGTTCATCATCATCAATTACCACATTAAGGTTTTCCTTTGCAACACCGGGCATCTCAAGTTTAACTGAATATATGTCTTCAGTTTCATATATATCTGCTGAAGGTGTTTGGAAAATCTTTTTACTTTCAGTAATGTTTTTGCTGCCTGTTTCAGTCATCATATGAGGCCTCCTTAGTTGATTTCGATTTTTTTAGGTTTTGCATCTTCTGATTTAGTGAGTTTTATGGTAAGTACACCATTAACTAAATCAGCCTTTATCTCGTCATGTTTTACCCTGTATGGGAGTCTCAGTGTTTTTTTAAATCCGCCGAAAAGTCTCTCTTTTCTTATATAGCGATGATCAACGTAATCATCTTTTTTCTCTCCGCTGATAATAAGGCTGTCATCGACAAGCTGAATATCGATTTTTTCATTAGGGATTCCAGGAACAAGAGCAAGGATTGTCACCTGGTCATCTCCCTCTTTGATCTGCACGGGTGGAAACTCTCTTGAAGTTTCGTATCCCGGTTTCTGATCAAAAAAATCATCAAATAGAGTTCTGAGTTTGATCATGTCGTTGAAAACGTTGTAAGTATACATAGTGTCCTCCTTTAGTTAACATCAATTTTGATTTTTTCGCCTGCAGTTAAGGGTTCTTTTTCGATTGTTATGGTTAGAACACCATCTTTAAGTTCCCCTTTAATGTCTTTCTGCTTAAATCCGGCAGGAAGAGTTATTGATCTTGAAAAAGATCCTGCACGCCTTTCGGAGAAGATATAGTTTTTACCTTCATCTTTTTTCTCCAGTGACTTTTTGCCTGATAGAGTAAGAACATTTCTGTTGAGCGTAACATCGATATCCTTCTGTTCCAGTCCTGCTACGTCAGCTTTGATGTAAAAATTCTTCTCATCTTCGTAAACATCCATTGCGGGGAGCCATTCTGAATCGAATAGCCCGGCTGTACGTAGATTAAAGAAATCATCAAAAAGCCTGTTTACATCATTCCGGAATGATCTTAGTTCAGGTGTTGAATCATTGTTTTTTCTGGTAATGCCGAATTTCATAGCGACCCTCCTTTATTTTATTATTGTTAGCACTCAATCTGATTGAGTGCTAACAATAATAAAATAATAACGAATTATTTTTTCGTCAAGCAAAGTTGAAATTTTTTTTAATTTTTTTTAAAAAAATTTAATATTTAGCTATTTTTAGAACTTCGTTTTGTGAACCGCAGGGAGCCCTGCGGGGCTTCTTAAAGGCCAACTTTACTAAAACTTCCTGTTTTATGTTGGCAGGCTGACATTGTGTCAGCTCGGACTACCGCCCTTAGACCCGGTTAAAGATGTAGTTATTGTGACTGAGTTTAATGATTTTACAGCAGAAATCAGTGTTTATGTTTCCATTCAATTGCGTATTTGTTCAGTTCGTTGCTGTTGTTGAGGTTAAGTTTATTTTTTATACGGAGTTTATGGGCTTCCACCGTTTTTACGCTGATATTTATCTCTTTTGCTATATCACTTGTTTTGATACCTTTTGAAATAAACTGAAAAACTTCAAATTCTCTATCACTTAATTTTTTTAATTCGGCTTCGTCATCCTTTTTCTCCTCTTCATTAACCATTTGATTAAGAAGTTTAGAAGTGATTATGTCGCTGAGATAAAGGTTTCCACTCAGGATACTTCGAATTGCCTTGACTATATTATCCGTAAGGTCATTTTTCATGATATATCCCTTTGCACCTGCTTTTATAGCTCTTTCGGCATATAGATTCTCCTCGTGCATGGATAGAACCAGTGATTTTATTTTAGGATATCTTTTTTTTAAGCTTTTAATGAGATCAATTCCGTTGGTTGAACCTTTTAATGAAATATCAACAATTATAAGATCCGGCGTGATTTTATCGATGTATTTAATTGCACTTTCAGCATCCTGGACGGATTGAATTACCTTCATATCAGGTTCCCTGTCTATAAGCTGCTGTATTCCATTTGCTACAATAGGATGATCATCCACTATCATGATGCTGGCTGTCTGACTCAGTTGATGTTCCATTTTATCCTCTCAGAGCTTAATTTTTTCAGGGTTAAACATACATTCAACTATTGCTCCGCCGTCGGGGCTGTTTTTTATCTCGAGAAATCCTCCAATAGCTCTTGCCCGGTATTTCATTATTTCCAGTCCAACACCGGAGTCAATGTTATAATCTTCAGATATACCGCAGCCGTTATCAATTATACTAAGAGCTATCATTCTATTTTTAGGAGTCATTACAATTTTAATTTCCGTGCATCCGGAATGCTTTAAGGAATTCATGACAGATTCATCAATTATATAATAAATCTCTTTTATAATAGATTCATCTGTTATATGTATTGATTCGTCAATTTTAAATTCACATTTTAGTTTATAATCTCTTTCAATTGTAAGAGCTGCAGCATCTATCATTTCATTAAATTCCAGACCATGATTCTTGTAGGGAATCAGCCCATGTGAAAGCCGTCTTACTTCATTTATAGCACTTTTAATGGCATTTTCAATTTCATTTACTTCAATAGATAGCTCATTCGATGCTGATTTAAGCTTATCAGCTATGAGGCGAGATTTAATGGCAACAGCTAGAAGATCATGTCCAAGATCATCATGAAGACTTATTCCAATTTTTTTTCTCTCTTTGTGGATTACTTCAAGGATTCTTGCTTCAAGCTGAACTCGGTCAGTAATATCATTTGAATTGAGAATTACACTTCCTACAGTTCCGTCACTGTCAATGTTCGGGTGGAGAGATATCTCCAGGAGCCGCAGCCGTTCCTTTTCTTTATACCATATTTCTGTCTGAATCTCTTCACCTTTAAGAGATCGGTTGAAAAATTCATTAAATATGTTTTCCCTTGTTCCCAGCTTGTCTTTAAATAGAGATCTTATCTGAAGATTTTCCGCTTCTGCTTCAGTGAGGGAATAAAACTTCCTGAAAGATTCATTTGAAGTTTTTACTAGTCCGTTTTTATCGAAAAATGCAAGCATACCTGAAGACTTGGAAATAATCTTTTCCGCTATCAATATCTGAGTATATGCTGATTTTCTTTCATACAGGTTAACTGCAAGCTCGGCCGTTATTCTGAAGATGGATTTGAGTTCCGATGAAAATTCCTCCACAGGTCTGGTTGAACTGAATCCTGTATATCCGATGAGTTTGTTTTTATGAAATAGCGGGATAAGCATAGAGGAATTGATTTCTTTGCTGAAAACCAACTCATATCCTGAATCAGTGTGGTATTTTATTTTTTTTACATCAGGAATTACTATTACTTCGCTTTTTTTCTTTCTGGTCCAGTCTTTGGGGAGATGAGCTGTGTTTAGTGAAGTTACAGTAGGTGTAAAACCGGGCGCGCACCAGTCGTTAGTAATTGAAATTTCATCTCCAGATTCATTAAATAAAGCAATAAAGCATCTCTCTACATTTGCAAACTTTCCAGTGAGAAGCATTAACTTATTGAGATGAGAGTCTATATCCTCGGCCTGAATGTTTATAGATTCCAGCGCCAGCCGCGTAAGGAGACTCTCGAATTCAAGAAGAAAGCCTAAAAGTTTGTCATTTCCAATCTTTTCTGTAACATCTTCAGTAATTACAACTTTAACACTGGATTTATTTTTTGCTGAATAACTGATAATATTGTGTTCCAGAATTTTATCGATCCCTTTTTTACTGGATACAGTTGAGAGAGCTTTTAACTTGCGGTTATTAAGGTCTTCGGGATTTATAGAAAAAATTTCTTTAAAAGATTCGCCGGTAATTGTTCTGCCGAAAAAAAGTGTAGTTTTTTTGTTTTGCCATATAATAATATTATTATCATCGAGTATACAGAGCATCTGAGGTATGGAATCAAATATTATATTCTGTACACCCGGATCTGAAATAATATTATTTTTATCAGATTTCACGGTCGATCGCAGTTCCCGACATTGCATTAACCGGACATGCAAGTCTGCATAATCCGCAGGCTACACATTTTTCAGCATTAAACTGAACCTCCATGGTTTCTCTCTCTATATAAAGAGCGTCAACTCTGCAGACTGCAGTACAGGCGCCGCAATGAACACATTTACTATCATCGCGTTTAATCATATCTGCAAGGATCTGAACTTCGACCCCTTCGGTTTTAAAATAATTTAATGTTTCATTCAGTTGAGACTCTTCTCCTGTCAGCCCGAGTATGATTCTCCCTTCAAGCTTGGGAAAAATTTTTGCCTCAAGGACATTAAATACAATATCAAAATCTTTTGCTATTCTGTATATTATGGGTTTATACATTATATCTTTTTTAAATATAAGAAGTACATTTACAGATTTCATTTTTTTCCTCTTCGCTTGTTATCATTAGTGTTTACAATATGTGTTTCCCCTCCCTTGATGGGAGAGGTTAGGGGAGTGTGATCAAAAGTTATGTGAAAATCAGCAACATTTTCACCCCCACCCCGGCCCTCCACCATAAAGGGGGAGGGAGTATTCAAAAAATAATTATAATCAACTAGACTCAATCAATAAATATATATTGCAATAAATTTTAATCTCTTTCTGAAAATTGTTCTACTCAAAAACAGGTGTTTATTTATTTCTCCCGCGCCTTCGGCGCGGTGGAAAGCATAATTGCCAACTATTTATGAGCAGTTGCCCAGGTTTGTTCTATCCTAAAGGTGCAAGTTCAATCTCACCCTGTAGAGCAAGTTTATCTCTGAATATTACAAGACAACCCCTGACTCCATCTATTGACATTCCGAATTCCATGGCATTTTCCATGTCGTTTTCATTTTGTACCATATTGCACACAGCTGTTGCTGCTGCATCTGCAAGAGCCCCTGTATCTGCAATTATTGTTACAGAATCGGCTTTTCCAAAGCTTAATGAGTGACCAAGCTTTGATGTAGATGTGCAGATTGAACACGGTGTATTTTCGGGATTAATTCTTATACCGATATTATCTTTAAAATATATATTATTAACATAAATTCCGATAACTGCGGATTTGTTAAGCTTCATCCAGAGATCTCCGCCATTCTCTACGATTACCTCTGTGGAATAATCTAGAAGCTCTTTCCCTACTTTCTCTGCAATTGCACCTGCAACAGCTGCCATGGGGCCAACTCCAGCCGACTCAGATGCTCTGCACATTTCTGCAGAGATCTCCGTTTCATCTCCATGAAGAGTAACAGGTGTAAGTGAATATAAAAACTCATCGTGTTTTGCTATGTAATCTTCGAGTTCTAATCTTACAATATTCAAAGCATCGTATGCTTTGTCGTATAGGTTTGATTCTGCACGGATAAAAAGATCTGACGTGTCAATCTTAACATTGAAAGCAGAACCGGTTGTGCTGTTATAGTCCCGATAGAATCTTTGTTTATGTTTCATCGTTTTCCGGTTCACTTACTTTTTGTTGAATGGCGCTCCGGGCATCTGGATCTGCGGCACACCTATTGTAAAACCCTGCTCAATCCATTCTTTAAGGGTTTTTGCGATTTTGACTGCCTTTGGATAGCTTGAGAGAGGTGATGTCGGGATAGATCTGCCGTTCAATTCAACTCTCCCCGATTTAAGTTCTGCATATGTAACTTCTTTTAATACTCTGACAGCACCGTTAGGGTAATCGATACCGTAATCGATAATGGGAGTTTTAATGTCACTATCGGTCATTCCTGTGAAGTACGCAAGGTCTTCGTTCAGAATTGGAATAGGGATACCAATTCCTACCATCAGTGAAACGCCATATCCGGTGATTGATGCTCCACGAATATATTCAGTGCTCATCTCTTTCATATCGCCGCAGACTGCAATTGTTCCCGAGCCCTCAGTTACCATCCCGTTTTCATCACGTCTGCCGTTTGGAGCATGCTGGGTTCCGTGCCATGTTACTGCCCCCACTGCGCCTCCGAGAAATATTTTTGTACCGGTTCCGATTGTCCAGTAAAATGGATCATTTAAAAGGGGGCTTAATTGTCCTGCGCTTGAATAAGTGATGTTACCCATATCCGGTTTTAAAATACCCATGTAGGTGTAGATCATTTTCTTTGAGCAGTTAACTGCTGTGTTGTAGTTCTGATATGAATTTCTAGGATTATAGAGAAGGGCGTTTCTAAGATCATTTATAGTAACTGTTTTTTCATACTCTTTCAGAGGGTAGCAGTCGGTACCGTAACTGCTGGCTTTAAGCTTGACATGTTTACCGGCAATGAGATCCTCGATGACATGGCCTCCGCCGTATGAGAAAGAACCGGGATGTACACGGTTTAGAGGATCATCCTCCTTAACCTGGGTTGCTCCGATAAAGCAATCCACAGCGGCTATTCCGCCATATGCCTCAACATCATTAAGAAAAACCTTTGTGGCTCTCATTCGGGGCTTTGTATGTCCGAAATTAAGAAAAGCTCCCGATGAACACATTATTCCGAATGTCCCCGTTGTAACAACATCAACTTTCTCAAAGGCCTTTTTGACCCCTTCACTTTTGACTATTGCCGGCATTTCATCTGCGGTTACTATAACTGCTTTACCTTTTTTAATCTTATCATTTATTTCTTCATAACTTTTTTTTATTTCAATAGAACTCATCAATTTCTCCCTGTTTATGCAGTAGTTGAAAAATGCTGAAAATTTGATCCCCTGAATATAGAATTTCGCGGAGATAATTTTTGTCACTCTTTTCAGACCAGTATCTGAATAAATATTATGTAATTCGAAAATGCGTCAGGTATATATTGTATTCAACTATTTTTTTTATTTATTTCACCGGAGAGAGCTCTTTGGTGAAAAAAATGCTTTAAAACGACATAACTTTAATTATATTATACCGTGGAGTTGTAATAAAAGCTCTCTTTTTAATAATTGAGTAATACTGGAAACACCTGTAAAGTAAATCGAATCAAAAAGAGGAAAAAGAGGAAAATATGAAAAGATTATATGTAACACTTATTGCATTTTTTTTAGCGGGTTCTGTTACATTTGGACAGATGGCAGGAGATACAGAATCTCTTACTCCTTCAGATGTAAATTTATTTGTTAAGTCAAAGGAGATTGTAAAGCTTCTCAAGACTTTCAATTATATTGTATTTAATCTTATGGATGGAAAACAGAAGAGCGAAATGCTTGCTGAGCGGGACAAGTTCAGGGATAAAACCGGTATAGATTACCTCGATGAGAAATCTGTACGAAATGCCGGGATTGATACAAGCAGGCCGATATCTTTTGCAAATTTTGACAAAGAGAATGTAAATGATGTTATGCTTATTTTTATTCCTGTTATAAATGAGAATGAGTTTCCATTGAAATTCATTGAGCTGGTAAAAAAAGCAAACGCCGATAATCCGGAAATAAATATTTCTCCGGTTACAACTTCATATAAAAATGTAACTGTATATCAGGTAAAGAATGATCTCTTCATAGCTCCGGCAAATGGTTACCTTTTAATCGGATCAACAGGTGATATAATTCGAAGAGTGATTGATGTAAAAGCATCTCGAAACGGGACACTGATACTTGATGCTAATTATAAGGATTATCTTGCAAAGGGTAAAAACAGTTATGATCTTAATGCCTTTGTAACAAAGAAATTTATTATGCAGATGAGTAAGCCTTCAGGCGGAGGAAATCAGGACTTCGGTCTTTACTCAATGAAAGATTTTATCCTCTCTCAGAGTGAATCCGGAACAGACGGGATGAACAAGGGCACGATGTATGATTCAATTGATTATATCGGGGCAGGGATAGCTCTTGAGGGTAATAAATTTAAGATGAATGCTTCAGCTAAGCTGATCAAGGGCAATCCATATGTTGATATGATAACGGGATTTTTTAAAACCGGAGTACAGGATAAATCACTATATATTTCTTCCGCCGATTCAACGGTCTTTATGTCTATGGATCTGAAATATCTGGATAATCTTTGCAAGGGGGAAGTGGAGTGGTGCACTCAATATAATGCTTCTAAAGAAAAGCTGAAGGCTGAATCGGGAATAGATATTGAGAAAGATTTTATTCCATATCACACCGGTGCTGTTAATGTAATGGCACTTGACTCAGGCTCGGCCGGCGGAGTGGGAGACATTCTTGTTTTTGTACCTATGACAGATTCAAAAAAAATTGAAGAGCTCTGGGGAAAGATAAAAAAAAGTATGTCGAATAAGTATTTAAAAGCTAAGAAATTCGGCGAAGAGAAGATTGGAAGTAAAAAGGGATTCTGGTTTATAGACGAAAGTCAGATGAGATTTTTTGTAAGCTACGATCAGCGGGGGATTTATGCAGGTAACAGTGCCGGACTTATGAAGACCGGAATGAGCAGTCCAACACTGGACGGTGCTTCAAATAGCGGAAGATACGGTAAAGTTATAAATGATAAAACATTTTTTCTTTTAAATATAAAGAAGAATGCATTTTTAAAAATGATGATGCAGATGAGGGCTCAGGGGAACGCGGGAATTGCCGATGGTATAAACCGTATTGGAGAGATATTTCTTTTCTGTGAACAGAAAGACGGGCTTGTCTCTGTAGATTTTGAAGTTGAGATAAAAGAGGCCGGAAAGAAAAAATGAAGTATGTTTTCGGACCGGTCAATTCCAGGAGACTTGGTGTTTCTCTTGGGATTGATATAGTTCCATTTAAAGTATGTTCATTCAATTGTATTTATTGTGAATGCGGCGGCACAACAGTACTGACTGATGAAGTTAAGGAGTACATTCCTTATTCTGAGATTGTAGCTGAAATCAGTCAGGTACTGGATAAGAAACCGTCTATTGATGTTGTTACCTTTTCCGGTTCAGGAGAACCCACTCTTCACAGCCGTATTGGTGATATAATTGGATTTATTAAAAAGACTTATCCTGAATATAAAGTGGCTGTTCTTACGAACAGCTCTTTACTTCATAAAGCAGATGTACGGAAAAGCATACTGCAGGCTGATATTATTTATCCCTCGCTTGACGCGGTAAGTAAGAAAGTTTTTAATAAAATAATGAGACCGGTCTCCGGAACAGATCCCCAAATAATCATTGATTCGATTACTCTTCTCCGCAGGGAGTTTAAGGGGATAATCTGCTTAGAGATATTTATTATAGCAGGGATAAATGATACCGATGATGAATTATTTAAACTTAAAGAGGCATGTATAAAAATTGGTCCTGATGAAATTCACATTAATCATCTGGACAGGCCGGGAGCAGAAGATTGGGTTAAGCCGCTCGATGTTGAAAATCTGGAGAGGGTAAGAAAATATTTTATGCCTCTCCCGGTAAAACTGGTAGGTAGAGTTCAGGGTGCGGCTCGTGGAACAGATTATTTTGACAAGCACATGAATTCTGTTCTTGAGGCTTTGGATAAGAACGGATCAACGGCAGAAGATCTTGCGGATAAACTTAATATGCGGCTCTTTGATGTGTTACGAGCTTTAAAGAATCTTAAGAAAAGCGGAAGTGTTGAAAAAATATCTGTTGAAAACAGGTTTATCTACATCCGCAATTCAGAGAAAATTTAGTTTTACGAATGAATTAGTACATTGTCTATATCCCCCTGTCCCCCGGCGGGGGCGCGCAAGAGAGAAATTATTAGTGAATTTATGAATCATAACAATTGTAACAGAAATGATAAGAATAACACCAGCATCGATATAACTGATATACCCGGTGCAACCGATCGGGGATAGGGGGGCAGGAAGGTTTGAATTAAATTAATTATTATCCCGACATTCCTAAAAGAGCCTTATTGAAAAACATCACTATAATAATTTACCTATAAATTATTTAGATAAAACTCTAATCTTCCGCAGGGGGAAACTTGAAATATCAAATTAACAACCAGCAGTTATACAGGAACCTCCAGAAACATCTTGATAAACAGCCTGTTGGTTTTCCCGCAGAAAAATCTGGATCAGATTTAAGGCTTCTGATACATCACTTCACAGAGGATGAGGCGCGGATTGCAATGGGAATGTCCTATCGGTACGAACCGGTAGAGGTTATACATGCGCGCATTGAAAATAACAGATACTCACTTGTACAGTTGAAATCATTTCTAGATGTTATGAGCTCAAAGTTGTGCATTATGCAGAAGGAAAAACAGGGTGTTCTATACTATTGTTTACTGCCGCTTGTTGTGGGAATGTATGAAGGTAAAGTTTTCGAAATGGATTCTGAATATGTGAAAGCATATGATGAATATGCTCATTCGATTCAGCATGGTCTTTCTTTTATCAGTACTGAAGTTATGCAGATGAGGACTATACCAATTGAAAAAAGTATTGAAACACGGCACCATATCTTACAGTACGACAATATCATCAGCCTGGTGGAAAACTCTGACGGTCCTATATCGATTATTGAATGTACCTGCCGTAAAAGAAAAAAAATCATCGGTGAGCCATGTTCACAAACCGGTAGAGAAGAGACATGCATGCTCTTTGGCGATCTTGCAGTGCTGATGCAGAAATACCGGCATGGTAGAGGAATCGATAAAAAAGAAGCTCTGGAAATCATGAGACAAAATCAAAATGAAGGGCTGGTACTGCAGACATATAATATGCAGCATCCCGAGGTTATCTGTGCGTGCTGCGGCTGCTGCTGTGAAATACTCGGTATTCATAAAATTCTTGTTAATCCTATAAATTTCTGGTCATCAAACTTTCATGCTGTACTGGATTCAGATAAATGCAAAGGGTGCCGGCTCTGCATTAAAAGCTGTCAGGTCGATGCGATTATTCCTGATAAAAAAAAGAAAAAGGTTTCCATACGGAATAAAAAATGTATCGGCTGCGGGAACTGCGTTGTTGTATGCAAAGCAGATGCGTTGAGGCTGGAGAGAAATAAAGAAAACTTTATACCTCCTGTTGATTTTGTAGAAATGCAGGAAAAAATTATGAGTAATAAACCTGTATGGAGATTGGGCCGGATTATTAGAAAAGCTCTACGATGGAATTTAAATAAATGAGAACGGGTTCAATAATAAAAAAGAATTGATTTTTTGCTGAATAAGATTAGAATAATTTAATTTTAAAAAAGTGATTACTGTCAAAAAAAGATTATGGCTTACTCCTTTTGAGTATATGGGAGATTAAAAATTTCACAACCAGTTTTTAAACAGTTACTGAAGTCATCGTGATATTCAAATACAGAAACTAAGGAGATAAGTTATGGAAAAAAAACTTGAGTTCAGCAGGAGTAAAACATTTCTTCTTGGTTTCGGTTTCCTGGGAGTATCAATGATCTGGGCGATGTATAATGCTTACTTACCTATCTTTCTTAAAAAAACATTCAATCTTTCTTTCTCTGCCGTGGGAGCCATCATGACAATTGATAATGTTTTTGCAATACTTCTTCTCCCGTTTCTCGGGGCATTAAGCGATAGTACAAATACCAGGATTGGCAAAAGAAGACCTTATATACTTGTGGGTGCTCCGCTTGCAATGATCTTTTTTATTATGATTCCTTATGTCAATATGATGCAGAATCTTGCACTAATGATGCTTACTGTAATCTGCATGAACCTTTCCATGGCTCTTTATAGAACTCCTGTTATAGCGCTGATGCCGGATATAACTCCATCCAAATTCAGAAGCTACGCAAATGGAATTATAAATTTTATGGGCGGAGCTGGTGCATTAATGGTTTATTTCGGAGGAAAAGTTCTTTATGATAAAAATGTATCCTATCCGTTTATTGCAGCCGGACTCTTTATGTTTTTTGCATGTATGCTTGTTGTTGTCTTTATTAAAGATGACTGCTACACGCAGGAAGTAAATGGAGTTGTAGAATCGGTCTCATTAAAAAAATCATTTTATGAACTGCTTGATAATATGAAGGATGTAATTGAAGGAGAGAAGAGTCTGCTGGCAGTTCTAATTGCAATATTCTGCTGGTTTATCGGTTTTAATACCATAGAGACTTTTTTTACAAGTTATGCAAAATTTTATCTCGGCCTCAAGGAGAGTACCGGAGCTATGATTCTCGGGTTCTACTCACTTTTTTTTATAATAGCTGCAATTCCGGCAGGGCTTATTGGTACAAAGTTCAGCAGGAATAAAACCATCAGAGCCGGTCTTCTGGTTCTTGCAATTCTGCTTGTAGTTGCAACTTTCTTCAAGACCTTTCTTGCTCTTGCTGTATTGTTTTCACTTGCAGGATGCGCCTGGGCTTTTATCAATGTCAACTCACTTCCTATGGTAGTAGATATGACAACGCCGGCTAAACTTGGCGGGTATACAGGGCTTTATTACTTTTCCTCTCAGGCGGCAAATATTGTAGCACCTCCATTGTCCGGTTTCGGGATTGATGTTTTCACTGCAGGTGGTTTAAGACCTGCGGGATATCTTTCGATTCTGTTTTGCTCGGCCTTTTTCTTTGTTTTATCTTTAATAATAATGCAGTTTGTTAAGAGAGGAGAGGCTGTTGACTAAAGATATTAAGGTTCTTGGTCATAGGGGCTATCGCGCAAAATATCCGGAGAATACCCTGCTGGCCTTCAGAGGAGCTTTTGAGGCCGGGGCTCATGGGTTAGAATGCGACGTGCAGAAAAGCAGTGACGGGTACTATGTTATAATTCATGACGATGTAATTGATAATGTCTCCGATCAAAGCGGAAATATTTCGGACATGAAATTGAAGGAATTAAAAAAAGCTGATCTGGGAGAGAATCAGAAAATTCCCGAACTTGAAGAGTTTTTAAAATCTCTCCCTGGAGACAAAATTATAAATATAGAATTGAAAGAGGAAACTCTTACCGTCGATGATTGCCCGGCGATATGCGATATGCTGCTTAAGCATCTTGATAAAAAAAATCTGATTGTTTCATCCTTCGAACATAAATTGCTTCCGTACTTTAAAGAGCGTCAGGTGACCATAGGAATGCTGCTTGGAGAAAAACACCTTGGTCTGGGGATTACCGAGATCATCAGTCGAATACGTAAAATAAAACCTGAGTATTTAAATCTGCCCATTGAGATTTTCGATTATATCAATAAATATATCGTTTACTTCGCGATATGGCTTTTAAAAATTTTTAAAAAGAAGATCATATTCTGGACGGTGAATACCGGCAGACAGTTTGATATGATTGCCGGTATTTCAGATATAATAATTACCGATGACGTTCCACGGATATTAAAAAAAATAAGTAAACAGTGAATTTTAACCCGTACCTTTTATAACTATAGCATTTAACGATTGAATTAGATCATTTTTTTAAATTAGACTTTTTGTCATTCCCGTGCAGACGGGAATCCATGGATTATATCGCACTTATGTTAACGTAAAAATGGATCTCCGCCTTCGCGAAGATGACACAGTGGTTTAATTCAATCGTTAATCGCTTTAATCGTAAACTGGTAGTGAAATATGTTTCCACCACGCCGAAGGTGTGGGGTTGCAATAATTGCCTGCGGTTTCTAAGTAGTTACATTTTTTTCTTAAACCATTTTACAAGATACTCCACTATTAACTTTTTCTCCGGTCCAAGAGTTGAAACATGCGGGCTGTTATCCAGTATTAAAGTTTTTTTTGTAGAGGATGATATTCGCTCGAATATAAAATCCGCTGCTCTCACAGGAACTGCTTCATCTTTTTCTGATACAATTATCATTGTGTCACATGAAACAAGAGGGAGTATTTTTTTTGTGCGATTCTGGAGTTTTAAGAGTTCGGCTCCCATTTTAATATAATGCCATTTCCAGTATTCATTGGCGAGAAAAATTCTATCCGGATCCGGTGATTTATCGTTCCAGTCCCGTTCCTGTTTTTTAATAAAGTATTTCAAATATGGAGTGAGTTTAATTGTCCATTTGGTATTGATAATTGAAGGTGAGATCAATGCCATTCGTTCAATATTGAACCGTGATGCAAGCTGAAGAGCCAGTAATCCCCCCATGGAAAAACCGAGGAGATATACTGTTTTATACTCAGCTCTTAAATTGAAATAACAGTCAGTAATATGTCTGAGCCAGTCATCACTGCCTGTTTCATGAAAATCTGATGCATTGGTGCCGTGGCCGGGGAGACGCGGAATAGAAACAGTAAACCCCTGCTGATTCAGCATCTTTCCGACATAAAGAAGATCTGTTGAATATCCATTATAACCATGAACAGCAAGAATAGCAGTTGCGCCTCCCTTTAAAAAAAAAGGTAATGCTGTTTTGCAGCATTTTGTATCACTGCTTATTTTTGATAAATTCATGGTCACCGGCCTATCATAAATATTATTCTCTTATCCATTCTCTTTTTATTCGCTTATCCATCTGCCAGGAAAAGCTGCCAGAGCAATACAGTAACAACCTATGGCAATAACAGCGACAATTGCAAATCCAAGATGCATAGAAAGGATATTTGTAAGTACAGCGGCAAATACCGAGACAGATCCGTTTACTGCAAGAGCCCATGGCATAAAAGCCTCTTTGCGGTCACTCAATACCTGCAGCCCTAGAGGGAAAGGCATCCCCATAAAAAAACCGACTGGTATAAGTGAAATCACAGCTATGATTATTCGTGCGGCCGCTGGTAGTGAAAGAAAACTTTTTGTGAAAAGAGCAAAGACTGCAACGTTGAGTATCATTCCTAATGTGATACCGGCAACAGCAATAGTTATTCCGCGCACTGGATTGCTTTTAAATCTTGAACTAAATCTTGCGCCAAGTCCGGAAAAGATAAGTATGGAGGATATAACTATTGCAACACTGAAGAGCGGATTGGCGATAACCAGTGTGAGTTTTTGAATTACCGACATCTCCACAAGCATGAATCCAAGGCCAAGCATTGAGAAGTATGCGATTACTGTTGTTTTTCCTTTCTCGCGGAGAAAACGGACTCCCGGTGCAAACACCGGTATAAGGATAACAATAAATCCGAAGAGTATTCCCTGGAAGAGGGTTGCCCAGCTTACAAGATATCCCCATTCAGAAAATGGAAGCGGTTCAATATCGCTGTTATAATTAAAAAGTCTTGGAACCGCCGACAGTCTTAGATTATGGCGGAAGAATGGCTTGTTATCAGTTGGAGGTTCAATAACAAAGGCATAGGAGTTTATAAAATCTTTCTCGTTGTTTTCGAGATATGCGCAGGCCAGCTTGTAATAGAGTTCATCGTCTATCAGGTTATAACTGTTAAGTTCGCTCTCGATTATACCTGGATACCAGCTGAAATCAGCAGAAAGAGTATCGTTAAACTTCTTTATTCCTGCAATTTCATCAGGGGTAAAGACACCATTTTTAAGAAGTACCATCCCCCAATCCATGCCACGCATAAAAATTACACGCTGCATAAAATCTTTAGGATATCGTTCTTTGAGGTAACTGAAAGCCAAAGCTTCAAGTTTAAGAAGTGCACATGGAGGAGATTCCATTGTCATTGAGATATTCAGCATGCCGCCTTCATTGAGCCGGGACATGTAGTCGACAAAAGCTTCTCGCGTAAAAAGATAATTCTCACCATGCCCGGATCCGGAAGAGAAAGACATGCCTGATGAGAGCATTGCCGGAATTGTAATTATATCGTATTTTCCTTTATCAGAGGAACAGAAGGAACGTCCGTCAGCATTAACCATTCTCACAGTTTGATTCTGCCATACACCCTTCCAAGAATCTGTAAAGTGATCACGAATTAAGTTTACAAGAGGCAGGTCGGGTTCCACTGCAGTAACCTTTGATGCGCCAAGGTGTTGAGCAAACAGTACCGGATTTCCTCCGCCTGCTCCGAGTATTAATACTGATGGAGATGGTTTAATTGCAAAGGGAAGCGCAAAAGGGAGATGCTTGATGTATTTGGCATCATCCCCTGAAACCGGCATCGCAATGCCCGAGGCTGAAGCTCCATCTATATAAAGTCCAATCTGATTCGGGGTTGTTACATCGTAGCTCGAGAGTGAAAGTCCCGGAGCAAAACGAAACATGGAACTTTGAATTGCCTGAATATATCCGGAGGGAGATGGCTGTGTAGCAACTACCTTTGCATCCGGGTACTTCATGGCATATGAAATATCTTTGTACTGCGAAACCGGCAGATCCCGCGCTGTAATAAACGGGATCAGTGATAGTACTGAGCAGGCAAATGCAATGGCAACTCCGATGCGTGTACGCGGCATTGTGAGTAGTACCGGAACCATGGCAAAAAATACCACCGGCAGCATCAGTTTAGATGGAGTAATTACTGTCATAAGCAGAAGTATGGCGAGCGCACCAATTCCTGAGCCGATAAGATTGAAAAAGTAGAGGCGGCCTATATCTGCCTTTGCCTTCATAAATGAAAGATTTATAAAAAACGATCCTGCAAAAAACGGGAGAAAGAATATCAGATAGAAAGCACCAATGCGTAATATCTGACTGCTGTCTTCATGAAGGCTCTGTGGTACAAATTCAACAAGACCTGCAAGAGGGAGGGTTATTGATGCAAAAAACATTGTTGCCGCTGCAGATCCGAAAAGAATGAAATCTAAATATGGCTCAATGCGACGCCGCAGGACTGTAATAACAGTTCCCGAGATGCCGAAGCCTAAAAGAGCAATACTTATTACCATAGAAGCAAATGAGGAGCTGTTAATTACGCTCATTACCCGTATGATGCTCATCTCGGCACCCAACACAACGAGAGAGATGAAAAATACTGAAAGATATAGAAACATGGGGTTATTTTTTAAATTTTTCAAGCATTTTACCTGTAAAAGGGACAAACTTCACTGAGTAGAGTCGCTCTGTTGTGATTTTGCCGTCTTCCTTTTTTTTAATGAGCAGAAGTGTCTGATGGTCAAAGGGGTTTCCAACAGGTATTACCATTGTCCCGCCGTTTTTCAGCTGCTGTAAAAGATATGTCGGTACATGATCTGCCGCGCAAGTAACTACAATTTTATCAAAAGGTGCATGTTCCGCCCATCCGAAATATCCGTCTGCGGCTTTACCTTTTATTCCGGAGTATCCCATCTCTGTCCATCGCTTTGCAGCCTGATTGGCAAGAGGTTCAACAATCTCGATGGAGTAAACTTTTTTTGTTAGCTGATATAGTATGGACGCCTGGTATCCTGAACCTGAACCGATTTCAAGAACTTTATCGGTTGGCTGCACATCAAGCTTGTTTGTCATGTAGGCAACAAACCATGCTTTAGTAATAGTCTGGCCGTATCCAATGGGGACGTTTATATCTCTATAAGTCTGATCCTGTTTATCAGCTGGCACAAAGAATTCACGTGGAACAGCTGAAAAAGCCGAAAGGACATTTTCATTAAACTTTTTCTGGTCACGATATTTCTGTACCCAGCCTGCACGGGCAGCTGCCATTTGCGGTAAAGACTGATATACTGCATCAGCAATGGTGGATATGGCGATAAACAAAACTATTATAAAAGTTGTTAAAAATTTTTTTTCTACGTTTCTCATGTGAATTCTTTTCTCCTGAATTGTATTTTTTTAACTATTGATAAACCGGTTGAATAATTGCTCTCAGCCGCTTCTGCGGGGAGAGTGAGATATACTTCCTGAATTTTCAGCAGTTATTTTTTACTTTTTTGTAAATTACTTTATCTTAACAAACTCAATCTCGCAGGAAGATAAACCACCGGCGTACTGGTAGAGAATGTAAACTCCCCGATCACTGAATATATTATTTGTGACAGAGGGAATACGTCCTGAAACCATCTGTCCGTCAATCGAGAATGAAGCAAATTTTCCATCTTCAGATGCCAGTTCGTAATTATGCCAGTCTGTTCCTTTGATAGGTATACTTCTTCCGTTTACATCAACTTTTTCCGAGTCGAGCTTGATAGAGTACATGTCCCCTTTCTCTATAGAGTAAGCTGCTAATATTACAGGTGCGCCTGAGACAAATCTTCCGCGGACCATTATCTTGAAAGTACGTGATGTGTTGAATCTGCTGTAAAGTCCGGTGTTGGCTATACCCTTTGAGTTAAACACCACTATATTTCCGGAAGTAAGTTTTTTAAAACTTACTGCACTGGCATCTGCGTCCTTAATATGGTTCCAGTTTTCCGGAGTGTTCGAGTCGGACCAGGCAGTGAAATAATCCTCGACACTCCATATCTCCATCTGATTAGAAGTGGTAATGCTCTGAATGTCCAGTGGCTTCAGGAACTTTCCGAATATCCAGCCTTTAACTCCGCGCAGGGTTGATACTCTGTACCAGTAATCACGGGTATCTCCAACCTGCATCATATCCATCGATTTTTCAATCTGTATCAGGAGTTCATCTTTTACTGTTTTTCCAGCAGGAGCCCCTGTTACGCCGGGTGAGTTCCGGAGGTTTACACTGTCACCTGCAGAGATGTAAAGGCGGGAAACCTCCTGGCTTGTGGGATATTTTGCAGCGTAGCTATAAATTATATTTTTGAGAAATTCAGAATTTGCCTCCATGCCGGCAGCTCCATCTCTTATTGCGTCGAATATAATTGATATCATCTGCGGAGTATAATTTGATCCCGGATATTTTTTATAAAACCTGCTCATGTAATCAAAAAGCCTTGCCTGATCAGTTGCCATCGCTTTTTTAATCTCATAAAAATCAAGATCTTCAATAAACAGACTACCCCGGTACCTCGATGCAAACTCATTGTAGAATAGACCTTTGGGAGCAATTCTGCTTTTTTTTGCTGAAGGGATAAATTCCAGATCTCCACCTGTTTTACTGTTTATTTGAGCGAGTTTTTTTTCAATTTTATTTTTATATTTTTCGAATTCAGGTTTATCCTTGTTTTCAAGCGATGCATCTTTCAGTTCATCTTCATAATCACTCTCAAGTTCTTCAGCAAGAGTGTTGAGAGATTTACATCTATAGTAATAAATTTTTTCTCCATCCTCATAATTTGCTGTTTTAACAAAAGTGTTCAGAGCAATGATTGCATCAACATAATCTCCATCTTCGAAATCCCTGATTGCTGATTCGACTGAGACGCCTCTTGTGAAGAAATATACAACTAAGATGATGATTGCCAGGAGTAAAACAATTCCTGAAATGATTGCGGATTTTTTAAACACTCTACTACCTCGTTTTGATATAAATTGGTTATGTTAAAAAGTTTAATTTATTGAATTAAATACTTTAAACTCACCCCCGGCTACTGTCGCGCCCCTCTCTTTAAAAAAAGAGGGGCTTTGTAAAACAGGAAATTATTTATAAAACAGATAAACTTCCCGGACTTCATCTCCCCTCTCTTTCTTCCAAAGAGAGGGGCCGGGGGTGAGTATGAAATTTTTGTATCTGTATGAATTATTTTTTAGTGAAAATTTTAACTTTTATGAATTTATTAGTTCAGCGAACCTTTGATCATAATTTCGAGAATGTTATGCGCGTGACTAATAAAGAGACCTGTCGCTGATGCATCCTTCTCGTTAAATGCAGCTGCACTGTATCTGCTTATCTCATCCTTGAAACGGTCATTACTGCTGTAGATGCAGAATGGCACAGGATCAGAAGTATGTGTCTTTAGTCTCAGCGGTGTCGGATGATCCGGCATCAGGAGTATAGAATAATCGGTATATTTTTTCATCCCTTCAAGAACCGGTCCCACAACCAGAGAGTCAAAATCTTCGATAGATTTTATTTTATGCTCCATGTTCCCCTCATGGCCCGATTCATCTGGAGATTCAACATGAAGGAAAATAAAATTTGAATCGTCAAGTGAATTCAGAAGAGCTTCAGCTTTACCGCTGTAATTGGTGTCGATATAACCTGTTACACCATCAACATCGAGAGGTGAGAGACCTGCAGCTTTCCCGATTCCATGAATAAGATCAACTGCCGAAATTGTATGACCGTAAAGACCGAATCTATCCATGAGAGTCTTCATATTAGGTCGTCTCCCTCCGCCCCAGAGCCAAGTAGACTCCGGATTGCCATTGTACTTTTTCATTCCGTCTTTCACTGCTGCGGAATCAGCAATGATCGATCTTGAAAGAGTCATCAGTTCTTTCAAAACATCCGAGCCGTTTCCCGAAGGAAGATATTTTTCAATATTTTCATCCTGTATATCGTGAGGGGGAGTAGTCTCAGTAATCTCACTGTGAGGATAATTTCTCCATACTACAATATTTCTGTAGGAAACTCCGGGATAAAACTCTATTCCGGGTTTAGATATGTTAGCAGCCAGCTCTTTCATTATGATTTCCGAGAGTCTGCTGTCGATATGATCTGAAGTAAAGTCGTTCATAACTCCGCCTGCTGCATTTACTATATTGCAGCGGAAGGCAGTGTCATCGGGGCCAAGTTTAATTCCGAGGTTTATTGCCTCGAGTGGAGCTCTCCCGGAAAAACATTCAGCCGGATTATATCCGAATATTGAGAGATTAGCCGTGTCGCTTCCAGGCGCCATTCCTTCGGGTACCGTCATGGTCAAACCTGTAACCCCGTTCTGAGCCATAAAGTCCATGTTGGGAGTTTTGCAGTGTTCCAGAACTGTTTTCCCGCCAAGTTCTTTCATCGGGAGATCCGCCATCCCGTCGCCAAGGAGCACAATGTATTTTCTATTGTCCATATCTCTCACCATTATATCGTAAACAATTCATATAATTTTTTTTATACTGTCAATATTTTATTTTCCGGTATGTACACTTCTCTTTCAGGTAGCGAATTATTTTTAGGGGTATAAACCCTCACTGTCATTCCGGCTGGAGCGAAAGCGGAATGCCGGAATCTCATAGACTGTATTTTATTACTATGAATGAGTGTTCTGTACATAAACTCACGGTATGAGATTCCGGTTTTCGCAAAAACTGAAGCTGCGAAACCGGAATGACAACATTGAAGTTAAATGTGATAAAAACCTCACCCTCATCGATTCAGGGTTTTGTGGGCTATATAATTAAAACTCATAAAAAGTTCATTCAAAAAATTTATTAAATCTTTATGCTCTGACCCCAGGATTTCTGGTAAAAAACTCTCTTTTTTACAAAATCGAAAAAAACTTCAAAAAAGCAAAAAAAACCGTCCTATAGATAAAAAACGTTCAAAATATCTTACATTATAATATAATTACTTATAAACACCTATAATCATCTGCCACCGGGCTTAATATACCTGCCAAAGGGAGCGATATTACGAGCAGGGGAAAGTCTCCCCTGAACTTATTGTTCTTTGAAAACTGTATAATAGTGTAATTATTGCCTGCTCGGCCTCTTATTGGGAGCTTTAGGGTTGTGCCTTAAAATGCCTGATTTAATCCCGGTTGTTGTTAAGATTGCCTTAAAAACCGGTAAACAATGACTGCTATCCGACTGCCTTCGGATTCAGTCTGGCAAGGAAGCCAGAAACATACAGAAACAAAGGAGTGTAACAATGATTATCAATCACAACATGAGCGCGATAAACGCTAACAGATCGTTAAAGTTTTCTCACTGGAATGTCACCAAGAGTATGGAACGACTATCTTCAGGAGAAAGAATCAACAAGGCTGGTGATGATGCGTCAGGTCTTGCGGTATCTGAAAAGATGAGAACCCAGGTCAACGGGCTCCGTCAGGCGGAAAGGAATACAGAAGACGGTATGTCTTTTGTCCAGACTGCTGAAGGATATCTCAACCAGACTTCGCAGATTATCCAGAGGGTAAGGGTCATGGCTATCCAGTCTGCTAATGGTATTTATTCCAATAGTGACAGACAGCTGATTCAGGTGGAGGTATCCGCCCTTGTAGATGAAGTAGATAGAGTTGCTTCTCAGGCTGAATTTAACAGATTCAAAGTCCTGATGGGGGAATTCTCAAAGGTAAACCCTAAGGGAAGCATGTGGTTTCATATGGGCGCCAATCAGAACCAGAGGGAAAGAGTGTACATTGGAACAATGACTGCTGCGTCTTTTAAGTTTAAAGATGGAACAGGAAAAGTTGCTCTTACTCTTGAATCACCTGAAGGTGCTAACAAAGCGATTGGTGTTCTTGACGATGCACTGCAGCGTCTTTCAAAACAGAGAGCCGATCTCGGAGCTTATTACAACAGGCTTGATTTTGCCGCAAAAGGACTGATGAATGCGTATGAAAATATTCAGTCATCTGAGTCACGTATAAGAGATGCTGATATGGCTGAAGAGATGGTTAGCTTCACAAAAGATCAGGTTCTTGTACAAAGCGGTACAGCAATGCTTGCTCAGGCAAATGGAAGCAGTCAGTCTGTTCTCAGGCTGCTTGGTTCACTCTAGATTATGCATTATACAGTTGAAGAAGTACAATCAAGTACTTGTTCTTTGAAAATTAACCGGTTCTCGTGCCTTCCTGGCGGAACCGGATTGCTTCAAATCCATGCAGTCTTGCCGGTTTTCCGGCAGTCTGTGATGCCGGGAGGGCATCATAGACTGCCGGAGAACGTCCGGCAGTCTGTGGTTGCATGGATTATGGGCAGTCCGGCAACATTAAAAGGAGAAAACCTTAGGGCTTAACGGCCTCAGACAACGGCATGATGTTGTGTCTGAAAAACCTTAGCTGTATAAATAAAAGAGTGACAGCTTTGAAAAAAACCAAGGGAGGGTTAACATGAGAATCAATCATAACATGAGTGCCATATTTGCCAACAGGCAGATGCAGAATGTAGCTGCAAGACTTGACAAGTCTATTGAAAAGCTGGCGTCCGGCGAGATGATCAACAGGGCGGGGGATGATGCATCCGGGCTTGCCGTATCTGAAAAGATGAGAACTCAGATACACGGTCTTATACAGGCGGAGAAGAACGCCCAGAACGGGATTTCTTTTATACAGGTCGCGGAAGGATCATTCCAACAGCTTAACGATATTATGCAGCGTGTACGGTCTCTTGCGGTTCAGTCTGCTAACGGGATTTATTCCAACAGCGACAGAATGCAGATCCAGGTGGAAGTCTCTCAGCTTATCGATGAGATTGACCGTATTTCGACATCTGCTGAATTCAACAGGTTAAAAATGCTTACGGGCGCATTTGCAAAAAACAGTAAAACCGCAAGTATGTTTTTTCACGTTGGAGCAAATAGTAATCAAAGAATCAGAGTTTTTATCGGTACCATTAATTCCAGAGCCTTGAATCTGATGGAGAACAATAGGAAGCGTTCAATTTCTACTGCCGGGCAGGCAAACTCCATGATAGGACATGTTGACGGAGCTTTAGAGAAGCTCAATAGACAAAGGGCAGACCTTGGAGCATACTATAACAGGTTGGAAAATACTATCACTTCATTGGCTCTTAATTACGAGAATATGATGGCCGCTGATTCGAGAATACGTGACGTAGATATGGCAGCAGAAATGGTTAATTTTACCAAGGATGAGATCCTTGTTCAGACTGGTGTTGCGATGTTGGCTCAGGCGAACTTTAAGCCTAAGTTAATTATGAAACTATTAGAATGAGGATAACTTTTAGTCAATCAACCGGCAGTGCGGTTTTATGACTCCCCTCTCCGGTCCGGGAAACCGGGGAGGGAACAATTTTTTTGAATAGGAGGATGGATGTTAAAAAGAGTTTTAGTTATACATGGAGGTATAATATGAACGTAGTAAATTTTGTAGAAAACTTTAACAGTAAAATAGTAAGTTCCGGAAACGGATTTCATAGTGAAAAAACTATTCATCCGGATTTAGCGGAAACAGTTCAACAGGACTATAAACAAATTGCTCCTGAAGAGGTTAAAAAAGCTGTTAGTGAACTGAATAAGTTAAGCGGAAATTTCAATCAGAAAGTCCAGTTTGCTCTTGATGAGAAGACAAGCAAAGTCATTATCAAAGTAATGGATAGGGATACAAACGAAGTTATAAGCGAAATCCCTGGAAAATACTCAATTAGATTACTTGAACATTTCCGTGAGTATATGGGACTTTTTATTGACGAATCCAGATAGAATTTAAACTGGATATTGGTACATATTTCTTTTTTAAAACTGTATAAGAATACGGAGGGGATAGAATTATACTCTCTGAAATAAACTTTTTTTAGTATAGTTGCCAATTATTATCAGTAATTGCAGCTGGAATAAGTATAATATATTGTTTCGAACCCGCATCATTACTTCGGGTGAGAAATCTATAATTTTTTGATAAAATTGGATTTCTCAGTCGCAACTTGCATTTTACATAAAATCTCTTTATTAGCTATTTCTAAATGACAGGCTATGTAGTAATTCAATCATCATCTCCCCCTTATTTACTTTTTTTCCTCTTTTTATGTCACTTTATTCTTATGGATAACTCAAATAATACCGATAATATGAATGGAGCGAATTTTAATTTTTTTTAATTATGCTCGTATTTTTTAGCTTTAGATTAGCGGGAATGATATATTGATGTAACTGCTCAAAACACAGTGGTATTCTGTCTCCGCCGCGCCGAAGGCGCGGCGGAGAGTAATTTCGCTGCAAGTTAATGAGTAATTACATGTATAGTATACCTTTTTCCGTTTTGTTTATGGTTTAAAAAGGGGGAGATTATGCCGGTAACAATGGGCGGAATGGCTTCGGGGATGGATACCGACTCCATAATAACCAAACTTATAGAGGTTGAATCACAGCCGATTAAGCAGTTTCAGAGAAGTAAACTTGTTAATAATCAGAAAAAAGAAGCATTAGGTAAGCTTAGTTCCACTTTAAAAGATCTGGACGGTAAAACAAGAGATCTTTACGGATTCAGGGCATCTTATGATGAAAAAAAATCGGTTTCATCCGATACTACCGTACTGGAAGCAATTGCAGCAAAACAGGCTGATGTAGGGGCAAAAAAAATTGAAGTTCTTCAACTTGCGGCTTTTCATAAAGTTGCCACTGATAAAATTGATTCTGAAACAAAACTTCCGGCAGGGAAGATTATTATAGAGGTTAATGGCATAGAGAAGAGTTTAAATTTCAAGGGGGGGAAGCTTAAATCGTTAAATGAATTAATAGCGGAAGAAGCTTCAGCAATTGTTGCCTCGGACTATGTTAATACAGAGGAGAAGAGTTTTATAATAGGGCTTACTTCAAAAGTTTCAGGCAAGAAGGGTGAAATCAAGATCAGAGGGGGAGAGGACCTTCTTAAAGCTACGGGTCTTATCATTGGAGAGAAGATCAAAAGTAAAGATGATATCCCGGTGACTTTTGAAAGAAAATTTTTCTCTGCCTATGATGGCGAGCAGAAACCTCAAGATCAGAATGGAAGCCTGGATGTAGGAAGTGATGGTAAGGAAATTAAAGTAACCGGGCTTTTATGGCAGGAATATGAA
The DNA here is from genome assembly GCA_964450405.1 of uncultured Leptospirales bacterium. Classification (GTDB taxonomy): domain Bacteria; phylum Spirochaetota; class UBA4802; order UBA4802; family UBA5550; genus WRGT01. The sequence continues at coordinate 38,335 of CAYVCQ010000001.1, read as the reverse complement.
ATTCCGGTTAAGGCTGATATAAAAAAAGACAGTATTCTGAAGTTCGGATTCAGTTATAAGAAGGAGATCGAAGAGAATGTACCTTATATGATTGAAACAGGTCCCGAAGATCAGATTAATGTCAAAGGAATTACATTGAAGAGTTATAATGTTTCAAGAGTAAGACCTCTAAAAAAAACCGATGATAAGAAGCTTAGCTCTGTCACAGGGATTGGCGTTGTTTCAATTGATAATGGAAAAAGGATTGAAAAAATATATCCTCTTGATGCTGATGCAGCGAAGAAGCAGGAGATACCTGTGGGTAGAGATCTTGAGGGAAAGCAGCTCTCAAAAATAATTTTTTATAGTAATGATGGAGAGGTTACTTATTCAGAACCTGCTATATCAACTCCTGTTAAGACAAAGGGTGAATTTGAACTGAAGAATATAATAGCTGAAGCAAATAACGCTAAAATGAAAGTTGATGGACTTGAAGTAGAAAGGGATCGAAATGACGGTCTTACAGATGTTGTTAAAGGATTGACATTGAATCTGAAAAGAAAATCTGAAATTCCTGTTGAATTGAAGATCACCCATGATATAGATAAACCCATTTTAAAGATAAAAGCCTTTGTTGATTCATATAATAATTTTATGGATCTGAATAAAAGTCTGACAAAAACCGTTAAGATCGATAAACCCGGGCAGTCGGAAAAACTTGATGAAAGCGGAATTTTTGTCGGTGATATGATGCTGGTAAGGCTTGAGAACTCTATTAAGACTTCGGTGGCAGGTGCTTATCCCAGCAGAGAGGAAAAACCGATTAAGATGTTTAACCAGTTAGGAGTGTCTACGGGGAAAATAAATTCAAGCTGGCAGACAATTAAAGATGGTAAGCTTGTTATTGATGAGGATGAATTGCGGAAAGCAATTCTTGAAAATCCGGAAGGTGTGAAAAGTTTTTTCGGTTCGGATAATGATGGTGACAACAAAATTGATAATGGTATGGCTTTTACGCTTGTGAAAGCTATTGACCCTTATATATCGTCTGGTAAAAATATCATTGCCTCAAAAATTGAATATGAAGATGATTCTATCAAATTAACAAATGAAAGAATAAAGAAACATGAAACTCATATGAAATCTTTTGAAGAAAAACTGAGAAAGAAATTTGCCACTATGGAAAAATCAATTTCAGGTTCAAAAGCTCAATCGAACTGGATGAAACAACAGCAGGGTGGCGGAGGCGGACAATAGTGAACCCGAAAACCGGACTTCCTGGAGTTTGAAGGATGGGATTTTTTACCCGCCAGAAGAAGTACCAGACTGTTCCGTACTGATTTGCATCGAACAGATTATAGCTGCGTTGAATTTGTCGAAATGTTTAAATGCTCATCCTGGTGTTTCAATAACGAAGTTTTTTGGAACAGCCTAATAGAAAATTTTGGAGGAATATATATGGAAATAAGGATAAATAATTATCCCGTTGAGATTGTGCTTGAGAATGAAAAAACAATAAAGGATGTTATTAGTTCTATTAAAGGCTGGATAAATCATAAAAATCTGATATTCGCCGGTATAGATATTGATGGAACAGAATATCATGTTGATGATGCGCCTGATCTTCCCATCGAAAATATCAGTTTAATAAATTGTCTGGTTCAGTCCAGGGCGGATATTGTATATGAAACAGTTAATGAAGGGATATTTTACTGCGACAGAGTTATCGATTTTCTACAGCATCTTGAGGAAGAGCCCATGGATACAGATGAACTTGAGGATCTTGTTTCAGGAGTTGAATGGCTGGAGGAGGTTTTCCCTACGATATCCAATCTTCTTGGTTTGAATCTTGAAGAGGTAAAATATCGTGACGGAACTGTTGCTCAGCATGTAAAAAAGCTGGATGAACTGCGCCATCGTGTTGTGACATTTACTGCGGAAATGAATGAGAATGGAGAGATTGATATTGATGATTCACTCTTTATTAATCTAAAAGAGATTTTTAATATATTTCTCGCAAGTGAAGAGATGAAGAGACTTATTATAGAAAGTATTGATTCCCCCGATGTTTTAATAAATTCCCTCAAGGACATTAAAGAGCATCTTCCGGAACAGAAGGCAATTCTTGAAAAGGCCGCGGCTTCTTATCAGACTGGTAATGATAATAAGGGGATGGAGCAGCTTTTTAATTTTATAGATTTTATGTTTAACTATACAAGAACGTGTTATCAGATATCACCGGTTTTTGATATTTCACTTAAAGATATTATTGTAGGTGAAGAATCACTCGAAGAGAAAAACCGCGAACTGCAGATTCTTCTTAATGAAACTGTTGATATCATGGAGAATAATGACATGATCAGTTTAGCGGATATTCTTGAATATGAAATAGGTGAAAGCATGGAAAATCTGGAGCAGTATATAGATCTTCTTCTTGAGAAAATTATTCACTAAAATATTTTTTCTTTTTTTATGAAATTGAATAAAAATTGATATTTTTGTTGACATTTACCTGATTATGTACTATTATATTAGTACGAATTTGATAGGGAAAGGGACAGTAGAGGCAGAGAGAAGCATATTTAAGCAGCCTTTGATGTGTAACACATTGTACCCGTAGAACCTGAGTGGCAAATTCGGAGATTTTTTCGGCGAGGTGTAGATTTTGGTTTCAGATTGGTCGTGCTGAAAGGGCTGTTATCTCTTCTGATAGCAGCCCTTTCTTGTTTATGGTGTAGTTTGAAATTAGTAAAATTGTTTTTTTTGATAAATTTCATTTAAATTCTACGGGCTGCAGAATCTCTCCTCTCTTGTAAAGAATCTTCAGGTTTTCGGTACTATTAAATCCCTTAATTTCCTTGACACCGTTTTATAATTTACATTCAGTAATAATTCAAATTCTTTTTATAATGGAGAATGGCTTGTTTTCTCCTCCGTCGAAGGCTGCGGGGAAATATAAAATTTTTATTATAATAAATAAGTTTTGATATTCCGGTTTTCGCCGGATGAAATTCATTAAAGCCGAATCAGTTCGGCCATTTTAAACAGGATAAAACCATGGCAGAAAAACAGGAAAAAAAACTCTGGGGAGGACGATTCTCCGGCGGTTCATCTGATATAACTGAAAGAATTTCTAAATCGATACATTTTGATTCAAGACTCTACAGGCAGGATATTAAAGGATCTATTGCTCACGCAAAGATGCTTCGCAAAATGGATATCCTATCTTCTAAAGAGCTGGATGATATTGTAGCCGGTCTTGAAAAGATAAGATCCGAGATTGAGGATGGAACTTTTGAATTCCTTTCCTCAAGAGAGGATATTCATATGAATATAGAAGCGGCGCTTACAGAAAGAATCGGTGATGCAGGGAAGAAACTTCATACAGGGCGTTCGCGAAATGATCAGGTTGCGCTCGATGTAAGAATGTATATAATCGACGAGTCAGAGCCTATAATGTATTTTATAAACAGGCTGATTGCTCTTCTTGTTGAGACTGCTGAAAAAAATATTGAAGTTATAATGCCCGGCTATACACACATGCAGGTTGCTCAACCGGTGAGGTTCAGTCATCATATGCTGGCCTACGCCTGGCAGCTGCTGCGCGACAGGAAAAGACTTGAAAATGCAGTTGAGGCATGTAAGGGTATGCCTCTTGGCTGCGGAGCCTTAGGCGGAGTTAATTATAAAAATGACAGAGAGTTTCTCAGGAATGAACTTGGGTTCAATGAAGTTGTAATGAATTCAATGGATGCTGTGAGCGACAGGGATTTCGTTCTCGATTTTTTATATTTTGCTTCAGTGCTGGGGATGCATCTTTCACGTTTCTGCGAGGAGCTTATCCTGTGGTCAACATCTGAGTTTAATTTTATACGGCTTTCTGATTCGGTTACGACAGGTTCCTCAATCATGCCGCAGAAAAGAAATCCCGATGTTGCTGAGCTTATAAGAGGGAAAACCGGAAGAGTCTACGGAAATCTCTTCTCTCTCCTTACAATTTTAAAAGGTCTTCCAATGACTTACAACAGGGATATGCAGGAGGATAAAGAACCTCTTTTTGATTCCATTGATACCGTTAATCTTGCTCTTGAAGGGATGATAGAGATGATCAGTGGAATCACGGTTAACTCCGGCAGAATGAAAGACGCTGTTTACAGCAATTTTTCCACGGCTACAGATCTTGCGGATTATCTTGTCCGTAAGGGTCTCCCTTTCAGAGAGTGCCATGAGATCTCCGGCAGTATAGTAAGGTACTGTGAAACTGAGGGTAAAGATTTTTTCAAACTCTCTCTTGATGAACTGAAAAAGTTTTCCACAGTATTTGATGAAGAGATAATAAAAATACTCGATCCTGCTGATGCTGCAGAGAGAAAACTTTCAAGCGGCAGTACTTCTAAAATAGAGATTATGAAACAGATTGAAGTTCTGAAGAGTAAAACAGGTAATCTCTGACATGGTGAGAAGGTATAAAGCGGTTTCGATTTTAATTCCGGTATTTGTTTTATTTTCAGTTTTTGTCATGATGATCGACGGGTACATCAGTTCTTTCTCGGCTCCATATGTTTTTGAGGAGTGGTACAATCTCCCGAAAAATAAATGCGGTCTTCTCCTTGGTACAAGTAAGTATAATATAAGAGGGGGGATCAATCCTTATTTCAGTCAGAGGCTTGATGCTGCAGCGATGCTTTATCGTTCAGGAAAAATAAAATTTATAATAGCAAGCGGTGATAACAGCGAGCTTAATTATAATGAACCTCGAACTATGAAGATGGCACTGAGGGACCGGGGGATTCCTGTTGAAAATATTATTCTTGATTATGCAGGATTTAGAACTCTCGATTCAATTGTCAGAGCGAGGGAGATATTCGGGCAGAATTCTATTACGGTAATATCACAACGGTTTCACAATGAGAGAGCCGTTTATATCGGAAGAAATTACGGTATTAACGTTACCGGTTATAATGCAGATGATGAGGAGGACCCCTCGCTGCTTGTTGTCAGATTAAGAGAGGTCTTCGCAAGATGTAAGGCATTTATCGATGTTAAAATTATTATGGAACAGCCGAAATTTTTAGGGGAGAAGATAATTATCCCCTAGTTGCCGGATGCTTTTATATTATCATAATCTGCTTCAGCTTTGCTCCCTGTTGAATTTGAATCTGTAAGAATTCCAATGACTGAAGGATTGAAAGAAGGATTACCTCCGAAATGTGTCTGGTAATCTGCTAAAACATTTCTTTTAAAAGTTATCCATTTCCCCAGATCTTTTTTCCCGGTGGCAACAACGATAGTTTTCCCTTCATAAAGAAATACCCCCATTTTTGTTACCTTTTTTGATACAACTGTGCCCACTGGTAGTGTTGAGCTCCATACATATTTGATCCAGTTGGCCGGCTGTTTCTGCCAATTTGTAAATGGAACTCTTGATTTCTGGAAAACAACATAAATAGATGCGGCTGAATCGTTGAGATCATTATCGTTTTCGTTTGCGCCTGCGGGAATTATGTGAACTCGCCAATCCCAGCTGATAAAGGGATATGAGTAAATATTCCAGTTTACCTTATTTTTACCTACTAGTTTGTTCTTATTAATCTCTTTACCTAATTGAACCATAGAGTTTGTTTTAAGAGTCGATGCTCTTAAATATTTATTTCCGTTTTCCTCAACTATGGAGTAGATAGACGCGGCTTTCTCATACTCCTTCTGAAAACTCCAATCTGAAAAAGGATTGCCGTTGTACTTCTGAAAATCCTCAAGCATAATAAAATCAGACTGAGAAAATACTCTTTCAGATTGGAATAAATATACAGAGATCATTGAAAATAAAATGGCTGTTGTAAGAATGAATTTACCTTTCATTATTTCCTCATTAAAAATTGTTTACTTTTAACTGTTAAAATATCTGAATGCTTTTGTCTATTATTAAAAATGGCTGTTTTTATAATTTTGTCATTCCGGTTTTGCGTCTTCCAGTCGTGCAAATACCGGAATCTCCATATAAAATCGATCGTATGAGATACCGGCATTCCGTTTTACTACAGCCGGTATGACAGTGGAGTAACTTTTTTAAGCAGTTCAAAACATTAAGCAAAGCATAATATATAAAATGTTAATAAGTGTTAAAGAGAAAAAAATATGTTTAATGAAAAAGATAAAGCCTCATATTTCAAAAGACTCTGGTTTATGATAAAAAGTGAAATGATTTTTAAGTACTCATTTCAGAAGAGATTCGCATCCATGGCCGGAAGACCAATGGTATGGGGAGTATGGAACGTTGTTGTTTACGGTCCGAATATTCATATAGGGAAAAATCTTACAATTGCTGGAGCTGATGGTTCACAGACAAATCTAACATCAATAAGTTTCGGCGGTCATGAGGGGAGTATAACAATTGGTGATAATGTGCTGATAATGAACGGAGTCAGGATCAGCAGTGCTAATAAAATTGTTATAGGCGATGATTGCATGCTGGCAAATTTCTGTTACATCATGGATGCGGACTGGCATGATATTTACGACAGAACTTCATCTCCGGGGAGGAATGCCCCTGTAATACTTGAAAAAGGTGTATGGATTGGAGACTCTGCAATTATCTGCAAGGGTGTTCATATAGGGGAGAATTCAATAGTCGGAGCCGGATCGGTTGTACGGAAAGATGTCCCGGCTAACGTTGTGGTAACAGGGAATCCTGCGCAAATTGTTAAGCATCTTGATCCGGAGAAGATTGTTACAATGGGGGCACTTTACAAAAAGCTTCATGCAGACGGAGGGAACTTATCTTGAAGATTTGTCTTTTATGCTATAGAGGTAATCCCTATTCGGGCGGGCAGGGGATATATTTAAAGTATATTGCCGAAGAAATGGTTAGACAGGGGCATGAGGTTCATGCTATAGTAGGACCTCCGTATCCAATGGAAATGAAAGGAGTTGTTACTCATGCTATTCCGAATAACGAGTATTATGTGAAAAAAGGTTTTGATATTATTAATAGAAAGTCTCCCTTTGATATATTCAATCCGATCAATGCTTATGAGTGGTTTCACAGCAGGTTCGGTGCTTTCCCCGAGATCAGCTCCTTTGGTTACAGAGCTTTTTTTCTTCTGAGAAAACTTCACTCAGAGTATAAATTTGATATTATACATGATAATCAGTCTCTGAACTACGGTCTTCTTCTGATGAAGTCCTTCGGAATTCCCGTCGTTGCTACGATACATCATCCTCTGACAATTGATCTTAAAACTATTCTGGAAAGATCCGGAACCTTTAAGAAGAAATTCCGGGCTGTTATGTTTTATCCTACGCTTATGCAGACTATTGTATCGAAGAGACTTGATCATATTATTACGGTTTCCGAAGATTCGAAGATTATGAATCACCGTGATTTCGGAGTTCCCCTTACAAAGCAGAGCGTTGTTTATAATGGAATAGACTGCACTATCTTTAAGCCGGTTAAGGTTAAAAAAAATAATAAAGATATTATATTTGTTGGAAACATCGAGGATGGCAAGAAGGGATTTATTTATCTTCTCAAAGCCATTGCTGTTATGAAATCGGATGTAAGATTAATTGTTGTAGATGGCGGGGCGCCGCACCGTAAAGTGACAAACAGGGTTATTGATCTTCTCGGGATAAGAGATAAGATTTACTTCGCCGGGACTGCTTCGAATGATGAACTGGTTAAACTTTATTCGCAGTCATCAGCAGCTATTGTACCATCGGTATATGAAGGATTCGGATTTCCCGCAGGTGAGGCCATGGCCTGCGGTGTTCCGGTTATATCCAGTGATGGCGGAGCTCTTCCCGAGGTAGTGGGTGATGCCGGGATCGTTGTTCCTGCCCGGGACCATATTGCATTGGCTGAAGCGATTGATACACTGCTGAACGATTCTAAAAAGCAGAAGGAGTTTTCCGAAGCGGGTGTAGAGAGAGTGAAGAAGATGTTTACCTGGGAATGTGCAGTTAAACAGATGGTTGAAGTATACTTGAAGCTGTAAGATCTATATTGGGTATGTAATAAAGGTATAGCCTCCATGTCAGTGTTGAAAAAAATTATTATTTTTCGAAATTAATTTTAATCGTCACTCTTTATGTATTATAATTATAAAGGCATTATGCTGATTTTATGTATATGGTAAAAAGCAGATTATAAAAGTAATTTTAATCTTTTAAAATAGAGAAAACCTGTAATTGCTCTTCGGCTTTATTCCGACATTGCTTTCATGATTGCCACTAGTAATTTATTCAAATATAGTAAGGGAGCACAGTTTATGAGATGGCAGGATATTTCTATTAAAAATAAGATAATGATAATTGGTCTCACGGTTATCATCTCATTTTCTTTTATCATGTTTTTTTATTTTATACCGTCGGTGGATAATGCCATTTATGAAACAAAAAAAGAGAAATTGAAAGATATTGTAGACTCCTCGGCGTTTACGATTGAAGCAATGTACCGTGATTCAAAAGCTAAAAATGAAACCGATGACATTATTCATGCCAATATTAAAGAGTACGTGTCGAGGGTCAGGTACGGTAGTACCGGAAAGGATTATCTCTGGTTGAATGATTTTCAACCGGTTATGATCCTGCATCCATACCGTCAAGACCTTAACGGAAAAAACTTAACTGATTATAAAGACCCAAACGGTAAACAGTTATTCCTAGAGATGGTAAAAATATGCAGAGAAAAAGAATCCGGATATGTAAGTTATATGTGGCAGTATAAAGATGATACAAAAAAAATAATTCCTAAAATATCTTATGTTAAACATATACAGGGGCTTGATTGGATAATAGGTACTGGTCTCTATGAGCAGGACGTGAAGGAAGAGATAAAGTTGCGAATACAGTCTCTAGAAATCAGGTTGGCGGCAGTGTTTATATGTATTACTATTCTGCTCATCATTTTTGTTTATATAGTTTCGCAAAGAATTAAACAGAACATAATCAGATGTGTTGATGTCGTTGAGACACTTGCTGAGGGGGACCTTGTCAGTCGAGTAAATATTGATCAGAAAGATGAAATTGGAAAACTGGCTTCTGCTCTGAATAAATCGATGAATGATGTAAGTAAATTGATCTCGTCTATTATAACTGGTTCACAAAGTTTGGTTCAGTCAATTGAAGAGGTGTCGTCGGGGAATCAGGATCTTTCATTGCGAACAAGTCAACAGGCATCTTCACTAGAGGAAATAGCCGCAACAGTTGAAGAAACCTATGCTTCAACTCAGCAGAATGCGGTTAATGCCGGGGAGGCGCATAAACTTGCTGAAAATTCGGCACAGCTCGCTGTAGAGGGAGGTCTTGTAATTGAGAAGGCAATTTTTTCTATCGGAGAGATAAATAATTCAAGTAAAAAAATATTTGAAATAATAACTATGATCAATGAAATTGCATTCCAGACAAATCTTCTTGCGCTTAATGCTGCAGTAGAAGCTGCAAGGGCCGGTGATCAAGGTCGGGGTTTTGCAGTTGTTGCGGGCGAGGTCCGGAATCTGGCGCAGAGATCTGCTGGTGCGGCAAAAGAGATAAGCGCCCTTATAAAAGATTCAATAAGCAAAATTGATGAAGGCACTGCTCTTGTAAATAAGAGCGGTGATGCGCTTAAAGATATAATAATCGCTGCGAAAAAAGTTAAAGATGTTGTTTCAGCAATTGCATCTGCAAGCGAAGAGCAGAGTAGAGGCATAGATCAGATTAATACAGCCGTAATTGAGATGGATACAATGACTCAGCAGAATGCTGCTCTGGTTGAACAAACAGCTGCTACAAGCGAAGAGATGTCCCTTCAGGCGCAGAACTTTTCCGGGATGGTAGAGGTTTTCAAATTATAAAAGATGTAATAAAAAGTGTGATTAATGATAAGATGCTGGAAATTTTATTAATACTGTATTTGGACTATTTTCATATGAAGTTGCAAAAATGAAAAAAATATTTCTTACGGCATTCATTATGTTGATAGCCCCGGTATGCCTGTTTAGTGCCGATACCGGTTCTGTCTTAAAAATAGAACACAAGGGACTTGATAAAACAAGTCAATACACCGTTGATTATTATCTGCTGAACCGTATTGGAGAGCCTTTTTCTGAAGAGCTTTGGCTGCTTGAAAAAAATGCTCTGATGGATCTGGATATATTTGCAGATGTTGAACTGCAGATGGTTGATTCCGGAGATGACACAACACTGATTTATAACTACAAGGAACTTCCGTCATATCTTTTATTTCCCGCAATGAAAAGAACTGACCAGGACGGGCTTCTCATGGGGCCGGGCGTTGCTTTCACAAACATTTTAGGTAGAGGAATACATCAGGAATTTCTTAGCAGAGTAACTGTCGTACCAGAGGTTCTGCGGGCCAAGGAACTTTTAAGTTATACACGTATACCGGATGTGTATGGAGTTATGTTTGATACAGAAATTACTGTGAACTATTTCAAATCATATAATGCGCTCAAACTCTATAATGAAAATTCATTATATTCTCTTGCTGATTTTAATTATAGATTCAAAAAGTATTTTCATATTCTAGGGTCACTATCGTCGCTCAATGTGAAACATGATCCTGAAACATTAACCTTCACTGCAGCAGGTGATGCTTTGAATATGTATGCAGGCAATGACCGATGGGATTATGTGCCGGGAGCAGGTGCCGGTTTTGCAATCGACACCAGAGAGAGGATTATGAATCCTCACCGCGGAATATATAATGAAGTGAAGTTTACACAATTTGGAGAAAAACTCGGCGGAGATGGAGATTATTCGGAGTATACCTTTGACTTCCGAGGTTATATACCGGTGGGACAAAAACATATTATTCATATAAACACACTGGGTCGTTACCGGCCCGGGACTATGCCTGCATACGAATTATATCATGCAGGGGGAGTAAACAGTCTCCGGTCTTTTGAGCCGGATCCTGAAATATGCGGACAGCACGAAGTTCTAGGCACCGTTGAGTACAGGTATGAACTTTTTGCCAATAGACAGATTGCAATTTTTAATATGAATGGTTACTATGGTATTCAAATAATTGCAGGGGTGGACAATGCACTGGAATGGCTCCCTGATGAGTCATTTAAAGAAGGCCGGTATTATAGTTCGGTATATGCCGGACTACATCTGCTTGTTCCGGTACTTGAGCGGATAAGGCTTGAGTTTGGAGTCAACTCGTTTGATAGGGATAAGAAAACAATTAAATTCGGAATAAATATGGGATGGTATGAAAAAGCCTACACTCAGCGACGGCGGGTTCGCTAGTACTTTATTAAATTCTTTTCGCTGATATAAAAATTGTTGGCGCATTCAGAGATATTTTAATCAAAGGATGCTATTTTTTATGCCTTGATTCCTTCATATAAAAAATATATACTATAAACGTTTTCACACAATTCTTTTCATTGATATCAGGATTATATCCTCATTCAGCTGAGCATAATCGGTAAATTCATATACTGATTCAATAATCGAATGAACAGTTTCAAGGGATCCCGTATCAATGTTTGATTTCACTTCGGCTTTTAACTTTTCCATTCCATATTCAGATTCGGAGTTTTCAGCTTTTGCTTTTTTGACACCTCTTGTGTAGTAAAGCAAAGCATCGCCCGGTTCCAGATTTATAGTCATATCTTTCAGGAAATTTCTGTTGGAGAACAGCTTTCCGGTCTCAGTTGATTCAAGATCGATAAGTCCATTTCTTTTTTTTGTGTAAAAGAGTGTTGTTATATTACCATAAGAAGAGAGTACAACTTTTCCTGTTTTTAGGTTTAACTGATAGATGGTGAGAAAAATTTTACTGCTCCCGGATGATCCGGATATCAAATTTTTGATTTTATTTGTTATTGATTCGATCATCGCCGATGGGATTTTTTTCTTTGAAGCTTCTGAACGGATTATTGTCCGGATTGCCGCACCAATAAATGAAGATGCCGGTCCGTACTCCGAAACGTCGCATGCTGCAAGCTGATAAGTTGATGAATCCAGAAATATTCCGTCAATAAAAGTGCCGGACATAATCTCTGCAGGTAGATACGCTGACCTGATGTCCAGTTCTTTGATTTCATCAAATTTAGGAAAGAGCTTTGCCTGTATATCACGCATATTACCAATTTCTTTCTTATACTTATCAGAATTGTCGGAAGATGTTTTCTCATCTCCCTGGAGTATAAAGAAATTTGTAATCACGGCGGAAATAAAATCTATAACAGTTTCAATATTACTGTTTGATGGAATTTTTGATTCAATTATAAGTATGTCAGTTATATCACCTTCTCTTTTTAGTGGATAAATATGACAGAATATTTTAACTCCGTATTTTGAAGTCATTTCAAGGTGAGAAGGAGAGTTCAGATCTCTGCTTTTAAATTCAGGATTACTTTCAAGAACTTCATATGCGAGATATGGAAACTCAGTGTTATAAGATTTCTTAAACAGGCTTTTGCTGATCTCGCCACCGCTTAAAAATTCAACATATTCAATTCCATTTTTAACTGCAAGGTTTTCAAACGGGGAGAGTATATTCTCAATAATTTTTGATGTATTCATAATCTCCGTTTTTTACATAGCAGTTTCTGATTGAACTATAATTAAATTATTAATACAAATATTACAATCATTTTTCAACATTGTAATTTGTATAATTTGAATCAGCAAAATAATCAGCTGTATTCCGGTTCTGCCGCGACATCTGCCCGCTGGAGATCAATATTTTATGAACACATAATATTGTTTTTTATAAAATAACGATGTTTTTCATGATTTATTGAAATTTATAAAAATTAACTTGCGATTGCCTGCAAATTGGGTTATGTTGATTATTCAGTTATGCAGCGCTTTATGCTGAATGGGAAATGGCTAGTCAATCGCACCCGGAGCGTGCGCGCATGAATTATTTATAATAAAAAATAATCACATACAAGTCTGTTCAATCTGTCGGGCCGGAGAATAAATTATGAAATCAACTGAATTTGATATAATAGAACTGAAAAAACTGCCGCGTAATGTTTTTATTGTGAGCGATCTGATTGCTTACTGTATTAATATTCCGGTATCGATAATTATTGTATTTATTGTACTGAATGTCAGTGGTACAAAGATTATACTTTTTTCTGCAGTTATGCTTGCCGTTGTATGTGCGGCTGGAACTCTCACTGTATTTCAGTTGAGAACTTTTTTTGTACCCGTAATGGAATATTTCCGCAAGCTCTCCGCCGGAGAAAAGGTTTCCGATGAAGAATACTTCAACGCCAAGATACGATTTTATTCTACTCCTATAAAAAGAGCAGTGAGCGGTATGATAGCATGGATTGTGCTTATGCCGGCAGTAATTATTATTTTTGTATTTGTGTTTTCCCCTTCTTTTTCTGCAAAGACGATTATTTTTTCAGTGCTTGCTGTTGATATTATTTCCATCGGATCGCTTTATTATATCGGGATCGACTGGCTGATAAGAAGAACCGCTCATTGCGGAGTTTTTTCAAGAAAGGCTGTCGGAGAAGATAAAATTCCAATGGTACGAAGCAGTACAGTTCTTTCAGTGAGTATTATCGGATTTGTGGCGATACTCTGCGCTTTAATGATTCCAATCGCAAATGGGCTCTTTTACCGTTCGGCGTATAAATTTTTTACTCTCCAGATGCAGGAGAATGCTCTCTCTGTTCAAACATCTGTTACCGGACTGGCAGAACGCTATATTATTTTAACACGCAACCTTGCAGTGAATCGCGCGGCTGAAGATGCTTTTAAAGGGAATACTTCAGGAATGAATGCATTAGCAAAAAAAACTGCAGATGCTGCAGGACCGGATCTCGATTCAATAATATTGTTTAAATACAATAATGAATTAAAAACTATATATTCATATGGCGGAGATGTAAGTAATGACCGTCTTGCAAGTCTGAATCTGCTGCGGTCAGTCGATATCCCTGATCTTACAGGTGATATCGCTGTTTCAGCTGTTATATCTCCGGTTAGCGGAAAACCGGTTTTATCTTTTGTGAAAAGGAATACTTCAGGTGTTACAATGATCTGTGTTAATATGGATTCATTTGCAGCAAAGGAACTCAACAGGATGAGAACAGGGCGCAGCGGGTACTGTATGATTATTGACCGTTTTAATATTGCCGCAGTTCATAATGACAGCTCAAAACTAATGCGTGATTTAGGGAATGATGAATTTAAAGATTTTCTTTCCAGAAAGGATGTGTTTGAAAGTCTGGTGAATGTGGGGGATCAGTCTCTAGTCTGTTTTGAATCTCCGCGCGATATTTATGGTATACGTACTATTTCGGTGGTAAACGACAGCGAGATTGAGAGTTTTGGCATGAGGCCTGTACTGTTTATGTGTATATTTATTATTGCCGGCCTTGCTGTTATCGGTTATGGAATTTACAGAATTCTGCGAGTACGGCTTGAACCTCTTGAAGACTGCAGGATGGTGATCTCTGCCATGGGAAATGGGGACCTCTCGGTGAATGCGGTGAGTTATTCGCGGGATGATATAGGACAGATTCTCACAATACTTCTTGAATTTACAGATAAGCTCAGGTCGATTATGCATAATATTCAGACAGTTGCAAATGAGCTTGCGGATGCATCGGGGGATATGTCTCTGACTTCTGTTTCTGTGGCTGAAAATGCACAGGGTCAGGCGGCTTCGGTCGAAGAGGTGACGGCCACATCGGAGGAGATTACTGCCGGGATGCAGAATATAACAAAGGGAACTGATTCGCAGTTTGCAAGTCTGGAAAAACTACTGGAGCAGATTGGAAAGCTTGCAAATCTGATAAACGGAAGTTCGGCTGATGTGAATAATGCAAATAATATCAGCCGGGATATTTCGCTGAAGGCAACTGAAGGGAGCCGTTCACTTGGCGCAATGAATGAATCTATTTCGCGAATTGCCGCACGATCCAGTGAGATGATAAATATAGTAGGGATAATCAATGATATCTCCGACAGAATTAATCTGCTTTCTCTAAATGCTGCAATCGAAGCTGCACGTGCCGGGGATTCCGGCAGAGGTTTTGCCGTAGTTGCAGATGAGATATCAAAGCTTGCAGACCAGACAGCAGTGTCGATAAAAGAGATAGACCGTCTTATTCAGGATACAAATGGAGAGATAGAGGGTGGACTCTCAACGATAGAAAACACTACGAAGTCTATCGGTTCAATCATTGACGGTGTAGGCTCAATCAATACGATGATGGATACTGTTGCGGGATCCATGAACCTTCAGCGCGAGGTTAAAGGTATTGTTGAGAGCGAGGCTACCGATGTTAAAAAGCGCTCCGAGGAGATGCGTGTTGCCGCAGAGGAGCAGGAGAGAGCGATGGATGAAGTGATGAAATCTATCACCAGTATAAATGAACTGACTCAGGAGAATGCAAGCGGTTCAAACGAAATGACGGAACATTCTCAGAAAGTTAAGCAGCTTGCGGAAGCATTGAAGAGCGATATAGGATTTTTTAAATTGTAGTGAAGTGATCTTTAGCTTTTCACGAATGAATAAGTACAGCATATGTCATTTCGAAGAAGCGATAGCGACTGAGAAATCTCTAATTTACATTGAGTTTAAGATTTCTCACATACGTCCGAAATGACAAAAGTTCAAATCAATCGTTAGCTGCTGTAAAATTTTAAAAAATTAAATGCGGAGAAGTGAATGAATTGATGAGACTTGATAAATTTCTGACAGAGTGCGGTGCAGGGAGCCGTAGCGAAGTAAAAAAACTTATCTCTATGAAAAAAATATTGGTAAACGGCACTCCCCCTAAAAATGGAGATTTAAAAATAGATGAAATAAATGATAAAATTGAATGCAACGGAAAAGAACTTAAATACAAAAAATACAGATATTATATGATGAACAAACCTGCAGGTGTGATAACAGCTTCTGAAGATAAGAGACAGAAAACTGTTATGGATATCATCCCGGAGTGGGTTGTACGAAAAGATCTTTTCCCAATAGGAAGGCTTGATAAAGATACAGAAGGTGTTCTGTTGTTTACAAATGACGGTGAGTTTACCCATAAAATTCTCTCTCCGAAGAATCATGTAGAGAAGGAGTATTTTGTTGTTCTGGAAAAAGATATAAGCGATGATGAAATTAAAAAAGTCGAATCCGGTGTAATTATTGAAAATGATTATAATACAAAAGAGGCAAAGATAAAGAGATCTTCCGGAAATGAAATATTTCTTACAATCGTCGAGGGAAAATTCCATCAGGTGAAGCAGATGATGGAGGTCGTGGGCAACCGGGTCACATATCTTAAAAGGGTTAGATTTGCCGGTGTGGAACTGAAAGATCTTGAGATTGGCGGAGTGGTTGAGATTGAAAGAGGTGATATTTTATAGAAATAAAATTACTTATTGACTCTGAGGAATTGTGTGATTCATTTAAGCGGAGTTAATTTTCTGTAATTCAAATCCGGCAGACAGACCCTGATGTTTCGCTCCATAGAGGCGATATAGAAGGAGACACAAGCCGCTTTCAAGTTTTACATTTTTACGGGGTAATGTATGGATATTGTTTCTGGTAAATATGGTGAAATCAAACTTGTCGATGATGTGAGCAGACTTTTGAATAGTTTGTGCATTGAAAAGGAGAACAGAATCATCAAGGAGAAGCTTGTTGATATTGTTCTTTTTATACGCTATGAGATTAAGACCCGCGGAAGCCTGAAGGGTTCAAGAACTGAATCCCTTGGCGAGCTTGAAACTGATGTAATAAAATTTCTCGAGTGTTATGACGGGCATGATTTCGAAGAACTCTATTCTCTGATCTACGAACTTATCAGACATATACCGAAGTTCAATATTTACGGAATAGATATTAGCGAACTTCGCGATATAGCTCACGATTTCGAAGCGGAGTACAGATACGACCAGACCTTCGGTTCAATTGCAGCTGATATAAGAAAGCTGACACACCAGCATCTCTCGGAAAAAGTAATTACAAAAATCGAAAAGTTTGAGATGTTTCTTCACTCTGACAAAACCTCGGCAATGATAGAGGGGAGCACTGTATACAATGTGTCGCAGGAGGCCAAGGATGATCTTCTGGCCGCGGAAGTGTTCCGGGATATTATCTCTCTCAAAAACAGACTGAAAATTGCATGGTCCGATCATGGTGATAATAAAAATAATCTCTCAAGAGAGGAGTTCTTTAATGTTATTGAATCAAATCTTACCGGTCTGATAACTGATGAAATAATGGCTTTGAAGTCCTTTAAAAAATCTATAGGGTCTGTAAATAAAACCCGTGAGATTATGAAAAATCAGGACTGGACAGATATTCAGCTGGGGATGCTGAGATATAACCTTAAAAAACTTATAGAGGAAATTTCACAAAACGACATTAAGCAAAAGGGTGAGCTGCTGTTCAGGCTTATTACTGCTGATTCAATACTGGAGCAGATTGCGTTTATTTATTACTCGAACATTGTAAATACAAAGTTCAGAATTATCACAGATGAGATTTATGTTGAGTCGCTCAATGTACTTGTTGATCTTGCATTCTGTGTAAGGTCCGTGGGGCATGGAACAAAAATGCTGGGAAGATTTGCGTTCCTGATTGAACGGCTTCTACTTCAGCTTGATAAAAGACCGGATAGAATTGCGCATATTCCGAGTATTGTCGAGGCAATGAATTCCGAGCTTGAAAATAATTTTTTACTCATTAAAGAACTCTATTCGGAATGTCTGAGTAACAGAGATAACGCTCCCGCTCTGACTGCAATTTTAAATAATATAATAAGAGAAAAGACAACCCATGTCCTCGGAAACCTGATTAACAGCATAAAAAATTATGAGGTGAGAAAATCAGCAGAGCCTTTCCAGGCCGTTCTTGATACACTCGAAGCGAAGCATGAACTTGAACTTGATGATTTTGTATACAGCTTCGGCACAGACAGCAATGAGTCGAGGGAGGCACTAGAAAGCCCGGAGTTTATGGGGGGAAAGGGATTCTCTCAGATAAGAAATTCAAGAATTATTCAGTCTTCCAAACTTCCGAAATTTGATGTTCCAAAGGGTTACGGCTTCAGCACTCTGACATGGTATTATATAAAGAGAGGGGACTTTTCGCTTGATGATCTTCAGAAAAAAATATTCGGAATTGCCGAGAATCTTCAGCGGAGAACAGGAAAAAAACTTGGTGATCCCGGTAATCCGCTTCTTCTTATGGCAAGATCGGGGAGTGTTGTTTCAATGCCCGGTATTCTGGACACCATCAGTCATATAGGTATAAATCAGAACATTGCTGATAAATGGTCTAAAAGCCTCAAAGAACCGGCTCGCGCATATCAGGCTTACATCTCCTTTATGCTCAGCTATGCAAAGAGTGTTATGGGGCTTGATACGGAGAGTCTTATCCGGGAGACGGGATTTGACAGCTATGTTTCTGTTTTCAAAGAGGGAATGTTTATTATGATTGATGTTGCAGATTCTATGTATCAGATTATTAAGGAGAATAGTCCTTCTGCAAGCATACCCGATGATCCGCATGAACAGCTTTATAATTCGGTTGAGGCGGTATTCAAATCATTTGAGAGTGATGTAGTACAGAAGCAGACTGTCCATCTCGGAATACCGGAGCAGTTTCAGACCGGTTGCCTGATACAGGAGTGTGTTCCGGTACTTTCATCCGATGATTGCTCCGGTGTATTCTTCACCAGAAATCCTAATACCGGTAAAATGGGGAGTGAGCATGAAGAGCAGATTGAATTCAGCGATGGATTTTTCGGGAATGTAATTGCAGACGGAGCCATAACTCCGGGAAATACAGATGACTTCATCCGGCTCCATCCTGAGCATTTTGAAAGCTTTAAAAAATTTAAACATTACGATGAAAGAATTCAGCGATATCCCACTGACATAGAGTTTGCAATAAGAGGGGGGATGACATATATTGTTCAATCGAGGGTGCTTAAACAATCACCAATTGCTAAAATTATTAACAGCTATGAGTTCTATAAAGAGAATATTTACACAAAATATAAACTTATAAAACGTACAGCCTTCGGTCTCAACAAGAAAATTATCGGAACATATCTTGACAGCCGGTTTCTTCACGATTCTCCGGTAATTATGCAGGGGAAGCCTGTCAATGGAGGAGCTGTCCGGGGAAAATTAATTAAAGACCAGAATAATATTTCAAAGTTTGAAGGTGAGCTTATTTTTATTACCGAGAGTAATGTGCCTCCGAAAGTTATAATGGCGGAGAACAGGTTTTACGGATATCTCTCCAAAGAGGGGGGAGTGACTTCACACGCAGC
This sequence comes from uncultured Leptospirales bacterium, assembly GCA_964450405.1. GTDB lineage: Bacteria > Spirochaetota > UBA4802 > UBA4802 > UBA5550 > WRGT01. The sequence goes on along the minus strand of CAYVCQ010000001.1, from coordinate 19,085 downwards.
TCTTGTGGCGATCGGCGAAGGGAAGCCATGCGTAACCGATGTTCAATGGGAGAACGGTCCTGATGATCTGATAATAATTGGTTCTGCTCCTCTTCATGAGGGCGATTATATAACACTTGATGCGAACACCGGCAGAATATATATAGAGGATATACCGATCCTCGAGGTTTCTGTTGTTGATCATGAATACAAAGAAATTAAAGATGAAATACTCGGTGTAATTGAGGAGCTGGTCGCTCCGGTTGAGCAGAAATAGTGCGTCAGTTTATTACAATCAGATTCCCTGATTCCCTTGGTAATCAGGGATTTAAAAAATGTTTTACAAATTAAATATTATATATTTAATTTGTAATTATTGCAATCTGCTCAGTTAAATAATAGCAGTTTACGAATTGATTAGACCATTTTCTGTCATTCCGGTTTTGCAGCTTCAATTCATGCAAATACCGGAATCTCATTAATAATGCATTATCTGTGGGATTCCGGCATTCCGCTATCGCTCCAGCCGGAATGACAAAGAACTAATTCAATCGTAAAATGCTATAGTGTCTTATATTTACCTGATTTTGTTTCTTGCTGATAATTAATTTTTGCCGGATCATATAATGGAATATATATACATTCTAAAACTAGCCGCCACAGTAATTTTCGGAACCGTTTTAGGTTTTCTGACGTCTATACCTGTGGGTGCGGTTCAGCTTGAAGTTATAAAGAAAACTATAAATGGACACAAGAAGCCTGCTATTGCAACAGCAATGGGTTCCGCCATGTCCGATCTTCTATACGGAATGCTTGCACTTTTCGGTTTTGGAGATTATCTTCTGCATAAGGACTTTCAGGTTTTTATTTACAGTACAGGGATTGCAGTGCTCTCATATCTGGTGTATAAGTCGTATCAGGAGAGGGAGTATATGCTTCACGAGGAGAAGCGTATAAAGTACGGTAAAAGATTATCGTTTATAACGGGATTTACTATTGCGATTACAAATCCGGGAATGATAATCTGGTGGTTTATCGGATTTAAACTTTTTGCAGATCTGAACATGTTTAATCCGCTGACGCTTCCGATCAAGGCGCTTTTTGTTGTTTCCGGCGCATTCGGTCTTGCTCTTTATCTTACTCTTGTAGCTATTATATTGCACAGGTACAAGAAATCTTTTTCTGAAAAATTTCTTTATAAAGCAAATACCATTCTTATGGTGATCCTCGCTTTTTTAATATCCTACTTTGCGGTTAAACTTTTTTCTCTGATATTTAATATAAATCTTCATCTGAATTTTTAAAAACTATCCGCCCCCTCTGGCCGCTGGCCATCTCCCCCATGAATGGTGGAGAGAAAATAGTAAATATTTTTATATTCCTTTCTCCCATTCATGGGGAAAGGTGCCCATAGGGCGGATAGGGGCGGTGTTCATAATTTCAACAATGCTATCCAACCAGATAATTATCCTCCAAAAACAATCAAATTTATTGACTTAGCTGAGTTTCTAATATTTATTAAATACAGGTATTTATAACTACTTAAAAATAGTAAATAATTATGTTTCCCCCTCACCGAAGGCGCGGGGGAAAGCAGTTTTACCACTGTTTTATAATCAGATGCATGTAAAAGAGGTATTATAATGATTAAAAAATTTGCAGTTATCGGATCAGCTTTAATTATTTTAAACGGCTGCGCAAGCGCACCCGCCAAAACGCCAATGGTGAAGGCAGTTGAAGATCAGCAGCAACAGCTTTCGGGATGTGCAAAATACCTCTCACCTGCTTCCACGTATAAGGGAGGGTGTGCCGAGGGTGACTGCAACAACGGATCTGGAATTTTTGTTTATAATAATGGAGACTGTTACGAGGGTTCAAACCAGAATAATATCCGCCATGGCAACGGTGTAATGCATTATAAAAACTGGGGAGAGAAGTATGAAGGCGCCTGGGTAAATGATAACAGGGTCGGACAGGGCACTTTAAAATTTAATAACGGTGATACCTATTCCGGAGAGTTCAAGCTTAATGTCCCATGGGGTATCGGTGTTTATAAATATGCCGATGGTTCTACCGAAAAGGGTGAATTCTTCGATTATCTTTTTGTCAATGCAATTAAACTCCCCGGACTTACTGATGAAGATAAGGTGGAAATCGGGAAGATAACCGGAGTTGATTCAGATGCAGGAGAGGTATCGGTCACCGGAGGTGATCTCAAAACAGGGGATAAACTTTTTATAGAAATAAATGGTCTTATGGCTGCTCTGGAAGTTGTTATGCCCATGGCCGATCAGACCAGATGTAAAATGATCGGCGGAACAAGAATGCTTATAAGTAAAGTATCCAGCGGTATGCCTGTATTTCAGCTGATGCCGGGGATTAAACGGGGCACAAACACATTCCTGTTTCCCAACGGGAATCTTTATATAGGGGAGTATAAAGGGACTCAGATGAATGGAGCAGGTGAATTTTTATGGACTAATGGTAATAAATATAAAGGTGATTTCAAAAATGGAATGAGACATGGTAAAGGGGTTCTTACTTTTTACAATGGTTCAAGCTACTCCGGTGATTGGAAGAATGGATATATGGAAGGGAGCGGTGTATATACCTGGTCAAACGGGAATATCTATACCGGAGGGTTTTCAAAAGGTTTTAGAGAAGGGCAGGCGACTTTTACATGGAGTAATGGAGATAAATATATCGGCGGATTTAAAAAAGATCTCATGGAAGGTCATGGTGAGTATACTGCGGTAAACGGCGAATCGTACTCCGGTCAGTATAAAGATGATATGAAAGACGGAAAAGGTACTTACATCTGGAATTCAGGTGATAAATATATCGGAGAATGGAAGAAAAATCTTCAGGATGGTCAGGGGACCTATATATGGAGTGATGGCGGCCGGTATGAGGGAGAATGGAAAGATCATAAGATGCATGGCAAGGGTATTGAATATGGCGCCGACGGTAAAATCATACAGCAGGGATTGTGGGACAATGGAAATTTTATCGGTGAGGGGATTTAGGGACGCCCTCTCTGGCCGCTGGCCATCAGTCCGCGCTTTTTGGGCATCCTGCCCGCGCTCGACAGAGCGGTCACGATGACCGCCTGTGGAGACACGACACGATGTCGTAATAATCTCCACCACAAACATCGTGTTTGTAGTCCCCCATGAATGGGTGGAGAGACAATACAGAATATTTTGTGTAATCCTTTCTCCCATTCATGGGGAAAGGTGCCCGTAGGGCGGATAGGGGCGGAGGATTTTATCTCCTGAAAGAATCCTCAAATATCTTCCTGATATCTTTTTCCTCGGGACGCGGAGTGGTGTTTGCAATATTCTTTGCGGCCATAACTGTTTTAGTAAATTCTTCAATTTCTGTTTCGGATAGAATTTCCCTGGTTCCCAGGAGTTTATTTAGCGCATCACCCAGTTCATCGACATTTTTCATTCCGGCTGCATTGATGATGTGTGATACTTTCTCTGTTGATGATTCAACAAATTTCAGGAAATGATATAGCAGAAGTCCGTTTGCTCTTCCATGATCTATATTTTTGTGGTACGTAAGAGGGTATCCCATACCGTGTACTGCCGTTGTTCCTGTATGTGCTATTACAATTCCGGCAAGCATTGATGCGTATAAAAGTTTATCCCGCACATTGTCTTTTATATTTGCCGCTGTCAGTTCAGAAATGCACTCTCCTGTAAGTCTGATGCTTTCCATCGCATATGGTTTAATCAAGTCGGTTGCTCTTACTGCAAGGTAACCCTCAACTGCATGGGATAATGCGTCAACTGCAGTGTTTATTGTGGTTTCAGTTGAAAGTGTTGAAGTGTATGCCGGGTCCAGAAATGCAACGCGGGGGAAAATGGCATCGCAGCCTATGCTTCTCTTGTTGCTGATTTTATTGTATGTCAGAATTGAATATGGTGTTACTTCACTCCCGGTGCCTGCAGTTGTGGGGATTGCCGCTATTGGAAGCGGTATGTTTTTATATATTCCTCCGAAGAGGGTGTCGTCATCTATGTCGTTTACAGCAAGTATTGCAATTGCCTTCGCCGCATCCAGAGGTGATCCTCCGCCGATGCCTATAATGAAATCGGCTCCGGATTCTTTTGCAAAGAGAGCCGCTTCGCGGACATCTTCAACTGATGGATTAGGTTCTATTTTATTGTATAGCACATGGGATATTTTTAAATTATCGAGAGTTTTTGTTACGTCCCTCAGGGACCCGTTTTTTTCAGCGGAGGATTTACCTGTTACTATCAGTGCTCTTTTCCCCAGTGGTAAAAATTCACTGCTGTTTTTTTCAATGCAGTTCCGGCCGAAAAAAGTTTTTACAGGCATAAAATATTTAAATTCCATATCTTCTCTCCCTTGTAACTGTTGACTGATTGGGGGGTTACGGGGGCGAAGCCCCCGTAACCCCCGCCTCCGTGCAGCGCGGAGCGCTGCACAGTTAAAGTATCATCTTTTTACAGGCGGTTCAAATCTCTCGTAATATCCAATCAGGTTTCCGTTCTCATCGCGGACGGCGCGCATGTAAATTCGATGTTTCTCATTGTCGGTTATTATTTTTTCGTTAAGGCCGGATTTCATCATCTCGAAAATTTCAAGCATGATATCGCATGATACACTGTTGTGACAGGAAAAAATTGATTTTCCCACAAGAGAATCACCATTTTTATAACGGGAAACTGCGGTGTTATTCATATATCTGATGATATGTTCTGTATCAACAAAGACATATGGATCTTTTAAATTATTGAGAAGAATTGATAATATATCATTCGGCAGTGCAGGGTTCATCTTTTTCTCCAAAAATAAATTTACGTAATTTCAGCAGCCATACTTCAATTGTGGCAAGAATTACCCGGGGGAAGATTATCCATAGAGCCGGTACCCCTATGGAAACGAACAGTAGAGTGTCTTCCAGCAGAGAATGAGAAATCCCGATGTGGTGGTTTAAAATATCAGCATCCTCTCTGTTAAGCTTTCCCGATTCGGACTGTTCAATCATAATAGCAGAACCGTAGGCTAGACCGAGAGTATTTGCCACAATCCAGAGAAACGCCACGGAATCCGGCAGGCCCATTATGCGGAGCAGCGGTCTCAGCATAACAGCGAGTTTGTCGATAAATCCGAATTCATCGAGTATCTTCTGTAGAACAAGGAGCAGTGTAACAAGGATTAGTATCTGAACTATAAGAAAAATTGAGTTATACAGCCACGAGGATAAAATTCCCTTAAGTGAGACTTCAGCTATGCCGGATGAAGCTGTTATAATTTTACCGGTACCCGCCGGCATTAGCAGATTAAGCGAGTATGCACCTATGAAACTGTATACAATGCGGACAAGTGTTATTTTAACAGCGGAGGAGCCTGTCTTTTTCTGAATAGCAGTTTCAACAAAGAAATTATGTGAAATAAGACACATAAGTGCAAGTATGGTGAGCTCTCTCTCGCTGAATGGAAGTGTGCTGATAACTGCGATTGCCGAGTAGATGTTAAGTGCCATGCTTGTAATAAACACAAGAGCTGCATTCCCGGGAAGACCAATCAGTCTGAACGCCGGATTCAGCCAGGCTGCAATATAATCGAGTACACCGGAATATTTTAAAAGAGTTACCGCCAGAGATACAGGGATCATTATAGATAAAAGAAACCTTGCTGATTTCAGTGCTGCAGGAATCGCGGATCTAAATGATACGTAGAGACGCTGTTTTATAGTCTTATTGTTTTTTTCTGAAGTTTTCATGTCAGAGTAATAATATCCATGCAGTTTTTGTCAAGATCGATTATTGCTCGGTTATGTATTTTTAAAGCTGAAATCTATTTTTTTATAAAAGCAGCATATTCTATTAAAATTTTTTTTATGTTTTTGTCATAACATTCATCAATATATATACTGTAAAATGCCGAGGGGATTTTATCTTCATTCATTATATTCCGCAGAGTGAGTTTTTTCAATAGAAGATTTATAGACATAAGTGATACGGGCTTGCCGTTTTCTTTAATATAGATGAAATATTCACCATCTTCCTTCTCCGGTTTTATACCCTCGGTAATCTCTTTAATGAATCTGTCTCCGCCGGGGAAAGGGATCGTTGCGCTGCTGCTGTTGTCGCCTCTTCTGATAAGTTTCTCAACTGCGAGATCGAATTCATGCTGCTGCAGTGATGGAACTTTGAGATGTACCTCGTCAAACCGGGAGAATGCCGTGACAAAAATTTCGCTGTCCTTCCGGTTGTCGCGATCGGTGTAGAGTATAATTTTTGAATTAGCAGACACCACAAGCTGAGTAATATTTTTATAAGATCTGATCAGTGAGTATTCTCCATAGGGGAGTTTATTCTCCTCAACCTTTGAGCAGAAAAGAGGGGTGTCTCTATATGCTTTAAGATCTGCAGAATATGCAGATACTCCGGCAAGAAGTATTATTATCGTAATTATTTTTTTCATGGTTCCGGTTTCTGCTTTTCGATTCAATTTTTCCCCCGCGGGCAGACCGATACACAGATTCCGCAGATACTTATATTTTCATTCAGTAATTTTTTTGAAATTGCTCTGCAGTGATTCATGCATTTTACCGCGCTATAGAATTCATCGCGGTCAAGATCTTTTGTCCATAGTTTTCCATTCGAGGCAGATGCGGGACATTTTTTTACACAGATATCGCAATTGCCGCATAAACTTTTTTCTATGGGCTCGCCTGGTGATGAAATAGATTCTGAGGTTAATACTGTTGCAAGCCTTACTCTTGGACCAAACCGTTTTGTAATCAGCAGATCAGTTTTCCCGATCCATCCAAGTCCGGCTCTTGTGGCAGTCATTTTATGAGATATTTTATGTCTTAGTGTTTCTCTGGCGGATTTGTCAATTTCGCTGTCTGAAACAGTAGATTTTACAGGGTATGCATCTATTCCGTAATTATTAATGATATCTGAAATAGCCGTAACTTTATCATTCAATTCATTGTTAATCGAATGATAAAGGTCAAAGTATTCAATTGTCGGACCATTTCCAGTTTTATCGATTATTAAGTCATCAAGTTTTCTGACAAGTGATATACCATATGTGAAAGCTTTAAAATCATGATGAAGCAGTCCGGACAGATCGGCAAAACCTATTTCATAAAGATCTTGCGGGCATAACTCTTTTATTTCCGTCAAAATTAAATTACTCATAAAAACCCTGTCCGGTAAGTAAATGTAAATTGATTATATTCTTTTTTGTTTGACGCAGTCAATTAAATTTATAATAAAATCTTTATCATTTTTTATTATACTTGATACGAAGTTGATTTATTATTATATTAAAATACTAATTTAGTAATTTAATCTTGTAATTATGATGTTTACTCAAATGATGGTGTTAAAATAGTATAAGGCGGATACAAAAGTACAACGGGCTTGTCCCGGTACTGATTAAGTTTTATTTTCTAAATTTTATTGAATTTTATAAGAGGTTTAGCGTGATATATATATTCCTTTTTATGTTTGTCTTAATAATAATCGCCCCCTATTCTGCATTTTCTCAGGAGGTTGCGAAGTCAGTGATGCCGATGCAGGATTATGTATGGCACTATTTTAAAAGACTTGTGGCTGACCGTACATTCTGGGTGACAGGTTGCGGATGGCTTACTGCATGTTCTTTGAAAGTATTAATTTTAAAAATAAAAACAGGACATTTTTATCCCGGAAAATTTTTTGCGACAGGGGGGATGCCAAGCTCACATTCCGCCTTTGCATCCGGTCTTACCGTAGGGATTGGTCTTTCTGAAGGTTTTACCAGCAGTGTTTTCGGGCTTTCAATGGGGCTGACTATTTTAACTGCCGTGGATGCCATTGGACTTCGGAAGGAGGCAGGATTTCAGGCTGAACGAATTAATCAGATACTCGCTGAGATTTATAAAGAAAGACAGATCAAACCGGCTATGCTTAAAGAAAATCTTGGTCACACCCTCCCTGAAGTAATAGCAGGTCTTTTTGTCGGAGGGGGAGTTGCTTTTTTAGTTAGTTATATTTCCCCGTTGTAAATTTTGTTATTCATGTAAAAAGTAATTGCCTGGTTATACTATTTCAGATATTATTAAAGTTAATAATATCTGAAAAGGATACTTTAATGAAACGTTTACTCCTCCTGCTTTTAGTTTTAGCTTTCGGGTGCTCTTCTGTGAATAAGAGCGTATATGTAAATCCTCAGATGAAGAGTTATAATGTAAAAACCATTGTTGTGCTTCCTCTTGAAAACAATAACAGTGAAAGATATAAAGAATATTTTCCCGAAGCGCCGGAAGTTATCCGCGATGCGCTGGAGTCCTCTCTCATTAAAACCGGATGGCAGATAATTGAGCGTGAAAAAATATCGAAGGTTCTCGCTGAACTACAGCTTCAGGCCACCGGGCTTACTCTCGAAAACAGCGTTAAGATTGGAAAGATGCTTAATGCGGATGTGATAATTATCGGGCAGGTGACATCTTACGTTCAGGGTGCAGTTGAAGATAAGAGTCCAACCGGCGGGCTTGAGCATACAACAGTTGGGTTTAACGTTCGCGCAGTAAATATCGATAGCGGAGTAATAATGTGGAAAATTAGCGTTGTCAATTCAGATCAGAATATTTTCACCTACACCAATCCGGTACAGGGACATGCAATTAAAGTTGCAGAGAATGCAGTTGATGATCTTGTAAAGAGTATCGGGGTGAAATAATACTGCTACATATTTATTTTGGCAGGTTAGTGATATTATGATTTTGAATTAATATGTTATCCTCGCGCATGCGGGGATTCATTGTTTTTAAAGAAGCTGATAACGTCTTCACGGGGATGAATTGAGTATGATTCATAAATACGAAGTACTAGTCAACTATAAGTAATTTGACTCCGGTTTCTGTAAGAGATTTATGCGCTTCGGCATGATCTGCAACAAGATAACACATCCCTTTTGATAAATGGAATTTTCTGCCGTCTTTAAGCTCTGAAACAAATTCACCTTCGAGGACAAAAACTGCATGTCCTTTCTCGCACCAGTGATCTGCAAGGTACCCGGGTGTATATTCGACAATACGGATTCTTACGTTTCCTCTTGTAATTGTCTTCCAGAATGCTTTTCCGGTAATTCCTGAATGTTCATCCGGTGTAGTATTCTCAAGATTAAATACTTCAAATGGTATATCGTTAATTTCCATCTGGTAATAGCTCCATTTTTCCTGATCGGAATTCCTGTTCTTTTATCAGGCAATTGCGGTATCGTTGCAAATCAGTAGTTTAGTTTAGTTTATCAATTGTACATCCTGTGCAGAAAACTCAGTTACGAATTTACGGTGAGGCATAATTATCGGAATATCAATAACCAGTTCATATGTCCCGCTATGAGGAACAGATCCGTCCTTTGTTTTCCAGAACATCATCATGATGCGGAGAGATGTTACGCCCATGGGTAGTGTCGACATGGCTCCGTCAATTTTTACAAGATGTCCGTCATGGACATCGGCAAAAGCATTCCCTTGAAAATGGCGCGCTGATTTCATTTTTGGTGTTACTGATATCATGCGGCATTGGACACCATCGACAACTGCAGCGCCTTCATCTGCGAAGGAATAATGCTGTAAAGCCTGTGCGTCGCATATGGGGAAAGCCGGATAAAAATTATGAAGGGGGTATTCAGACGGTTTTTTTTCAACACCGTTTTTGATATATTTAACAACAGTAAGTTCTGCTTCTTTATAAAAAAAATCTTTTCTGCGGATAATCGTCTTTGATACAGAAATCAGTTTGCCGTTTTGTGTATCATATTCCCGGATGGTGGATTCACGGAGCGACGACACTCCCTTAAAGTGATTGTACAAAGATGATTCCTTTGAAATAAGAATTTCGGAATCCGGTGCTCCGATACCCGGCTTGATGATCGCAACGGTTATTATAAATGCAAAAAGCTTAACATTTCGTTTCATATGATTTCCTTCCAAATCGATAATTATATCCTTGGTAAATTTCCTGCAACTAAAAAAACCGCTATTTACGGCAATATTCAATTTGACTCTTCATCTCCATTAAATACATTCTAGACTCATGGGTGCTTAATGATTTTTCTATATGAATAAAGAGCGCATGTATCAGGTTCGCAATTTAAAGAGATGAATGCCCCTGTTATATAGTGAATTCAATGGTAAATTTTGTTCCGTTATCAATATCGATCTGCATGGTTCCACCCATCTGCTCAAGGAGCATGCCGACAAGCATCATGCCGAATCCGGTTGAGTTGATCAGACTTACTGACTCGGGAAGACCGATTCCATCATCTTTGAGAATCACTGAAATGCGATTTTCATTTTGAGAAACTGATAGAAAAATCACGCCGGTCTCTCTGCCGGCAAAGGCATGTTTCATCATGTTGGTAAGTAGTTCATTAACCAGTATTCCCAGCGGAGTTAGAAGTTGCACATTCAGAATAGAATTCTGGATATCTGTTTGAACAGTTACAATATCACGATTGGGAAAACTGTTTACTACTTCCTCCACCAGGGGCTCAAGATATTCCCTGACTGAAAGTTCGCGGTAGTTGTCGGTGCAATACAACCGGTCATAGAGCATGATAATGCCCTGAACGCGGCCCTCAGCATCCTTGAGGGCTTCTGCGGCAGACTGATTTGTCTCTGCTTCTATCTGAAGGGTCAAAAGGCCCTTGATTGTATTCATATTATTTTTGATACGGTGATGAACTTCTGACAAAAGGAGTTCCTTTTCTTTGATATTTGCGGTCATTTGAGCCGCAGCTGCTTCGGCAAGAGTAACATCAACGAATGTAATGACAATCCTGTCGGCGATAAGTGCTGCTTCTCCAATGAGGGTGCGGGAAGAGCCGTCCCTGCAGAAGAGTGCTCCTCTATAAGCAGATTCAGGCGTTTTACCCTCTATCATATCATTGATATAGGAATTCCAGAATTTATTTGCATCCTTCCGGGTTTGTTCATCCGGATATACTGAAGTGAACCAGTCCTCCTCGGTATGGATTTCGTCCTGTGTCCACCCGAGGGTACGCCCCACAGCACGATTCATAAGTTCAATATTTTTTTCACGGGTAAGGAGAATGACAGGTATGGGAAGAAAATCCAGAAGATCGAAAAGCCTGCGCTCATTAGACTTGAGCTTAAGCTCCCTTTCATTTATTGCATCACCCATACGTTCCAGGTTGGCAGCCAGATGTGCAAAATCATAAAAACCCTTAAAGTCTATTCGAGAGTCGAGTTCACCGGCAGAAATTTTGTTTGAAAACCCGACGAGCATCCCGATGTCATGGCGAATAAATCTCAACACGGTCATGTTAAGCGATAAGGCGAAAAATGCATAGACGGCAAGAAACAAAAGCACTGCTGCCCGTAAAACGTATGCTGCACGAAACACCCGTTCTGTCGGTTCGGAGACAATGACTGTCCACCCTGAAATTCCGGGAACAGTAGCCCAGCATAAAAGTTCTTCCACTCCGTTTGATCTTGTTACAATCGAAAGTCCATTTCCATTACGTCCGTCATGTCCTCTGAACCATGGTTCGAGCGATACAATTTCACTTTGGTCCAGTAGGGAATTGTCGGCATTGTGAGCTACGAAGACACCGCGTTTATCGACTACGGATATTGATTTGCTCGCGCTTGAAGGCAAACTCTTTAGAAATTCATTCATAAAACTCAGACTGACATAAGCAATTGAAACGCCCCCAGTAAAAGGGCGTGCAAGAACCGAGATGGGGTCATAATGCGGACCGGAGATAAAAGGGGGAGAGACAAAGTTGTTCCGTGTACTAAAAGGAACACGGAAATAATCCCTCGCGGAAATATCAAACCCGAGTTCACCGGATGAAGAAGCCTGCACTACTGTTCCCGTGGAATTAGTTATCAGGACATGCTCGAAAGCAGGGTAAGATTGATTAAGTAAAACAGTTCCGTTAACGTCTCTAAATGATTTTTTATCAAGGAGTGAGAGTGCATCGAAATGAACAACAAGAAACGAATTTATTTCATGGGCGACGCTTGCAGCAACTAGACGGTTTCCTTCCCCGGTTTGCCTTTCCAATTCGGATCGGACAAAATGTTCGAGCACAAGCCCCATAATTCCGAGAGATGAAATAATCATAATAGCCAGGAGGGAACCCAGAAGAGTGGTGGCTCGAAAGCGTCTGCGCATCGTTCAATCTACCTTTGCCGTTACGATAAATGCTCCGTTCTTAATCCGCTTCAGGTAAAGGGGACGCCGTGCATCTCCAAAAGAATCCATGAATATCTTTCCTGATGACCCCGTGAACTCACGGATATTTCTTAAATACTGATATAGCCGCCCGGTTTTTCCATTTGCAGTTCGAAGAACTTCTGTAAGAAGCATCATTGAATCCCATGTTTCAATTGCGCTATAGCTTGCATCTATACCAAACACCTTGCGATAAGAAATGGCCAGGGGTGAATCTTTAGTCTGGTTGATATCCACCTGATGCACGAGAATCGCCCCCTCGACTGCAGAACCGCCGTAAGTTATCACATCATTATTTCCGGCCCAGCCGCTCAGATACAAAGGTTTAGATAGTCCCGCGAGAGAGAGTTTTTGCGCAATAGTACCGGTGTCAAGAGGGCTTGCCACGATCATCACTGCATCGTAGCCGGGTTTCCGGGCAAGAGTACGGATTTTGTTATAATCAATTTCTTTCAGTGTATTGTAATATACCGGTCCTGCAATATTTACACCGGAGGCAATTACTGTCAGATAAGTTTCATAGTAGGGTTTGTTGTAGGCCGCAGCAATGAAAAGAACACGGGATTGACCGGCTGCTTTTATCTGCCGGGCGAGAACAACCGGATCCTGGGCTGAGGTCATGATGGTGCGGAAGAAAATATCGTCTTTGCCTGAAAGAGCGGCCGATGTTGAAGTCGGGCTGATTGCCGGAACAAGTGCTTTCTGAAGAACCGGAATTGCGGCAAGAGCTGAAGAACTGGAGTAAAAACCTATGATTGCCACTGCGCCGGCATCCACAAGTTCTTGTGTAACCAGAGGAACACGGGAATCATCACTGGCAATATCCCGGATTTCAAGTTTAATTTTTCTGCCTCCGATACCACCGGATGCATTCAGTTCATCAACAAAAAGCATTGCGGCATTTCTGCCCTCGACACCGAGCATATAATCCATACCGGAGAGGCTTGCAACAAAACCGATAACTATTTCTTTCCGGGATGTACAGAAAAGTGTTGTCAACATTACAGCGGATGAAAGTATTAAAACAGATATGATCTGTATCGTTCTGATCTTTTGTTTCGGCATAACAACTCCTCATATAAAAAAACTGTTATAAAGCGCGGAGAGTATTATTTTAATTCTCTGTTATTTAAGCATATAAACAATTATAACAAAAGTCAAATTTAATTTAAGCAGAGCATATTTGTTATTATTAAGTCCTCCTTTTTTCATGATGATCAGTCGTAATAAGTGAGCCTGCCGAAGTGTCGAAGCTGAAATACTAACCCGGACAATAGTCTTCAGGTGTTAAAAAGATTAACCATTCTGTCAAGATCCTGTGACATGGCTGCAATTTCCTCAGTCGAAGCTGCAAGCTCCTCGATTGCTGCGGCATTATCCTGTCCCATTGATCCTATCTCTTCAACATTCTGCTGGATGCTTGAACTCGATACCCTGTGGGTGTCTATTGAATTCTTTATCTGTTCAGTCAGTGTTTTCATTGTGACCGATTGCTGATTAGTCTGTTCCTCGTAGATAAGCTGCTGCTGCATCGAATCAAACATCTTTTTTATAACTGAAGTAATATTATTTATATCCATGATAATTGAATTTATCGATAAGACTGTATCCTTCAGGCTCGTCATCCCCTCATTAATGTATGAATCATTTACCTTGATAAGGTTATTTATATCCTTGATGTTTACAGCTGTTTTATCTGCAAGCTTTCCTATTTCGTCAGCAACAACTGCAAAGCCCCGGCCTGCATCTCCGGCCCTTGCTGATTCTATCGCAGCATTCAGCGAAAGAAGATTTATCTGATCGGAAATATCATTTATAAGTGAAACAATACTGTTCATTTCCTTTGAACTGTGTTCGACATTCTGCATAATAGTGTTGAGTGATTGAAGAGATTTCTCCCCTTCATTAATTTTATATGTTACGTTGCCCGACATTTCCATTGCGTCCTTTGCATCAATACTCAGCTCCTTGATAGAATCACTTAGTTTAGTGATCATTGAACCGAGTATCTCCGAGATGTTGCACTGCACATCTGTGTCAAAGGCAACCTCTTCAATCATTGTGTTGTTTTCTTTTGTAGTTTCAATTATTACTGATTCCTTTGCCGACTGCTTCTGAATATTCTCGGAGATTGAAATAGTAGTGGCAGATACCTCCTCCATTGCTGATGACAGACTTAATGAGGTATCTTTGATTGTAATTATTATATCCCTCAGCTTCTTCTGGAATTCATTGAACCCTGAAGAGACATTTGATATCTCTTCGACCTTCTGGAGCGGGAGTTCTTTTGTCAGATCGGCATTGCCAGTTGAGATATCGGTAAATTTAGACGAAAGTATCCGCATAGGTCCTGTTATTTTACGGCTAACAAAATTAATAATAAAAATTGTGAGAATTACCGCCAGGCACAGAATCGAAGCAAAGATTATCGAAATATGAACTTTCTTCTGTTTCAGATAACTAACGTCGTAATCAAGGCCGAGTACTGCATAAACATTTCCATTACTATCTTTAATGGGAGTGAAGAGCGATACAAAAGTTCCAAATTCATCTGTATATGGTTTATTTGTCAGCACCTGGTTTCCTGTTGCATAAGCCAGTTTCATTTCCGCGGGGGGTTCCTCATAGTCTTTTAGAAATGTTATTTTCCCCGGATCGGTTTCATTGTTGTTGTCAGTATCAAATATAAAACGATAACCATCTCCGTTTTTAACTGCTGTGTATACATACGCCAGGTGATAAATCTGCTGCAGGCTGAAAAGATGAGCAAGAGTATTTTTGTAATACTCGCCCTGCTGCAGTTCGGCTTTCTTATCCGGATTATTCAGCCCGGGCATTTGCTGAAAATCAGTATCTTCTATGCAGACAGCCGCGGCAGTCTGCAGAAATGTAATATTTGATTCGTTCAGATTGTTGAGAAAAAAGATATAAAAAATAGTACTGCTGATTATCAGGATTAACAGAAATGCAGATCCAAAGTAAATGTACAGTTGTGTTTTGAGTTTCATTTATTACCACGTTCAAGTATATTATCGTTCATAGAAACATCAATATAGAATGATGTTTCTATGTCAAAGACTCTGTTGTTAAAGTGCAGAATAGAGCATATTCATACAGTAAATTTATATATTTCCCGGCCGATTGTCAACTTAAAGCATGCGGCTGTTTAATCTAAGGCTTCTTATTCATGACAATATATAGAAGATTAGTTTCCAATTAATATATCTCTTTTATTTGTGAGTAAGAAATGTAGTTGATTTGCCGGAATAATCAATTTGATAATAGTTAAGAGAGAGATTCGCCATTATATGGATTTCCCTTTATTACAGAAATAATAAGAGATTTAGTTTATGAAAACAAAATATCGTGTAGATAATATTCCCTGGCTTTATAAACCGGTTTTCTGGATTTTCGGATACGGATTAGGGACACTGTGTTATATACTTATTTTACTATTTCATGTGACATGTAGAATTGAGTTCAAAGGATTGGAAAATATTGCACCATTACCAAATTATATTCTAGCTTCATGGCATCATAATAATACGCCGTATTTTTATGTTTTTACCCGTCACAAGAAGAGTGTATGGATGAATCATCCTGCATGGTTTATGAAAGGGATGCATGTATTGATAAGGCTGGTTGGAATTGAAAAATTAATTTTAGGATCGACAGAAAATAATGGCAAACAGGCTTCAGATGAAGTCGTAGAATATTTGAAAAACGGCTGGTCGACCTTTATAAACCCTGATGGTCCTAATGGCCCGCCCGGCCGGCTAAAGAAAGGTGTTTTACATATGTCTATGCAGTCAGGGGTACCGATAGTACCTGTAAAATTTGAGACACCATTCTGTATTACATTTAAAAAAACATGGGACTCTAAACGCTTCCCGGTCCCGTTCTCAAAAATTATTGTAATTTATAAAAAACCGGTTTTAGTTACAACTGAAAATTTTCAGGACTCTTATCAGTATCTTCAGGAGGCACTTAATTGATATCGTCTTTGCGGAGTGATGTTGACTCGCTGTTCGGGCATCATTGTGCAATTTCTTTTGTTATATTGAAGATGTAACTGTGCACTTGAAAGAAACTAATGTAAGTCTACTTTCTCCCCGACATTAACAATTTTAACATTATCACAGTCATCAAATGACTGCGGAGAAATCATTTCTGAATAATGTGAGAATGTTCCCCAGTGAACGGGTATAAGTATAACAGGTTTTAAATCCGAATTCATTTTTTTAATGTCGCTGATACTGTTTGTAATTCTTCCAATGATGTGCGACATGAACGATCTCCCAACCATTGCCGATCCTGCATTTGCAATTATTAAATCGATTTTTGAAGTGCCAATATTTTTGATTATACTTTTACTGTAAACAGAATCCCCTGTGATGAATACGCGGTATTGGAAACCTTTCCCTGTAATATCCAGAAGATAACCGTTTCCGTTGCCCACAGCACGGCCTAATAGCTTTCTTCTGGCATGAATCGCCGGGAGAGCTTTAACTTTAATATTGAAATCTTCAAAAGAAAATTCTGAAACCTGATCCCGGGTGAGAAACCTTAAGCCGGTGAAAAGGTCTTTATTAAATAATGTACGCAGGCTTTTGTGAGAGATGATTACTGAATCTCTGTTTATTTTTTCAAAACCGGTTTTGTCAATATGGTCTTCGTGATTGTGAGTCAGCAGCCAGAGGTTTACATTTTTAAAATCAGATTCATCATACACCGGATTATTTAAACGTTTAGTTTTAAAATATTTGTAATCCTGGATAGTGCCGGCGGAGCAGAGGACCGGATCACATGCAATTTTTAAATTATCAATCTGCAAAATCCATGTTGCTCCGCCGATCCATTTAAATTTGATTTTCATGAAAGAGATGCTCCTTTTGTGAGATTACTTAGTTATGCCGCAAGTGCAATGTATTTATAAATAATATAAATACATGTTTATTTTTTATATGGCATGTAATTTCCAGTTTTGTCATTCTTCATAAATAGTCAATCAGTATCCCAAAGTTAAAATTATTTATAGTATATTAAATTAAAGTAATACGGCTTTCAGTTCAGAGTGGTACTATTATATTTAACTTTTACAGTCGGGTCGGTTATACTGTTTGATTATTAAAGAGGAATTATTGTTGATTTTTTGATATAAACAGTTTATTGTATTCAATGAGTTAAGAAATAATCAGAAGTTTTCACTGCTGATGGTTTGATGTTATGCTTCTGGTTAGGAGGTGCTATGAGATTCTGTAAGGGGCTTTGTTTTACATCTCTGTTTATGCTGTTTCCATCCATGCTCTTTGCCAATAGTATGAGCGGTATAGGTTATATTATATTATGGGGTGCTGAAATAGTATTGTTTGTTTTATATATCGCTGCAGGCCTGCTTTTATTGTTTATAATAAGAAAAAATTTTATATCTAAACTGCTTCATTATTTTAATATGCTATTGCTTGCTGC
Organism: uncultured Leptospirales bacterium; assembly: GCA_964450405.1. Lineage (GTDB taxonomy): Bacteria > Spirochaetota > UBA4802 > UBA4802 > UBA5550 > WRGT01. Next base: position 1,392 of record CAYVCQ010000001.1, on the reverse strand, counting down.
CGGCGTTTCGGCGGCAGTTTTTATTGTGATTGTAAATATACTGCTTTTAGTTTCTGATATGGGAAGCGTGGAACATCATCTTGCTCTGTCTGCATTTTTTATAGTATTTCTTTCTTTAGCAGGATGGTTCTGCATTTCAAAGAGTATCAGGTTTCTCAGGATGTGCAGAGAAAAGTTTCAATAGACTCTGCCCGGCCTTACATTTTTTTTGCTTTCTGAATAAATTGAGGCCGGGGAATTTCTTCAGTTTTAAATAACAAATGGAGTGCTTAAATATGAAGAGATTGTTTTTTAAATATATACCGGTTCTCTCTTTTATAACAATGCTGGCGTTACCAGTGAAAAATCTTTCAGCAAATAATCCCGGTTCGACTCTTGTCAACGGAATCGGTATCTCTGCAGATTATAGCTATTCGGCTGATGACAGGAAGGATGGTGCGGCTTATCTGAGTTACAGGTACGGTTTTATCTGGATATTTTCAGGATTCTTAACGGCCGATGCCGGCTACAGGTTTGATAAAGAAAGTATTAATTTCAAAACAGGTGCTTCCGGAATGATTTTGTTCGGAGGATTTGAAGCGGGAGTTACAGGTGTTTATAATAGAAAAAATTCAGAGAGCGGTAACACCGGTGAAAATAAAGATAGAGGTTTTGCGCCAGGGATGTATCTGGGACTTAATGGTGTAATTCCGGTTAAAGAATTCCCGGTTTTTTTATCTGCCGGCAGGAGTTTTTATGTGAAAAATCATGAAAATGAGTATTATGTAATGCTGACCTGCATTGTTAATTTTGAGGATTAACTCTGCCTGGCAGTAATTTGATATTTCCAATATAAGGGGGGCCATATGAAAAATAAAAATAAGGCGGCTGTTAACCGGATTCTATTTCCAATGATTTTATTTTTAATCTTTTCCTTCACAGCATGTCTTGATCTGGATAAGTTGAATATTTATCTTGCGCTTGATAAAAATGATCTCTATTCCGGGCATGCGCGATTGGAGTTTATAAATGTTCATTCAAGCTCAGCCAATCTGGAGGAGCAGAAAAAGGAGATGGGTGAATTGTTCACCGGTTACAAAAAAGAGGCTGATGATATAATCAACGGGATGCCGTTGTTTAACTATACAGTGGAGTTGCGGAATAAGAAAGAACTTTCAACTGATGCAGTTATTCAGGGTGAGTTTAAAAATATTCTGTCTTTCCTCGGAGCTTTGATAAGTGATAATAATTTCCGGATTGAAGGGAACAAAAAAAGACTTTCGGCCCGGTGGGGAAATCCTTTTACAGATAGTATGGAAACAAATCTTATTATTACTTATCCTGGTAAAATCATCTCTCACAATTCTAAAAATTTTGATGCAAAGACCGGAACAATGAAATGGAAGATGAGTA